>NZ_BAAHYA010000001.1:767500-1593748 GCF_054657795.1 Desulfomicrobium salsuginis | reverse complement strand
GAGTGCCGCATGCCATAGACTCAGCCAATGTTTTTCCAAACGCTTCCATCAAACTTGGTGCCACAAATACATCAGCAGATGAGTATATCAACATCAAAGACACATTATCATACATAAAACCGAAGCTAGTATATTCAAAACCCAAACTTTGAACGACAGAGTTATCTACTCTTCCAAAAAAACAGAGGTAATATTGATTTTTATCAAGATACTTAAGCGCCTCAATATATTTACTGAACCCTTTGTAAAACGAATTCAAATCTGTTGCTCCTGCCAAGATCACTTTCTTATCTGTTTTAATCCCTAAGATACTTTTGGCTATTATTTTATCAATTGGATATAAAGCATTCGAGCTCACGTTATTGTGAATAGTTCTGATGTCGTAAGATTTAAAAAGATCACTTGCTTTCGCCTGTTCAGTCAACCAATTACTAATGCCAACTATTTTTATTGACTTAGGCAAGAATTTTTTCTTCCTCCACAGAATAAAGCGCGAAAGGTCTAAGCCTGATTCACTTCTTAGTTGCTTACAGTTCCCACAGCCTATCTTATAGTTTTCACAACCCATTGCGTAGTGACACCCGCCTGTCATCGGCCACATATCTCGCATAGTCCATACCATAGGCTTATTCACTTTTTTCAAATGCTGCATATCTATAAAACCAGCATTAATCCAATGAAGATGCACAATATCCGCCTCTTCATATTCTCTATTTTTGGTAAAATCATATCCAATTATACCACTGCTAAATATAAACTTTTCCCTTTTTGCATAAAAAGCGGCAAGCATGTGGTCAAAATGAGAACGAAAAAAATTAAAAGCTTTATCTTTTTTGCTTTTTGTTACAGAAACAACACCATTATCGCCCAAAGTTGTGCGGCTATTAGTAAGTATTTTTGACTCAATACCGATTTCTCGCAATCCACAATGCAACCAGTATGCACCTCTTGCAGCGCCGCCACTCAACTCTCCAGCAACAATATGCAACACCTTCATAAATTACCCATAATTGCATTCATCGTGTAACTACCTATTAAATATGCCATCGCCATCTACGCTAGAGAATCTTGCACATACTTATGTTGAAACTGTATTTCTATCTTCACAGCACCCTCCGTCGCATGCGTGTACATCTATAATACTCTCAGGAACCTGTTTTTTTTAATCGACTAAACCTTGCCACCTGACTTGAGACTGGTGTAGCTTGCCAAAATTATAACAAAAACTCTTTAATATTCACTTTTTTATATATTCTATGTTGGAAAATTCACTACTTGCCAATTGACGATATAATATTTCTATATCAAGTTTACCAAAATTTTACAAATATATTTATTCACAGATGAAAAAACTTCATTACAATTTTTTTGAAATGTAAAAAAAATTCTAATTACTGTTTTTCGCATAAAAAATAATGATAATATCAAATACGAGACTAGTCCTATAAATATTCCAGCAAAGAGATGCGCTAAATGTAAATCATTTTTCGTCATTATATTTCTTATAAAATAACAAACAAACAATGCTACAAAAATAGACAAAAATGTTGGCTTAAAAATGACAAAGACAAACTCCAAAAACGAACCACATAGCAACTTAAGAACGGTTTTAATAACAGGATAAATCCAAAAAAAACTTGCAATACAATAAGCTGCCGCGACTCCTTCTATGCCCCACGGCAAACCAACAACAAAAGATGCTGTCAGAAACGGCACTCCAATCAACCCGAGATTGCGTAATACGTCTGATCGCCCTATTGAATTCAAAACAGAACCGCTTGTGCTAACCATTGACTGAAAGAATCCAACAGGCGCTAACCAAGCAATTACATCCGCAGCAGGTAACCAGCGATCACCGAGAAAAACACTGACAAGCGGTTCACGTAGTGCCCAAATTAAGGCCATCAGCGGTGCAGTAATGAAGGCTATAGTTTCAAGTGTTTCCATATAATGTTTTTCAATTAATGAGCGACTGTTCTGTTTACGACTATAAGCAGGAAACATGGCGCGATTGATAACAAATGTAATATTCTGCACAGGAAAAAGCAAAATACGGTAGGCAACATTATAAAAACCCAAATCTACCACGCCTAAAAATTTTCCAATCAGCATTGAGTCTGAGTTTCGATGAAAATAGTTCACAAAATTAAACAAGAATATATTACAGCTGAATCCAAATATCTCTTTCAAAGCCATAAATTTAAATTTAAAAACTGGCCGCCAATCTGAGACAATCCACAGAAATATGGTACTTACAGATGCTGTCACGATACTTTGAACTACCAGCGCATATACTCCACCGCCTTGCCATGCTACAACTATTGCAAAAATTAGTCCACATAATCCAGAAGTCAGTTCAATTTTAGCAATATGTTTGAATAGTGAATCACGTTCAAGCAGTGATTGGTGGACCGTGCCAAGTGATGTGATTGTAAAAACAGGTGCTAAAACAAATAAAATATCAATCAAGCGTGGCTCTTTAAAAAAAATTGACACCAACGATGAAACCGCTATCAAAATTACTGTAGTTATAATACCGAGCAGCACGTTGAATAAGAAAACAGCATTTATCAAATCGAAACTTAAATCCTGCTTCTGTATAATGGCTGCTCCGGTACCCATATCTCGCATCAGTCCAGCAAATGCGGTAACAGTTGCCGCCAAGGCCATTAATCCAAAGTCTTCGGTCGGCAAGATCCGCGCCAAGGTGAATATACTCACAAGCTGCATCAACACCTTCCCAACCTGTGAAACCCCAACCCAAGTGACGCCATGCCGAGTCGTTATTTTATCTTCGGTCATAACCGAGACACTCGCTTTGCGATTCTTATGAGTTTATTGCAAACTCTTCTTGCGAATGTATGTACCTTATTCTCGACTAAAGCATAGGAAGCACAAGGGTAATATACTTTTTGTGTGCTAAAGCAAAGAACAGGCTTGCCGGCCATATTAGCAATTTCTACAGCTTGGCTGACTTCACTCTCGATAAAGAGTTCGGTTTCTTTAAGGTTAAGAAAAATCTCGGCTTTAAAAGATGCATGGCAACCCAATCTGCGCCTAGTTTTGGCATCTGGCAAATTTAACATATGTAGCTGCCCATATTCAAAGCCATGCTTTTTAAGCCACTGTTCAGTATCGAGGCGGTATTTCTCCAGCCTACTCGTAACAAGGTGTCCAACACGATAACTAGGAACAACCAATGGAGGAACATTGTGAATAAATTGAATATAGGCCGGTCCGTCGTCGTTCTCAGAATCGGTTGGGTCCAAACAGAGCACGCCGTCAATGTCAAGGCAACACTTTTCCAAAAACTGTCTATGCATCACATTCCACTCAAACAATCTTGGCAATTCCACAACTTCAAAAAAAATATCTGGTTTGTGAGTGGATTGTTTTGTCGAATATACAACGCAATAGGTGAGATCGTGCGGCCTTCCGAGTTCTGCAATCAGAGCCTGAACTCTCTCCAGCGAACCACCGGACCAGATACTATCATCAACAATTAAAACATGTTTGGCATCACTTGGTTTTAAAACTTCGGCGAACAGGCATTCACGGGTACGCCCGAATATTTTTAAAGGGCTATCTGACAGATAGCCTGCAAGATCGGTTAGTTTGAGATTACGAGAAAGCGCAATCATGTTCGCAGCCAGCATCCCGCTTCGAGGCACGCCAACAACCAAATCAATATCACAAGGTAATTTGTACAGGTTTTCGCGTATGGTATGCGATAAATCTGCGACAGACCGATAGTTCACGGCTTATATCCCCTCATGCCAAGATTTATCCAACCGTGATCGTATCCCCGCACCTCAGAACTGTTCAGTTCGTCAATATTAATCAGACCTGAGTCCGTGAGTAATGATCGCAAGTAGCGTGGCGAGAAAACAGCCATGTGCCAATTGGGATCATTTTTTCGACCAGTACCATCCCCATATGAAAATATACGACCATTTGCCCAGACGCATGGATCACGCCCTTCGTTAAACTTAAACCACCCATCGTTATCAATTTCATTTTTAATCCCAAGCTCTGCGTTGACAAATGTTTGCGCAATTAGAAGTCCATTCGGAATCCATATTTCAATAGATCCACCCGACTTTAAGATACGCACCCACTCCTTAATAACAGACGGCAATTGATACCATGGAATATGCTCGAGAACATGGCTAGCATAAATAAGATCGAACGTTCCAGATGCAAATGGCAACTTTTTTGAAGCATCGCCGATATAGTCAACGTCTCTCCCCCAGACAACATTGATTGTCTCAAATCCAGGAATACGCCTTGGCCCCGGACCAATTTCTAATCTTCTTTCATCTTTTCTTTTGTTCTTGAGCAGATTTAATGGTGTGCACACAAAGCGTGCATATGGATACATAGCGAACCACAAAGCACGTAACACATAACTGCAATAATCCTTAATCCTGTTAATAGAACTTGGACTAAATTTATTTTTCAGAAAAATGATAAATTTATTTTTTAAAGACATCTCAAATTTAACCCTTCAAAAAAAAGATGCTCAGTAATTGAGTCTCTAGAAACAGCGCGACAATAACCTTTTCGATAATTCGACGGGATTCCACGAATTCCACCAAGCCCGATTTGTAATCAGCCTACAGCAACAAGGAGCCCAGCACTATTAAAAATTGATTAACTACAACTACTTTTTTGAAAGAATTATCTTTCCATCCTCGAAAGCTACATCAAGTGGACTTTCACGTTTAATTTGATTGTTTGAGTACTTCTCGTTGTACTCGTCAACATAATACTTCTTAATGGTAATCGTTCCCTTGCCACTTAAGCATGGAGGCTCAACTTCTTTTAATGGCGAAGGCGACTTGCCTTCAATGATCTTGTACTCTTTGAGTTCTACTGGTCCGAACGCGTATGCTTCAAGTATGACATTCCTAAAACACTTAAATTCTTTTTTTGCTCTGGAAACATCGATCTCTTTTTTGTCAGACGAATTCTCCTGTGCAAATTTAAGCAATTTTATTCCAATCTCTTCAATTTTCTTTTTTTTGTCTTCTTTTTTTTGAGTGTCCTTAGCCATGTCAAACCTCCATCACTTCATGTTTGAATTTTTAGCTTCAATTACTACGCATTATCAAATATACATATTAACAGATGACATGGCAAGCAGGCTCTTGACCAGATTATCTTCATAATAAAATCATCGATTTGAAGATGATGAAAATTCTGGTTTTAAACTTCAATCATTCATGCCCTAGAACTAGGGTCTGAATACTTCGGCACCATCGTCCAGCCCCCTCCTTGGGACAAAACAGCCCCTTCCTGGGCCGATCCCCCCGTTTCCCATGATTGGGCAGTCCCAGGCTCCAAAATCTCAGGAGACTCGGAATGTACGATTTCCAGGGTCCTGGGATTTTTCCCTTGGACACCGTGACCCTTCCCCATGAGCCAGATTATCTCTCCGAAATCTCACCACTTTTTATCATTGGAGGACAACATGGACGAAGAATGGGTGCTGATCAGCAGCTACAGCAGAAATGAAGCAATTGCAGACGGCGTATTAATAGACATCACCGCCTTTGCTTCCCAAAGGGGCTTCCGCCTTCCTACGGCTGTTACTGCAACACTCCTAGGTAGATACCTTGAACCATCAGAAAAATTAAAAAATATGGGGCAATCCTTCGAGGGTCGTCTTCATGATCTTCTTTGGATGACATATCTTGCTGCTCAAAACAGCAAAGATTCTGACCGAGTATATTTCGAAGTTTTGTTTCTGAATGAATCAGGCGGATATGACAGACCAACAATCATTGCTCATGTTGGCCCAGGAGATGATCGAGAACCAGTAATGACGATTATGCTTCCAGAGGATGATTAAAATGACCAATCAAAATTTTGATAAGCTTTCTTGCTATGATGATTTGGTTGGTTGTCTGCGTTCTTTGGAAGATTTGTTTTTGTTGATGGGTTCTGTTGATGGAAGGGAGGAAAGGCTTGTCTATGCTTGTTCAGAGATAGGCATGGTTTTAACGGCGAGGTTCCGTGAACGGCTAGGGCTGATGGTTAGGTCTACCCCGCCGGAACAGACTACTTCTCCTGAAGAATAATCTGAGCCACGACAAGAATTGCCTGGGCCTGTTCTCTGGTCGCACCTGAAAGCAGGTCCTCCAATTCTTGAACGGCTTTTTCTTTCGTCAGGACAGAACTACCGAAATCAAAGATGCTGGATAGATCTTCATCCAAGGCGGCGGAAAGTTTTTCCACAGTAACCAAGGTCGGATTCCCCTTGCCTCGTTCGATCTCTCCCATATTCTGCAGGGATATCCCGGCAATTTCCGCCAGCTGCTCCTGGGTCAACTCCTTCGCGCGTCTGAGTCCTCGAATTCTTTTCCCAAATAATTCAAGAAGATTGACCATAAGACCATCCTTTTTGGATAGCTTATGCCCAGTAAAAATTTCTTTTAAGCAACCATGGTTTACTTTTTGCTCTAAAATAGCAGCTATAGTGCGTTTTTTGACGCATCCGCTTGGCCACAAAGGTTTCCTGTGAGCCAAAGGAAAAAAACGCATCATAAAAACAGATCAGCATAAAATCAATGGAACTTGCTGTATGTCACTGACAATCAATCATAATTTGATGGCGATCAACACAGCCAGGAATTTATCTACCCACTATGGGAGCCTCGGGGTTTCAACCCGAAGACTATCATCAGGGCTGCGAATCGGCACTGCTGCGGATGATGCCGCCGGATTAGCAGTTCGTGAAATTATGAGGGCAGATATTGCAAGCCTCGGCCAGGGAATTCGAAACGCCAACGACGCTATTTCGATGATCCAGGTGGCGGATGGAGCACTCCAGGTTATCGACGAAAAGCTGATCCGTATGAAGGAACTGGCTACCCAAGCCGCGACAGGAACCTATAACGCCGACCAGCGTGCAATCATCAACGATGAATTTCAGGCAATGAAGGCAGAAATTGAAAGAATTGCAGCGTCGACAGAATTTAATGGAATAAAATTACTTTCAATAAACGATAATACAAACCCACTAGTACAAAATCCGACTCTGGGGAGCTTATTTGTCAACGGTGTTGATCTCAACAGTAATTTACATTTTTGGGGAAAATTCAATGGAAATGCTGACGATTCAGGATCGAACGGCTTTCCAACAAATGTTGTAAACGCGACACTCACAACTGATAGATTTAATAATCCAGATAGCGCATATTTATTCAATGGAATTGACAGTGGAATTGAAGTAAATAACTTTAGCATGGATTATTCCGCAATAACAATTAGTGCATGGGTACAACAATTATCACAGGGGCATAATGATCAAATTGTAAATGGCCCATTCGGATTTCAACTCGAAGTTGGAGATGCTACTGGGCCTGGAGGATACCAGTCAATCATGTTTGATGCTTTTTCAAGTTTCCCACCTGACAGACTAGCTACGTCCAGCGACCTAGTCACATTCAATGAATGGCACCACATTGTTGGCACGAACAACGGAACGACATCAAGAATTTACTACGACGGAAATCTTGTTGCAGAAAGAGATGTATCTGGTACACTTAGCTTTTCATCAAGCAGGATGGATATAGGAACAGGAGGATTCTACGAATCTTTTTGGAATGGAAAAATTGATGACGTCAGAATATACGCAAGAGGGCTTAACGACGAAGAAATAAGAGCTTTATATACTGGAATAGGAGATTCACTATCTGCTAGCACAGAAATAAATATTCATTTTGGAAAATTAAACACAGAAAACGACTCATATCATATAAAAATATATGACGCGTCAACAATAGGAATGCAGATTAATGATGTTGAAATATCGACACAAGAATCAGCACAAAAATCACTGGATAAAATTACAGAAGCAATTATTTATAAGGACAAAATTCGAGCATCCCTTGGCGCTACCCAAAACCGCCTTGAGAACACCATCACCAACCTTGAGATTCAGGCAGAAAACCTTCAGGCCGCTGAATCCCGCATCTCTGACGCCGACATGGCTACGGAAATGACAGAGTTCGTGAAAAGCCAGATCCTGACACAATCGGCAACGGCTATGCTGGCTCAGGCCAACGCCCTGCCAGAAATGGCGCTTCAACTAATCCAGGGATAGACATAGACCGTATTACAAAGACAATCTGGCGAATATTCCAGATCAGACGCCCCATTGGGGGATTTTTTGAACCCTTCTTTAATCTGCACCTTCGAACAATTCTTCATTGTGGTAATTTTCAGTGACATCATAGCTGATTTATCCCCATAAGTGGTAAAACCAAAAGTCAAAACCTACGGTTTTGAGACATCCACACCTAAAAACAGCCCCTTCAATGGAAATAGCAAGACAATACCGTTGCGGTGCTAGCTGCCAGGACCAATCAGAATCCAACAAAGACCAAAAATCTCCCACGACCCCACCGGAATCGTAAAATTAGTCGAAATTTCAGCCAGTTTCACTAAACTGGCCATTTTGGTCTTATTTTTCCCGTCTCAAATTCACAGACACCCGTGAATTCCGGATCACCTTTTCTGAATCCACTCAAATTTCATCGATTTGATGCTTGCCAACTTGGCAAACCCCTATTTTCCTTGCTACTAGCAGGATATGGGCATGAACCAGAAAAATTCACAGACCAAAGAAAAAATTGATGCCGTTGAACGCATCAAACGTATCGTTATTAGGTGCTGGGAATACATGCACCGAAACACCATTTTTTGTTTACCAGTTGCCTGGAACATTAGTCATTTGATTTTACCCACAGGCCCGTTTCTAAACCATGCGTATTGGTAGAGCCAATGGTTGCTGATATTTCATGATCCATTGTATGAATCTAAAAAACCTGATTTTTGAACAAAACAGTACTATTTCAAGAGCATAATATGGTCACTCAAAACAAAGATACAGAATATGGATTGCCCTGGAAACCAAGAAATACATGGCTCATCCCTCCAGGGCTTGAGGAGACAATCAAAAGATTTGAAATTCAATGCATCAACAATATTAACAATGACAGTCGACCATTGCTTATACATGGGCCAACAGGAACAGGAAAAAGCATGTTTGTCGACTACTATGCATTTATATATACAAACATAAAAGGCAAAACTCCTAATATCGCATATATAAATTGTGCAGCATTACCCTCGGCACTAATTGATTCTCTTTTGTTTGGACACACTAAGGGTGCATTTACAGGAGCAGATAAAAATAAAATTGGATATTTTGAATCTGTAAAGGACGGAATAATCGTTTTAGAAGAAATGGGAGAAATGCCAAAACATCTGCAAGCAAAATTGTTGTTGGCAATAGAAAGCAGAATTTTCTCTAAACTAGGCTCAGTCACGCCAATAAAACTCGAGTGCCAAATACTCGCAACAACAAATGTACAAAAAACAAAATTTAGGGATGACTTATGGTACAGGTTTGACAGTGTTTCCATACCAGCAATTCATAAGCGAAGAATTGACATCCTTTACTATATGAAATTCTTTAATGAAAGAATTTTACATATTCTTAGTCCCAAAATGCTATTTAGCCTGTTGGCCTATAATTGGCCAGGTAATGTTCGGGAGATCGAAAAAGTATGTAGCGGACTGATTCAAAACGCATCATATATATTTAATGAAATACATAGTCTTAACACAAATTTTTTAACAGAAAATTTAAAAATCGATTGTTATGATCAACGTGTATTCTTTTCATTACAAAAAAATTTTACAGACTTAAATTTAAACAATATAGAAATATTTAAAGAAAAACTTGCCACTAGTGAAGTCGACATAGAAAATCTTGAAATGTGTTGGCTATCGAGTGGTCTTAGCTTGAATGATGACAAAGAAGGTTTTGGAAAGGATTTTGAATTTGAAGAGTTAATTACGAAATCATCGAAAACGTATGGAGAATATTTTTTAAGCTCAAAGATACTTGAAATTAATACTATCTATTCTGGTTTTTTGATTTTTTGCAAATTGTTCTTTCAAGATGTAGAGTCAAACTACGATATTTTTGACATGAAAGAACATACAAGCAAGGAAATAGAAAAGCGGAGAGGTCAGACTGGCATCCTTGAAATATTAAAAAGAAACGACATTCCTTTTAGCAAAGAAATTTCTAACGATTTAAAAAAGACACTTCTGTACATATATTCTTACAATAATGATTTTTACTTTCATTTTCACATATATGGATTATATTCATTCATATTGCTAACGGACAATGTCGACAAAGATGTCCCCGATAAAATTTTTGACTATGCGCTGAGCAATGGACACCCAAATAAGCATAATTATGACAATGAAACGAAAAAAGAATTGTTAAAAAACAAAAAAATGATTTTAGCACTCTACTCAAAATCATGTTTTGAATTTTATGAATCGGACATAGAACTCAGCTATACATGGACTGAGTGCCTTCGAATAGGTCTTTGCGAATCACTTAAATTTTTAACAAAAATAAAACATATCAATCTTACAGAGCAGTTTCAACTTAAAGACTTGCATGCGTCTAACAAAGACAACATTTTTCTGGATCATTTTTACGGAGTAGAAATCAACCATCTTGAAAGCCAAGAAATTCCTATAGACAAAATTTCCTTGGACGACCTCGAGGAGTTATACTTCGAGACAATCCTTCATCATTTGAGGAACGGAAAAGCAACGCAGGAAAAAGTTGGCAACATAGCTGGTCGAAAAAAAGGGTCAATCTCAAAAAACAAAACGTTTCGAAAAGTAGATGAAAAGTTTCGAAATTCAAACAAAAATCCATCGAAGAGAATGGTTCTCCTCAACCCTCAATCTTAAAAAACCTTTAATATCTGCATATTATAACCGCATCCTTTGTTGGCACGGTGGTTGCCTTTTTAGGGTTTATTAACGGCGCAAACATTTCCATCCCGGAAGACGCGCCACCCTATGGAGGTATTTATGGATTCTGAAATTTCCACCCCTACAGCCCTTCTGAACCCTTTTGCCCCGCCCCTCTCCATGCCTGGGTCTACTGGAGGCCCTGGCAACACTCCGTCATCAGAGTCACACGTTCATCCCGACTCACATCCTTCGTACACTGATCCTTTCAAAGAAGCATTGGAAAAGGAACTGCGCAACAACGACCGTGAAATTATTGAGGTGATGATTGGAGGGTCAGGCGGCATCGGCGGCATTCCTACTAGCGTCGACGAAGCACTGACCAAGGAAGTGACCCCTGTCAAGGCCATGCATCTTCTATATGAGTCTGTTTCCAAGATGAGCATGGATGAAAAGTACAATAAATTTGTCGATGTTCACAACAAGACGCAGTTCAATATCACTAAGGCTCAAAAATTTATCGCCACGGTCGGTTTGCAGCTTGGTATAATTGTAAATTTGATCAAAAAAGATGTGATTATGAACAACCTTAGCAAGAAGGCATGGCTGCAGTATCGTCGTGAAAAATTCGATAAACACATCCATCCAAATACGCTTGCTGTGTATACGAAAGTTGCTCAAATTAATAACGTAGCAGCATATCTTCATCTTGGAATTGACAGACTTGGAAAGCTCGCAGGTGTAATTGAAAAAAGGGGAATGATTCATGACGAAGACCCCATCAAGGATATAATTGACGCTATTGACAATCAAACCATGGCAACGGGAGTGGCTCATGACTTCACTGAAAAATGTGAAGCAGCGATCTTGCACTATAGAGTTAAAAAATCTGGACTTGACGAAATTACAATGAACGACATCTTGTCTGTACTGGCAGATGGCAGGTCAATTGACAAGAAGGATATCGACAAGATGATCGAGATGAAAAATAGCGGCGTAGATTATCGCCAGTATATCGACAAAGATAGTGAATACAACAATCCAATCACTATTGAAGCAAGCAGCGAGAGCAATAAACCAAAGATTCGGGACGTCAATGCAGAAATTACAAAGCTGAGTGAGACCGTATCTAAAGCTTTAACCATCCCCCCTTCCAAGATCAATCTTGACCTTGAAAAGCTTGATGCCCTTATCAATACGCTGGCCGCTTTGCGCCAGAACTTTACAGCATCTAAAGAAACACTGAAGCAGTAACATAGAATAGCCCTCCCGACAAATCGGGAGGGCTTCAGGATACTAAAATGAAAGTATATTTATCTTCGCCTTCAGAGAGGCTTATGCAGGAATTGATGTTAAGATGCGAAGGAATTCGGCTGAATATCCTTGTAAGCATGGCGATCTTGCCAAATAACTATGAAGCGTTTTTGAAGAATTTTGAATCAATCATCAGCACGATTATTCTCGACAATGGAGCGTTTTCAGCCTTGAATTCGAACATCGGAATGACGACAGGTCAACTTTTGCACAAATTCAAGAAGCACTGCGAGAAGCATAAAGATCGTTATCAAATTATCTTCAGCCCAGATTTTGAATTTGGTCCAGATGGATTCGAAAAGAATTACGAACACTTTCTCGATATGGAAGAACTGGGCATTGATGTGGCACCAGTGATTCATAACCTTAACAATGGTGAAATTGAAGCATACCTGTCACATAACCCTGAATACATTGCTATCGGGCAGTGTAAAGGCCGAACGAATCCGAGTAATTTGTTTCCTGCCGTATATTATCTTAACAATTATGGAGCGAAGGTACATCTGTTTGGCATCACGGAATTTGATTTGCTGGCCGGTTGTCCAGCCTTTTCATGCGATTCAAAGTCATGGCTTGATGATGCAACTACAGGGGTTGTGAGGTTTTGGAATCCTGAACGGCAGGGACAGAACAAGACCGACATCATCTACTTCCCGGACTACCTCGATCAAAAACGGAATGGGACGATCTCCCGCTATGACTACAAGTATCTGGATGTTTTTGAATCATTCACAAAGGCACGCCTGGACTTGACCATGGATGATTTCCTCGGACTGAAAGCCGGGCTCTCCCGCGAGCTGGCAAATGCCGTCTATTATAACGATTTGAGTCAGATTATAACCGACATCCACATTTCGGAAGGAATTGTCCTCTAAACATCCAGAGAAATTTCACAGACCTCTGGGAATTTTTTCTCACAAACGAACCGGGGGCCGAACACTGCCCCCCCCATTTATAGGCAGTCAAGCCAAGGATAATCATGGACACAAATAACAATCATATCCCTAATCAAATTATGCCGCCGGCACCCGGAACTTCTACGAAGTTGAACAGCAATGATGTCTGCACGATCATTCAGCAGATGAATTATTGCTATGATCAGAATAAAACTGTGTATTGCGAACTAGAAATTCAAAATAAGAAAAAGTGGAAGCCCATTGAATCATCAGACTTCATCGCGTTTGTACAAACATATTTTAAAACTGCATATTATAAAGTCTTGAAACAAAGTGATATTAAAAATCTTATTCCAATCCTTAATCTCCTCGCGCTAAACAATGGCAAACAGGTAGAGGTTTATAATAGGATTGGTCGACTTGGTGATGATATTTTCATTGAGACACAAAACACCAATGATGACATCATCAAAATTACACCGGAAGAATGGAGTATCACTCAGAATAGCCCTGTAATCTTCAAACGGTTTACCCACCAAACCAGCATCCCAACTCCGGTAACTGGTGGAAGTCTTGATGATCTGTTTTCAATCTTTTCTATAACTAATCCCGATGAGCAAATCCTGATCGGCACCTGGTTGGTATCAAGTCTGTTTACGAACATGCCCCGTCCCCACCTTTGGTTCGTAGGAGAAAAGGGATCGGGAAAAACTACCCTGGCGCTGAGCCTCAAAAAACTGATCGACCCTGTTTCCAGGGGCAACTTCATGTACCGGAATACAAGCGAGATGGCCCAGGTCATTGACCATCACGCCGTTCCTTTTTTTGATAACTTCACCAAGATTAACATCGAAATATCTGACCTGCTTTGTGCTGCATTCACTGGAACAGACTTTACGAAAAGAAAGCAGTACACCAATGACGATGACTTCACCTTTAGTATCAAAAAACCGATCATTCTTGCCTCAATTTCTTTAGGAAATCCGGCTTCAGATCTTCTTGATAGGTGTATTGTCATTGAAAAAAGCAAAAATGATAGAAAAACAATTCCTGAAGAAATGCTCATGAAGGCATTTGAGGAAAAAAAGCCGAGGATCATTGGCGGAATCCTTGATGCTGCCGTTGAAACATTGAGAACATATCGAGATATCGAAGTTTCTGACTACATTAGACTTGCAGACTTCCAGAGAATAGGCATTGCCGCCGCTCAAGCACTCGGATTCACCAGAGAACAATTCGAAACAGCTTTGACCAACAATTTAAGAACCAAGGGTATTTTGAAATTACAGAGTTTCCCTGTTGCTTCTCTTGTGATCAAATTCATGGAAAACAACGAGTTTTGGGAAGGAACTATGATTGATCTTCAAAACGAGCTTATGGATATAGCCGATGATCCTCATTTGGTGAATTCAAACCCTTCAATTTTGTCCAGAAATTTGAAGGATTGCAAAGATATTCTTGAACAAGCAAATCTTCAGGTTATGTCAGGATCGAACGGCAGCAACGGCAGGAAGTACTTCATTCGACGCATTACAACCAATGATTCAACAGACTACATCGACTACATTATTGAAGATTAATCGAAAGTACAAAATAAGGGGTCTTAATGGCCCCTTTTTCGTTGAGCATTTCATTTTTTCCTTCCCTTGGTCATTATTGGCTTCAGCCCCCCCCTCCCTTTTCAATGGTCAACGCAGGTGAAGCAGGCATCGAAGGTGAAAAACAAGCAATTTATTTATTATTTTTGAAAAAAATTAAAAAAATACATGAAAATTTAGCTGCTTTAGCTGCGTCACCTGCGAAGACTGAGAAAAGTTCAAATCAAGTTTTGATAACAATCATACTCTTTTGATTTTGAATAACTTTTGTGCCGTTCAAGTAACCGGAGCTTTTGGCGATAAAGGGGAAGGCGAATCGCGACAATACTGAACAAATCAATGATTGATTCAAAAATATCTATATTATTTTGACATTCATTTCTTGATCAAGAGAAGAGTTTTCATTCGTTTGATACAGATATTTCTTTCATATAATGAGAAGTTTTGGCGTTTTGTTTGATCAAAAGACCAGAAACATTATCTGAAAGACAATTTCAAACATCACAGACAGTATATTTGTCATGGGTGCCTTGCAGTTGATCCAGTCCAAGTGCCGCTGTTGTGCGGACCATTCGTATCTGAACGAATGGAAGTCAAAAAATACCAAGTTCTTTTTTGTGAAGAACAGCCAACCCGTTTTAGGAAACGATAACGGGGGAGGGGCTGAGACTGAGGAATTAGCCTACATCACGGTGGCGCATACATAAGACGAGACTCATGGCAAGTTGAAGTCGTTGAATCTATGATTCAACACAGGAAAAGGTTCAGACCAATCCCTTTTACGGATGTATGCAAGCGATTATATGCTGGATGATTCTGAATGGATTCGACAATGACCAAGGGAAGCCCATTTTTAATGGGTGGCTGAGTACTTGTAAGGAGTACACCGAAATAACAACCCTCGGAAAGATAAATGTAAGAAATTGACGATTAAGATGATGAAGAAGTATTTTCTATCAAATAATAAACACATCAAAATTTTGTAATTATAGATGCCCCTGAATTTGGGCTTAATCAAAATTCGACATATATTCAGTCTTTCTTTCGAACACATTGTTTTTGGGGTTGTTATTTCGGGATAGCCGGATGCGGGAAAACCGCACGTCCGGTTGTGATTCGGGGCTTGGCTGGTGACAGACCATTCTACCGATGGCCCATGGTTTCCAAAGGATCATTCTTGGAAATCATGGGCGGCTGTCATGTTAGAATTGAATAACGGCAGCTCTCTGAGTGATCAGGGAGCTTTTTTTGTGCCCAAAATTTACAGGAGCCTGTGAAAAGCTGGACGTCCATATTTCGATTCTGAGGGCCGCCGAAGTAAAATCTGAGGATTACACCTACCCACCGCCATAACAGCCCGTCTTGGGCCATTTCTGTGCGAATTCTCCCAAAAGCCTTCTTCAAGATTAGTGAAGTGTCTTCAAAGCTGTCACTTTTGAGGTCAAAATACAGATATTTATCCTTACTACACCAACATATAAGGAGAAATATCATGGGCGAATCCAAAGCTGAAGCAACGACCAAGAAAAAGAGGATTGAAAGCAAGTACAACGCAGCAAAGTTACGCGATGCAATTAAAGGCGGAAACAATGCTGTTCAAATCATGAAGATTCTGGACATCAAGCACAAGCAAACTTTGAAGCAGTACGTTTTGAAACTGATTAGTTCTGACAAGCAATTTTACGAAATTCCTGGTCTTTACATGAACAGTTCTTCTAAGGCGAAGGTTACAAAGTATGGAACAATCAAGCTGATTCTTAAGAATTACGATTTGGGTGATTTTGAATTCAAGGAAGACGATGAGTTCTCTGTATACTCTGAAGATAATCGAATCATCCTTGAAAAGCTCTAATGAAGCCTTCTTTAACATGCCATGGTAAAACATGGCATTTTTCTTTTCCTTTATTGAGCAAGTTGAAGTCATGTTATTTTCAACAAAACTATAAAGATATACAATTTTAAATGTAAGATTTTCCATAAAAACTTACATTCGATAAAATACAAGCTCAATCTTCAAGGATATTAAGCGGATAAGAAGTCCCAGGAATATTCTTGGTGATTGAGCTTTGTTTTGAATGTCAGATTTCGTTTGGTTTTCTTTAGAAAACAATAATTGGGAGATTAAACATGAAAGTTGAAGCCATAACAGAACCGAAAGACATAAAGCGTATCAAAAAAATGTTGCAAGACAATTCTCGTGATCGTTTGCTGTTCATTTTAGGCATCAACACCGGCCTACGTGCACAAGACATTCTCGCCTTAAAAATAGGCGACGTGCTTGAGTGCAAGGTTGGATCAAGAATTTCAATCAAGGAGAAAAAGACAGGAAAAGACAATGTCATAATCATCAACTCTGAAATTTTCAGCGCACTTGAGGATTACCTGAATGATATTCCGAAAACACCAGAACATTATTTGTTCAAGAGTCGAAAAGGAAAGAATGCTCCATTAACAACATATGCTGTGATGAACTACATCAAAGATTGGTGCAGAAAACTCAACATTAAAACACATGTTGGGGCGCATACATTAAGAAAGACCTTTTGCTATCAACAAAGGAAAATCCACGGAACAAGCTGGGAGGTGCTCGCAAAGAGACTCAACCATTCTTCTCCATCGATAACTCGACGTTATCTTGGGATAAAAGAAGAAGAAGTCGAAGAAATCCTGATGCATACGATTTGAAACTGGGGCTGAATAAGCCCCATTCTTTTTATAACTCATATTGATGGAGGAACTATGGGAGTTTACCAACGTGATGGTAGATGGCTCGTTTATTGGTTCGAAGAAGGGAGAAGGCGGGATAAATCTTTCGGAAGGGGAGAAGATGCGAAGCTGCAAGCTGAAAAGTTTGATCAAGCTGCACGTCAATGCACCGTTGAGGCGGGAATGGTTCTGGGCAACGCGATTGTTGCTCCAGAAACATCAGAACCGGAGGAGGAGATTGGAAAGACTGGTCCAACAGGAATTACGTTTGGGCGACTTTCCAGGATGCATCTGGATCATCTCCTGGCCTCTGGGAAAACCGAGAAGCACATCAAAAACGTTGCCGTCCTGCTGAAGAATTCATTCTTTGCCCTTCTGGGTAAGGATACACTTGTGAATGATATGACCTACATCGATCACATACTGCCATTCATCAAGCACTTTCAAGCAGATAGTCCCCAGACAGGCAAACCACGGTCAAAAGTAACCGTCAACAGATACTGCGATTACCTTGATGCGATTTTCAACTTCGGCTGCCAGAACGGTTTGATGAATTCTAACCCAATGAAAATGAGGAAAAGAATTCGCGAAAGACCACGGGAAGTTCAACTGACCGTGGATGACATGAAGCGGATCATGGCTTGCGCTGAACCACATGTACGGTGGGCGATGGAAGTCTGCTTTAACTTGGGAACACGACCTGGAACGTCTGAACTCCTGTCGTTGAAGTGGCACCAAGTAGATTTCGAAAGATCCACGGTGAAGATTTATGCTAGCAAAACTAACACCTATCGGATCGTTCCAGTCAAATCAATATTTCTCGAAAAGCTCAAAATGATGAAAGCTCATGCAGCTTCGGAATACATAATTGAATTTCGAGGAAAATCCGTAACAACTATCAGAAAGTCATTCAAGACAGCATGTGATCTTGCTGGAATTGATTACCCAATTCGCATGTACGATCTTCGTCATTTGTTCGCCACAACAATGCTAACAAATAATGCTGATTTAGCAGCAGTTTCAAAACTTATGGGCCATTCAACGGTGAAAATGACCGCTGACACCTATTATCATTACATGGAGGGAGAAAAAGAAAGAGCTATTAACTTGTTACCAGAAATCTCTTTGTGAAATCGTGTCAACAATTAAAAGGAGCTTCTTGATGAAGCTCCTAAGGAGGGATTGCTATGATCCCAAACGTTATTATTAAGTGCTGGATTTGTGGAAAAGAATTTGAAGTTGAAGCCAAACATTCTTGGAAAACTTTTTGTTTTGATTGCACTGTAATGTATTATCTTCCTGTAGCTCATTTGGTGACACCGACTGAGTTAAAAAAAGACTGGGAAAATAAGAAGCATATCTTATTTAATCACCCCAAAACAAAAATGATAACTTGCATTCATTCTGGAGAAGTATTTGAAGCTCCGATTGAGTCTCAGTATTTCATGACTCTTGAAGCAATTAAGAACGAGTTTTATCCTCGCCTGAATAAATATGGAAAAGAAAATTACGGATTAATCAAAGACAACTGGCGCAAAATTATTGAGCTTGAACCTGAAATCGAAGAAATTTTAACAATCAATCCGCATCTTGTGTTCATGATCTGCAAAGGCATCTACGAAGAAATGATTAAAAAAAATAGAAAATAATAAGTTTTAAAAAAGATTATAAAAAATGATCATAGGGGACGGCTATTTGGCCGTTCATCCAATCACATCATGATCTCGTTTGACCAGTTCAAGGCAAGAGAACTCGAAAAACGGTAGAGATCGTACAGAATTGCGACCTGGATTCCCAGGACCCTGTGAATCCGCCTCCCCCTTTTCCTAAAAATTCAGTTCCAGCCAGCCGTGGTTGCTGGTTAGCCTTAACGTATCTTGAAGGACGCTTGAGATACAATCAGGCGTCCATTTCGTACTTGCAAAAGGTGCGAGGTGTGGGCAATGTTCGATACGGAAAGAAATAATTCGGACTGTTAGGTAACAGACTGTTTGGATATTTGGACAAATTGGGATGCCCCGTCACGGACAGTTGAGCCTATGGAAAACAGCAACAAAAAATGAAACTAATAGCTCGCCAAAAAATTCGTTTTTATTACTATCTCAGCGGTATAGTTGCGATAATATTCATTGCAGCGTCAATGAGTGTGCCCTATTTTTTGAATTTGAAAAAAGAGTACCAGTCAAAGATTGAGCAACTTTCTCAAAGCATTATTTCAGAGAAAAAACGTCATTTGTACGATGTGGTAAACAGAACAATTTTAGAAATTGAATTTATAAAGACAGACACTTCTCGAGAATACAACGAGATTTGTGCCGCAGTTTCTAATTTCTTGTCTAGCTCACATGCGTGGAAGGGGCCGATCCTCGATGAGTCTCTGCTGAATGTTCAAAATGAGCGCATTCAGGATTCAACCAGGAAAGATATAAATAATATCATAAGTTTCATAGTTTACGATACGAAAAATTCACAAGTAGTTGGTTCTTCAGAGGATAATGCAGCTGAAATATTTGCAAGAACAGTATCTTCAAATGCAAATAACAGGGAACTTTATCCTGCTGTTGCAACAGTTGTTTCGAATGAAGGCTTTAGTATATATGTCTTTGTCTCTAGGGACACTTTTGAAACAAATGTAAAAAATCGTATCAAAGATCTTATTCGAGCAGTCCGACTTGGAGACGATGGCTATATCTGGATCAATGAAATAATCAATTATGACGGTGGGGACGATTATGCAATTCGTCTTGTCCATCCAAATCTTCCGCATACAGAAGGGCTTAAACTTTCAACGAAAACACAAGATATTAATGGAAATTTTCCATACAAGACTGAACTCGACGGGGTGAAGCTCAACGGTGATTTATATTTTGATTATTACTTTAAAAAAATGAATACAGATCAAATTTCGCACAAATTAACATATGCAAAATTATACAAACCTTATAACTGGGTTATTGCAACCGGCGTCTATCTTGATGATGTAGATAATTTAATAATTAATGAACAACAATCTATGGAAAAGACGCATAAAAATCAAATTCAAATTCTTGGAATTGTTATTTTTTGCATACTTGTAATTTCATTTATTTTTCTTGTTGCATTTGAAAAGCACATTAACGGACTGATCAGTTCGTATGTTGAAACAATAGAAGCTAAAGAAAAGTCTTTACGACTAGAGAAGGACAAGGTCGAGAAAGCTTTTGGAAAACTTAAAGACGTAGCATACCTCGACTACTTGACAGGCTTATGGAACAGAAGGTCAATGTATGAACGACTTACAGAGGAATACTCAAGATGTTCAAGAAATGATTCTAGCTTTGTAATCATACTTGGGGATATTGATCATTTTAAAGTTATTAATGACACTCATGGACACGGGTGCGGCGACATCGTCCTCAAACAACTATCGAAAATAATGTCTAAAAATATTAGAAATGAAGACAGTATTTCTAGATGGGGTGGTGAAGAATTTCTTATCCTAGGCACATCCTGTGATTTAGCAGACGGCGTTTCTCTTGCTGAAAAAGTACGAAATGCAATTGAACACCAAGAAATTTCTTTTGACACCATTACACTGAAAGTAACAATGACTCTTGGGGTCTCCGCGTTTGATCCAAAAAAATCCATAGATGAGATCATAAAGGAGGCAGACGCAATGCTTTATTTCGGAAAAAATAAAGGTCGTAACTGTGTCATCTCGACACTGATATAGATGTTTTGGCGGCTCTTTGGCTGCCTATTGGCAGACCCGCCACTGTTCGACCAAATACAGCCAAAAAATGACATTCAGTTTTGGCTAAAGATCTAATAATATCAATAATATGGTTTATTTATTGAGGTATGGCATTCAAGAGGTCGTCAGTTCGATCCTGATCAGCTCCACCACTTATAAACGCTTCAAATGATTCTTGAATGCCGCTTGAAAGCCGTCCGAAAGGGCGGCTTTCTTGTTTTTCGGCGCCATCCGTCTCAATCCGAGACTCATCCTCCCGCTGCAGCTTGCGCGTCTCCGCGAATCGGGACATGTGAAGAAACCGCCGGGTTTAAGCCGCCCACGCTTCCCCGCCCCCGTCAAAGGAAACAAGGAGCCGCAGATGAGCGCACAAGGCCGCGCAGGAATCCTGATCGTCGACGACACTCCCTTCAACATCGAACTGCTGGAAGGTTTCCTCTGCCAGATCTACAACGTGGACACGGCCACATGCGGTGAAAAGGCCCTTGATATTGTCGGCACATCCCCTCCCGATCTGGTCCTGCTCGACGTCATCATGCCCGGCATGGACGGCTTCGAGGTCTGCCGCAGGCTCAAGGCCGACGAACGCACCGCCGACATCCCGGTCATCTTCATCACCGCCCTCGACGACGTCGCAGCCGAAACCAGAGGCCTTGAACTCGGCGCCATCGACTTCATCACCAAGCCATTCAACCCCGCCGTGGTCCGGGCGCGGGTCGCCAACCACATCGCCCTGCGCGAGGCCGCCCGCCTTCGGGAGGACGTGGAGCGCATCATGCGCCACGACCTCAAATCCCCCCTGACCACGGTTCTGAGCCTGCCGCAGCTCATGCTCATGGACGGCAACCTGACCCCGCCCCAGCGGGACATGCTGCAGCGCATCGAAGACGCAGGCTACACGCTTCTGGCCATGACCAACCTGTCCACCACCCTCTTCAGGATGGAACGGGGCGCCTATGAACTGCGGCCAGAAAAAATGGACCTGGCCGCCGTGGCGCGCAAGGTCCTGACAGGCTTCGCGGAAACGGCCGAGATGCGGGGCATCGGGCTGCGGCTCCTGGTCGACGGCCGGGATGACGGCCGGCCCTTTCCCTGGATGGGCGAGGAACTGCTCTGCCACTCCATGCTCGCCAACCTCGTGGGCAACGCCCTGGACGCATCCCCCCGGCGGGCGGACGTACTGGTGTCCATCGGGGCGCGGCCCGAGGGCGGGGCGCGCATCGACATCGTCAACAGGGGCGACGTCGCGCCGGAACTGCAGGGAAGATTCTTCGAGAAGTACGCCACCGTCGGCAAGGCCCGCGGGACAGGCCTGGGCACCTACTCCGCCCGGCTCATAGCCAGGGCCCACGGCGGGGATATCGAGATGAAGTGCGGGGCCGGCACGGTTGAGGTCAGCGTTTTCCTGCCGGCGTGACGGAAGGCTTCAGGAACGCGCCTTGCGGCGGGCGAAGACCTCGCGCAGTTTGCGTTCGAGGATCTCGGGGGTGAAGGGTTTGACGATGTAGTTGTCCACGCCGCTCTTGACCGCCTCGACGACGCTCTCCTGCTCCGCCTCGCCGGTGATGGCCAGTACGGCGACGTCAGTGAACCTGCCGCCGGGGCAGCGGATGAGCTTGAGCAGTTCGAGCCCCGTCATCCGGGGCATGCTCCAGTCGAGGAGCAGGAGTTCGTAGCTGTTCTCCTGCATCATCTCCCAGGCCATCTGCCCGTCCTCGGCATAGGCGAGGTTGGTGAATCCGAACCTGCGCATGACGTCGCCGATGGTCCTGCGCATGGTGGAATAGTCGTCAACGATGAGAACCGGGATATCGGTGTTCATGCTCTGCACTCCGCGGGTTGCGCCACGTCGGGTTCCTGATGCCCCAGCCGCAGTAGGGACGGGGACATGCTCATGCAATGGGCGCCATCTGTCATTATTTCCATGAGTTCTCGCAAAATGCAACGCCCGGCCACCCATGTGTTCCCCGCCTCCGCCTCCTGCCGACACGTTCCTCACTCCGACCACAAACCCCGCAACAGCGCGATCTCGCGTGCGTACCCCGGCAGTTCGTTGGGAGTCTCCAGATAGAACGGCAGCCCGCGAAGACACGGGTGATTGACGATGCGCCCGAAGGCCTCCAGCCCGATATGGCCTTCCCCGATGCAGGCGTGACGGTCCTTGCGGGCGCCCCGGGGGTTCAGGCTGTCATTCAGGTGCACGGCCCGCAGCCGGTCGAGACCGACGATCTCGTCGAACTCCCGCAGCACGCCGTCCAGGTCGTGCACGATGTCGTAGCCGGCGTCGTGGACATGGCAGGTGTCGAGGCAGACCCCGATCCTGTCCGGCAGCGCGACCCGGTCGATGATCTCCCGCAGTTCCCCGAAGGCGCTCCCCACTTCGCTGCCCTTGCCGGCCATGGTTTCGAGAAGAACTGTCGTCTTCATGTCCGGCCGCATGACGGCGTCGAGTTGAGCGACGATCAGGTCGATGCCCGCCTCCATCCCCTGCCCCACGTGGCTGCCGGGATGAAAATTGTACATGTTGCCCGGCAGCAACTCCACGCGCGCCAGGTCGTCGCGCATGGACTCCAGGGCGAAATTCCGGGTCTTGGCGTCGGCGGAACAGGGGTTCAACGTGTAGGCGGCGTGGGCCAGGAACGGCCCGAGGCCGTTCTCCTCTGCCAGGGCCAGAAAGGCCGACACGTCCTGGGAGTCCACGACCTTGGCCGCCCCGCCGCGGGGGTTGCGGGTGAAGAACTGGAACGTGCTCGCCCCGATCGAAAGGGCGGTCCTGCCCATGGCCAGGAAGCCCTTGGAGGAGGACAGGTGACAACCGATATTGAGCATGGCATCTCCACGTGCGCGTGACCGCGCATGGTTACGGCCGGCAGGCGGCCCCGGAACAGTCAATGAGTTACGATTCGCCCCATCACTTCGCAACACGGGAACACGACGTCATGATCCACGCATTCCAGACCATCGGCAGAATCATCCACGGCAACGGCGCGTCACGGGACGTCGGCGACGAGGTCCGCGCCATCGGCGCCTCGCGCGTCCTCATCGTGACGAGCGAGGGCATCGTCCGGCGCGGCACGCACGCCCCCATCGCCGCATCCCTGGAAGCCCGCGGCGTCGCCTGGACGCTTTTTGCGCGAGGCTCCTCCGAGCCTACGCCCTCCGACGCACACGAATGCGCCACGGCCGCCCGCGAGTGCGAAGCGGAGCTCATCATCGGCCTGGGGGGCGGCAGCGCCCTGGACTGCGCCAAGGCGGCCGCGGTCCTGGCCAGGCATGACGGGCCCATCGAAAACTACTTCGGCGTCGGCCTCGTCCCTGGCCCCTGTACGCCCACGATCCTCATCCCGACAACGGCCGGGACGGGCAGCGAGGTCACGTCCATCAGCGTGCTGGAAGACCCGCGAACCAACTCGAAGAAGGCCGTCGTCAGCGACCACCTCTACGCCAGGGTGGCCCTGCTCGACCCGGGACTGACCGTCTCCATGCCCCTGCGCATCACCGCGACCACGGGCATGGACGCCTTCGTGCACGCCATGGAATCGTACGTGAACCGCACGGCCACCGCCTTCACGGACGCCGTCAACCTGCAGGCCATGCGCCTCATCGCGGGCGGCATCCGCGCGGCCTGCGCCGACGGGAACGATCTCGGCGCCCGGGCCGACATGCTCTACGCCTCGGCCCTGGCCGGCATGGGCTTTTCCAACACCCAGAACGGCGTGATCCACGCCATCGCCATGGCCGCGCCCGCCTCGCTCCATCTGCCCCACGGGCTGCTTGTGGCCGCGGCGGCGCCCATGGGCATGGCGTTCAACTGCCAGGCCGCCCCGGAAAAATACGCCCGCATCGCGGAAATCCTGGGCGACGATCCGGCGGGCAAGACTCCGCGCGAACTCGCTTCCCTGGCCGCCCAAGGCATGAGGCGGCTCCTGGCCGACCTGAGCATCGAGCCGGGCCTCGGCGCCCACGGCATCGCACGCGCGGAGATACGCGGTATCGCCGAACGGGCAGCCGCCGCCAAACGGCTCATGGACAACAACCCTCGGAAGGGTTCGGCCGAAGACCTCCAGGCGCTGCTGGAAGAACACTTCTAGCGGCCGCCCCGGCCACGGCGCGTCATTTCTTCTGGATCTTGCGGAAGATGGTGCTGCGGTCGACCTGGAAGAGCTCCGACACCTTCTGCACCGATCCGTGCAGGGCGATGGCCTGTTCCAGGAAATCCCGCTCCATCTCGGCCATGATCTGCTTCAGCGGACGGCCGCCGGTCAGGAGGGCGTCACAGCAGGTGCGTTCCTGGTGACCGTCCTCGCGGATGTGGGCCGGCAGGTCGCGGGGGGAGATGTGCGAACCCTTGTGGGTGATGACCAGGCCGTGGATCATGTTCTGCAGCTCGCGCACGTTGCCCGGCCACTGGTAGCGGGACAGGAGGGTCAGGGCGATCTCCATGACGGCCATGCGCTTGCCGTACTTGGCCGAGTAGTGCTGCAGGAAGTGCTCCACCAGGGGCCGCACGTCCTCGGGCCGTTCGCGCAGCGGCGGGATGGTCACCGTGGCCACGTTCAGCCTGTAGTAGAGATCGCGCCGGAAGGTGCCCTGCTCCACGCATTCGGACAGGTTCTTGTTGGTGGCGGCGATGACCCGCACGTCGACCTTGGTGGAACGCGTGCCGCCGACGCGCATGATCTCACCGTCCTGGAGCACGCGCAAAAGCCGCGTCTGCATGGACAGGGGCAGTTCGCCGATCTCGTCGAGAAAGACGGTGCCGCCGTCGGCCAGCTCAAAGTAGCCCGCCTTGCCCTTGCTCGACGCGCCCGTGAAGGCGCCGGGCATGTAGCCGAACATCTCGGACTCGGTCAGGGTCTCGGAGATGCCGCCGCAGTCCACCTTGAGGAAAATCTTGTCGTGCCGGGTGCTGCGGGCGTGGGTCAGGCGGGCGAAGACGTCCTTGCCCACGCCCGTCTCGCCCAGGATGAGAACCGAGGCGTCCGTTGGGGCCACGGTCATCAGCAAATTGACCACTTCCTGCATGGCCGCACTGGCGTACACGGGCGTCAGGCCCTTGCTCTGCTCGTTGGAGATGTAGGCCATCTGCTTGTGGAAATGATCGATGAGCTGGCGCTGCTCCTCCATCTGCTCATTGAGGCGCGTGATCATGGTGATGTCGCGCACGAAGGTCACCACGAGCCGCAGGATCCCGCCCTCGTCGAAGACAGGGAAGCCCGAGAGGACGAGCTTCTTGCCGTTCTGCAGCTGCTGCACGTGGGTCGCGGGCTTGCCCGTGCGCACGATCTCGGGGTTCAGGATCTTGTCGAAAATGCCGTTCTCCACCAGGGAACGCACCTGCCTGCCCTGGATGTCCTCCTGCTTCAGGCCCGTCAGCTGCTCGTACATGCGGTTGACGCGCAGGGTGATGCCCGAGACGTCGGAGATGAAAACCCCGTCGGGAAGGGCATCGAGGATGTATTCGAAATGCTTGGCGACAAAATCGGCGTGGCGGCTCGTCATACGAAAAAACTCTCACGGGCTGTAAAAAAAGGCAACCCGAGGGCTGCCTTTCCACGATTCGTCACGGTTTGCGCGACGCGGCCCGTGCGGGCCGGTTCGGCCGTGAACCGCGTCATTTCGGGAATTCGACCCTGTCGCCGAGAATCTGTACCGCTGTATCGATGAGCCTCGGCATGACCGACTTGTCCAGCGTCACGCCGTCCATGGGCGGCACCCTGTCCAGGAAATGGTACTTCTGCGTACCCAGCCTGTGGTAGGGCAGCATCTCGTAGCGCACGTTCGGATAGGGCCGGATGAACTCGGCGATGGCCGCGATGGCGTCTTCGGAGTCGTTGAACCCGGGGATGACGGGCGTGCGGGCCAGAATGGGCTTGTCGGGATCCAGTTCCGCCAGCCTCCGGAAATTCTCCAGGATGACCTCGTTGGTCCGCCCGGTCTGGGCTTCGTGGACGGCGCCGTCCATGTGCTTGATGTCGTAGAGCACGTAGTTCAGGTACTGGGCGGCCGCCTCCATGGTCTTCCAGGGCACCATGCCGCAGGTCTCGACGGCCGTCCTGATCCGGCGCCGGCGGGCTTCCCGGAGCAGAGACAGGGCAAAGTCCCCCTGCAGGAGCGGTTCGCCGCCCGAGAGGGTCATGCCGCCGCTGGAGCGGGTGTAGAAGGCCGCGTCCTGCTCGACCACCCGCAGCACGTCGTCCACGCTGCGCTCCTCGCCATAGACGATGAGCCCCTGGGACGGGCAGGCCTGGGCGCAGTTCTTGGGACACCCGTCGCACAGGGCGCGGTCGATGCGCAGGCTGTCGTCCGCCTCGCGGATGATGGCCCCGCGCAGACAGGCCTGCAGGCAGCGCGTGCACTTGGAAAAAGTCAGGCAGCGGCCCGGATTGAAGGCCAGCTCCGGCTCGCGGCGCTGGGATTCGGGGTTGCTGCACCAGTTGCAGGACAGGGGGCACCCCTTGAGGAAGACGATGGTCCTGATGCCCGGCCCGTCGTGAACGGAGTATTTCTGGATGTTGAATACGAGGCCTTTTTTCTTTCTGTCTTCAAGAGCGCTCATGGGACTCCCCCGCTGATGTCATGAAAAATCGCGGGCAGGCCATGGCCTGCCCGCGTCTGTCCGTTGAGGCCGAAGGATGGCCGGGGTCGAACCTAGAAGGCACCGTGTTCGGTGCGGGCGATCAGGTCGTCCTGAAGGTCAGGGGACAGGTCCACGAAGTAGGCGCTGTAGCCCGCGATGCGCACGATGAGGTTGCGGTACTTCTGCGGGTCCTTCTTAGCCGCGATAAGGGTCTCGCGGTTGATGACGTTGAACTGCACGTGCCAGATCTTCAGGTCGCACATGGTGCGGATGAAGGACACGAGCTTCTCGGTGCCCTGCTCGCCCTCGATGCACTTGGGCGTGAACTTGATGTTGAGCATGCGGGCCGCGCGGTCGCGCATGCCGTAGTTCTTGGTGTTGTAGTTGGACAGCAGGATGGCCGTGGGGCCGTTCACGTCCGCGCCGTGGGAGGCCGAGGAGCCGTCGGACAGGGGCGTGAACTCCTTGCGGCCGTTGGGCAGGGCCGAGACGACCTTGCCGAAGGGCACATGCGAGGTGAATGGCACGTAGCGCACGTCGTTGTGCATGCCGAGGTCCTTGCTGTACTTGCCGCCGAATTCAACGGAAATCCTGTCGATCTCGCGGCCGATGGCGTCGGCGTACGAGTCGTTGTTGCCGTAGCAGGGCGCGCTGCGCAGCAGCGCGGCGACGTCCTCGTACCCTTCGAAGTTGGCGTCCACGGCGTCGATAACCTGCTGCATGGTCAGCTTCTTGTCCTCGAAGACCAGCTTCTTGATGGCCGCTAGGGAGTCGACCACGGTGCCCAAACCCATGTATTCGAAGTAGCCGAGGTTGATGCCCTCGGGGATCTGCTCCTGGTGCAGATCGATGCAGTGCTTCATGCACAGGTCGTGCATGGCCGAGCCCATGGGCTGGGCAAAGGTGGTGGCCCGGATCTTGTTGATCAGGTACTGCTGATGGAAGGCGGCCTTGAGGAACAGCAGATGCTGCTGCACGTAGGCGTTCCAGAACTCGTCCCAGGTCTGGAAGGAGTTGGGATCGCCGGTTTCAACGCCGAGAATCTGATCGCCGTACTTCTTCATGCGGCCGTTGCGCAGGACCATCTCCACCGCGGCGGCGAAGTTGATGTACGCGCCGCCGGAGGTGTAGGTGTCGCGGTTGGGCATGCGCGCCTCGGTGCAGCCGGACACGGCGTAGTCATAGGCTTCTGCGAAGGTCGCGCCCTTGGAGACGTACAGGGGCACGATCTCCTCGTCGTTGATCAGCTTGGGGAAGCCCGAGCCGTCCTTGATGGTCTCGGCCACGTCCCACAGGTAGCTCTCGGGGGAGCGACTGTGGATGCGGGCCGCGAGGTCCGGGTAGTGCAGCGGGAATTCGCGCTTTGACTTGAGGATGAGGTGCGTCAGGTCGTTGGTGGCGTCACGTCCGTCCGGGGTCTGGCCGCCGACTGTCACGGCCTCCCAGTGCGCGTAGCCCTCGTTGAAGGCGCCGCCCGTGGGGGAGATATACATGTCGATGAACTCGGCCATGCCGACCCACATGCACTCCAGAAGCTCCATGGCCTTTTCTTCCGTCAGGACGCCGGCTTCCATGTCCTGCTCGTAAAAGGGGAAGAAATACTGGTCCATGCGGCCGTTGGAGATGGTCGTGCCAGTCTTCTGCTCGATGCGGGAGAACATCTGGGTGAACCACTGGCTCTGGCAGGCCTCCCAGAAGTCGCGGGCCGGCTCGCCGGGCACGCGCTCTGCATTCTCGGCCATGCGGATCAGCTCGGCCTTGCGAACCGGATCGGACTCCTTCGCCGCCACTTCGCGGGCGAGGACGGCGTGGCGCCCCGCCCAGTGCACGATGGCCTCGCAGACGATGACCACGGCTTCGAGGAAGGGCTTCTTCTCGCAGTTGTCCTTGGGGCTCAGCGGGTCGAGGGCGTCCAGCTTCTCCTGGGCTTCGCGCCGGATGTCGTTGAAGCCGCGCTTCAGGATCTTCTCGTAGTCGTGGACCCACTGGATGGAGGAACGGAAGGACGCGGTCTCGTTGACGATGAAGCGGGACATGAGCCCGTCCGGATCGTCGTAGGTCAGTTTGTGCACGTCCGCGGGCAGGGCGGCGTTGAGCTTCTCGTGGAAGGTCTTGCCCTTCCAGAAGGGAGCGATCTGCTCGACGACGATCGCGGCGTCCTCGGGGGTGATGGTTGCGGGAGAGGTCGGCCGGTTGGGCAGTTCCTTGACCGCGATGTCCAGGAAGTCGCCGTCCAGTTCGGGGTAGAGGATTCCGTAGCGGCCGTCGCAGCCGGCGCGGCCGAGCAGAAGCTGGTCGTCCTGGACATAGACGGTCATGTTCTCGGCGATGTGCTTCAGGGCCTTGGCCCAGCGCAGGACCAAGGGCTGGCCTTCGGTCTCCTGCATGGACTGGGTGAAATAGAGGGCGCGTTCTATATCAATGCGCGGCTTCTGCCCGTCGAATTTCTCCAGCATCTTGAAAACGCGACTGTGCGTCTCGCGGAACCTGTCTTCCTTGCCCTCGATTTTCTCGTAAAGCCTCTGTTCCTGAGGGGACATGCACTCACATGTAAACCTTGTCATGACTCTGCTCCTCGTATCTAATTTAATTCAGATCACATGGTGAAATCAGCACATGCGTTGAAACCATGCATCAATATTTTGTTGCACCGGAAGTTTCATTTCGGCTGTACGTCTCACTTCCGTACCCGGGCGAGCTTGAGCATTCTCTGTGCCAAAGCACATAACCAAATGAAAATACTAGATTTGTCTACCTCCCGTGACCATGCCGCCATGCGGGTGGAAAAACGCGACCCCGAACTGTCGCATTTTTGCATCACCTCCGTTGAATTTCATTTTTTTCACCCCAAAACCGCCGCATTTTTGCGACAAACCTGACTGGACACATCAGAAATCGCACCTGCGAAATGTGAAAATCGGAACATAAACCCGTTGGACGCCGGGCGCTTTGTGATTTTATTCCCATATGACAGACACTGATAAGAACGATTCCCGGCAGTTGCACTTTTGCGACGAATGCACCGAAAAGCAGCCAACCCTCTGTGGAATAAATTTTCAACATGTTGAAATTATATAATTTTTAATTTCAACAGCCTTGGCAAACTTCATTTTTGTCTGGCATACATCCTGCTCATGTTTCGACAACACCCCGTGACCAGAGGGCGACAGTCAAGAACATTGCCGAGCGGTGCTGGTCGAAAACACATTTTTGGAGGAACAATGAAAAAGAGTCTCGTTTTTGCCGCGTTGAACGTGCTGGCCCTGATCGGCCTGCTGGTAGGCTTTGGAACCGCGGAGGCCGGCAAGCCCGTCACCCTGCGCATCGGCCATCCCATGGCTCCGGGCAACAACGTCACCCTGGGCATCGAGAAGTTCAAGGAACTCGTCGAGGCCAAGAGCGACAAGCAAATCAGGATTCAGGTCTTCGGCAGCGCCCAGCTGGGCAGCGACCGCGTGACCACCGAGGCGGCCCAGGCCGGTACGCTCGACATGTCCTCGTGCTCCTCCCCGAACATGGCCAGCTTCAGCAAGGCATACATGGCCCTGGACCTGCCCTACATCACCTCCCCCAAGCACCAGGAAAACCTGTACAAGGCCCTCGATGAAGGCGAACTCGGCAAGGAACTGGAAAAGGTCGCCAACGAGATCGGCCTGACCACCATCATGTTCAGCCAGTACGGCTACCGCAACTTCGTCAGCACCAAGAAACCCCTGAAGACCGTGGCCGACCTGGCCGGCCTGAAGGTCCGCACCACCGACTCCCCCGTCGAGGTGGAAGTGGCCAAGGCCTTAGGGATGAACCCCGCCCCCGTGGCCTGGGGCGAGACTTACACCGCCCTGCAGCAGGGCACCGTGGACGCCGAAGGCAACACCTTCTCCCTGCTCAACGACGCCAAGCACACGGAAGTGCTGAAGTACGCCATGGACTCCAACCACAACTACAGCATGCACGTCCTGCTGATGAACAAGAAGAAGTTCGACAGCCTGACCCCCGAGCATCAGGCCATCATCCGCGAAGCCGCCCATGAAGCCCTCGTCTGGCAGCGCGGCATCACCGACGAACTTGAAAAGAAGGCCTGGGACGCGTTCAAGGAAAAGGGCATCGAAGTAACCATCCTGAACGACGAGGAACGCGCCAAGCTGGTGGAGCTCACCGCCCCCGTGCGCGACGAGTTCGCCAAGCAGATTCCGGCGAACCTCCTGCAGCTGCTCAAGGACACTCAGAAATAATCCGCTGGCCCCGCCCGCACTTCCGGCGGGAGGGGCCGACAGACACCCGGGAACAGAAACCGCATGCCTGCGCACCGTCCGGCCGCTGCCCGGCGCACTCCGGCGGGACATAGGGAGACGACATGGAACAGAATATCAACTGCGGCGTGATGCCCATCGAACTTGTGGATGAGCCTGTCGCTCCACGCGGCATATGGAGCTGGGTCGACGAGAACTTTGAAAAAATGTTCCTCGTCTCCGGCCTGCTGGCCATCATCCTGTTCATCACGTTCCAGACGACATACAGATACATCATCGTGCACTTCGCCAGTTCGGCCGGCGCGGCCGTCTGGACCGAAGAGCTCGCGCGCTACATCTTCATCTGGATCAGCTACCTGGCCCTGTCCGTGGCGATCAGGAAGCGCAGCTCCATCCGCATCGACATCATCTACGACCGGTTGCCGGCACGCATGCAGAACGCGAGCTGGGTCATCGTCGAAATCTTTTTCCTGATCCTCACCCTGACCATCTGCTGGTACGGCTGGACGCAGATCGAACGGCTGAAGGAATTCCCGCAGGTCACGACGGCGCTGCGAATCCCCTACATCATCCCGTACCTGATCCTGCCCCTGGGCTTCGGGCTCATGAGCCTGCGCCTGCTGCAGAGCCTAGCATCCCAGGTCAAGATCTGCGGCCCCCTGGACACGGCCCTGGCTGTCGTCGCCGCAGGCGCGGTCATCGCCCCGGCCGTGCTCGCCGAGTACATCGAACCCCTGCCGGCCCTGTTCGGCTACTTCGCCGTGCTCTGCGCCCTGGGCGTGCCCATCGCCATCTCCCTGGGCCTATCCACCCTGGCCACGGTCATCTGTGCCGAGACCCTGCCCATCGAGTACCTGGCCCAGACGGCCTTCACGTCCATCGATTCCTTCCCGATCATGGCCATCCCCTTCTTCATCGCGGCCGGAGTGTTCATGGGCGCGGGCGGCCTGTCCCAGCGCCTGCTGGCCCTGGCCGATGAAATGCTCGGAGGCCTGTACGGCGGCATGGCCCTGGTCACCGTGGCGACGTGCATGTTCTTCGGCGCCATCAGCGGTTCGGGCCCGGCCACGGTGGCGGCCATCGGCGCCCTGACAATCCCCGCCATGGTCGAACGCGGCTACGACAAGTACTTCGCGGCGGCCATCGTTGCCGCATCCGGGGCCATCGGCGTGCTCATCCCGCCGAGCAACCCCTTCGTGGTCTACGGCATCTCGGCCCAGGTCTCCATCGGCGACCTGTTCATTGGCGGCATCGTGCCGGGCATCCTCACGGGTCTGGTCCTGATGGCCTACTCCTACTTCTACGCCAAATCCCGGAATTGGCGCGGCGAGGCTCGGCCCAGAACCGTCGGTTCCCTCATGGCCGCCGTCTGGGAGGCCAAGTGGGCGCTGATGGTCCCGGTCATCGTCCTGGGCGGCATCTACGGCGGCATCATGACCCCGACGGAAGCCGCGGCCGTGGCCGCCTTCTACGGACTCATCGTCGGCGTGTTCGTGTACAGGGAGATAGACGCCCGCAAGTTCATGGACTGCTGCGTCGAAGCCTGCGAGACCTCGGCGACCATCATCGTGCTCATGGCCATGGCCACGCTCTTCGGCAACATCATGACCATCGAGGACGTGCCCGGCACCATCGCCAGGGCGATCCTCGGCTTCACCGAAAGCAAGATCGTGGTCCTGCTGCTCATCAACGTGCTGCTGCTCATCGTCGGCACCTTCATGGAAGCCCTGGCGGCCATCGTCATCCTCACGCCGATCCTGTTGCCCGTGGTCGTCGGGGTCGGCGTCTCGCCCCTGCACTTCGGCGTCATCATCGTCGTCAACCTGGCCATCGGCTTCATCACCCCGCCCGTGGGCGTGAACCTCTTCGTGGCCAGCAGCATCTCCAAGACCAAGATCGAGCACCTGTCCCGCACGGCACTGCCCATGCTCGGACTCATGATCCTGGTCCTTCTGGTGGTGACCTACTTCCCCGAAGTGCCCCTCTTCTTCGTCGGCAACAAATAAGGCCTCAAGTGACGCGAGCCGCCGGACACCCGTCCGGCGGCTCTTCAACCCGGTCGGCTGGATGCCGGACCGGAACAGGAGAGTTTTGCCATGAAAATAATAGACTTCCGATTCCGCCCCAACACGCCCGAGATCATCGACGGCATCAAGAACAGCGCCATGTTCAAGGCCGCCTGCAAGGCCATCGGCTTCGACGCCCGCAAGCCGCAACCCCTGGACGAGATCGTCGCCGATCTGGACAGACGCGGCGTCGAGCTCGCCGTCATCACCGGCCGAGACTGCGAGACCACCTACGGCTCGCCGGCCAACAACGGCAGCGTCCTCGAATTCTGCCGGGCGTACCCCAAGAAGTTCGTCGGGTTCTGGGGCGTCGACCCCCACAAGAAGATGGCCGCCGTGTACGACATCGTACGCGCCGTGGAGGAACACGGCATGAAGGGCGTGGCCATCGACCCCTACCTGGCGCACATCCCCGCCTGCGAGGCCCGCTACTACCCCGTCTACGCCAAGTGCGCCGAACTGAACCTGCCCGTGTTCGTGACCATGGCCCCCCCGCCGCAGGTCGCCGGAGCCATCATGGACTACGCCGACCCACGCCACGTCGACCAGGTGGCGCGCGATTTCCCGGAACTGACCATCATCATGAGCCACGGCGGCTACCCGTACGTCAACGAGTGCATCTACGCCTGCCTGCGCAACGCCAACGTGTACATGGACTTCTCCGAGTACGAGAGCGCCCCCATGGCCGACGTGTTCGTGCAGGCCATGAGCACCATCATCCAGGACAAGGTCGTCTTCGCCAGCGCCCACCCCTTCATCGAACTGGCCGACGCCCTGACTGCGTATGAGGGGTTCCCCTTGAGCGATGACGTGCGCCGCAAGGTCATGTACGAAAACGCATGCCGCATTCTGAACATCAACTGACCATCCCCGCGGTGGACGCCGACCCGACGCCCACCGCGGGGCTCATGCCCGCAAAGGAACCGAGTATCTCACCAGCAGTCCGGAACGCCCCATGGACATGACGCACGCCATCCTCACCACCCTCGCCGGCTGGCTGCTGGGCGGCTTCATCAACGGCATCGTCGGATTCGGCGCGGCCCTGGTGGCCATGCCCATCGTGGCCCTGGGCCTTGACATGCGCACGGCCGTGCCGACCTGCGGGCTCGTCGTGCTCGCCCTCAACATCCAGATGACGTGGAGCTACCGCGCACACCTGGACACGTCGGGCATCCGGGCGCTCTTCCTGGGCGCGCTGCCCGGAGCCGCGACCGGCGTGCTGCTCCTGCGGCACTTTCCGGAGGCATGGCTCAAGACGGGCCTGGGGCTGCTGCTCGCGGCCTACGCCCTGTGGGGGCTCTGCAGCGCACAGCCCCACGCCAGGCGCCTGGCGGCCGGCTGGGGCGCGTTGGCTGGATTCCTTTCCACGAGCCTGGGCACCGCCTTCGGCTTCAACGGCCCGCCACTGGCCGTGTACCTGAGCCTGCGCGGCGGTTCCCAACGCGAGATCAAGGCCGCCCTGGGCGCGTTCTTCATCGTCAGCGGCCTGTTCATCGTCTCGGCCCACGGACTCGCAGGGCTCTATTCCGCCCGCGCCCTGACCCTCTTCGCCGTGGCCCTGCCCGCCGTCATCCTCGGGGGTTGGGCAGGAATACGCGTCTCCGGACGGTTCGGCGAAGGCCATTTCAAACGCATCCTCTTCGCCATGATCATGGTCATGGGATTAAGCATGATCCGGGGCGCCCTCAGTGCCGTGAACTGACCCATCCCCCGGCTGCGTCCTTTCCGCCGGCTACAGGGATTCAATCGTCCATTTACCAGCCATGACACGACACGCCTTCACCGACCGCATCATCGGATTCATCCGCGACATCCCATCCGGCAGGGTCGCCACCTACGGCCAGATCGCGGCCATGGCTGGCAACCCGAGGGCGGCCAGGCAGGTCGCGCGGGTTCTGCACTCCTGCTCACAGAAGGAAGGGCTGCCCTGGCACCGCGTCGTCAACCAGGACGGCCGCATCGTTCTGAAATCGTTCATGGATCAAAAAGAGCAGAGGCACCTGCTGAAAAACGAGGGCATCGAATTCGACCCGGCGGGAACAATCGATCTGCGCGTTTTCCTGTGGCGTCTGGAAAACATCCGATGAACCCCAGGTCACACGCTTTGGGGCAGAGGCCCCGCGACATCGTCATCTCGTTCTTGCCCTTTTCTTGAACGCATCGCCGCGGGGCCTCTGTTTCGGACACGTCTGCGGCATCTCTCAACACGTTTGTTTCTCTGAGGATAGCGGAGAAGATGGCCGCAATTCCAAAAAAGACACATGTCTTATTTTAAGACATATCAGGGCGACTACCTGTCAAATCGGCGTTTGTCATACGCCCCCAAGATGTCAGGCGCGTTCTGTCTCAAAAAAAGACAGGACAGGCCCGACGCGCTTTATTCCCCACGGCCTCCCAGCACCGAGACAACCACGTTTTCAATGCCGCCAAAAATCAACAACTCGCTGTAATTGCTAATATCTTCCTTTCAACTTTCCTGACCTGCCATGAGCTCCGCGCCAATCAGGGGCCACGGCACGCCTTTTGCCTTATGCGGGCATCCTGATACGAACAGCGCCGAGGATGGCGGTCTCCACAAACAGCGAAGGAGGGATGGATGGAACGGTTCTACAAGTACGGCTTGACCCTGCTGATCACCTCGGTGGCGGTCCTCGAATTCATCCAGGTCATGCTGCGCTACGTGTTCCAGCATCCCATGATGGGGCTCGAGGAAGTTCTCCTGTACCCGACGCTATGGCTCTATTTCCTTGGGAGCGTGAACGCATCCCGGGAAGACACGCAAATCAAGGCCAATGTCCTGGACGTCTTTCTGAAAACCAAAAAAAGCGTCATGATCGTCAAGTTCATCTCCGACGTATTCAGCATCATCATCTGCGCCTGGCTGACATGGTGGGCCTGGGACTACTTCCGCTACGCCCTGCGCGTCTGGAAGGACAGCCCGACCCTCTACATCCCGACGTTCTACGCCGAATGTTCCATGTTCGTCGGCCTGGCGGCAATGGCCGTCTACATAGTTCACCATATGATCAAATCCTTCCGCGAAATCGTCCGCGTCGGCAACGCGGGATAGGGGAACAACCATGATCGAAATCTCTCTGCTGGCCCTGGGCGTCCTCGTCTTCCTGCTGACCCTGGGCGTACCGCTGCCGTTCTGCTTCGGCGGGGCGCTCATGGTCATGAACCTCATCGGCGGCACGACCATGAAGGGCATGATGCTGACGGGCTTCACCCAACTCTCCAACCCCGTGCTGCTGTGCATCCCGCTCTTCGTCTTCGCCGGGTCGCTGATGAGCGAGAGCGGTATCGCCCAGAGCCTCCTGAACTTCGTCAACGTCTTCGTCGGGCGCATCCGCGGCGGCCTCGGCGTGGTGGCCACCCTCAGCTGCGCCATCATCGGCGCCATCTCCGGCAGCGGCCTGACAGGCATCGCGGCCACGGGGCCGCTGCTCATCCCTGAAATGGCCGCCAAGGGATACCCGCGCGGGTACGCCGCAGCCCTCATCTCCAACTCCTCGGTCCTGGGCCTGCTCATCCCGCCGAGCGTGACCATGATCGTCTACGGCTGGGTCACGGACACTTCCATATTGGCCTGCTTCCTGGCCACCCTGGGTCCCGGCATTCTAATTACGGTCATGTTCTCCATCATCAACCTGATCCTGGCCCGCAAGTTTCCTCTGATCCTTGACCCGCCCCGCACGATGCAGGAGACGGTCAGGGAGGGCACGACCATGTTCTCACGGGCCATCCCGGCCCTGTTCATGCCAGTCATCATCCTCGGCGGCATCTACGGCGGGGTCATGACCCCCACCGAGGCGGCGGCCGTGGCCGTGGTCTACGCCCTGCCCGTCGGCTTCCTGATCTACAAGGGCCTGACCATGAGCAGCTTTCTGAGCGCGGCCAAGAGTTCTGCCACGGCGGTGGGCGCGATCATGATCATGATCGTCTTCAGCCTCATGCTCAGCCAGATCTTCGTCATGGAGCAGGTCCCCCAGGCCATGGTCGAGACCATCTTCGGCATCACCCAGAACAAAGTCGTGCTGCTGGTCCTCATCAACCTGCTGCTCTTCTTCATCGGCATGATCGTCAACGACGTCACGGCCATCATCCTGACCGCCCCGCTCCTGTTGCCACTCATGCAGGCCATCGGGGTCTCCCCCATCCACTTCGCGGCCATCATGGGCGTGAACACGGCCATGGGCGGCGTCACCCCGCCTTACGCCAGCATCCTGTATCTCGGCATGCGCATCGGCAAGGTCGAGTTCTCCGAGATCATCAAGCCGGCCATGATCCTGTTGATCTTCGGGTATGTACCCGTTGTCTTCCTGACCGCATTTTGGCCCGACCTAGCCCTGTTCCTGCCACGGCTGCTGGGCTACTAACCCTTTCTCTCGAAGGAGAAGACGCATGAAGAAAGCACTCTGGACCCTCGTCACACTCACCCTGCTCCTGGCCGGCGCCGCCCAGGCCGCGGAGTGGAAATTGGCCCATGTCCGTCCGCAGGGAGCGGCCATCGACGTCGACCTGAACCGCTTCGCCGACGAGGTGAACGCGGCCACCGGTGGCAAGATCGCGGTCAAGATCTATCCCGCAAGCGCCCTGGGCGACTACACCGTTGTCCAGGAACGCATCGGCGTGGGAGCCGTGGAGATGGCCTGCCAGCCAGCAGCCACCGCGGCCGACAAACGTTTCCAGATTCTCTTCTTCCCCTATCTGGTCAAGGACTACGCCCAGGCCAAGAAGAACTTCTCCGGCGATACGCCCCTGCGCAAGGAGATCGCCGCGTTGTACGAAAAGCAGGGCATCTCCGTGCTGGCCGCCTGGCCCGTGTATTTCGGCGGCATCTCCCTGAACAAGGAACCCAAGGCCCCCGGCGATCCCGACGTGGCCCAGGGGCTCAAGGTCCGCGTGCCCCCGATGAAGACCTTCCAGCTCCTGGCCGAAAACACCGGCTTCATGGCCACGCCCATGCCTTTCTCCGAAGTCTTCACCGCCGTGCAGACCGGCGTGGTCGACGGTATCATCGGCTCCGGCGCCGAAGGCTACTACGCCTCCTTCCGCGACGTGACCAAGTACTACCTTCCGACCAACACCCATTTCGAAGTCTGGTACCTGATCATGAACTCCGAACTGCTGGCCGGTCTCGACGACGCCGAACGCGCCAAGCTGCTCGATGTGGCCAAGCAGTTCGAAGACCGCCGCTGGGAAACCGTCGAGGCGGACCAGAAGAAGAATGAGGCCAAGCTGGCCGAGAACGGGGCCAAGATTGTGGCCGTCACCCCCGAGCAGATCGCCAAGACCGCGACCATCGCCGAGCAGAAGGTCTGGCCCGAAATCCTGAAGGATGTCGGCGAGGACTGGGGCAAGGCATTTCTGGCCAAGATCGCCGAATAATCCTCACCCTCCCTCCGTGAAGGCGACGGGGGCGGCGGACATTCAGTCCGTCGCCCCCGTCGCCTTTTTCACGTCCTCAACTGACAAGCCCGGGCCATCGCGCACCAGACGCGACGGCCGCCGTCTAGAGGCCGAACAACTTCGTCTTGCGGTACAGCGTGGCCCTGGAGATGTTCAGCCGGCGGGCCGTTTCGGCCATGTTCCCCCCGGTCTGGCGCAGGGTTTCCACGATGGCGTTGCGCTCCAGATCTTCCAGGGAACCGCCGCTGGCGGCCGGCCGCGCCTTCTCGGCCACGGACAGGCCCAGGCACTCCGCGCCGAGGATATCGCCCTCGCAGAGGTGCAGGGCGCGCTGGATGGTATTCTGCAGTTCCCTAACGTTGCCCGGCCAGGAATGCTCGACCAGCATCCGCTCCGCCGCGGCGGCAAGCCTCGGCGGGGCAACTTTGCTCTGCCCCAGGAAGAACTCGGCCAGAGCCAGGATATCCTCGCGGCCGCGGTCGCGCAGGGCGGGGATGACGATGGGGAAGACGTTGAGGCGGTAGAAGAGGTCCTCACGGAAACGCCCGGCGGCCACAGCCTTGGACAGGTCCACGTGCGTGCAGGCGATGATGCGCACGTCGACCAGGACGGGCTGACGCGCTCCGATGCGGTAGACCTCGCCGGTCTGCAGCACGCGCAGCAGCTTGACCTGCATGTCATGGGGCATGTCGCCGATCTCGTCGAGGAGGATGGTCCCGTTGTTGGCCAGCTCGAACTTGCCGGCACGCCCGCCCTTCTGGGCGCCGGTGAAGGCCCCGTCCATGTAGCCGAAGAGCTCGCTCTCCAGCAACTCGTTGGGGATGGCACCGCAGTTGATGGGCACGAAGGGGTGCCCCTTGCGCGAACTGGCGTTGTGGATGGACTGTGCGAAAAGCTCCTTGCCCGTTCCGGTCTCGCCCCGAATGAGCACGGTGGAATTGGACTGGGCGGCCTTGCGGGCCAGGCCGATGGCCTTACGGAACTCGTCGCAGGAACCAATCAGGCTGTCGAAGGTGAAATACGCCTTGGTGCCGGCCATCTTGGCCAGTTTGCGAATGGAATCCACCTCCTCGAAGATGAGCACCGCCCCGAGCATGGTCCCGTCCGGCCCGAAGACAGGGTCCACGGAGAACAGGAAGTGCACGGAGTGCTGCTCGCTCTTCAGGGTGCATTCCTGATTGAGCCAGTTGGAAGGGTGGGCCCGCACGTCCGCCAAGTCCACGGACAGGCCCTTGAGCACGGAGACCGGCTTGCCGGCCAGGTCGTCCTTGCGCAGGATCTGCCGCCCCTTACGGTTGACGCGCCAGATGCCGGCCTCGGCGTCGAGAATGATGATACCGACGCTGGTGGAGTCGATGACTCCGTCCAGAAAGCCCACGTGCCGGGCCAGCTCGCGGTTGCGGCGCATAATGCGCAACTGGCGTTCGATGGAGCGCGCCGCTGAAACGACCATGCCCAGGGTGTGGGGATGCACCAGCCGGCTCTGCCCCGACGCGACGAGGACGCCAAGCAGTTCCTCCCCGTGTCCGAACACCGGGGCGGCGGAACTGCTGAAGCCGTGCGCCCGCTCGCAGTAATGGTCCTTGTCGTTGAGTTGCACCGGCATCCGCTTCTCCAGGCACAAGCTCGTCGCCGTGGTGCCCACGTCACGCTCGGTCCAGCGGAAGCCGGGCACACAGTTGCGCTCGGCGAAAAGGGTCTTGATCCTGTCGCTGGCGGCCAGATGCAGGATATAGCCGTCCCTATCGACCACGGCCATCATGAACTCGTCCGGCGAGAGCAAGTCATAGGACTCCTGGATGTGCGACTTGGCCACGTCAAGAAAGTCCTTGTTGGCGGTCTGGCGGAAGGCAAGCTCCGCAGGGGTCAGACAGGCCTGGTTCGTGCGCTCGTCCCGACTGACCCCGTATTCCTGGGAACGCCGGTGAGAGGCCTTGATTTCTTCTCGCAACACTTCGAAAGAAAAGGGATCTTCTGATTTCACTGTGCGCCTCGCCGACAACCTGTCAATATGGAACATGTCTCATTTTGAAACCAGTCTACTCCGGCCACGACATCGCAACCATTCTCGGCCTGCTTTCCGCCAATGTGTCGCACTATAAGACATCCACCGAAGAAACTGAACCCTGAAAAACTGTCTCGCTGATAAAAAAATCAAACAATTAGAGCTCGATAAAAAGCAACTCCCAAGTGGCACCTGCATTGCTCATGCCTGCGCAAGCAATCGCCTGCTTCCAACACAGTCATTTTGGAGTAAAACATGAGTAAAAGCACAGTATGGGCTATCATCGGCGGCGGAAACGGCGGGCAGTCCCTGGCCGGCCATTTATCCATCATGGGCTTCCGGGTCCGGCTGTACGACGTGTTCCCAGCCACCGTGGACGCGATCAACGCCCAGGGCGGCATCCGCGTCGACGGGGTCGTCGAGGGCTTCGGCAAACCGGAACTGGTGACCACGGACATCGGGACGGCCATCAGGGGCGCGGACGCCGTCATGGTCGTGGCCCCGGCCACGGCGCACAAGGCCATCGCCAAAAACTGCGGCCCCCACCTCGCGGACGGCCAAATCGTCATCATCCACCCCGGCGCGACCTGCGGCGCCCTCGAATTCCGCCACGTTCTGGACCAGATGGGCTGCACGGCCAAGGTCGCCATCGCCGAGACCAACAGCCTCATCTACGCCTGCCGCAGCCCCAAGCCGGGCCACGCCAGCATCTTGGGCATCAAGGACGACCTCATCGTGGCCACCCTGCCGGCCCGGGACAACGCCCGCGCCCTGGCCATGCTGCAGGAAGCATTTCCCCAGATCATCGGCGGCAAGAACGTCATCGAGACGAGCCTCGGCAACGCCAACGCCATCATGCACCCGACGCCGACCCTCCTGAACACGTCCCTCATCGAATCCAGACACGACTGGCTCTACTACTGGGAAGGGATCACCCCGACCATCGGCGCCTTCACCGAGGAACTCGACAAGGAGCGGGTGGAGCTCGGCAAGACCTTCGGCATCGACATCACCCCCATCCGCCAGTGGTACGCCAAGGCCTACGGGGCCAAGGCCGACACCTTGAGCGAGGCTGTCCGCCTCAATCCCGCCTATGAAAAGATCAAGGGACAAAAGGACCTGCGTACCCGCTACCTGCTCGAGGACATCCCCACCGGCCTCATCCCCATGATCGAACTCGGCGACATGATGGGCCTGCCCATGGAGCGCATGTGGCTCGTGGCCAAGCTCGGCGCCATGATCCTCGGCGAGGATTTCTTCAACTCCGGGCGCACCCTGTCCAATCTCGGAATCGAGGGCATGGACCGGGAACAATTCGAACACTACCTCGAAACCGGAGAGAAACCGGTCTAGGCGTACAACGCGCGAAACGGCAGGCACTCTGTTTTCCACTCACCTCAGCACACATCTGGAGAAAGAATATGATCGTAGGCGTCTTGAAGGAAATCAAATCACAGGAGAACCGGGTCTGCATGACACCGGCCGGCGTGGAAGTCATGAGACAGCACGGGCATACCGTATTGGTGGAAAAAGCGGCAGGCGTCGGCAGCGGCTTCAGCGACGCGGACTACGAGGCCGCCGGGGCAAAGATCGTCGCCGCGCCTGCGGACATCTACGGCCGGTCCGACATGGTCATGCACGTCAAGGAGCCCCAGCCTTCCGAATACGATCAGGTCCGCCCCGGGCAGATCGTCTTCACCTATTTCCACTTCGCGGCCGACGAAAAGCTGACCCGCGAGTTCATGCAGACCGGCTCCGTGGCCATCGCCTACGAGACGGTCACCGGCCCGAACGGCGTCGGCCTGCCGCTGTTGACCCCCATGAGCGAGGTCGCCGGACGCATGGCCGCCCAGGAAGCCGCCAAGTACAACGAGCGCGTCCACGGCGGCCGTGGCATCCTGCTGGGCGGCGTGACCGGCGTGGCCCCGGCCAACGTGCTGGTCCTCGGCGGCGGCATCGTCGGCACCAACGCGGCCATGATGGCCGCCGGCCTGGGCGCCCGCGTCCACATCCTGGACATGAACCTCGACCGCCTGCGCTACCTCTCGGAGATCATGCCCAAGAACGTCACGCCGCTGATGAGTTCCCCGGCCAAGATCCGCGAACTGGCCAAGGAGGCCGACGCGGTCATCGGCGCGGTCCTCGTGGTCGGCGCCAAGGCGCCCAAGCTCGTGACCCGCGAGATGTTCAAGGACATGAAGCCGGGCTGCGTGCTCGTGGACGTGGCCATCGACCAGGGCGGCTGCTTCGAGACATCGAAGCCCACCACGCACACGGACCCGATCTACGAGGTGGACGGCATCATCCATTACTGCGTGGCCAACATGCCCGGCGCCGTGCCCATCACCTCGACCATGGCCCTGACCAACGCCACCCTGCCCTACGCCCTGCAGATCGCGGACAAGGGCTGGCAGGCCGCCTGCAAGGAAAACCCGGGGCTCAAGAACGGCCTGAACATGGTCGGCGACAAGATCACCTTCAAGGGCGTGGCCGACGCCTTCGGCCTGCCCTATACGCCGGCCGAATCCTGCCTCTAAACCCCAAGAGAGTGTGCCACTCCCTCCATTGGGCCGTCTCCGCTCTGGAGACGGCCCGGTGCATGATGCGTGTCGCAGCCATGCCGAAATTGCACTCGCTGGCCCCCGAGTTTCCGGATGCCGTTGCCCAGTCCAACGTTGCGCACTCCAAATCGCCCCTCGCCATCCGTGCCGCCCTGCGTGTACGCTGCAAACATGACAACACCGTCCTCTATCACCCTCGGTTTCACCGTCTTCCGCCTCGAAACGGCGTCCTTCGCCGCCCGGGCCATGGGCGGCCATGACCTGATCGTTCTCGAGGAGCCGCGCACGCCCGGCTTCGAGGAGATGCTTAGCGGCGAGCTTCCCATCGACGAATATCTGATGCTCACGGACTTCGAATTCCCGGAATACGCCGCGGCTCAGTGCCGCACCCTGCAAGACCTGCACGCCCGGGGCGCGACCGTCATGCAGGTGCACCCGTGGATGGACGAACTCGCGGGCATCCACGAGTTCTTCGCCGCAGGCAACGGGCCTGGCGATATACCACGTGGAGGCAGGCCGTGGGCCGTGTACGCCCGGGAACGGGACTGGAGCGCGAAACTGCTGGCTTTCTACAAGGCGGCGGGGAGAAAGGATTTCGATATCATTCTGACAGCCGTGAACGACTTCGCCATGGCAGACGCCGCGAAGATTTCCGACATGGACAGGGACCGCGCGGCAGCCCTGGCGAACCTCCTGCCCGCCCACGGCCGGGCCTACGTCGAGTGCGGAGCCATCCATCACGACATGGTCGGGCTCATGATCCAGGCCGTGGGGCATGGGCGGGTCCGAACGGTCCATCTCATTGAGGAGGTCTGCCTGACCCGCTACGGCCGGCGCCGCCTCATCCCGCCTGGGGACCTGCTGACCTTCCGCCACCTGCTCGGCGCGCCGCGCGACCCCGACCAGGAGCACCTTCTGGCCGCCCGGGCGGTGGTCTACAACCGGCTCATGGAAAAGGACGAGAGCTTCGAGTCCGCCTCGCCCTTCCCGCACATGGACGCCGAGGCCGTGGTCCTGCAAATCGTCGGCGGTCTGGGCACGGAGCAATGCCGGGAACTCTTCGGCCGCATCCGGCATCTTTCCGTGCGCGAAAGCCTGAAGCTGACACTGGGAAAGATGAGCTAGACGGTCAGCCGTCTCATGCGCCGAAGGCCGCGGACAACGCCGCAAAAACCCCGACTCTGAGCGCACCGACCTCCGCGTCCCCGTACTCGCACCCCGGCACGACCCTCCCCCAGACCACGCCGGGCCAATACGGGTCGCTCCGCCTGCGGCCGATGACGTGAAAATGGAACTGCGGCACGAGGTTGCCGATGGCGGCGATGTTGACCTTGTCGCAAGCCAGTTCCGCCTTGAGCATGGATGAGATGGCCGCAGACGCCCCCGCGAGGCGTTCGCGCAGGGCCGGCGGCAGTTCGTGCCATTCCGTGGCATCTGTTTCGGGCACCAGGATGAGCCAGCGCACGTGCGCGTCGCGGTGCAGCAGGACGTGGATGTCCCGCCAACGGCCAAGGGCATGGCAGTCAGAGGCCAGAGTGGGATGGAGGGTGAAATCGTTCATCGGCGCACGCTACGGCAGGCCGCGCCGAGCCGCAAGCGCCCCGCAGTGACGGCCTGCAGACTCTGTATGTCCCTGAACGGCATCATACAATTTTGCGTGCGCGCACTCATTCCCAATAAGGCTAAAAAGACAGGCACTTTACAGTACTCATTATCCGGTGCTACTCGCAGTCCTTGGCGTCATCTTTTCACTCATTCACGTACGGAGGTATCGGAGCATGCGCATCTGGACACTTTGCCTTTTGCTGCTGATCACAGCCATGGCCCCCGCGGCCTTTGCCGCGGACAAGGACACGCTCGTCGTGGCCGTGTCCTCGGACATCCACACCCTGGACCCCGGCGTGTCGAGCGACAACTACGACTGGCGGCAGATCTACCCCTGCTACGACCGGCTGGTGAAGTACAAGGTCAAGGACGGCGTCGGCCTGACCGAGGTCGAGCCCATGGCCGCAGAGTCATGGGCCGTGTCCGCCGACGGGCTGAAATGGACCTTCAAGATCCGCAAGGGCATCACGTTTGACGACGGCTCCCCTCTGAACGCCGAAGCCGTGCGCTACTCCTTCGACCGCACCATCGCCATCGGCAAGGGCCCGGCCGACAACCTGACGGCCATCGCCTCCATGGCCGTGGTCGACGACTACACCCTCGAAATCACGCTGAAAAACCCCTACGGCCCATTCCTGCAGACCCTGGCCACCGACGGCGCGTCCATCATCAACCCCAAGGTCGCGGACAGGGCCGTGAACGACGACAAGGCCCAGGCCTTCCTGGCCGAGAACGTCGACGGCAGCGGCCCCTTCAAGATCGTGGAGTGGACGCGCGGCCAGCGCTGCGTGCTCGAAGCCAAGCCGAACTACTGGGGCGACAAGCCCAAGCTCAAGAAAGTCATCATCCGCTTCATGACCGAGTCCGCCGACCGCCGCATGGCCCTGGAGCAGGGCGACGTGGACATCGCCGAGAACATCCTCATCGACCAGATCCCAGCCCTGGAAAAGAACACGAACGTCGTCGTCAAGCGCTTCCCCTCGCAAATGGTCGAGTACGTCTACGTCAACTGCCAGAACGAGAAGCTGAAAAACCCGGCCGTGCGCCAGGCCCTGTCCTACGCCGTGGACTACCAGGGCATCATCGACCACGTCCTGCAGGGCAACGGCGTGCAGATGCGCGGCCCCATCCCCGACGGCATGTGGGGACACCGCAAGGACGTCTTCCAGTACACCAAGGACGTGGCCAAGGCCAAGGAACTGCTCAAGGCCGCCGGCGCCGAGAACCTGGAACTGACGCTGATCTACTCCGAACGCCGCGCAACCTGGGAGCAGATCGCCCTGGTCATGCAGGCCAACCTGGCCGAGATCGGCGTGAAGCTGAACCTGGAACTCATGGCCAACCCGACCCTGCGCGACAAGATCGACAAGGGAGACTTCGAGCTGTGCCTGGGCGCCTGGAGCCCGGACTTCGCCGACCCCTACATGTTCATGAACTTCTGGTTCGATTCGGCCAAGGCGGGCCTGCCCGGCAACCGCAGCTTCTACAAAAACGACAAGGTTGACGAACTGGTCCGCAAGGCCGAAGTGTCGTCCGTGGTCGAGGAACGCAAGAAGCTCTACGGCGAGGCCCAGGACATCATCATGCAGGACGCGCCCTACATCTTCCTGTACCAGATCCAGACCATCGTGCCCCTACGCGCCAATGTGCAGGGCTACGTGTTCAACCCCATGCTCGAATCCATGTACAACTTCGAGGCCATCTCGAAGAAATAGCATCCTTCCCCGGCCGGGCCCAGCGCCCGGCCGGGACACCGTGAACCGCATGCGCATACTCGCCTACATCATCAAGCGCGTCCTGGCCGCCATCCCGGTGCTCGTCGGGGTGAGCATCCTGACGTTTCTGATCTCCCACGCCATCCCTGGGGACCCGGCCCGCATCATCGTCGGGCCCAAGGCCAGCAAGGAGGCCGTGGAGGCCATCCGCAAGGAGCACGGCCTGGACCGCCCCCTGCCCGTGCAGTACGTGCGCTACATGACGGGCCTCGTCCAAGGCGATCTGGGGCAGTCCATCCGCAACCACCGCCCCGTGACCAAGGACCTGGCCGACTTCTTCCCGGCCACGCTGGAACTGACCCTGGCCAGCCTCGTCCTCTGCCTGGCCGTGGGCATCCCGCTGGGAATCCTGGCAGCCGTGCGGCGCAACCGCCTGGCCGACCATGTCGCACGCGTCTTTTCGGTCATCGGCGTATCCACCCCGGTCTTCTGGCTGGGGCTCATGCTGCTCCTGCTCTTCTACCGCAACCTGGGCTGGCTGCCGGGTTCGGGACGCCTGGACATCACCAGTTCGCCGCCGGCCGCCGTGACCGGGCTTTATGTCATCGACGCCGTCCTGACGCGGGACTGGGCCCTGCTGAAGGAAGTGCTGAGCCACCTGATCCTGCCGGCCTTCTGCCTGTCGTACGTGTATCTGGCGGTCATCACGCGCATCGTGCGCTCGTCCATGATCGCGGTCCTGGGCCAGGACTACATCACCACGGCCAGGGCCAATGGCCTGTCCACGGCCAGGGTCGTGTTCAAGCACGCATTCAAAAACTCGCTCATCCCCACGGTGACCATCGCCGGCCTGTCCCTGGGCGAACTCCTCGGCGGGGCCATCCTGACGGAGACCATCTTCGCCTGGCCCGGCATGGGCAAGTACGTGGTGGACTCCATCAACTCACTCGATTTCCCGGCCATCATGGGCTTCACCCTGCTGGCCAGCACGGCCTACGTGGCCATCAACCTCGGGGTGGACGTGCTCTACGCATTCCTCAACCCGCGCATCCGCTACTAGGGGACGAGCGTGGCCGCACACCCGTTTTTCCGTGAGCTTCGGCTCACCCTGAAGATCCTGTCGCGCAACCCCTCGGCCGTCATGGGCGGCGTCGTCATAGCGGCCATGGTCCTTCTGGCCGTGGGCGCGCCGCTCCTGGCCCCGCACGACCCGGTCAAGCTGTCCCTGGGCGAACGCCTCATGGCGCCCGGCGCGGCCCACCTTTTCGGCACCGACGAACTCGGCCGCGACATCTTCTCGCGCGTACTCTTCGGGGCGCGCATCTCCCTGTCCATCGGCCTGCTGGTCATCACCGTGGCCGGGGTCACGGGGGCGCTCATCGGCGCGACGTCGGGCTATTTTGGGGGGAAGATCGACAACGTCATCATGCGGCTCATGGACGTCATCCTGTCCTTCCCGTCGCTGATCCTGGCCCTGGCCCTGGCCGCGGCCATGGGGCCTAGCCTGGTCAACGCCATCCTGGCCACGGCCTTCGTCATGATCCCCAAGTTCGCGCGCCTGGTGCGCGGCGAAGCCCTGGTCGTGCGCGAACTGCCGTACGTGGCCGCCAGCCGCGTGGCCGGGGCCGGGCATGGCTTCATCATCCGCCGCCACATCCTGCCCAACTGCCTGAACTCGGCCATCGTCCTGGCCACCCTGACGCTGGGCGACGCCATCCTCATCGCCGCGTCCCTGTCCTTCATCGGCCTGGGCGCCCAGCCCCCGACCCCGGAGTGGGGGGCCATGATCGCCTCGGGCCGCAAGTTTCTCATGGACCAGTGGTGGTATGCGACCTTCCCGGGCCTTTTCATCCTCTTCACGGTCATCGGCTTCAACATCTTCGGCGACGCCCTGCGCGACGTCCTGGACCCGAGGATCAGGCGATGAGCGCCCCGCTGCTCGACATCCGCGACCTCTCGGTCAGCTTCGACACCTATCAGGGCCGGGCGCACGTCCTGGACAAGGCGTCCCTGACCGTGAACCAGGGCGAGATCATGGGCTTGGTGGGCGAATCCGGCTGCGGCAAGTCCGTGCTCTCGCGCTCGGTCCTGCGCATCATCCCCACCCCGCCCGGAAGCATCGACGGCGGCCAAATCCTCTTCGAGGGCCGCGACCTGCTGCGGCTGCCCCAGGGCGAGATGCGCAGGCTGCGCGGCGAACGCATCTCCATGATCTTTCAGGAGCCCATGAACAGCCTCAACCCCGTCTTCACCGTGGGCAACCAGATGCGCGAAGTCGTCCGAGCCCACCGCAGCGCGAGCCGGGCCGAGGCCACGGACGCCTGCCTGGAGATGCTCGACGCCGTGCGACTGCCCGAACCCCGCTCCGTGCTGCGGGCCTTTCCCCACGAGCTTTCGGGGGGCATGCGCCAGCGCGTGATGATCGCCATGGCGCTGATATGCAACCCCGCCCTGCTCCTGGCCGACGAGCCGACCACGGCCCTGGACGTGACGGTGCAGGGGCAGATTCTGGCCATTCTGAACGAACTGGCGCAGCGCCACGGCCTTTCGATCCTCTTCGTGACCCACGACATGGGCGTGGTCGCCCAACTCTGCCACCGCGTGGCCGTCATGTACGCCGGACAGGTGGTCGAGGTCGCCGATGTGGGCAGCATCTTCGCCCGTCCGGCCCACCCGTACACTCAGGGGCTCATCGCCTCCATTCCGGGCAGGTCCTCGGGCGGCGAACTCTACGCCATCCCTGGCAGCGTGCCGAGCCCCATGGACCCGCCGCCGGGCTGCCGCTTCCGTCCCCGCTGCCCGCACGCCAAGAGCGGCGGGTGCAGCGACGTGGCCCCGGAGATGGTCCGCGTGGCCCCGGACCACAGCGTGGCCTGCCATCTTTTCACGCCTGGGGGGCTGCCATGAGCGACGAACTGCTCCGCGTGCAGGATCTGTGCAAGGCCTTCCCCATGGGCGGCGGGTTCCTGGAAGGCAGGAAACGTTGGCTCAAAGCCGTGGACCGGGTGTCCCTGCATCTGGACCGGGGGGAAACCCTGGGACTGGTGGGCGAGTCTGGCAGTGGCAAGAGCACCGTGGGCAACCTCATCCTGCGCCTGTTGGACGCTGACAGCGGCTCCGTCCATTTTGAGGGCGTCGACGTGACGCGTCTCACGGGCGCGGAACTGACTCGCGCCAGGACGCGCATGCAGGTCGTCTTCCAGGACCCGCAGAGCTCCCTGGACCCGCGCATGACCGTGGGGACCATCGTCTCCCTGCCGCTCAAAATCCTCGGGCTGGCCAGGGGCGGCGAACTGCGCGAACGCGCCGCGGCCAGCCTGGCCGAGGTCGGCATGGGGCCCGAATGTCTGGACCGCTACCCCCACGAGTTCTCGGGCGGCCAGCGCCAGCGTATCGGCCTGGCCCGCGCCCTGGTGGCCGACCCGGCCTTCGTGGTCATGGACGAGCCGACCAGCGCCCTGGACGTCTCGGTCCAGGCCCAGATCCTCAATCTCATGGCCGACCTGCAGGCCAGGCGCGGCCACGCCTATCTGTTCATCTCCCACGACCTGACCGTGGTCCGGCACGTCAGCCGGCGCATCGCGGTCATGTACCTGGGCGCCATCGTCGAGACCGCGCCCACGGAAAAACTTTTCGAGACCCCGGCCCACCCCTACACGCGGGCCCTGCTGGCCTCGGTCCCCGTGCCCGACCCGGCGCAGCGCCGCGACCTGGCCCGCCTGACGGGCGACGTGCCGAGCCCTGTGGACCTGCCGCAAGGCTGCCGCTTCCACCCCCGCTGCCCCGAGGCCATGCCGCACTGCGCGAGCATGGAGCCGCCGCGGGTCGTCCTCGGTCCCGGGCACGAGGTCGTCTGTCACCTTCACAACCGAAAATAGGAACGAACCATGAAAATCTACATCAGCGCGGATATCGAAGGCGTGGGCTGCGTGGCCCGCCACGAGCACTCCCGCGTGGACGGCCGGGAATACCCCCTGGCCCGGCGCCTGATGACGAACGAGGTCAACGCGGCCATCCGCGGCGTTTTCGCGGCCGGGGCCACGGAGGTCACCGTGTCCGACTCCCACAACGTGGGCCTCAATCTCCTGCCCGAGGAACTCGACGAGCGCGCCCGCCTGGTCATGGGCTCGCCACGGCCCCTGTCCATGATGCACGGCATCGATGGGACCTTCGCCGCGGCCATGTTCGTGGGCTACCACGCCATGGGCGGAACCATGAACGCGAGCATCGTGCACACCTTCACCGGAAGGCTGCAGGAGGTGCGCCTGAACGGGGTCAAGATCGGGGAGATCGGGCTGAACGCCGCCCTGGCCGGGCACTTCGGCGTGCCCGTGACCTTCGTGGCCGGCGACCTGGCCGCCTGCCGCGAGGCCGAAGCGCTGCTGCCCGGCGTGCGCACCCTGGCCATCAAGGAGGCCATCGGCGCCTACGCCGCGGTCTGCGAGCACCCGGCCCGGATCTGCCGGGCCATCGAAACCGCGGCCAGGGAGGCCCTGGAGAACCCGCCCAAGGTCGAGCCGTTCATTCTGAAGGGGGACGTGGAGCTGACCGTGCGCTGCACCACGGCCTCGGGCGCCGACCGCGCCGGCATGATCCCGCGCACCAGGCGCCTGGACGACCTCACGGTCAGCTATGTCGGCGCAGACGTGGTCGAGGCCTTCCAGGCCTTCAACACCATGAGCTGCCTGGTGGAACTGGTGCCGTTCATCTGAGAAACGCGGCGCGATAATCACGCTTGACGTTAATCATGCGACACGTCATTATTGCGCCGTGATCATATCCTTCAAATGCGACCTCACCGAAAGGCTGTCACACGGCCTCAATTGTCGTCGATTCTCGAATATCGCTGCGGTCGCACGGCGCAAGATTCGCCAGCTTGAAATCGCGGGCCGCCTGGAGGATCTGCGGATACCGCCCGGCAATCGCCTGGAAGCCCTCAAAGGCGACCGAGCAGGACAGCACAGCATCCGCATCAACGGCCAGTGGCGGATCTGCTTCCGTTGGACCGATGCGGGAGCGGAAGACGTGGAAATAGTGGACTACCACTAACGGAGCGAAAAATGACCCAGTTAGCACCCATCACTCCCGGCGAAATTCTCTTGGAAGAATTCCTGAAGCCCATGGGCGTGAGCCAGTACCGTCTGGCCAAAGAGATCAACGTGCCCGCGCAACGCATCAGCGAGATCGTGGCGGGGCGGCGCGCCATCACGGCGGACACCGACCTGCGCATGTGCCGTTTCTTCGGCCTCTCCAAGGGCTATTGGCTCCGCGCCCAGGCCGCGCATGACACCGAAATCGCGGAACGCGCCCTCAAGGCCGAATTGCAGAAAATCAAGCCCTGGTCAGGCGCGGCGGCCTGATTCCAGCGCGCTACATCAGTTTTTCCTCACAGCGCCCTCAATCGCCGATTACGGCAGTCCGAACGGCAGATACCCCTCCGCCATCCTGTCCTTGAGCCCCACACCGCTCAGCCCCAGTCTGAAGGCCTCTTCCACGAGATAACCGAGCTTGCGCACGCCCTCGACCACGCAAAGCCCCCCTTCGCGCACGTTGGAGATGCAGTTGCGCGCCTCGTCCGTGACGCCCACGCGCGGGTTCATGGTCAGGTAGACGCCCATGGAGTTGGGCGAGGACAGGCCGGGGCGTTCGCCGATGAGGATGACCGACAGCCGGGCCCGCAGGATTTCGCCGATCTCGTCGGCCACGGCCACCCGCGCGTTCTCCACCAGACAGACCGGCGAGACGGTCAGCCCGGCCTGCCCGAACATGGACGCGCAGGCCAAAACAAAGGCCTCGGCGTTCTCGTGGATGGCCCGAGCCGAAAGGCCGTCGCCCACGGCCAGGCAGATGTCGAAGCCCTTCTCCAGTCCTTGCAGCGCGTTCACGGACCTCTCGCTCAGACGCCGCCCCTTGTCCGGACGGGTCAGGTATTCCTCCCGGCCGGCCACGCAGGATTCCAGTTCGACGCAGGCGAGGCCGCCCGCGCGCAGGCGGCCGGCCAGCTCGGACCGGCGAAATGGCGCGTGCACCGCGTCCCGCGCCCGCGCGTGATCCAGCTTGAAGGCCAGGCTCTCCGCCAGGGGCAGGCTCGACCCGCTGCGGCCCACGGCGATGCGGGCCGCGGTGAAGCGCCGCAGTTCGCCCCAGGGGTCCCGGCTGACCGTGACGGGCGCATCGGTCCCTTTCTTCATGATTCCCCCCTTACGCCGTCCGGCAGACCCAGCAGTCGGTTGCCCTTTTCGATGGGCTTAAGCCGCCCGCTCCCGTCCATCACCCCCGACGACTCCAGCCAGGCCGCGAACTCCGGCGCGGGCCTGCGGCCGAGGAGTTTTCGCAGGTAGGCCGCGTCGTGAAAGGAGGTGGACTGGTAGTTGAGCATGATGTCGTCGGCACCGGGCACGCCCATGACGAAGGTGCAGCACGCCGCGCCCAGCAGGGTCAGCAGCGCGTCCATGTCGTCCTGGTCGGCCTCGGCGTGGTTGGTGTAACAGACGTCCACGCCCATGGGCAGGCCCAGGAGCTTGCCGCAGAAATGGTCCTCCAGCCCGGCGCGGGCGATCTGCTTGCCGTTCAGCAGGTACTCGGGCCCGATGAACCCGACCACCGTGTTGACCAGCAGCGGCTCGAACCTGCGGGCCACGGCGTAGGCCCTGGCCTCCAGGGTCTGCTGATCCACGCCGTGGTGCGCCCCGGCCGAGAGGGCACTGCCCTGGCCGGTCTCGAAATACATGATGTTGTCGCCCACCGTGCCGCGCGACAGGGACCGGGTCGCTTCGAGAGCCTCCTGCAGCAGGGACAGGGACACGCCGAAGCTCGCGTTGGCTCCTTGCGTCCCGGCGATGGACTGGAAGCACAGGTCCACAGGCGCGCCGGCCTCGACGGCCTCCATGGTCGTGGTCACGTGGGTCAGCACGCAGCTCTGGGTCGGGATGGCGTATTTGGAAATGAGCCCGTCCAGCATGTCCAGGATGCGGCGGATGTTGTCCAGGCTGTCCGTGGCCGGGTTGACGCCGATGACCGCGTCGCCGCAGCCGTAGCACAGCCCGTCCAGGGTCGAGGCGGCGATGCCCCGCAGATCGTCGGTCGGGTGGTTGGGCTGCAACCGGACCGAGAAGGTGCCGGGCAGCCCGATGGTGTTGCGAAAGCGGGTCGTGACCCGGCACTTGGAGGCCACCAGAACCAGATCCTGCAGGCGCATGAGCTTGGACACGGCCGCGGCCATCTCCGGTGTCACGCCGGGGGCAAGACGGACCAGAACCTCGCCGTCGACCGCGTCGGTCAGCAGCCAGTCGCGGAACTCACCCACGGTCAGGCTGCGGACCGGGGCGAAGGCGTCCTTGTCATGCGTGTCGATGATGAGCCGGGTGACTTCGTCGTCCTCGTAGGGGACGACGTGCTCCTCCAGGAACCGCGCCAGCGGCACGCCCGCCAGCTCCATCTGCGCCAGCACGCGCTCCTCTTCCGTGGCGGCCGCAACCCCGGCCAGGAAGTCGCCCGAACGCAGGGACGAAGCCTTGGCCAGCAACTCCTTCAGGGTCCGATGCGCGCGGCTCATGACCGGTCTCCCGCCAATCCGATTGTCGCCCCTTGCGGCGCCGCAAGGAGCGCCTTGGCCTTGCGGATCCTGTCGTAGGAGGCCTCGATGCGCTCGCGCGTCAGCCGCCCGCTGTCCACGCCGCGGACCAGAATGTCGACGGCCTTGGGCACGACGTCCGGGTCGTAGTCCAGGTTGTTGCCGAAAACCAGGATGTCCACCCCGGCCTCCACAGCTCGCAGCACGGCTTCCTCCAACCCGTAATGCGCCGTGATTGCCCGCATCTGCATGTCGTCGGAGACGATGACGCCCGTGAAAGCCAGACGCTCGCGCAGGAGCCCCGTCAGCACGGCGGGAGACAGCGTGGCCGGGTGGTCCGCGTCGAAGCGCCCCAGGAAAAGATGCCCGCACATGATGAGAGGACTGGCCCCAAGCGGGATCAGCCGCTCGTAGGGGATCAGTTCCGCGGGGCTCCAGGTCCGCGAGATGTCCGTCAGTCCGAGGTGGGAGTCGACCATAGCGCTGCCGTGCCCCGGAAAATGCTTGAGGCAGGGCAGGACGCCTTGGGACAGGAGGCCCCGGCTGAACGCCCCGGCATGGGCCGCGACGGTTTCCGGGGCCGCGGAAAAACTGCGCTCCAGGGCCCCGATGGCCGGGCTGGCCGGGTTCACGTCCACGTCGGCCACGGGCGCGAAATCGAGGTTGATGCCCAGACCCGCCAGCAGCCGCCCGGTGCGTTCGCCCTCCTGCCGCGTCTCATCCGGCGCCCCCTGCCCCATGGCCCTGGCCGACGGGCTAAACGGGAAGCCCGCCTCTTCGCGCAGGCGGCGCACCCTGCCGCCTTCCTGATCCACAGCGATGAAGAGCGGGGTCCGGGCCGCTGCCTGCAGCGCGGCGGTCAGGGCGCGGACCTGTGCAGGGCTTTGGATGTTGCGCCCGGCCGTCTTCAGCTGCACGTCGCGGTTGAAAAGAATGACTCCGCCCAGGTCGTGCTGACGGATGTCCCGCAGGATGGGGGCGTCGTCGGCCAGCTCCGCGCCCCGGAAACCGACCAGCAGCATCTGGCCGAGCATTGCACGAAGTTCGGGACGCCCCCCGCCGGCGGCGAGGGCGGAGGTCTGCAGAACAAAGACGACGACTGCGCAAAGGACAATTCTGATCATGAGTTTCCCCGGGTTGGGCTGTTCGGAAGGGGCGGGAAAACCCCGCTGCCGTTTCTCTCCGTTACGTGCCCGAACCCGTCCCATGCAAGAGGCGGCTCCGGAGTCATCCGGGAAGGCCGAATTTTTCATTTGAGTCATCTCCCGAGACAGCTTTTTTACAAATTGAGTCAAGCATCAGGCCATCTTGCCCCTGTCCCCGCTTCGCCCGGCGCTCCTGGTTCACCGCCCGGGGCGCCCCGACCGCCAATGAACGCAATGCCAATACCCTTTTTTTATGGACAAAATTGGTCCAATTGGGCATCAGCCTTATGACGCAAAGCCCGGTCCGCCACGCAGATGGGCCGCACGTTCCGCGCCCCGCGACTGCAGGCGCCGGCTGGCACGCTTGCTGCTTTTCAGACCCGGCCCATTGTATCAACCATGAAACGAGAGGAACCCATGAAACGCACCCTGCTTCTGGTCATGCTCGGCGTGACCCTTCTCCTCGGCTCCACGGCCATGGCCGCCAAGATCAAGGTCGCCGGCATCTACACCCAGCCCATCCAGCAGAAATGGGACGCGACCCTGCACAAGGCGCTCCTGAAGGCCCAGGAGGCTGGAGAGATAGACTACGTCTGGAGCGAAAAGGTCTCCAACACCGACTACATCCGCGTCCTGCGCGAATACTCCGAAGCAGGCGTGCAACTCGTCGTCGGCGAGGCCTTCGGCATCTCCCGCGACGTGCGCAAGGTGGCCAAGGACTACCCGAACGTGGCCTATCTCATGGGCGACACATTCGGGCCCGATGGCACGAACCTGGCCGTGTTCGACAATTATATCCACGAGCCCTGCTACCTCATGGGCATGATCGCCGGGGCCATGACCAAGACGAACAAGATCGGCATGGTCGGCGGCTACCCCATCGGCGAGGTCAACCGTCTCTTCAACGCCTTCATGGCCGGCGCCAAGGCGATCAACCCGGCCGTGCAGTTCAAGGTGTCCTTCATCGGCTCCTGGTATGATCCGCCGAAAGCCAAGGAATTCGCCTACGCCCAGGTCGAGGCCGGCGTGGACGTGCTCTATGCCGAGCGCTCCGGCGTGGTCGACGCGGCGCGCGAGAAGGGCATCATCGCCTTCGGCAACGTCAACGACATGAACAAGCAGGAAAACGGCAAGGACGTGGTCGTGACCTCGGCCCTGTGGCACATGGAATCGGCCCTGAACCACGCCATCGAACGGGTCAAGGCCGGCACCTTCGCCGCCGAGGACTATCGCGAGTGGACCATGATGGCCAAGGGCGGCGCGTCCCTGGCCCCCTTCTACGAGTTCGAGGACAAGATCCCGGCAGACGTCAAGGTCAAGGTCGCCGAGGCCGAAGCCGCCATCAAGGCCGGCAAGCTGGTCGTCGAGATCAACGACAACGAACCCAAATCCACCTTCTGATCCCAAGGGGCCGGCACACTCCGGCCCCTTTTTTTCACCATGTCCAACACACCCGTGCTGCGGCTTCGCGGCATCACCAAGCATTTCGGCCCCCTCGCGGCCAACGACGACATCTCCCTGACCCTGGACGCCGGCGAGATGCTGGCCCTGCTGGGCGAAAACGGGGCGGGCAAGACCACGCTCATGTCCATCCTCTTCGGCCACTACGTCGCAGACGCGGGAACGGTGGAAGTGCAGGGCAGCCCCCTGCCGCCGGGTTCACCCAGGGCAGCGCTCGCGGCCGGAGTGGGTATGGTCCACCAGCATTTCACCCTGGCCGGGAACATGACCGTGCTCGAGAACATCATGCTCGGCACCGAGCCCCTGTGGGGGTTCCGGCGCAACTCGGCCCGCGCTCTGGCCAAGCTGGGCTCGCTCATGGAACGCTTCCGTCTGCACGTGAACCCGCACGCGATGGTGCGCGGCCTGTCCGTGGGCGAACGGCAGCGCGTCGAAATCCTCAAGGTCCTGTACCGCGACGCTCGCATCCTCATCCTCGACGAGCCCACGGCCGTGCTCACCCCCCAGGAGAGCGACCACCTCTTCGCCACCCTGCGCGAACTGGTCAGCCAGGGCCTGTCCGTCATCTTCATCACCCACAAGCTGCGCGAGGTCATGGCCGCCAGCGACCGCTGCGTGGTCCTGCGCCACGGCCGCGTGGTGCTGGAAACGTCGACCAAAGCCACCTCCGCCGAAGACCTGGCCAAGGCCATGGTCGGCGCCAACATCCCCCAGGCCACGCGCATCCCGCACCCGCCCGGCGAGGAGGTCCTCGTGCTGGACCGCGTCCGCACCGGCTGCCCGGATCGCGGAGTTGATCTCGACGAACTGACCCTTTCGGTGCGCGCCCACGAAATCCTCGGCATCGCCGGCGTGTCCGGCAACGGCCAGGCCCTGCTGGCGGACCTGCTGTCCGGCCTCGTCGCTCCGACCGGCGGCCATGTCGTCCTGCGCGGCCAGACCGTGACGCGCCTCACCCCGGCGGCCATGATCCGCGCAGGCGTCGGCCGCGTGCCGGACGACCGCACCGGCACGGGGCTGGTGGCGGACATGACGGTCATGGAGAACCTGTCCACGGAAATCTACCGCCTGCCCGGCTTTTCCCGGCGCGGCATGCTCAACTTCAAGGCCCTGGCCTCCCGCGCCGCGCAGCTCATGGACGTCTTCGACATCCGCTGCGCAGGACCGGACGCGCCGGTGCGCAAACTCTCGGGCGGCAACATGCAGAAGCTCATCCTGGCCCGCGTCCTGTCCCAGGGCCCGCACCTGATCCTGGCCAACCAGCCGACCTGGGGCCTCGACGTCGGGGCCACGGCCGCCGTGCACCAGCACCTCCTGGACGCGGCCCGGCGCGGGGCCGGAGTGGTCCTCATCTCCGAGGACCTGGACGAGCTCTTCCAGCTTTCGGACCGCATCCAGGTCATGTACCAGGGCCACCTGTCCGCGCCCGAGGACACGGCCACCGTGGACCGGGCCCGGCTCGGCCTGATGATGAGCGGTCAGACTTTCGACCACCGAGGTGCGGCATGAGGCTCGAACCGCGCGAATCCGTGGCCTTCGGCTGGCAGGTCGGCGCGCCGCTGTTGGCCGTCGTCGCCGCCATGGCGATCTGCTCCGGGCTCATCCTCTGGGCCGGAGCCTCGCCCCTCTCGGCCTGGGGCCTGCTCCTCAAGGGCGCCCTGGGCTCGACCTTCGCCCTGACCGAGACCCTGACCCGCGCCACGCCGCTGATCTTCACCGGCCTGGCCGCGGCCGTGGCCTTCCGGGCCAAACTCTGGAACATCGGTGGTGAAGGCCAGTTCTACGTCGGGGCCTGCATGGCCACCTGGCTCGGCACCGGCATGATCGACCTGCCCGCGTGGCTCATGATCCCCTTCCTCTTCCTGACCGGCGCCCTGGCCGGAGGGCTCTTCCTGCTCATCCCGACCTGGCTCAAGACGCGGCTCAAGGCCGACGAGGTGGTCACCACCCTGCTCCTCAACTTCGTGGTCCTGCTGGTCGTCAACTGGCTGGTCTTCGGCCCCTGGAAGGACCCCATGGCCATGGGCTGGCCCCAGGCCGCGCCCGTCGTCAACAGCGCCATGCTGCCCGTGCTCGTGCCCAAGTCGAGCCTGCACCTGGGCTTCGTCCTGGCCCTGGCCTGCGCCATCCTCATCTGGTGGATGATGCGATTCACGGTCTGGGGTTTCGAGATCCGCGCAGTCGGTGCAAGCCTGAAAGCCAGCACCTTCGCCGGGATGCCCGTAGGGGCCACCATCATCCGCACCGCGCTCCTGAGCGGCGGCCTCGCTGCCATGGCCGGGGTCAGCGAACTGTGCGGCGTCAAAGGCTACCTGACCCTCGATCTGTCCCCCGGCTTCGGCTATTCCGGCATCGTCGTGGCCATGCTGGCCGCCCTGCACCCCCTGGGCGTGGTCCTCTCGGCCGCCTTCATCGCGATCATCTACATCGGGGCCGACTCCATGAGCCGCGCCATCGCCATCTCCAACTACATCGCCGACGTGACCACGGCCGTGAGCCTGCTCACGGTCCTTTTGGCCATGTTCCTGACCCGCTACCGCATCCGCTGGAGATAACATGGACATCCTCTCCCTCGTCTTCGAAACCGGGTTCTGGCTGGCCACCGTTCGCATGGCCACCCCGCTCATCTTCGGCACCATGGGCGAACTGATCTGCGAGCGGGCCGGGGTCCTGAACCTCGGCATCGAGGGCATTATGGCCGCGGGCTGCATGTCCGGCTGGACCTGGGTCTACCTCGGCGGCACCCTCTGGGGCGGCGTGCTCTTCGCCGCCTGCGTCGGTGCGGCCCTCGGGCTCCTGCACGCCGTCTTCACCGTGCATCTGGGTCTGTCCCAGCACGTCACGGGCCTGGGCATCACCATGCTCGGCGCAAGCCTCAGCTCCTTCGCCTTCCGCATGATCCTGCCGCAGGTCACCACGCCGCCCAAGATCGTCCCCTTCGCGCCGCTGGACATCCCCGTGCTCTCCACCCTGCCCTTCATCGGCCCGGTCCTCTTCAGCCAGACCGCCCTCACGCTCACGGCCTTCATCCTCGTCGCCGTCACCGCCTACGTCCTGCTGCGCACCCCCCTGGGCCTGGCCCTGCGCATGGTCGGCGAAAACCCGCTGGCCGCCGAGGCCCAAGGCCTCTCGGTCCTGGCCTTACGCACCGGCGCGGTCATGGCCGGTTCCGCACTCATGGCCGTGGGCGGCGCGTTCCTGACGCTCGCCGCCTTCGACGCCTTCTACATCGGCATGGTCAACGGACGCGGCTGGATCTGCATCGCGCTTGTCGTCTTCTCCTCCTGGAAACCCGGCAAGGCGCTCCTCGGCACGCTCCTCTTCGCCGCCTTCGACGCCATCCAGATGCGCGTCCAACAGCAATCCATCTCCGCCATCCCATACCAATTCTACCTCATGCTCCCCTACCTCTGCTCCATCCTGGCCCTCATCGCCATGTCCCGCAAAGCCGCCTACCCCAAGGCCTTGCTGGTTCCCTTCCGTAAAGGGGAGCGGTAGAGGGGGGAAGAGACGCGGGGCGCTGCCCCGCACCCCGCAAGGGGCGCGCCCCTTGACCCTGTCAGGGGTGCAGGGGGATAATCCCCCTGCCCGCCGGAGGCTCTTTTTCTCGAAATATCGCGCCGGTTGAATGCGGGGCTCCGCCCCGCGCCCCGCAAGGGACTCGTCCCTTGACCCGATTATTGGGGTGCAGGGGACGCATCCCCTGCCCGCCGGAGGCACTCTTAAAAACGAGGTGATTATCATGCTGGATCTGCTTGTCATCAACACGGCCCTGCCTGGACAGGATGCGTTGACCGAAATCGGATGCAAGGATGGGCGCATCGTGATGGTCGAGCCGAGTATACAGGCCGAGGCCGTGCAGACGATTGACGCCAAGGGGTATCTGGTGACTCCGCCGTTCGTGGACAGCCATTTCCATATGGACGCGACCTTGTCGGCGGGGCTGCCGCGCAGGAACGAGACGGGTACGCTGCTCGAGGGGATTCGCATCTGGGGCGAACTCAAGCCGGATCTGACGCCCCAGGCCATCAAAGACCGGGCACTCAAACTGCTGCGCTGGAGCGTGGCCAAGGGCAATCTGGCCATCCGCACGCATGTGGACACCACGGACCCGAGCCTCATGGCCGTGGACGTGCTGCTGGAAGTGCGCGAGGAGATGAAGGATTTCGTGGACATCCAGCTCGTGGCCTTTCCCCAGGACGGGGTGCTGCGCGCGCCGAAGGGGGTGAAGCTGCTGGAACGGGCGCTGGACAAGGGCATGGACGTGGTCGGGGGGATTCCGCACTTCGAGCGGACCATGGACCAGGGGCGGGAGTCGGTGCGCGTGCTGTGCGAGATCGCGGCGAAACGCGGACTCATGGTCGACATGCACTGCGACGAGTCCGACGATCCGCTTTCAAGGCACGTGGAGAGCCTGGCTTACGAGACGCAACGCCTGGGCCTGCAGGGCCGGGTCGCGGGCTCGCACCTGACCAGCATGCACTCCATGGATAATTATTATGTGTCGAAGCTGCTGCCGCTCATGGCCGAGGCGGGGATGCACTGCGTATGCAACCCGCTGGTGAACATGAACCTGCAGGGGCGGCACGACACATACCCCAAACGGCGGGGGCTCATGCGCGTGCCGGAGCTGATGAACATGGGCATCAACGTGGCCTTCGGGCACGACGACATCATGGACCCCTGGTACCCCATGGGCAGCCACGACATGCTGGAAGTGGCGCACATGGGAGCCCACGCCCTGCACATGACCGGCGTGGACGATTTGAAGAAGATGTACGCGGCCGTGACGGAAAACGGAGCGAAGGTGCTGGGCTTGGAAGGCTACGGCCTGAAGCCAGGCTGCAACGCGGACATGGTCATCCTGCAGGCCGCAAGCGAACTCGAAGCCCTGCGCCTGCGCCCGGCGCGACTGTGGGTCATCCGACGCGGCAAGGTCGTGAGCCGGACCCCGGAGGTCATGGCCAGCGTGGATTTGGGAGGGGGTGAGGAGTTGGTCGATTTTACATAAGGCAGAGAAGATGTTGCCGACCAGCGGCACGGCATGGCCTTATTCGTCCTGCAACCAGTTCGGAACATCGCGCCGTGCATGCAGGATACGCCATACGTCGACATGTGCCTCCCGGACAACGTAACAGACCAGATACGGAAAGCGCTTCAGCGGCCAGGACCGCAAGTTCGGCAGGTTCAGCTCATGAGCGAAACGAGTCGAGCCGTTTTCCGGATGCCTGCCGATCTGCGTGAAGGCCCGTTCGAGGGCGTCGATAAAGCCCAGGGCTGCCTCGGCCGCTCCGTCCTCCAGATAATGCCCGATGGTCTCCTCGATGTCCTGATGGGCACGCTCGCGGGGAATGACTGGAAACGCCTTCACACGCGGATTCACCGACGAATTCGGCCGCGCAACGTTTCGAAATACGCGCCATCGGCCGGTTCACGCTCCGGGGAGGACGCTCCGGCAAGAAGCAGGGTGCGCAGACGCTGACGGTCCTGATCTTTGCGGATCAATTCCCGTACGTATTCGCTACTCGTGCCGTAACCACGACTCGCAACCTGCTCATCCACAAAACTCTTGAGGGCCTCGGGGAGAGAAATGTTCATGGTGCTCATGAATAAAACATACCGATTTTGGCAAAAATTGGCAAACTCAGATACCAATCTCAGAGGTTGTCGTCAGCCAACTCTCCGAGCCAATGCCCGCTGATGCGCAGGTGCACCACGTGGTGCCCGTGTGCATGCCCCACCATTTCAAAAGAGCGGGCTGACGCATCAAGGCGGCCGTCAATGTCCAGATTTGCCGTCTTGAACATGCCCAGTTCTGGCGGCGCCAGCGGCTTCCATTTACGTATGGTCAGATGTCCTCGCATTGCGCCATCCTCCAAGGTCAGGCGCCCCTGCCAGACATAAACCGGCCCGCCGCCGTTCACCAGGCCCCGCCTGACGACCGCCACGCCTTCTTCCGTCTTGTCGTAAGCCTTGAAGCGTAGCCAGTACATCCCATCCTGCATCGCGAACCTCCTTTATTTTCCCGCACGACTTGTGTGCCGCCGGGGCGCACATTGTGGCTCGTGGATGCGGCAAAAGCAAACTGGCTGAAAACTCCCCGTATCCCGAACTTGACACCCGCTATCAACCGTCTCATGCCGTTCCGTCGGCCCTGCCCCGCAGTGCGGCGTGCGGCCATCTACCTCAGCAAGAACAAGCGCCTGACGGCGCATCAGGATAGCAACATGAATACTCCGCAAAACAGGCCCATGTACCTGTTCCTCATCGCCTTGGCCGTATTGAGCGCTCTGGGGTTCCAGGGTTGGCGCACGCTTTTCAACAACTACGCGGTGGAGGTGGCACACGTCACGGGCCAACAGATGGGGATGATTCAGGGGCTGCGCGAGGTGCCGGGGTTTCTGGCCCTGCTGGTCATCTACCTTCTGGTCTTCGTGCGCGAGCACCGTCTGGCCGTGCTCTCGCTCATGGTCATGGGCCTGGGCGTGATGCTGACGGGCATGATGCCAAGCTACGGCGGCCTTGTCCTGGCCACATTGGTCATGTCCTTCGGGTTCCACTACTACGAGACCTTGAGCCAATCCCTGACCCTGCAGTACTTCAGCGTCACCCAGAGCCCGGTGGTCATGGGCCGCCTGCGCGCGGCGGGTTCCATCGCCAATATCGCCATCGGCCTCGTCTTTCTGGTGGCCGTGAACCATGCCGACTACCAGACCCTGTACATGCTGCTCGGCATCTTCATCGTGGCCGCGGCCAGCCTCTGCCTGCTGCCCAAACCCGCGCGCGGGGATCTGCCGCTCCAGCGCAAGAACATGGTTCTGCGCCGCCGCTACTGGCTCTTTTACGTGCTGACCTTTTTGTCCGGTTCCCGGCGGCAGATTTTCGTGGCCTTCGCCGTGTTTCTGATGGTCACGAAATTCGGATACACAGTCACGGAGATCACGCTGCTGTTCATGCTCAACAACGCCGTGAACTCCTTCCTGAGCCCCATGATCGGCCGGGCCGTGAACCGCTTCGGAGAACGCAGGGTGCTGTCCCTGGAGTACACGGCCCTGTTCTTCGTCTTCCTCGGCTACGCCTTCACCGACAGCAAGCTCATGGTGGCGGCCCTCTATATCCTGGACCACATCTTCTTCAATTTCGCCATGGCCATCCGCTCCTTTTTCCAGAAGATCGCCGACCCACGCGACATCGCCCCGAGCATGGCCGTGGGTTTCACCATCAATCACATCGCGGCCGTGGTCATTCCCATCACTGGCGGCCTGCTCTGGATGGTGGACTACCGCATCCCCTTCGTGGGCGGCGCTGCCCTGAGCCTCGTGTCCCTGGCCTTCGTGCAGTGCATTCGCACAGAGAAGACGTGAGCCGTCTGGAAGCAGAAAAAGAGCGAAGACGCTGCGCACCTTTCCGGAAACACGAAAACCCCAGGTCCAAAGGATCCGGGGGCTTCGCGTTTTCTGGAGGTTGAGAAGATCAGCCGAGGATGGCTTTCAGGTCTTCGTCCGGGGTGGTGATGGGCTTGATGTCGAAGTTCTCGACCAGCACGTTCAGCACGTTCGGGGTGATGAAGGCCGGCAGGCTGGGCCCGAGGCGGATGCCCTTGATGCCGAGGGAAAGCAGCGTCAGCAGGATGGCCACGGCCTTCTGCTCGTACCAGGACAGGACCATGGACAGGGGCAGGTCGTTCACGCCGCAACCAAAGGCTCCGGCCAGGGCCACCGCGATCTGGATGGCCGAGTAGGCGTCGTTGCACTGGCCGATGTCCAGCAGGCGCGGGATGCCGCCGATGTCGCCGAGCTTCTTGTCGAAGAAGCGGAACTTGCCGCAGGCCAGGGTCAGGACCACGCAATCGCTGGGCACTTTCTCAACGAACTCGGTGTAGTAGTTGCGGCCGGGCTTGGCGCCGTCGCAGCCGGCCACCAGGAAGAAGTGGCGGATGTCGCCGCCCTTGACCGCGGCGATGACCTTGTCGGCCACGCCCAGAACCGCGTTGCGGGCGAACCCGGTCAGGACGCTGCCCTTGTCCTCGTCGACCGCGAAGCCGGGCATTTCGAGGGCCTTATTGATTACCTGGGAGAAGTCCTTGCCGACGTGGGTCACGCCGGGCCAGCCGACCAGGCCGGTGGTGAAGATGTTGCCCTTGTAGGACTCGACCGGCTTCTGGATGCAGTTGGTGGTCATGAGGATGGCGCCGGGGAACTCTGCGAATTCCTTCTGCTGGTTCTGCCAGGCCGTGCCGTAGTGGCCGTGGAAATGAGCGTGTTTCTTGAGCTCCGGATAGCCGTGGCAGGGCAGCATCTCGCCGTGGGTGTAGATATTGATGCCCTTGCCCGCGGTCTGCTCCAGGAGCAGGCCCAGGTCCTTGAGGTCATGCCCGGAGACGAGGATGGCCTTGCCCTTCTTGGCGCCCAGGGGGACTTCCGTCGGGACGGGGTGGCCGTAGGAGCCGGTGTTGGCGGCGTCCAGAAGCTCCATGGCCTTCAGGTTGGCCTTGCCGCAGCCCAGGCACAGCCCGATGAGCTCGTTGAGGCCCAGGCTCTGGTCGAGGGTGGCGGCCATGGCTTCGTGGATGAAGGCGTAGACCTCGTCGGACTCCTGACCCAGAATGGCTGCATGGTCGGCGTAGGCGGCCACGCCGCGCAGGCCGTAGGTCAGGATCTGGCGCAGGGATTCGAGGTCCGCGTTGGCGTCGGGCTTCGGCGCAAAGCCGACCTTCTCGCCCATGGGCACCAGCTGCGTCGTGCCGGCAACGGTAAAGGAAATTTCAGGGTGCGCCGTGAAATCGGGCTGTTCTCCACCCAGGAACATGCGTGCCACCTTGGTCAGGAAGCCGGGCTCCGGCTCGTTGCCGAAGGTGACCTGGCCCCCGGCGGACTTGACCTTCTCCTTGAGACGGGTCTTCAGGGCGTCGCAGCGCTCGATCATGGCCACGAAGCGGGCCGGATCGAAGTCCACATTGGTCAGGGTCGAGAAAATGGCTTCGCAGGAGAAGCGGTTCACTTCATTATCGACCACGCCCACCTTGCGGCCGGCATGGGCGTAGAGGGACAGGCCCTTGACGGAATGGGTCAGCAGGTCCTGCAGGGCGGCCACTTCGGGAGTCTTCCCGCACACGCCCATCTTGTCGCATCCCTGGCCCTTGGCAGTCTGTTCACACTGATTGCAAAACATGGTTCAACCTCCATGAGAGTTTTGATGTCGTTGAGACCTCTCTATGCAGGTTACGGCGTTCCATCTTTGAGCTGGATCAAAAATCGGACATAACCGCCCACCACGCCATGCGACCGTCTGCGCCCCACCGCCCTTCCGTCAGGCCGCGCACCACAAACCAGATACTGCACAAATCGCAAACATGTGCGCCATCCGCCTGCACAACCGAAAAAGCCCATCCCGGCGTCATTCCTTGCCAACAGCTCGATAACGCATAAGAAATAGAGTGATGAATGCCGTGCCCCCCTGTGGCACGGCATTTGATGAATGAAATTCATTCCAAACTGTTCCCAAGGAGAAACGCTATGAAATCGACTCGAAACATCATCATCGCCCTGGCCCTGTTCCTGGCCTTTGCAGGCACAGCCATGGCCATGAACCACGGCAATACGGCGAACCTGACCCCGGAAAAGCAGGCAGTGGTCGACAAGGCCCACGACGACTTCACCGCGGCTACAGCGGACCTGAAGAGGCAGATCTTCGCCAAGGAGTCCGCCCTGGACGCCGAAATCTACGGAGACAAGACCGACGACAAGAAGGTCGAGGCCCTGGTCGCGGAGATCAACGCCCTGAACGGCAAGATCTACGCGGAAAGGGTCAAGCTGCAAAAGACCCTGGCCAAGGAAGGAATCCTTCCGGGTATGGGCCACGGCATGATGGGCGGCAAGGGCGGCTGCCAGATGATGGGTGGTGGCATGATGAGTGGTGGCATGCAGCATGGCGCCATGGGCGGAATGCAGCATGACATGTCCGGCAACGGCACCGCCGGCCAGGCTCCCGCCGGTCATGCCGGACACGGTGCCCCGGCCCAGCAGTAACACGGCCCCGCCGCTCGCGGCGAACCATCCTCTCGACAATTCCCCCGAGTTCGAACAGACTCGGGGGAATTCGTCGTTCTCGGCCCGTCCGCGCAACCTTTTTTCCCCGTTCCCCATGACCGACACCACACGCCTCCGCGGCGCCCTTTTCGCACTGGGCGCCACCGTCATCTGGTCCGGCAACTTCATCGTCGCCCGCCTCCTGAACCAGAGCATCGAACCGGCCACATTGTCCCTGCTGCGCTGGGGCGTGGCCTTCCTGGGGCTGCTGCCCTTCGCCTGGCGGGCGGCCTGGGCCGACCGGGCCGCCATCCGTCGAAGCCTGCCGACCATGATCCCCATGGCGCTTCTGGGGGTCACGGTCTTCAACGCGCTCCTGTACACGGGCGCCCGCACCACCTCCGCCCTGAACCTCTCGCTCATCGCCACGTCCACGCCGGTCTTCATCATCCTGCTGGCCCGCGTTTTCCTGCGCGAAAGGCTGACTGCGCGAAAAATCCTGGGTCTGGCCGCAGCCCTGGGCGGCGTCCTGCTCCTGATCACCGGCGGCGAACCCGCGCGCCTGCTGGGGCTGCACTTCTCGACCGGCGACCTGTGGATGACCCTGGCCGCCGTCCTCTTCGCCGCGTACAGCATCATGGTGCGCAGGTACTCCGGAAAGCTCAGCCCGTCGGTCTTTCTGCTGACCCTCATCGGCACGGGCCTCGTCTTCCTCCTGCCGTGGGCCGGCTGGGAATACGCCGTCGCAGGACCGCCGGTGATCACCGCGGGCATGGCCTGCGCCATCCTCTACGTCGGGCTCGGCGCGTCCCTGGCCGCCTACGCCATGTGGAACAGCGCCGTGGCCTCCATCGGCCCTTCCCTGGCGGGGCTCATCTACTACAGCCTGCCGCTCTTCAGCGGGGCGACCGCGTTTCTTTTCCTGGGGGAACCCATGGGCCCGGTGCATCTGGCCAGCGCGGGGTGCATCCTGGGCGGCATCGTGCTGGCCACGCGGGGATAATGCGGGTATGCAGATTCTGCCCCTTGCCTTTGGCGGGCGGCGGGCCTAAGGACGGCTCGTCCCGGCATCCGGCCGGGACATGCACGCAACACCGCGCCGCCGGGCGCACACGGATACAGCCATGATCACCCTTTTCGTCAGCCTGAGCATGAAGCTCTTCTTCCTGCTCACGCCCTTCTTCGTGCTGAGCGTCTTCCTGTCCATGACCGAGCACATGACCAAGACCGAGCAGCGCATGGTAGCCATCCGCACGACCATGGCCGTCATGGTCATCAGCCTCATCCTCTATTTCGCGGGCAACCCCATCTTCTCCACCTTAGGCATCACCCTGGACGGCTTCCGCATCGGCGCGGGGAGCCTGCTCTTCCTCTCGGCCGTGTCCCTGGTCTCGGGCAAGCGCTCAAGCCAGGAGGCGGCACCGGACGTGGACTTCGCCGTGGTGCCCCTGGCCATCCCCATCACCGTGGGCCCGGCCACCATCGGCACGCTCCTGATCCTGGGCGCGGAGTTGGGCGGCGCCACGGAGCGGGCCGTGGGCGCGGGGGCGCTGATCTGCTCCTGCCTGTCCGTCGGCGTCCTGCTGCGTTCGGCCAGGCCCCTGAAAAAGCTCCTCGGTTCCGTTGGGCTGTCCGTCATGACCAAGATCACGGGCCTGGTCCTCTCGGCCATGGCCGCCCAGATCGTCTTCACCGGTATCAGGAATTTCCTGCACTGAGCCGTGACGCACGCCGCACCGACAAAAGACCTGCACGAACTGGCCAGCCGGATTTCCGCAGAATGCACCGAATGCCGCGCCTGCCAGTTCCGGTGCACGTTCCTGAGCGAACACGGCACGCCCAAAACGCTGGCCGACCGTTTTCTGACCACCGGCACGGGACGGGCCGCGGCCTTCGAGTGCAGCCTCTGCGGCCTGTGCTCCACGGTCTGCCCCATGGGGCTGCCCCTGAAGGCCTTCTTCCTGGCCATGCGCAGGGCGGCCATGGATGCGGGCCGGATCAGCCTCGTGCCGTACCGGGCGCGGCTCGACTACGAACGCTTTGGCGCATCGCAGCTCATGAGCCTGTTCCGCCTTCCGGCCGGAGGCGATACGGTCTTCTTCCCGGGCTGTACCCTGCCCGGCCGTCATCCGGACACGACCAGGGCGCTTCTGGCCCATCTGCGCAACTGCATTCCCGACCTCGGACTGGTCCTGTCCTGCTGCTTTAAAACGACCCACGACCTTGGCTGCCAGGATCGCTTCGACGTCCGCTTCGGAGCGCTTTTGGACCGGCTGCACGCCATGGGCGTGACCACGGTGCTGACGGCATGTCCCAACTGTTTCGCGGTCTTCACCGAATACGGCCGGGAATTGACCGTCAGGACCGTCTTCGACGTGCTGGCCGAGCATCCCGTGACCCGGGACGCCTCCGTGCGGGGCGCGGCCGTGGTACACACGCCCTGTCCGTACCGTGGTGATGCGCACATCCAGGAGCGCATCAGGCTGATGGTCGAGGACACCGGACTCGACCCGGAAAAGACCAGGCAGGACGGCCCCTTGAGCCCCTGCTGCGGCGAGGGGGGCAGCGTCGGGCTGCTGCGGCCGGAGCTTGCCGCCGCCTGGGGCGCGAAAGCGGTCCGGCGGGCTGACGGGCGGGTCGTGGTCACCTCCTGCGCGGGGTGCGTGGCCTTCCTTTCCGGACACGCCCGCGCCGTGCATCTCCTGGACCTCGTCTTCCATCCGGCCAGAACCATGTCAGGAACCCTGCCGCGTCCCAAGGGCCTGGCCACCTACCTGCACCGCCTGCGCCTCAAGTGGCGGGCCCTCGCGCACATCCGTTAACGCTCACCGGATCGCGGCGATGCGCCGTGACCCTCCCAGACAACCATGATCACCATCTCGACATCATCCGTCCGTCAGCGGGTCATCCAATCCGCATTTCTCATCCTCTGCCTGCACACGGGCTGGCAGTTTCACCGCTTCATGCTCTGGGCCACGGCCGCAAGCGACGTCTTCGTCCCCCGCCCGGCCTCGGTGGAGGCCTTCCTGCCCATCGCGGCCCTGATGGGCCTGCGCCGCCTCCTGGCCACCGGGACCTGGGACATGGTCCACCCGGCCGGCCTGGTCATCTTCCTGGCCGCCTTGGCCACGGCTGTTCTCCTGCGCAAGGGCTTCTGCGGCTATGTCTGCCCCGTGGGCTTCATTTCGGGGATGCTCAACGCCCTGGGCCGACGGCTGTCCCTGTCGCGCGTGCCGGGCCCGTGGGTCTCCAGGCTGCTGGCCGCGCCCAAGTATCTGGCCCTGGGCTTTTTCATCTACACCGTCTTCATCGGTATGGACATGCAGGCCCTCGAACAGTTCGCGACATCGCCCTACAACTTCGTGGCCGACGCCCGCATGCTGCGCTTCTTCCAGAGCCCGTCCCGCACGACCCTCATGATCCTGGCCTCGCTGCTCGTGCTGGGCGTCGGGCTGCGCAGCTTCTGGTGCCGGTATCTCTGCCCCTACGGCGCTCTGCTGGGTCTGCTGAGCTGGGCCAGCCCCATGCGCATCCACCGCGACAGCGCGTCCTGCGTGAACTGCGGCCGGTGCACCGGGGCCTGCCCCGGCTGCATCCGCGTGCAGGACCTGGAGCGGGTGCTCTCCCCGGAGTGCCTGGGCTGCATGCGCTGCCAGGAAGCGTGTCCCGTGGCCGGCTGCATCACCATACGCGCCGCGGGCCGGACCGTCCCGGCCTGGACCATCGGCGTCGGCAGCGTGGCCGTCATGCTCGGCGCGTGGCTGCTGGCCCTGGCCGCCGGACGCTGGGAACAGGCCGTGCCCCTGCCCATGCTGCAGCGGTTCTATCAGATGTTTCTGGAGTAGAAGCCCCGGAGCAGGACGCCCAGGACTGCGGCCACGCGGGCCAGGGAAAAGCGTTCGGCCACGGCCCGGGCCCGGACGCACATGGCCGGGTCGGGACCGCGCCGCACCAGGCGCAGCATCTCGCGCTCCAGGTGTCCCTCGTCGACCCGGGCCCAGAGCATGTCCGGGGTGAAGTGCGGCAGCAGACCGGCCATGCGGCCGCCCACCGCTTCAAGTTCGTAGTGCAGGGGCACGGAGTTGCCTTCGTCCATGTACTCCATGTTGCCCGACCAGCCCGTGGCCAGGACAGGCACGCCATGGCTCATGGCCTCGCTCAGTCCCAAGCCCCAGGCCTCGCCCCGGTGCGGGGCGACGTAGGCCAGGGCCCCCCGGTGCAGGGCCGCAATCTGCCCGTCCGTCATGTCCCCGCCCAGGCTGACCACCCCTGAAAGCCCCCGCAGAGGGACCTCCTTGCGGTATTGCTTGAGGACCAGCCGGACATCCGGAACCACGGCATGCACTCGGGCGAAGACCCGCAGCAGGGCTTCCAGATTCTTGCGCGGATTGAGCGCGTCCACGATGGAAAAGAAGTAGCGCCCCGCCCCGAGGCGTTCCGCCGCCCAGCGCAGGTCCTGCGCGGCCGGTTCGACAACCTCGACCACGTGCGGCAGGACCTTCACGCACGGATGCCCCTGGGCCAGGGCACCGGCCGAAAACGTCGACGCCGTCCACACCTCCCTCACCAGCGAAAGCCCCTGCCGGTAGACCTCCGGCAGGGTTCCCCCTTCCCATACCGCATACCCGGCCACGGGCATTTCGGACAGGATCGGACATGCGCGGAATATGCGCGGCCAGAACAACGGGTCCTCGTGAACCACGGCCAGATCCGCATCTTCCGGCCCTCTCGCGGGCTCGAATCCCGCCGTCTCCAGGCAGCGGACGTACGCCTCGCCTGCGCGCCGGTGGCTGATGTAGTCCGAAAGGCGCCACCAGACCTTCATCGCGCAGCCCTGCCGCTCCGCGGCCACGGGAAGAACATGGGCGTCGACCGCTGGTAGCCCAGATAGGCCTGGCCGTGGACGTGCACGAGCTTGCGCTCCTCTAGCCGCGCGCCGATCAGCACGTAGCCCGTCAGCACCAGGCTGGTGACCAGTTCCGCCGCGTCGAAGGCCCCCGTGCGGGTCCAGAGCAGCAGAAGCGCACCGCCGTACCAGGGATGGCGGACCCGCGCCAGGATGCCTGCGGTGAGCAGCTCTTCGGCATAGGGGCTGCCCGCGAAGGAACAGGCCGAACGCAGCTGCGCCAGACCGCCGACGACCTTCAGGTCGTACACCCGGGCCCCGGCCCAGAACAGCCACAGGGCCGCCCCGAGCAGGCCGAAGCGGACCGCCGCCAGGGGGCCGCTCCAGGCGAGAAGCGGCTCCCCGGCCAGGGAATTCTTGAAGAGGAGAAGAGGCAGGAGGGTCAGCACGGCCAGGCCGTTGTAGGCCAGCCGGTACCAGGGGCACAGCCGGGGGAGGCGGGCCGAGACGAGGCGCATCCAGCCCGGGCTTATGAGCAGGCTGTGCAGCGCCCCCCAGCATGCCCAACCCAGGGCCAGCAGCGCAAGCGTCACCCCACCAGGGATTCCCCGCCCTTGACGTCGCGGCCGATCTCGTCCTTCTCGCGGTCGTGGGAATGGTCGCGGGCCACGAGCATGTAGATGGACGGGATGATGAACAGGGTGAACAGCGTGCCGATGGCGATGCCGCCGACCAGGACCAGGCCGATGGAGTTGCGCGCCGCGGCCCCCGCGCCCGTGACCAGGGTCAGGGGGAAGTGGCCGGCTATGGTCGCCCCGGTGGTCATGAGAATGGGCCGCAGGCGGGTCATGGCCGCCTCGTGCACGGCCTCGCGCTTGGAACGCCCGAGCTTCTGCAGCTGGTTGGCGAACTCGACGATGAGGATGCCGTTCTTGGAAACCAGCCCCACCAGAGTCACCAGGCCGACCTGCGAATAGATGTTCATGGTCGTGGTCCAGCCGGCGGTCCAGAAGGCCACGTTCGGGTCGGGCATCTTCAGAAAGGTGAAGATCAGCGCCCCGAACACGGCCAGGGGCACGGACCCGGCCAGAATGACGAAGGGATCGCGGAAGCTGTTGAACTGCGCCGCCAAGACCAGGAAGATCAGCACCACGGCCAGGCCGAAGGCCGTCAGGAACTTGTTGCCCTCGGTCCGCAGCTGGCGGGAGTCGCCGGTGTAGTCGATGACGTAGCCCTGGGGCAGGATGCCGGCGGCCTCGTCCTCCAGAAAACGCAAGGCCTCGTCCAGGGGCCGCACGGCCACGCCGCTGATCTTGACCGCGTTGAGCTGCTGGAAGCGGTTCAGGGAGCGGGCCACGGTGGATTCCTTGATGGTCGCCACGGCGGACAGGGGCACGAGTTCGCCGTTCGGGCCGGTCACATGGATGTTGCCCAGCTGGTCGGGGGTCAGCCGGTCAATGCGCTGCACCTGGGGGATGACCTTGTAGCTGCGGCCGTCGATGTTGAAGCGGTTGACGAAGTTGCCGCCCAGCATGGCGCCGATGTCGCCGCCCACGGAAGCCAGGTTCAGGCCCATGGCCGCGACCTTGTCGCGGTCCACGACCAGTTCGGCCTGGGGCTGGTCGATCTTGACGTCGATGAGCGGCGGGAAGGCGAACATGCCGCTCTGCATGGCCTTCATCTGAAGCTGCCGGGCGAAGTCGAGAATCTCCTCCTGCGGCGCCGTCGAGGCCAGGACAAACTCCACCGGGAAGTCGCCGCCGCCGGGCAGGGCCGGCGGGGTGACCGGGAACATCTGGATGCCCGGGATGGCGGCCAGGCCGGCCTGCACCTCGGGCAGGATCTCGGCCGCGGTGCGGTCGCGCTGTTCCCAGGGGGCGACGACCAGACCACTGAAGCCGCTGGACGGGAACGTGACCTGGAAGGTGAACTTCGCCTCGGGCGTGCTCAGGAAAACACGGTTGGCGGCCGCAGCGTAGGCGCTCGTCTGGTCCAGGGTGGAATCGGCCGAGGCGTCGAGAATGCCGAAGATGACGCCCTGGTCCTCGGTCGGGGCCAGCTCCGTGGCGGACATGGTGAACATGGGCACGGACAGGACGCTGATGACGATCCAGATCACGTACACCGCCGGCCGGGCGTTGAGAGTGCCTTCCAGGAGTCGCCCGTAGAAGCGGCGCAGCTTGCCGAAATCGCGGGCGATGCGCCCGGCCAGCCCGTGCTCCTCCATGCCCGGCTTGAGGAGCTTGGCGGACATGACAGGCGACAGGGTCAGGGCCACGATGCCGGAGATGGTCACAGCCCCGGCCAGGGTGAAGGCGAACTCGCGGAACAGGGAGCCCGTCAGGCCGCCCTGCAGGCCGATGGGCGCGTAGACCGCGGCCAGGGTGATGGTCATGGCGATGAGCGGGCCGATCAGCTCGCGGGCGCCGAGGATAGCCGCGTTCAGGGGCGACTCGCCCTGGGACAGGTGCCGCTCCACGTTTTCGACCACGACGATGGCGTCGTCGACCACGAGCCCCACGGACAGGACCACGGCCAAAAGCGTCAGCAGGTTCACGGTGAACCCGAAGGCCTGCATCAGGAAAACCGCGCCGATGAGCGACAGGGGAATGGCGATGACCGGGATGGCCACGGCCCTGAAGGAACCCATGAAGAGAAAGATGATGATGACGACGATGATGAGCGTGTCGCCCAGGGTCTTCAGGACCTCGTGGATGGCGCTGTTGATGTACTCCGTGGCGTCGTATGCCACCCGCCCCTCCATGCCCGAGGGCAGGGACTCCTGGATGGACTCCATCTCGGCGCGCACGAGCCTGATGACGTCGATGGAGTTGGCGTTGGGCAGGGGCCAGACGCCGATGAAGACCGCCGTCTTGCCCGTGAAGCGCACCTCCGAGCCGTAGTCCTCGGCGCCCAGGGCCACGTCGGCGATGTCGCCCAGCCGGATGACGGCCCCGTTCTCCGAGCGGATGGCCAGCTGCCTGAACTCGTCGGCCGAGCGCAGGTCCGTGTCGGCCGTGAGGTTGATCTGCACCAGCTCGCCCTTGGTCTGGCCCAGGGCCGAGAGGTAGTTGTTGGCGGCCAGGGCCTGGCGCACGGCGGCGGGGCTGACGTTCAGGGCGGCCATACGGTCTGGCTTGAGCCAGATGCGCATGGCGAAGGTCCGCGCGCCCAGAATGTCGGCGCGCTGCACGCCGTTCAGGGTCGACAGGCGCGGCTGGACCACGCGCATGAGGTAGTCCGTGATCTGGTTCTGCTCCAGGTCGGTGGAGGAGAAGCTCAGGTAGGCCGAGGCGAACTGGCTGTCGGCCGATTCCACGTTCAGGATGGGCACCTCGGCGTCGGGCGGCAGGTCGCCGCGGACCTGGTCGACCTTGGCGCTGATCTCGGACAGGGCCTTGATGGGGTCGTAGTTGAGCTTCAGCCGGACGCTTATGGTCGAGAGGTTCTGGGTGCTCTGGGACTGGATGTAGTCGATGCCGTCGGCCGCGGCGATGGCCCGTTCCAGGGGCGTGGTGATGAACCCGCGCACCAGCTCCGCGCTGGCGCCGACGTAGGTCGTGGTCACGGTGACCATGGCGTTGTCGCTGCGCGGATACTGACGGACCGTGAGGGTAAATACGGCCTGCAGCCCGGCGATGACGATCAGCAGGTTGACGACCAGGGCCAGGACGGGGCGGCGGATGAATATGTCGGTGAATTTCATGGGTTGAGCCCGTGAAAGCGTTGTGCGTTCGAAGCGGCCGGCATCAGGAGTTTTCCGGGGTCGGCGCGGTCTTGAATTCCGGGGCCAGGGTGTTGTCCACGACCACGGGCTGCCCGTTGCGGTACTTGAAGACGCCCGTGCTGACCACGGTCTGGCCGGGCTCGATCCCCTTGGTCACGGCCACGAAATCGCCGCGCCGCTCGCCGAGGGTCACGAACTGCTGGCGCAGTTTCAGGCCTTCGCTGCCGTTGCCCTCGGCCGCCTCGACCAGGAAGACCGAGGCCCCGTAGGCCGCAGAAAGCACGGCGGTGACGGGAACGGTGGTCACGACGCGCTCATCGGGCAGGGCCACTCCGACATTGACGAACATGCCCGGCCGCAAGGCCTGGCCGGGGTTGCCCAGCACCGCCTGCATGCGCACCGTGCGCGTGGAGCTGTCGGCCAGGGGCTCGATGGCCGTGAGCCGCCCTTCCAGGGTTTTGCCGGGCACGGCGTCGGAGGTCACGCGGACCGTGACGCCGGGGTGCACCTGCGCGACCTGCTGCTGGGGCAGCACGAACTCGACGTGCACGGTGTCGAGGTGCTGCAGGCTGGCGATGACGTCGCTGTCGCCCAGGTTCTGACCGAGGTTGACCTGGCGGATGCCCAGGGTCCCGGCAAAGGGGGCGCGAATGGTCTTCTTGGCGATGACGGCCCGCAGGGCGTCCATCTCGGCCAGGAACTGCCGGTGCGTAGCCAGGGCGGTGTCGTACTCGGCCTTGGCCGTGGAGCGTTGGGCCAACAGGGATTCCATGCGCTTCAGGTTGACGCGGGCCAGGTTCTCGCTGGCCTCGAGGGCGCGCAGCTGCGCAGCCTCCTGCGACACGTCCAGCTGCACCAGGGCGTCCCCGGCAGACACGCGATCCCCCGAGTCGAAGAGAATACGCACGACCTTGCCCGGAATCTCGGCGGTCAGGGTCACGCCTTGCACTGCCGTGACCGACCCGACGGCGGTCAGCACCGTCTCCCACGAAGCCGACGTGGCGTTGACGGCCGAGACCACTGCGGGAGGCATGACCATGGACTTGCCCTGGTCGATCATTTTTTTGATCTGCAGGGCCTTGATGCCGGCAAGCCCGCCGGCCACAACTGCGACAAGGAGAAGGGCGAGGAGAATTTTTCTGATCATGGCAATCCGATGCTTGGGTTTTTGCAATCCGCCCATGGCGGCCAATGCACGCTCCTACATGCAAACCTGTTCGCTCGTAAAGAACCCTTGGCAGGTCGCAACAGAAAAAACTCCCTGCAAATACGCAGGCCCGCGGCGGCACGTGCATCGGAACCTGCACCAGAAATGCAACCGGCATTGACATTTCCCGCACGTGAGGGAACGCTCGACCTAAGATCGACGGTCCCGGCGTCGGCCGCAACCATCTTCCGGAGGCACGCATGAAAAAACTCGTCGCTTTGCTCGCCCTGCTGGTCGGCGGCTGCGTCACCCTGCCCGAGAACGTGCGCCCCGTCAGCGACTTCCGCCTGGAGCGCTATCTCGGCACCTGGTACGAGATCGCCAGGCTGGACCACCCCTTCGAACGCGGCCTGAGCCATGTCACGGCGCAGTACAGCCTGCGCGGGGACGGCGGCGTGCGCGTCGTCAACCGCGGGTATTCCGCCAGGGACGAAAAATGGAAACAGGCCGAGGGCCGGGCCTATTTCGTAGACGACCCGCAGACGGGATTCCTCAAGGTCTCCTTTTTCGGCCCATTTTACGGCTCCTACGTGGTCTTCGAACTCGACCACGCAAACTACGCCTACGCCGTGGTCAGCGGGCCGGACACATCCTACCTCTGGATTCTGGCGCGCGAGCCGTTCATGGACGAGACCCTGAGGAAGGAACTCGTGGCCAAGGCCGCTGAGCGCGGCTTCAAGACGGAAGGGCTCATCTTCGTCGAACACGAATGATCGCGGCGCAGGGCCGCGACCGCTCCCGGAGGTGAAACCGCGCCCGCGCAGACGGCATGTCGGGCAGGACGCAACGGGACGGCCGCCTTTCCGAAAGACGCGCCGGCACCGTTTCGCAGGCCGCATCTCTTCGTTTGATTTTCGTTCGCCATCCTCGCCATTCATGCACGCGTTCCACGCGCCCCAACGCCGCCACGGCCGTGAAATTCCGGCGCACTGCAAAAATCTCTGGCCCTCCAAGGGGCAAAACGCATATCGTTTCCGTAATGACAGGCCGCCCGCACGGCCGGCCTGCCGGGAATCAGGAGCGCGGAACATGAACGGATCTTGCTTCGAAGACGCCAACCTGCTGAACGTCTGCCGGGAAAGCATCGACTACCAGGGCATCGTCCGGCACATCAACGACGGCGTGCTCATCCTGCGTGAAGGCAACATCGTCTTCACCAACGGCGCCTTCTGCGAAATCGTTGGCACGGACTTCACGGGCCTCATGGGCAAGCCCCTGGCCGACCTGGTCATACCCGAGGACCGGGACCGGGTGGCCCGCCATTGCGTGGACAAGCTCTACACCCCGGAGCTCCCGAACCGCATCGAGTTCTCCATCTCCCGGCCCGGAGAGGACGCCACCGTGGAAATGAAGCTGACGGTCATCGACTGCGGCGGCGCACCGGCCATCCTGGCAGCCATCACCGACATCACCGAGCGCCGCAGGACCCGCATCGAACTGCAGCGCGTCAAGGACCGCCTGGAAAGCATCCTGCACGCCATGAACGACGTGGTGGTCTCCCTTTCGCCTACGGACCATTCCATCCTGGCCATCAACCCCGCGGCCGAAGCGCTCTACGGAATCCCCCGCCGCGCCTTCAACGCCGGGGCCACGCAACTCATGCACTTCGTACACCCCGAAGACAGGGCGCAGGTCCGCAACTTCTACAACTCCATGGAGGACGACGAGTTCGGCGAGATGCAGTACCGCATCATCAGCACCAACGGCCGCATCAAGTGGGTCCACGACGAGGCCCACCTGGTCTACTGCACGGCCCGCTCGGTGCGGCGCATCGACCACGTCATCCGCGACATCACCGACCAGAAAGAGGCCCTGGACGCCCTGAAGCGCAGCGAGGAAAAATACCGGGATTTCTTCCAAGGCACCAAGGACATGGCCTATTCCGTGACGCCCGAAGGGAATTTCCTCGACATCAACGACGCCGGCGTCCAGATGCTCGGTTTCGCCAGCCGCGAGGAGGCCCTGGCCGCGAATCTCAAGGACTTCTACGAGGACCTGTCCGAGCGGGCCGGCCTCCTGGCCCAGATCAACGAACAGGGCTTCGTCGCGGACCGGCATGTCCGCTTCCGCCTCAAGGACGGTCGCGCCGTCGAAGTGGCCATCACGGCCCGGGCCAAGACCGACGATTCCGGCTACCTGGTGTCCTACGAGGGCATCGTGCACAACATCACCCAGGCCATGGAGGACCAACGCAACCGGGTGCTGCGCAACGCCGCCGGGGGCATGTGCCACTATCTGAACACCCACCTCATGCATATCGTCAACGCCAAGGAAGGCATCCTGGAGGAAATCGAGTCCCTGGAGGCCGTCGCGCGCGACACCCTGCCCGAGGGCACCGCCCAGACGTGGGAGGGCGCCTGTTCGGCCCTGCACTCCTACTGCCAGGGGCTGGAGCAGGCCTACACCAAGATCACGGCCGTGACCAAGGCCTTCAACTCCGCCTTTCTGACCTACCGGGAGGAAGCGTACCTGGACAGGGCCATCCTCGACATCTTCAACTCCTGTCTGGGAGACCCCTTGGAATGCGCCACGCCGCCGGAGACCAAACCGGACGCAGGAGGGGGCTCCTGATGCCTGATGGCGGGCCGAACCCTGGACGAGCGTGGTGAGCCCATGGCCGTGCTGAACTGGATCGGGCTCGCCCTGCTGGCCGTCCTTGCCCTGGGCGCCGCCGGCCACGCCCTGCTGAACAAGAGCGACTCCCGCTCGGCCCTGGGCTGGGTCGGGGTCTGTCTGACCTTCCCTTTGGCCGGGCCCATTCTGTACATTCTCTTCGGGGTGAACCGCGTGCGCCGCAGCGCCTCGCGCATGCGTCGCGAGATCGACGCCCTTGCGGGCGAAAGGCACTCCCCGTCAGCCCTAAGCTGCGCCGTGGTCAACCCGACCGTCCTGTTCCGGTCGTTTCAGCGTCTGGAGCGTGTGGGCCGCAACGTCCTGGAGACGGAACTGACGGGCGGCAACTGCGTGGAGCCTCTCGTCAACGGCGACGAGGCGTATCCGCTCATGCTCCAGGCCATCGAAACATCCGAACAAAGCGTCTACCTCACGACCTATATCCTCGACACGGACGCCACCGGCCGCGCATTCATCGACGCCCTGGCGCGGGCCGCGGCCCGCGGGGTCGAGGTGCGCGTCCTCATCGACGGTGTGGGCGAAAAATACTCCTGGCCCCTGGCTTCACGCCTGCTGCGCCAGAAAGGGGTCGCCACGGCCCTGTTCATCCCCCCGGCCCTCATCCCGCCGAACCTGCACATGAACATGCGCAACCACCGCAAAATCCTGGTGGTCGACGGCATTCTGGCCTTCACGGGCGGCATGAACATAAGCCAAAAACACGTGCTGGGGTCCAAGCCCCTCTGGCCGGTGACGGACGTGCACTTCATCGTCCGCGGCCCCGTCGTTTCGCAGTTGCAGGACACGTTCATCGACGACTGGCTTTTCACCACCCGGGAGCGCATCCACCCGCCCGTGCTGGCCACGGAACCCGCTGGGGACTGCCTCTGCCGGACCGTGATCGACGGGCCGAACCTGCATGAGGACAATCTCAAGACCCTGATCACGGGCATCGTTTCGGCGGCCGAATTCTCGATCAAGATCATGACCCCCTACTTCCTGCCGCCCGGCACGTTCCTGAGTTCCCTGCAATCGGCCAGGCTCAGGGGCGTGAACGTCGAGGTCATCCTGCCGGCCCGCAACAATCTGCCCTTCGTGCACTGGGCCACGAACCACATCCTGGAGGAACTGCTGCGCTCGGGCATCAAGGTATCCTTTCAGCCGGCCCCCTTCTGCCACACGAAGCTCATGCTCGTGGACGACTGCTACGTGCACCTTGGCTCGGCCAACATGGACAATCGCAGTCTGCGCCTCAATTTCGAACTGACCCTCGAAGTCCTGGACCGGCATCTGACCGAGCGCCTGACCCGGCACTTCGATGCTGTCATGGCCGCAAGCCGCCCCGTGACTCGGCAGGAGCTCCAAGGCCGGCCGCTGCCCGCGCGCCTGCGCGACGCCTTTTTCTGGCTCTTCTCGCCCTACCTCTGACCGGAGACCTCGCGCCCGCAATCGATTTGACTTTGACGGGCCAGCCCCGACACCGTATGTACAAAGACACCCCACATCAGCCCATGATCACAAGGAGGACCGCCGTGAGCAAGGAATTCACCGTTTCCGCGACCTGCCCCAGCTGCGGGCACCGCACCGAAGCGATTCACACCGAGGACGCCATGCGCGAAGCCTTCGGCAACGACGCGACCATCCGAGTGCTCTGCCCCCACTGCCAGGCGAGCTTTGAAATGCCCATGGGACTGGCCTGCGCCGACTGGGACGACTACTGCAGCGAAATCCCCCTACCCGCCGACGTCTAGAACCTGAACCAGAGCTGAATACGCATGATCTTCGTCGCCACAAAATGCTCCCAATGCCCCTTCCTGACCCTCGTCGACGGGAAGCGCGCCTGCAACATCGCCTCGCCCGCACAGCGGCCCATACCCGACGGGGACGACCGCCCCGCCTGGTGCGGACTGCGCTCGGGCCAGAAAAACGTCCGGGACTTCGCCGGCGCCCAGACCTTCATGGTCGTGACGGCCTGCGACGAGTGCCCGTTCCTGAGCCTGGTGGAGGGGCGGCGCGTCTGCAATGTCGGCCCGCCGAGCCGGCGTCCCATCCCCGACGAGGACGATCGTCCGTCCTGGTGCAGGATGCGCAAGGAGCAGATAATTGTCAGGGATTTCAAATAGGAAGGCTGCAGGGAGATCCGCTTCTTTCCTGTTGAAGTGTCGCCCCCTATCTGCTAGACAGAGAAACATTGTCGACTTGCAGGGTGAAGACGGTATGTCCAATTGACAAACACCCCCCTTCACCATAGGGAGAGCCTTTGCAAACTCTTTTTCCGGAAGGAAAAATTTTGAGGAACAACATCTAAGGAGGATTTGAGCATGGCAACAATTGAATTCCAGGGTAAATCTTTCGAAATCGACGAAGACGGTTTCCTGCTGAAGTTCGAAGACTGGTCCCCCGAGTGGGTCGAGTACGTCAAGGACAGCGAAGGCATCGCCGAGATCACCGAAGCTCATCAGCAGATCCTGGACTTCCTGCAGGACTACTACAAGAAGAACGGCATCGCCCCGATGGTCCGCATTCTTTCCAAGTCCACCGGCTACAAGCTGAAGCAGATCTACGAACTGTTCCCCTCCGGCCCCGGCAAAGGCGCCTGCAAGATGGCCGGCCTGCCCAAGCCCACCGGCTGCGTGTAGTTCGATCTTTTTCCGAAAAAAAACCCTGCTCACGCAGGGTTTTTTTTTGCCGTCCGCTCGGTCCCCTCAATCGGGAATCCGGCCGTAGATGTCGGCCAGCCTACGCATCCGGCCGGCCAGCGATGCCGTCATCGCCCCGTCCTCCGCCCTCCAGCCCCAGTTCCCGCCGGCCACGCCCGGCATGTTCATGCGCCCCTCCTCGCCCAGTCCTAGATAGTCCTGCATGGGAATGACGCACAGCCTGGCCACGCTGCCCAAAGCCATGCGGATCAGGACGTCCGCCGCCTGGTCCTCGCGCACCTCGCGCCCGGCGTAGGCCGCCAGACGCGCGCGACCAGCCTCGTCCAGCTCCCGGGCGAACCAGCCGCGCGAGGTATTGTTGTCATGGGTGCCGGTGTAGACCGCGCAATTCGGCACGACGTTGTGGGGGATGTAGGCGTTCTTGCCCATGTCCGGAGAGAAGGCGAACTGCAGGATCTTCATGCCCGGAAAACCGAACTCGTCCATGAGTTCCGTCACGTCCGCAGTGATGACACCGAGATCCTCGGCCAGCAGGGACAGACCGGGAATGCCGCCGACAAGCTCGGTGAAAAGCCGCCGTCCCGGCCCCGGAATCCACAGCCCGTTCTCGGCAGTCGGTTCGCAGGCCGGGACCTGCCAGAAGCCGCAGAACCCCCGGAAATGGTCAAGCCGGACCATGTCGAACCGCCGGCTCTCGTGAGCGAGCCGGCTGCGCCACCATCCGAACCCGTCCTTCTCGTGCCGCTCCCAGGCATAGATGGGGTTGCCCCACATCTGCCCCGTCTCGGAGAAATAGTCCGGCGGAGCGCCCGCACAGAAGACGGGCAGGCCCTGCTCATCGAGTTCGAACAACTCGCGGTGGGACCACACGTCGCAGCTGTCGAGGCTGACGTAGATGGGCGTGTCACCGATGATGGCCACGCCCCTGGACGCCGCGTACTCGTGCAGGTTCCCCCAGTGCAGGGAAAAGAGGAACTGCAGGAACCTTTCCCGCAGAATGTCGTAGCCGAGCCGCTGGCGGGCCCGCTCCAGGTCGGCCGGACGGCGCAGGCGCAAGCCCTCTCCCCAGCGATACCACGGCGCCCCGCCGTGCTCGCGCTTGAGGGCCGTGAACAGACAGAAGTCGTCCAGCCAGAAGGCCTCGGCCCGACAAAAGCGTTCGAACGCCGCATCGCTCCGCAGGCGGGGAAAGACGTTGTCGAAAACGTGCTCGAGGAGCCTGCTCCGCCAGGACGCGGCCACCGCGTAGTCAACCCGGCCCGTGGGGAACGAGGGCTCCCGGTCCAACTCCGCCTGACGCAGCAGGCCCTGCCGCACGAGCATGTCCGGGCTGATGAACAGCGTGTTGCCCGCGAAAGCCGAATAGCTGCTGTACGGCGAATTGCCGGCGCCGGCATTGATGGGCGTCAGGGGCAGCATCTGCCACAGGCTCTGGCCCGCGTCGGCCAGGAAATCGACGAAGGCGTGGGCTTGGGGGCCGAAATCCCCCAGACCGTGACGGCACGGCAGGGACGTCACGTGCATGAGCACGCCGCAACGGCGCTGCGCGTTCATGCCCCGCCTCCCTCCGGCAGGAGATAGAGTACGCCCAGGGGCGGCAGCACCAGGTTGAGGGAGTACGGCAGGCCGTGCACCGGAATGGGCTCGGCGCGCACCCGGCCCATGTTGCCCATGCCGCTTCCGCCGTAGAGTTCGCTGTCCGAGTTCAGGGCCTCGCGCCACGGCCCGTCGACGCCCACGCCCACGGCGTAGTTTTCGCGCGGCACGGGCGTGAAGTTGCAGACCACGAGCACCGACCGGCCGGACCTGTCGCGACGGAAGAAGCTGAGCACGCTCTGGTCGGAATCGTGGCAGTTCTCCCAGGCGAAGCCGGTTGGGTCGAAATCCAGTTCGTGCAGGGCCGGGCATTCCCGGTACAGCCGATTCAGGTCCCGCACCCAGGCGCGGATGCCGTCATGGGCCGGGAACCGGAGCAGATCCCAGTCCAGGGCCTGGTCGTGGTTCCATTCGCCCCACTGCCCGAACTCCGCGCCCATGAAAAGCAGCTTCTTTCCCGGCAGGCCGAACATGTACCCGAAAAGCGTGCGCAAACCCGCCATCTGCTGCCAGTAGTCCCCCGGCATCTTGGAGATGAGGGACTTCTTCCCGTAGACCACCTCGTCATGGGACAGGGGCAGGACGAAGTTCTCGGCGTAGGCGTACCACAGGGCGAACGTCAGCAGGTTGTGGTGGAATTTTCGATAGATGGGGTCGAGTTCCATGTAGGCCAGGGAATCGTTCATCCAGCCCATGTTCCACTTCAGGCCGAAGCCCAGCCCCCCGAGATAGACGGGTTTGGAGACCATGGGCCAGGAGGTGGACTCCTCGGCGATGGTCTGCACGTCAGGGAACTCCTCGTAAACCGCCTTGTTCAGTTCGCGCAGCAGTTCGATGGCACCCAGGTTCTCCCGGCCGCCGTGACGGTTGGGGATCCACTCTCCGTGCTCGCGTGAATAGTCGAGGTAGAGCATGGAGGCCACGCCGTCCACGCGCAGACCGTCGAGGTGGAACTCCCGCACCCAGTACATGGCGTTGCAGATCAGGAATCCGGCCACCTCGTAGCGGTCGTAGTTGAAGATGGCGCTCTTCCACTCGGGATGGAAACCCTGGCGCGGGTCGGCGTGCTCGAACAGGGCCGTGCCGTCGAAATTGGCCAGGCCGTGGACGTCCATGGGGAAGTGTCCCGGCACCCAGTCGAGGATGACGCCGATGCCCTGACGGTGCAGATGGTCGACGAGATACCGGAAATCCTGGGGGCACCCGTAGCGGCTGGTCGGCGCGAAATAGCCCGTACTCTGGTAGCCCCAGGAGCCGTAGAAGGGGTGCTCGGCCACGGGCATGATCTCGACATGGGTGAACCCGGCGTCCCTGACATAATCGGCCAGCTCGTGGGCCATGCGGCGGTAATTCATGAAGTTGCCGTGCTCGTCGCGCCGCCACGACCCCAGATGCACCTCGTACACGGACCAGGGGCCGTCCAGGGAGTTCTGCCGCCAGCGCGCAGCCATCCACTCCCCGTCCCCCCACTCGTACTGCAGGTCCCAGATGACGGAGGCCGTGGCCGGCGGTTCCTCGCTGAACAGGGCGAAGGGGTCGGCCCGCTCGGCCTCCCCGCCGGGCCAGGACAGGTAGTACTTGTAGCGCTGGCCGTGCGCCGCGCCGGGCACGAAGCATTCCCACACGCCCGAACTGTCGGCCCGCAGGCTCATGGGCGCGGCGGACCGGTCCCAGCCGTTGAAATCCCCGACCACCGAGACGAAGGCGGCGTTGGGCGCCCAGACCACGAACCGCGTGCCGGCCGAGTCCGGCCCCAGGGATTCCGGGTGGGCCCCGAAATGCTCGTAAAGCCGGGTATGCCGGCCCTGCTTGAAGAGATATATGTCCAAATCGCCGAGACTGCGCCGTGCATCCATAGAACACCTCCGGATATTCGAGACTTCACGATAGGAAAGAGACAGGCGCATTGGCAAGGAAAGAAGCTTTTCGACGCCGAAAAGGCGAAAAAAAAGCGCGGTCGACGCCGCGCTTCCAGTCACCGACCGCAGGATCGATCCTAGTGGTGGTGTTCGTTCATGCCTTCCTTGATGCGGTACAGCGCGGCGATGACGATGGCCGCGAGGTACGTGAAAATTCCGATGACTCCGATGAAGCCCTGCACCGTGCTGTGCATCATGTTCCCGAAAAGCTCTCCCAGCATGACATCCTCCTCGTAACGTGTCCCGGCAAGTCGTATGTGGAACTTTTCACAACCATATCTTGACCGAAAAAGTCAAGGAAAAAGGGCGGTGCGGCCTCCCCGGACCCGGCCGGGAAGATCGCGTCATCCTCACGCCGACGCCACTTCCTCGAAAAAGGTGTCGCGTTCGACCGGGGTGAAACCCGTGGCCGCGATGGTTTCCACCAGCTCGGACACCGTCAACCCCTTGGGCGTGTCGGCGCCGGCGGCATGGCCGATCTTCTCCTCCACGATGGTCCCGTCGAAATCGTCGGCCCCGGCCCACAGGGCCATCTGAGCGGCCTTGATGCCGGCGAAGGCCCAGTAGGCCTTGATGTGCGGGATGTTGTCCAGGAACAGGCGCGCCACGGAGATGGTGCGCAGGTACTCCTCGCCCGTGGGGCCGGGCACGCCCAGGGCGTTGTTGCGTGACTGGTAGGCCAGGGGGATGAAGACGATGAAGCCCGGCTTCTCGTCCTCCAAGGCACGCAGGCGCTCCATGTGGTAGACGCGGTCCTCCCAGGACTCGATGTGTCCGAAGAGCATGGTCGAGTTGGTCTTCATGCCCATGTCGTGGGCCAGACCGTGGATATGCAGCCAGCGGTCCGCCGTGACCTTTTCCGGACAGAGCTTCTCGCGCATGGCCGGCGAGAAGACCTCGGCGCCGCCGCCGGGCAGGGCGTCCAGGCCGACGGCCTTCATCTCCCGCAGCACAGCGGCCTCGTCGGTGCCCAAGGTGTCGGCGAAATGCGCCACCTCCACGGCGGTAAAGGCCTTGACCACGGCGTTCGGCCGCACTTCCTTGCACAGGGCCAGCAGGTCCAGATAATATTGATAAGGCAGGTCGGGGTTGAGACCGCCGGTGATGTGGATCTCGCGGATGGGCTCGTCGATGCGGTCCATGAGGCGCTTTTTGGCCTCTTCCAGGGAGTAGGTATACCCGCCCTCCTCCCCCGCCTTCTTGAAGAAGGCGCAGAAGCGGCACTGGTTGCGGCACACGTTGGTGTAGTTCAGGTGCTGGTTGTAGACGTAGTAGGCCCGGTCACCGTGCCTGACCCTGCGCTGGCGCAGGGCCGCCTCGCCCAGCTCGTGGACAGATGCCTTGAGCCCGAGTTCCAGGGCAAACTGCGCGTCAATGCGCTCGCCGGGTTTCAATGTGGCCAGCCGCTTTCTGGCGGCGCTGTCGAGTCCGCTTTCCATCATAGTCTCATCCCCCAAAAAAATGAGGCCGCACCCGTTCGGATGCAGCCTCGTGTCATGTTCGTTCCGGCGCGAAGCTGCCGTTACGCTTATTCTTCTTCCGTCTCGGCGTCGGCGTTCTCTTCCATCTTCTGACGGATCATGTCGCCAAGGTTGCTGCCGGTCATGGTGCCGCTCTGGGTGGTGCGGAACTCGCCGCCACCGGGGCGCTTGCGCTCGTCCTGCTGCTTCAGGGACAGACCCAGACGGCGCTCGTCGGCGCTGACGTGGATGACCTTGGCCTCGATGGCGTCGCCCTCGTTGAAGGCTTCCTTGGGGCTCTTGATCTTCTTCTTGCTCATCTCGCTGACGTGGACCAGGCCTTCGATGCCTTCCTCGACCTCAACGAACAGACCGAAGTCCGTGATGTTCGTGATGGTTCCGGTCAGCAGGGTGCCCACGGGGTAGCGGTTGGGCACGTCCAGCCACGGATCGTCGGCCAGCTGCTTGATGCCCAGAGTGAACTTCTCGTTCTCCTTGTCCACGGTCAGAACCTTGGCGCGGACAACGTCGCCCACCTTGTAGAGCTCGTTGGGGTGGCGGATCTTCTTGGTCCAGGACAGGTCGGACACGTGGATCAGGCCGTCGATGCCGTCCTCGATGCCGATGAACAGGCCGAACTCGGTGATGTTCTTGACGCTGGCCTCAAGGATGGTGCCCTCGGGGTACTTCTCGGCCACCAGGTCCCACGGATTCGGGGCGACCTGCTTCATGCCGAGGGAAATGCGCTTGCGGTCCACGTCCACACCCAGGATGACGACATCCACCTCGTCGCCGGGGCGGACCATCTGGGAGGGGTGGCGCAGCTTGCGGGTCCAGGACATCTCGGAGATGTGCACCAGGCCTTCGACGCCGGGCTCCAGCTCCACGAACGCGCCATAGTCCACCAGGTTGGTGACCTTGCCGGACAGCTTGTGGCCCTCGGGGTACTTTTCGGAGATGTTGGACCAGGGGTCCTGCACCAGTTGCTTCAGGCCCAGGGAGACCTTCTTGTCGTTCTTGTCGAAGGACAGGACCTTCAGGGTCAGTTCGTCGCCCAGCTGGACCATTTCCTTGGGGTGCTTGATGCGCTTCCAGGACATGTCGGTGATGTGCAGCAGGCCGTCGAGGCCGCCGAGGTCGATGAACACGCCGTATTCGGTGATGTTCTTGACCACGCCCTTGACGGTCTGGCCCTCTTCGAGGGTGGTCAGCAGCTCGCCGCGCTTGCGGTCGCGGTCTTCCTCAAGCAGCACGCGGCGGGAGACGATGACGTTGCTGCGGCGGCGGTTGATCTTCAGCACGCGGAATTCGAAATCCTGGTTGACCAGGGCGTCCATGTCCGGAACGGGACGCAGATCGACATGGGAACCGGGCAGGAAGGCCTCGATGCCCTTGATTTCAACGACATATCCACCCTTGATGCGGCGGACGATGCGGCCGACCACGACATCGCCGGTCTCCAGGAGCTTCTCCAGCTCGTCCAGGACCTGCATGCGCTTGGCCTTTTCACGGGAAAGAACGATGGAGCCTTCGCGCTCGTTCTTGCGGACGACATATACGTCTACGGTGTCGCCGACTTTGACCGCCACCTGGCCGTTTTCCATGAATTCCTCGATCGGAATCTGGCCTTCGGACTTGAAGTTGACGTCCACGAGAATGTAGGTTTCGTCGATCTTTACGACTTCACCGGAAACGATCACGCCTTCTTCGATGTCGCCGAAGTCGGAGTTGAGATAGTTCTCGAGTTGGGACTCGAAATCCATCTCCATATCGAAATCGTTCATGGACTCGGTCGTGGTTTGAGTGTTGTTCATGTGTTTACCCCCTAACGAAAATAAATTTGGGCAGTCCTAGCAGAGTGACCCTACCTTGACAACCAGAATAATCTGCGGGAAAAAATAAGGTCTGGCGGTTTGCCCTTTTGCATGCACGGATCTTTTTTTCATTTGATTCCGAAATATTGCAGACGAAACTCTCAGGCCAGCGCAACAAGGTCGTAGGTCTTGGTCTCCTCGATCACGGCCCTGACCATGCGGCCCGGCCGCACATTCTCCCCGCTGACGTAGGTAATTCCGTCCACCTCCGGGGCCTGGAACCAGGTCCTGCCCTCGTAGAGGCCGGGCCACTCCTCATGGGGCCTGTCCACCAGCACCTCGAGTTCCGCGCCTTCGAATTCCGCCAGCAGGTCCTCGCTGATTTCGGCCTGCAGGGTCATGATGCGGTCTCGCCGCTCCTCCTTGACCTCGTCGGGCAGCTGGTCCGGCAGCACCGCGGCCTCGGAGCCGTCCTCGGGGTAATAGGGGAAGACGCCCAGGTGCATGAAGCGGGCTTCGCGCACGAAGGCCTCCAGGGCCGCGAACCGCTCCTCGGTCTCCCCGGGGTAGCCGACGATGAAGGTCGTGCGCAGGGCGGCATCGGGAAAGAACTCCCGCACCTGCGCGACCACGTCCCGCGGATCGCGCCGGAAGGGCCGGCCCATGGAGGCCAGGATGTCGGGATGGGCGTGCTGCAGGGGGATGTCGAAATAGGGGATGAAGGGCCGCCCCAGGTCGCGCAGGAAGGACAGCAGGTCCCGGTCAAGGCCGGCCGGGTAGAGGTACATGAGGCGCATCCAGGCCAGGCCAGGCAGGGGCGCGAGCTTCTCCAGCAGGCCGCGCAGGGCCCTTTCGCCCCTGTCCCGTCCGTAGGCCGTGACGTCCTGGGCGATGAGGACCAGCTCCTTGCGGCCCTGATCCAGGCAGCGCTTGGCGTCGTCGAGGATCGCGCTCTCGGGGCGGCTGACCAGGGGACCGCGGATGGAGGGGATGGTGCAGAACCGGCAACGGTTGTCGCACCCCTCGGCGATCTTCAGGTAGGCGAAGCCTGGCGCCGTGGTCAGCAGGCGCGCCGGCGGAAAGTCCTGCAGGGGCGGACGCCCGTCCCTGGCGGCGAGGAGTTCCCGGACCCGCTGATGCAGCTCGCCCTGGCGACCGATTTCCAGGAAAAGGTCCACCTCCGGCAATTCGGCGCGCAGGTCCTGGCCGTAGCGCGAGACCAGGCAGCCCGTGACCACCAGGGGCGGCCTGGGGTCGAGGGACGCCAGGGCCTGGGCAGTGTCGAGGATGACCTGCAAGGACTCGCTAACCGCGGGCTCGATGAAGCCGCACGTGTTGACGAGGACGACGTCGGCGTTCTCGGGCCCGGCCGCGTTGACGAAGGCGGGACCGAACCCGCCGAGCATCCACTCCGTGTCGACCTGGTTCTTGGGGCACCCCAGGCTGATGGTGTGCACACGCACTTTTTCCATTACTCCTCCAATTCCGCCGCGAATTCCGGCTCAGACCAGAATGTCACGCGGTCCTTGACGATGCCGAGTTCCGCCAGGGCCGGCGCGTTGGCGCGGCCGTGCCCCCAGAACTCGCCGCTCAGCCGGGCCGGCACGGAAATGCGCGCCAGCCGCCCGCCTGCGGAAAAAAGCCTCTGCTCCAAAAATAGCCGCAGGGCAAGGCTGCGGGCCATGTTCCCGAAGGCCGGGTGCCATGGTCCGGCTACGAGCCGGGCGAGCATGTCCGGCTCCCCTGCCAGCCCCAGGCGGATGACGTGCACGCCCCGTTCCCAGAATCGCAACAGCGCGTGCCCGCATTCCGCCACCGCCTCCTCCAGGCTCCAGGGGGCATATGCGCCTGCGGCGTGCATGTCCGCCAACCCCGTGCCGGCCATGACCACGCAGGGGTAGATGCGCACCACATTCGGCTGCAACTCCAGAGCGCGGGCCACATCCTCCCGCCACAGCGCGGCGTCATGGCCCGGCAGCCCGGGAAGGAGCTGGATGCCGAGCTCCAGGCCCGCCTCCCGGACCATTGTGCAGGCCCGCATGGCGACCTCGCCCCCATAGCCCCGCCCGCTGCGCTCCAGCACCCCGGAATCGAAGGTCTGAACCCCGAGCTCGACCATGTCCACGCCGTGTCCGCGGAGTCTGGCCAGCGTCTCCAAATCGATGCGGTCAGGCCTGGTGGAAACCCGCAGATGCACGAGCCCGCCCTGACGTCTGAAACGGGCGACCGTTTCCAGGAAACGGTCCTGCCAGGGCACGGGCAGACCGGTGAACGTCCCCCCGAAAAAGCCCAGCCCGAAGGGCGTCCTCGCGCCCGACAGCCTGCTCTTGAGTTCCGGCAGCGCGGCATCCGGGGGGGCCGAGGCCCGCCCTGTCTGAGCCCGCTGGTCGCAGAAAATGCACCTGCCGGGACAGCCCGCGAAGGGCAGAAAGAACGGCACGAGCCGCATCTTTTCAGCCCGCGGTTCGGGGTGCGGAAATCGCAGAGTTCGGGTTCGTGTCATATGCGTCAAAAAGAAAAAAAAACAACCTGTTATGCTTGAAAAAAAAACTCACGTCGGATATTGCTCATCCAAGAATAGTCATCGAACGCGCCGGCTTACGGCTTTTTTAAGAAAATCTTCTTTTATTGCAGAAAGTTAGCATATTGTTGCCGGGCAGATGCCCGACAGGAGGACCAATGAGCAACAACACCCTCACCAAGGCTGAAATCGTCGACACCATCTACGAAAAATCGGAACGCAACAGGGCCGAGGTCAAGGCGCAGGTCGAGACCATGCTCGACATCATGAAGGACGCCATCAAGAAGGACCACTCCCTCCTGATCAGCGGTTTCGGCAAGTTCGAAGCCTACGAAAAGGACGCGCGCAAGGGCCGCAACCCCCAGACCAGCGAATCCATCATCCTTTCGGAGCGCAAGGTCGTCGTGTTCCGCATTTCCCGCAAGCTGCGCGCCGAGCTCAATCCGCAATAACGAAGCAGTCCGGGCTTTCCCTGACCAACCGCTGCCTGGCCGACTCTGCGTCGGTCAGGCTGGGGAAGGCCCCGACCTGCACCCGCCAGTACGTCGTTCCGTTCAGCTCCCCCCGGGCCACCCTGGTGCCGGGAAATCCCCTGGCCGCGAGCTTGTTCCTGAGGTTGCGGGCATTGGCCTCGACCACGAAGGCCCCGTATTGCACGAAGAACGGGCCGACATACTGGATGCGCTCGCCCGGGATGGTTTCGAGACGGACCCTGGCCGTGCCCGGGCCCACCACGCCCAGGGCGCTGGCCGCCGCGTAGGACAGGTCGATGACCCGGTTGTTCACGAAGGGACCGCGATCGTTGATGCGCACCTCGGCCACCCGCCCGTTGTCCAGATTCCTGACCATGACCTTGGTGTGCATGGGCAGGATGCGGTGTGCCGCCGTCATCTGGTACATGTCGTACCATTCCCCGTTGGCCGTCTTCTTGCCGTGGAAATCCGGCCCGTACCAGGAGGCCACGCCCGTCTCCGCATAGCCCTCCGCCGAGCCCAGGGGATAGTACGTCTGCCCCATGACCGTGTAGGGCTTGTACGTTCCGCCCTTGCCCGCGGGCGCCTTCTGGCCAGGGGGGGGCGGTGCGCTGCTGGCACCGGGCACGTACTTGGAGCCGCAGCCGGCCAGGCTCATCACAGCCAGGCACAGGAAGACCATCAGCACACCTGCGCGAAAACCGCGCCCCGAACCAAACGCCATCACACGTCCACCTCGGTCATCTTCAGCTCGATCTCGCCCTCCGCGCCGGCCAGAAGTTCGCGCAGCCGGACGGAATCCACGGCAGAACCGTTCCAGGAGCATTCGCAGCCGTCCAAGGCGATGTCCGCGTCGTCGAGATACTCCAGCAGGGAACTGGCCGGCACGATGACACCGTTGCGCAGCACGGCCGGAAAGCAGTCCTGGGCCACGAAATTGAACATCTTGACCTTGGCCACGCCACCCTTGCGCTCGTCCTTGTCGTGGTGGCTGACAAGATCCGGACGAAAGGCCCTGATGGGGCTCGAACGCCGCAGGGCGATGCCGCACAGTCCGGGCATGGTCCCGCTCATGCCGACCTCATCGCCGTCGCCGACGCGCTCCTCGCGCCAGTCGTCGACCGGGGCGCTGTTCAGGAACAGCCCTGGCACGCTGTTGGTCGCGTAATGCGGATCCATCCCCAGCACGTCCGTCATGAAATCGCGAACGCTGACCGCCTTGTCCAGAAACACGCCCACGCCGCGGCGCAGCAGGCCGTGCCACGCCGATACGGAAATTTTCGGCACCGCCAGAAACAGCTGATTTGTAATCCGTCCGTTTATGCCCTGCATGACATAACCTCCTTTTCTTCTTGACTTTATGCGAAGAGTGTCTGCTATCATTCTGTAAAAAGCAAGACAACGCGCGATTTCGCGCTCAAACCCAAGGAGTCTACGATGAAGATTCTGCGCATCAATACCCGGACAAAGTCCTTCAAGTTCGAGGAACTTGGCGACTACGCCGGTCTCGGCGGCCGCGCCCTGACTTCACGCATTGTCAATAGGGAAGTGCCGGCGGACTGTCACGCCCTTTCCGCCGACAACAAGCTCATCTTCGCCGGCGGCGTGCTGGCCCCGACCAACGCCGCCAACTCAGGCCGCGTGTCCGTGGGCGCCAAGTCGCCCCTGACCGGCGGCATCAAGGAGAGCAACTCCGGCGGACAGTTCGCCCACACCCTGCCCAAGCTGGGCCTTTTGGCCATCATCCTCGAGGACAAGCCCGAGGCCGGCAGCCCCATGCAGGAGATCTTCGTCTCCGCCGACAAGGTCGTGTTCAAGGATTCCGCCGTGGCCGGCATGCGCACCTACGCCGCCCAGGAAAAGCTCCTGGCCGCCTACGGCGACAAGGCCGTGACCGCCATGGTCGGCCCCGCCGGCGAGCAGTGCCTGGCCGCCGCCACCATCCAGTTCTCGGATCCCGAGGGCCTGCCTTCCCGTTCCGCCGGCCGCGGCGGCATGGGTGCGGTCATGGGCTCCAAGGGCGTCAAGGCCATCGTCCTCGACGGTGCCGCCAACGTGAAGGTCGAGTACGGCAACGAGGAGCTGTTCAAGGAAGCCCGCAAGGAATGGGTCGACATCCTGCGCGGCCACCCCGTCACCAGCCAGGGCCTGCCCGGCTTCGGCACGGCCGTCCTGGTCAACGTCATCAACGAGGCCGGCGCCCTGCCGACCAAGAACTTCCGCATGGGCAAGTTCGACGGCGCCGAGAAGATCTCCGGCGAGACCCTGGCCGCCAACATCGAGAAGCGCGGCGGCAAGACCAAGCACGGCTGCCACACGGGCTGCATCATCCAGTGCTCGCAGGTCTACCATGACAAGGACGGCAAGTACCTGACGACTGGCTTCGAGTACGAGACCATCTGGGGCTTCGGCGCGGACCTCATGGTCGACAACCTGGACGACATCGCCATGATGGACCGCACCTGCGACGAAGCGGGCATGGACACCATCGAGATGGCCAACACCATGGCCATGGCCATGGAAGCGGGCATCATCGCCTGGGGCGACTCCAAGGGCGTCCTGGCCGAACTGGCCAAGGTCGGCACCAAGGACCCGCTGGGCCGCATCTACGGCAACGGCACGGGGTACACGGCCCAGGCCTTCGGCGTTGACCGCGTGCCCGTGGTCAAGAACCAGGCCCTGCCGGCCTACGACCCGCGCGCCGTCAAGGGCGTCGGCGTGACCTACGCCACGACCCCCATGGGCGCCGACCACACCGCCGGCTACGGCGTGTGCCAGAACGTGCTCAAATGCGGCGGCGACGTGGACGGCCACAAGAAGGAAGGCAACATCGAGATCTCCAAGAACCTGCAGGTGGCCACGGCGGCCGTGGACTCCCTGGGCCTGTGCCTGTTCGTGGCCTTCGCGGTGCTCGACGACGCGCGCGGTGTGCCGTGCATGGCCAAGCTGGTGTCCGGCCTCATCGGCAAGGACTACAGCGTGGACGAGCTGGTGGGCATGGGCGTGAACTGCCTGAAGGACGAACTGGACTTCAACAAGCGCGCCGGCTTCACCGACGCCGACGACCAGCTGCCCCGCTTCTTCCAGACCGAACTCCTGCCGCCCCACAACGTCGGCTGGGATTACACCGCCGAGGAACTGCAGGCCGCCAAGGTCTAGACGTCACCCGATCCTTGAGTCTGCAACGACGAATCCCCGTCCGGCTTGTCCGGGCGGGGATTCGTTTTTTTCGGCCACAGGCCCGAGCGGGGGCAGACGCTCCAGACAGCCCGTCAGTCCTGCGCCTTCATTGCCTTGAGCGTCGCGGCATAGGCCGTGAAGACATCCTCCCTGGCCAGCATCCCCAAGACCTTTGTCGGGTCCTCGCTGTCCACAACGGGCAACTGCGCCAGGTCGGACTCCACGAACTTCAGCAGGGCCGTGTACAGGTCTTCATCGGGCCGCAGCAGCACGGCCTTGCGCGCAACGTCGCCGGCCACAAGCAGCTCGCACAGGCTCTGCTCGTACAGGACCTTGCGCAGGTCCTGCACCGCCAGGATGCCCGTTATCCTGTCGTCTGCGCCGCGCACCGGGAAGCAGAGCTCGCTCGCGTTGACGATGATGTCCGTCAGGGCCCCGAAGTGCGTGCCCTCCTCCACGATGCTGACCCGGCCGGGCTTGTAATGGTCCCGGACCTGCTCCCGCTCCAGGATGTTGATGGTCGCGTCGCTGACGTGGGCCGGCGATTCGAACTTGTTGTCCACCTGGTTCTCGTAGAGCGACACGTTGCGGCCCAGGACCAGAGTCACGGCCGAGGCCAGCATGAGGGGCGCCAGCAGCCCGTAGCCCTGGGTCAGCTCGCAGACCATGACCAGGGGCCCGATGGGCGCGTTGGCCACGCCGGAAAAGAAGGCGGCCATGCCCACCAGCACGTAACCGCCCGGCTCCGTGACCACGCCGGGAAAAAAGCGCTGTCCGAGAGTGCCTACCACGCCGCCGCTCATGCCGCCGACGAAGAGGGCCGGGGCGAACATGCCGCCGCTCATGCCCGAGCCTATGACCAACGAGGTGGCCAGGGTCTTGCCGACTACCATTCCGATCATCATGGCTACGGAGAGCTTGCCGAGCATGGCCAGTTCCAACCAGCCCGAGCCCCCGCCCAGCAGTTCCGGGAAGGCGGCGCCCAGGGCGGCCATGCCGAGCCCCCCGAGGGTCATGGCCGGCATGAAGCCGAAGCGGTCCGTCAGTGGCCAGAACACCCTGTATTTGATGGCCCGGAAGGTGCTCACGTAGAACCAGCCCGAAACAGCGCAAACCAGTCCGAGCACGGCATAGACAGGCAGTTCGCGGATGTCCGAGAATTCGAATTTGGGGATTCCGAAAATGGGTTCCGATCCGAAGATCAAGGTGAAGATGGAGTAGGAGACCACCGAGGACAGGATGGAAGGCAGCAGGGCCTCGGCTTCGAAGTCCTCGCGGTAGATGACCTCGACGGCCGTGAGCGCCCCGCCGAGGGGCGCACGAAAGATAGCCCCGAGCCCGCCTGCCGCCCCGGCCAGGAGCAGGATGCGACGCTCCTTGACCGAAAGCTTCAGCTTCCCGGCCAGCCAGGAGCCGCACCCGGCCCCGAGCAGGGAAATGGGACCTTCGCGACCGGCGCTGCCGCCGGCGGCGATGGTCAGCACGGACGTCCCGACCCGGATGAGGGGCACCACCGGGGCAAGATGCCCTTCCTGGCGATGGAAGCACTTGATCATGGAGTCCGTGCCGTCGGTGCCGCCATGGCGGGTCTGGGGCACGAAACGGTGGACCAGCCACCCGGTCAGAAGCCCCACGCCGCCCAGAAAGAGGAAGAGCAGCCATGGCCTGTAGGGCCCGGGGTCGCCGGACAGGAGCTGTTCGCCGGCGGGAACGGGCAGGGAGAAGCCCGCCAGGTGACGCAGCAGCAGGTGCCCCAGGGCTTCCACGCCGACGTAGAACGCCACGGCGCCAAGGCCCGTCATGGCCCCGACGACCACGCCCAGGGCCAGCCATTTAAAGCTCAGGATGGAATGGTAGCTGCGGACCAGGTCCGTGTAGGGCCGGAAGAGGATGCGGAGAAACGCGCGCATGAAAACCCTCAGACCAGGCGGGCTTCGGGCAGGGCCAGGATGGTCCGCCCCAAGGCAACGTCCTTGCCTATCTGGGATTTGAGTTCATCGAGGCTGGAAAACTTGCGCTCCCCGCGCAGACGCTGCACGAAATGGACCTTGAGGGTCTTGCCGTAGAGGTCCCGGTCCAGATCGAGGACATGCACCTCGACCGAGAGCACATCATTGCCGAAGGTGGGGTTGTACCCGATATTGGCCACGGCCTGATGGACCTGACCGTCAAGCTCGGCCCAGCAGCAGTAGACGCCCGTCTTGGGGAACAGCTCGTCCACAAGATGGACGTTGGCCGTGGGAAAGCCCAGCAGCCTGCCGCCGCGGTTCTGACCGTGCACGACGGCGCCGGAAACGCGGTAGAACCGACCCAGAAGCGGCTTGGCCGCCCAGACGTCGCCGGCCTCGACCAGATCGCGGATGCGCGTCGAACTGACGATGGCCTGGTCGACCATGACCGGCTCCAACTGCTCCACGCCGAAACCCCACTGCTTCCCGAGCACCGTCAGCAGCCCGTAGTTCCCGGCGCGGCCTTTGCCGAAGGCGTAGTCGTAGCCGATGACAAGCTCCCTGACCTGGAGTCCCTCCACCAGGATGCGGCGCACGAACTCCGCAGGATCCATGCTCGCCAGCTCCTGATTGAACTCCAGACAAAGCAGGTGGTCGATGCCCAGGGCCTTGATCAGCTCGGCCCGCTGCTCGTAGAGCGTGATGAACGGGGGCGTCTTCTTGCCCGTGAAAAAACGCAGGGGGTGCGGTTCGAAGGTGATGACCACGGACGGAACGCCAAGGCCGGCGGCCAGGTCCCGCACGCGGGCAATCAGTCGCTGGTGTCCGATGTGAACTCCGTCGAAATTGCCGATGGTGACGCAGGACCCCTTTTCCAGGCCGCCGATCTGGTCCGGCCATGTGACGCAATGCATGTAATGTCTCCCTCCCGAAAACAGGCTGCCTCGCCTCTATACCAAAAGAACCCAGGCTTCAACAAAGGCCGTCCCGAAGGAAAATCTCGACGCCACTTTCATAACAAATTGAAATAAAAGATAAAATAATTATATTGAAAAAATCTGAACAAAACGCTTGCCAAAGGTAGGCCTCTCACATAAACACGCTTCTCACGTCACGCCGAAGTGGTGGAATTGGTAGACACGCTAGGTTCAGGGTCTAGTCGGGGTTCCCCGGTGGAGGTTCGAGTCCTCTCTTCGGCACCAAAAGAATGCAACCGCTTGGATTTATTCTAAGCGGTTGTTTTTTTATGCGCTTCTGCTTCAAAGTGTTACACAAAGCTGGTACACAAGGGGCATGAACGCGATGTCACTTTGCAACCACCTCCAGAGGCGCGGAGCGGTCTACTACTTCCGGGTCCGCATCCCCTCCGACCTCCTCGAAGTCTACGCCCCCAAGCGGGAAATCGTCCACAGCCTGAAGACCAAGGACCCGAAAGAGGCCAAGGCCAAGTGCCGGGTGCTGGCCGTCAAGGTCGATCAGGAGTTCGCGGAACATCGACGGCGACTTGAGGCCGAGAAGAAACAGGTCCCATCCCAGGAGACGCCAGCCCAACGCAACCTCACGGATCTCGACACCGTTCAGGACTTCGAACTTACCCGCCTCGCCATGCTCTACCTGCATGAGGTCCTGTCCCATGACGAGATGGAACGGGCGGTAGCCAAACCCAACGAAAAGGAACTCCGCGAATGGGAGGAGACCCAAGAGCATCTCCGCCAGCTCCACGAGCAGCGGGGCCTTGAGTTCACCCCGGAGCCATTCCCCCGCGTCGGGCTTTCGCCGGATACCGTCCGCCGCAAGCGTGAGCATGCCCGGTTGTTCATCCAGGGAGGAGGACTCTGCCTCGCCACCGGGGACACCTCGCTCATTCAGGACGAGGCCCTCGCCTTCCTCGATGCCCATGACTTCAAGGTGGCCGATCTGGCGTCATCCAATTTCCAGAAGCTCTGCCTCTCCCTGATCCAGAAGAAGATCGAAGCCCAGGAAGCGATCCTGAAGCGCCTGGACGGAGAGTGGGTCCCAACCCCTTCCCCTGCCGCACCCCAGGCCCAGATCATCGTGATCAACGGCGCACAGGCCAACCCGGTCCTGTCGTCCATCCCCGGCATCATCCAGCAAACCGTCGCTGGCCAGGAGCAGGACCAGAAGCTCATCCCGTCCGCAGACAACCCCCTGCTGTCCGCCATCTGGGAAAGCTACCTGCGGGAGCGCAAACCAGCGCCCATGACGGAGCGGGACTTCGAGGCCTCCATGAACCGCTTCATTGAACTGGTCGGCAACCTCCCGGTCCAGGCCATCACCAAGTCCCACTTCCGGCAGTTCAAGGAGGCCCTGCTCAAGCTCCCCGCTCACCTCCCCAAGGAGATCCGCAGGCTCCCGTTCCCGAAGCTCCTGGCCAAGGTCGAACAGGATCAGAAGAACGGGACCGAGTACAAGCTGCTGAACCCCACGACCGTGAACAACAAGTACCTGGGAGCGCTCAAAGCCGTCCTCAGCCATGCCGTTGATGGCGGCTTCATCGACACCAACCCGGCGGAACAGATCAGGGTCACCTTCCACGCGGACACGCAAGGCGAGGCGGAACCATCCGTCCTGCCCTACACGGACGAGGAACTCGGCGTCATCTTCTCGTCCTCCTTCTTCGTCGCTGGCCAGCCCGACAAGTTCAAGAAGAAGATGTCCAGGGACCAGATCCTCGACTACCAGTGGCTCTCGATTCTCGGCCTGTTCACCGGAGCGAGGCTGGAAGAGATCGGCCAGCTCGATGTCGCGGACCTCATGGAGGAGGACGGCGTGAACTACCTGTACGTCCACGGCGATCCGAACTCTACCCGGAGGATCAAGAACAGATCCTCCAGGCGCAAGATCCCCGTTCACCCCCGCCTCATCGCACTGGGCTTCCTCGACTTCGTGGCGCTCCGCTCAAGCCAGGGCGAGAAGAAGATCTTCTCAACCCTCGCAGAACTGGACGGCAGGCAGGGCAAAAGAACCAGCGCCTTCTCCAAGTGGTGGACACGGCTCACGACGGAGATCGGTGTGAAGAGCGGCAGGCAGAAGACGTTCCACTCCTTCCGGCATACCTTCAAACGGGCCATGCGGAACGCACAGGTTGACGGCAACCTGACCGACGCCATCCAGGGGCACAGCAACCGAAGCGTCTCCGCCCACTACGGCAGGGACAAGGACGGCATGGGCTATGCGCTCCCCGTCCTGTTTGAGGCCATCAGCAAGGTGAGCATGGATCAGGTGATTATCCCCAAGCCAGAGGGGAAATAGTAGACGTCACCTGCATCGATAACAGCAACCAAATACAAACGATAATTCACCTCGCACAAAAAGTGGCAATACTCGCCGAGACCGCCTTGATGGACATCGCGTTTGTATTTAACGCCTTCAATCACACACGTATGACACATGCTTTTCATTTTTAACGAATCAATCTTGTGTCATACAATATTTTTGTCTATTTCAATGAAATTGTTATAAATTTTACACTGGAGAGAGCTATGATTATTCGCCCCCTTTTTTATTCTTTTGTATTTATATTTTTTTATTCGAGTGTTGCGACTGCTGGTTGGTTTGGCCCAAGCAATTTTGACGAATGCGTGATAGAAGGAATGAAAGGCCAAGATAAATCTATGGTCAGACTTGTCGCCAAAATGTGCGAAAAAAAATTTCCATTTGAAAAAAAACTAAGCTTTGATTACTTAGGGCATATTAAATACGAATGGATTCCTCGTCAGGAATCAATTTCATTTGAAATTAAAGAAAATAGCGGAGATTACATCGTAACAAAAATAATGGCTAGCTTTACAACTGAAGAATGTGAGGGGAATAAAAGTAACAATCTTGAAAATGCAACCATTAAAATAGGTGATCTCGAACTTTCATACGCTGACTTTCAAGCTGGGTTCCCTGAGGTTCCCAAGCGCGATATCGTAAAAACAATCCCTATCACCAGGGACAGCACGGGGAGCTTTCAAATTCAAAATGGACACCATTTTCGCTGCATGAGAATTCAAGAAATATACGGAAAATATCGGAAATAATACTGCCCGGCTATTAGAAGCCCAATTCCACCCAACCCGCCGAGAAATAGCGAGACTAACCACCCGCAACAATAACGGGCAACCGCATCAGAATGGGCCTAGCTCTTGCGTCATACAGGCGAAATCTGTAGTGCTCCGAGAAGTTTTGTCGAAAGGGACTAATCAGTTACACCACCCTTTCGGCCTTCTCGGAGCAACCAACTACCACTAGGATTCCGCCTCTCATGAACCAGCAGTCCCTGTCCGCTTTCATATGGTCCGTCGCCGACCTCCTCCGTGGTGATTACAAGCAGTCCGAATATGGCCGTGTTATTCTCCCCTTCACCGTCTTGCGCCGTCTCGACTGCGTCTTGGCACCAACAAAGCAAGCAGTCCTGGCAGAGCTGGAGAAGCGCCAGAAGCTGGATATCAACCCGGAACCGTTCCTGCTGAGGGCTTCAGGGCAGACCTTTTTCAATACCTCGCCCCTCGACATGAAGAAGCTCATGGGGGATCAGGATCACATCCGTGAGAATCTTTTCAACTACGTAAGCTCGTTCTCGTCATCCGTGCGGGACGTCTTTGAGCGCTTCGAGTTCCACGGCCAAGTTGACCGCCTCGCTAAGTGCGGCCTGCTCTATCAGGTCACCGAGCGCTTCACCCAGATCGATCTCCACCCGGATCAGGTCACCAACCACCAGATGGGCCTCGTCTTCGAGGAACTGATCAGGAAGTTCGCGGAGCTTTCCAACGAGACCGCCGGTGAGCACTTCACCCCGCGTGAGGTCATCCGGCTCATGGTCAACCTCATCTTCATCGAGGACGACGATGTCCTGTCCAAGCCCGGCGTGGTCCGCACCATCTACGACCCGACGGCGGGGACCGGGGGCATGCTGTCCATTGCCGGTGAATATCTCGAAGAGCACAACCCCAAGGCCCGGCTCACGGTCTATGGCCAGGAACTGAACCCGGAGTCCTTCGCCATCTGCAAGGCGGACATGCTCATCAAGGGACAGGACGTTTCCAACATCGTCTTCGGCAACACGCTCTCGGATGACGGGCACGGCGGGAAGCATTTCGACTACATGCTATCCAATCCGCCCTTCGGTGTGGAGTGGAAGAAGGTGGAGAAGGAGATCCGCAAGGAGCACGAAAGCCAGGGCTTCAACGGGCGCTTCGGGCCGGGGCTGCCTAGGATCTCCGACGGGTCCATGCTGTTCCTGCTCCATCTCATCAGCAAGATGCGTCCAGTGGCTGACGGCGGGAGCCGCTTTGGCATCGTCCTCAACGGTTCGCCCTTGTTCACTGGCGGGGCCGGGAGCGGGGAAAGCGAGATCCGCCGCTACGTCCTTGAGAACGATCTGCTGGAAGCCATCGTCGGCCTACCCACGGACATGTTCTACAACACGGGCATCAGCACTTACGTGTGGATCGTCAGCAACAAGAAGCCGGAGCACCGCACGGGCTTGGTCCAGCTCATCGACGCATCAGCCATGTGGCAGAAGATGAGGAAGAGCCTGGGGAGCAAGCGCAAGGAACTCTCCGACGAGCACATTGCCGAGATCACCCGCCTGTTCGGCCAGTTCACGGAAGCCGAGGCCGACGGCAAGCCCATCAGCCGGATATTCAAGAACACGGACTTCGGCTACCGGAGCATCACCGTGGAACGCCCGGAGCGGGACGAGAAGGGCAAGATCGTCCTGGGCCAACGAGGCAAGATGAAGGGCAAGCCCATGGCGGACTCGAAGCTCCGGGACACCGAGAACGTGCCCTTGAACGAGGACGTGGACGAGTACTTCAAGCGGGAAGTACTGCCCCATGCACCGGATGCCTGGATCGACCATGACAAGACCAAGTTGGGCTACGAGATCCCGTTCAACCGCCACTTCTACGTCTTCACTCCACCGCGCCCGTTGGCGGAGATCGACGCAGACCTGAAGCTGACCACGGACCGGATCAAGGCGATGATTGAGGGACTGACGGCATGAGCTTCCCGAATTATCCGGAGTACAAGAATAGTGGCGTAGGGTGGTTGAGGGCGGTGCCGAGTCATTGGGAAGTGCTCGCTGGGCGGCGTCTTTTTTCTCAACAACGAGAGCCGAGAAAGCACGATGATGAGCAGCTTTCTGCAACCCAAAAATATGGCGTTCTCCCTCAAACGCTCTTTATGCAGCTCGAAGATCAAAAGGTTACACTGGCCCTCAATGGGCTCGACAACTTCAAACACGTAGAAGTCGATGATTTTGTGATCAGCCTTCGCAGCTTTCAAGGTGGAATTGAGTGGAGTAGATATTCTGGGTGTGTCAGCCCAGCATATACAGTGCTTCGACCATCACGATCTGTAACTGCAACATATTGGTCTTATGCCCTCAAATCAGTGGATTACATTGGCGCACTCCAGTCTGTCACAGATGGAATACGCGATGGTAAAAATATCGGCTATGATCAGTTTGGAATGATCGGCCTTCCTTATCCTACGATCCAAGAACAATCCGCCATCGCCGCCTTCCTCGACCGCGAGACCGCCAAGATCGACGCCTTGGTTGCCGAGCAGGAAAAATTGATCGAACTCCTGAAGGAGAAGCGGCAGGCGGTCATCTCCCACGCGGTGACCAAGGGCCTTGATCCGAATGTGCCCATGAAGGACAGTTGCGTGGAGTGGTTGGGAGAAGTGCCGGAGCATTGGAGCATTATAAAAGTCTCTCATTTGTTTTCTGCAAAAAAAGGATCTAACGCGGCACAGCTCACCAAGGAGTATTGCGCAGAAATCGATGGAGAGCACCCTGTATACAGCGGCCAAACAGATAATAATGGAGTAATGGCCTGCATAAATGAGTACGAGTTCGACACTGGAACAGAAGGCGTCATCTTGTCTACGACAGTTGGCGCAAAAGCAATGTCAATTTCTCACATCAATGGAAAGTTCAGCTTGTCTCAAAATTGTATGATAATAACATCTAAATCTAAAAATGCATCGATAAGATTTTTCTATTATCACTTCCATCCACCCTAAATCCGTGAAAAAGTTACATTGAACATACAGTTTTGAAACATTTTGTACTTGAAATAAATCAATGATACCGGTATATTGAGCCTGCTTTTCCTGAATGATTTTTTGCACCCATTGGGTGCGACAGGAGTTTGCAATGCTCATCACCGATATCAAGCGAAACGAAGGAAACAACATTGGCCATGTCGGTCTGGCTCTGATTAGCGAGATGGCCAGGGTTTGCGGTCTGGACACACTGGTCGACCGTCTTGGGCCTGGAAAAGCTCCGCAGATCAAGGAGCGTGAAATTTTCCGCACATTGGTTGGCCTCATGTGCCAAGGCAAAACGGATTTCGACCATGTTCGTGAGTACTACGGCGACGATTTCTTCGCGACCAGCCTTGGCCTTGGACGCGTTCCTTCCGCCGAGATTTTGCGGCAACGGTTTCAGCGGATCGCCTTGGAAACTGACCTGGATGCCCAGTTGCCCCGCTGCTCGGTCGAGTTGTGGAAGAAGACTGGAATGCAGCCTGAACTTATCGAGATGACCAGGGACGACAACAAGAAAGAGCACTGGGTGCGCCTTGATATCGACGTCAGCATTTTCGATAACGCCGACACCGAGAAGGAAGGTGCCAGCGCGACGTACGACAAGAGATTCGGCTTCGCTCCGATCTTTGCTCATCTTGGTGGCGGCTGGATGGTCAACGGCAAGCTTCGTCCCGGATCGAGCCATTCCAGTTGCGAGGGCACGGATGAGTTCATCCTGGAGAGCCTCGGGTACGCCAAGTCCATGGTGGATGCGAACGTTCTCGTGGTCGCCGACAGCGGATTTGACAGCAAGGAGCGTCTGGAGACGCTGTGCACGCAGTCGCGCACCGGCTTCATCATCAAGCACAATCTGCGCAGGGAGCCGGTGACCGGTTGGCTCGCCACGGCCAAGGAGCATGCGCAGAAAGTAGAGAATTTCGCAACGTCCCGAGAAAAAGGCCGGATCTACCGGGGCTTCGTGATGTGCGAGATCGGAAAGAAGAACATGCCTGTCCGTCAGGTTTTCGAGGTCACGGAAGTGTTGAGCAAGGACGGTGTGTTCATGATGATTCCAGAGGTCCGCGTTTGCGTTTTGTGGACTAACCTGGAATTCGATGCCGATCAGGCTTTGAAGCTGTATCGCAAGCGGGGCACCAGCGAGCAGCACCACGGGGAATTCAAGACCGAGATGGACATGGAACGCCTGCCGTCGGGCAAGTTTGCCGTGAATGCACCCTTTCTGCGTTTGGGCATGCTGGTCTACAACATGCTTCGGGTGGCCTCCGTGGACTTGGTTGTGGCTCGGATGCTGGGGCTGAAAAAAGCCAACCGTCGCAGAACCAAGACGGTCATGCGGAGCATGATGAGCATTTGCGCCCGGATCACCCGCCATGCACGGAAGGTGATCCTGCATGTCTCCTGCCCGGAGCCATGGTTCAAGGTGGTCTCTGACCTGTTTTATCGTCTCAAGACGGCGTAACGAAAGGGCCATTAGGCTGCATTCCTAGGAGTAGTACGTCTGAAAACTGCAAAAAGTCGGTGTCCAGGAACTCTTGAAAGAATAAGAGGTCATCAAAAGTAAATTGAGTGGCCAACGTTTACCCATTTTTTGAAAAAAAGGGCTCAAAATTTAGAGTGGACAGTTTTGACAGCAGATGTCCACGGATTCAGGATCCACTTTTTAAATATGAGCGGGACATGATTCCTTGCCATATGCAACCATCATTCAGGATGGAAGACCTTTATGGATATTTTGTTGCGCTCCCCCCTCTCGCTGAACAAGGTAAAATATGTGCCCATCTCGACAGCCATACTGCTCAAATTGACGAGTTAGTCTTGGAAAGTGAGAAGGCAATAATCCTCCTCAAAGAACGCCGCTCCGCCCTCATCTCCGCCGCCGTCACCGGCAAGATCGACGTGAGAGGACTGGCGGAAGCCAAGCAGTAACGCCCCGGAGAAACCATGAGCCTGCACAAGGAAATCGAGTTCGAGAACGACATCTGCTCCCATCTGGCCGCTCATGGCTGGCTGTACGATCATCCGGACTGCCAAGCCTATGACCGGCAACGGGCGCTGTTCCCGGCTGATGTCCTTGCATGGATGAAGCAGACCCAGCCCAAGGCATGGGACGGTCTGTCCAAGAGCCATGGTGCGGCGGCTGAAGCCGTCCTTCTCGACCGCATCCGCAAACAGTTGGACGACCGGGGAACCCTCGATGTCATCCGTTTCGGCGTTGAACTCCTGGGCCTACGTCAGCCCTTGAGCCTCGCCCAGTTCAAGCCTGCACTGGCCATGAACCCGGACCTTCAAGCCAAGTACGAGGCCAACCGGCTCCGGGTGATGCGGCAGGTACGCTACTCCGTCCACAACGAGAACTGCCTGGACCTCGTACTGTTCCTGAACGGCATCCCCGTGGCCACGGTGGAACTGAAGACGGACTTTACCCAGTCGGTCTTCGATGCCGTTGACCAGTACCGCTTTGACCGCAACCCAAGGCCCAAGGGACAGGGTACGCCGGAACCGCTTCTCGATTTCCCACGCGGTGCTCTGGTTCACTTCGCCGTGAGCAACTCCCTGGTTCGCATGACCACCAAACTCCAGGGCGCGGCCACAACCTTCCTGCCCTTCGACCGTGGCAGCAACAAAGCGGCAGGGAACCCGATCAACCCGGACGGACACGCCACATCCTACCTGTGGGAAGAGGTCTGGGAGCGGGAAAGCTGGCTGGAGATCCTGGGCCGCTACATCGTGGCCATGCGTGACCCCAAAAAGCGGATCGAGAAGATCATCTTCCCCCGTTACCATCAGCTCGGCGCCACGCGGAAGCTGGTCCGCACAGTGCTGGCGGAAGGGCCGGGACAGAAGTACCTGATCCAGCACTCGGCAGGCTCGGGGAAGACCAACTCCATCGCATGGTCCGCCCACTTCCTGGCCGACCTCCACGACGCCAACCACAAGAAGATCTTCGACTCGGTCCTCGTGGTCAGTGACCGGACGGTCCTTGATGCCCAGCTTCAGGAGGCCATCTTCGCCTTCGAGCGAACCACGGGCGTGGTGGCCACCATCACCGGAGAGCACCAGAGCAAGAGCGGCGAACTGGCCAAGGCCCTGTCAGGCGGCAAAAAGATCGTGGTCTGCACCATCCAAACCTTCCCCTTCGCCATCAAGGCCGTGCAGGAACTGGCCGCGACCCAAGGAAAGACTTTTGCCGTCATCGCCGACGAGGCCCACAGCTCCCAGACAGGGGAAGCGGCGGCCAAGCTCAAGCAAGTGCTGTCTGCCGAGGAACTGAAGGAGCTTGCAGACGGCGGGGAGTTCAGCACCGAGGACCTGCTGGCCGCACAGATGGCCGCACGGGCACGAGAGGACGGCATCACCTACGTGGCCTTCACGGCAACACCCAAGGCCAAGACCCTGGAACTTTTCGGACGCCTTCCTGACCCAACCCGCCCAGCTTCGGACGACAACGCCCCAGAGCCCTTCCACGTCTACAGCATGCGCCAAGCCATCGAGGAAGGCTTCATCCTCGACGTGCTCAAAAACTACACCTCGTACAAACTGGCCTTCCGCCTCTCCCACAACGGGAAGGACATGGACGAAAAGGAAGTGGACCGCAGCGAGGCCATGAAGGACATCATGCACTGGGTCCGGCTCCATCCCTACAACATCAGCCAGAAGGTCAAGATCGTCGTCGAGCATTTCCGGAAGAACGTCGCCCCGCTACTCGAAGGCAAGGCCAAGGCCATGGTTGTCACGGCCAGCCGTGCGGAGGTGGTGCGCTGGCAACTTGCCACCAACAAGTACATCAAAGAGCAGGGCTACAAGATCGGGGCTCTGGTGGCCTTCTCCGGCGAGGTGAAGGATGATGAGCTGGGACCGGACGGATTCACCGAGACGAGCAAGACCCTGAACCCGACCCTGAACGGGCGAGACATCAGGGAAGCCTTCGGGACCGAGGAGTACCAGCTCCTGCTCGTGGCCAACAAGTTTCAGACCGGCTTCGACCAGCCCCTGCTCTGCGGCATGTACGTGGACAAGCGCCTTGCAGGTATCCAGGCCGTGCAGACCCTATCGCGCCTCAACCGCCGCCACCGGGGCAAGGACACCACCTACATCCTCGACTTCGTGAACGAGCCGGAAGAGATCCTGGCCGCGTTCAAGACCTACTACGAGACGGCGGAGTTGGAGGGCGTGACCGACCCGAACCTCGTCTTTGATCTCCGGGCCAAGCTCGACGCTCAGGGCTTCTACGATGACAACGAGGTGAACCGGGTGGTCAACGTCGAGATGGACCCAAGGTCCACCCAGAAGGATCTCGCCGCCGCCATAGCCCCCGTGGCTGACCGTCTGCTCCGCCGCTACAAGGAGCTTCAGAAGGCCATGAAGGCGGCACAGGCCATCAAAGACCACAAGGCTGAAAAGGATGCCTTGGACGAGAAGAACGCCCTGGAGCTGTTCAAGCGGAACATGGGAGCCTTCAAGCGGGTCTATTCCTTCCTGTCCCAGATCTTCAACTACGAGAACACCGACATCGAGAAGCGTTCCATCTTCTACCGGCGGCTCCTGCCCCTGCTGGAGTTCGGACGGGAGCGGGACGAGATCGATCTGTCAGGGGTCGTGCTCACCCACCACCAGCTCAAGAACAAGGGCAAGCGGGATCTGCCGATTGGAGTCGGCGATCCAGACAAGCTGCAACCCATGACGGACCCTGGAAGTGGCGAGGTCAGGGACAAACAGAAGGCGCTCCTGGCCGAGATCATATCAAAGTTGAACAGTCTATTTGAAGGCGACCTGACGGACAATGACCAGCTCAACTTCGTGAACCATGTCAAAGACAAGTTCATGGAATCGCCGATTTTGATGGAGCAGGCGCAGAACAACACGAAAAGCCAGTTCTCCAATTCCCCGGACCTGACCAGGGAGCTGGAAAATGCCATCATCAATGCCTTCGACTCTTACACGGCCATGAGCAAGCAGGCTCTCGAATCAGAACGCGTACGCCATGGCATTTTGGATATCCTCCTGAATCACGCCGGGCTGTATGAAGCCCTCAGGAGCAAGGCAGGGGCGGGGCATTAAGCGCCGCAGGGTCGGTCAAAATCGACAAGGAGCAAAGAATGCCACGTGCGATTTGCTTTTCCTGCGGGGGCACGAAGTCGAGTGCCCTTGTTCCATGTCCTCTTTGCAGGAGCTGTCCTGAGGCCGATGATGACCTGATACTGTCCTTGGCCATGTCGGACCGTCACCTCGATGAAGTAGGGATGGAAGCGACAGCAAGATGCATCAGAGAAGGCAAACGCCCCATACTGGATGAAGAAACGAGACTGCGGCTTCAAGCTCACCTGAAGGAGTTCAAGAAAAATCCGATAGTTAAACGGTAGGACTCCTAGTCCATGCAAAAAAAATAAAGCGACATTGATAGACCACTCGTGTTGCCTTGTTATCAATTCGTAACACCGAGACGAACAAGCAGGTTCCTCACGCTGGACGCATGCCACTTCCCACCCCTGGCCGTGGTGATGCTCCGCCGATTCAGTTCCTCGGCAATCTCCCGCAAACTGGTTGCCCCGGCGTCCTGAATCTCCTTGACCACTCCAGCCAACTTCGAGGCCCGTTCATCGGCTCCTCGCTTGATGGCCTCCACTCCCAGTTCGTTCCCGTACTGACGGAGGTGAGCAGCCCCGTTCGGACAACCCAGCTTCACACCCCGCTCCTTGGCGGCAGCAAGAGCGGCCTTGGTCCTGGCAGAGATGGCCTTCCGTTCCTCCTGGGCGACCAAGGCCATGATGCCCACGGTCAACTCGTTGGCGGTCGGCATGTCCACGGCCACGAACTTCACGCCAGCCTCCTGAAGGCCGAGCAGGAAGTGGGCATTGCGTGACAGGCGGTCCAGCTTGGCGATGACCAAGGTAGCGCCTGTGAGCTTGCAATGCTCCAAGGCCTTGGCCAGCTTGGGCCTGTCGTTCTTCTTGCCGCTCTCGGTCTCCGTGTACTCGGCCAGGAGTTCCCAGTTCCCCCCGTTCAGGAACTCAAGGACGGCCTTCCTCTGGGCCTCGATCCCCAGACCGGACTCCCCTTGCTTGGCCGTGGATACCCGAAGATATGAGACGAACTTTCCGTTGTGCTGGACCATGATCTTCCTCCTTCTTGGTGCTGTTCATATTCCGCTTACGACCGGTAGGAGATTTTGTACAGCCGAGAAAGATGACCGTCAAGGGCGCATGTGTGACCACACATGGAGATGCTGACCCTACCATGGGGGATATTCGATCCTCTCTCCACGATATATGGGCGTTCAAATTTTTCCACCAAAACCTTCCAGGGTTAGTCCATCCCCTTCGCCGTGATCCGTCCCTGGACGCCAGACTTCTGCCGATCAATCATGCTCCACGCCTTGGTGGTCATGAAGCCCTTCTCGATGACATGGGCCTTGGGGATCACCTGGGTGGTGTCGAGGAAGAGCCAGCCCAAGGTCTCCCGGAGGTACATCCCAAGGGCACGACCAGAGGTGAACCCAAGTACCTTGGCGGCACTGGTCAGGTTCAAGGTTCCATCGACGTCCATGTACTGGTCATAGAGCTTGGCCTTGGGAGCCAGGATCTGGTTCTCGGCAGCGAGGGCTTCCTTCTCCCGGACCTGTTTGGCAGCGAACTCCAGGGCCTCGGCCAGGGTCTGCGGGATGGCGAACACAGGCCCAGCAGCAGGGAGGGCGTAGGTTCCCTTCTTACGGAGGGACGGGAGGACTTCACTGGTCACCCACTTCTTGAACCGCTTGGCTTCCTCTTTGCGGGACTTGAGGATCAAGGAGTAGAGGCCAGACTCGTTGATGATGGTGGCATTGGGGTTTCCACGATTACCGTGCGAAATCCGCACAGTATTCCGCTCGTCCTCATCCAAGGCGCGGACGGCACTTGGGGCATGGTCGAATCCAAGAATCTCACAGACATCCTTGGCGATGAACCACGGGTCACCGTTCTGGTCGGTGATGCGGACGTTCTGGTTGGTGAAGGGAAAGGTGAAGACTTCGATAGCGGTGGTATTGGACATGACAATTCTCCTTTGTGTTGATGTCGTTGTTGGGAATAAGAAGGCCCAAGCGTGAACAGGAACCAGTCCTGCACAGAGGCTTGGGCGCGGTTAAGGTGTGCTGTACCAAGCCGCCGTGGTTTCCCCCGAAAGGCTGACACTTGGACGCATTCGGCCCCCTCCGTACCCAGGTAGGGTTGCAGCACAGAGATGAAGTGACCCGGAATGGTGCGCTGTTCTTGACCTGAAGGGAGCCAGGAGTGGGAAGCGTTCCGGGTGTTGTTGGGTCTAGTGAGTCTCTGCCCAGGATTCCCCGATCTTGAACTCGCCGGTAGTCGGGCAGACGAACCCGAAGTGTTTACCGGCCAGTTCAATGGAACGGACGAACAGCTTGCCCACTGTAGGGGCAACATCTGGACAGGCGAGGAACTGGGCCTCGTCTCTGTATGGACAGACATGAGGTTCTCATATCGATGGTGCATGAGGCCAAGCGGCCAGACGGCTGTAGCTCCGTCCTCATGAGTACGATATGCTCCGACCTCATGACACGCTGTAGCGAGGGGATGGGATGATGTTCAATGATTAATGGGACATCGAATCTCTATACCAGGGAATATGACTCGATGGCCATTTCCCAGACTTGTCGTAGCCGCTGAGGTTGGCGTGGGTCGGAACAGACTAGAGCCTCCTCGGCAAAGCCCAAGGGAACCTCAGGCTTTCGACAAGTACGACCGGGCCGCCCTGCCATGCCCAGAAGACACGAAGCTAACCCCGATCTCCTTCAGCTTGACGGTAAGCGGGTGATCGGGTTCCCGAAGCGTCGCCTTGAGCGCTTTGGCCACCCGTGAATTGAGACCAAGCTCCTTCTGGATCGTGCTCATCGTCGTAATCCCAGACATGCGACTGCTCATGAACGAGACTAGGGCCTCATGACAGGAACCCTTGCGAACCCTGGCCTTCGCACCATCGGGGCTGAAGGACCACTTCTGGAGCTTGATTCCCGGCATCTCCAGCTTGATGGCGTCGAGGATGCGGTCTCCCCGGCTCCCCGTCGGCAACACGATGAAGACATCCGAGGGCGGACAGTTGCCTTCCGCGTCGATGACCCGGCGACACCGGATGCGGTTGATGGCCTGGATGATGGACACCGTTATCTGCTTGAGCTGCATCTCCTCCCTGATGTCGGCGTAGGAGTTCCACTGCGGGTTCTTCATCCATTCATCGTCCTGAAGCCCTTGCAGAGCGAAGAAGGCGTTGGTCGCCCATATGTGGCCGGGGTAAGGTAGCCCGAAGATCACGACTGCATCGTGGTCCTGCCAGTCGTTCCGACCGTCCACGGCTCCCCAGTGACCGACGGAGTACTTCTCGAACTGCGGCGCGTACTTCAGCGCAATGTGTTCGACGGTCTTATGGACGCAGAGGAAGACTCGCCGGTCATTGCCGAGGGTCGATTCAAGCTCGTCAAGCAACCGAGGTATCCTCGTCTGTCCGTCTTCGATCATCGAACCTTTGCCAGTCCTTGAAGCACGGGCCATATGGAGAGTCACGTTCCCGTAGTTCCGGGTATTCGGAGGAATAGGCTTGATGTCCACCCGGTCGCCCAGAAGCTCCCACAGGAAGTTCTGATTTGCCGTGGCATCCAGCACCACGGGGGCAGGGAGGTCTTCGGGGATCAGCAACCGGGAGGCATTGAACGTGTGGTCTGTGCCAGCCTTGGCGTAGTAAGCCCACGTCGAGAGGATTGCCTCCACTCCATTCAAGGTCTTGTCCACGATGCTGGAAATCCTCTGCCTCTCCAATGGGTCTTCCTTGTGCAGCGCCGCATGATCGTACTTCAGGCCGGACATGGCCTGCCGAAGTGGAAGCATGGAGAGGCTTGCCGGGAATGTGATCCGTCCATCATGGACACCTCGCCAGACAACCCGGAACCGGCCAGACCCCTCACCGGCCTGATCGGCGCTGGTCTTCCTGGCGATGGTTTCCAACACGTCCTTGACCATTTCGAGGCCTTCGACCTGACTGCCGAACTGTTCCCTGATTTCAGGCGTGACGTAGGACAGAACCTGCCGGACATCCGAGGCGTTGACCTGATGCTCATCGATCACGTTGGCCAGGGCTTCGTCGATTACCGTCAGGCGGCGTCTGCCGTGCTCCCACTCGACCAGATCATTCCAGCGTGACCCGTCATCCTTGCACAGGCCGCTCAAGGCCAGGACGTAGGCTGCATGGGTGATGATCAGGACATCAGCCTTCCTCATCTCTTCTGGCGGGATCTTGTTCTCCGAGTGCTTGGCAACAGCACACTCGAACCCGGCCAGCCGGTCGATGACCGCCTTCAGTTCATCAGCCTGCTCGATCATGCGGGTGACAATGAGGATGCCATTTCGCTGTTCAGACTCGTGGTTGGCCTTTGCCGTGAGCGCCGCATACACTGACAAGCCTTGCGTCTTGCCTGTGCCGGTTGGAGGCTGAAGGACGGACCAGCGGGTTCCATCGCTTTCGATGGCGGCGTTGAAGGTTTTGGCCATGGTTTCCCAGAGGGCCATCAGGGCTGGGCTGGGGACGTTGCCGAGAGTGTCCTGCCAGTGCACCGTCATGGCACGGGCGAACTCTGCCGGGGTTATAGATGCTGTGGTAGTAGTCGTGGACATACTGCGAATCTCCTTTCCGAAATAGTTGAGGGTTGAGGTTTCAAACGGAACGAGGAACTGGCCGCGTTGGCCTCCAAAAGGCAGGGTTAATCACCCCTTTAAAATACAACTGCCGGAGACCATTGAAGATCCCCGGCATATTCGCCTGTACGGACAGAGGAGGCTCGACAATCTTCTGCGGACGCTGACGGCGGCTCCTCCCTCTAATAGTGGCCCCTAATTGAAAACCCTTGCCAACCGTGGGTTTCCGGACGCTTGGTCGCTTGCCTCATTTCCTCTAGTGAGGGGCAATTCCCCTTCAGGCTCCTGACAATCTGGCGCAAGTCCGGCAAGGCGCCGAAGTCCTAAAGCCAGTGTTAATTGAAAATCCTTGCCAGCCGTAGATTTCCAAGAGGTAGGTTACCTTGTCCTCTTCCGATAGTGAGTGGTAATTCCCGGAAGCTCCAGCGAGCAATCGAGGACCGCCGCATTCTATAAGTGCAGGGTAATTCCTGGCCCGTGCCTCTAAAAGCGCAGGGTAATTTCCCGGCGTGTGCCTCTAAAAGTGGCGGGTAATTGAAAACCATTGCCAGCCGTGGGTTATCGCAGATCGACAAGTGATCTCTTCCAAGCACGAACCCCTGGCCAAGAACGACAGGACTACCTCGAACAGGGACGCGAGTGGACACGGTGGATCGAATATCCACTCCATCCACCGCCCCATCGTTCCTGCGCTTCCTGCCATGCTTCATGGACGAGCCCGTGGCGCGGCCAGGGAGCGTTCAGCCCAGCCGAGCGCAAAACAGGTTCCCGACTTTCCAACGGGTGACGACAAGCACGGTTTCGAGATGGAGATCCTTGACAACTGACTGGGGAAAACACGATGGAAAAGGCAGGAGAGAGGGCCGGAAAAACACCACCAAAACTGTTACACAGCACGGGTCTCACAGAGAAGCAGAAGCGTTTAAAATCAAGCGGTTAAGGTGCAAAATTGTGACTCCTCTCTTCGGCACCAGAAAGTCAAAGGGTTGCAGCAGAAATGCCGCAACCCTTTTTCTTTTTTTCCGGACGTGGCCACTGTCCGAGAAGTACGCCGGGGCCGGGCATGATTACGATTGAACCTAAGGCCTGCCCCCCCGAAACGGTTGCTGACGGCGAGGGGAGTTTCGTACATGTATGACGACACCGACGAGGACGACAACCCCGATCAGTTCAGGAGCCCATAATGCGCCTCAGTCTTTGGAAAAAAATGTTCCGGCTTCTTGCCGCCATGCTCGTGCTGCCTTCCGTCTCGTCGGCGCAGCCGCTGGAAGTCCTCTACTTCGAATACCCTCCCTATTACCACGGCCTGCCGGACGGCCGGGCGGCGGGACTGATTGTCGATCTGGCCGGCAGGGTGTTCGCCAAGGCGGGTGTCGAGGCCGAATTCCACTTCGTTCCGGCCAAGCGGGTCCTGCTCGACATCCAAACCGGCCAGCCCGTCGCGTCCCTGGGTTGGTTCAAGACGCCGGAGCGCGAAGAATTCGCCCGCTTCTCCCTACCCATTTACATCAACCGACCCGTCGGCGTGTTCTTTTTGCGCGAAAAGGAGGAGCTGTTCCGTCCCTACGAGACCCTGGAAGCGCTGATGGCGGACGGAAAGCTTTTGATGGGCAGGGTCGCCGGCTTGTCTGACGGGCCGCAGGTCGACGCCATTCTGGCCAAATACCCCGACAGAATCGTCCACGTCACGGCAGATTCGGTACGCCTGACCAAAATGCTTGAATCCGGCCGGTTCGATTTCTTCCTGCTCCCGCCGGAAGAGATCGACGCCCTGCTGCACGAAGCGCAGGCCTCGCCTGAAAATTTCGCCCTCAAGGCCATGAGCGACATCCCCCAGGGCAACAGCAGGCACATCATGTACGCAAAGACCGTCGACGACGCCCTGATCCGCAAGGTTGACCAGGCCATCCTCACCGAGATCGGGGATATCGCCCCGAAGCCGTAATCCGCCGATGCGGCTGAGTCCGGGACGTTTACCGCAGGGCCCGTTCGAGGGCTTTAGGCAGGAAAGGAAGGAGTTCGGCCACGCCGCAGGCCGGCGTGGGGTCGGCCAAAAGGCCCAACAGCCGATTGGTCAGCGCCGCGATCCGGCACGACTCGGGCACTCCCATGCCGGAAGCCAGAAGCGCGGTAACAAGCCCCGTCAGGGTATCCCCCGTGCCGCCGATGTGCTCCATGGCGGGAGTGTCGGGTTCGTTCAGCGTCGCCACGACCCGCCCCCCGGCGACCACATAGTCCGTTTGGCCCTTGACCAGCAGATGCCGTGCGGCGTTCTCGCCTGCTTGGGCCGCCGCGATCAGTTCCGGAACCCGCTCGTCCTCCTGGAGCAGGAACCCCCGCGTGTAGAACGGATGAGGGGCCGCCTCGTCGGCCAGGAAGGCCATTTCACCGACATCGGGAGTGAACAGGTCGTAGTGCGAGGCGTAGCCGCTCATCTTGGCGGCGTACATGAACCCTGCGTCGGCGACCAGCAGCGGGCGGTGGGCAAGCCCCTCCAGTCCCCAGAGAATCCTGTTGTGCCAGACGACATCCGGCATGAGATAATGAAAGGTCACCCCGGCATGACGGACCAGGCCGACGTCCTCGACAAGTCGCGCGTACAGGGCGCGACTGCCCTCGCCCGTCCCGGTGTCGCCGACGAGCAGGGCCTCGGGCGGCTCGACGCCCAGCACCAGGGCCGCCGCATGGGCCGTGGCCATAAGGGCCGGCGTCCCCCTGGCCACCCCCACGGAAACGCCGCCCATGTCGATCTCCCGCCCCCGGACGGCATACGCCCCCCAGACCAGGCCGAAGTCCTGTCTGGGCACGGTGCCGACGATCAGCCACGACATACGCGTCTCGCCTCCTCGAAGGCCAGCTGCAGGGCATAGCCGCACAGAGTCTGTCCCAGACTGCGGGGCTCGGGCGCGTCGTCAAGGGTCTTGCCGACGAGCGCTTCCGCCAGAAAGGGCACATCCGGGCATCCGCCGCCGGACACGTTGACGATGCGCTGGTCCCGCCGGTCCACGGTGACCTTCATGTTGGCGGCGCGAACCATCAGGTAGGGCCCCAGCTCCTTGATGCGGTACAGCGAGACCGCCTCGAGCAGATGGTCCTGGGCCACGGCCACGCGCAACGGCTGGAGGTTGCCTTCCGCCAGCGCCTCACGCACCCGCATCTCCTCCACCAGCAGGAATTCAACAACCATGTCGCACCCCTGGCGTAAGTCCGGCGGCGGCCCCTTGACCGCCACCTCCAGCCCGGCCCGGCGCAGGACCGCCTCGGCCTTGATGACCTCGCCGGTGCTCGGGAACAGGAGCATCCCCTTGTCCGAAAGCCCCTGGACAGGCCGGGGCCTGCGGGCAAGGAGATTGCGCAGCCACGTCATGATTTGACCAGCGCCAGCCTGAACTCCCCGCCGGCGAGCTCGTCGACGGCCACCTCCCAGCCCTGGCTCCGCGCAGCCCGGGAAACGTTTTCCCGACTGGCGTCATTGTCCACAAGGACCTCGAGTTCCCCGGCCCCTGCCGCACGCATGGCCTGTACGGCCATGAGCACCGGCTGGGGGCAGGACAATCCCCTGGCGTCCACTGTCTGTTTCATCGCCGACCTCCCCTATTTCCGATTCGTGAATCCGATGAAGATCAACACGGCCATGCCGATGACGACCCCGGCCAGGCCGTGGGGGCCAAGCCCCTGAGGCGAACTGGCCAGGCCGAAATTATGCGCCACGCCGGCGCCCACGAGGGAGCCCAGCACGAACACCCCGGCGTCGCCGTTCCCCTCCCCGGACATGAAGAGTTGTCTGCCGGGGCATCCGCCGGCCAGGGCAAAGGCCAGCCCGGCCATGAGCATACCGGCGAAATTCCAGAACCACATGGTGTGCGCCACGGGTTGGCCTTCAAATCCGGGCTTGAACTGGCCAAGGAGGACGTTGGTCGCCAATGCCGCGACCAGCAGGGCCAGGAAACCGAACATGAGGTACCATTGCCTGAAAAGCAGGACGTCACGGATGGCGCCCATGGTGCAAAACCTGCTGCGCTGGGCCAGAAATCCGATCCCCAGGCCCGCGACGAGGGAAATCGCAAGCGGGGCGTACGCCGCACCGGGCCCTTGCAGGGAGTACCAGAGAACGCCGCTTTGGGCTTCGCCGGCAACGGGCGGGAACACCACCCTCAAGGCCAGCAGACCGAGCATCAGCAGAGGCATGAGCACTCCGGCGCTGGTCGATTGCGCCTGGCTGCGCCCCAGGTTGAAACCGGCCTTGAAGAACAGGGTTCCGATCCAGACGCCGGTCACCAGGCCCAGCAGCCCGAACAGCGCGTTGCCGTCGCCGCCGGCCAGTCGGAGAATCACGCGCCACGGACAGCCCAGGAAGACCAGCGCCCCGATCATGGCGATCATGCCGAGGAAAAAACGCGTCAGCGGCGCGGACCCGCCTGTCGGCCGGAACTCCTTGAACGCCAGGGCCGCCGCGAAGGAGCCCAGCACGAAGCCGATGATTTCCGGACGCATGTACTGCACCACCGCGGCCCGGTGCAGCCCGAGGGCGCCCGCGATGTCGCGGCCGAAGCAGGCCACGCAGATGGCCATGTTCGCCGGGTTTCCGGATTTCTGCAAAAATGCGGCAACCACCCCGATCACGGCACCCACGCACAGAATCCCTGCGGTTGTGGCAAAAACATTCTTCACCTCACGCGCCATCACTCTCCTCCTTTGATGTTGCCCATCCCGTCGAAGCCGGTCTCGCGAAAACTCAACGGACACGCCAGTTCGTCAGGGTCGTACACGTGCTCTCCGCCACACAGCGGGCACGCCGCACGAACCTTTCCACGCAACCTCTTGCCGCCGTCCCGGTCCGTTTCCAACTCCAGAGAGCCGCAAATCTCCCAACTGGCTGAAAGAAAGGACGCGGAGACGACCGGACAGAAAAAACAAAGCTCCATTGACACTCCGTGTACGGACGTCGGTATGCTCAAAAAAGTACGCTTGAAAACAACAATATGTCCAATAGACATCATCAATGAATAAGTCTTGCACGCATCATGAACATAACTTCATCATGCGTCGCTTATGCCGACTGAATCGCGATGAAATGAATGCACAAATTCAGACAAATATGATACGATATACAGGCATCACTCGCGCGTCATACCCTAATTTCAGTCGAGAATACAAAGCATAATGCCTTAAACATGAGAAAGAATGCCCCGTGTCCCAGATTTGCATCTCCAGCAACTCAAAAAAACGAAAATTGTGCATTGACAGAATCATGCCGGCCTCCCAATCTCAAGGCGGTCGCACGCCGCGGGCAACCGGCCCCGCCTGCGACCGCCCCTGCACCCATCACAGGAATCGCGCCATGACCAAGGCCATCCACGCTCACGGACTCAAAAAATCCTTCGGGACAGTCCATGCCGTATCCGACATCTCCTTCACCGTTGAACAGGGCGAGGTCTTCGGCCTGCTCGGCCCCAACGGAGCGGGCAAGACCACGACCATCAACATGCTCACGGGACTGGCCCGGCCCGACGCCGGGTCCATCGTCATTCAGGGCATGGACTGCGTGGCCCGACCCCGTTCGGCCCAGCACCTCATCGGCGTGGTGCCGGACGAGAGCAACCTCTACCCGGAGCTGACGGGCTTCGAGAACCTCTGCTTCTGTGCGGCCCTCTACGGCCTGCCCAAGGCGGAACGGATCGTGCGCGCCAGGACGCTGCTGACCTCCTTCGGACTGGAGGCGGCGGCGGACCGCCCCTTCGCCGGGTACTCCAAGGGCATGAAGCGCAAGCTGACCATCGCCGCCGGCATCATCCACAACCCCGACATCCTGTTCCTCGACGAACCGACCACGGGCGTGGATGTGGCCAGCGCGCGCCAGCTGCGACAGATCGTCCAGGGCCTCAAGACCCGCACCACGGTCTTTCTGACCACCCATTACATAGAAGAGGCCGAACGGCTCTGCGACCGCATCGCCTTTCTGGTGGCCGGGCGCATCGTGCACACGGACACGGTCGAGAACCTGCTGCAGCCGGTCCAGTCCCGGCACATCATGATCGTCAACTGCTGCGGAATGCCTGGGGACATTCTGGACAGGCTCCAGGCCGAGTTCCTGAACCTTGAGTTCACCCGCCCCGAACCGGCGCTGCTGCGGGTGGAGTCGGACGCCCCGGTCCGCGTCGGCCCGCTGGTGCGCTTCCTGGAGGACAATGGCGGGGAGGTGGCCGAGGCGCGACGGCTGCGCCCGTCCCTGGAGGACGTGTTTGTACGCGTCACCGGCCTGGAGGCGGCGTCCCTGCGCAAGGAAAAGGAGAAAAAGGGAGGCGGGCAATGAAGACGTGGATCGCGTTCTGGAACATCATGCTCAAGGATGTGCGGACCTACTATCTCAAGCCGCCGAACCTGAGCTGGGGCCTCATCTTCCCCCTGGCCTGGACCGGCATGTTCTTCATCAAGTCCGGACGCGGGATGGAGAGCCTGGCCGGCGTGCTGCCCGGCGTGGTGGCCGTGTCCATTCTTTTCGGCACCACGTCCATGCTGGCCGTGACCGTAACCTTTGAAAAGAAGACCAGATCCTTCGAGCGCCTGCTCCTGGCGCCCATGCCCCTGGAACTGATCATGCTGGCCAAGACCGGCGGCGCCATCGTCTTCGGGACGCTGAACGCGTTCGTTCCGGTCCTGCTGGCCGCATGGCTGACGGACCTGCAACAGGTCGCCTGGGGGACGTTCACCCTGGCCACGGTCATGATCGCCGTGGCCTCGACCTTCCAGGGCCTGTTCATCGCCGTGGCCGTGAGCGAGGTGTTCGAGGCCCAGACTTTCTCGAACTTCTTCCGCTTCCCGATGATCTTCCTCTGCGGCCTGTTCGTGCCCGTTGCCAGCCTGCCGTGGATGCTGCGTCCCCTGTCCTACGCCCTGCCCCTGACCTATGGCGCGGACATCCTCCACGGAGCCGTGAACGGGGTCCACGCCATGCCCCTGACCCTGGACTTCCTTGCGCTCGGCGCGTTCTGCGCGGCCCTGTTCATGGGCAGCCTCTGGAACGTCAGGCGCAAATGGATTGCATAACCGCCTGATGCGGGGCATGGTCTCGGCCTGGGACCGCCGCAGACGCGGCCTGGTCTTTCCCCTGGGCACCAACCCCTCGCCAAGACGCCATGCACAAACTCTTCCTCGTCGCCCTGGCCAAAGCCGCCGGCACACCAAGCTACCGGCTCTCGGGCGCCGTCCACGCAGCACCGGGCCGTGGACATCCTCGACTCTTTCCTCTTCGGCCCATGGATACTGTCCGCGGAACGCGGCCTCATCCCCACCCAGGCCCGGATTCTCGTCCTGACCGGGTTCATGGGTGCCTTCCCGACATTTTCGACCTTCATCTTCAAGCGGAGAACCGCCGCGCGGCGCGCAGCGGAAGCGCCTGGCCCTCAGCCTCGGCGGACAGAACGCCGTCGCGCGGCCTTGTTCCCGGGCTCGGACCGGGGCAGAATCCTCTCAGGGAGGCGACATGCTCAAATCGATCGACGTGAAGATTCTCAAGGTGTTCGTGGGCGAGGCCGCACGCCACAAGGGCCGGCCGCTCCACGAAGCCATCGTCGAGGAAGCCAGACAGCGCGGCATGGCCGGAGCTTCGGTCTGCCGGGGCTTCATGGGCTTCGGGGCTGGCAGCCTGCTGCACACGGCCAAGATCCTGCGCCTGGCCGAGGACCTGCCGGTCATCGTCGAGATCGTGGACACGCCGTCGCGCGTCGAATCCTTCCTGCCCGTGGTCGACGCCATGGTCGAGGAAGGCAGCATCGTCATGCAGGACGGGCAGGCCGTCTTCCATCTGCCCCTGCGCATCCGCGACGTGATGACGGAGCATGTCGCCACCGTGGACATCCGGACGCCCCTGCCCGCAGTGGTCGACCTGCTTCTGCGCCGGGAGGTCAAGGCCGTGCCGGTCATGGACGGCAGAAACATCGCGGGGATCGTCACCGGCGGCGACCTGCTCTCCCGCGCCCGGATGCCACTACGCCTGGACATGCAGGGGCAGCTGCCCTTCGAGCAGCGCTGCGAACAGGGCGCGGCGTCCGGGTTCGCGGGCCTCGTCGCCCAGGACATCATGTCCTCCCCGGCCCGGACCCTGAACATCAAGACCGACGTGGTCGACGCCCTGAAAATCATGGCCGGCAAGAACATCAAGCGTCTGCCCGTCACGGCCGACGACGGCACGCTCCTGGGCATCGTCAGCCGCACCGACGTGCTGGCGGCCATCGCCAAAGCCTCGTCCGTGGCCGGGCATCTCGAAATCCTGCCTCCGGGACTGCACTCCACGGCCCGCGACGCCCTGTTCACAGACGTGCCCACAGCCGGGCCCGATACCCCCCTGGCCGACATTCTGGATCAGCTCGTCCGCTCTCCCCTGCGGCGGGTGGTCATCGTGGACGCGGAGCGCAAGGTCCTCGGTCTGGTCCACGACTGGGACCTGCTGCGCAGCTTCGTGCAAAAGGAATCTCCGGGCCTGGTGGCCCGGCTGGTGCGGGCCCTGACCAGTCAGGAGCCAGGCCTTCCCGCCCTGGAAGGCACTGCCCGGGACGTCATGACCACACGCGTCGTCACCGCACGGACCGACGCCCCCCTGGCCCACGTCATCGGGACGCTGGTGGAGAAGAAGATCAAGCGCATCGTCGTCACGGACGACGACGGCCGACTGCTCGGCATCGTCGACCGCGACGCCGTGCTCAAGGCCCTGGCCAGGCTGTGAACCAAAGAACCCGACAACCGATACCGCCGAGTACGCCATGAAAGTTCGCGACATCATGCAGACGCCTGTCAAAACCCTGCGGGAGGGCACTTCATTGCGGGAGGCCGCCGGCTTCTTCCGCCGGGAAACGGTGCGCGGGGCGCAGGTGGTGAACGAACACGGGTTCTCCACCGGCGTCTTTTCCTACGAGGAACTCCTCAAGGCTCTGGCCGCCGGCGCGGAGCTCTCCGATCCCATTTCCCTTCATGTCCGCCCCATGATGTGCTCGGTCCATCCCGACACCGCGGTGGAGGAACTCAAGCGGTACGGCAGCTCATTCCTGACGGTGGTGGACGGCGCGCAGATCCTGGGCGGCATCGACATGATGGCCGTCGATGACATCATCAAGGGCGGCAGGATATCCAGCAAGATTCCTGCGTACGCCGCGCTTCAGGATCTGCCGGAAGCGGCCTTCCTTGTGGACGAAGACTGGATCGTGCGCTGGTTCAACGCCACCGCGGCCGTGTCCTGCACGGCCGAAACGGCGGACGTACTGGGCAAGCCCCTGTCGCAGGTCCTGACCGAGGCGGGCTTCGGGATTGAAACGGAGCCCCTGGACAGCCAATCCATCATCATCGCCTGGCGCGACGAGACGCGCTTCCTGCCGATCACCTGGTCGGCGAGCTTCCCGAACGGCACATCGGATCGCATGGTGCTGCTGCGCAACGTCCAGGAGGAGATGCTGCGCGCCAGGGAACTGACCAAGCTGCGCAGCCTGTCCAAGGAACTCGACGCCATCATCGACTCCTCCTTCGACGGAATCTTCATCACCGACGGCAAGGGGCGGGCCCTGCGCATCAACCGCGCCTACGAACGCATCACCGGCATCCGCGCCCGGGAAGTCCTGGGCAAGACCATGTCGGAACTCGTCCACGAGGGATTCTACGACGAATCCGTGACCATGAAGGTGCTGCAGAGCAGGAGGATAGAAACCATCATTCAGAAGGTAAGGGACTCCAAGACCATCGTCGTCACAGGCAACCCCATCTTCGACGATGACGGCGAGATTTGGCGCGTCGTCACCAACGTCCGTGACGTGACGGAACTGCGCAGGCTGCAGCTCGAGCTGGAACGACTGGCCGAGCTGCAGAACCATTACCGCAGGGAACTGGACTCGCTCAGGCGCAACATCAACACCAGCCCCGAGATCATCATCCGTTCCAAAAAAATGCAGGAGGTTCACGATCAGGCCATGCGGCTGGCGCAGGTCGATTCGTCGGTGCTGATCACGGGAGAGTCGGGGGTGGGCAAAGAGGTTGTGGCGGGCCTGATCCACGCCAACAGCCACCGGCACGCAGGCCCTTTCATCAAGATCAGCTGCGCGGCCATTCCCGAACAGCTTCTGGAGTCGGAACTCTTCGGCTACAAGGCCGGTGCCTTCACCGGGGCGCTGCGCAGCGGCAAGCAGGGGGTCTTCGAAACCGCGAACGGAGGCACCCTTTTCCTGGACGAAATCGGCGAGATGCCCCTCGCCCTCCAAGCCAAGCTCCTGCGCGTGCTGCAGGAGCGGACCATCGTGCAGGTCGGCGGGGTGAGCGAAACCCCGATCGACGTGCGCATCATCGCCGCCACCAACAGGGACCTGGAGGAGATGGTCCAAACTCGCCAGTTTCGCAGCGACCTCTTCTACCGCCTGAACGTCGTTCCCCTTTTCATCCCGCCGCTGCGGGAACGGCAGGATGCCGTCATCGACTTCATCTATCACTTCCTCGGGCGCTACAATCAAAAGTACGGGCTGAACAAGCAGATCGAACCGGAAGCCATGGATCTGCTCATAACCGCCCAATGGCCGGGCAATGTTCGCCAGTTGGGCAACACCATGGAACGGCTGGTGGTCATGGCCAAGGGGGAGGTCATCACCAGGGCGGACGTGTACAAAACCATGAGCACGTCGGACGCCGCGCAAACGGCCTGCCAGGAGCCGTTGTCCGGGACACTGCGGGACGCGGTCGAGCGTGCGGAAAAACAGGCCCTGGCCCTGGCCCTGCGCAACAACCCCGGCAGCAGAGCCGCAGCCCGCGCCCTGGGGGTGAACCAGTCCACCGTGGTGCGCAAGGCCCGCCGCTATGGCCTGCACATGCACGAAAATTCCGATGCGCCAACGCATCAGTGATGCGCCAGCGCATCGATGCCTTTTTGCCTCCCTTCTCAGAGTATTCCCCGTTTTTCCGGAGTGTTGCCGATTTATGGCGATGCAGAACTGCATCGCCATAGCCGGGCCCGAACAACGGTACACACCCAGCACGTTGCCAACAGCCTGAAATCATGAGCCAAAAAACACTCTCCTTCAATTACCCGCACACACGGTTTCCGGCACTCTTCTTGTAAATAGCGGACACGTTCCTCGACCACGACCTGGGAGCGCTTGCGGACCGCAGGCTGCACCGGGATATGGCGCACGTCTCGAAGCGCCCGTGATATGTGTCTGGAGAAGGCGCCGCGCGACACGCGGCCACGCATCGCAATTCACCCTTTTCACGCGGAGATGAGCATGGCGAACTGGACAGAACGACGGCAGCACGGACAGGAACCACCCTACATCCCATTGGGAAAATTGAAGTTCCGCATCCCGGGAATCCACTACCGATGGGAATGGGCAGACTACTTACAAGGCCTCATCATGTGTGCCGTCTGCCTGTCCATCATTCCCGTCCTGCAAGACACCCTGGGCATGCCCTTCGAGGTCGCCCTGGCCATCGTCATCCTGAACGGATTCCTCTACCTGTGGCATTCCCTTTTCGGCGACCCCGTCGTCCCGGGCTGGGTCACACCGGCCATCCCGCTCCTCATCGCCTACTGCTCGGCTTTCCCGGCCGGCCCCGAGCGCATGCACGCCCTCATCGCCTTTGAACTGACCCTGGGCCTGTGGTGCATCTTCCTCGGCGCCACGGGGCTCGCCCAGCGGGTCATCAACCTCATCCCGCGGGCCATCAAGGCCGGAGTCATCCTCGGCGCGGGCGTGGCCGCCATCCAGCTCATCTTCAAGGAAGGCGGGCGGTTCTACAGCATGCCGATCACCATCAGCGTCTGCGCTCTGGTGGCCCTGTTCATGATGTACAACCCCCTGTTCCGGCGCTGGTCCACCGACCATCCCCTGTTCCGCAAGATCTCGAACCTCGGCATCCTGCCGGCCATCATCGCGGCCATCATCATCGCACCCCTGGTCGGCGAAGCGCCCTTCAACATGGAATGGGGCTTCTCGAAGCCCGATTTCGTCGCCCTGTGGACCGACTGGGTGCCGTGGGGCACCTTGGGCTGGCCTCCCCTGGCCCTGTTCTTCAAATCCTTCCCCATGGTCCTGGCGGCCTACATCGTCATCTTCGGCGACGCGGTCCAGGCCCAGGGCATCATCCGCGACGCCGACCCGATCCGGCCGGACGAGCCCGTCGACTACAATCCCGACCGGGCCCACATCATCGTCGGCGCACGCAACTCCCTCATGTCCATCCTCGGGCCCGACATCTCCATGTGCGGCCCCATCTGGGCGGCCATGACCGTCGTCACCTACGAACGCTGGAAAAAAGGCCGTGATTCCATGGACTCCATCTTCGGCGGCGTGGGTTCCTTCCGCTGGGGGACGTTCACCGGCTACTGGCTCATGCCCATCGTGACCGTGACCAAGCCCATCCTGCCCGCAGCCCTGTCCCTGACCATGATCATCCAGGGCTTCGTATCCGTGTACATCGGCGCCCGCGAAGCCAAGAGCCTCAAGGATCTCGGCATCGCCGGCATCGTGGCCGGCATCCTGGTCTCCAAGGGTGCGGCCTGGGCCTTCGGCGCCGGCGTCATCGCCTGCCTGGTCCTTTACGGCGCCGACTTCTTCAAGGGCGACACGCAGTCCGGACCGCTCTGGGCCGACGACCTGAAGTCCAAGAAAGTCTGCGAAGAATCCGCCTGATCCGCATATCTCACCACAACGTGCGCCCGGCTTCGGCCGGGCGCACCGTTCAAAGGAGTCAGCATGAAACAGCGAGAGATATTCACCACAACCCCCCGCCTCGTCATGGGTCCCGGATCCCTCACGACAATCACCGAAGAAATCGCCCGGTTGGGCGCGTCCTCGGCGCTTGTCATCACGGACCCAGGCCTCAAGGCCACGGGCATCGTGACCAGGCTGGCAGACATTCTCCATGAAGGCGGCGTCGCCACGACACTCTTCGACCAGGTGGAGGCAGATCCGCCCTTCGAACTGGCCGACGCGGCCCTCGCCAGACTGCGCGAAGCCGGGGCCCAGGCCGTCATCGGCATCGGCGGCGGGTCGTCCCTGGACATCGCCAAGGTGGTCAGCGTCATGGCCACCAACGAAACCCCGGTGACGGCCATGTTCGGCATCGACCTCATCCAGAAGCCCGGCCTGCCCCTGATCCTCATCCCGACGACGGCCGGCACGGGCAGCGAGGTCACGCCCATCGTCATCCTCTCAGACCATCACGAGAAGCTCAAGAAAGGCATCGTCAGCCCCTACCTCTACCCCTCCTGCGCCCTGCTGGACCCCGAGCTGACCATCGGGCTGCCACCCAAGGTCACGGCCGCGACGGGCATGGACGCCCTGATCCACGCCGTGGAGGCCTACACGTCGAGAAACGCCACGGCCATGTCCGACATCCTGGCCACGGAGGCCATCCGCATCATCTACGGCAATATCCGGACCGCGTTCTCAGACGGGGAAAACATCACGGCCCGCTCCAACATGCTGCGCGGCAGCATGCTGGCCGGAATGGCCTTCGCCAACGCCGGCGTGACCGCGGTGCATGCCTTCGCCTATCCCATCGGCGCGGAATTCCACATCCCGCACGGCATCGCCAACACCATCATGCTGGTCCCGGTCATGCAGTTCAACATGATCGGCAATCTGGAACGCTTCGCCGCCATCGCAGGAATGTTCGGCCGCCCCACCGCAGGCCTGAGCACCAGGCAGGCGGCCCAGGTCGCCATAGACGCCCTGAGCGAACTGTCCGACGATCTCCGCGTGCCGCGGCATCTGGGCGAGTTCGGCGTCAAGGACAAGGATGTGCCGGAACTTGCGGCCGGCGTCATGAAGGTCACGAGACTCCTGGCCAACAACCCGCGCAAGCTTCAACTGGCGGATGCCGAGGCCATCTACCGCGCGGTCCTGTAAACGGGAGGAGCACATGCACGGGTTTTACAATCGCGGTCTGCGGATCAACCTCGGCACGGGAAGGCACGACGTCTTCGCCATCGATGACGTCCTGCTCGCCCGGACTCTCGGCGGGAAGGGCCTCGCCACCCACTATCTGCTGGAAGAAACGGCGCCTGGCTGCGACCCTCTGGGCCCCGACAACGCCATCATCTTCGCCACGGGGCCGATCACGGGGAGCGCGATCTGGGGGTCGTCACGCTACGGCGTGTACACCAAATCCCCCCAGACCGGCCTGTACTCCGAGTCCTACAGCGGAGGCCACGCCCCGGAATTCATGGACGCGGCCGGCTACGACATCGTCATCATCAAAGGCGCGGCGCAATCGCCCGTCTGGATCGACATCAGCGATACGGACGTGCGCGTCCTCCCAGCCGACGACCTCTGGGGACTCGACACATTCGCCACGGAAGACGCCGTCAGGGCAAAAGTCATGGAGGCCTGCGCGGAAAAATGCGGCCCGGTGGTCATCGGCCCGGCGGCCGAAAATCTGGTGCGCTTCGCGGTCATCGAAAACGATTACTGGCGCAGCGCCGGACGAACCGGGGTCGGCACGGTTCTCGGCGCCAAGATGGTCAAGGCCGTCGCCTTCCACGGCCGTGCACGCAGGAGTGTCGCCGATCCGGTGCTGCTCAAGGAATTCTCCCGCTCCATCACGGCAAGGGCCAAGGAAGACAAAGGGGTGCAGGTTTACAGGAAGGTCGGCACCACCGGCCTGGTCGACCTGCTGAACGAGGCCGGCGCCTTTCCGTCCAGATATTGGCAGCGTGGGCGCGTTGACCATCGGGACGGCATCAACAGCACGGCGCTGCACACCCGCTGCGACGTCACCCCCAAGGCCTGCGCCAAGTGCCTGATGGCCTGCGGCAGGCTCTCGACCGTCAAGGAGGGGCCGCGCGCCGGACTGACCGTTGAAGGCCCCGAATACGAGACCATCTATGCCTTCGGCGGGCTGTGCGAAATCAGGGACATCGAAGACATCCTCTACCTCAACGACCTCTGCGACCGGCTGGGGATGGACACCATCACTTCCGGCAACCTTGCCGGCCTGGCCATCGAGGCCTCGCGCCGGGGACGTATCGACATGAAACTCGACTACGGAGATGTCGAAGGCGTGGCGGGACTGCTCCGAGACATCGCTGCCGGACGGGGAATCGGGGCGACGCTGGGTCAGGGCATCCGCCATGCGGCCCAAGTCTGGGGCATGGAGGACGTAAGCGTCCATGTCAAAGGGCTCGAACCGGCCGGGTACGACCCGCGCGCCCTGAAAGGCATGGGACTGGCCTACGCCACCTCGGACCGCGGCGCCTGCCACCTGCGGGCGACGTTCTACAAGCCGGAGCTCTCGGGCATGGTCGATCCCAAAACGACCACGGGCAAGGCGGGCGTATTCAAGGTATGGGAGGATCGCCTGACCTACTTCGACATGCTCATCCTCTGCCGGTTTTACAGGGATTTGTACCAGTGGGGGGAACTTGCGACCATCACGAAGTGCCTGACGGGGCTGGATCTGGACGAAGCGGAAATGGTCCGCATGGCCTCGGCCGTGGCCGACGACACCAGGCGGTTCAACATCCGCGAAGGGCTGACCCGCAAGGACGACGAGCTCCCGCTCTTCCTCACCGAGCACCCGCTGCCCGAAACGGGCGCGGCCATCACCAGGCGGGAGGTGTCGGACATGGTCGAAGAATACTACCAGGCCCGAGGCTGGAAGGACGGCGCACCTGGCACGTGACGCCGGGACATCCCGAGGCGGCTCAATCCGAACAGGGCGGAGGCGGGAATGTTTCCGTTTCCGCCCTTCCGCTTACAACGCCACCCCGATCTCCTCGGGTGTCGGCATGGCGGGCATGTCCTCCACCCGGTCCTCGATCTGGAAACGCTCCTTGATGCGCGCCAGGGACACGAGCTGGCCCTGGCGGGCGGCGGGGGTGAGGAAGGACTTGAGCTTGACCTCGAGCACCCGCGGGTTCAGCTCGCTCTGGATGGCGCGCACGCCTTCGACGATGATCTTCTGCAGCAGCAGCTCGTGGTCCGTGACCTCACGGATGCGCGCCGCCATGGGCAGGAAGACGAAGTTGGCCAGGAGCACGCCGTAGAGGGTCGAGGTCAGCGCGATGGGAATGGTCGACAGGACGACGCTCGTGTCGTTTACGCCCGAGAGCATGCCGATGAGGCCGACCACGCTCCCGGCCAGGCCGATGGCCGGGCAGACCTCGGCCAGCACCCGCAGCACGCGCTCGGATTCGTCGCGGCGCTGCTTGAAGAAGAACATCTCCGTGTTCAGGATGTCCGCGGTCTGCTCCCGGGAGTAGTTGTCCACGACGAAGCCCAGGGCGCGGCGCAGGAACATGATGGACGTCTCGCGCTCGTCTTCGGCCAGGGTGTGCAGGCCCCGGATGCGACTCTTGACCGAAAGGTCCACGAGGATCTCGACGATCTCCGCCGGCTCCTTCATCCGCGCCCGGTACGAGTTGCGCAGCACCCTGGCGACATACTGCAGCCGCTGCATGCGGAAGCTGGCGATGGCCACGCCAAGCGTCCCCCCGGCCACCACGAAGATGGCGGCCAGGTTGAAGTATTGGGCCACATTCCCGCTGATGGCGAATCCGGCGACGAAAACCGCACCACAGAGCACAAGACCAAAAAAGGATTTCCGATCCATCACCGCCCTCCCCCGGATGACGCCACCCAGCGCCGGAAACCGCCTTCGCCGCCTTCCACGGCCGAGGGCAGCGGGTCCGTCGGAATCTCGGCGCTGAGCACCAACTCGACCCGCCGACTGCGCTGCGCAGCGTCGCCCGCCTGCACGGGGCGCTGGTCCCCGTAGGCGGTCACGAGAAGCCGTTCCGGAGGAAAGCCGGCCTCCGTGGCCAGAAACATTGCCACCTCCATGGCCCTGGCCGAAGAAAGCCGCCACGGCGCGGCGAAGTCGCCGCCCGCTTCCCCCGGCGCGGCATGGCCGACCACGGCCATGGCGTGGGGCGCGCTGCGCAGGATGGCGGCAAGTTCGAGCAGCGCGCTTTTGACGTCGGGCCGCAGCGCAGCGCCGCCGGGTCCGAAGAGGAAGTCCCCGGCCAGGGTCACGTGCAGGGACTTTTCGGGCACGAGTTGCACGGTCACGGCCCCGTCCAAACGGGAGCGCTCGATCATGTCGCGGATGCGGTCATGGATGCGGCCCAACATGGACTCGACCGGCGGCGCGGGCAGGGGCAACTCCCCGCCCCCTTCGACCCGGGCAGGCAGGTCCGTCACCGACTTGAACTGGATTTTCGGCGTCTGGAAGGCGTAGAGCGCGGCGAACATGATGAACATGGTCATCATCAGGTCCGACCAGCAGACGACCCATGCGGCCGCTTTGGGCCGGGGCTCGCGGGCAAAGATGTCAAACTGTTGACCGGCCGGGCTCCCGTCGCCCAAGCGCGGCTCCCAGCTTCCGCCGGGCTGCCGCTCCGTCTCAGGCCGCGCCAGCCGTGCCGAGATGTCTCGAATGTTCTCTTGTGTTGGTTCTCGCATGGATTCCTCCGCCCGGAACTGAGCCAAATCCATGCCAAGCGTTCCCGCCGAGAAAGGCCCACGAAATACGTTCCGGCTTGCAGGGGTTGCTCAAAGGCTGTATGAATCGCACTAAACGTCAACCCCAACCTGGAGGAAACATGGCTATTGTTATCGATCACGATGAATGCATCGGCTGCGAAACCTGTGTCGAGCTTTGCCCGGAAGTCTTCGCCATGATGGACGGCGAGGAAAAGGCCATGGTCAAGGCCCCGGATTCCAACGCCGACTGTGTGCAGGACGCCATCGACGGTTGCCCTGTTTCGGCCATCAGCAAGGAATAACCCGGATTTTCCTTCTCAAGGCAAAGGGGAGCGAGGCTCCCCTTTTTCATGTCCGCAACACATGCTTGCGCTTTGGGCGGGTGAACGTCCTTGAGACTGCGGGCCACTCAGACCTTGAAAACTCTCCGCATGGCACCGGCCGTCCCGAACTGCCGCGACATTTCCGACACGCGCGTCCGCGCGGTCTTCCTGCCGCAAGCCGGTTAGTGCACGCCTTCGGGCATGTGCCCGCCGTGGTCGGGACGGCGCAGGATCCACATGAAGACGGCCAGGCCGAAGAAGAGCATGGCCTGGACATGGAAGACGTCGACGTAGGCCATGTAGCCGGCCTGCTGCTGCATGGAGCGGTAGATGAGGCCAGCCGCCTCGATGGGGTCGAGGCCCATGTAGTGTTGCAGCGCGTCGCGGGCCTGGGTGAAGGCGGGGTCGTAGGGGGTGAGGTGCTCCACGAGGTGGCTCTGGTGAATCTGAGCCCGCCGGGCCAGGAGCGTGGTCACGAAGGCCGTGCCGAAGGAGCCGCCGAGATTGCGCAGCAGGCTGAAGAGGGCCGAGGCGTTGTTCATGCTGGCCCGCGAGAGCGAGGACATGGTCAGAAATGACAGGGGCACGAAGAAGAAGGCGATGCCGATGGCCTGGATGTTGCGCCCCAAAATGGCCGTGCCGATGTCGATCTGCAGCGTGAAGTGCGACATGAAGACGAGCGACAGTCCCGAGACCGTAAGCCCGAAGCAGAGCAGGAACCTGGCGTCGATCCGCTCCGTCATCTTGCCGACGAAAGGCAGCAGGACGAGCATGATGGCCCCGCTGGGGCCCAGCACCAGCCCCGCCAGATAGGACGTGTAGCCCATGAGGTTCTGCAGGAACATGGGCAGCAGCACGATGGACCCGAAAAAGGCGAAGAACCCGAAGAACATGACCACGTTGCCGGCGGCGAAGTTGCGCTGGCGGAAGATGCGCAGGTCGACGATGGGGTTCGGGTGCCGCAGTTCCCACCACACCAGGGTGATCAGACAGACCGCGGCCACGACGCTCATGACGACGATGTGGTTCGAGGCGAACCAGTCGTCGCCCTGCCCCTTGTCCAGCACCACCTGCAGGCAGCCCAGGCCGACGGACAGCAGGGCCAGGCCCATGAAGTCGACCGTTTCCCCCGATTCCCGGCGCTGCAGGTACGGCGGGTCGAAGATGAAGGCCCAGCACATCATCAGCGCGACGATGCCCAGGGGCACGTTGATGTAGAATATCCAGATCCAGGAATAGTTGTCCGTGATGTACCCGCCGAGCAGCGGCCCGAGGATGGGACCCAGGACCGCGCCCATGGCGAAGATGGCCATGGCCAGGCCGCGCTGCCTGGGCGGAAACGTCTCAAGCAGGATGGCCTGGGACATGGGCTGCAGCCCGCCGCCGCCGAGGCCCTGGACGATGCGGAAGAAGACCAGCGCCTCCAGGCTCCTGGCCAGACCGCACAGCATCGACGCCACGGTGAAGACCGTGACCGAGGCCATGAGGTAGTTCTTGCGCCCCATGACCCTGGACAGCCAGCCGCTCATGGGGATGACCACGGCGTTGGCCACGAGGTACGAGGTCAGGACCCACGTCACCTCGTCCTGCCCGGCGGACAGGGAACCCTGGATATGTCCCAGGGCCACGTTGGCGATGGACGTGTCGAGGATTTCCAGGAGCGTCGGGATCATGACGCTCAGGGTCACCAGCCACTTGCCCGTGACGCGTTCGTCGGCCATGGCCTAATCCAGGTGGATGGTCGGGACGACGCTCATGCCCAGGCGCAGCTGCTGCGTCCCGTTGACCGGGTCCAGGGCGATCTTGACGGGAATGCGCTGCACGACCTTGACGTAGTTGCCCATGGCGTTCTCGGGCGGGAACAGGGAGAAGACGGCGCCCGTGCCGGCCATGACCGATTCGACGCGCCCCGTGAGCTCCCTTCCGGAGAAGGTGTCTACCTCCAGATCGACCTTCTGTCCCGGGCGCACCCTGGCCAGCTGGGTTTCCTTGAAATTGGCCGTGACCCAGAGCTCGCCAGGGTCCAGGGGGACAAGGGCCATGATGGGCTGGCCGGCGTCCACCAGCTGGCCGGCCTGGATCTTCTTTTTGGTGACGTGGCCCTTGGCCGGGGCCAGGATGCGGGTGTAGCCCAGATCGAGCTCCGCCTTGCGCACCCTCTCCCGGGCCAGGTCCACGCGGGCCTGCTGGGCCGCCACTTCGAGGTCCTTGATGTCGGCCACGTCATGCCCAGTCCGGGCCAGATCGATGTTGGCCTGCAGGCGGGCCACATTCTCGCGCAGGGACGCCAGGTTGCGCCCCGCGGCCTGGGCTCTGTCGCGGGCGGCTCCGGTCCGGGCGCGGGCGGCGTCGAGAGCCGTCTGCGCCTCATCCAGGGCCGATTGGGCGATGATCCCGCCGGCCCGCAATTCGGACAGGCGGGTAAAATTCAGTTCTGCGTTGCGCAGTTCGGCCTCGGCCTGCAACACCAGCTGTCCGGCCGCAGCCTCTTCCAGCCTTGCCTGGTCCAGGCTCTTCATCAGGCTTTCCAGCTGGGCCCGGGCTCCGGCGACCTGAAATTCCGTCTGGTTCTTCTGTAGGGGCACGCCCTTGCGCAAGGACGCCAGCTGCGCCTCGGCCGCGGCCAGATCGGCCCGGGCCTGGGCCACGGCCACCTCGTAGCCGACGGGGTCGAGGGTCAGCAGCGGCTGTCCGTCCTCCACCAGTTGGTTGTCCTCCACCAGGTCCTGCACGATGTAGCCGGCAACCCGCGGGGTGATCTGGTAGATGCGGCCGTCGACAAAGGCGTCGTCCGTGGACACCTTGCCCATACTGCGTACGTACTGCACGAGCCCGAACCCGGCCACGAGGGCCAGGACGGCCAGAAGGATCATTCTCTTGCGGCCCGGCCTAGCGTTGGCCCGGCCCGCGTCATTGGGGGTGGTCATGGATTTCTCCTCCCGAAATTTGGAGCACAAGCGCGGTAAACCGTCCCGGCCGCCTTTGGCAAGCCCCCGCATCAACGGCCAGCGAGCCGACCCCAGTCCACCGGCACGCGCACGGTCTTTTCGGCCTTGTTGCGAAACAGCAGATAACCGTGGCGCAGCCCGTAGAGGAACAGGTCGCGGGTCACGGCCACGTCCTGACGGCAGTAGGCGACGATGTCGTCGATGCGTCCCTGCCTCCACCAGGTCAGGGCTTGGGTGCCGCTGGCGCTCTTGGCCGCGCCGAGGGTCTCGCGGGCGAGGTGGTCCAGGGACAGTCGGTAGCCGAGGGTGGCGTGGATGTCCCCCAGGATGTCCAAGGTGGGCAGGGAGGCGAAGTCGAAACGGCTCACGCCCCGCAGGACCGCGTAGTCGAAGCGCGCGATGTTGAAGCCGACCACCAGGTCGAATTCCACCAGATCCCCCACAAGCCGCGGCACGTCCTCCTGCAAATAATCCCGGAAGGACTCCGTGCCGGAATCGTACACGACCACGCAGCTCACGCCCATGAGGTCCGCCCGGTGCCACCCCCCGACCTCCTGGGCCGACCTCCGGGTCTCCAGATCCAGCACCGCGAACCGAAACCCCTCCGGCAGCCCGCCCCCCACACGCACATCCCCGCTATCTTCATCCCCCAACCCCACTGGGGGGGTCCGGGGGGCATCATGCCCCCCGGCCGCCGGAGGCATCTCCCCCGCCCCCCCCTCAGGCGCCACCCCGGCCATCACCCCCTCCAGCACCCGCAAGGCCGCGCCCTTGGCGATGGGGCGGTTGCCGGAACCGCACTTGGGCGAGTGCACGCAGGACGGACAGCCGTTTTCGCACCCGCAGTCGCGGATGACCTGCATGGTCCGGTGCAGCAGGGTCTCGAAGGAGACAAAGGCCTGGTCGGCCAGGCCGCAACCGCCGGGCAGCCCGTCGTAGATGAACACGGCCGCGCTGCCGACCTGGGGGTGGAACGGGATGGAGATGCCGCCGAGGTCGCTGCGGTCGGTCATGACCAGAAGCGGCATCATGCCTATGGCGGCGTGTTCCAGGGCGTGAATGCCGCCCATGAAGTGGGCCATCTCCGCCTCGACCTGCCGCCGAACTGTTTCAGGGATGGCGATCCATACGCCGCGCGTGACGAAGACGAGGGGGTCCATGTCCAGGGGCACGGTGCCGAGGTTGCGGCCGCCGCGCACGCTGATGTGGTCGTAGCCCGTGACCTGGTCCGTGACCCGGAGTTCCCCGAGGTAAACTATGGCCCCGAACACGGGCCTTGAGGCGTCGATGCGGATGATCTCCGTGGACTTCTCGTGTCGCACACGGGTGTAGTAGGAAACCTTGGCCCGTCGGGCCCGGGCCATGCCGGTCTGCAGGTCCAGGTCGGCGACGACGTAGGTCGCGCCGCGGTGCAGGTAGACGGCGCCGGGGTGGGTCTCGAACACGGCCCGGAAGCGGTCCACCAGGCCGATGCGCTCGCCGCTGTCCATGTCCAGGATGGCCAGGGTCGAGCCTGTGCCGCGCAGGGCCACGCCGCGGTGGGGCTGTCTGGCCGCGGAGAAATACTCCTGGCCGTCGCGGCTCTGCAGCAGTTCGCCGCTGCGGACGAGGCCGGCGACCAGGGCCGGGTTCTCCAGGGCCAGGGGATCGCCCTGGTGCAGGGACGCCTCGGCCGCGGCGCATTGGAGATGGCGGGCGGCGATGACGGGGTTGCCGGGGTTGATGACGGCCCGCTCGGGCGTCATGGCGAAGAACTCGTCGGGGTGGTGCATGAAATACTGATCCAGGGCGTCCTCGTGGCCGATGAGGAAGGTCGCGGCCTCGCACCCGCCGCGGCCGACCCGTCCCGAACGCTGCAGGGTGCCCATGATGGAGCCGGGATAGCCGACCAGAATGCAGACATCGAGGCCGCCGATGTCGATGCCCAGTTCCAGGGCGCTGGTCGAGACCACGGCCAGCAGGTCGCCGGAGGAGAGCCGGGCCTCGATCTCGCGGCGTTCCTCGGGAAGAAAGCCGGCGCGGTAGGCGGAAATACGTTCCTGCTCGGCCGCCTCACGCTGGGACGTCCACAGGGCGATGAGTTCGGTCATGCGTCGGGACTTGCAGTAGACGATGGCCCGCAAGCCCAGCCGCATGGACTCCTGCAGCAGGCCGATGGCCTTGCGGGCGGCGCCGTCCACGCCGTTGACCAGGAGCATGTGCCTGGGCGGGGCGGCGGCCGTGCCCTCCAGGACGGCGGTCATGGGCAGGCCCGTCAGGCTTGCGGCCAGTTCCTCTGGGTTGGCGATGGTGGCGGACGAGCAGACGAAGGTCGGCGCGGCGCCGTACAGACGGCAGATGCGCACCAGGCGGCGGAAGACCCAAGCCATGTGCGAGCCCATGACGCCCCGGTAGGTGTGCACCTCGTCCACGACCACGAAGCGGAGGTTCGCGAAGAACCCGGCCCAACGCTCGTGGCTCGGCAGGATGCCCAGATGGAGCATGTCCGGGTTGGTGAAGAGGATGTTCGGCGGGTTCTGCCGGATGCGGGTGCGCTGGGAGGACGGGGTGTCGCCGTCGTAGATGGCCGAGGTCGGCGTGGGGAAGAGGCTCGCGGCCAGGGCGTCCAGGGCCCGACGCTGGTCCTGGGCCAGGGCTTTGAGGGGGAAGAGGTACAACGCCCGCGCCGAGCGGTCGGCGTGACAGGCCTCGAGCACGGGCAGGTTGTAGATCAGGGACTTGCCGCTGGCCGTGGGCGTGGCCACCACGGCGTGGCGGCCCGAGCGCACCAGATCCGTGGCCCGGACCTGGTGCTCGTAGAGTTCGCCCACGCCCATGAGGTCGAGCCCCCGGCGCAGCGGGGCTGGCCAGGGACGCCCGGGCGTGCCGAAGCGCGCCTCGCGGCCCGGAAAGAAGCGCCGCCCGGCGATGTCCACGGACAGCCAGGGCGTCCGCTCCACCAGGGCCAGGAGATCCGCGACGGCGGCCTCGGTCATGCGCGCTCCGATGAGGACATCGGAAACCCTGGTTGGTGGAAAATTTCCTTCACCGTGGCATCACTTGCGTTCATCGAGGATAAAAGATGGATTCCCGCCTGCGCGGGAATGACGCATCGACAGGGCGACACGACGAGACATCATCCAGGGCTCGGGGAATAAAGCCGGATGGCCGCCCTGCCTCGGGGTCATTCCCGCGCAGGCGGGAATCCAGGCCTTTCGAGCCACGACCGCCCTTCTGTCCATACCGCGCCCGCATACTTCGAAACCTACAAGGCATCTCAGTTCTTGGCTGCGATCTTGTACTTCTTGAGCTTGTACTGCAGCAGGCTCTTGGACACGTCGAGCATCTCCGCCGTCTTGACCTGCACGAAGCCGGAATGGACCATGGCCCGGCGGATGAGGGCCGCCTCGATCTTCTCCAGGGTCTCGGACAGGTTGATCTTGAGCGGCAGGAGGTCAACGGCGCTCTTGAACTGCGTCTCCTCGTCGCGCAGTTCCGGCGGCAGGTCCTCGACGTCGATGACGTCGCGGCTGGACAGGACCACGCAGCGCTCGATGACGTTCTCCAGCTGACGCACGTTGCCGGGCCACTCGTAGGCCGAGAGGTAGTCGATGGCCCCGGGCGTGAAGCCGTGCACCTCGCGGTTGTTCTCCAGGGAGAACTTGCGCAGGAAATGGCTGGCCAGGATGGGGATGTCCTCGCGCCGCTCGCGCAGGGGCGGCAGGTGGATGTTGACCACGTTCAGTCGGTAGAAAAGGTCCTCGCGAAACTTGCCGGCCGCGATCTCGTCCTGCAGGTTCTTGTTGGTGGCGGCCACCAGGCGGAAATCGACGGCGATGGTCTCGGTGCCGCCGACGCGCTCGATGACCCGCTCTTGCAGCACGCGCAGGAGCTTGACCTGCATCTCCAGGGACAGTTCGCCGATCTCGTCCAGGAAGAGGGTCCCGCCCTGGGCCAGTTCGAAGCGGCCGCGCTTCAGGGCCATGGCCCCGGTGAAGGACCCCTTCTCGTGGCCGAAAAGTTCGCTCTCGAGCACCCCGGGATTCAGGGACATGCAGTTCACGGACACGAAGGGCATGTCCTTGCGGTCCGAGGCGATGTGGATGGCGCGGGCCACCAGCTCCTTGCCCGTGCCGGACTCGCCGGTGATGAGCACGGTGCTGCGCGTCGGCGCCACCTTGCCGGCCAGGGCCAGCACGTCCTGGATGGCCTTGGAGTTGCCGATGATGGTCTCCTTGCCGAACTTCTCGGCCAGGCTCTCGCGCAACAGCCGGTTCTGGCGCTCGGCGTGGGACAGCTTCAGGGCCTTGCGCACCGAAAGCAGGATCTCGTCGTTGGCGAAGGGCTTGGTGATGTAGTCGAAGGCCCCGCTCTTCATGGCTTCCACGGCCCGGTCGATGGTGCCGAAGGCCGTCATGATCATGACCGGGATGTGCGAGTGGCGCTTGCGCACGGACTCCAGTACCTCCTGGCCGGTCATGCCGGGCATCTTCATGTCCGTGATGACCACGTCCACCTCGGACTCGTCGAGATAGGTCATGGCCATGACCGGATCGGACAGGGCCGTGACGGTGTAGCCCTCCTCCTGCAGGATGGCCTCCAGGATGAGCAGATAGTTCTTTTCGTCGTCGATGATGAGGATGTGATTACCCATGGGAATGTGTCCTAGCACGGCTCGGAAAAGACCACGAGGGCTTCCGCGCCTCCGTTCTCGCCGTTGCGCAGGGTCAACTCCGCGCCGTGAATCTGGAATATGGAGTTGGTGATGGCCAGTCCCAGGCCTGTCCCCGTCTCCTTGGTCGTGAAGAAGGGTTCGATGTAGCGTTCGAGCTGCTTGGCGTCAAAGCCGGGCCCCGTGTCCCGGATCAGCACGCCGGTCTGGCCGTCGTGGCACACGGGCGCGATGCCGACCCGCCCGCCCCCGTCGCAGGCCTGAATGGCGTTGCTGATGAGATTGTAGAAGCCCCGGTACAAAAGGTCCCGGTCCCCCTGGACCATGTAGCCCGGAGGCAGCGTGTTCTCCACGCTGACGCCGTGCTCCTGCCCTTCCTGGGTCAGGAAGCCCACGGCATGGCGGATGACCTTCTCCAGATCCACGTCCTCCAGGGACGGCTGCCTGGGCCGCGCGTAGTCGAGGAAGTCGTTGACCGTCTGGCTCAGGCGCTTGGACTCGTGGAAGATGGCCTCCAGAATGCTCGCGTTGCCGCCGCCCTGGGCCTTTTCGCGCTTGAGGAGCAGCTCCGCGCTGCTGCGGATGATGCCTAGGGGGTTGCGAATCTCGTGGGCGATGCTGGCGACCATGCGTCCCATGGACGCGAGCTTCTCGTTCTGCTGCAGCTCCTTCTCCAGGCGTTCCTTGTCCCGCAGGCGCTCGTCGAGCACGCGGTCGGCCTTGCGGATGAGAAAGAAGATCAGGGCGTAGAGGGCCGCCGAACCGAGGAAGGTGGTCAGGATGATGAGGCGCTGCAGGTGCAGGACGGTTTCGTAGTCGCTGGTGATGTCCTGGGTGAACTCGAGCACGCCCAGAAGCGGCCCGGGCTGGTCGCGAAAGCGCAGGTCCCGCTCGGCGCGCAGGGGATGGACCGTACGCAGGACCACGTCCCCGGGCTGCAGGTCGAAGGCGAAAACGACATCCCACACGTTCAGGTTGTTCTGCAGCACGAAGCTGCGCTCGCCCTTCTCGATGGCCTCGCGCACCTCCTTGCCGCCCATGTCGGTGTTGCCGATCTGATTCGCGTCGGTGCTGTAGGCCACCTCGCTCTGCTCGTCGAAGATGCGCAGCTCGCGGACGTGGAAGGAATGGATGGTCGACTCGATGACCTGCTCCAGCCGCTCGTACTGGTCCTTGCGCTTGAGCTCCACCCGGCCGAAGCCGAGCACCACGGGCAGGGTGAAGCGGCGGTAGATCTGGTGGTTCAGATTTTCGGCCAGGAGCTGGGCAAAGGCCGTGTTCTTCTTCAGCAGCGCCCTCTTGGCGTAGTTGGTCATGAAGACCGACATGAGGCTGCTCGAACCCAGGATCAGCACCAGGGTGCTGATGGACAGGAACTTGACCAACTGAAAGGGATGGGCCGGATCGACGCGAAAGGGGTTGAGCTTCATGCTGTGGCCGGGTGCAAAATGTGGACGGGCGCGCTGCCCCGCACGGGGAGCGGGGCCGAAGCCCCGCGTGTTTCACCGACGATAGGGCCTAGGCCCTGCGCCGGTCAAGGCAGTAGCGGAGGAGGCCGCTGGTGGACGAGTCGTGCGTTGCCGCGCCCTTGCCCTGCAACTCCGGCAGGATGACCCCGGCGAGCTGCTTGCCGAGTTCCACGCCCATCTGGTCGTAGGAGTTGACGCCCCACACGCTGCCCTGCACAAAGATCTTATGCTCGTACATGGCGATGAGGCTGCCCAGGGCGCGCGGGGTCAGGCGGTCGTAGAGGATGGAGTTGGTCGGGCGGTTGCCGGGGAAGACCTTGTGTGGGGCCAGGGTCGCCCGCTTGTCCGGCGGCAGGGAGGACAGCTCCCTTTCGGCCTCCTCAAGGGTCCGCCCGCGCATGAGGGCCTCGGTCTGGGCCAGGAAGTTGGCCAGCAGGATGGTGTGGTGCTCGCCGATGTCGTGCAGCGGGTTGACCGCGGCCAGGAAGTCGCAGGGCACCACGGTCGTGCCCTGATGCAGGAGCTGGTAGAAGGCGTGCTGGCCGTTGGTGCCGGGCTCGCCCCAGAGGATGGGGCCGGTGGCGCAGGTCACGGGCTGGCCGCTCCGGGTCACGCCCTTGCCGTTACTTTCCATGTCGGCCTGCTGCATATAGGCGGGCAGCCTCGACAGGTACTGGTCGTAGGGCAGTACGGCGTGGGACTCGAAGCCCAGGAAGTTGCGGTACCACACGCCGAGCATGGCCAGCAGGACCGGGATGTTCCGCTCGAAGGGGGCCGTACGGAAGTGCTCGTCCATGTCCCGCGCCCCGGCCAGCAGCTCGCGGAAATTGTCCATGCCTACGGCCAGGGCGATGGACAGGCCGATGCAGGACCACAGGGAATAGCGCCCGCCGACCCAGTCCCAGAAGGCGAACATGTTGGCCGGGTCGATGCCGAAGGCCGTGACGGCCTCCTCGTTGGTCGACAGCGCCACGAAATGCCTGGCCACGTCGCCCTCCCCCGCCCCGGAGTCCAGAAACCAGTCGCGGGCCGTGTGGGCGTTGGTCAGGGTTTCCTGGGTGGTGAAGGTCTTGGAGGCGATGATGAAGAGGGTCGATTCCGGCCGCACGGCTTCGAGCACGCGGGCGATGTGCGTGCCGTCGATGTTGGACACGAAATGAAAACGCATGTCCTTGTGCCGGTAGAAGCCCAGGGCCTCGGTGACCATGCAGGGGCCGAGGTCCGACCCGCCGATGCCGATGTTGACCACGTCGGTGATGCGCCCGCCCGTGTATCCCGTCCACTCCCCGGACCGCACGCGCCGCGTGAAGGCGTCCATCTGCCCGAGCACCGCGTGCACCTCGCCGACCACGTCGACGCCGTCAAGGATGAGGGGTTCATCGGCACGTCTGCGCAGGGCGGTGTGCAGCACGGCCCGGTTCTCGGTCGAGTTGATGCGTTCCCCGGCGAACATGGCCCGCATCCGTCCGGCCACATCGGCCTCGCGGGCCAGCTCCAGCAGGAGGGAGACGGTCTTCTCGGTGATCAGGTTCTTGGAATAGTCCAGAAAGATTCCGGCGCCAGAAACGGAAAACCGCTCGAAGCGCCCCGGGTCCCGATCAAAGAGCTCCCGCAGGTTCGGTACTTCGGACACATGGTCGGCAAGCGCTTTCCAGGGGGCGGTCTGATCGATCACGGGGCACCTCCGGTTATTTCTTCAGGTCGTGGAGCACCTGGCCGACCTTGTCCAGGCAGTCGGACAGGGTCTCGTCGTCCAGGGCGTAGGAAATGCGGATGCAACGGTCGTCGCCGAAAGCCGCGCCGGGGACCAGGGCCACGCCGGCCCTGTCCAGCAGCAGGCCGCACAGCGCGGTCGAATCCGGCACTTCGGGCGTGTAGTAGGCGTCCACCTGCGGGAACAGGTAAAAGGCGCCGGCCGGCTTGGGGCAGATCACGTCGCCCCAGGCCAGGACCTTGGCCAGGCCGAGGTCGCGGCGGCGCACGAAGGCCGCAAGCATGGGCGTCAGGCATTCCCAGCCGCCCGTCAGCGCGGCCAGGGCGGCCTTCTGGGCGATGGAGCAGATGTTGGAGGTGGACTGGCCCTGAATCTTGGTCATGGCCTTGATCAGATCGGCGTGGGCCAGGGTGTAGCCCACGCGCCAGCCGGTCATGGCGAAGCTCTTGGCCAGGCCGTTGACCACGGCGAAACTCTCGGGATGCCGCTGCCACCACGGCGCCAGGGAGGCGGGCTTGGCCGGTGCGTAAACCAGCTGGTCATAGATTTCGTCGGCGATGACGAAGATGCCCCTGTCCACGGCCCAGGCCGCGATGGCGTCGAGCTGCTCCTGCGTGTAGTGGCAGCCCGTGGGGTTGGACGGGGTGTTCATGATCAGGCAGCGCGTGCGCGGCGTGCGGGCCGCCTCCAGCTGCTCCACGCTGACCAGGAAGTCGTTCTGCGGCTCCGTGGCGACGAAGACCGGCACGCCGCCTGCCAGCTGCACCAGGGCCGGATAGCTGACCCAGTAGGGGGCCGGGACGATGACCTCGTCGCCCGGGTCGAGGAGCACCTGGAACAGGTTGTAGAGGCTCTGCTTGCCGCCGTTGGTCACGACCACGTTGTCCATGGCCGCGTCCACGCCGTAGAATGTGCCGAAATACCCGGCCACGGCCGTGCGCAGTTCGGGGATGCCCGGTACCGGGGTATAGCGGGTGAAGCCCTGCTCCATGGCCTGACGCGCCGCTTCGCAGACGTGCTCGGGTGTGCGGAAGTCGGGCTCGCCGACGGCCAGGCTGACGATCTGCCGACCGGCGGCGCGCAACTCCTGGGCCTTGGTGTTGATGGTCAGGGTCGCGGAAGGCTTGATGCTGGTGATGCGTTGCGCCAGTTTCATGGTCGTCGGGTCTCCTCTTTGAGACGGATGATTGGGTTGGTGTTAGATTTCCGTTTTGGCGACGTGGTCTTCCACGGCGATCTCGAGTTCGGCCAGGGTAATGTCGCTCAGGCCCAGCAGTCCGGCTTCGCTGCACGTCACCAGGATCAGGCCGGGGTCCTGCCGCAGGCCGATGCCGAGCTTCATGCAGACGAGGTTGGACAGCCTGACAAGGACGAGCAGAAGGTTCGTCGTGTCGTAATCCTGGCGGTGATGGTCGCGGCAGACCACGCAGTAGGGCTCCGGCAGATTCCATTTTTCGAGCAGCAGGAAGCCGCATTCGGGGTGCATGGCGTCGACGAACTCGTCGGCCGCCGTCCTGGTGATGCGGGGGGCGCCCCGGTCCTTCTCGCTGACGGAGACCAGGGCCTTGAGCACCAGGAGTTTTCCCACGTCGTGGATGAGTCCGGCGATGAAGGCTTCGGGCGCGAGGTCCTCGTGCCCGCAGCGCGTGGCCAGCCACTGGGCGCCGAAGGCGCAGGCCACGGAGTGCCTCCAGAGGGTGCTGGTGTACTGCTGCACGAAGGGGTTGCGCGACGCGTAGTTCTTGCGCTGCGTAGCCATCATGACGCAGTTGACCACCTCCCGCAGGCCGATGCGGACCACGGCGTCCTGAATGCGGCTGATCTTCTTGATGCCGCGGAAAAACGACGAGTTGGCGACCTTGAGAACCTCGGCCACCAGCACCTGGTCCTGGATGATGAGGTTCACGACCTTGTCCGTGTCCGGGTCCTGTCTGGACGCCTCCTGATGGACGAGCAGCGCCGTGCGGTCGAAAACGGGCAGGTCGCTCCCCGGCTCGTCCAGAAATTCCCGGACGCGGTCGTGAATGGATGCTATTTCGAACATTTACGCTCCGAGTATGCGGCGCAACTCGACCAGGGGCCGAGGCTTGTGCACGCGCGGCAGGGTCCGCAGAATTTCGTCCACGGTGGTGATCCCGAGAGCGGCCTTGGTGATGCCGTCTTCGAGCAGGGAGACCAGGCCGGCCTTCTCCAGGCTGATCTCCCGGAGTTCGTGGGTTGTCCTGCGCTGCAGGACCGCGTCGCGGATGAAGACTTCGGGGATGAGCATTTCGTACACGGCGAGCCGGCCCTTGTAGCCGCTGTGCCGGCAGGCTGCGCACCCCCGGCCCTTGCGGAACTCCGCCCCGGCCAGGTCGCCGTAGGTGCACCCGATGCGCCTGAGCTGGCTCAGGTCGGGCTGATAGGGCACGGCGCAGTGCGGGCAGACCTTGCGCACGAGACGCTGCGCCAGAACGCAGGACAGGGTCGAGGACACCAGAAATGGCTCGATGTCCATATCGAGCAATCGCACCAAGGCTCCGATGCTGTCCTCGGTATGGAAGGTCGTCAGGACCTTGTGGCCGGTCAGGGCTGTCTGGATGCACATGACGGCCGAAAAATGGTCACGGACCTCGCCGATGACCACGATGTCCGGGTCCTGGCGGACGATGTGCTTGAGGGTCTCCTCGAAGGTCAGGCCGATGGAGGGCATTATGGAGCACTGGCCGATGCCGCGCACCTTGTACTCCACGGGATCTTCGGCCGTGATGATGCTCACGTCGGGGCGGTTCAGGTAGTTGATGCAGCTGTAGACCGTCGTCGACTTGCCCGAGCCCGTGGGGCCCGTGACCATGATCACGCCCGAAGGCGCGTCGAGGGCCTCCTCCATGAAACGGTTCAGCATGCCCGGCAGCATGCCCAGCTCGTGCATGGGCAGGAGTTCCTCCTGGCTCTTGAGCAGGCGCATGACTATCTGTTCGCCGTAGACCGTGACGTAGAAGGACATGCGCAGGTCGATCTGCACGCCCATATGGTTGAAGATGAGCCGGCCGTCCTGGTGGCGGCGCTTTTCGGCGATGTCGGCGCCGCACATGATCTTGAAGCGGCTGACCAGGGACGCGACCACGCCGATGGGGTAATCGCGGAAATTGACCATGACCCCGTCGACGCGGAAGCGCACGCGCAGACGGTCGGACATGGGCTCGACGTGGATGTCGCTGGCTCCGCGCTTGAAGGCGGCCAGCACGATGGTGTTGGCGATTTCGACGACGTTGAGGCGTCCCTGGTCCGAGGCCGCGCCCAGGCGCAGCTCTTCCTTGCGCTTGGCCAGAATCTCGTCGAGCTGGCTGACCCGGGTGATGCAGACGACGATGTTCTTGCCGAAATAGTCGCGCGCCGCGTCCAGGCTGCGCGGGTCCAGAGGATCGACAAAGGCGATGCGGATGGAGCCGTCCGTCTGCATGTCGTAGGGCACGAAGCGGTACTGCTCGTAATACTCCACCGGCCCGCGCCCGAGCAGGCCGGGGTCGGGCTCCTTGGCCGTCAACTCCAAAACCGGCAGCCCGAGCTGCAGGGCCAGGATTTCCGTCAGCTTGTCGTCGGCCAGAAATTTATGTTGGATGAGAATGTCGCCGAGCTTCTGCTGCCGCCCCTCCTGGGCCTGCAAGGCCAAGGCGCGGTCCAGTTCCTCGTCGGTCAGATAGCCGAGCCCGCCCAGCAGGTCGCCGATGCGCAGCTCGCCCTGGTTGCGGCGGATGGTCTGGCGCATCTGCTCGTCCGTGACATAGCCGAGCTCGAGCACCACTTCGGACAACGGCTTGGCCATATGCAGCCTGGAGGCCACGCGTCGCGCATAGTCCGCCTGTTGCTCGCTCAGGAACCCTTCGCGGACAAGAAGCGAGATGATGGGGTTGAAAGCCTGTCCGTTGCCGTTATCCAGATTCATGTCCGCCGCCCGTCACGCTCCCGGCGCTTCAGCGTAAAAGGTAGAAACCCAATTCCTTGTCGTATTCGCTTTTGGAGAATCGCACTCCGACGGCGGTCTCCCTGATATTGCGCACCTCACCACGCCTCTGTATCAGGTCGTGCGGAGGACGGTCCAACCGAAACTGCACCGTGAGGGCGTCGCCGACTTCAAGCGCGGCCGGGCTCTCGCCTGTACCGCCCTCGACGGTAAAGGACAGGCCGCTCATGGACAGGTCGTTGACGCGAATCTCCAGAAGCTCCTCGGTCCTGTGCACATGGCACCAGCCGGACAGGGCAACCGGTCGGCGATAATACGCACGGAATTCGATGAGAACGGGAACACTCACGCCGCAACGGCACTTGATCTTGATGCGGCTGTCTTTCTCGCGGTAGCTGGAAGCATCGAAGGCCGTTTTGAACCCGCACTCCGGACACTGGAAAACAGCCTTTCCCTGCTTGTCGGCATATACTTTGTCCATGGCCTCCCCTTGTTCCCGTCTTCGCAGTCAACCTGGCCGAAATGTGACTGATATATGAACATGCTACGGTCTGAATTCCAGCATGTAAAGGCCGGCCGCCTTGCGCCCGCATCGCAAAAAAAACCCCGACCTGGCGACAGATCAGGGTTTTCGGATGAGCAGGCGCCGGATGTCCTCCAGCTCGCGCCGGATGGCTTCCAGCGGGACATGAACCGCCTCGGCGCCCTCCAGCTTCTGCCGAGCGCCCTTGATGGTCAGCTTCTCAACGTAGAGCAGGTGGCGGATCTTCTCCAGCAGGCGGACATGCTCCTCGGTGTAATACCGCTGGCCCTTGGTCGTCCGGGCGGCCTGGAGCTGGGGGAACTCCTCCTCCCAGAAGCGCAGCACATAGGGCTCGACGCCAAGCTGTCTGGCGACCTGGCCGATGCGCAGGCGTTTTTCCGCGGCGGGCGTTACAGGTCTGAGCACGTTCCCTCCTGGCCGCAGGGCCTGTCAGGAAAAGCGGACAGGCAGCTTTGCGACCAGATGCTGGCCGATGCGTTGGTTGATTTTCTCCACTTCCTTGTCCTTCAGGGTCCGCTCCGGGTGGCGGAAAACGAACCGATAGGACAGGTTGCGCTCCTCGCTCCTCGCGGGAGTGAAGATGTCCACAAGGTAGACGTCCTCGAGCAGGGGCTCGTTCATTGCCTTGACCGTATCAACTACCGCGCCGATTGCAAGACCTGGCGCCGCGACGAGAGTCATGTCGCGGCGGACGACCGGGAATCTCGGGATGGCCCGGAACGCGGCGCTGCGGCGCAGGCTCATGAGCAAATCGAGATCAAGATCCGCGAACCAGACCTCGCCCCTGGCCTGATAGGCGTCGGCCAGGTCCTCGCGGATCCGTCCGAGCCGGCCGACGGTCGTTTCGCCCGTCCGGACCAGCACCTCCGGCGCCAGATATGGATGCTCGCCGCCGCGCTCGAAGGCGGCCGCGCCCACGCCAAGGCTCATGAGCAGGTGCTCCACCAGGCCCTTCACGTCCTCGTAGCCCAGGCCCCCTTCGGGATACGGGTAACGGGCCGGGAAACGGCCGCCGTGCAGCAGGATGGCCAGACGATTGTTCTCGCGGGTCAGGGTGTCGCTGTCCGGGTCCTGGACAAAGGTGTGGGCCACCTCGAAGATGCGGATGCGCGTATTGTCCTGGCTCATGTTCTGGCGTAGGGAGCCCAGCAGCCCCGGGGCCAATTCCGTGCGCAGGACGTTCATCTCCTCGCTCAAAGGGTTGAAGATGTGCACGCGTCCCTCGGCCGGCAGGCCGCAGCGGTCCAGGTCGGCCGTGCCGACGAAGCTGTAGTTGACGACCTCGGCCAGGCCGATGCCGCGTCCCCACTCCTTGACCTGGTTCAGGAAGGCGAACGTCGGGTCGGCCTTGTCCAGGTCCCGGAGGCTCTTCTTGACCGTGGGCAGCACGGCTTCGATGCGGTCCATACCGTAGACGCGGGCCACCTCCTCGATGAGGTCCACCTCACGCTCCAGGTCCAGGCGGAAGGACGGGGCCGTGACCTTCCACGGTTCGCCCTCGTCGATGACGCAGCCAAGGCTGGCCAGAGTCTCGCGACAGAAGCCCGGAGCCATGTCCACGCCCAGGAGCTTCGTGGCCTTGGCCGGGGAGAAATTGATGGCGCGCGCCGCATAGGGCCGGGGCTCGGCCTTGGCCACGCCCGGGGCCACGACGCCGCCCGAGACCGCGGCCATGAGCGCGGCGGCGCGGTTCATGGCGTGGGTGTTGCCAATCTGGTCCACGCCGCGCTCGAAACGGTAGGAGGCGTCGCTGGACAGGCCCAGCCTGCGGGCCGTCTTGCGGATGGAGGCCGGGTCGAAGACCGCGCTCTCCAGCAGGACCGTGGAGCTGCCATCGCCGATCTCGGAGTTGGCGCCGCCCATGACCCCGGCCAGCGCCACCGGGCGCTCGTCGTCCCAGATGAGCAGGTCGCGGCCCGTGAGCAGGCGCTCCTGGCCGTCGAGGGTTGTCAGGCGCATGCCGTCCTCGGCCAGGCCGACGCGGATGCGGGCGCCGCGCAGCAGGTCGCGGTCAAAGGCGTGCAGGGGCTGGCCGCACTCCATCATGACGTAGTTGGTCACATCGACGATGTTGTTGATGGGCCGCAGGCCCACGGCGATGAGCCGGTAGCGCAGCCAGGCCGGGCTCGGCCCGATCTTCACGCCGCGGATGAGCCGGGCCTGGTACAGGGGGCACAGGGCCGGGTCGGGCTCGATGCCGAAATTCTCGAAGGCCTCGCCGCCCTCGGTCAATTCGGTCTGCGGCACGGACAGGGGCAGGTCGAAGGCGGCCGCCACTTCGCGGGCCAGGCCGAGAACCGAGAGGCAGTCGGCGCGGTTGGGCGTGATGCTGACGTCGAGGACGGTCCCATCCAGGCCCAGGGCCTCGCAGATGGGCGTGCCCACGGCCAGGCCGGCGTCCAGGACCATGATGCCATCATGGTTCTCGCCCAGGCCCATCTCGCGCTCGGAGCAGATCATGCCGCACGACGTCTGGCCGCGCAGCTTGGCCTTCTTGATCTCCAGGCCGCCGGGCATGACCGTGCCCACGGGCGCAACGGGCACCTTCTGGCCGGCGGCCACGTTGGGCGCGCCGCAGACGATGTCGAGCAGTTCGCCCGTGCCGATGTCGACCCTGCAAACCGAGAGGTGGTCAGAGGACGGATGCGCCGCACACTCGGCGACAAAGCCGACCACGATCTTCTCCAGGGCGGCGAAGGGATGGCCGATCTCCTCGACCTCCAGGCCGAGCATGGTCAGCCTGTCGGCCAGGGTCTGGGCGTCGCCCGTGTAGGGCACGAATTCCCGCAACCAGTTGAGACTCAAAAGCATGGTGAAACCCTATGTCGCTCAGGCGAATTGCCGGAGGAAGCGCAGATCGTTCTCGAAAAACATGCGCAGGTCGCCGATGCCGTACTTGAGCATGGCGATGCGCTCCACCCCGAGGCCGAAGGCGAAGCCGGTGTAGACTTCCGGGTCGTACCCGACCTTCTCGAACACGGCCGGATCGACCATGCCGCAGCCCAGGATCTCCACCCAGCCCGTCTCCTTGCACACGCGGCAGGGCTCGCCGTTCACGCGGCCCTTGCCGCCGCAGATGACGCAGCTGATGTCCACCTCGGCGCTGGGCTCCGTGAAGGGGAAGAAGCTCGGCCGGAAGCGGACCTTGGTGTCATGGCTGAACACGGTCTGGACAAAGGCCGTGAGGATGCCGCGCAGATCGGCCATGGTCACGTTCGTGTCGACGAGAAGACCCTCGACCTGATGGAACATGGGCGTGTGCGTGATGTCCGAGTCGCGGCGGTAGACCTTGCCCGGCGCGACGACGCCCAGAGGCGGCTTGCGGGCCAGCATGGTCCGCACCTGCAGGGGCGAGGTGTGGGTGCGCAGCAGGATGGAGTCGGAAATGTAGAGGGTGTCCTGCATGTCCCGGGCGGGGTGCTCGGGCGGGAGGTTCAGGGCCTCGAAGTTGTTGAAGTCGTTCTCGACCTCGGGGCCGGACACGACCTCGAAACCCAGGCCGGTGAAGACCGCGCAGATCTCGCGGGTCACGCGGGTCACGGGGTGCAGGGAACCCAGGTCCGGCTGCCAGGACGGGAACGAGGAGTCGAAGGCGCCCAGGGCCTTCTCCTGTTCGCGCGCCTTGAGGGTGGCCTGCCGGTCCTCCCACAGGGAGGTCATGGCGGTCTTGACCTGGTTGGCGGCCTTGCCTGCGGCCGGGCGTTCCTCGGGCGAAAGCGCCGTCAGCCCGGACATGAGGTCGGCCAGGAGGCCCTTGCGGCCGAGAAAGCGGACGCGCAGTTCCTCCAACTCTTCCAATGAAGAAGCCTGGCCCAGGGCTTCAGTCAGCTCCGGGACCAGGCTTTCCAGCTTGCAAGTGATATCGTGAGCCACTAGTTCGCCTTGGATTTTACCATTTCACACAGCTTGGCGAAGGCGTCCTTTTCATAGACAGCCATGTCGGCCAGGGCCTTACGGTTGAGATTGATCTCGGCGAGCTTCAGGCCGTGCATGAAGCGGTTGTAGGTCAGGCCGTACTGGCGCACGCCGGCGTTGATGCGCACGATCCACAGCTTGCGGAAGGCTCTCTTCTTCTGCTTCCGGTCGCGGTAGGCGAAACATAAGGCGCGCTCGACGGTTTCGCGGGCGGTGCGGTACAGGACTCTGCGGCCTGCGCGGTAGCCCTTGGCAAGGGTCAGAAACTTCTTGTGCCTTCTGTGGGCTGTTTTTCCTCTTTTGACTCTCATGGTGTTCTCCTTTCAATGTCAGGCATAGTGGGAAAAGACTATGCGCTGAGCTGAGGCTCCGGCCCGATGCCGGAAACTAGAAAATGTACGGGACCAGGCGGCGAATGGCGGCAACACAGGACTGGGCAGCCGTGGTGGACTGACGCAGCTGTCTTTTGCGCTTCGCGGATTTCTTGGTCAGGATGTGGCGCATGTTGGCATGGCTTCTCTTCACCTTGCCGCTGCCCGTGACCTGAAAACGCTTGGCTGCACTTCTGTTGGTCTTGACCTTTGACATAGTTCCTCCTCGGACGACTCGTATGGCCGCGTGAGCGGCCGGCAATACTGCTCCCTCCCGCCAAAACGGCGGGAAATTTTTCTTTGGGGGCGGGAAGGGAGCCTATTTCTTGGGAAGCCCTGCCAGCAGCAGGAACATGGTCCGGCCTTCGACGCGGGAAGTCTGCTCGACCTTGGCCACATCGGCGAGCATTTCCACCACCCGGTCCAGGATGACCTGTCCGCGATCCTTGTGCGCCATCTCGCGCCCACGGAAAAAGACCGTGACCTTGCAGCGGTCCCCGTCTTCGATGAAGCGGCGGATGTGCTTGACCTTGGTCATCAGGTCGTGGTCGTCGGTGTGCGGCCGGAACTTGATTTCCTTGACCTGGATCTGGGTCTGGCGCTTCTTGGCTTCCTGGGACTTCTTCTTTTCCTCGTAGAGATACTTGCCGTAGTCCATGATCTTGCAGACCGGCGGCTTGGCGTTGGGCGCCACCTCGACCAGGTCAAGACCCAATTGTTCGGCACGTTCCAGGGCCTCGGGCACACTCATGATGCCCAACTGGTTCCCGTCATCTCCTACAACCCGGATTTCCTTGGCCCTGATTTGCTTGTTCCGGCGGGCCTTAGCAGCTGAAAGAATATCTCATTCCTCCATTTTTAAAGGGTTTCTCGCACTCTTCCCGCAACAGGGCGGCGAAGGCATCGATGGGCATGGCACCCAGATTGGTGCCGCCGAGCGCGCGCACATTGACGCGGGCCTGCTCGACTTCCTGATCACCGATGACAAGTGCGTACGGAATCTTCTCCAGCTGGGCCTCGCGCACCTTGTACCCGAGCTTCTCGTTGCGCAGATCCAGTTCCACGCGCACCCCTTCGCGCCGCAACGCTTCCTGGCACGAACGGGCAAATTCGTTGTGGCTGTCGGTCACGGTCAGGATGCGGGCCTGCACGGGCGCGAGCCAAGCCGGGAAGGCCCCGGCGAAATGTTCCGTGAGGATGCCGATGAACCGCTCCACCGATCCCATGATGGCGCGGTGCACCATGACAGGCCGGTGCCGTTCGCCATCTTCGCCCACGTATACCAAGTCGAAACGATCCGGCAAGGTGAAATCGACCTGGATGGTCGAGCACTGCCACAGGCGGCCCAGGCAGTCGCGCAGCTTGACGTCGATCTTGGGTCCGTAGAAGGCGCCGTCGCCCTCGTTGATGGCGTAGGGCAGGCCCATTTCGTTCATGGCGTCCATGAGGGCGGCCGTCGCCCGCTCCCAGTCCTCGTCGGAGCCGATGGACTTCTCGGGGCGGGTGCTGATCTCCATGGTGTATTCGAACCCGAACACGCCCATGAGGTCCTGGATCCAGGCCATGACGCCCTTGATCTCGCCCTGGAGCTGGTCCGGACGGCAGATGATGTGGGCGTCGTCCTGGGTGAACTGGCGCACGCGCATGAGGCCGTGCAGCACGCCCGAAAGCTCGTGGCGGTGCACCACGCCGAACTCGAAGAGTCGCACGGGCAGGTCGCGGTAGCTGCGCTGGCTCGTGTTGTAGATGAGCATGTGCGCCACGCAGTTCATGGGCTTCACGCCGTAGGGGACCTCGTCGATCTCCGTGAAGTACATGTTCTCACGGTAGTTGGCGTAGTGCCCGGAGGTCTCCCACAGGTCGCGCTTCAAAATCTGGGGGGTGCGCACGATGCCGTAGCCGCGGCGGATCATTTCCTTGTTCACGAAATCTTCGAGGATGGTCCGCAGCAGGCCGCCCTTGGGGTGCCAGTAGGCCATGCCCGCGCCGCCGCGTTCGTGGAAGCTGAAAAGGTCGAGCTGGGGGCCGAGCTTGCGGTGGTCGCGCTTCTTGGCCTCCTCGATCATGGCCAGGTGGGCCTTCAAGTCCTTAGGGGTGGCGAAGGCCGTGCCGTAGATGCGCTGCAGCATGGGGCGGGCGGAATCGCCGCGCCAGTAGGCGCCGGCCACGGAGGTCAGCTTCACGGCCTGCAGGAAGCCCGTGGAGGGCAGGTGCGGGCCGCGGCAGAGGTCGGCGAAGTCGCCGTGGCGGTACACGGAAACGCGGTCCGCGCCGAGGTCGTCGATGATTTCAAGCTTGTAGGTCTCACCCATGGATGCGAACAGGGCCTTGGCCTCGTCCGCGCTCATCTCCTCGCGGGAGAAGGGACGGTTGGCGGCCACGGACGCGCGCATGCGCTCCTCGATCCGCTCCAGGTCCTCGGGGGTGAAGGGGCGCTCGTAATCGAAATCGTAGTAGAAGCCGTTTTCGATGTCCGGGCCGATGGTGACCTTGGCGGAAGGGAAAAGCTCCTTCACGGCCTCGGCCATGACGTGGGCGGCGCTGTGGCGCAGGACGGCCAGGCCCTTAGGGGTTTCGAGGAACACGGGCTCCAGGGTCGCGGTCCCGGCCGGCACGGTCTGCGCCAGATCGACGAGGATCCCGTCGCACTCGCACGCAACCACGGATTTCATCTTCTTGCCGGAAAGCACGCCGCGCAGCGCGTCGGCGCAGGTCTGCCCTGCCTGGATCTCGATGTCCTGTCCCTGAATCTGAGCCATATGCCTTGCCTCACAAACACGATAGGGAGGCTTGAGCCTCCCTATGAGTTCTTTTTTGGTAGGCGCGAGGAGGGTCGAACTCCTGACCCCTTGCACGTCAAGCAAGTGCTCTCCCACTGAGCTACGCGCCTAAATGGAGAGCCGCATATATCCCCGCATTTGCGAGCATGTCAACACCCTTTTTTCACGTCTTGCGATTTTTTTTCGGAACTGCCATCGCAGGCCCACCGGTCAACACCCACGGAGCCGCAATGAACCCATATCTCATCATCGTCCTGTCCTCCGTCATCCTGGGCGCAGGCTGGAGCCTCCTCCTCGAATGGCTCAACCTCAAGTCCCTTGCCCCGTCCGCCCCGCCTCTGCTCGCCAACGTCCACGACCCGCAGGCCTACCGCCGCTCCCAGGACTACGCCCGCGCCCGCGGCGCCTGGGACATGATCGAGCAGACCGTAGGCACGGCGGCCATCCTGGTCTTCATCCTGGCGGGGGGCTTTCCCCTGGCCGACCGCCTGGCCCGCATCGGCGACAGCGACATCCTGACAGGCCTGGCCTTCTTCTGCCTGCTCTTCGCCGGTTCGGAACTGCTGGGGTTGCCCTTTTCCATATATAGGACCTTCGTGCTCGAGGCTCGCTTCGGCTTCAACACCACCACGCCCGGCACCTTCATTCTGGACAGGCTCAAGGGGTACCTCCTGGCCGCCGCCCTGGGCCTGCCCCTGCTGGCCGCGGCGCTCTGGCTCTTCTCGTCCTTCGGTCCATGGGCCTGGACACTGTGCTGGGCGGTCACGACGCTCTTCTCCGTGGCCCTGACCTTCCTCGCCCCGTCCCTGATCATGCCCCTCTTCAACACCTTCACGCCCCTCGAGGACCGCAATCTGCTGGACCGGCTGCGGGACTTGGCCCGGCGCACCGGTTTCGACCTCGGCGGCGTCTTCGTCATGGACGGATCAAAGCGGTCCACCAAGGCCAACGCCTTCTTCACGGGCCTGGGACGCACCAAACGCATCGCCCTCTACGACACGCTGCTGGCGGCCCACGAGGCCGACGAGATCGAGGCCATCCTGGCCCACGAAATCGGACACTACCGTCTGGGGCACATCACCAGGGGGCTCGTCCTGTCCATCCTGCAGACGGGGCTGCTCCTCGCCCTGATGGGCCAGGCGATCACCCTGCCGGAACTGTACGAGGCCTTCGGCATGACCGCCAAGCCCGTGCACGCGGGCCTGGTCTTCTTCCTCCTGCTGTATTCCCCGGTGTCGCTGGTGCTGACACCGTTCTTCGCCGGGCTCTCGCGCCGCCGCGAATTCGAGGCCGACAGCTTCGCCGCGGCGCACCTCCCCTCGCCCGAGCCCCTGGTCCGCGCCCTGAAGAAGATATCCGGCCAGAGCCTGGCCAACCTCACCCCGCACCCCTGGTACGTCTTCTTCCATTACAGCCACCCCCCGCTGGGCGAAAGGATTGCGGCCCTGGCCGGCATCGGCAACTCCGCGCGCAAGTGACGGCCGTCTTTGCAATTCCGGAGATTTCGGCTATCCACGCTGCCATGCACTCCACCCCAAGCCAGGCGCGCACCGTGAACGACACGACACCCTGCATCCTGATCGTCGACGACGAACCGCTGAACATCAAGCTGCTCGACATCGTGCTGACGAAAGGCGGCTACCGGACCATTTCGGCCACCAGCGGACCGGCCGCGCGCGCCGCGACCCTGGAGCAGTCGCCGGACCTCATCCTCCTCGACGTGCTCATGCCCGGCGAGGACGGTTACGTCACCTGCGAACTGCTCAAGCACGACCCCCGGACCTCGGACATCCCGGTCATCTTCATCTCGGCCCTGACGGACACTTCCAGCAAGGTCCGCGGCCTGGAAGTCGGCGGCGTGGACTTCGTGTCCAAACCCTTCGAGAAGGCCGAGGTCCTGGCGCGGGTCAAGGTGCACCTCAAACTGCGGCTGACCTACAAGGCCCTGATCGAAGCCCAGGCCCAGCGCCTGGCCCAGGTCCAGGACGCCCAGCAAGCCCTCCTGGTCCAGCCCGGCGACCTGCCCGAGGCGGGCTTCGCCGTGCACTTTGAGCCTGTCCTGGAGGCGGGTGGCGACTTCTACGACGTTCTGCGCGTGGGCGGCTCGTCCTTCGACTACATCGTGGCCGACGTCAGCGGGCACGACCTGGGCACGTCCTACGTGACCTCGGCCCTGAAGGCCCTCTTCAGCCAGAACTGCAACGTGGTCACCTCCCCGTCCGAGAGCCTGACCATGATCAACAGCGTCCTGTGCCGCATCCTGACCGGCGGCACCCACATCACGGCGGGGTTCGCCCGCCTGAACCGCGAACAACGCACCCTGCACTACGTCAACGCCGCCCACCCCGCCCCGGTCCTGCTGCGCGCCGACGGCAGCGTGGAGATCCTCCAGGCCACGGGGGACCTGCTCGGCGTGTTCGACTCGGTCCTGTTCGAAGCCCTGTCCATTCCCGTGAACCCGGGCGACCGGCTCTTCATGTACACCGACGGACTCATCGAGGGCTTCGGCGACGAAAAGATGACCCGGGAGGAAGGCCTGGAACGCCTGACCGCGACCTGCGCCGCCCATCGCGGCCTGCCAATGGCCCGGGCCGTGGAGGCAATCCACGCCGCCCTCGTTCCCCCCGGCGCGCCGCGCGGGGACGACACCATCCTGCTGGCCCTGGAGGTCTGAACATGCTCGACTTCACGCCCCTGCACCACGGCTTCGACCTGGAGATGGACACGGACCTGAGCAACGTCGACCTCTGCGTGGAGCGCATCCGGCTCTTCCTGGAGGAGCGCGGGGAGCAGGGACACCTCTTCGCCGTCACCCTCTTGGCGAGGGAGGCCCTGAACAACGCCATGATCCACGGCAACGGACTGGACCCGGCCAAGCGGGTGTCCTTCAGGTTCACCGCCACGGACGGAGGGTACGATCTGGAAGTGGAGGACCAGGGACCGGGCTTCGACTGGCAGGGACACATGCAGGTCAGCAGCGGCGTCGACGACATCCGCGGGCGGGGGCACGAAATCTACCGCAACTACGCCCGCGCCGTCAGTTACAACGACCGGGGCAACGCCCTGAGACTGGAATACCGGGGGGAATGATGCACAGCTTTCAGGTGGAGACCGACGCCAGGGAGGTGATGATCGACATCACCGGCCGCCTGGAGGAACTGCTGCGGGAGTCCGGCGCGCAGTCCGGGCTCATGACTGTCTACACGCCGCACACGACAACGGGCCTGACCATCAACGAAGGGGCCGACCCCGACGTTTGCCGGGACATCCTGGCCCATCTGCGGGTCATGGTGCCGAGGCACGCGGGCTTCCGCCACGCCGAAGGGAACTCCGACGCACACATCAAGGCCACGCTCCTGGGCTCGTCGGTGCAGGTCATCGCCGAGCGGGGGCGGCTCGTGCTCGGGACCTGGCAGCGCGTCTTCCTCGGGGAGTTCGACGGGCCCCGCAGGCGCACCCTCCACGTCACGATCCTGTCCTGACCCTCACTCCTCGCGCAAAGGGCGCGTCATCAGTTCGCGCACGGCCTCGGCCGGGTTCTTGCCTTCGAAGAGCACCGCATGCACCTGGCCGGTGATGGGCAGCTCGATGCCGAGCTTGCGGCCCAGGGCAAACACGGCTTCCGTCGTCTTGACCCCTTCGGCCACGTTATGCATGCCCCCCAGGATCTCGTCGAGGGTCTGCCCTCGGCCGATGGCCAGGCCAACGCGGCGGTTGCGGCTCAGGTCGCCCGTGCAGGTCAGGACCAGGTCGCCCATGCCCGAGAGGCCCATGAAGGTGGCGGGATTGGCGCCCAGGGCCGCGCCCAGGCGCGACATCTCGGACAGGCCGCGGGTGATGAGGGCCGCGCGCGCGTTCTGGCCGAAACCCAGGCCGTCGGAGATGCCAGAGGCGATGGCCATGATATTCTTGACCGCCCCGCCCAGTTCCACGCCCGTGACGTCGGCGTTGACGTAGACGCGGAAGGTCTCGGTGGAAAAGAGGGTCTGCACCCGGTCGGCCAGCTCCGCATCCGCGCAGCCCAGGGTCACGGCCGTGGGCAGGCCCGCCACAACCTCCGTGGCGAAGGACGGTCCCGAAAGCACCGCGTACCGGGGATCAAGGCCGGCAAGCTCGGCCGCGACCACCTGGCCCATGGTGCGGAACGTCCCCAGCTCCACGCCCTTGCTGGCGCAGACGAAACCGGCGCCCGCGGGGAACAGCGCCCTGTTTTCGCGCAGGAAGGCGCCCAGGTTCTGGCACGGCACGGCCAGCACGACGCACCGCGCGCCCTTCAGCACGGCCGCCAGGTCCGCGCTGGCCCGCAGATCCCGGCACAGGGCCTGCCCCGGGAGATAGCGGGAGTTGGTGCCGAACTCGACGATTTCCCGCGCCGCGTCTTCCCTGCGCGTCCACAGGCACGCGTCCTCCCCTTTCCGGGCCAGCACGTTGGCCAGAGCCGTGCCCCAGCTCCCCCCTCCAAGCACCGCGACGTTCACGCAACCCTCCAGGTTTCCTCGATGTCGGCAAGACGACACTATCGAGGATGCGCCCGTTTCTGTAAAGGGTCCTCTTGTCAGCATATGGCGAAACGGGTAAGGAGCGACCTCGAAACATGACCGGAAGCCTCCGGCGCAACACGAGGAATAGCCGTGCATTTCACCCAGACCGAACACGAAATCCTGCGCATCGTCCAGGACACCCTGCCCGACAGCGCCACCCCCTACGCGGACATCGCCCGCCAGGCCGGCGGCACCGAGGAGGAAGTCCTCGAACTGCTCAAGAAACTGAAGAAAGGCGGCCAGATCCGCCGCTTCGGCGCCACCCTGCGCCATCAGCAGGCCGGGTACGGCTTCAACGCCATGGTCGCCTGGTACATCGAGGAGGGCTTCGACCCCGACGAGGTGGGCCGCATCATGGCCCGGCGCCCGGAGATTTCCCACTGCTACCTGCGCCCCAACTGCATGGACTGGCCCTACGACATGTACACCATGATCCACGGCAAGAGCCGCGACGACTGCATGCAGGTCGTGCGCGAGCTCGTGGAGCAGACCGGCGTGACGCAGTACGAAATGCTCTTCAGCATCAAGGAGCTGAAGAAGACGTCCATGGAATATTTTTAGCCCCGCATTTGGAGAAAGCCCCATGACCAGATCCCAGGAACTCTTCGAGAAAGCCCAGACCCTCATCCCCGGCGGCGTGAACAGCCCCGTGCGCGCCTGCCGCAGCGTCAGCTGCGACCCGCTCTTCATCGCCAGGGCCATGGGCAGCAAACTCGTGACCGAGGACGGACAGGAGCTGATCGACTACGTCATGTCCTGGGGCCCCATGCTTCTGGGACACAACCATCCCGACGTGGCCGCGGCCATCGCCGCCACGGCCCAGGGCGGCACGAGCTTCGGCGCGCCGTGCCGCCTGGAGGTCGAACTGGCCCAGGCCGTGGTGGACGCGGTGCCGGGCATCGACATGGTCCGCATGGTCAGCTCGGGCACCGAGGCGACCATGAGCGCCCTGCGCCTGGCCCGGGGATACACGGGCCGAAACGGCGTGATAAAATTTCACGGCGGCTATCACGGCCATGCCGACGCCTTCCTGGCCAGCGCCGGCTCGGGCGTGGCCACGCAGTCCATCCCCGGTACGCCCGGCGTGCCCCAGGACGTGGTCAAGCACACCCTCCTGGCCCACTACAACGATCTGGACGCCGTCAAAACCCTGTTCGCGAACCACGGCCACGACATCGCGGCGGTCATCGTCGAGCCCGTAGCCGGCAACATGGGGATGGTCCTGCCCAAGCCCGGATTCCTGGAAGGTCTGCGCGAACTGACCCGGGCCTACGGCGCGCTGCTGATCTTCGACGAGGTCATCACGGGCTTCCGCGTGGCTTTCGGCGGCGCCCAGCAAGCCTTCGGCATCGACCCCGACCTGACATGCCTGGGCAAGATCATCGGCGGCGGCCTGCCCGTGGGTGCCTACGGCGGCAAGCGCGAGATCATGAGCCACATCGCGCCCAGCGGCACCGTCTACCAGGCCGGCACCCTCTCGGGGAACCCGTTGGCCATGGCCGCGGGCCTGGCCACCCTGAAGGCCCTCGCGTCCCGCGATTACGCGGCCCTGGCCGCAAGGACCGAAGCCTTTTCGCGGGAACTCGAGAACATTTTGCACAGCAAGGGCGTTCCGGTCACGCGCAACCACATCGCCTCCATCTTCACCCTTTTCTTCACCGAAACGCCGGTGACGGACTTCCCATCGGCCCAGACGGCCGACAGCGAACTTTTCGTCTCCTACTACCAGCAGATGCGCGCGCAGGGCATCTATCTTGCACCGTCCGGTTACGAATGCGCCTTCACGTCCTTCGCCCACAGCGACGAGGATCTGGAACGCACTCTGGATGCCGCGAAAAGGGTCAGGTTCTGAAGTGGAACCCAATTTTTCGGCATCCTTGACTGAAGACCAAGACCGTCGATATAAACGTCCCAGCTTGTGCTTTTTGTAACGTTTCTTTCTGGAGGTAGAAAGAGGATGAAAAAATCACTGTTGTTGAGCCTGATCTGCGCGGCGCTCCTGTCCCTGATCGCCGCCCCGGTCCTGTTCGCCGCCGACGCCCCCAAGGATGACTACGTCATCAAGGCCCCCGAAGGCATGAAGACCAAGGAAAAGGACGGCAAGCCCGGCGCTCTGCAGAAGTCCGTTGCCTTCCCGCACTCCAAGCACGCCGCCGTGGAGTGCAAGGAATGTCACCACACCCTTGACGCCGACGGCGGCAAGGTCAAGCAGTGCACGTCCGCCGGCTGTCACGACTCTCTGGAGGCTCGTGGCAAGGATAACGCCAAGGACGTCAAGCTGGTTGAGAACGCCTTCCACACTCAGTGCATCGAGTGCCACAAGGCTCTGAAGAAGGAAAACAAGCCCACCGGCCCCACCGCCTGTGGCAAGTGTCACACCAAGTAGGGTAGCACCCGAAATTTCGATCAGCACAAGCAAAGGCCGGCCTTTGGTTCGCCCCTGCCGCAGACCCTGCGGCAGGGGCTTTTTTTTCGGCGGGAAATCGGATAGCCCGCACCGTACATTGCCCTTGCCGACGCTTCCTGCTAGGAAATGCCGATGCCCCAACGTCAAGAAAGGATCTCGCCATGAACACACCGCACAACCCGACGGACGACATCTTGGAACTCACGGACATCGTGGAGGAAGGAGCGCCCGAGGCGCCGGGCCTCGACTTCGCCATGGACAGGGCGGTGGACGCCAGAAGCCTGGACGAGGAACTCGACAACCTCCTGCGCGACACGGACTCCACGCTGAAGGCAGTCCATGCGGGCGAAACGGACATTCCTTTCGACACGCTCCCTGCCGAAAGCCGGCAGGCCGGCGTGACCAGGGCCGCGCAGTCGGCATCGCCGCAGGCGGACCTCTCCGACCTGGATGATCTTTTCGGCTCGCTGCAGCTCGACGACGCCAACTCGACTCAGGACTCCCTGGACATGCTCCTGGACGAAAAGTCGCAGGGGCAGACTGTCACGACGGATATTCCCGCAACTGAAGAGATCATCGATCTCGACCTCGAGGTCCCCGGACTCGACGCCGACGACTCGGCCCCGGACCTTCTGGAACTGACCGACGAACTGCTGGCCGACATCCCCGAAACCGTGCTGGTCCCGCCTGCGGACAGCCAGGCGATCAAGGCCGCGGAAGCGCCCATATTTCCCTCTCCGGAAGGCCTTGATCTCGACATCGAAACCGTGACCCCACGATTCGAGACGGCCGTCGAACTTCAGCCCGAGCCGGCGCAACCGACAGCCGCTGCTCCCGAACAGCCGGAGCCGTCCGTTTCCCAGGCCGAACTCGAAATCCTGAGCGCGCGGCTGGACGCCCTGGAGGCCAGGCCCGTGCCCGAGCCGGAAATCAGGCCGGAGCAGGTGCTCGACGCCCTGCCCGACTCCCCCGACGACCTGCCCATGACACGGGCCCTGCGCGAAGGCATCATGCAGGCCGTGGACGACAGGCTCGCCGCAGCGGCTTCGAACCCGGAACTGGCGGATCTCCGCCAAGCCGCCACGGAGCTCTCGGCACGCATCGCGGACCTGGAGACCCGGCCTGAACCGAGTGTGGAAATCAGCCCGGAACAGGTGCTGGCCGCGCTGCCCGACTCCCCCGATGACCTGCCCCTGGCCCGGACCCTGCGCGACGGCATCATGCAGGCCGTGGACGACAGGCTCGCCGCAGCGGCTTCGAACCCGGAGCTGGCGGATCTCCGCCAAGCCGCCACGGAGCTCTCGGCACGCATCGCGGCCCTGGAGACCCGGCCGGAACCGACCGTGGAAATCAGCCCGGAGCAGGTGCTGACCGCGCTGCCCGACTCTCCCGATGCCCTGCCCCTGGCCCGGGCCCTGCGCGACGAGATTCTCGCCACCATGGAGGCGAAGTCCGCCCTCATGGTGCAGCCCGAAGAAACGGCCAAGCTGCAGCAGGACCTCCTCGCCATGCAGAATCAGATCGACGCCATGCCGGAAATCCTGGCCAAGCTGGCATCGACGACCGCACCGGCGCTGCAGGAACTGGAAAGCGGGCTCGGCGCCCTGCGCACCATGGCCCAGGGGCTGGAGCAGAGCCTAGCCGACGTACAGGCGGCCATGGCCCGCAAGGACGCCGACCTGGCCGACCTGCGCGAAGGCGAGGAGCGGCTGCGTGAGGAGATCGAGGCCCTGGCCGCCAGGCTGGAGGCGATGCCCGCCCCGGACGCACTCAAGACCGAGCTTGAAGCGCATGTCCGGCAACAGGTGCCCGCCGTTGTGGGGCGCGTCATCCGTGAGGAGATCCAGGCCCTGCTCAAGGAACTGGGGGCCTGACCCCGTCCGGCCGGGACGCCCCTTCGGCTCTCGACTCCCGAAAAGGGGCGTGCTAGGCATTTTGAAAACAATGAAGGGAGGGCTCCAGGGTTTTTCCTTCTTTTTTGAACCGCCCGGTTTCCCCAAAGCAGGTCGACACCATTCCCCCCGGGCGGTTTTTTTTGTTCCCATGTTCAACCAGCGAGAAAGCCATGGACCAGATCCAGAAGCAGGCCCTGCAGGTCGCCAAGGAAATCGTCGTCAAGTTCATCGAGGTGGGACGCATCTCCCCCTCCAATTTTTCCGAATACTTCGAACCCATTTACGACGACGTGTACCGCACCGTGACCAAGACGGGCCCTGCGCCGACCACAGACAAGGACGCCTCCGTTGAATCCGAATGACCACGGGAAGCGGGTTTCCGGCCTCTTCGACAACATCGCCGCCTGGTACGATTTCCTCAATCACTTCCTGAGCGTGGGCCAGGACATCTACTGGCGCCGCCGCCTGGTACGCTGCGTCCGCCCCGGGGACACGCGCACGGCGCTGGACCTGGCCGCCGGCACCCTCGACGTGAGCCGGGAGATCCGCCGGCAGCACCCGGAACTGCGGGTGCTGAGCCTGGACTTCTCGCGGGCCATGCTCTGCAAGGGCAAAAGCAAGATCGTCGGGGAACCGGCCATCCTGCCCGTCCAGGCCGACGGGCGCGCGCTGCCCCTGCCCGACGGGTGCGTGGACACCGTGACCATCGCCTTCGGCATCCGCAACATCCTGCCCAGGACCGACGCCTACCGCGAAATCCTGCGCGTGCTGGCCCCCGGCGGCCGCCTGTGCATCCTGGAGTTCGGCACGGGCAAGGCCAGGATCTGGCAGGGCCTGTACAACTTCTACCTGGGCACGGTGCTCCCGCGCATCGGCCGCTTCTTCTCCAAGAACCCAGAGGCCTACCAATACCTGGCCGACACCATCCTGGCCTTCCCCGATGCCCGGGCCCTGGCCGGCGAACTCGCCGGAGCCGGCTTCGACCAGGTCGGCTATGAGGCCCTCAGCTCCGGGATCGTGTACATCCATGTGGCCAGGAAGCCGGAGTGAACGCACCCCGGAAGGCCTGCCCGCAAACCCCAACAATCCGCTTGAAGCACAAAGAATCATGATCACCTTCGACGACATCGCATCCGGCGCAACCCCCGTTGCCGTGGTGGGGCTCGGCTATGTGGGCCTGCCCCTGGCCGTGGCCCTTGGAGACCACTTTCGCGTCATCGGCTTCGACATCTCCGGTCGACGCATCGAGGAACTGCGCAGCGGCCAGGACTCCACCCGCGAGGTGGAACCCGCCCGCCTGGCCACGGCCCGGGTCGACTACACCGACGACCCCGCACGCCTGCGCGAGGCGGGCGTCGTCGTCGTGGCCGTGCCCACGCCCATCGACGGCAACCGCAAGCCGGACCTGCGGCCCGTTGTCGGCGCCAGTTCCACGGTGGGCGAGAACCTGCGCCCCGGCAGCATCGTGGTCTACGAGTCCACGGTCTACCCCGGCCTGACCGAGGAGATCTGCGTGCCCCTGCTGGAGCGGAAATCCGGCCTGACGTGCGGCCGCGACTTCACCGTGGGGTATTCCCCGGAGCGCATCAACCCCGGCGACCGCGTGCATACTCTTGAGAGCATCGTCAAGGTCGTGGCCGGCCAGGACCAGCCCACGGCGGACCTCCTGGCTCGCTTCTACGGCACGGTGGTCAAGGCAGGCGTGCACCGCGCGTCGAGCATCAAGGTGGCCGAGGCCGCCAAGGTCATCGAGAACACCCAGCGCGACCTGAACATCGCCCTCATGAACGAGCTGGCGCTCATTTTCGACCGCATGGACATCGACACGAACGAGGTCCTGGGGGCCGCGGGCACCAAATGGAACTTCCTGCCCTTCCGGCCGGGCCTGGTTGGCGGGCACTGCATCGGCGTGGACCCGTACTACCTGACCTTCAAGGCCGAATCCATCGGCTTTCACCCCCAGGTCATCCTGGCCGGGCGCCGCATCAACGACGGCATGGGCAAGTTCGTGGCCGAGAAAACCATCAAGGCCATGATCAGCGCCGGCTGCCAGATCAAGGGCGCGCGCGTGGGCCTGCTGGGCCTGACCTTCAAGGAGGACGTGCCGGACCTGCGCAACAGCCGCGTGGAGGACATCGTCCACGAACTGTCCGACTACCACGTGGAGGTCCTGGTCCACGACCCGTTGGCAGACGCCGCCGAGGCCAAGGACGAGTACGGCGTGGACCTGCTTCCCCTTGACGCCATGAAGGACCTTGACGCCGTCATCCTCGCGGTCTCCCATTCCCAGTTCGCGGCACTCGACGCCGAACGCCTGGCGGGCATGTTCAGAAACCCTGGCGCCGGGATAATCATCGATGTCAAGGGGTTCCTCAACAGGGACGCCCTGTCGCGCCGCTTCACGTACTGGCGGCTGTAGGCGGGCGCAGCGACGATGATCATCCTGGCCTGCGCGACGGAGCTTGAATGCCGTCACGTCATGACCCGAACGGGACGCAAACCGGACGGAGACACGCGCTTCGACTTCGCGGGCCTCGACTTCCTGGCCTGCGTGACGGGCGTGGGCCCGATGGCCGCGGCCCTGCGCGCGGGCGAGCTTCTGGAGCGCCACCCCGCGGCGGCCGGCATCGTCAACCTGGGCATCTGCGGGAGCTTCGACCCGCGTGCATCTCTGGGCGCTATCTGCGTGGCCAGCGCCGAGATCTGGCCCGAATACGGCGTTCACAGCTCGGACGGAGCCGAGGAGCCCTTCGGTTTTCAGATGCTTCAGGACCTGCCGCTGCCCCAGGTCAACCGCCTGGAGCTCGACCCGTCGGCCGCGGCCCGCAGCATGGGCCTGCGGCTCCCCGAAAGCTGGCCGTGCGGCACGAGCCTGACTGTGGCGGGCGTGACGGGCGACCCGCAACGCGCGGCGCTCCTCCTGGCCCGCTACGACGCCGCCACGGAGAACATGGAGGGCTTCGGCCTGGCCCTGGCCGCGCGGCGCAAGGGCATACCCTTTCTTGAAGCGCGGACCGTCTCCAACCCCGTCGGCGTGCGCGACAAGGCGCGCTGGAACTTCCGCCTGGCCCTGGACTCCCTGGAGTCCGTCCTGCCGACCCTGACCGGAGCTGCCGCATGAACCCGCTTTCCGTGGCCATCTCTCCCTGCCCCAACGACACCTTCATTTTCGGAGCATGGGTGCTGGGCCTCTCGCCCGCCCCCGCCGGCCGGGACAGCCGTTTTTTCTGGCACGACGTACAGGAGCTCAACCAGGGCGCACTGAGCGGCGCGTGGGATGTCGTCAAGGTCAGCGCCGCCGCGGCCCTGCGACTGCAGGACAGGTACGCCATCCTGCCCTGCGGCGGAGCCTTCGGCCTGGAGCACGGCCCCAAGCTCGTCACCCGTGAGGGTTTCCGCGGCGAGCCCCGCCGGATCGCCGTCCCCGGCCTTGACACCACGGCCATGCGCATCCTGAACGCGGCATTGCACGGGAACTTCACGCCGGTGCCCATGATCTTCCACGCCATCGTCGACGCCGTGCAGGCCGGCGAGGTCGATGCGGGGCTGCTGATCCACGAAACGGCGCTGGTCTACGACCGATACGGTCTGGCCCTGCACACGGACCTCGGCCGGTGGTGGCGCAAGGAGACCGGGGGCCTGCCCCTGCCCTTGGGCTGCATCGTGGCGAAACGGGAGCTCGGCGACAGCGTCCACGCGGCCCTGGCCGACGGCATCCGCGCGAGCATCCTGCACGCCCGGTCGGACAGGCCATCGGTCATGCCTTTCATCGCCGCCATGGCCAGAGAGCTTGACGAGGCCACGCTCGAACAACATATTGCCGCCTACGTGAACGACTTCAGTCTGGACATGGGGCCAGACGGCCAGGCCGCCCTCAACTTGCTGCAAACATTCCGGGATCTGTCATGAACGACGCCTTCGCCCAACTCAAGGTCGCCTTCCTCAAGGAGCTTCCGGCCATCAACGCCGCCATCCAGAGGGAGATAGACGCCCTGCACCCGCTGGTCCGGCCCGTGGCCGCGCACGTCATGGACGCCGGCGGCAAGCGCCTGCGGCCCATGCTGACGGTCCTCTTCGCCCGCGCCCTGAATTTCAGGGGCGACGACCTGTACACCCTGGCCAGCTCTCTGGAATTCCTGCATTCGGCCACCCTGATGCACGACGACATCCTGGACAACGCCGACCTGCGCCGCGGCCGGCAGGCCGCCCACATGCGCTTCGGTGTCACCCCGACCATCCTGGCCGGCGACGCCCTCCTGGCCCTGGCCAACGAAATCGTGGCCCGCACCGGGAACCCGGCCCTGACATCCTGCATCTCCAAGGCCATCATGGAGACGGCCAGCGGGGAGATCATGGAGATCGCCGCCGTGCGCAACGCGGGCTTAAGCCGGACCGAATACCTCGAGATCATCACTGGCAAGACGGCCTACCTGATCCAGTCGGCCTGCGAGTTCGGCGCCATCGCCGCCGGGGCCTCGGAGCGCCAGTGCGTCGCGGCCAGAGCATTCGGCCTGAACCTCGGCATCGCCTTCCAACTCGTGGACGACGCCCTGGACTACACGTCCGAGGCCGGCACCTCGGGCAAGCCCCTGGGCGGCGACCTGCGCGAAGGCAAGTTCACCCTGCCCCTGCTCCTGTACCTCGAATCCCTACCCGCCAACGAGCGTAGCAACACGGTCCGGGACCTGACCGTAGCTGACCTGCCCGTTGACAGGCAGGACCGGATCGTCGCCGACATCGTGACCGGGGGCTTTGCCGGTCGGACCCGCGACGAGGCCAAAACCTACCTGGCACTAGCCAGCCGGGCCCTGGACGTGCTACCCGTGTGCCTGGAAAAAAACCTCCTCGGAGCCATGATCGATTTCGTGCTGAAGCGGGACAAATAGCATGACACAACAGGATCGCCTTCCTCCGCGCAATTTCACGACTTCGTTGCGTGCCAGCCTGAAAGCGACCTTTTCCCCCGCCACGGCCGGACTCCTCCAGGAAGCGGTCAAACCCGACCCGAATTTCGGGGTCATCGCTTCCATCCTCAAGGCGGACCCCGCCCTGGCCACGGCCATCCTCTCCCTGGTCAACTCACCCTACTACGGCCAGACGAGCAAGATTTCGGACCTCCAGCGCGCGGCCATCATCCTCGGCAACAACGAGATCCTGCGCATCGCCCTGTCCCTCTCCCTGCAGAAGAACCTGAACGCCTCCCTGGAAAAGCACGGCTTCGACACCTTCGCCAACTGGCGGGTCATCGTCTGGGCGGCCCTGGGCGCGGAACTCGTCGCCCGGCGCCTCTGCCCCAAGGAAGCGGAGACGGCATACATCTGCGCCCTGGTCAAGGACCTGTCCCTGCTCCTCTACGCCGCCAGCTACCCGGAAGACCTGCGGCCGCTCCTTTCCCGGCCGGACTTCGTCAACACGGGACCGTCCTTCATGTGCTGGCAGGAGTGCCTGCCGGAGGATCACTGCGCCCTGACGGCCGAACTCCTCGCCGAATGGAATTTCCCGGCGCACATGGTCGCGGCCATCACCGCCCACCACGACCTCGAAAACCTCTTCGACCACCCGCCCCTGACCCAGGCCGTGATTTTCGGCACCCGCTGGGCCGAGGTGGAGTTCCGCACCGACCCAGCCCCCGACGGCCTCGCGCAATTGCATTTCCTGCTAAAAAAGGCCGGCGCGCTGCCCCCCGAGGGTGTCGAAGGCCTGCGGCAGCGCTGCTCGTCGCTTTTCGCCGAAATGTGCTCGGCCATGAACATCACGGAGCTGCCCCCGGAAAACCGCTACTACGAGCACTCCCTGCAGGCCATCCAGGACTTCCACTACCAGGCCAAGGAGATCGAGGGGCTGACCGGCGGCAACGCGGCCATCGCGGCCTGCATCGGGCGGCACCTGCGCTGGAACTGGAACTGCCGCAAGGGGGAGATCATCCTCGGCGCGGCGACCAACAGGCACTGGGAGCGCTTCGCTCTGGCCGCAGACGGAGTGACAGGCCCGACCGTTGCGCAGTCCCTCAAGGATTTCAAATCCCACGGCGACTTCACGGTCCGCCTGGAAACCGAGGACGGTGTGGCCGGCGAACTCCGTCTGCCCGGCCTGCACGACTCGGGGCAGGCCCGGGCCGAGACGGCCCTCTATGCCAGGTTGCTGGCCCGGAGCCTGTGGCGGCAGATCACCACCGTGGCGCAGCTTGAGATCAAGGCGGAACTGCTCGACATCCTGCCCACCGGCGTCGCCCTGCTCGACACGGACGGCCGCATACTGCGCGCCAACCCGACTTTCGCCCGCTTCCTGGGCAGCGCCGCCCAACTCGAGGACAGGCTGCGCGAGGACATGGCACCGGAACAGTTCCAGAGTGCCCGGCACGGATGGCGCATGTTTCTCCTCGACCCCTCGCAGAGCGCCCACTGCGCCATTCACGCCCCCCTGGGCCCGTCGGAGGCTCCCGCCTCGCCCTTCGCCCTCTCGAGCTACAAGATCCGCCAGGGCTCCCGAACCAATATTCTGGCAGTGGTCCAGGATCTGAGCGAAATCCGCATCCACGAAATCGAGGCCCTGCACCAGCGGGACTTCCTGAACAACCTGCTGTCCACCATGCAGGACCTGGTCATGACCACCGACAGCAAAGGGGGCATCACCTTCGCCTCGGGACGCCACGGCGCGTTCCTGAAGGGCCGCAACCTCTTCCAGCTGACTCGGCCCATCAACCTGCAGGAAGAGCCCTGGGACATGGAATTCCTGGAGCAGAGCCAGAACGCCGTGGAGGTCCAGATCGTCCTCGATGACGAGCACCTGCAGTTGGAACTGGTTTTCTCCCGGTTTGCCCACGGTGCCGAGTACGGACTCGTGGTCGGTCGCAACATTTCCGCCATCCGCAGGCTGGAGCGCAAGATCCGGGAGCAGGCCCTGTTCGACTCCCTGACCCAGGTTTTCAACCGTCACCACCTCCAGCCCCTGCTGGAACGCGAGCTGTCCAGGTCCCGCCGCACCGAGACGCCCCTGGGGCTCATCTTCTTCGACATCGACAAATTCAAGGTCTTCAACGACACATACGGTCACCACGGCGGCGACAAGGCCCTGAAGGATCTCGGGCTGCTGCTGCGCAACGTGCTGCGCAAGGGCCTCGATTTCCCCTGCCGCTTCGGCGGCGACGAGTTCGTCATCATTTCGAGCAATTCCAGCGTGGCGAGCCTGCTGACCGTTGCGGAACGAATTCAGAACGAATTCAAGACGCTGCACAACGGCTCCGTGACGCTGAGCATCGGCATGAGCCTGCTCGAACCCGAGGACACCGCCCATTCCCTGCTTGAACGCTGCGACAAAGCCAATTATCAGGCCAAGGCGCAAGGCGGAAACGTCATCGTGCACCTGCAGACCAACCCACCAGCAAACTAAGCACCACCCAGGAGAACAGCATGCCGATCCGAGTCGAAGTGGCTCTGCGCAAGGCAGTCATCGATACCCAGGGCAACAAGACGGCCCACAAGATACATGGTGAACTTGGACTTCACGTGGACCAGGTCCGGATCGTCCGGGTCTACACCGTCGAAGGGCTGACCGCGGCGCAGGCGGAACAGGCCATCGAGGCCGGCGCCCTGCACGACCCGGTCCTGCACACGGCCCAGACCACTCCCGCGGCCTCCGGTTTCGACTGGATCATCGAGGTCGGCTTCCGGCCCGGCGTGACCGACAACGAAGGCCGCACCGCCCGCGAGACCCTGCGCACCGTGCTCGGGCTGGACAAGGACACCAAAATCGCCGTCTACACCTCCACCCAGTACCTGATCTCGGGCACGCTGGACCGTGGCCAGGTGGAGCACATCGCCAAAGACCTTCTGGCCAACGAGCTCATCCAGCGCTTCCAGATCGGGGACAAGGCATCCTGGGCCGCGAACCCCGGTTTCCCGGCACGCACGGCGGCCGTGACCGGCGAAGCCTCGAGCACCGTCGAGATCGTCGACCTCTCGACCATGGACGACGAGACCCTCCTGCGCCTGAGCCGCGAGAACACGCTGGCGCTGAGCCTCGAAGAGATGCGCTGCATCAGGGACTACTACGCCCGCCCCGAGGTCGTCGCCCACCGCAAGGCCAAGGGCCTGCCCGCCGCGCCCACGGACGCCGAGCTCGAATGCCTGGCCCAGACCTGGTCCGAGCACTGCAAGCACAAGATCTTCAGCTCCCGCATCTCCTACGAGAACCGCGAAAACGGCACCACGGCCGAGATCAACAGCCTCTACAAGACCTTCATCCAGGGAAGCACCAAAAAGCTGCGCGAGCGCATGGGCAAGGACGATTTCTGCCTGTCCGTGTTCAAGGACAACGCCGGCGTCATCCGCTTCAGCGACGACATGAACGTCTGCATCAAGGTCGAGACCCACAACAGCCCCTCGGCCCTGGACCCGTACGGCGGAGCACTGACGGGCATCGTCGGCGTGAACCGCGACCCCATGGGCACGGGCATGGGCGCGAACCTGCTGTGCAACACCGACGTGTTCTGCTTCGCCTCCCCCTTCCATGAAGGCGAGCTGCCGCCGCGTCTCCTGCACCCGCGCCGCGTGTTCGAAGGCGTGCGCGAGGGCGTGGAGCACGGGGGCAACAAGTCGGGCATCCCCACGGTCAACGGCGCCATCGTCTTCCACGAGCGCTTCCTGGGCAAACCCCTGGTCTTCTGCGGCACCGTCGGCACCATGCCGGCCACCGTGGCCGGGCACCCCAGCCACGAGAAAAAGGCCATGCCCGGTGACCGCATCATCATGACCGGCGGCCGCATCGGCAAGGACGGCATCCACGGCGCGACCTTCTCCTCCGAGGAACTGCACGAAGGCTCGCCGGCCACTGCCGTGCAGATCGGCGACCCCATCACCCAGCGCCGCATGTACGACTTCCTCATGCGCGCCCGGGACCTGGGCCTCTACAACGCCATCACCGACAACGGCGCCGGGGGGCTGAGCTCATCCGTGGGCGAAATGGCCCAGGACTGCGGCGGCTGCGACATGGACCTGGCCAAGGCGCCCCTCAAGTACGACGGCCTGCGGCCCTGGGAAATCCTCGTGTCCGAGGCCCAGGAGCGCATGACCCTGGCCGTGCCGCCCGCCAGCCTCCAGGCCTTCATGGACCTGGCCGCGGAAATGGGCGTGGAGGCCTCGGACCTCGGCTGCTTCACGGACTCCGGCTACCTGCACGTGCGCTACGGCGACAGGATCGTGACCGACCTGGACATGGCCTTCCTGCATGACGGCGCCCCGCAGATGCGCCTCAAGGCTGCCTGGGAGCGCCCCGTGAACTGCTGCGGCTGCGAAACGCCCAAGCCCAAAATCGACGATCATCAGGCGTTCCTGCAGACCATGCTCGGACGCCTGAACATCTGCTCCCGCGAATACGTCATCCGCCAGTACGATCACGAGGTCCAGGGCGGCAGCGTCGTCAAACCCCTCATCGGCGCCGAGAACGACGGCCCGGCCGACGCGGCCGTGGTCCGTCCCCAGCTCGGCAGCGACAAGGCCCTGGTCATCGCAAACGGCATCTGCCCCAAGCTCTCCGACCTGGACACCTACTGGATGATGGCCAACGCCATCGACGAAGGCGTACGCAACGCCGTGGCCACGGGCGCGGACATCCGCCACATGGCCGGCGTGGACAACTTCTGCTGGTGCGATCCGGTCCAGTCCGAGAAGACCCCGGACGGCGAGTACAAGCTGGCCCAGCTGGTCCGCGCCAACCAGGCCCTGGCCCACTACTGCCTGGCCTACGGCGTGCCCTGCGTCTCGGGCAAGGACTCCATGAAGAACGACTACACGGGCGGCGGCACCAAGATCTCCATCCCGCCCACGGTCCTCTTCTCGGTCATGGGCGTCATCGACGACTGCACCAGGACCATGACCTCGGACTTCAAGCGCCCCGGCGAGACGGTCTACGTCCTGGGCCTCACCCGCAACGAAATGGGCGGCTCGGAATACGCCGACCACCTCGGCGTATGCGGCGCCGTGCCGCAGGTCGACGCCGTCTCGGCGCGCACCCGCTACGAGCGCATGCACCAGGCCATCACCTCCGGCCTGCTCACGGCCGCCCACGACGTCTCCGACGGCGGCCTGGCCGTGGCCGTGGCCGAAATGGCCCTGGCCGGCCGCACCGGCGCCGACATCGACGTCGACAAGGTCCCGGCCCTGGACTGCCCCCTGCCCGAACAGCGCCTCTACAGCGAATCCGCCAGCCGCTTCGTCGTCACCGTGGCCGACCAAAACCGCGCCGCCTTCGAAGCCCTCTTCGCCGGCGACTTCCTGGCCTCCATCGGACAGACCACGGCCGACGGCAAACTCACCCTGCGCTCAGGCGCCACCACCCTGGCCAGCGCCGCAGTCGAGGATCTGGCTGTGGCCTGGAAGAAGACGCTGGATTTTTAAGCATGCCTCCGGCGGGCAGGGGACTCGTCCCCTGCACCCCATTCAACAGGTTGTAAACGCGAAACGGGCGGCCCAATGGGTCGCCCGTTTTTGTTTCGATCGAAGCATGGATTCCCGCCTTCGCGGGAATGACGCAATATGAATGCCTTCCTCCTTGTCATTCCCGCGAAGGCGGGAATCCATCCCCCTATAAGGGGTGCAGGGGACGAGTCCCCTGCCCGCCGGAGGCATCTTCCCCTATTTGTAATACACCTTGATCTCGTTGGTCATGACGGTCCCCATGCCCGGAGTGGCCTGGCCGCTGGCGATGATGACGTTTTCGCCGGGCTTGAAGCCTGCGTATTCCTGGACGAATTTCTCAGCTCGTTTCTGGTGGCTGCGCGGTTCCAGGGGGCTTTCGACGGGGTTGATGCTCCAGAAGAAGTTCATCCAGCGCAAGATGCGCGCGTCGGTGGTCATGGCGTAGATGGGCTGGGCCGGGCGTCGGGAGCTGATGTAGCGGGCCGTGGCGCCGGTGGTCGAGTGGCAGACCAGGGCCGCGCTGTCGGCGTTGTCGGCCATGAGGCAGGCCGAGTAGGCCAGGAATTTGGGCGGGTTCTTCTCGGCCTTGGGCATGAAGGGGCCGCCGATGCGTTCCAGGTAGTAGGGCTCGGCGTACTGGGCGATCTCGTTGATGAAGCGCACGGCCTCGACGGGGTAGCTGCCGATGGCCGTCTCCTCGGAGAGCATGACGCAGTCGGCGCCGTCGAGCATGGCGTTGGCCACGTCCGTGGATTCGGCCCGCGTGGGGATGGGGTTCTTGACCATGGACAGGAGCATCTGGGTGGCGACGATGGCCGGCTTCTGGGCGTGGCGGCAGGAGCGCAGAATCTTTTTCTGGATGATGGGCAGTTCGGCCGGGCTGCATTCCAGGCCCAGGTCGCCGCGGGCGACCATGATGGCGTCGGCGACTTCGAGGATGGAATCGAGCTTTTCCACGGCGTTCTTGCGCTCGACCTTGGCCACGACGGGAATCCAGGTACCGTGGCGGGCGATCTCGGTCTTGATGTCCTCGATGTCGTCCTTGCTCTGCACGAAGGACAGGGCCACGGCGTCGATGCCGATGTCGAGGCCCTGATGCAGGTCGCGACGGTCCTTGTCGGTCATGGCCGCGACCTTGAGAGTCTTGCCCGGGAAGGCGATGCCTTTGTTGGAGGTCAGGATGCCGCCGTTCAGGGCCTCCATCATGACCAGCCGGTCGGGCACGATGACCTTGACCACGGTGAACTGCAGCATGCCGTCGGACAGGGACACGGGCATGCCCTCGGCCAGGCCTTCGAGGAGTTCGGGCACGTCGAGGCTGATGAAGATGTCGCTTTCGTTCCTGGCCTCCATGTCGGGAGCGCCCAGGCAGACGTAGGCGCCCTTGCGGATCTGCAGGGGCGAGCCCTTGACCTCGCCGATGCGGATCTTGGGGCCGCAGAGGTCGCCCATGACCGTCAGGCGGATGCCGGTCTGCTTTTCGACCTCGCGGATCTTCTGGATAACCGGGCCGAAATAGGCCGCGTCGGCGTGGGAGAAGTTGAGGCGGAAGACCCGCACGCCGAGTTCCACCATCTCCTTCATGACGTTCTGGTCCATGGAGGCCGGGCCCAGCGTGGCCACTATTTTCGTGCGCATAAGCATATCCTCAGTTCTGTGTGTTGGATGACTAGAGGATTCCATACAGGGGTCCGCCGGGCAGGGCAAGGGCGTCCACCTTTTTCTCGATTTCCGTAACGTCCGCGAGCGGCGGCGCGTGATAGGTCTTGAGGCGCGCGTCCACGACCATGGACGAGCAGCCCCAGTGCTTGCAGCGGGTGAAGGCGTTCACGCCGTAGGTGTCCGTGGCCGGGTCCGAACGGGTGAAGGCCACCCAGAGGAAGTTGTCCCAGTCTGCGGCCGTGAAGTCCGCGTCGTCGGCCACGACAACCAGGGGAAAGCCGTCCAGGCCGCCCTGGGCGTTCAGGGCCGCGGCCAGGCGCTCCATGGCAGGGTCGTGGGTGTCTCGGGGTTGGCCATGGGCCGGGCCAGAGAGGACCAGGATGCCCGGGGCGAAGACGCGGGCTCCGTGAAAGCCGTCCGGCAGGTTCAGGGCAGGGGCGCTCGTGGCCAGGGTCCGCTTGGGGCCGCCGGCGGCGGTCCACAGGACTTTGGAGCCCTGGTTCAGGCTGATGCCGGAGTAGTCCAGGGTGTCCATGGTCGTGCGGGTGATGAAGTGCAGGTCCCGGGAGAGGTCCAGGCGCTCCAGCACGTGGCGGAAGAATTCGGGCACGCGGTGGCAGGACAGGGACGGCTCATCCTCGCGGGCGGCGATGATGACGTACTTGGACAGGGAGGTCTGGGTCGTGCCCAGCAGCGAAAGGCCGTTGGTGATGAGCTCCTGGGGCTGGCGTTCGCCCGCGTAGGGCACGTAGCGCTCGCTGCCCACGGCCAGCAGCAGCGGGTGCACTCCGGCGGCGTCCACGGCGTGGACCTCGTGCACGCCGCCGAAGACCTGGGGGACCAGTTCGGCCGTCAGCTCGTGGATGAAGGCCCCGAACATGGTGTCTTCCTGGGGCGGGCGGCCCACGGTGGTGAAGGGCCAGATGGCGTCCTCGCGGTGCAGGACCTCCTCGACGCGCATGACGGGAAAGTCGTGGACCAGGCTGTAGTAGCCCAGGTGGTCGCCGAAGGGCCCCTCGGGCTTCTGGGCCGTGGGGTCGATGTGGCCGCGGATGCAGAAGTCCGCCTCGGCCAGGACGGGCAGACGGCCGCGCCCCGTGACCATGGGGATGCGGTGCCCGCCGAGGGCGCCGGCGAAGAGGATCTCGGCAATGCCCTCGGGCAGGGGCATGATGGCGGCCAGGGTCATGGCCGGAGGCCCGCCGACGAAGACGTTCACGGGCAGCTTCTGCCCGCGGGCGATGGCCTCGGCGTGGTGGTACCCGATGCCGCGGTGGATCTGGTAGTGCAGCCCCACTTCCCTGTCCCGCTCGAAGTCGTTGCCCGAGAGCTGGATGCGGTACATGCCGATGTTCGAGCCCATGAAGCCGGGCTTTGACGGGCTCTCGGTATAGACCAGCGGCAGCGTCACGTAGGCCCCGCCGTCCATGGGCCAGGACACGAGTTGCGGCAGCTTCGAGACGGACGTCGTGCGGGCCATGACCGGCCCGGTCTTCACGCTTCTGGGCATGGTGTGCCAGCCGCCCAGGGCCAGGCCGGGCCACAGCCACGGCTTCTTCATGACGGCCGCGGGGTCGGCCTTGGCCGAGAGCATGGCCTCGACGCGGCGCAAGGTGGAGCGGAAGATGAAGCGGGTCCGCTCCAGGGTGCCGAAGATGTTGGCGGCCATGGGGAAGGACGTGCCCTTGACGTTCGTGAACAGGAGCGCCGGGCCGCCGGCCTTGAAGACGCGGCGCTGGATGGCGCCGACCTCAAGATGGGGGTCGACGGGGGTGTCGATGCGGACGAGCTGTTTGGAGCGCTCGAGGTCATCGAGGCAGGACTTGAGGTTGCGGTAGATCATGGGGCGGGCTCCCGAACTGGGCTTGGTGGACTGTATGGACGATATGGACGGTATGGACTGACACGGACGGGCACGACAAAACCCTGTTCGGGGTGCAGGGGGCGCGCCCCCTGCCCGCCGGAGGCATGCCTTTACTCTATCTGTAGAATGTTATGTGCACGTTGGGGTTTTGGCGCCATTCGTCGAATTTCTTGCGCAGCCAGCGTTTGAAGATGTTGCGGGTGGCGGGCAGCAGGATCAGGAGGCCCATGATGTCGGTCAGGAAACCCGGGGTCAGGAGCGTCATGCCGGCCAGGAAGATGAGCAGGCCGTCGAGGAGTTCCTCGGCGGGCATGAAACCCTGGGCGAGGTTCTCACGGATGCGCATCATGACTGCCAGGCCCTGCATGCGCGCCAGGTGCGCGCCGACCAGGGCCGTCAGCAGGACCAGGGCGACGGTCGGCAACACGCCGATGACGCCGCCCACGGAGACGAGGACGTAGATCTCGGCCACGGGGATGATGGCGAAGAGGAGGAAGAGTTTCCCGAACATCAGGCCTCCCTGCCGGCCAGCTGGTCCATGGTTTCGCGGTCGCGCAGTCCCAGGAAGTAGAGGACGCCGTCGAGGCCGACGTTGGAGATGGCCTGGCCCGCGCCCTGCCGGACCACGGGCTTGGCGTGGAAGGCGATGCCCAGGCCCGCCACGTCGAGCATGGGCAGGTCGTTGGCGCCGTCGCCCACGGCGATGACCTGGGACAGGGAGATGTGCTCCTTGGCCGCGATCTCCTTGAGGAGCCGCGCCTTGCCGGGGCCGTCGACGATATCGCCGACCAGGCCGCCGGTCAGTTTGCCATCACGTATTTCCAGTTCGTTGGCGTGGACGTAGTCGATGCCCAGGCGCTCCTGCAGGCGGCGGCCGAAGTAGGTGAACCCGCCCGAGAGGATGGCGATGGTGTAGCCGAGGCTCTTCAGGGTGCGGATGAGGCGCTCGGCCCCTTCGGTCATGGGCAGGGTGGCGGCGACGTCCTGCAGCACGGATTCGGGCAGCCCTTCGAGAAGGCTCACGCGTTTGCGCAGGCTCTGGGAGAAGTCCAGCTCGCCGCGCATGGCGGCCTCGGTGATGGCCGCGACCTGTTCGCCGGCGCCGGCGCGCTTGGCCAGCTCGTCGATGACCTCGGCCTGGATGAGCGTCGAGTCCATGTCGAAGCAAACCAGGCGGCGGATGCGGCGGAAGGCGTTGTCCTCCTGAAAGCCGATGTCGATGCCCTGTTCGCGGGACAGGTCGAGAAAGGCGGCGCGCATGGCCGAGATGTCCGCGGGCGTGCCGCGCACGGAAAATTCGAGGCAGGAGCGCGGCATGGCCGGGGGCACGGCCAGGGACCGGCGGCCAGAGAGGCGCGTGATGCAGTCGATGCTCAGGCCGTTGCCGGTGATGACCTCGGCCATGGCCGCGAGGTTGGCGGCGGTGATGGTCCGGCCGAGCACGGTCACGATGTGGCGCTTGCGGCCCTGCATGCCGACCCAGCGCTCGTAGTCGTCCTCGGTGACGGGCGTGAATTTGAGGTTGAGGCCCTGGTTGTGGGCCCAGAACAGGAGGTCCTTGAGGATGGGCGAAGATTCGCTCTCGCGGGGCACCTCGATGAGCACGCCCAGGGAGAGGTCGTCGTGGATGACGGACTGGCTGATGTCGAGGATGGTCACGCCCGAGGCGGCCAGCTGTCCCATGATGCCGGCCAGGAGGCCGTTCCGGTCCGTGCCGGAAATCTGGATGAGGATGATTTCGCGCATAGCTCTCTAGTGCAGAAGGTTCCACATGCGGATGGCGGCCCATTCCAGCACGACGGCAGGGTTGGCGCCGACCTCCAGGCTTTCCAGGGCGTTTTCGACGACGACGCCGACCTGGCGCACGGCGACCACGTCCAGGCGGGAGGCCAGCAGGCGGGCCAGGGCGGTTTCGGGGTTGCCGTAACCGGCCTGGACCAGGCAGCGCTGCACCTCGCGCAGGACGCCGTCGGCAAGGCTCGCGTCCACGTTGCCCTTGCGGCCCGTCCATTCGAGCCAGGGGCCGCGGCCGGACTGGATGAACTCGGCCAACGCCTGCAACCACTCGCGCAGATCCGTATTTTCACGGTCGCCGCGCGGCCAGCCCAGGGTCAGCACGAAGCTGCGCGAGACGAGGGTCGGCAGCAGGATCTCGCGGCTGGGGGCCAGGAGGACGAAGACGTTGCCGGGCATGGGCTCTTCCAGGGACTTGAGCAGGGCGTTGGCCGCGCCGTCGCCCAGGGCCTGGGCCTCGGCCAGGATGATGACGCGCGGCCCGCGCCCGGCCGGCGGGTCGCCCAGCACGGCGCGCACTTCGCGCACGGTATCGATGGTGATGTTCCCCTCGGCGCCGTTCAGCAGGAAAAGGTCGCGGCTGGCGTCCTCGGCGACCTGCTGGCAGATGCGGCACTGCCCGCACGGCGGCGAGGACTCGCGACACATGAGGTGCGCGGCCCAGAAGCGGGCCAGGGCCAGGCGCTCCTCCACGGTCCCGCCTTCGAGGAGCAGGGAACGGGGCGGGTCGCCGGCCAGCCGGTCCAGGAAGGCCGCGATGCGCGGCTGGGTGGAGAGGGCGTGTTGCCAGGGTGCGGACATGGGAAAAAAAGGGGGAGGCGGGCCTCCCCCGGTTTATCTGAGAATGGTTTGGTCGCGGTCCGGGCCCACGGAAACGATAGCCACGGGGATGCCGAGGATTTCTTCGATGCGCCCGATGTAGTCGCGCGTGGCCTGCGGCAGGTCGGCGTAGGCGCGGCAGCCGGAAATGTCCTCGCTCCAGCCGGGCATGCTCTCGTAGATCGGCTCCACATAGGCCATGCCGTTCTCCTCCTGGGGCGGGTAGGCCACGTCCTGTCCCTTGTAGCGGTAGGCGGTGCAAAGCTTGAGCTCGTCCAGGCCGCCGAGGACATCGAGCTTGGTCAGGGCGATCTCCGTGGGGCCGTTGAGACGCTGGGACTCGCGCAGGACCACGAGGTCCAGCCAGCCGCAGCGGCGCTTGCGGCCCGTGGTGGCGCCGAACTCCGCGCCCTTCTCCTGCATGTACGCGCCGGGGCCGTCGGACAGCTCCGTGGGGAAGGGGCCCGCGCCGACACGGGTGGTGTAGGCCTTGACGATGGCCACGATGCGGTCGAGCATGCGCGGCGAGCAGCCGGAGCCGGCCGAAGCGTTGCCGGACACGGTGTTGGACGAGGTCACGAAGGGGTAGGTGCCGTGGTCGATGTCCAGGTGCGTGCCCTGGGCGCCCTCGAAGAGGATGCCTTGGGCCGAGAGCTCCTGGATGGCCGAGGACACGTCGCCCAGGTAGGGCACCAGGCGCCGGGCCACGGGCAGCAGGTCGGTGAAGATCTGCTCGGCCGAAAGGGGCTCCTGGCCGTAAAGTCCCGCCAGGAGGGCGTTCTTCTCCACCAGGGCCTTTTCGATCTTGTGGCGCAACAGGACCTCGTCGGCCAGGTCCGCGGCGCGGATGCCGATGCGGGCGACCTTGTCCTCATAGCAGGGACCGATGCCGCGGCCCGTGGTGCCGATCTTGTCGGAACCGCTCTTGAAATTTTCGCGCGCGCCGTCGATGGCGCGGTGGTACTGCATGATGAGCTGGGTCTTCTTGCTGATCATGAGCCGCGCGGGGCTGACGTCGATGCCGGAGGCGGCGAGCTTGTCCATCTCCTGGCAGAACACGAAGGGGTCCAGCACCACGCCGTTGCCGATGAGGCACTTCTTGCCGGGATGCAGGATGCCGGAGGGGATGAGGTGCAGGATGGTCTGCTTCCCGCTCACCACCAGGGTGTGCCCGGCGTTGTTGCCGCCCTGAAAACGCACGATGGCGGCCACGTCCGTGGTCAGCAGATCAACGATCTTGCCCTTTCCCTCATCGCCCCACTGGGCGCCCATGACTACGATATTCGCCATGAATCCGATCTCCTCGTCTTGATGTATTGGCCGTCAGCGCAATGGCAAATGGCTCCCTTCTTTACGGGGCGCGGGCCTCGAAGTCAATTTAAGTCGGATCCGATTTTCGCATCCAACACCTGGGCGACAGGAACGGCAAAAACATTGCCGTATGCGTACACATGCAATATCTTCGGCCAATGATGAATCTTTAGGACTGTCCGACGCACCAACCTCAGACATCCCGGCAACGCCCCTCATGACGCCATTCCCCGTTCGCGGCCCCACCGAAACGGGCGTACCGGACCGCAGGAGCCCCAATGAACAAAATCGTGGCGCGCTACGCAGACGGCCGCATGGTCAAAGGCACGACGGTGGACTTTTTCCCCACGAAAGACCTTTTCCACGTCAGCGTCGCGGAAAATGGCGCAACGCGCCTGGTGGAGGTCAGCCTCAAGGAACTCAAGGCCCTCTTTTTCGTCCGCGATTTTTCCGGTGACCCCAAACATGTCCTGGCCAACGACTTCGACTCGACGAAGCCCGCTCCGGGCCGCAAGCTCAAGGTGGTCTTCGCTGACGGCGAGATCCTGGTCGGCACCACCACGGGCTACCAGCCCGGCAGACCGGGATTTTTCATCGTGCCGGCCGACGCCGCCGCGAACACCGAGCGATGCTACGTCGTCACGGCGCATACGCGCGAAGTCACCTTCATCTAAACTAAACGGCTGCGGCCCGGACACCCCATGCGCGGAACATTTCTCCCGATCCTGATGGCCATTCTCCTGGGCGCCTCCCCCCTGTGGGCCCAGGACGACATGCAGGCCTTCCCGGCGGCCGACAAGGGCATGACGCGTCATGTCCTGCGGCTTCCGGCCGAAGCCGACGAAGCCCTGCTCAAGGTCGAGCTGATCCTCGGCAAGGCGGTCCTGACGGACGCGGCCAACAGGTATTTCTTCGGCGGCGAAATCGCGTCGGAGACGATTCCCGGCTGGGGGTACACGCGCTACATACTGCCCACCCTGGGGCCCATGGCGGGCACCCGCATGGCCGTGGACCCGGCCGCGCCCAGGGTCGAACGGTTCGTCGCCCTGGCCGGGGAACCGTACCTGATCCGCTACAACAGCCGCCTGCCCGTGGTGGTCTATGCTCCGGCGGGCGTGGAGGTGCGCTGGCGGGTCTGGCGCGCCGACGCCCGGGCGCAGGCCATGCCGCAGGGCTGATTCCCTCTCGTTTGACGCCCTGGCACAGGATTTGCCGTCCAGGCGGGCCTGTGCTAGGGGCACGTGGATTCGCGCGGCATGACCTGCCGGGGCGATGCGACAATCCATTTTTCCGGAGAACTTTGATGAGCGATCTCAAGAAGATGTACCATACCCTGAACAGGGACTCCTTTCCCGCCGACCTGACCCTGACCATCGGCGACCAGACCATCCGTTACGCCAAGAAGACCTGGAACATCGGCGGCGAACAGAAGGGCCTGCGCTACGGCGAGAATCCGGACCAGCCCGCGGCCCTCTACGAGGTGGCCGAGAGCTCCTTCGCCATGGACGGCGTGGCCTTCCAGCAGGGCCAGCACAAGCTCGTCTCGGCCCTGACCGAGGAGAACCTGATCCAGTCGGGCAAGCACCCGGGCAAGATCAACCTGACGGACGTGGACAACGGCATCAACATGCTGCAGTACCTCACGGCCAAGCCCGCAGCCATCATCCTCAAGCACAACAACCCCTGCGGCGCGGCCTGGGCGGCCGAGGGCCTGCTCACGGCCCTGAGCCGCGCCTTCGCCTCGGACCGCATCGCGGCCTTTGGCGGGACCATCGTTGTCAACCGCACCCTGGACAAGGCCTGCGCCGAGTTCATCAATTCGAGCTACTTCGAGGTCATCGCCGCCCCGGCCTTTGACGCCGACGCCCTGGAGGTGCTGACCTCCAAGAAGAACCTGCGCATCATCCGCATCCCGGCCCTGGCCGAACTGGAGAAGATCGTGGGCACGCCCTTCCTGGACATCAAGTCTCTGGTCGACGGCGGCCTCATCGTGCAGGCCTCGTTCCGCAACCGCATCCTGGCCGAGGAAGACTTCCTGCCGGCCGAGACGGTCAAGGACGGCACCACGTACATCGCCCGCAAGCCCACGCCGGCCGAGGCCGACGACCTACTCTTCGCCTGGGCCGTGGAGGCCGGCGTGACCTCCAACTCCATCATCTTCGCCCGCGACGGGGCCACGGTGTCCATCGGCACGGGCGAACAGGACCGCGTGGGCTGCGTGGAGCTGACCATCCAGAAGGCCTACACCAAGTACGCCGACCGGCTGGCCTTCGTGCGCCACAACCTGTCCCTGTACGAGCTCAAGATGAAGGCCAGGGACGACGAGGCCCTTGCCGCCTCGCTGCAGGACATCCTGGCCAAGACCGAGACGGACAAGGGCGGCCTGCCCGGCACGGTCCTGGTCTCGGACGGCTTCTTCCCCTTCCGCGACGGCGTGGACCTGGCCATCGCCCAGGGCGTGACGGCCATCGCCCAGCCCGGCGGGTCAATCCGCGACTGGGAGATCATCCAGGCCGTGAACGAGGCCACCCCGCAGGTGGCCATGGTCTTCACGGGCCAGCGCTCCTTCAAACACTAAACCCGGCCTCCGGGCCGCCTTCACGGGCCGGCTCCGGCCGGCCCGCGCGCGACGCGCATAAGGTCTCACATGTCCACCTCCCCCACCCTGCAGCCGGGCTGCATCATGGAGTTCCTGCAGGACAACCAGCCCGTCACGGCCTGGGTCCTCGACGTGCAGGGCCCGCGCCTGCGGGTCTTCACGGCCGGGCAGCGGGAACTCAAACTCCCGGTTTCGCGCGCCCTGCCGTGGACCGGGCCGCAGTACGCGGCCGGCTCCAGCCGCCAGGACATGCTCGACCTCCTGCGCACCCACAACGGCCGCCGGGAGCGCCTGGCCGAGGCCGTGGACGCCCTGGAGATCTGGGACCTGGCCCAGGGCGAGGTCGACGAGGCGGAGATCGGCTGGTTCGCGAGCCTGGTGTTCGAAGACCCGAACCCCGACCAGCTTGCGGCCTTGGGGCGCAAGCTCCTGCAGACCAAGACCCATTTCAAGTTCTCGCCGCCGGCCTTCGAAATCTACCCGCAGGAGACCGTGGAGCGCCGTCAGGAGGAGTTGCGCAAGGCCCAGGAGCGCGAACGCCTGGTGGGCTTCGGCCAGGTTTTCCTCAAGGGGCTGTGGGACGCCTTCTGCAAGCGCCGCAGTGCCCTGCCCGAGCCCGACGAGGAGCAGACCGCGCGCATCCGCGACCTGCTCATGACCCGCCTGTGCAACCCCGACGACCGGGACTCGGACGCCCTGTGGAAGACCATGACCCAAGGCCTGCCCGAGGAGCCCCATCTGGCCCTGTTCCTGGCACAGGCCTGGGGCATCGTGCCAGCCCACTTCAATTTTCATCTCTGCCGCGCGCAGTACGATTGGGAGCCCGGTTGGGCGGAACCCTTCGCCGGGGCCGTGGAGGCCCAGAGGGAACGCGTCCTGCAGGGGCGCCAGGAGCCCATGGCCGAGATCGTGACCATCGACTCGGCCACGACCCAGGACATCGACGACGGCTTTGAACTCACGCGCGACGAAAACGGCTTCCGCCTGCGTCTGGCCCTGGCCTGCCCCTGCCTGGAATGGGAGTTCGGCAGCCCCCTGGACCGCGCCGTGCAGCACCGCTTCAGCTCCCTCTACCTGCCCGAGGGCACGAGCCACATGCTGCCTGAGGAGCTGGGGACCCGCTTCTTCAGCCTCAACGCCGGCCAGGACCTGCCGGCCCTGGTCATCACCTTCGACCTCGACCCCGAGGGCGACCTGCGGGGCTTCGCGCCCGAAGTCGCCTGGGTGCGGGTCGCGGCCAATCTGACCTACACCGGCGTGGAAACGGACATCGCCGAGGGCGCGTCCGACATGCTCCGCGACGCCCGTGACCTGGCCCGCCTGCTGCGCCAGGCGCGCATCTGCGAACACGCCGTGATCATGGACCAGCCCGACCCGCGGGTCGTGCTCGACGGCGACCCTGCCAACCCGCAGGTCGGGATCGTGCAGAGCCCGTCAACGCCGGAAGCCCAGACCATCGTTTCGGAATTCATGATCCTGGCCAACAAGGCCATGGGCTCCTGGGGCCTGGAGACGGGCACGGCCCTGCTCTACCGCACCCAGAACATCACCCTGCCCGCCGAGAGCGCCGGCGTGTGGAGCGAGCCCACGGACATCTACCGCATCATCAACAACATGGGCCCCTCCATCCTGGAGTGCGAGCCGCGGCGCCACGCCACCATCGGGGCCAAGGCCTACGCGCCCGTGACCTCGCCCCTGCGCCGCTACTCGGACTTCATCAACATGGCCCAGATAGTGGCCCGGCTCACAGGCCGCGGACGGCTCCTGAGCCAGTCCGAACTGGAGAGCCTGCTGCCGGTCCTCTCCAGCCGCGCGGAACTGGTCGGCCAGGTCCAGCGCATGCGCCCGAGATACTGGAAGTACGAGTACTTCCGGCAGAATTTCAAGAAGATGCGCTGGTCGGGTCTCATCGTGGACCCGGGGTCCGTGCTGGTGACCATCTCCCTGCCGGAGCTGCAGCTCTTCCTCAAGGCCCCGCGCAAGATCTTCGGCGACAAGATACGGCTGGGGCAACGCTTTTCCATCCGCATCGGCAAGGTCGACCCCCTGAACAACGAGATCAGGACCGTCGAGGCCTGGGAAGAGGAATGAACTTGTCCGGCCACCGGTTTTGCCGTAGTGAAATGCGGCACATGAAATCCCCAAAATCCAAAGACCAAGGAGAGCGCACATGGTGACAATATTCTGGCTCGCGATCAGCTACCTTCTGGGAGCCATGCCCTTCGGCCTTCTGATTTCCCGCACCTGCTGCGGCATTGACCCTCGCGAAGAGGGCAGCGGCAACATCGGCGCCACCAATGTCGGCCGCCTGTGCGGCACCAAGTACGGGGCCATGACCCTGGCCCTGGACGTGCTCAAGGGTTTCATCCCCGTACTGCTGGCCACGAGCTTCTCGGATTCGTACTTCTTCCTGACCCTGGTCGCCACGGCCGCGGTCTGCGGCCACATGTTCTCGGTCTTCCTGCACGGCAAGGGCGGCAAGGGCGTGGCCACGTGGGTCGGCGCCTTCCTGGCCATCTCGCCCTGGGCGGTGATCATCTGCGGCCTGGCCTTCCTGGCGGCCCTGTACTTCTACAACTTCGTGTCCCTGGCCTCCCTGGTCATGGTGGCGCTGATGCCCGTGGTCCTGCTCTTCCAGGGCCTCTTCGGCGCCATCCCCATGGCCCTGGTCCTCATGGCCCTCATCTTCTGGAAGCACTCGGCGAACATCCAGCGCCTCATGGCCGGCGAGGAGCATCCCTGGAAGAAGAAGGAATAGCCTGATTTTTTTGGGAATCGACGCAGAAAGCGCGGGAGCCTCGGGAGCTTCCGCGCTTTTTCTTTGCGAGGCGAGAAGGCTCGTACGGGGTGCGTGCCGTCGAGGAGGAAAAGGAAGAAGGAAGATGGATTCCCGCCTTCGCGGGAATGACGTTTCGGCGGGCGCGCAGATCCGCCCCATGAACAAAACCCAGTGCTCCCGCGTCAGTTCCGGGTCATTCCCGCGAAGGCGGGAATCCATGCCTTTTGGGCCGCCCTGAAGGCACGACGCGCTACGTCACAAAAGCGACTTGATGCGCTCCACCAGAGGAGCCAGCGAGGGGCGCTGAACGGCCGAAATGAAAACCGCGTCGGGATGGACGAAGGCCAGGGCCTCGCGGGTCTCCTCGGAGATGCGGTCGACCTTGTTCAGGGCCAGGACGCGGGGGATGGTGTCGATGGACAGGTCGCGCAGGATGGATTCCACGGCTTCGAGCTGGGCCTCCATCTCGGGGTGCGACGCGTCGGCCACGTGCACGAGCACGTCGGCGCCCTCCAGCTCCTCCAGGGTGGCCATGAAGGCCTCGCGCAGGTCGGCGGGCAGATGACGGATGAAGCCCACGGTGTCGGTCAGGATGATCTCGCGGTCCTCGGGGAAGCGCAGGCGGCGGCTGGTGGGGTCCAGGGTGGCGAAGAGCTTGTTCTCGGCCAGGACGTCGCTCTGGGTCAGGGTATTGAGGAGCGTGGACTTGCCCGCGTTGGTGTAGCCCACCAGGGAGACCACGGGCAGCCCGGCCTTGTCGCGGCGGCTGCGCGTGGCCTTGCGGTGCTTGCGCACGCTGCCGAGCTCGGTCTTGATCTGGGCGATGCGGGCGCGGATCTTGCGGCGGTCCATCTCAAGCCGCGTCTCGCCCGGCCCGCGGCCGCCGATGCCGCCCGTCAGGCGGCTCAGGGCACGGTTCTGGCCCACCAGGCGGGGCATCATGTACTTGAGCTGCGCCATCTCGACCTGCAGCTTGCCTTCGCGGGTCTGGGCGTGCTGGGCGAAGATGTCGAGAATGAGCTGGGTGCGGTCAAGAACCTTGCGCTCGGTGATCTGGCTGACGTTGCGCTGCTGGGTCGGTGTCAGTTCCTGATCGAAGACCAGGGTGGCCGCGTTTTTCTGCAGGGCCAGGACTTCCAGTTCGGCCAGCTTCCCACGGCCCAGGATGAGCTTGGGGTTGACCTGACTGACGCGCTGCACCACCGTGCCGACCACCTCCAAACCGGCCGTCGCCGCCAGTTCGGCCAGTTCGGCCAGGGACCGCTCCTGCACGCCCTTGGGCTGGGAGCCGACGCTGACCAGGATGGCTGAGCCCTCGCGCGCGGAAGAGGCCACGGTCTGCCCCGTGCGGGCCAGCTCGTCCTCCAGGGCCTTGGCGCTGGCCCCGAAATCGAAATCCACCTCGTCCCAGATCATGGCCGGATGCACCTGATAGGGCAGCTCGTCGGCGTTGGGCGGCAGCAGATGCGCGAACTGGCAGGTGCGCGGCGCGCCGTCCGAGCTCACGGTCAGCACGCAGACCGCGTCCAGGCGCAGGAAGGCCATGTCCATGAGGTCTTCCTGGGTCAGGAGCGAGGAGTCGAGGTGGGTGTGCAGCAGGCGCAGGCCCGACAGGCGCGACTCGGCCTGGCGGTGGCGTGACAGCTCGGGGATGAGGATGCCGTCCTGCTCGCCGACGATGACCATGACCGGCACGCCCTTGCGGTTGATGAGCACGCCCAGCTGGCGGCCGACGCCGCGGCTGAGGATGGCCAGCTCGCGGGCCTGGTCCGGGGTGAAGCCGCCCTGGTCGGGGAAACGGCGGTTGTAGAGGCGCGAGATGGCCGCGGTCTGGCTGGGCTTGAGGCCCGTGAGGTTGCCGAGGGGTTTGGAAGCTATGGCGTGTCTCCGTCGCCGGTTCGGGCCGGCGGGGCCGCCCCTAGGGGCGGCTCAGGTATTCGGTGATCATGCGGTCGTACTGCGACGTCAGCGCGAAGGTGGCCACGGCCATGCGCTTGCGGAATTCGAGGGAGAGACTGCCGCCGTTGGCCTTCATCTCCTGCATGCACTCGACGTAGTACGCAGGGTCCGGGATGACGGCCACGGAGTGGAAGTTCTTGGCCGAGGCGCGCAGCATGGTCGGGCCGCCGATGTCGATCTGTTCAACGGCCTGCTTGTCTTCCAGGGTCTGGCGCACGGCGTCGGCGAAATTGTAGAGATTGACGCAAATGAGGTCGAAGGGCGCCAGGCGCAGATCCTTGAGGGTGCGCATGTGGGCGGGATCGTCCTTGTCGGCCAGGATGCCGGCGTGGACGTGCGGATGCAGGGTCTTGACGCGGCCGCCGAGGATTTCCGGGAAGCCCGTCACGTCGCTGACGGATCGGACCTTGAGGCCGGCCTGGACGAGCTTCTTGCGCGTGCCGCCGGTGGAGACGAGCTCGACGCCCTGCTCCTGAAGAAATCGCGCAAAGTCATCGAGTCCGGATTTATCTGTGACGCTCAGGATGGCCCGGCGTATAGGCAGCATGTTCATGGTATTTCCCCTCACAAAAAGAATGTTCGCCGTGCACTGCCAGCTTTGACCGCAATATGCAACAGCGCGGTCGGGCCCCGAAATCCGGGGACCCGACCGCGTCGGAGGGGAACCGGAACCGCTCTAGAGCTGGGCCAGGAGCTCGGCCGCCGGTCCGTAGGCGGGATCCATCTCCAGCAGGCGTTCCAGCTGCGCCTTGGCCTCGTCCGGCCGGCCGCAGGTCGTCAGGCAGCCGCCCAGGGCGTAGCGCACCTCGCTCTTGCCGGGGTTGAGTTCGAGATAGTGCTCCAGGGGAGCGATGGCCTCGCCGGTGCGGCCCAACATGTGGGCCGTCTGGACGAGCCCGAAAAGGGCGATGAGGTTTTCGGGGTTGGCCGTCAGGGCGCGGCCGTGCAGGTCGAAGGCCTCCTCATGCCGGCCCTGCTGGGCGCAGATGAGGCCCATGCCGGCCAGGGACTTGTCCGAGGACGAGATGCCGTCGGCCTTGCGGTACATGGCCATGGCCTGGTCCAGGTCGCCGCGCTGCACGGCGATGGTCGCCAGACCCAGATACGGGTCCGGGTGGACGCCGTTGCTGCCCGCGGCCTTATGGTAATAGCTTTCGGCCTTGTCCAGCTCGCCCATGAAAAGATAGCACTCGCCAAGTTCCTTGTTGATTTCGTAATCCAGATGCGAACTCATGGTTCCTCCTCCTTGTCGGCAGATCGGGTATGCTTTGTCATCCACCCGACGCCAAGCAACATTGATGCCAGCCGAGCGAACCACCATCGCCGCCGCGCCCCGTCGCCCCATTTCCATTGCCAATATGCCGGATTAACACGCGTATCCCGACTTCCTCGTTTCTGGAATGGTCATTGCAAAACCGTCGTCGTCAACGACCCGGCTCCGCCGCTGCGCGGCCAAGCACATGCCGGAATGACAAGGGGTTACCGATGAAAAGCATGTTTCCCGAACACCTGGATCTGACGGCCAAGGTCATGGATTTCCAGCTCCAGCGTCAAAACATCGTCAGCGCCAACATGGCGAACATCAATACGCCCGGCTACAAGGCGCGTCACCTGGAGTTCGAAAAGGACCTGCAGGCCGCCCTGGGACTGGCCGAGGGCGGGGCCATGGCCAGGACGCATCCGGACCATTTCCCGGCGCCCTTCTCGCCGGAACAGACCGAAGCCAGCGTGACCAAATCCCTGACGCCCAGGGTCATCCAGGGCGTGGACAACGTGGACCTGGACACGGAAATGGCGGCCATGGCCAAGAACAACCTGCTCTACAGCGCCCTGACCACGGTCATGCAAAAGAATTTCGCCGGCATGAAGCAGATCATACAGGATGGAGGCAAATAATGGACTTCATGACATCCATCGACATCGGCGCGTCCGCCCTCAAGGCCGAACGCACCCATTTGAACGTCATCTCCATGAACCTGGCCAACGCCAAGACCACCAGAACCGTGGGCGGCGGACCCTATCGCCGCAAGGAAGCCATCTTCAAGGAGACCGAGGTGGACAGTCCCTTCTCCAAGGCCATGAACGCGGCCCTGGACCAGGACGCCAAGGGCGTACGGGTCGAATCCATCCAGAACGACCGCAGGCCCCTGAAGCAGGTCTACGAACCCGGACACCCTGACGCCAACGAGGAAGGTTACGTCAGCTACCCGGACATCAACGTGGTGGAGGAGATGACCAACATGCTCCAGGCCATGCGCGCCTACGAGGCCAACGTCTCGACCATCACCACATCCAAGAACATGTTCACCAAGGCCCTGGAAATCGGCCGCTAGGCCACACACTGACGAATAGCACGAAGGAGGAGTTCCATGGCGGTGTCACCGATGGCCATCAAGGCCTATTCCGCGGCCAGCGAGCTTTTGAACAATCCCAAGGGGCTCGGCGCCAAGAAGGGCGCCACGGCCGAGGCGACACGGTCCTTCGCCGAGACCATCGAGGAGTCCCTGGCCACGGTCAACGACATGCAGGCCGAAAAGGGGCGCATGATCCAGGATTTCGCCTCGGGCAAATCCCAGAACGTGCACGAACTGATGATCTCCCTGCAGAAAGCCGGACTGGCCATGGACATGACCTCGGCCGTGCGCAACAAGGTCATGCAGGCCTACCAGGAACTCATGCGGATGCAGTTCTGATCCGTAATCGCAACGAGGACGCACCATGCCCCCATTTCTGCAGACCACTCTGGCCAAGGCCACGGACTTCTGGACCAACAAATCCCTGGCCCAGCGCATCCTCCTCGGAGGGCTGCTGGCCTCGCTCATCGTCACGTTCTTCGGCATGATCTTCTGGATGAACAGAACCGACTACAAGGTCCTCTACAGCCAGCTCTACCAGGAAGACGCCGCCAGCGTGGTCAGCTACCTGCAGAAGGAGAAGATCCCCTACCAGATCTCCGAAGGCGGGACGGCCATATTGGTGCCCGCGGACCAGGTCTACGAGGCCCGGCTCAAGCTGGCCGGTGAAGGCTCCCTGCACGGCCAGGGCGTGGGCTTCGAGCTCTTCGACGAGAACAACATCGGCCAGACCAACTTCGTGCAGGGCATCAACTACCAGCGCGCCCTGCAGGGCGAACTGTCACGCACCATCTCGGAGCTGGCCGAAGTCGAGAGCGCCCGCGTGCACCTCGTGCTGCCGAGCAAGAGTCTCTTCGTCGAGGAGCAGGCCCCGCCGTCGGCAGCCATCATGCTCAAGCTCAAAGGCGGCCGCTCCCTTTCGTCCCAGCAGGTCCAGGCCATCGTCAACCTGGTGTCCACCAGCGTCGAAGGCATGACGGCCGAACACATCACCCTGGCTGACAGCCGGGGCAAGGTCCTGTACGAGCCCAAGTCCGACACGGACATGACGGGCATGACGTCCACGCAGCTCGAATATCAGACGGGCCTGCAGCGCAGCCTCGAACAGCGCATCGAGCAGCTTCTGGTGCCCATCGTCGGCCCCGGCCGGGTCATCGCCCGGGTCAACGCCGACCTGGACTTCAACCGCACGACCATCCGCAAGGAAATCTTCGACCCCAAGTCCGCCGTGGTCCGCAGCGAGGTCAAGAGCGAGGAGGAGAGCCGCGGCTCGGCCAATGTCGCCGGCGGCACGCCCGACCCCAATTACCAGGGCGAGAACGACCGGACGGCCTCGGGCACGGCCCAGTCCAGCACCCGTACCTCCGCCACCACCAATTTCGACATCAACCGCGAGGAGCAGCAGATCGTCTCGCAGGTCGGCAGCATCAAGCGCCTGAGCGTGGCCGTTCTGGTTGACGGGAAGTACACGCAGCAGCAGGATGGGACCTTCGCCTTCGAGGCCCTCCCCGCCGACCAGCTCGCCCAACTGCGTCAGCTGACCCAGCGGGCGGTGGGCTTTGACGACCAGCGCGGCGACGCCATAGAGGTGTCTTCCATCTCCTTCGGCGAGCCGGCAGGAGCCGAGCAGGCCCCGCTGCTGGACGTGGCCTCCAGGTACTTCCAGCTTCTGGGCAAGCCGCTTCTGAACACGCTGGTCATCCTGCTCTTCCTGCTCTTCGTGGCCCGTCCCGTGGTCCTGGCCCTCATCCGGCCCAAGGTCACGGAGCCCACCACGGTGCAGGAGGCCCAGGAACTCGGCGCGGCCCAGGAGCTCATGGCCCTGACCGAAGGCATGAGCGACGAGGACCTGGCCGCCGTGGACGCGGTCAAGCGCATCGAGAACGCCAAGCATCTGGCGCAGCAGCTGGTGGATCAGAACATGGACCAGGCGGTCATGATCATGCGCCAGTGGCTGACCCAGGGAGAAGCATAAATGGCTGCACCAGTCGGCAAGCTCACGGGCCCCCAGAAAACGGCCGTCCTCATCCTGGCCCTTGGCGACGCCTTCGCCTCGGAAGTCTTCAAGAAATTCGACCGCGCCGAGATCACGGCCGTGTCCCGGGCCATGGCCAAACTCGACTCCGTGGGCAAGGAACAGGCCGAAGAAGTGCTGCGGGAATTCAACCAGGCCATGACCATCGGCAAGGAGATGCTCTACGGCGGCCCCGAACAGGTGCGCAAGATGATCTCCTCCAACCTGGACTCCGACACGGCCCGCTACATCCTGGACGAACTCGATTTCGACTCGGGCCCGGTTCCCTTCAAGGAACTCGGCAACGTCAGCCCCAAGATCCTGGCCCAGATCCTGCGCAACGAGCACCCGCAGACCCTGGCCCTCATCCTGGGCCACCTGCCGCCCGAAAGCGCCGGCAACCTGCTGCAGAACATGGGCCCGGGCGTACGGGCCGAGGTGCTCATCCGCCTGGCCAAGCTGGAGGCCGTGGCCGAGGAGATGCTCGTCGAGGTGGACCGCGTGCTGCAGAGCCAGCTCATCGCCATCGGCGGCAAGGAAGGCCGCAAGGTGGGCGGCGTGAGCTCCGTGGCCGAGATCCTGAACGCCATCGACCGCGCCACCGAAGAGGAGATCATGGCCGACATCGAAGAGGAGAGCGCGCAGCTGGCCGAAGAGATCAAGCAGCTCATGTTCGTCTTCGAGGACATCATGAAGATCGACGACCGCGGCATCCGCGAGATTCTCAAGGAGATCAGCAACGAGGACCTGACCATGTCCCTCAAGACCGCTCCCGAGGAACTGCGCGAGAAGTTCTTCAAAAACCTGTCCGAGCGCGCCGGCAACATGATCCGCGAAGACCTCGAGATTATGGGCCCGGTCAAGCTTTCGGAAGTCGAGTCCGCACAGCAGAACATCGTCAAGCAGGTGCGCCGCCTGGAGGCCGAGGGCCGCATTGTCATCGCCGGCAGCGGAGGCGAAGTCCTTGTCTGAGCACCCTCCCCTCACCGGAAGGCTCATCCGCGGCATGCGCCACGGCGATTTCAACGTCATGAACCGCCCCGCGTCCGCAACCTGGAACGACGAAACAGAGGCCAGATACATGGAACAGGTACGGGAACGCGCCCAGCAGATGGCCAGGGAGATCCTGGCCCAGGCCCTGGCCGAGGCCGAGCGGATCCGCCGCCAGGCCATGGACGACGGGCTGGCGGCCGCCCGGCATGAAGCCAAGGCGCTCGCCGAGGCCGAGGCCGCCAAGGTCGCCGGTTTCCTTAGCCAGTTGCAGGCCGCCCTGGCCGCCGAAAAGGAGCGCGTCGCCGCCGATCACCGGCAGACCCTTTTCCGCGTCCTGCAGCTGGCCTTCGAGAAAACACTCGGCGTGATGCTCGACGAGGAGCGCGAGCGCGTGCTGAACGCCCTGTTCGACGAGGCCATCGCCCAACTCCAGACCACGGGCTGCATCACGGTCCACGTCTGCCCGGCCGATCTGGACCTGGCCAAAAGCCTCGTCGAGAAGACCCGGGAGCAGCGCCCGGACCTGCCCGAACTGCGCGTCTGCCAGTGCGCGGACCTTGAACTCGGCGGCGTGCGCATCGAAAGCGGGGACGGCCTGGTGGACAACTCCGTGGCCAGCCGCTTCGAACAGGTCCGGGCCATCCTCGACGGGTTCAAGGACAATTCATGACCGCCGACCTGGACGGCACGCTGCAGCTCCTCTCGGGCCTGCAGCCGGCCCAGGCCTACGGCAAGGTGACCAAGGTCGTGGGCCTGGTGGCGGAAGGCCGCGGCATCAAGGCCCCCCTGGGCTCCGTGTGCCAGCTGCTGCCCGGCGACCCGAACCGGCCGGTCATCAACGCCGAGGTCGTGGGCTTCCGCGACGACGTCATGCTGCTCATGCCCTACGGCGAGATGCGCGGCATCCGGCCCGGCAGCCTCATCCGCAACACGAGCACGCCGCCACATTTCCCCGTGGGCCAGCGCTATCTCGGCCACGCCGTCGATGCCTTCGGCGCGAGCCTCGACCCCGGCGTGACCCTCCAACCTGCCCGCCACTATCCCCTGCACGCCGACCCGCCCAACCCGCTGACGCGCCCTCGCATCACCGACCCCCTGGACGTGGGCGTGCGCGCCATCAACGGGCTGCTGACCCTGGGCAAGGGCCAGCGCGTGGGCATCATGGCCGGCTCGGGCGTGGGCAAGAGCACGCTCATGGGCATGTTCGCGCGCTACACGTCGGCCGACGTCAACGTCATCGGGCTTATCGGCGAACGCGGCCGCGAGGTGGTGGATTTCATCGAGAAGGATCTGGGGCCCGAAGGGCTGGCGCGGTCGGTCCTGGTTGTGGCCACCTCGGACCAGGGCCCGCTGGTGCGCATGCGCGCGGCCTACGCGGCCACGGCCATGGCCGAGTTCTTCCGCGACCAGGGCAAGGACGTGCTCTTCATGATGGACTCGGTCACGCGCTTCGCCATGGCCGCGCGCGAGGTGGGCCTGGCCGCGGGCGAGCCGCCGACCACGCGGGGCTACACGCCGACGGTCTTTTCCCACCTGCCGCGATTGCTTGAGCGGGCCGGCAGGTCGGCCGAGGGCAGCATCACCGGCATCTACACCGTGCTGGTCGAAGGCGACGACTTCAACGAGCCCGTGGCCGACGCCGTGCGGTCCATCCTGGACGGCCACATCGTCCTGACCCGCGACCTTGCGGACCAGGGCCACTACCCGTCCATCGACGTCCTCAAGAGCGTCAGCCGCCTGGCCTCGGACGTGACCCCCGGCCCCGTGATCGCCGCCGGGCGAAAGCTCATCCGGCATCTGTCAACCTTCCGGCGCGTCGAGGACATGGTCAACATCGGCGCGTACGCCCAGGGCACCAACGCCGAGATCGACCAGGCCCTGGAGATGATCTCGCCCATCAGAAACTACCTTCAGCAAAACATCGAGGAGCGCTCCACCCTGGAGCAATCCTTCGACGCCCTGCAGAAGCTCACGGGGCAGCCCGTCCACAAGTCCGTCAGGCCACGCGCCTAATCGATGGAACCTCCGGCCACGCGCAGCACCTCCTCGTAGGTCGTCACGCCGCGGACGACGCGCTCCATGCCGTCGTCCATGAGGGAGCGCACGCCCTTCCTGCGCACCAGCGACCGCAGGTCCGCCAGGTCCACGTTGCGGCGGATGGCCTCCTTGACCTCCGTGTCGTAGGGCAGGATCTCGAAGATGCCCGTGCGCCCGTAATAGCCCGTCTGGCGGCAGTGATCGCAGCCGCGCCCCTTCCACAGCATCTGGTCCTTGGCGATGTAGCCCGCCAGCCCCAGGGCCGTAATCTCGTCGTAGTCCGGCTTGAATTGCGCCTTGCAGTTCGGGCAGATGTTGCGCACCAGGCGCTGGGCCATGCAGCCGATGACGGCGGCGTTGATGAGGTAGGCGTCCAGGCCCAGGTCCAGCAGGCGGGTCAGGGCGGAACTGGCGTCGTTGGTGTGCAGGGTCGAGAAGACGATGTGCCCGGTCAGGGCGGCCTGCACGGCCTGCTCCGCCGTCTCCAGGTCGCGCATCTCGCCGATCATGACGATGTCGGGGTCCTGGCGCAGGATGTGGCGCAGCATCTGCCCGAAGGTCACGCCGATGCGCGACTGGATGCCGATCTGGTTGAAGTCGTCCACCACCATTTCGATGGGGTCTTCGAGAGTGACCACGTTGACCTGCGGGTTGGCCAGGACCTTCAGGGTCGAGTACAGCGTCGTGGACTTGCCGCTGCCCGTGGGGCCCGTGACCAGGATGAGGCCGTAGGTGTGGCGCAGGAAGCGGCTGAAGGTCTCGAACTGCTCGGGCAGCATGCCCAGCTCCTGCAGGTTCTTGAGGGTGCTGTCGCTGGAGAGCAGGCGCATGACCATCTTCTCGCCGAAGGCCACGGGCACCGTCGAGACGCGCACGTCCGTGGGCACCCCGCCCAGCACCAGCTGCACGCGCCCGTCCTGGGGCCGGCGCTTTTCGGATATGTCCAGGCGGCTCATGCCCTTGAGCCGGTTGATCATGGCCAGGTGCACGGTCATGGGCAGGCGGTGCAGGTCGTGCAGAATGCCGTCGATGCGGAAGCGGACCAATGCGTGGTCGCGCTTGGGCTCGACGTGGATGTCGCTGGCCCGCTCGCGCAGGGCCGATCGCAGCAGGTAGTCCACGGCCTTGATGATGTGCCGCTGGGAGTCCGGGTCCGACTTGTCGGACACCTTGACCCGCGCCTCCAGGTTGCCGATCTCGTTGGAGGACATGAACTCGATCTCGGCGGCCTGGATGGCCGTGCGGAACTGGTAATAGTCGTCGATGAGGCGATTGATGTCCTGGCGGGTGGAGAGGAAGACCTTGTAAGGCAGGTCGCTGACCCGCTCCATGTCGTGCCACAGCTCGGGACGGAAGGGGTTGAAGACCGCAAGTTCCAGTTCCCCGTCGCGGATCATGATCGGGACCAGGGTGTTCATGCGCGCGAAGCTTTCGGAGATGGTCCTGGTGGTCACCTCCAGGTCCAGGTCGAAGGGGTCCACGCGCCTGAACTCCAGCCCCTCGCGGCGCGCCACGGCCTTGAGGATGACGTCCTCGGTGATGCGCATCTCGGGCCCGCCGGGTTCCTTGGGCGCCTTGCGGATGTTGAAGCGGATGAGGCTGTCGATGCCCTCGCCGCAGTCCAGGTCGATGTCGTTCTTGCGCGCGTGCTCGGTGATGATCTCCGCCTGGGCCGCGCTGATTTCCCCTTCGCTCGTCAGGGTCTCCAACAGATACCGCAGGGAATAGGTGATCCGCTTATTCTTCACGCCGATCTGCATGGCTTCCCCCCGCGTTCAAGGCCAGAATTCTGTCGATGATGCCCGTGGTCGAATGGCCGGGGAGCAGCGGGATGGACAGCACCCTGCCGCCGCGCTCCTCGACCAGGTCGCGGCCGACGATGCGGTCCACGCTCCAGTCGCCGCCCTTGACCAGAATGTCCGGGGCCACGGCCCTGATCAGCTCGTACGGGGTATCTTCCTCGAAAATCACGACGTGGTCGACGCAGGACAGGGCCGACAGGACCATGGCCCGGCTGGCCTCGTCGTTGACGGGCCGGGTCGGCCCCTTGAGGCGGCGCACCGAGGCGTCGCTGTTCAGGCCGACCACGAGGCGTTCGCCAAGATCCCGCGCGCGCTGGAGATAGTCCACATGGCCGGGGTGCAGGATGTCGAAGCAGCCGTTGGTGAAGACCACCCCGCCCCTGCCGGCGAGCCGGTGCGCCTCGTGGCGCCCTAAAATCTTGTTCCTGGTGTTGTGCATGGGCTCATGGGGTTTGACGTGAGCAAGGCCGTGCCGTACATGACGCGGAAAATTCCGCCGGGTAACGCGATGTCCAAAAGCTGGCTTCAGACCAAACACGATTCCTTTGTCCGTGACGTGCTGCGCGATTTCTGCCAAATCGCCAGCGCCATGGAAACACATTTTTCCGAATTCGACGCCAGCGGGTCCGTCAGCTTCCATTTCTTCGACGACATCCTCGGCCGGCAGAACAGCAAGGGCCCTCTGTGGCGCCTCAAGGACACGTCCCACCTGCTGTTCCGCAACGAGGAGCCGTCGCACCTGTCGGTCCTTGGCGAATACCTGGACTGGGCTCTGGGCTACATCTTCCACGAGTGCATCAAGCTCAAGGAGGACGCCTACCAGCAGATGAACTACAAACCTCGCTTCAAGCAGCTGCAGCGCAGCACGTCCCTGACTCCGGAGGAGCAGCACATCGGCTCCGAACTCTACGCCGTCATCAGGCAGACGTCCGAAAGCATCGAACGGGAAGTGCGCCGCGTGCGCTTCATCCTCTTCCACTGCAAGCGCATGTTCATCCTATATCTTCCCCAGCACCGTGAAAACCCCTTGCTGGCGCGTTTTCTGTACGCGCAGAACGACCTTGTGCGCGGCGTGTTCAAAGGGTACGCCGACGAATTGATAGAGGCCGTCTACCGCGACGGCGTGCACCGCATGTACGAACTGGCCGCCCAGTCCCTGGAGGAGGGCGGCTGGCTCGACGAAGCGTCCAAGGCGCGGGCCGCCGCGGCCAAGGAACCGCGGCCGGAAAAAAAGCTTGAAATCGCCACCGGCGATGCTAGGTTTTCGAACACTGGCTCGTGATATTTCCAAACTTTAACGAACGTGAAGGATGCCATCATGCGTTACCTGAAATGTCTCGTCCTCGCCCTGCTGCTCGCCTCGTGGGGCTGCGCCGGATCGGATCTCATGGGCTCCGGTTCCGAGGACCCGGCAGCGCCCAAAGTGCAGCAAAGCTTCTTCTATGATTACAACGACATACGCGTCCCGGAAGAGATGGAGATCCAGACCGACAAGTCCTCCATCACCCCGACGGCCGACGGCAAGTTCGGCACCATGAAGTTCAAGGGTTGGGCCGAACCCATTTCCCTCTTCGACTTCTTCTTCCACAACATGCCCAAGGACGGCTGGACCATGGTCACCTACCAGAAGTACCAGCGCTTTTTCCTGGTCTTCACCAAGGACAACCGGGTCTGCATGATCAACATCGAGGAGACGCCCCTCTGGTACACCTGGCTCGAAATCAAGGTCAGCCCGAAGGTCGGCAACACATACTCCCCGGCCTATTCCACCGGCGGCCAGCCCATGGACACCTATCCCTCCTCGGGGACCACGGGCGCGCCCGCGGAAGGTGAGAGGACCCTCAGCCAGTGATCCCGGCCCACTATCTCTTCGACACGTTTCACGGGAAACGCGTCCATCTCGGAGTCACGGGCTCCATCGCAGCCTACAAGGCCCTGGACCTGACCAGGGCCTTTCTTCGTCTGAACATCCAGGTCGGCGCGACCCTGACGGAGTCCGCCCGCCGGTTCGTCACGGACCTGTCTTTCGGGGCCCTGGGCGCAGACCCCCTGTTCACGGACATGTTCGCCCGGGGCATGGACTACGACCACCTCGAACCGGCCGTGGCCGACGCGTTCGTCGTGGCCCCGGCAACGGCCAACACGCTGGCCAGGATGGCGAACGGACTGGCCGACGACCTGCTCAGCTGCCAGCTTCTGGCCTACCCCGGCCCCGTCCTCGTGGCGCCGGCCATGAATCCCCGCATGTGGTCCGCTCCGGCTACCAGACACAACTGGGAGGTCTTGGGACAGCGAGGTGTCATGCGGATCGAACCGGATTGCGGCAGCGTGGCCTGCGGCGACACCGGCCAGGGCCGGCTGGCGCCCCTGGAGGAAATTTTCATCCGCACCCTGGCCGCCCTCTCCCCCCAGGACATGCGCGGCAAGAAGGTCATGCTGACCCTGGGGCCCACGCGTGAATATTTCGACCGCGTCCGCTTCTGGTCCAACCCGTCCACCGGGACCATGGGTGCCTGCCTGGCCATCGCCGCGGCCCTGCGCGGCGCTGAAGTCACGGCCGTAACCGGCCCCGTGGATCTGCCCCTGCCGGCCATGATCCGCCGCATCCCCGTGGTCTCGGCCCGGGAGATGTTCGAGGCGGCACGCGACGTGTTCCCGTCCCAGGACATCGGCTGCTTCACGGCTGCCGTGGCTGACTTCCGGCCGCCGGCCTGCGAGTTGGGCAAGTTCAAGAAAGGCGGCGCGCCCCTGGCCCTGACCTTCGAACCCAACCCCGACATCCTGGCCACCCTGAGCGGCCGCAAGAAACCCGGACAGGTGACCGTCGGCTTCGCGGCCGAGGCCCAGGACCTGGAACGCAACGCCGCCGGCAAGCTTGAGCGCAAGAACCTCGACCTCATCGTGGCCAACCCCGTGGGCGAGGCCGGGGCCGGCTTCGCCACGCCGACCAACCGCGTGCTCGTCATGGACCGCCACGGCAGGCGGGAATCCTGGCCGCAGTTGCCCAAGACCGAAATCGCCTGGAGGATCTGGGATTGGATCTCGATGAATACGCCCTGACCGAAGCCCAGCGCACGCTGAAGCGTCTCGGCATCACCCACCTCTGGCGCCAAAAAGATTCTGCTCTGCAAGAAACCGCCCCGGCTGTTGCAAGCACCGCGGCCACGGCACCGGACACCGTTCCCCTACCTGCCTCTCCGCGCAGGCCGGCCCAAAAACCGAGCCAAACCGAGGAGCCTGTGCCGCCGCTTCTGCGCTCCCTGTTTCACGGGAAACAATCGCCCGTCCGCACGCTGTGGACCTACACCGGCCTGTTTGCCGACATGCAGCAGCCCACCCCGCCCCCGCGCCTGGACATGTTCAGGAAAATCCAGGCCAGCGTCCGCTCGCACCTGGGCTGGCCGGAGAACGACATCTGCGCGTGGCCCCTTGATGTTTCGCCAGGACTCTTTGCCCAGGGCATGCGGTTTTTCGTTCCACGCATCATCATCTGCTTCGGACCGGCGTCGCCCGTTTCAGGAGATCCGAACTCCGGCAACGCCGTTGCCGTGTTTGGCAGCTCCGAGCTTCGGCTGCTGCCGAACCTCGAAGACATGGCTGCAGGCGACAAGCAGCTCAAAAACGACGCCTGGCAGATTCTGCAGGGCATCCGCAGCTGAATTTCCCTCCCGTCTGTCCGTTCCACCTGCCTCATTTTTCACGCACACAATTCCGTATTGCTCAGAAATGCTTGTTGCGCTAGGTGAACTCCATTGTCACGTTTCACATGGAGCACCGCATGAAAATTCTCATCACGGGCGCCGCGGGGTTCATCGGCTTTCACCTCGCCAAGCGTTTCGCCGCCGCCGGAGCGGACGTCTACGGCATCGATAATCTCAACGATTACTACTCGGTAGCGCTGAAGAAAGACCGCTTGCGCCAGCTCGAAACAGAGCAGAATTTCCGTTTCGAACCCATTGACCTGGCCGACGGCGAATCCCTGAACGAACTTTTCAAGGCCTTCGGGTTCACCCACGTCGTCAACCTGGCGGCTCAGGCCGGGGTGCGCTACTCGCTCATCAACCCGAAATCCTACATAAACTCCAACATCGTCGGCTTCGCCAACCTGCTGGAGTGCTGCCGCCACAACGGCGTGGAACACCTGGTCTACGCCTCGTCAAGTTCCGTCTACGGGCTGAACACGCACATGCCTTTCTCGGTTCACGACAACGTCGACCACCCCGTCAGCCTCTACGCCGCCAGCAAGAAGTCCAACGAACTCATGGGCCACACCTACAGCTACCTCTACAAGCTGCCGACCACGGGCCTGCGATTCTTCACGGTCTACGGGCCGTGGGGACGGCCCGACATGGCGCTGTACCTCTTCACCAAGGCCATCTGCGACGGCAAGCCCATCAACGTCTTCAACCACGGCAAGATGCGCCGGGACTTCACCTACATCGACGACATCGTCGAAGGGGTGTTCCGCGTCGTGCACCGCATCCCCGAACCCAACCCCGGGTGGGACGGCAACGCACCGGACCCGTCCTCCTCGCCCGCCCCTTACAGGCTCTACAACATCGGCAACAACAACACCGTCGAGCTGGAGCGATTCATCACCGTCCTGGAGGACGCCCTCGGCCGCAAGGCCGTGCGCAACTACATGGACCTGCAGCCCGGTGACGTGCCGGCCACGTACGCCAATGTCGACGACCTGATCCGCGACGTCGGATTCAAGCCGTCCACGACCATTGAAGAAGGAATTTCGAGGTTTATCGACTGGTACAAGGACTATTACCGCAACTAGTTTCCCGTGAAACAACTGGACCGGGAGGACGAACCTTTGGCGCAGACAATCGTTTTGGCGAATCAGAAAGGCGGCGTGGGCAAGACGACGACCACCGTGAACTTGGCGGCCTCGCTGGCGGCCATGGAGCGGCGGGTGCTGGTCATCGACTGCGACCCCCAGGCCAACGCGTCGAGCGGGCTTGGAGTCGACGTGAGCGGCGTCCGAAGTTCCGTGTATCAGGCCCTTTTCGACCCTAGGTCGGCCTCAAGGGCCATTGTCGGGTCGGACATGGACTTTTTGAAGATCATGCCTTCGACGCCGGACCTTGTGGGCGCCGAACTCGAACTGAGCGGGGAGCGCGACCGGGAGTTCATGCTGCGCGCCGTCGTGCAGGGCCTGGAAAAGGACTTCGACTACATCCTCATCGACTGCCCGCCCTCCTTGGGCCTCATCACGATCAACGCCCTGTGCGCTGCCCGGTGGCTGCTCGTGCCCCTGCAATGCGAATACTACGCCATGGAGGGCATCGCGCAGCTCATGAAGACGTACGGATTGGTCAAGGAACGGCTCAACCCGAAGCTGGACATCCTGGGGATTCTGCTGACCATGTTCGACAAACGCAACAAGCTCTCCTTCATGGTCGAACGCGAGGTGCGGGACCATTTCGGAGAGCTTGTCTTCAGCACGTCCATACCGCGGAACGTACGCCTGTCGGAGGCCCCGAGCCATGGCCTGCCGGCCATCCTTTACGACATCCGCTCCCTGGGCACCCAGTCGTACATTTCCCTGGCCCAGGAGATCATCGAGTGTCCCCGGCTTCAGCCGCAGGTGCAGGACGCGTGAGGCGCGCAGGTGACCGTGACCTTGTCCTTGAAGTGGCGCTTGGTGATGCGCGAACCGCAGCCGGCGCACCTGAAGGACAGCAGGCCGCCCATGTTGGCCGCGGCCAGGGTGAACTTGCGCGGCTCGTCGGCCTGCCAGTCCTCGGTGGTGGCGCCGCAGGTTTCGCAGGTCACATCCGTGGGGAGGTCATAGCGGAGGTCCCAGTATTTGACCAGAAGGTCATAGTCGGCCATAGGCTCGACCAAGGGTTTCTCCGAAGGGCAAAGCTTGTCGAGGACGGCAAGGACATGCTTGCCGACATGCTGCCACATCTCCTCTTCCAGAAAGACGCCCTGGGGCTGGCCCTTGGCGTCGACGACATATCTGATGGCCGTTTCCTTGTTCACATGGGCTCCTGAAGTTGAAGTTACAAACAGCTTTTCTCTAAATACGAAACGCTCGGGGTCAACGACCCTGACCCAAACATCCGCGGGTGGATTATGACTCTCAAGAAACGCGGGCTCGGACGCGGGCTTGATGTACTCATCAAGAGCCGCAATGTCGAACCCGAACATGAAGCCGAAATCGTGAACCTGAACATCGAGGCCCTGAGCCCCAACATTCACCAGCCCCGCCACCATTTCGACCAGGCCGCGCTGGAGGAACTGGCCGCGTCCATCAAGGCCCAGGGACTCATCCAGCCCATTCTGGTGCGTCCGCTACCTGAAAGCGGCAAATACGAGATCGTGGCCGGAGAGCGCCGCTGGCGGGCCTGCCAGATGGCGGGCCTCAGAAGCATCGACTGCATCGTCCGCACCATGGACGACTACGAGAGCATGGCCATCGCGCTCATCGAGAACCTCCAGCGCGAGGATCTCAACCCCATGGAGGAAGCCCGTGCCCTGGGGCAGATCAAGGAGCATTTCGAAATCACCCAGGAGGAGTTGGCGGACAAGGTCGGCAAGAGCCGCCCTGCCGTGACCAACAGCCTGCGCCTCCTGCGTCTGCCGCAGACCGTGCAGACCATGCTGGAGGACGCGACGCTGTCGGCCGGACACGCCCGATCCCTCCTCGGGCTGACCGAGGAAAAGGACATGGAGGACGTGGCCGCCATCATCGTCGCCAAGGGGCTCAACGTCCGGGCGACGGAAGAGATGATCAAGAAGTTCAAGCAAAAGAAAGGTCGGGGCGCCAACGCTGGAACACGCAGAAAACCGGTTGCCGAGGATATCGCCAAGGTCCTGTCGGGGCTGAACAAACGTTTCTCCATCAAGCATTCCGGGTCATTGAAGAAGGGCAAGATCATCCTGTCCTATGCCAGCAGCAAGGAGCGTGAACGGATCGCCGCCTTGCTCGAACGCATGGCCGAGGAGGAACACACATGAACCTGGCCTTCAACGCGTCCCGCATGATCGGCTCCCGCGTGCTGATCATCGGCGACATCATGCTCGACCAGTACCAGAAAGGGGTTGTCGAACGCATCTCGCCCGAAGCGCCAGTGCCCATCGTCAAGGTCACGGACCAGAGCTTCAAGATCGGCGGCGCGGGCAACGTGGCGCAGAACGTCGCCACCCTGGGCGGCAAGCCGACCCTCATCAGCCTGTGCGGCGAGGACGCCTACGGCCGCAATCTGATCGAAATCTGCACGGAACTCGGTGTGGAATGCCGCCTGATCACGTCGCAATTCAGGGAAACGACCCTCAAGACGCGCATCATCGCCGCCCACCAGCAGATGCTGCGTGTGGACCGGGAAACGGACAGGCCCCTGGACAGCCTCGAATTCTCGAAACTGACCGAGGCCGTGGACGCCAGGATCGATGAGTTCGATACCGTCATTCTCTCGGACTACGGCAAGGGCGTCATCTCGGAAAAATTCCTGACCTGGTTGCACGGGCGAAAGAAAACCGGACAGAAAGTCATTCTCGACCCCAAGACATGCAACTTCCCGCACTACTCCGGCCTGTACGGCATGACGCCCAACACCAAGGAGGCGTCGGAAGGGGCCGAGATGCCCATCAGGTCCCGCGAGGACATCATCGAAGCCGGGAAAAAGATCATCCGTGAACGCAGCCTGCAGACACTGGTCATCACCCTGGGCGCGGACGGCATGGCCGTGTTCCTGCCCGGAGCGGGCGTCTTCCACCTGCCGACCATGGCCAAGAAGGTTTTCGACGTGACGGGAGCCGGGGACACGGTCATCGCCACCATCGCCCTGGGCCTCAGTTCCGGGCTCGATCTGCTGAGCGCAAGCATCCTGGCCAACTGCGCCGCAGGCTTGGTCGTGGGACAGGTGGGAGCCGTCGGCGTGAGCCAGGAGGAACTGACCGAGGCACTCGGCGCCTGGACTTCGGTCCACCACGAAAAATGGTGCGACCTCGCGGCCGCACCACCTTCGGAATAAAAACCACCAGGGGGGTTACAGGCTGCACGCTCCGCCACAGCATGGCCCCCCCAGGCCCGTGTAGGCAGTCAGTATCCTTCGCTCCTTGAGCAGACGTTCCTCGCCGAATGGAGGACATGCGTGCTCCCCGGCCAAGGGCGCTAAATCCCACCACAGGGGTATGGCGTAAAAACCCGAGGCAATGGCGTCGCCAGTTCTGGACTCGACGAGAACAAGTTCCATGGAATCCGTCACGGCGACAAGAGGAAACGGGGCAGGAAGATGGATACGGGCCGCGGCCACGCTTTCGCGGATAAAGGTGCCAACCTCGCCCGGACAGAAGAAAAGGGCCAGCAAAGGCTCTCCGGCGGGACCGAAAACCGCGAGGTCGACAACAGCCGACTGGCTCTCGCCGCCGACTTCGTAAACAAGCTCATATTTGGGCAGGACACTCTCACGCGGGTATTTCCTGTCTTCGACCAGCATGCGCGCCAAGGCCTGACGCAGGTCCTCGTAGGTCGTGTCCATGATTTCCCTGCCCGTGAGGTAGTCCGTGATGACACGGTTCAGGCTGACTTCATGCATGTGTACCTCCGGTATTTCATGTCACAACATAAGCCTTCCGACTCGACACGCAAGCCATCGCGACGGGTACGCGTTGACCCGTTGCCAGGCGTGGGGTAGTAACGCCGCAAACCTCTGGAAGGTAGTCATGCAGGACCTGTTCTTCCTCAAATGCGTCGATCACATCCACGGCGGCCTGGCCAACGGGCTGACGCGTTTTTCTGGTCCGAGCCGGGCGGCGATCGTGTATGCCATGCGCAAGGACGGACCTGTACATGTCTACGATCCGCACGACCTGCTGCGGGGCCACGAGCCGCGGCTGCGGGAGCTGTATCTCAAGGACGGGTTCTGGAAGCAGTGCACGAGAGCCGAGACGCGTGAGGAAGCAGTGCACTGCAGGAGCCTCGACCTGACCGGTCTGGTCTCCTATGGCGGCAACTACCGCAACATTTTCCACCAGATGTGGTTCACGGAGCAACACCCGGACATGTGCTCGACCGGGCCCACGCAGTGCTGGCTGGAATACGCCTGCCGACTGCTGTCCCAGGACCTCGGCACGCGCAGCATCCTGGACCTGGAGACCTCAAGCTACGTCTTGCAGGATTTCGCCACACACGCCGTGCGCGACCACATCGTCGACATCCGCAACCTGAGCGTCGGTCCGGACACCGGACTTCGCATTTACCCCCTCCTCGAAGCGATCCTGAGCATTTCCAAGACCCAGGAAGAAGGCAAATGGCCCCACGGGGACCTCATCTTCGTGGAGCCAAGCCACATCGACCGGGTGCACTACCTGGCCACCTTCGGGGAATTCGAGCGGCCGGCCATGAAGGACATCAAACACATCAGAAAGCTGCTGCAGTCCGTGGAAGGGAACCGGCACAAACTGGTCAGCGACGGGCAGCAGATCGTCGGCATCGGCACCGGCCGCATGCCCGACTTTTCCGTGATGGCGGAATTCAGGGGCCGACACGGCTTCATCCGCCTGCAAGACGAGACGGTGTGCAGCTTCGCCGACGGCAGCTACCACTCCTCCACCCGTAAGGCCAACCTGGTGCAATTGGAAGAAGCGCTGCTGGAATTGAACCTCGATTCGAACAAGACGTACTCCATCATGAAGGTCGTCGGCGTGCTGGTCAGCAGCGCCCAGGAAAGAAAACACGGCTGCGCGCTGGTCCTGGACTACGGGAGCCCCCTGGCCAGCATTTCCGGGCAGCACCTGGAATCCCCCCTGGATTTGAAGCGGCACATGGACCTGGAGCTGGCCACGGCGCTGGCCAAGGTCGACGGCGCCCTGCACATCGACATGATGTACCTGAAGCTGAACGCCTTCGCCACGCTTCTCGACGGCCGGGCCGTAGCCGGGGAGAACAGGTCCCGCGGCGCGCGCTTCAACTCGGCCCTCAGGTTCACGGCTGACCACGATCAGGTCATCGTGGTGGTGGTCAGCTCCGACCGCCCCATCTCCGTCATCCAGCACGGAACGGAACTCAAGGCCGCCTGCGATTGGATTCCCAGGTATCAATGCCTCTCCACCCCACCCACTCTCGAAAAGTGGATCGAGGACGCCGTTTCCTGAAACCGGCGTTTCACGCGTACAGGCTGCAGATCAGCAGGCGCAGGGAGCGCGCCAGAGCTTCACATTCAACGGCTGGAATCTTCTCACCGCCTTCGCGGATGTGCAGGATGTCCATGGCCTTGTCCTTCTGCGTGGCAATTTTGGCAAAAATGAGATCAATACCGAGCCGGTAGAGGGAAAGGGACACCGTAGCCAGCAATCCGGGTACGTCCGGTGCCTGGATGGAAAGGACGGTGTGGAAGTCCGAAGCGTCGTTGTCGAAGTCGACGCGCACCAGTTCCGGGTCCAGGGCGAAGACCTTCTTCAGGCGTGGCGGAACCTGCACGGGCAGCCGGTCGAGTTCGGTTTCGTCGCGAAAGAGCCGTTCGAGGGTTGAACGGCAGGCCTGCACGGTTTCGTCGGCATAAAGCGGATCAAGGGGCTCCGTGACCCAAAAAACGTCGACGACGGTCCTGTCGTCCCAGACGCAGAGCTCGGCCGCCAGGACGGACAAGCCGTGCCGGGACAGGGCGGAACAGACGCGGGCGAAAAGTCCGGGCCTGTCCGTGGAGACGAGGGTCAGGCGCAGGGCTTTCGTGCTGGTCTTGTGCTCCCAGGCGAATTGGAACGGCGGGGCATCCTGGCGCCGGGCGAAACTGCGGACGAGTTCAATGTGCTCGACGATGCGCCGGGGACTTGTCTGCATCAGATAGCGTGGGGGCATGAGGCCGAGATAGCGCTCGAACTCGGCAACGGAGAGGTGCCCCGGCCGCTGGGCGCGCAAGGAATCGCGAAGGCGGCTCAGTCGGTGGACGCGGTTGTCCTCGGACAGGAAACCGTATTCGAGCACGCGGCGGGTCTTGAAATACGTTTCGCGCAGCAGGTTCTCGATCCAGGGAGTCCAGGCCTTGGGTCCCGTGGCCATGGAGTCGGCCCAGGTCAGCAGGGTCAGCAGGCGCAGGAGCCGCACATCGCCGAGTTTGGCGGCCAAGCCGTGAATGACGGACTCCTCGCCCAGGTCGCGCCGCGTTGCCGTATGCACAAGCAGCAGATGGTGTTCGACGAGAAAGGCGCACTCTGCGGCAAATGCGGCGTCAAAGCCGAGACGGGCCAGAATGATGCGGGTCATTTCAGCGCCCTTACGGGCGTGGTCGTCGTCCCCCTTGGCGATGTCGTGGAGCAGGGCCGCCCAGCGCAGGCAGGGGGCATCGCCCAAGTCGGCCAGATCGTCGCCGAGGAATTCGTGCCCGGCGTCGAAAGATGCGAGCTGCCTGACTGTTTCGACCAGATGCGGCCCGGCCGGCAGCTTGTGGTATGCGTCGAACTGGACGAGATTTTCGATGCCGCCGAACTCGGGCAGGAAGCTGCGCAGAAAACCCACTTCAAGCATCTGTTCCAACGCACTGGCTGCGGTCGTTCCGCCCAGGATTTCCCCAAAGCGTCCGGCAATGCCCCGTGGCCACCCGGTATCGGGAGCCAACTCGGCCAGGCGGTCCTGAATGATGCGCCGGGTCTGCCAGCCGATGGGCACGCCCGTCTGGGCACTGTGCCGAAAGAGTTCCAGAATGTTGGCCGGGTCGGCCACCAGTACGGAAAAATCGAGCCCCACGTCCCCACTGGCAACCGCGCTTCCGGCGCACAGTGCTTGGGCCTTGCCCAGACAGAGGCGGCAGAGCAGGCTGATTTCGGACATGGCCCTGTGCAGGTCCGACAGGAAACGCTCGACCGCGCACCTGCCGCTGCTCGGGCCATAGCCGAGGGCGCTGGCCAATTCGGGCTGAATCTCCAGGTGCAAGGCGTCGTTCTTGCGCCGGGACAGGCGATGCAGAGCGCTCCTGACACGCGAGAGAAACGCGGCGTCCTGAGCCAGCGCACGACTTTCGGACTCCGACAGAAAGGGCGGATGCTCCCCGTTGCCGCGCCAAACGGCTTCGAGCCAGTGCATGGTCTGCAGGTCCCGTTGCCCTCCCCTGCCCTCTTTGAGATTCGGGGACAGGAGTTGGGAGGTGTCGCCGAAGCGCTGGTGACGCTCCTCGTGCCGCCTGGACAGCCAGTGGACCAACGCGGGACGAACCGGCCGAACCAGATCGCGCTGCACTCGCCGCTGGAACCGCTCGAAATCCTCCGCAACGCCGTAAAGCAGCCGCGCGTCAAGAAGGGAACAGAGCACCTCGTAGTCCGACCCGGCCAGGGAGATGGTTTCGGACACGGTCCTGATGCCATGCCCCACGTCAAAGCCGCTGTCCCAAAGGGGAAGGAATATGGCGGAGGCCAGGGCTTCGGAATCCGCCGCGCCTGGCCCCTTTTCATGGGCTTCAGGCAGGCAGACGAGTACGTCTATGTCCGAAAAGGGATAGAGTTCCCCGCGACCATACCCCCCGACAGCGAGGAGCAAGAAGGGGCCGGCGTCGGGCGCGATAGTCTCGCAGACCCCGCGAATCCAGGCGTCGACCTGAAGGGAAAACCACGCAGGGGAATGCGTATGGTCTGCTTCCCCTGCGCGGTAGGCATCGCGGGCCTGTCGCAATGATTCGATGGTCATGGGGTGAAGGGGCGGGAGGTCGTCCCGCCCCTGCGGCTAGAGGGCCGAAGCGCCGGACTCGCCGGTGCGGATGCGGATGGCGTTGTCGATGGTCGAGACGAAGATCTTGCCGTCGCCGATCTTGCCGGTCTTGGCCGCGGTCTGGATGACGTCGAGGGCCTGGTCGAGGATCTCGTCGTCGATGACGATCTCGATCTTGACCTTGGACACGAAGTCGACCTGATACTCGGCTCCGCGGTACACTTCCTTGTGGCCGCGCTGGCGGCCGAAGCCCTTGACCTCCGTCACGGTCATGCCCTGGATGCCCATGCCCGTCAGGGCTTCCTTGATCTCGTCAAGCTTGTACGGCCTGGTGATTATTTCCACTCGTTTCATGATTCCTCCAAAAGGTTGCCCGTTAGGCCTGATAGGCGGATTCGCTGTGCAGAGCCACGTCCAGACCGGCTTCTTCCTCTTCCTCGGTCACGCGCAGCGACGTGATGGCGCTGACAATTTTCAGCAGAGCATAGGTCACGATGAAAGAAAAGGCCAAGGTCGCCACCACGGACACGAACTGAATCCAGAGCTGGCCGGGGTTGCCGTAGAAAAGGCCGTCTGCGCCGGCGGCGTTGACCGCCTTGGTGGCGAAGAGGCCCGTGGCCAGTGCGCCCCAGATGCCGCCGATGCCGTGAATGCCGACCACGTCGAGACTGTCGTCGAACCCGAAGCGGGATTTGAGGCTCACGCCAAAGTAGCAGAAGATGCCCGCGCCAAGGCCGATGAGCACCGAGGGGATGACGCCGACAAAACCGGCCGCCGGAGTGATGGCCACCAAACCGGCCACGGCGCCAGAGGCCGCGCCCAGGGTCGTGGGCTTGCCGTGAAGCTTCCACTCCACGAAGAGCCAGGCCAGCATGGCCGTGGCCGCCGCCATGTGCGTGGTCACGAAGGCGCTACCGGCCAGCTCGTTGGCGGCCAGGGCGCTGCCGGCGTTGAAGCCGAACCAGCCGAACCACAGCAGGGCCGTTCCGATCATGGTCATGGGCAGGTTGTGCGGCAGGAAGGAGCGCTTACCCCAGCCCTTGCGCTTGCCGATGACCAAGGCCGCGGCCAGGGCGGCGCTGGCGGAACTCATGTGCACGACGGCCCCGCCGGCGAAGTCCAGGGCGCCCATCTTGAACATCCAGCCCCCGCCCCAGACCCAGTGGCACAGCGGGGCGTACACGAACGTGCACCACAGGACGATGAAGATGAGGAAGGCCGAGAAGCGCATGCGCTCGGCAAAGGCGCCGGTGATGAGCGCCGGCGTGATGATGGCGAACATGCACTGGAAGATCATGAAGACCATGTGCGGCAGGTTGGTGGCAATGGACTCGTGAGGCTGCATGCCCACGCCGGACAGGGCCAGGAAGTCCAGCCCGCCGATGAGCCCGTTCAGGTCCGTGCCGAAGGACAGGGAATAGCCCCAGAACATCCAGACCAGAGAAATGACGCCGATGGCGGCGAAACTCTGCATCATGGTGCCAAGGGCGTTCTTGGAACGGGTCATGCCCGCATAGAACAGGGCCAGCCCGGGGGTCATGAACATGACCAGGGCGGAGCAAACGATTATAAAAGCGGTATCGGTCGGATTCACAAAGCACCTCCATTTTTGTCGATACTGAGCAAGGCCGATGCCAACGAAAAAACATATTCAATTACAGCATGATGCCGTTGCTCGGGCTGACCGCGGCCACACGAGAAGATACAATTTCGTGCAGCGATACACAGCAATTTTCCTTTTTTGCAAAACAAACTCCTGGACATGACATCAATCAATGTAACAATGCACATTTTCGTAGCCGAACACGAACTCAAAATTCGACAATACGCATTTCACGCGGGCAGAACACGGAGCGACAACTGCCCACACGAAATAGGGCACCTCGAAATCGTGAAATTCAGAAAGAACGAGTCGGAAAGCTGGAAGATAATGACGAAAGGACAAGCCAAATGTGAACAATTATGTAATACAAAAATGAAAATTTAAATAACATTCTGATCTTATGTAAATAATTATTCTAGACGAAAATGACGTGGCCTAAAATCGCCCAAGAACGAGCCGACAATTACGAATTAAACATTATTGTGAATTACGACTGAATAAACTGGCAATTTCATCGAAAAAAATAACAAATACCGCAGACAAGACCGAGCCAGTGCAAAAAATATCCATAAAAACAAGGAGATAAAAACCTGGCATCCTCCGTGCTTTGTGTGGGTATCAACACTCACCACCACGGAGGACATCATGTACGCGGCAACCAGACAAACATCGACCCTGCTCAGACCAAAAGTCTGGGCTATGACCCTACTCCTGGCAACCATTACCCCGACCCTGGCATTCGCCGAAGGCGAGGCCCTGTCCCAGTCCAACGCAAACCTGCTGTGGACTCTGGTGGCGGCCATCCTGGTCATGTTCATGCAGGCCGGATTCGCGCTGGTGGAGATGGGCTTCGCACGCGCCAAGAACGCCGGCAACATCCTGATGAAGAACCTGCTCGACTTTGCGGCCGGGCAGCCCGCCTTCTTCCTGCTTGGTTTTGGCCTGATGTTCGGGCAGGACATCGGCGGCTTCATCGGATCGAGCGGATTCTTCCTGGCCGGCAACGACCCGACCAGCGACGCGGGGATGTGGAACCTGACCTTCTGGTTTTTCCAGTCCGTGTTCGCGGCCACATCGGCGACCATCATCTCCGGCGGCATCGCCGAGCGCACGAAATTTTCAGCCTACATCATCGTCAGCGTCGTGGTCTCGGCCGTCATCTACCCCATCTCGGGGCACTGGGCCTGGGGCTCCCTGTGGGGCGCGGGCGAGCTCGGCAAGGGCTGGCTTGAAACCATGGGCTTCATCGACTTCGCCGGCTCCACCGTGGTCCACTCGGTTGGCGGCTGGATGGCCCTGGCAGGCGCTCTGGTCCTCGGCCCGCGCATCGGCAAGTACTCCCCCGACGGCAAGGCCAAGGCCATCCCCGGCCACAACATCCCCATGGCCGGCCTGGGCGTGTTCATCCTCTGGTTCGGCTGGTTCGGCTTCAACCCCGGCAGCACCACGGCCGTCAACGGCGCCATCGGCTACATCGCGGTCAACACCAGCCTGGCCGGTTGCATGGGCACTCTAGGCGCCATGATCTACGCGTGGATCAAGCACGGCAAGCCTGACACCTCCATGGCCCTGAACGGCGCCCTGGCCGGGCTGGTGGCCATCACCGCCGGCTGCTACGAAGTCTCCCCCGTCGGATCGCTGGTCATCGGCTTCCTGGCTGGCATCCTGGTCGTCGTGTCCCTGGAATTCATCGACCAGGTCCTGAAGATCGACGACCCGGTCGGCGCATCGTCCGTGCACGGCGTGTGCGGCATGTTCGGCACGATCATGGTCGGCTTCTTCGCGGCCCCCGGCTACGGCTCAAGCATCGGCCTGCTCTACGGCGGCGGCACGGACCTCATCGTCACCCAGATCATCGGCGCGGCGGCGGTCTTCGCCTGGGCGTTCGGCGCAGGCCTGATCCTCTTCTACCTCCTGAAAGTGACCATCGGCATCCGCGTCACGCAGGAAGAGGAACTCAAAGGCCTGGATATCACCGAACACGGCATGGAATCCTACAACGGCTTCCAGATCTTCACCAACGAATAAGGGAGAAACGACCATGAAACTCGTCATCGCATACATCCGGCCCGAGTGCCTGAACGCGGTCAAGCAAGAGCTGTATTCCAGGAAGATCTACAACATGTCCGTGACCAACGTGCTCGGCAGCGGCCGCCAGAAGGGCTTCACCGAAACCTACCGCGGCGTGGTCATGGAAGTGAACCTGCTGAAGAAGGTCCGCCTGGAGATCGGCGTCAACGACGACTTCGCCGAACAGGCCGTGGAAGCCATCAACGCGGGCGCCCGCACCGGCAAGGAAGGGGACGGCGTGATCTTCGTCCTCGAATGCGGCGCCGCCATCCGCATCCGCACCCAGGAGACGGGCCCGGCCGCCATGGGCTAGATCACCATCCGGCATACCAATGAAAAAGGGGAGGCCCAAGACCTCCCCTTTTTCATTGCAGGCAGGCGAAGCCCCCGCCGGACCAGGGGCAGATGCCGCAGGGCACGGTCTGCCCGTAGCAATCCTTCTCGAACGGTCCCGGAAAGCCCTGCACGTGGTCGCACGGGGCCACGCTGCAATCGCCGCAGCGGGCAAATTCCTCTTTGCGGGCCTCGTCGCGAAAACGCGCGAACGCCTCCCCATTCCAAACCGCCACGGGGTCGTCCTGCGGGACCGATCCGAATCGGCGCTGCCGCACGCGGATCTCCTGTCCGGCGGGCCAGGCCGAATAGCTGTGCCAGAGAAAATAGCACGGAGCCAGGGCCCCGTCGCAGGCCACGAACATGCTCGGCTCGCTGACGAAGGGACACTCGCGCGGCTCGCGGGCCGCAATCTCCGGCAGATCCAGACGCACGCCCCTCTCCCGGGCCACCTCGGCTGCGCGGGCAAAGGATGCACGCACCCGCTCCATCCTGTCGAAATCAACGCGCATGACATTGGGCAGACTGAACTGCAGCCCCCGGCGCAGGGCTTCCTCCTTCATGGCCAGGATGATGTCCACCTGGCGCTGCTGCTGCGGCGTGCGGAAGACGGCATAGAAGGCCTGGTACGAATGCGAGACGTCAAGCCCTTCGGCATCGAAGGTTTTTTCCCATTCGCGGTAAAAATCCAGGCACCGCTGGGAAACGGAAACGTAAAGGCTCTGGTCCGCATCGGCCGCGTTGTAGGGCAGGACATGGGAGACGATGACAAATTCGGCAGCGCGATCGGCGCACCAGGCCACCATGTCCGGCAGCGCCGCATGGGTCTGGGCGTTGACCACGGTCTGGGCGCCCAGGGACAGGGGGCGGGAGCCCGGACGCACGGCGGCTTCGTGCATCATGTCGAAAGCGCGGGCCACGCGGCCAAGCTCCGAACCGGCCCTGAAGCGCCCGAGTTCGTCAGGGTCCGGCGAGTCCACGGAAAAGCAGATGCGGTCGAGTCCTGCGCCCATGAGTCGGTCGGCCAGAAGCGGCGTCAGCAGCATCCCGTTGGACTGGAATCCAATGGAACAATCCTGCGGCACCCTGGCCCTGGCGAAGGCGATGAACGACGCCAGTTCCGGGTGGAGCATGGATTCGCCCACGCCGTTCAGGTTCAGTGTATCGAGATGCGGAAAAACCGGGGTCAGGGCCGCGAAAGCCCGACGATCCATGAGGGCGTCGGCGCACTCCCAGCCGGTGGAGTGCTTGACGCACATGGCGCAGCGCAAATTGCACAGGGTGGCAAGCTCCACGTAGAGCTTGCGGGGGGCGGATAACGTCGGTTGCATGGGAGCTTCATTGAACACCGCCGGGGCAGCGTCAATAGCCCAAAATGACACAGAGGCTCACGCGCCGCCGGACACCATCCCATGCACCAGCCCTCCAAGCCGCTCGATCCCGCGGGCCACCTCCTCGGACCACGGGTTGCCGCAGTTGAGGCGCACGTGGCCGGCGAAGCGGTCCTGGGTGGCGAAGATGGTGCCCGGCGCGATGCCGATGCCCTCCTCCCGGGCCCGGTACATGAGTTCGACGGAGTCCACGCCGCGCGGCAACTCGACCCACAGCACGCCGCCGCCCTCGGGCCTGGCCACGCGGGTGCCTTCAGGGAAGGTGCGGCCCACGTGCAGCTGCATGGCCTGGGTCTGCTCGCGCAGGGTCCGGCGCAAGGCGCGCAGGTGGCGGTCGTAGCGACCCTCGCGCAGGTAGGCGGCCACGGTCTCCTGGGTCACGGTGGCCGAGCAGACGTTGGTCGTGGCCTTGACCTCGTAGGCCTCGCGGTAGAAGCGGCCGGGCATGATCCAGCCGATGCGGTAGCCCGGGCACAGCGTCTTGGAAAAGGACGAGCACAGGACCACGAGCCCGTCCTGGTCGTACATCTTGAAAACCGAGGGGCGGGTCGGCCCGAAGTGCAGGTCCCCGGCCACGTCGTCCTCGATGAGGGGAATGCCGCGAGCCGCCAGGAGCCTGACAATCTCGGCCTTGGCATCGTCGGGGGTCAGGGAACCGTCGGGGTTGTTGAAATTGGGCGTGAAGATGCAGGCCCGGATGTCGAAGCGCCCCAGGGCCCGCTCCACGTCGGCGGGCTGCACGCCGTGGCGGGGGTGCGACGGGATCTCGATGGAACGCACGCCCTGGTTCTCCAGGAGCTGCTGGAAGCAGAAGTAGGACGGAGCCTGGATGAGCACGTTGTCGCCGGGCCGGACCAGGCTGCGCACGGCCACATGCAGGGCCTCCAGGGCGCCGCAGGTGATGATGATCTCCTCGGGCCGCACGTCCAGGCCGGCCTGGGCCGCGCGCAGGGACAGCTGGCGGCGCAGCTCCGGGCTGCCCTCCACGGGCAGGTAGGCCACCTGCCGCTTGGGATCCTCCCGCGACAGCCGCGCCGCGACCTTGGCCAACTCGCGGTACGGCAGCAACTCCTCGGACGGGCAGTTGATGCCCAGGGGCAGAAGTTCCCGGTCGCCCACGGTCTCCAGCACCGAGGATATGAGCTCGCTGCGGTTGATGGTGTGGGGCCGCAGCACGGGCCGCGGCGGCCGCGGGGTGGGGGGAAGCTCCTGCACGTCGCGGCGCACGAAGAACCCGGACCGCGGCCGCGACTCGATGACCCCCTTGCGCTCCAGCTCGGCGTAGGCCTGCAGCACCGTGCTGACGGCCACCCGGCTGCGCAGGCTGACATGACGCAACGAGGGCAGCCGCGCCCCCGGCCCGAGGGTGCCCGAGGCGATCTGCTGCATGAGGTTCTGTTCGATCTGACGGTACCTGAAATCTTCCATGGCCGTGTCCTCGTGAGTGACTCGCTTTCTGCCTCCGACGAGGCCGTCTTTCAGCGCAGTGTCCGAATCTTTGGAATAGAAAATCGTTGACGAGATTCAATCAAAGGCATGGATTCCCGCCTTCGCGGGAATGACACCGATTCAGTGCCTTAAGCCACCCCCTGAGCGGAAAAAATACAACATGGCGCCCTGCTTGGACGTCATTCCCGCGAAGGCGGGAATCCATGGCCCTTGCCATCCAGCCGACATCAGGAGCCACGGTCATTCCCGCGAAGGCGGGAATCCATGCCTTTCCATCTTCCCTTCCACCCACCTTGCCGCAGGGTTTGGCTGGTGTCGGGGGCGGCGGCCCGTCGGCTGTCCGACCGAGCCAGGCATCGTTTGACGAACCATTGCTCACCGGACGAAGCTCCGGCGCGTGGACGTGCACGCAATGGTTCGTCTCTACGAGGCCGGCGAGGGAGTTCCGACGGGCCGCCGCCCCCGACACCAGCCAAACCCCCGCTCGATCCCGCGCCCAAGCGCCTCTTCTCTTCATCTCATCTATCCGCTTCTTCGCTTCCCTGCACGTCTCTCAGCCGATCCACCCCCAATCTGTTATGGTCGAAATTTATGCAAACTGTATCTGTACCGCAAACAGTTTTTGGCTAGGTTGGAGCCAAGAGGATAATCGATTATGAACAGCGCCACCCTTTCCACCACCGAACCCGCCGAATCCCCCCTGGCTTCGGCCTTCCGGCAGGCCCTGCCCATCATCCTGGGCTACGTGCCCGTGGGCTTCGCCTACGGCGTGCTGGCCCAGAAATCCGGCCTCTCGGGTCTGAACACCATTCTCATGAGCGTCCTGGTCTTCGCCGGCTCGGCCCAGCTCATCGCCGTAGGCCTCTTCGCCTCAGGCGCCGCGCCCCTGGCCGTGGTGGCCACGACCTTCGTCGTCAACCTGCGCCACCTGCTCATGTCCGCGGCCCTGGCCCCGTTCCTGCGCGCCTGGAGCAAGACCCGCCTGGCCCTCTTCGCCTACCAGATGACGGACGAGACCTTCGCCCTGCACGCGAACCGCTTCGCCAAGGGCGAGACCGGACCGGCCGAAACGTACGGCATCAACGTCATCGCCCAGAGCGCCTGGGTTGGCGGCACGGTCCTGGGGCTGGCGGCCAGCACCCTCATCACCGACATCCGGCCCATCGGCCTGGACTACGCCCTGCCGGCCATGTTCATCGCACTGCTGCTGGGTCAGCTCAAATCCCGGCAGCACCTCCTCGTGGCCACGGCCGCCGGCCTCCTGTCCACGGCCCTCATGTTCGCGGGCCTCGGCCAGAGCCACGTCCTGGCCGCAACCATCATCGCCGCAACCATCGGCCTCGGAGCGCACGCATGGACCAGCAGACGATCCTCCTGACCATCCTCGGCATGATGGCCGTGACCTACATCCCCCGCGCCCTGCCCGTCCTGGCCCTGGCGCGGCGGACCCTGCCGGAGCCCGTCATCCGCTGGCTGGGGTTCATCCCCGTGGCGGTCCTTTCGGCCATGCTGCTGCCCTCGCTGGTGGCCCCGGAAAAAATCCTTGATTTTTCCTTCCGGAACATCTTCCTGTGGGCGGCGATCCCGACCTTCCTCGTCTGCTGGAAGACCAAGAGCTTCGTCGGCGCCGTGGTCACGGGCATGGGCTGCGTGGCCCTGGGCCGACTCTTTTTTACCTGAACCCACAAGGAGCCCACATGAGCTTCCGTTTCACCAACCGCATCCAGAACACCCCGAAATCGTTCATCCGCGAAATCCTGAAAGTCACCCAGGACCCGAGCATCATCTCATTCGCCGGCGGCCTGCCGAACCCGAGCCTCTTCCCCATCGAGGCCCTGCAGGAAGCGGCCCGCGAAACCCTGGCCACGGCCGGGGCGCGCGCCCTGCAGTACTCCACCACCGAAGGCCACGCCGAGCTGCGGGCCTGGATCGCGGCCCGCTACGAGCGTCGGGGCGTGACCGTGCATCCGGACCAGGTGCTCATTACCACAGGCTCCCAGCAGTGTCTGGACCTCCTGGGCAAGCTCTTCATCGAGAACGGCGACGAGGTCATCCTGGAGCGCCCGAGCTACCTGGGCACCATCCAGGCCTTCACCATGTTCGAGCCGCGCTTCGTGACCGTGGACCTGGAGGAGGACGGCCCCAACCTGGAGCAGGCCGAAAGGCTGCTGGCCACGGGCCGCCCCAAGCTCTTCTACGCCGTGCCCAACTTCCAGAACCCCTCGGGGCTGACCTATTCCAAGGCCAAGCGCGAGGCTCTGGGCGCGCTGCTGCGCAAATACCCCGAGACCATCTTCATCGAGGACGACCCCTACGGCGAACTGCGCTTCTCGGGCGAACACCACAAGCCGCTCTACGCCTACACCGAGGGCCGCAGCATCATGCTCGGCTCCTTCTCCAAGATCACGGTGCCGGGTTTCCGCCTGGGCTGGATGGTCGCGCCGCCCGAGATCATCCGTTTGGCGGTCAAGGCCAAGCAGGCCGCGGACCTGCACTCCTCGACCTTCAACCAGTTCATCATCAGCGAATACCTCAAGCGCCACTCCATCGACGACCATATCGCCAAGATCACGGAGCGCTACGGCGCCCAGGCCAAGGCCATGGTCGCGGCCCTGGAGCGCGAGGCCCCGGCCGGAGTGTCCTTCACCCGGCCCGAAGGCGGCATGTTCTCCTGGGTCACCCTGCCGGCCGGCAAAGGCTCGTGCATGGACCTCTTCAACCTGGCCATAGAGCAGAAGGTGGCCTTCGTGCCGGGCATGCCCTTCTACACCGACGGCACCGGCCAAGACACCCTGCGCCTGAACTTCTCCAATGCCTCCGAGGCGACCATCGATGAAGGCATCACCCGCCTTTGCCGGTGCATGAAGGATTTCCTGAACGCCTCCTAGGACGCCTGCCCTGCCACGCAAAACAGGCCCCGGACCAGAATTTGGACCGGGGCCTGTTTTTTTCCCATAGCTCTTCAGGCTTCAAGGCGGTTACGAGATTTCGTCAATACTGATGACGCAACCTCCTCGTTTCCAAGGCACACGCCACGCTGCGTCCACTATGCAAATTCTGAATATTCCTGCGCCACGCATTGCCGCATGAATTCATCGGCCATATACTGAGTCCCCTTCGATTCCGCCTCATATGCTGCCTGAAGGAATCCGGGGGACAGCCCTTCCTTCATCTCCATTACCCTTGAAACCTCCAGCGAGGTCTCAAAACGCCGAGCATGGCAGGATTTGGATGCTTTCTCCCTTCTTTCAGCGTCCAGTTCCTGCCGGGCCATTTCGCCCAGTTGGACAGTGTCGCGGCAGAACCGTACGACTTCATCCTCCAGCGTCTCCAGGCTAACAAGCTCCGAAACATGCCGGTCAAGCAGCTCGGCCAGGGTTACGGGCCGCATGTAGGCAAGCAGTTCCTGATTGAAGTCGTCATTCCGGTCCAATCTGTCGGCAGGGATGTGACGCGACAGCAATGGACGTCCCGAACGGGCGTATTCGTAACGCTGTCGCAGCTCCTGCTGCAGAAAGGGGATATGTTCGCTGGCCATGAAATGAAAACGAATGCCGGATAGGTCTTTGAAGCCGCTCATCGGACTAAGGGTTTTTCGCATCTCTTGCTGGAAGAGTTCGGAGAAGCTGTTTTCCGTAGTCCAGTATCCCGTGCTCTCCGCCGGTCCCCACGGGGCGTTGTCGCCTTTGTAGCGACGTTTGCGCTCGATGGCGCTCTCCACTTGATGCAGTCCGTAATCGCCGATCCACAAGGATGTTTTCGATTCGAACTTCGCGAGGGTCATCTGTTGCAGATGCCCAAAATGGTGATAACCGAGGGACGCCGGAGGGACGGCGGGTATGATGTCATTGCGATACACATGGCGCAAGTGCGGCACCAGGTGGTTCCAGTGCCTGGCAAACTCGATGTCGCCGACGCGAGGGCTGGCGTATGTGTAGAGAGTGACGGGGTTGTCCTTGAATCTCACGTAGATTGCACAAGTCAGAAGCGTGGCCATAGCCCCACCAAGGCTGTGACCGGTAACGAAGATCCTTTTGGACTCGTCTCCTGAATTTTTACGGTGCTTTTTGCAATAGTCCTCAACAACCGGCCACAGATATTCGAAGGCTTGTAAAAACCCATGATGCGCCGAACCAGCGCTCGCAAGCGCTTCCGGACAGGGTTGTCTGATAAATTTGCTGTTCAGAACCATGTCGTGGCTGATCAACCCCTCGGTTCCACGCACGGCAATGAGGATGGTGTCCCTGTTGGTAGCAATGAAGGCTTGGCTGTCCGTAGGATTTTTACTTTTTAATTTGGGTCCGATGAATTGCATGTCATGGTAGTGCCAGGAATAGGGCATCTCGTGCAGCACCATGTCCATCCTGTCCGCGTTCACCCTGTACGGCCTGACGCGCTGGGTGCGGAGATTATCCAGGGTGTACAGGATCGTGTGGTCATAGGGAGCCCTCTCGCCGTTCGGCAGCCCTGATTTGCTTCTGGTGTCGGGCTCCGCATAGGCCAGAGCGGAGAACGCCCCCAGGTTGTTCGCGGTGATGCTGTCCCAGTCATCGGCAGCGCCGACCCGGGAGGTGACCAGGGCGGGGATCCAGCAGAAAAGCGGGGCGAGTTCCAGCAAATAGCTCGTCTGCAGGTTGCTGCATTTTAGGCAACGGCGCTCCTGTTCGGTCAAGAGAAAGCGCATGGCGCAGTGCTGCTTGGGTCTGGTTTCCTCCATTCTATCCTCGATCCGCTCCATCCTGCGGGGCAGGTTGAGGGCGCCGTGGCTGACGCGGTGGTAGTTCCAGCCGGAGCGAGAATCCTCGGGCAACGTCTGTTCGTTCGGGCGCAGACCATTGCCGGCCGATGCCTTGAGGGCTTTGTGTGCGATGATATCCGCCGCCAGGGTCAACTGGTCCCATTCCTCATCGCCGGGGTAACCGTGCGGTCTGTCCCGCGGAAGGGGTTTGAACTCCAAGTATGCCCACCCCCGGTCCATTCGGCACAGGTCAAGGGTAGAGGCACCCTTGGCATAGACATACTCACCAAGAGGCAAGCCATCTGCATCATAAGCCACGATCCGCAGATCCCCGACCTCTTCGCCAGTCTCGGGATGAACAAGATCGGTGATGGGGGTGTTTTCGAAATCTACGATCTTAAGCCGTAGGCAACGCCTTTGAAAACATCGTATCGGGACAATCTGCATGGTGCATCCTCCTCACCCGCTTATTGTTGAAGAAACTCCGGCAATTCCCACACCTCTTCCGAAGCAAGATACGTCAGCTGATCTGGAACAAGGGATTTTGATTTTTTGACATCGTGTTTAAGTCCAGGCTTGCCAAAGGATATGATACTGTACGCATCAAAATTCTCAACAACCCAATGCTTGTCAGTGCTTAATGTAGCTGTAATTTTGTATATTCTTCCTGATGAACGAAATATTCTTTTTGTGCAAGAAACTCCTCTTTCTTTATTTGTGTCAAAAAAGTTTTTACGGAAATATGTAATTACATTTCCAGAAAGTGAAATATTTATCTTTCCATTTTTTTCTAGTTTCAATCCTGTATATGCTGTTGCAGACATATGCGCATGTCCACTTGAGTTAGGATTTTTGCAATCATACGAATAACTTTTTTCAATATATTCCCTGTCTGGATATATTTTTTTATAATGGTATTCAGAAACATCACAGACAAGAAACGACTCGTTTTGCCCATCTTCAAGTTTTTTCTGCTTGGCCTGATTGTCGGAATTGGACTTTTTTTCCTCAAAAAGATAGGCATATGCCAATTCATAATGGCTTGTTTTTTCTTCATTGGCATGCACACCGATGCTCAACGGACCTCGCTCCCAAGTACAGAATGGGTGCCATACCTTGGTAGGAATGTGAGAAACCCATTCCCCTGGTTTTTTTTCCACGTTTCGAAATGATGTCCCGAAAGTCGTGCCCTCGAATCTTCCCGAACCGAAGCTCAACTGCCTGCACATAAAGGAATTGCTGTACCAGGACGCACCTGCATACATCTTGCCCTTCATCTCATCAGGCACGTTGTAGTGCAGAGTGAACATGCCATCGTCGCGCAGCACGATCAGTTGGGTGTCGAACAGGAAGGCCAGCCAAAGCAATGTGAGGATCAGAAGAATTATCCGGACCGGTTTTTTCATCATGCAGTTCCCGCCATAAGTTTCGTCATATTATTGCGCCGGATTTCCACCAAAACCCCTCCAACAGGCCCCTGCGCGTTCTCGTAACTCCCTTTTGGCAAGAGACTTGTCGTGTCTCGGAAACTTTGTTGGCGGCAAGGATGCGTGAACCGGAATGAATGAGAGGCTTAAACTCCAAGTATGCCCACCCCCGGTCCATCCGACACAGGTCGATGGCTTGAGAACCCTTGGCATAGACATGCTCGCCAAGAGGCTCGCCAGCAGCGTCGTAAGCCACGATCTGCAGGTCTCCGACCTCTTCACCGGTCTCGGGATGGACTAGGTCGGTGATGGGCGTGTTTTCGAAATCAACAATCTTGAGCCGAAGGCAACGCCTTTTAAAACATCGTATCGGGACAATCTGCATGGCGTATCCTCCTCACCCGCTTAGTGTTTAAGAAAATCCGGCAATTCCCACACGTCATCAGAAGCAAGATATGCTAGTTGTTCTGGAGTAATTTGAATTAATGTTTGATTTTTTTCTCTTAATTTAGTATTAACTTCTGTTAATATGTACGCATCAGGTATTTTTTTTATCTTCCAAAATAGATTTTTTGACAAAGTTGAGTCAATGAAAACTATTTCATTATCTTTAAAAGTTATATCTTTATTGAGAGACTTAGTGAATACTTTACTATTATCGTAATAGTTCTTTGTTATATACAATATTTTATTTTCAGATAAATTAATATTTATCTTACCAAAATCTTTTAGATTAAAACCAACCGATGGAATTGCAGACATATGAGTAGCTCCTCGAGAATTTGGATTTTTGCACTTATAAGATCGCTTTTTTTCAATATATTTTCTGTCTGGATATATTTTTTTATAGTCAGACTCAGAAACATCACAGACTAGAAACGACTCGTTCACACCATCTTCGATTTGTTTATGATTTGCTGGGATTTCGGAGTCGGATTTTTTTTCATCAAAAAGATAGGCATACGCCAAATCATAAAATTGCGTCCTTTCTTCATTGGCATCCATGCCTATAGTCAACCGCCCGAGTTCCCAAGTACAGAAGGGGTGCCATACCTTGGTAGGAATGTGAGAAACCCATTCCCCGGGCTTTTCTTCCAGATTATCGAATGCATCTCCGTATTCCGTGCCCTCGAACCTTCCCGAACCGAAGCTCAGGTGCCGACACATGAAGGAGTCGCTGTACCATGACGCACCTGTGTACATTTTACCCTTCATCTCGTCGGGCACGTTGTAGTGCAGAGTGAACATGCCGTCGTCGCGCAGCACGATCAGTTGGGTGTCGAACAGGAAGGCCAGCCAAAGCAATGTGAGGATCAGAAGAATTATCCGGATCGGTTTTTTCATCATGCAGTTCCCGCCATAAGTTTCGTCATATTATTGCGCCGGATTTCCACCAAATCCCCTCCAACAGGCCCCTGCGCGTTCTCGTAACTCTCTTTTGGCAAGAGACTTGTCGTGTCTCGGAAACTTTGTTGGCGGCAAGGATGCGTGAACCGAAATGAATGAGAGGCTTAAACTCCAAGTATGCCCACCCCCGGTCCATCCGACACAGGTCGATGGCTTGAGAACCCTTGGCATAGACATGCTCGCCAAGAGGCTCACCAGCAGCGTCGTAAGCCACGATCTGCAGATCTCCGACCTCTTCACCGGTCTCGGGATGGACTAGGTCGGTGATGGGCGTGTTTTCGAAATCAACAATCCTGAGCCGCAGGCAGCGTCTTTCAAAACATCGAATTGGGGCAATCTGCATGATACATCCTCCTCATCCATTCACTGTTGAAGAAAATCCGGCAACGCCCACACGTCGTCAGAGGCAAGATAGCTTAGTTGTCCTGGAGTTATTGTGACCGATGTTTGATTTTTTTCCTTTAACCAAGTATTAACCAAGATTAATACGTATAAATCATCTATTTTCTTTATCTTCCAAAAGAGATGTTCTTTTGATGATGTATCAATATATATTATTTCGTCATCTTTGAAATTTATATTCTTATTATAAGACTTAATAAATGATTTATTATTTTCATAGTAATTTCTTGTAATGTATAAAATTTTATTTCTGGAAAAATTAATATTAATTTTTCCAGAGTCGCTTAAATATAAAGCAACGTATGGAGTTGCAGACACATGAGTTAATCCTTGTGATTTTGGATTATTACATTCATATGATCGCCTTTTTTCGACATATTTTTTGTCAGGAAATATCTTTTCAGAATCGAACTCGGAAATATCACAAACAAGAAACGCCTCGTTTTTTCCATTTTGGAAGTTTTTTTGCTCGGAAGAATTATCTGAATCAATTTTATTCTCAAGAAGATAGGCATATGCCAACTCATAATGCCTTGTTTTCTCTTCATTGGCATGCACCCCTATAGTCAACGGACCAAGCTCCCAACTACAGAAGGGGTGCCATACCTTGGTTGGAATGCGAGAAACCCACACCCCTGGTTTTTCTTCCACGTTTCTAAATGACGTGCCGAAAGTCGTGCCTTCGAACCTTCCCGAACCGAAGCTCAGGTGTCGGCACATGAAGGAGTCGCTGTACCATGACGCACCTGTGTACATTTTACCCTTCATCTCATCAGGCACGTTGTAGTGCAGAGTGAACATGCCGTCGTCGCGCAGCACGATCAGTTGGGTGTCGAACAGGAAGGCCAGCCAAAGCAATGTGAGGATCAGAAGAATTATCCGGATCGGCTTTTTCATCATGCAGTTCCCGCCATAAGTTTCGTCATATTATTGCGCCGGATTTCCACCAAAACCCCTCCAACAGGCCCCTGCGCGTTCTCGTAACTCCCTTTTGGTAAGAGGCTTGTCGTGTCTCGGAAACTTTGTTGGCGGCAAGGATGCGTGAACCGGAATGAATGAGAGGCTTAAACTCCAAGTATGCCCACCCCCGGTCCATTCGGCACAGGTCAAGGGTAGAGGCACCCTTGGCATAGACATGCTCACCAAGAGGCAAGCCATCTGCATCATAAGCCACGACCCGCAGATCCCCGACCTCTTCGCCAGTCTCGGGATGAACAAGCTCGGTGATGGGCGTGTTTTCGAAATCGACGATCTTAAGCCGAAGACAGCGCCTTTTAAAACATCGTATCGGGACAATCTGCATGATACATCCTCCTCACCCGCTTACTGTTGAAGAAAATCCGGCAATTCCCACGCATCTTCCGAGGCAAGATAGGTCAGCTGCTCCTGAGTCAATTCGGCTGTTATTTTGAATTCAGGATCATTCTGTCCTAGATTTCCAGCTGACATCAAAAAATCTCCATTATTTTTTAATACTCTCCAGTATTTTCCGTTACAAAATGTGTTTACGTCATAAATTGTTCCATTATTATATTTAATAGTCTTATCTACTGATCTTATTACTTCTTTATATTTGTTAATAATATATCTTGTGAAGTAAATAGTCTTATCTTTTGAAAAATTAATTATTATACTTCCGGAATTAATTCGATAAAAACCGACAGAAGGAATTTCTGATATGTATTTTGCGCCACTGGAATTTGGATTCTTGCAACGGTATGAATTTTTTTGCGAATATAGTTTTTTTCTGGATAGTCTTGATATATTCTTTTATAATCAAATTCAGAAATATCGCAGACAAGAAAAGATTCGTTCTGACTGTCTTCGAATTTTTCCTGCTCGGCGGCATTTTCGGAATCCGACTTTTTCTCCTCAAAAAGATAGGCATACGCCAAATCATAAAATTGCGTCCTTTCTTCATTGGCATCCATGCCTATGGTCATCCGACCGAGTTCCCAAGTACAGAAGGGGTGCCATACCTTGGTAGGAATGTGAGAAACCCATTTCCCGGGCTTTTCTTCCACGTTATCGAATGCATCTCCGTATTCCGTACCCTCGAACCTTCCCGAACCGAAGCTCAGGTGTCGACACATGAAGGAGTCGCTGTACCATGACGCACCTGTGTACATTTTACCCTTCATCTCGTCGGGCACATTGTAGTGCAGGGTGAACATGCCGTCGTCGCGCAGCACGATCAGTTGAGTGTCGAACAGGAAGGACAGGAGAAGGAGCCCAAGCACCGTCAGGCAGACCCTGGTTCGCGTGATCATCGTGATTCCCCCTTCAGTTGAACCAGCATGCGCAGTTGATCGAGGGCCGCGACGGGGTCCTGCGAGGCGTCCCGCATGGCGTCCCTGACAGCGCGGTCGTTCTGGGCGCCGAAGGGCATGGTCAGACACAGGCGCAGGAAGATGAATATGTGCGTTTCATCGGCAAGACCGTACCTCATGGCCGCATCCACATATTCGCCGACCGCCGTTTGCAGCGAGCCATAATGCTCCGCCGCCAGTGCTGCCGTAACGGGCGCTTGTTCCTTGAGATCCTGGGAAAGGTTGTAGATGAGAGCGGCCCGGTTTTCCTGCACCATGCCTCCCAGATGCTCCTCCCGCACTTCCCACCAGGGCCATCCCTTGGCCGGCCGGTATAAGTCCGCCAACTCGCGCTCCGTGCGCCCGGACAGGACCGGGCTCGGGACATCCAGCCACGCCCGCTCCCCGTCATGATTGCGGATGGGGATGAACAGACGCGCGGCAGGCCCGAGAAACCAGCCCAGTTCCTGGTCGCTGAAGGCCGGGAGCATCTTCTCCAACCCACCTGGGTCCTGAAATCTGAAGAACGATTTCTTGCCCGAAGGCAGAAGGACTTCGCACAGGCTCCGCCAGTGGCCGCAATGCGTCTGCTCGCTTGCCGCCGTGACGGCAAAAAATCCCCAGGCCGAATGCTCGGCAAGGAGATGGGTCTCGAGTCTGGAACCCGCCCCAATCCGGCTCAGGCAAGGCATCGCAGCCCAAAGCGATGCGTACGGCGTATCTTTCAACACGGGGTGAAAGGCGTCGGCACCCTTCCAGGAAAAATAGTCCTCAAGCATCTGCGGGGTCGAATCGATGGCGACAATGGCGTCAATGTGCAGGCCGCGTTGCCGGGCGTCGGCGAACGCGACGGCAAGGTCGGACGACGCGAGTTTGCGGAAATTGCAGAGACCGTTCTTGTCCGGCATGGTCATTTCTCCTTCTGGGACGTCGCGCATGCGGTACACAAAGGCATGCACGTCCGGCTGGACTCTGACGAAGCATCCGTCAGGCCTAGAAGATCATCCTCGCCGAGGCGCGAAACCTCCTCGATTTCAGGGAGACGCGCATCCCCTGGCAGCAAGGGCCTCGCTCCGGAACCTAATCCCGGACTGCCTCCGGAATTGAGTCTGATCTTCGCCCCGTTGATGGTCACGCCCGACGGGTCGATCTTGATGAAGCTGCCGCCGGCCATGATGGTCAGTTCCGTGCCGGCTTCGAGGACCGTCTTGTTGTCGGATCTGAGGTGCGTTTCGGCCCCTGTCCGGACCAGCCATTTTTCGGTTATCGTGCGATGGCTGTTGCCCCTGACCGTCAGGTGGTCGTCCGACAGCAGTTCGACCTTGCGGTCCTTGTGCACGGTCTGGTGATCCTCGCCATTGACGAGCGAGTAGGAGAAATTGTCGATGGTGCGGTGCTGGTCGTGCAGGATGTGCTCCTTCCAGTCGTTCTTGACGTGGACGTTCACGTCCTTTTCCGCATGGGCGTAGATTTCCTCCTGGCCCTTTTTGTCCTCGATGCGCAGTTCGTTGAAGCCGCGTGGTTCGCCCTCCGCTCCAGGCGTGGACATGGACTTGAAGACCGTGCGCGTCTTGTTTGCGGGCAGGGGGTACGGTACCGGGTTGCGGGAGTTGTAGACCCGGCCGGTGATGACGGGCCTGTCCGGGTCGCCCTCCAGGAAGGTGACCAGCACTTCCTGGCCGACGCGGGGGACGGCCATGGTGCCGAACTGACCTCCGGCCCAGCCCTGGGATACGCGGATCCAGCAGGTGGTGTTCTCGTCGCGTCTGCCCAAACGGTCCCAGTGGAACTGCACCTTCGCCCGGCCGTACTGGTCCGGGAAGATCTCCTCGCCCTCGGGCCCGGTCACGATGGCCGTCTGCACTCCGTAGATGGGTTTCCTGGGATGGTCCGAGGCAGGGATGAACCGGGTCGTGTTCCGGATGGCCCGCACGCTTGCTGAGTACGTCATGCCCCGGTCCGGGGCCTCGTGCTCCAGGACCTGGGGCTGTTCGCCCCGGTGCTCCACGCGGACCACCCACCATTTCGCATTGAATTCCGAACGGCGGTGTTCGAAAAGTTCGAACACGTATCCCGGCGTCATCCGGGAGACATCCGTCGTGATGTCGACCCAGGCGCTCATGCTGAAGGTGCGCATGAGTTCGAGATCGACATAGCGTTTGCCGTCCTCCTGCAGCTGGTACAGATGCGGGTAACGGTACCGCTCGAGGTTCATGCCCACAGGGACGGGCACCTTGGCCGGATCGGTCTCGGAAAGACTGACCTGCAGATCCAGACGCGTCTTCTCGAAGTTCCATTCCCTGAAGGTGAAGGAGTCGCTGCGGATGGCTTGCCCCATTTCGATGCTGCGCACGGTGGCCGTGTCCGTCTCGGTCCCGGCGCCGGGATGGAAGCGCAGCAGGCTTTCCCCTTCGATCCGGGGGCCGTCAGGCATGTCCGAGAAGCAGAGCACATGACGGTCCCTGAAATGTTCGAAGTAGAAGTAGAGGCCTTCTTCCTCGCACAGGCGGGAGATGAAATGCAGGTGCGTTTCCCCATACTGCACGCAGTACTCGCGCGGCGCGTAGTCGAAGAAGCACTTGAAGGCGTAGGAGTCGCCCGTGAAGTTCTGCTCCCTGAGGATATGCTCGATGATCCGGGTCACGCTCATGTTCTGGAATATCCGGTGATCCGTGACCTGATTCAGGAAATGGAGCCGAGGGACGAGCAGGCAGCGGTAGTGGGTGCGCTGGTTGGAGGTGTGCAGCTGCATGAAGCGCCGGATGACGCCGTGCACATGCCGCACGCCGCCGCTTTTGTCCCGGATGGACAGGCAGGCAGTCTGGCCCAGGATCGCGGCGAAATCCAGGTTATCCAGATCATGGACGAGTTCGATCTCGAACTCGTAGGGGCGATGCGCTTCCTCAAAGCCGGAGAAGGCATAGACCCTGAAGCCGCTTGCGGCCGGAGTCTTGAACGTGAACCACGGGCTGTCTGCTGCCGGATGCCTCATTGAACCTCCCAGTGCCGTGCGCGGCACGAGTCTTCAGCCCACTGTGCATGCATCGCAACGTCATGGAAATTCGGGGACATGCGTACGCTGTGCGGGAGGAATCTGGAGACAAGGAATCAGCGACAGGCCGGAACCTTTACGGCATAGGCGCCCGGAGGACGCGTTCGCCAAACGTGCGCATGGCCAGGACGCGAACAGGTGCGGGGCAATTTCCGATAAGCGCGGTCGAGATGGGAATGCCGGCGAAACGTGTTTGAATTCCGCGTCCTGCAGGGTATACATGCAGGACGACACCTTTTCATCCTGGGGAGCCCGTCATGCATCCTTACGTCCGTCCACTTCTGGTCCTGGCCACCCTGCTGCTCGCCGCCTGCAGCCAGGAAGCCCCCAAGCAGCCCGAACTCCGCGACATCAAGGCCGGCACTCTGCGCCTGGCCCTGACCGATGCCCGGGAGTGCGTCAGCCTCCCCGGCCAGGTCCAGTCGCGCAACAGCGTCACCCTGGCCAGCAAGCTGAGTGGCACCGTGGTCGAGGTCCTGGCCCGGGAAGGCGACGCCCTGCAGGCGGGCCAGCCCATCCTGCGCATCGACGACGCGGAGTTGCGCCAGCGGGAACAGAGCGTGCGCTCCTCGGCCGGACAGGCCGGACTGGAGGCCAAGGCCCTGGCCGCGCGCAAGGCCCAGGCCAAGGCCAGCCTGGACCGCCTGCAGAAGCTCCTGGACCAGAGCGCCGTGAGCCGCGACGACGTGGACCGCGCCCGGGCCGAGTACGAAGCCTTGTCCAACCAGGAGAAGGCCATGGCCGCCCAGTCTTCCGCGTCGGGTTTCCAGGGCGCCGAGATCCGAGAACTCATGCGCTACAGCACCGTGACCTCGCCCCTGAACGGTGTGTTGAGCAGGCGTCACGCGGACCTGGGCGCCTTCGTGCAGGCCGGGGCGCCCCTGGCCGAAGTCGACGACCTGACGAGCGGCTTCGAGCTCACGGCCCAGGCCGACGAGACGCTCCTGGGTCGCGTCGAAACGGGCATGACCGTGGTCGCCCTCATCCCGGCCCTGTCCCCCGCACCCTTCCTGACCACCCTTTCTGCCGTGATCGGCCAGGTCGACCCCGGCAGCCGTTCCTTCCGCGTCAAGGCGGCCCTCAAATCCGCCCCGCGGCCCGGCATGTTCGGCAAGATCTGCGTGCCCGTGGCCGAAGGGCCCAAGCTCCTGGTGCCGGGGTCCTGCATCCGGCGGCGCGGCGAGCTGACCACGGCCCTCATCGTGGACGGGGATTCCGTGCTGCGCCTGCGCCTGGTCAAGACCGGCGGGGTCTACCAGAAGGCCGACATCGAGGGGCAGACCTTCATTCTCCAGACCGGCACGGACCGGCCCGGAGCGATGCCGGCAGGGGGTCTGGTGGAGGTGCTCTCGGGCCTGGCCCCCGGCGACGAGGTGGTCACGGACGCGCCGGACGTGGCGCGCGAAGGCGACCACCTGGTGCGGGGCTGACCATGTCCCACAACCACGACCTCCTGACGCGTCTCACGGCCGGCTTCGTCGACTCCAAGCTCGTACCGCTCATCGTCGCCTTCTCCATTTTCCTGGGCGTCTTCGCCGTGCTGCGCACCCCGAGCGAGGAGGAGCCGCAGATCATCGTGCCCATGATCGACATCATGGTGCGGATGCCCGGCGCCATGCCCGAGGAGATCGAGAAGCGCGTCGTCGGGCCCATGGAAAAGCTGCTGTGGGAGATTCCGGGCGTGGAGTACGTCTATTCGACCTGCATGGACGGCGAGGCCCTGACGATCGTGCGCTTTTTGGTCGGCGAGGATGTGGAGAAGAGCCTCATCAAGGCTTACAGCAAGCTGTACCAGCACCTGGACTGGATTCCGCCGGGCTGTTCCCAGCCGATTTTGAAGCCCCGCTCCATCGACGACGTGCCCGTCCTGGCCGTGGCCTTCATCGGCGAGGCCCACGACGGCCGCGCCCTGCGCATGGTCGCGGCCGAGGCGGCCGAAAGCCTGCGGGCCCTGCCGGGCGTGTCGGAAGTGACGGTCACGGGCGGCCGCAAACGCACCCTGACAGTGGATGTCAGCCCCGAGCGCCTGCGCGCCCTGAACTTGGACAGCGTGGACGTGGCCGGGGCCATCGCGGGCCAGAACCAGGCCGACCAGAGCGGCCTGGTGACCCGTGCCGGGGCGTCGAGCCTGGTGCGTCTGGACAACTCCCTGCGCACGCCCGCCGACGTGGCCGCCACGGTCGTGGCCGTGCGCGACGGCCGGCCCGTGACCCTGGGCAGCGTGGCCGAGGTGCGCGACGCCACGGCCGAACCCGAGGACTACGTGCTCTTCGCGCCGGGCCCGCGGGCCGAGGCCAAGGGCATCCGGGCGGAAGCGGGACGGCTTCAGCCCGCCGTGACCCTGACCGTGGCCAAGCGTCCGGGCATCAACGCCACGGACCTGTGCCGCAAGGCCATGCAGACCATCGAGAGCCTGCGCGGCACGGTCATCCCGGACGACATCCAGGCCGTAATCGTGCGCGACTACGGCGAGACGGCCAAGCACAAGTCCGACGAACTGCTCCTGCACCTGGCCATCGCGGCCCTGTCCGTGGGCGCCATCGTGGCGTATTTCCTGGGGTACCGGGCCAGCGCCGTGGTCATGGTCGCCGTGCCCGTGACCCTGGCCGTGACGCTCGCCACCTACTGGCTCATGGGCTACACCCTGAACCGCGTCACCCTCTTCGCCCTCATCTTCTGCATCGGCATCCTCGTGGACGACCCCATCGTCGACGTGGAGAACATCGTGCGCCACGTGCGCCTGCCCGGCTCGGCCGGCCGCCCCTTCACCCAGGTCATCATCGAGGCCGTGAGCGAGGTCCGCGCGCCCCTGGTCCTGGCCACTTTCACGGTCATCGCGGCCATCATGCCCATGGCCTTCGTCGGCGGCCTCATGGGACCGTACATGCGGCCCATGCCGGTCGGCGCGAGCATGGCCATGCTCCTGTCCATGGCCGTGGCCTTCGTCATCACGCCCTGGCTGGCCCGACGGGTGCTGAAGCCCTCGGACAGCCACGAACCCGAAATCCACGACGACCCCTTCACCCGCGGCTACATCTGGCTCATGCGCCACCTCATCGAGCGCCCGGCCTTCCGCTGGACCTTCCTGGCCGTCGTGGCCGGTCTGCTGGCCCTGGCCGTGGCCCTCTTCCCGCTGAAGGCCGTGCTCGTGAAGATGCTGCCCTTCGACAACAAGAGCGAGTTCGAGATCGTCGTGGACATGCCCGACGGCACGAGCCTCGAATCCACGGCCGCGGCGGCCGAGGCCCTGTCGCGCCGCATTCTGGAACAGCCCGAGGTCACGGACGTGCAACTCTACGTCGGCACGGCCTCGCCCTTCTCCTTCAACGGTCTGGTCCGCCACTACTACCTGCGGCAAGGGCCGAACGTGGCCCAGATCCAGGTCAACCTGGTGGGCCGCGGCGACCGGGACGCGTCGAGCCACGAGATCGCCGGCCGCGTGCGCGGGCTCGTCACGCCCGTGGCCAAGGCGCACGGGGCGCGCATCAAGGTGGTGGAGGTGCCGCCCGGCCCGCCCGTGCTGCAGACCCTGGTGGCCGAAATCTACGGGCCCACGCCCGAGAGCAGGCTGGCCGTGGCCCGGCAGGTCAAGGATATTTTCACGGAAACGCCGAGCGTGGTGGATGTGGATTGGTTCGTGAACGACCCGCGCCCCGAGACGCGCGTGCGCCTGGACCCGGACAAGGCCCTGCAGAGCGGCGTCAGCCCCGACCGGGCGCGGCAGGTCCTGGCCGCGTCGGTGGCGGGCACGCAGGCCGGCATCCTGCACGACCCGACGGCCCGCGAGGACGTGCCCATCGTGGTCCGCCTGCCCCTGGCCAGACGCTCAAGCCCCGCCGACCTGGAAACCCTGCCCGTGCGCGGCGGAGACGGCATGGTCTCCCTGGGGCAGGTCGCGGCCTTGAGCGAAGCCGTGACACCCGGCTTCATCTACCACAAGAACATGCTGCCCGTGGTCTACGTCACGGCCGACATGGCCGGCGACGAGGAAAGCCCGGTCTACGGCATGGCCCGCGTGGACAAGGCCCTGGACGAGCTTGCGGCGACGGGACGGGGTGCTTGGCAGGCCGGCGACACGCGGGTGCTCAGGCGCCTCTACACCGCCGGGCCCGACACGACCCACGACATCGCCATGAAGTGGGACGGCGAGTGGCAGATCACCTACGAGGTCTTCCGGGACATGGGCGTGGCCTTCGCCGTGGTTTTGGTCCTCATCGCCATCCTGGTGGTCGGCTGGTTCGGGTCCTACACCACGCCGCTGGCCATCATGATTCCCATCCCGCTCTCGCTCATCGGCATCATCCCGGCCCACGCCGTTTCCGGCGCCTTCTTCACGGCCACGTCCATGATCGGCTTCATCGCCGGCGCGGGCATCGTGGTGCGCAACTCCATCATCCTGGTGGACTTCATCGTCATGCGCCGCGAACAGGGCGAGACCCTGGAGGACGCCGTGGTCGAGGCCGGGGCCGTACGCTTCCGGCCCATGGTCCTGACGGCCCTGTCCGTGGTGGCCGGGGCCTTCGTCATCCTCTTCGACCCCATCTTCCAGGGCCTGGCCATTTCGCTGCTGGCCGGGGAAGTGGCGGCGACCCTCTTCTCGCGCATGGTCGTGCCGGTGATGTACTATCTGGATCAGCGCAGGGGGGTGTGAGAAAAGAACGGCATGGCCCTTGTGGGGGGCATGCCGCCTGGGCATTCCTTCGAGGAAGAACGGGGCCGAGCACGCAAGAGGTACAGGAAAGGACGTCAGCGCCCGTAATGATAGCGGCAGGCGATGACGAAGAGATCATCCCCGTCCACGCAGTACACCAGCCGATTGGCCTGGTCGATGCGGCGGGACCAGAACCCGGCCAGGTTTTCCTTGAGGGGTTCGGGCTTGCCGATGCCGTCGAAGGGTTCGCGCATGCAGTCCCTGATCAGCGCGTTCACCCGCTTGAGGGCCTTGCGGTCCTGCTGCTGCCAGAACTGGTAGTCTTCCCAGGCGGCCAGGGTCCAGACCAGGCGCCTAGGCATCGGTCAGGCCGTGCTCAACGACCTTGCCCTGCCGGTACTCCTCGATGGACCTGGCCAGATGCGCGGCATTGGCCGGAGAACTGAGCAGATGCACGGTCTCCATGAGGCTGTTGAAGGTGCTGAGCGACATGACCACCGCGTCCGGGGCGTCCCGCCGGGAAATGACCGCGTAATCGGCATCCTCGACCACCTGGTCGATGACCGCCTTCAAGCTGTTCCGCGCCTCGGAAAAATTGACGACCCGCATGACGCCCTCCTTTTGTACGATTTATTGTACAAATATATGTCTCATCAAGCTCCTTGGCAAGATGCCCCCCCCTCAAGGCAACGACTCGCCCCCCCCTCTCTACAGCCCCCGGTAGCGCTGCACGCCCATGACCTGGTGGAAATCTTCGAATCGCTGAGTCTGCACCGCCCCCTTCTTGTCAGCCCAGCCCAGATCCCTGAAGCGCGAGCCCTGGATCTGGACGAGGACGCGCGTGCCGCCGGGACCCAGAACCAGAGTCTCATAGGCGCGGACCACCTCCCGCAGCTTCGCCTTCTCCACGGCCGCGACCAGCCGCTCCAAACCGTCGAAGGCAGCGTTGCCCAGGCGCAGGTCCGTCTCGTACCAGCCGAACTCCTCGTCCAGGGTGTCCGGGGTCTTGGTCAGCGAGGCCAGCACGCCCTGGCGCACGCTCTCGAACTCTTCGTCCGTCACGCCGCGCAGCTGCGACAGGGCCTTGAAGTAGAACGACTCGAAGCGGTCCGCCAGGTCGGCTGTGCCCGCCACCGGGCTCTGCACCCCAAAGCCGATGCCCGCCCCGTGGGCGAACATGACCGGGAAGCTCGTGGCCACGTAGCCGAGCTGCTCCTCGGTCCGCAGCCGGCTGTAGAAGCGCGTGGACAGCAGGCCCTCCAGCAGGAGCATGCGCGCCCTGGATTCGGGGCCAACGGCCGGGTCCAAAAACATTTCGACCAGGGCGCTGTCCTCCAGCACGCTGTCCCGGCGGTAGTCGGCCACGACACCCCGCACGGGCAGGATGCGCGCGGCCTCGACCGGCTTGCCGGCCTCAGGCCCGATGAATGGCGCGACGGAATCCGCCACCGCCAGCACATCATCCTGCGTGACGTTGCCGAAACCGAAGACCGTGAAGCGCAGGTCGCGGCGCATGGCGGCCATGTAGGCCTTCAGGCCGTCCAGGGTCACGCCCCTGGTCGCCTCCTCCACGGCCCGGTGGTCCCAGGACGGGACCTTGAGCAGGCCGCGCATGGCCCCCATGGCCTGGCCGAAGAGCCCCTGCTTCTCCATGTTGGCCAGGCTTCTGAGCTGCTCGGCCCTGGCCAGTTCAAAATCCTCGGCCGTGACGTCCTGCTCCAGGAAACCGAGCACGCGGGGCAGCAGGTCGGCCTGGTGCTGGCTGAAGCCGTCGATGCGGATCAGGACGCCCTCGTCGCCGGAAACCGAAAGGTTCAGTCCCGCTTCCTGGGCCTGATAGCGAAGGCCGGCCTGCCTTTGGTCCCAGAGCTCCAGGAGCACGCCCTGCATGGCCGTCTGCTCCAGGGTCCCGGCGATGTGCGCCGACTGCAGCCTGGTCATGAGGATGGCCCGGGGCTCGCGCCGGAACTGCGACTGGCCCTGCCAGACCGTCAATCCTGGCCGGTCGGCCAGCTTGCGGGGACCTTTGCCGCCATCGCGGTGCACAAGGGAGAAATCGTCGGGAACGAAGGGATTGAGGTCCGGCAGGGCCAGCTTCATGCCCTGCCCCAGCTCCGCCCAACGCGCCGTGTCGGCCGCGGCGACGGGGCGCACGCTGTAGGGTGTCTGATAGAAGAAGGCCTCGCGGTCCGTCGGCTGGTCCGGCCCTACGTGGAAAATGCGGGCATTGGCCGGCGTGAGCATCCCCACCAGCTCCCTGACCGCCGCGGCGTCATAGGAATCCAGCCGGTAGGGACCGTAATTGACGTCCTCCACCGGGTGGCGGAGCATGGTCCCCGCGGCCTCGGCCACGTAGTCGAAGCCGCTCGTCAGGGGCGCGAAGCGGAACTCCATGGACATCATGTTCCCAAGCTGGTCGACGTACTCCTGTCCGATGCCCCTGGACCGCAGCATGTCGAGATAGGCGAAAACCGTGGCCAGGATCTCGTCGCGCCGCCGGTCGCCCTCCTCCGTCAGCTGCAGAAAGAGGGACATGGTCACGCCATTGCGCAGGGACGTCGTGTCCCCGCCGGCGGAAAGCCCCAGGACGAGGCCGCGGCCGCGCAGGTTCGCCACCAGGGAATTGTCCGTCTCGGTGCCGAGAACAGCGGCCGCAACCTGCAGGGGCTTGGTGGACGGGTCGTCGAACTTTTTGGGGAGCACGAACTCGATGGTCATGCTGCGGGTCTCGCGCACGGGGCGCACGCCGAAGATCACGCCGCGCTCGGCGTCCGTGACCGGCGGGACCGACGGCTCACGCACCTGCGCCCCCCGGTCGGGGATGACGGCCAGCTCGGCCCGGGCCAGACGCTCCAGCGCGTCCAGGCTCTGGGGCCCGTAGAGCACGCCTTTCATCAGGTTGGCTGAATACCAGGTGTGGTGGAAACGGACCAGTTCGTCGTGCAGACGGCTGCCCGGCTTGTCCGACAGGGTTTCGAGATTGCCGCCCGTGAAGCGCGTGGCCGGATGGGCCGGGTTGAGGGTCGAGAGGGTCAGCATGGCGATTCGCCGGCCGTCGCTGTGCTTCTTGGACTCCATCTCGGCGTTGACGGCGCTGCGCTCCTTGTCGGCGTAGACCGGGTCGAGCAGGGGCCGGGCCAGGGTGTCGGCCATGCGGCGCAGGGCCTCGGGAAAGGCCGGCGTGTCGACTTCCATCATGTAGGTCGTGGAGGTGTAGCCCGTGGCCGCGTTGGTCTGGCCGCCGTTTCTGGTGATGAAGGACTGGTACTCCTCGGCCCCGGGATAGGACTCGGAGCCCAGGAAGAGCATGTGCTCAAGGTAGTGGGCCAGGCCAGGCTGGGAGTCGGGGTCGTCGAGGCTGCCCACGGGCAGGGCCAGGGCGGCGGCGGCCTTGGAGGCGCGCTCGTCGTGGACCAGCAGGACCGTGAGGCCCGAGTCCAGGGTCAGGGCGCGGTAGGCGCGGTAATCTGTGTCGGAGACGCGCACCTGGGCCGCCAGGGCCTGGGTCGCGACGAGCAGAAAGAGCATGACGAAGCGGAATATGCGCATGGCTGCACCTCGGGTGGTCGTGTGGAAAACGGGCGTCGCCGCCTCGCGCGACGAGTCCGGACGACGAAAGGTTAGGGTATAACCGTTCGGGGCGGCGTCAAGGGCTAGTCCGAAAGAGCCAGCCGCGCCCCGAGTCCGGCCAGAAGGCCGCCGCCCAGACGCTTGAGCCACAGCGCGGCCCGGCCGGTGCCGGCCAGGCGGCGGTGAACGGCTCCAGCCGCCACGGCCACGAACAGACACCACAGGGTGCCCGTGGCCACGAAGGTCAGGCCGAGCATCAGGAAGGCCAGGCCAGGATGGGTCGCACCGGGGGCGATGAACTGCGGTATGAGGGCCAGGAAGAAGAGGGCCACCTTGGGGTTCAGCACGTTGGTAGCCACGCCCTGGAGGTAGATGCGGCCCAGGGTCCGGGGCGCCGTTTCGAGCTTCCCGGGGCCTTCGGGCCGAGACAGCAGCATGGTCAGGCCGAGCCAGACCAGGTAGGCGGCGCCGGCCCATTTGACGATCTGGTAGGCCGTGGCCGAGGCGGCGACGATGGCCGTCAGCCCCACGGCGCCGAGCAGGGTGTGGACCACGGCGCCGCTGCCGATGCCTAAGGCCGAGACCATGCCCGCCCCGCGCCCCTGGGAGACGCTGCGGCCAAGGATGTAGAGGGTGTCAGGGCCGGGATAGAGGTTCAGCGTCACGGCCGTGAGCAGAAAGAGCGGATAGTGGACGATGTCGAACATGGGTTCCCCCTGCCGAAGAAGGCTTGCCCCGGAGCGGACCTGCGTGTAGCCCGTGCCCATGAACGCCTTCCTCAAGCTCCTGAAAGATTCTCCCGGCGGCCCGGTCTTCAACCCCTGGCACCAGCGCGACCCGCTGAACGACGCCTCGAACCGGGCGCCCGCCGTACGTCGAGAGCAGCTCGCCTCCTACCTCGGAGAGCGCCGAAAGGCCACCATCATTCTCCTGGCCGAGGCCCTGGGCTACCAGGGCGGCCACTTCACGGGCATCGCCATGACCTCCGAGCGCCTGCTCTTGGGTCACCTGCGCCACAAGGGGCTGGGCCCGGAGATGGTCTTCCAGGCCGCGCCGCGCCGCACCAGCCGCGAGGACGTCCGCCCCGACGGCTTCACGGAGCCCACGGCGACCATCGTCTGGGGCGCCATGCGCGAACTGGGCGTGGACCCGCGCGACGTCATCCTGTGGAACGCCTTCCCCTGGCACCCCTACAAGCCGGGCATGGGGCTCCTGAGCAACCGCACGCCCACGGAAGACGAGGTGCTGCTGGGCAAGCCCGTGCTCCTGGCCCTGAAAGCCTTCGCCCCCCAGGCCGAAATACTGGCCGTGGGACAGAAGTCGGCGGCGCTGCTGGCGAACATGGGCATCACCGCCCCGGCCCTGCGGCACCCGGCCAACGGCGGGGCCGGGCAGTTCCGGGAGCAGTTCGCCCGCATCGTGAAAAAATCGGGGCGAATGAACGGCATGCGTTGACACGGCCCCTCGCCCTCGGGATATGGTGCGGGAAAATTCACCCCGGAGGCGAACATGAAATACCAGAGCCCATACACCCCCGACTTCAGCAAACGCGACCCCCTGCCCGGCGTGGCCGAGGAATTCCCCGGCCGCTGGTCCCCGCGCTCCTTCGTCAGGTCGCCCATCCCGGCCGAGGATCTGGCCGTCATCTTCGACGCGGCCCGCTGGGCGCCGTCCGCCTACAACGAACAGCCCTGGCGCATCCTGACCTCCACCCCCGAGACCTTCGACACGTTCCTGGGCCTGCTGGTCGACGCCAACCAGAAATGGGCGAAAAACGTCTCCCTCATCGGGTTCATGGTGGCCAGGAAGAACTTCACCCACAACGGCAAGCCCAACTCCACGGCCGTGTTCGACTGCGGCTCAGCCTGGATGTCCCTGACCATGCAGGCCCGCAAACTCGGTCTCTACACCCACGGCATGGCCGGCATCAGAAGGGACGCCATCTACGAGGCCTTCGGCATCGACCGGGAGGAATACGAGGTCGTGGCCGGCTTCACCATCGGCATCCTGGACCTGAAGGAGAAGCTCGACAAGCCCTATTCCGACTGGGAGGGGCCGTCGCCGCGCAAACCCCTGCCGGAAGTCTGGAAGCAGGGAGCCTGGTAAAAGAACGGGCCGCGCTCCACCTGGAACGCGGCCCTTTTTCGTGCGCAGGGACGGCCGTCAGGCCCCGAAGATCTTCTTGCGGAACATGAAGAAGGCCGCGCCGAGGATGCACAGGCCGGCCCAGACGTAGTCCATGCTGGGCTTCTCCTTCATGTAGATGATGGAAAAGGGGATGAAGACCGACAGGGCGATGCACTCCTGCAGGATCTTGAGCTGCCCGACGTTCATGACCTGGTGCCCGATGCGGTTGGCCGGGACCTGCAGCAGGTACTCCAGCAGGGCGATGCCCCAACTGGCGAAGGCCGCGATGACCCACGGCGTGTGGGACAGGTTGCGCAGGTGCCCGTACCAGGCGAAGGTCATGAAGATGTTGCTCAGGGACAGCAGAATGATGGTGGTCAGATAGAAACGCATGGCGCCCGCCTCGGCCCGGACCGGGCCGCAATCGTGGAAGAATGGATGCGGCTGGGTGTAGCAGGGCCCCGGGAAAAAACAAGACGTCCGCCAAAAAAATAAACTCTTTTATTCCAAGAAGCTACATCAGCCCATCGGCCATCCTGTACGCATTCTCACGACCTCCGCAGAAAAATGGACTCGTCGAGCCTCCCGAACGGGTCGAAAGCCGCCTTGCGGGCGAAGTGCACGGCCAGGAAGGCCGAGACCGTGGCCGCCGTAAAGATCGCGATCATGATCATGATCTGGTAGCCGATGGCCACGGCCGGGGATGACCCGCCCAGGATCTGGCCTGTCATCATGCCCGGCAGGGAGACGATGCCCATGGTCGCCACGGTGCCCAGCTGCGGGCCCACGGCCGCGCGCAGGGCGCTGCGCAGGAAGGGCCGCACGGCCTCGGCCTCGCTGGCCCCCAGGGTCAGGTACTGGATGTGCATGTCGCGGTTGGCGCGCAGGTCCGAGAAGAAGCGGTCCAGGGCGACCACGTTGCTGCGCAGGATGTTGCCGAGCACCATGCCCATGAGCGGCACGAGATAGCGGGCCGAGCCCAGGGTGGCGGGGTCGAAGACCAGCAGGAACCCGGCCAGGGTCAAGAAGGACGTCAGCAGGTGGGCCGGCAGGACCGCCCGCAGGCTCCTGCGCCACGACAGGCCGCTCTGGCGCAGGATGGAGCCCGTGGCCACGACGATCATGACCAGCACCCAGGCCACGTTGAGGGCCAGCATGTCCAGGCGGAAGACCCATTCCAGATACACGGCCACCAGCCCGAGCTGCACGGCCATGCGCAGCATGGACACGATCAGGTCGCGGGTCAGCCTGAGCTGCAGGTGGCGGAAGATGGCCACCGGGAAAACGAGCATGACGGAGAAGATGATCAGGGCCGGAATGGAAATGGCCATGGTTTCGCTCATGGGAGCCTCCGGAGCTTTCCGGCTTCGAGGGCGATCTCGGCGAAGCCGAAGTCGAGCCACTGCCGGTTGTGGGTCACGGCCAGGACGGTGCGCGTCGTGTCCCCGGCGAAATAGCGTACCACGGCCTCCAGGGACTCCTGATCCAGGCTGGAGGTGACCTCGTCCAGCAGGCAGAAGGAGCGCTCAAGCTGCAGGCCCTGGATGATGGTCAGGCGCTGCTGTTCCCCTCCCGACAACCGCCCGTAGGGGCTCGAGCGCAAGGCCGGGTCCAGGCCCATGGCCTCCATGAGGCGGTCCTGCACGGCCCGGTCCGCGCGGCGGGCGCGGTTGGCGGCGAAGGTGAAGGGCAGGTCCAGGTACTGTCCGGCCGAGCCGTCGAAAGGCAGCGGCTTCTGCCCGATGTAGAGAAAGCGGGCGCGGTGGGCGGCCTGGTCCGCGGCGGTCACCGTGCGGCCGTCCCAGAGCACCTCGCCCTCGTCCACGGGCTCAAACAGCAGGGCGACCTTGAGGATGGTCGATTTTCCCGCCCCGGACGGTCCCGTCAGCACCAGGTGTTCCCCCGGAGTAACGGCCAGGTCGACCCGGTCAAGGATGACCCGCCCGCCCCGGCGCACGGTCACATTGCGAAGTTCCAGCATGTTCTCTCCATGAAATGACGAATCGATGACCCAACATTGCAGGCACGCTGCGGAAGATCAAGGCCGGGATCTCCCGCCCTGCCACAGCGTCATTCCCGCGCAGGCGGGAATCCATCTTCGGACGGAACGAAACCAGGGGCATGAGCCCCGCCTGCGAAATACCCCCTACGCCTTCCCCTCCAGCAATTCCAGCAGCACCGAGCCCAGCGCGGGACCGTCGTGGTCGGCGTGGGCGTAGCGCACCCGGGCCACGGGCTTGCCTGTGCGCAGCACGCGCGCGATGTCGATGGGCGTGCCCGAGACCACGGCGTCGCAGGGCACGGCGGCGATGGTCGCCTCCAGGTCGCGAATCTGCCCCGGGCCGTACCCCATGGCCGGCAGCACGGGGCCGATCCCCGGATACGCGGCGAAGGTCTCGCCCAGACTGCCGGCGAGCCAGGGCCTGGGGTCCACCAGCTCGGCCGCCCCGCATTGCCGAGCGGCCAGAAAGCCCGCCCCGTGGGGCATGCCGCCGTGGGTCAGGGTAGGGCCGTCCTCGACCACCAGGACGCGACGCCCCCGGATCAGTTCCGGACGGTCCACGGTCAGGGGCGACCTGGCCAGGACAATGCGCGCCCCCGGGTTGCAGGCCAGGATGTTCGCGCGCACGGCCTCGACCTGATCCGGCCGGGCCGTGTCGACCTTGTTGATGACGGCCACGTCGCACATGCGCATGTTCGTCTCGCCGGGGTGGTAGAGCAGTTCGTGCCCGGCGCGGTGCGGGTCGAAGACCGTGACGTGCAGGGCGGGCCTGTAGAACGGCGTGTCGTTGTTGCCGCCGTCCCAGACGAGGACGTCCGCCTCGGCCTCGGCCTGCGCCAGAATCCTGGCGTAATCCACGCCGGCGTAGACCACCACGCCCATGTCCAGGATGGGCTCGTACTCCTCCCGCTCCTCGATGGTGCAGCGATGAAGGTCCAGATCGGCGTGGGAGGCGAAACGCTGCACTGCCTGGGCACGCAGGTCGCCGTAGGGCATGGGGTGGCGCACGATGACCACCCGGCGCCCATCCTCCAGAAGCACGCGGGCGATCTCGCGGCTGACCTGCGACTTGCCGCAGCCCGTGCGCACGGCGCATACGGCCACCACCGGTTTGGCCGTCGGCAGCATGGTGTAGGTGGCCCCGGCGATCATGAAGTCCGCGCCCAAGGCCGTGACCAGGGAGGCCTTGTGCATGACCTCGTTGTGGGTGATGTCGGAATAGGAGAAGACCACGAGGTCGACGGCGAACTCCCTGACGAGGCGCGAGAGCTCCGTGTCGGCGAAGATCGGTATGCCCTCGGGGTACATGTCCCCGGCCAATTCCGGGGGGTAGGCCCGGCCGTCGATGTCCGGAATCTGCGTGGCCGTGAAGCAGACCACCCGGTAGCGCGGGTTGCCGCGGAAATAGATGTTGAAGTTGTGGAAATCGCGGCCGGCCGCGCCCATGATGATGACCTTTTCGACCATGGCAACCTCCATGCCCAAGCCTGTCCGACAAAATGGAAATAAAATATCAATATTGGAAATATAATATTCCAAACAAGGGATCGCGTCGTCTCCCTCTATTTTCAAGACATTATCGCCAATATGGAAACAAATGATTCCATACGGACGGCGTGCTGTGCACCGCCCACTGATTGGCGCCAGCAGGAAAGGAACCACGCCTCCCCGCAAACCCTTGCCGTTTGTGCATCGATCTTTTTTCTGCCCGGCTTTGCCTGCCTCTTCGCTTTGTGGTAAGGTTTTTGCCATTAGGCCCGTATCGTTCCCCTCAACCCAGGCACAAGACGCAGCGCAAGGAGCTCGAACATGATCGTCGGCGTTCTCAAGGAAATCAAGACGCAGGAAAACCGGGTCTGCATGACCCCGGCCGGTGTGGAAGTCATGAAGCAGCACGGGCACACCGTGCTGGTGGAAAAGACGGCCGGTGTGGGCAGTGGCTTCGCTGACGCCGACTATGAGGCCGCCGGGGCAAAGATCGTCGCCGCGCCTGCGGACATCTACGGCCGGTCCGACATGGTCATGCACGTCAAGGAGCCCCAGCCTTCCGAATACGGTCTGGTCCGCCCCGGGCAGATCGTCTTCACCTATTTCCACTTCGCGGCCGACGAGAAGCTGACCCGCGAGTTCATGCGGACCGGCTCCGTGGCCATCGCCTACGAGACGGTCACCGGCCCGAACGGCGTCGGCCTGCCGCTGTTGACACCCATGAGCGAGGTGGCCGGACGCATGGCCGCCCAGGAAGCCGCCAAGTACAACGAGCGCGTCCACGGCGGCCGCGGCATCCTGCTGGGCGGCGTGACCGGCGTGGCCCCGGCCAACGTCCTGGTCCTCGGCGGCGGCATCGTCGGCACCAACGCGGCCATGATGGCCGCCGGCCTGGGCGCCCGCGTCCACATCCTGGACATGAACCTCGACCGCCTGCGCTACCTCTCGGAGATCATGCCCAAGAATGTCACGCCGCTGATGAGTTCCCCGGCCAAGATCCGCGAACTGGCCAAGGAGGCCGACGCGGTCATCGGCGCGGTCCTCGTGGTCGGCGCCAAGGCGCCCAAGCTCGTGACCCGCGAGATGTTCAAGGACATGAAGCCGGGCTGCGTGCTCGTGGACGTGGCCATCGACCAGGGCGGCTGCTTCGAGACGTCGAAGCCCACCACGCACACGGACCCGATCTACGAGGTGGACGGCATCATCCACTACTGCGTGGCCAACATGCCCGGCGCCGTGCCCATCACCTCGACCATGGCCCTGACCAACGCCACCCTGCCCTACGCCCTGCAGATCGCGGACAAGGGCTGGCAGGCCGCCTGCAAGGAAAACCCGGGGCTCAAGAACGGCCTGAACATGGTCGGCGACAAGATCACCTTCAAGGGCGTGGCCGACGCCTTCGGCCTGCCCTACACGCCGGCCGAATCCTGCCTCTAGGCGCGGAAGAAACCCGCCTTTCGAAAGGCCGCTCCTTCACCGGGGCGGCCTTTTTGTCTTCCTGCGCACCGCGCTCATCCCTCGACGAAGCCCCGGCGTTGACGGTATGGACGGGGCACGGACGCCGCCGCACCCTTCCGGCCGACCCCAACCAACGACAAGGAGGCTCCCATGCGCCTCGCACTGCTCTGCATCATTCTCCTGCTCTCCACGCCGGTCCTGGCCGCGCAACAGGTGGAGATCATCGAACTGCGCCACCGCACGGTCGAGGACGTCCTGCCCGTGCTGGAGCCCCTCGTCGAGCCGGGCGGGGCGCTGTCGGGCATGAACGGACATCTCATCGTGCGCACCTCGCCCGCCAACCTTCAGGAGCTGCGGAAGGTGCTGGCCGTCATCGACCAACCCGCCCGCCAGCTGCTCATCCGCGTCAGCCAGAGCCGCGAGACGAGCGGCGCGAGGCGATCCCTGGGCGTGTCCGGCGCAGTCGAGGTCGGCGACAACGTACGTATCGTCGCGCCGGGAGGGAACATGCCCGGCGGAACCGGGGTGGAGGTGCGCAGCGGCGGGTCGGCCGCCGGAGTGTACGGGCAGGACGTCCGGCGCAGCGCCTCGAGCGGCGCGGACCAGTTCGTGCGGGTCATGGACGGGGGCGAGGCCTTCATTCGGGTCGGCCGGTCCCTGGCCGTGCCCTTCCGCCGCGTAGAGATGCGGCCGGGCGGCGTCAGGGCCAACAAGGGCGTGGTCTACGTCGACATCGGACAGGGATTTTCCGCCGTACCGCGCCTGTCGGGCGACCGCGTGACCATCGAGATCAGCCCGCAGTTCGACAGCCTCGCAGGCCACGGCCGCGACGTGGACACCCAGAGCCTGTCGACCACGGTCACGGGGCGACTGGGGGAATGGATCGAACTCGGCGGCGGCGCCAGCCGAACGGACGAAAGCACGGGAAGCGCCACGGGCGCAGAGGCGCAGGCAACACGCGACACCCGCAGCGTCTGGCTGCTGGTCGAGGAGGTGCGCTGAACCAGGGGCGCTCCGGCCCTCCCCGCACCCTCAGCCCTGGAGAGGAATCTGCAGCTCGACCTGGTTGTCCGCGCTGCCCTCGTCAATCCAGTCCAGGTAGACCTCGCGGCCGACGGGCTGCAGCGCCTCCCCCCTTTGCAGGGCCTGCGGCGTGAAAGCGCTCCAGGCCGGCCCGATCCCCTTCATGGGCCCGCGGTACACGGTGCTCAGGCATTCGTGGGCGGCAACCTCCGCGCACGCGAAAGCGCCCTGACCGCGGCAGGCGTCAACCGAAAAACCGACCTTCATGGTGAACTCCCTGTCGGGAGAGCCGTCGCACCCTTCGTAGGTGAAGACGCAGGGACCGGTCACGGCCATGCCCCGGCTCTCGGCTTCGGCCAGAAGCATGGGGATGATCTTTTCGGCGTAGGCCGGGACATCGGGGATGGTCAGGGTCGTGACGGCCTCGATGGCAGTGTATGCCGGGATGCGCTTGCGCTCGATCTGCATGGGCCCTCCTTGGGGGTCAGTGTTTCCGGGTTCAGTCAAAGGCGGCCACGATGGCGTCGAGCTGCGCCGCGATGCGCGAGGCGATGTCCGCGGTCTGGTCCGGCCGCAGGGGCAGCAGGGCGGCAAAGCCGGGCCTGATGGGCGGCGGGCCGCACTCGCCGCTGCATCCCAGGCCCATGGCATGGACAATGAGGTCCGCCAGATGCAGGACGCCGGGCAGCATGGGATCCGACGCCTTGAGGGGGTCGTGATGGAAGCCTGCTGCCTGGCTCAGGGATCTGGGCATGCCCCAGCCCTCCAGGAGATGACGGCCCATGGTCCCATGGTCCACGCCGAAAAAGAGGACCTCCTCGTCCATGAGCGGCCGGCCGTGCCGGAGGCCGCTGTTGATGCAGTACCGGGAGCGCTCCGGGAAGGCCGTGAAGAAGTACAGCCGGCCGATGTCGTGCAGCAGGCCCGCGACAAAGGCCTGCTCCGGCTCCACGGCCTTCGTGGCTTCGGCCAGGGCCTTGCTGGCCAGGGCGCAGGCCAGGCAATGTTCGAGAAAGGTGCGCATGTCGACCACGGACGCAGGAATCACCCCGAACTGCTCGACCATCAGCAGGCTCGAGGCCAGCATGCCCACCTCCTTCTGCCCTACGATGGTCACGGCCCGCGAAACGGTTTCGACCTTGCCGTGGCAGCCGTAAAGGGGGGAGTTGACCAGGCGCAGGAGGCGCGCCGTGAGCCCAGGGCTCTGCCCGATGATGGACACGATCTTCCGGCTGGAGGGTTCGGGGGTGGAGAGTTCCCGGTTCAGTTGGAAGGCCACGGCCGAGAGCTGCGGCGGCTCGAAGCTGTCCAGGCAGAAGGTCGGCAGCTCTTCGGGGGACGGGGTGTCCCCCACGGGCTTCCGGCATTCCCGCAACAGCGCCGGCAGCCCCTTTTCCATGCGCTGCGCCTCGGCCTCGACGCGCAGGCCGAGCAGGACGGGTCCGGGGGAAATGGCCATATCGTGGCCCGCATAGTACTTGCGCGCCCGCTCGGTGGCCTTGGCCAGCAGCGAGGGGTTGAGGGGCGCATGCTCCCCGACGACGGACACGGTCGAAACTCCGCGCTGGCGCAAGGCCTCGATGGCGCTCCCGTTCAGGGTCGCGCCGCGCGGGTAGAGGACGCGTCCCGTACCGTCAGTGATGTCCGCCGCCAGGGTCTCGCCTGGCGTGACGCGATCGATGAGCTTCTCCATGCCGTCCCTCCATGCGCAGACAACGAATCTCCGACCATTTCCTCATCTATGCGGCGGGGCAAAAAAACGCAACCGCAAGGCGTTCGTGACCACGAAGACCGAGCTCATGGCCATGGCCGTCCCGGCCAGCATGGGGCTCATGGTCGGCCCGCCGAAGAGGTGCAGGACGCCGGCCGCCACAGGGATGCCGATGGTATTGAAGGCGAAGGCCCAGAACAGGTTCTGGCGGATGTTGCGCATGACCGCGCGGCTTAAGGAAAGGGCCGTGAGCACGCCCGAAAGGTCCTCGCGCATGAGCACCACGTCGCCCGACTCCATGGCCACGTCCATGCCCGAACCCATGGCCACGCCCAGGTCGGCCCGGGCCAGGGCCGGGGCGTCGTTGATGCCGTCGCCGACCATGCCGACCACCCGGCCTTCCTGCTGCAAGGCCTCGATCTCCTCGGCCTTGCGGTCGGGCAGCACCCCGGCCACGACCCGCTCGATGCCGAGTTTCCCGGCCACGGCGCGGGCCGCGCGTTCGGAGTCGCCCGTCAGGAGCACGACCTCCATCCCCAGGTCCCGCAACCGCTTCACCGCCGAGGCGGATTCGGACCGGATCTGGTCGCTGATGGCCAGCAGGCCGGCCAGGCGTCCATCCACGGCCACATGCACCACCGTGGCCCCCTGCCCTTCCAGACGCGCGCGGTCCTCGGCCGCCGCGGCCGGGTCGATGCCGAGGGTGCGCATCATCAGCTCGTTGCCGATGGCCACCCGCCGGCCGTCGGCCTCGGCGCTCACGCCCTGTCCGGGCACGGCCGAAAAGCCCGAGGCCTTGGGCACGGCCCCGCCCGCAGCGGCCACCACGGCCCGGGCCAGGGGGTGCTCGGACTGGGCCTCCACGGCCGCGGCCAGCCGCACCAGGCCGTCACGTTCGAAACCCGAGTCGGGAGTCGTCCAGACCTCGGCCAGCACGGGCTTGCCCACGGTCAGGGTCCCGGTCTTGTCGAAGACCAGGGTATCCAGTTCCCCGGCCCGCTGCAGGGCTCGGCCGGACTTGATGAGAACGCCCAGCTGCGCGCCGCGCCCCGTGCCGACCATGATGGACGTCGGTGTGGCCAGCCCCATGGCGCAGGGGCAGGCGATGACCAGCACCGAAATGGCGATGCGCAGGGCGAAGACGAAGGGCTCGTCGCTGAAGAGATGCCAGGCCAGGCCCGAAACAAGGGCCAGGGCCATGACCACGGGCACGAAATAGTAGCTGATGGTGTCGGCCAGGCTGGCGATGGGCGCCTTGGAGCCTTGGGCGTCGCGCACCAGGCGCACGATGCGGGCAAGCATCGTGTCCTCGCCCACGAGCGCAGCGCGCATGACGAAGGAGCCCGTGGTGTTCAGGGTGCCGCCGAAGACCGTGTCGCCGGGTGCGCGGCGCACGGGCAGGGGTTCGCCCGTGAGCATGGACTCGTCCACGTGGCTCTCCCCCTCGGCCACCTCGCCGTCCACGGGCAGCCGTCCGCCGGGGCGGATGCGCAGCAGGTCGCCGGGTTCGATCTCCTCCACCGGGATCTCGCGCTCGGACTCGCCGTCCACCAGGAAGGCCGTGTCCGGGGCCAGGGCCATGAGGGCACGCACCGCTCCCGTGGTGCGGGACACGGAGCGGGCCTCGAAGAACTTGCCGAGCGATATCATGGCGATGAGCACGGCCGCCGACTCGTAGTAGAGGTCCATGGCCCGGGCCATGGCGTCCACCCCGAGCCAGATCTCCACCGTGTTCCACAGGGAGTAGACCAGGGCCGCGCCCGTGCCCACGGCCACCAGGGAATCCATGTTCGGGGCGCGGCGGGCCAGAGCCGGGAAGCCCACGAGATAGAAGCTGCGCCCGCTCCAGACCACGGGCAGGGTCAGCAGGAGCTGAACCAGGGCGAAGGCGCCGGGCGCATGCATGGGGTCGAGCCAATGCGGCAGGGGCAGGCCCCACATGTGGCCCATGGACAGGACCAGCAGCGGCATGGCGAAGGCCATGGCCCACACGACGCCACGCCTCTTCTCGGCCAGGCGGGCGGCGATGCGCGCCTCCTCCTCCCCCGCCTTCTCCCGGCGCGGCAGGTCCGTGCTGAAGCCCGCGTCATGGATGGCCTGGCGCAGGGCGCGCTGGGACACCTTCGACGGGTCGAAGACGAACCGCCCGCTCTCGGCCCCGAGGTTGACCGCGGCCTCCTTCACGCCGTCCATGCCGGCCGCGATGCGCTCGATGCGCGACGAGCAGGCCGCGCAGTGCATGCCGCCGATGCGCAGTTCAAGCACCGTCTCGGCGGCCGGCTCCTCCACGCTGAAGCCCATGTCGCGCACGCGCCCCAGGATTTCGTCCAGTTTCACGCCGCCCGCGTCGTAACGCAGGTCCATCTCGCCCGTGGCCAGGTTGACGGAGATCCCCTCCACGCCGGGCATGCCCCCGACCACCTTCTCGATGCGCGACGAACAGGCAGCACAGTGCATTCCCCCGACGGTCAGACGTTTCGCTTCGCTACCCATGCGCACCTCCCAGCCTTTATTCCAATTTTTTCAGGATGTTTTCCATTCTGCAGCGCGGACGAAACGTACCCGCCCTACGTACATGATTGACTGATCAATCCCGATGGACTAGCAACTCTTTCTACAAAAATCCATGTCCGAAATTCTTCGGAGCATCATCGCGTTGAGACAAACGAATTGGTTGTTCAACCAGGAGCCTGTACTGCATCGGCTCCGCAACTTCGGAGGAAGTATGTCCGTTGATGCCACCATGCATGTCGCGCGCCCGAGCCGCCGGGATGCATACCTCGACTGGATCCAGATGCTCACGGGCGTCGGTCTGGTCCTGTTCATGGCCTTCCACACCCTGCTCACCTCGTCCATCATCTTCGGCGCGGGGGCCCTGGACGGCGTCGCCGGCTTCCTGGAGACCCTGCACCTCGACACCCTGGCCCACATCTTCGTTCCCATCCTCTTCTTCACCCACTTCGTCGTGGCCGCCCGCAAGATCCCCTTCAGAAGCGAAGGTCAGACCGCCATCTGGCGCGACGCCAAGCTCCTGCGACACCGCGACACGTGGCTGTGGATCGTGCAGGCCGTTTCGGCCATGATCATCCTCGTTCTGGGCGCCATCCACATGTGGACCAACATCAACGACGCGGCCATCCTGGCAGCCACGTCCACGGCCCGCGTGCAGAGCGGCGGCTGGACGCTCTTCTACCTGCTGCTGGTGCCGCTCGTGCAGCTGCATATCTTCATCGGCGTGTACCGCATCGGCGTGAAGTGGGGGTTCATCACCGACGCCCTGCGCCCCAAGGCCGTGAAGATCCTGACCATCGTCTTCGGCTGCGTCACCGCCCTGGCCCTCATCGCCCTGGCCCGCTACGCCACCATGACCGTCTAATTTCAGGGAGTTGCCATGTACACCCATACTTCTGATCTGTTGGTCATCGGCGCCGGACTCTCGGGCGAACGAGTGGCCGTGGAGTCGGCCCTGGCCGGGTTCGACGTCGTCTGCCTGTCCATCGTGCCGGCCAGGCGCTCCCACTCCTCCGCGGCCCAGGGCGGCATGCAGGCCGCCATCGGCAACTGCGCCATGGGCGAGGGGGATAATCCAGATGTGCACTTCCTGGACACGGTCAAGGGCTCGGACTGGGGCTGCGACCAGGAAGTGGCCCGCATGTTCGCCGACACCGCGCCCATCGAGATGCGCCGCCTGGCCCACTGGGGAGTGCCGTGGAACCGCGTCGTGCCGGGCAAGTCCTTCTATTTCAAGGGCGGCGAGAAGTTCGAGAAATTCGAGAAGCCCGAGAAGGAGGGCCTCATCACGGCCCGCTCCTTCGGCGGCACGGCCAAATGGCGCACCTGCTACACCTCCGACGGCACGGGCCACGCCGTCATGTGCACCATGGACAACAAGTGCGCGGAACTCGGCATCACGGTCCTGGACCGCAAGGAGGCCATCTCCCTCATCCATGACGGCGAGAAGTGCATGGGCGCGGTGGTCCGCTGCCTGCGCACGGGCAAGCTCGAGGTCTTCCTGGCCAAGGCCACGGTCGTCTGCACCGGCGGCTACGGGCGGCTCTACACGGCCACGACCAACGCCGTCATCTGCGACGGCGCGGGCAACGCCATCGCCCAGGAGACGGGCCTGGTGCCCATCGGCAACCCCGAGTCCATCCAGTTCCACCCCACGGGCATCGTGCCTACGGACATCCTCGTGACCGAAGGCTGCCGCGGCGACGGCGGCACGCTCCTCGATGTGAACGAGGAGCGCTTCATGCACATCTACGAGCCCGAGAAGGCCGAACTGGCCTCCCGCGACGTGGTCGCCCGGCGCATGACCGAACACATGCGCGCAGGCAAGGGCGTGCAGTCGGCCTACGGCGAGCACCTCTGGCTCGACATCCGCCACCTGGGCGACAAGCACATCTCCACCAAGCTCCGCGAGGTCGACGAGATCTGCAAGAACTTCCTCGGCGTGGACGCCCGCACCCAGCTCATCCCGGTCCGCCCGACTCAGCACTACACCATGTCCGGCATCCGCACGGACAAGACCGGCGCGGCCTATGGCCTGAGAGGCCTCTTCTCGGCCGGCGAGGCGGCCTGCTGGGACATGCACGGCTTCAACCGCCTGGGCGGCAACTCCCTGGCCGAAACCGTGGTAGCCGGAGGCATCATCGGCAAGTGCATCGTCGAATACCTGAGGGGCTGCGAGACGACCTACAGCACGGCCGCCATCAATGCCGAAGTCAAGCGCCAGCAGCAGCGCATCGACGACCTCATCGCCGGGCGCCTGGGCAGGGAGAACGTCTACAGGGTCCGCTCCGAGATGCAGGAGGCCCTCATGAAGGGCTGCTTCGTCTTCCGCAACGAAAAGGACCTGCTGGCCTGCATCGAGACCCTGCAGGGCGTGTACGAGCGCGCCGGCAGGATCGGCCTGGTCTCGAACGGCCTGGGCGCCAACCACGAGCTGGCCGCGGCCCTCAAGCTGCGCGGCCAGGTGCGCCTGGCCCTGTGCATCGCCGCCGGGGCCCTGGCCCGCAAGGAAAGCCGCGGCAGCCACAACCGCGAGGACTACCCCGCCCGCGACGACCAGAACTGGCTCAACAGGACCCTGGCCTACTGGCCCGAAGGCGCCGACATGCCCGTGCTCAAGTACGAGGACGCCACCCCGTACTTCGAGATCCCCCCGGGCGAACGCGGCTACGGCGGGGGCAAGATCATCCAGGCCGATCCCGCACTGATCGCGGCCAAGACCATCAAGGGCAAATAAGGAGCACGCCATGGGCAGAATGCTGACCTTCGAAATATTCCGCTACAATCCCGAGGAAAAAGGAACCGAGCCGCGCATGCAGACCTACCGGCTGGAGGAGACGGCGAACATGACCCTGTTCATCGTCCTCAACCGCCTGCGCGAGGAACAGGACCCGAGCCTCATCTTCGACTTCTGCTGCCGGGCCGGCATCTGCGGGTCCTGCGGCATGGTCGTCAACGGCCGCCCGCGCCTGGCCTGCCAGACCAAGACCAAGGACCTGCCGGACCACATCGTCCTGCTGCCCCTGCCGGTCTTCAAGCTTGTCGGCGACCTGTCCGTGGACACGGGCGTCTGGTTCCGCGAGATGTACCAGAAGACCGAATCCTGGGTGCACACCCGAAAGGTCTTCGACCCCGCCAAGGAGGAGGAACGCATGGACAACGCCGTGGCCGAGCAGATCTACGAGCTCGAACGCTGCGTGGAATGCGGCTGCTGCATCGCGGCCTGCGGCACGGCCCGCATGCGCGACGATTTCCTCGGCGCCGCGGCCCTGAACCGCGTGGCCCGCTTCGTCGTCGACCCGCGTGACGAGCGCACCGACAAGGAGTACTTCGAGATCATCGGCAACGACTACGGCATCTTCGGCTGCATGGGCTTACTCGCCTGCGAGGACGTCTGCCCCAAGCACCTGCCCCTGCAGAACCAGCTCGGCTTCCTGCGGCGCAAGATGGGCATCACCGCCATCAGGAACCTCTTCGGGAAATAGGCCATGCGCACCATCGACGCTTCACTGATCATCGACACCGTGGCCCGGATGTGCATCGACTCCAACCGCCACCTGCCCGCGGACGTGCGCGACAGCTTCGCGCGCAGCGCGGCCCGCGAGGAATCCCCGGCGGCCAGGGAGGTCTTCCGCCAGCTGACGGAAAACTACGAACTGGCCGAGCAGACCGGCCTGCCGCTGTGCCAGGACACGGGCCTGGCCGTGTTCTTCGTCGACGTCGGCGAGGACCTGCGCGTTGCGGGCATGAACATCCGCGAAGCCATCAACGAAGGCGTGCGCAGGGGCTACGCCGAAGGCTTCCTGCGCAAGTCCGCCTGCGACCCGCTGACCCGCGCCAATACCAAGGACAATACCCCGGCCGTCATCCACTTCGACATCGTGCCCGGCGACAAACTGAAAGTCGCCTTCATGGCCAAGGGCGGCGGCAGCGAGAACATGTCCCGCGTGACCATGCTCGCCCCGGCCCAGGGCTGGCCCGGCATCAAAAAATTCGTCATCGAGCGCGTGGCCGAGGCCGGCCCCAACCCCTGCCCTCCAACCATCGTCGGCATCGGCATCGGCGGCACCTTCGACTACGCGCCCATCCTGGCCAAAAAGGCCCTGCTGCGAAAGCTCGACGACGTGAACCCGGACCCCAAGCTGGCCGCCATGGAAAACGAACTCCTCGAAGCCCTGAACAAACTCGGCATCGGCCCCATGGGCCTGGGCGGCAAGACCACGTGCCTTGGCGTCAAGATCGCCATGAGCCCCTGCCACATCGCGAGCCTCCCCCTGGCCGTGAACATCCAGTGCCATTCCTCCAGACACCGGGAGGTGGAACTCTGATGGCCGAACACGCGCTGCAGACCCCGCTCAACGACGCGGACATACTCAAACTCAGGGCCGGCGACGTGGTCCGGCTGACGGGCACCATCTACACGGCCCGCGACGCCGCCCACAAGCGCCTCTGCGACCTGCTCGACAAGGGCGAAACCCTGCCCTTCGACCTGCAGGGCTCCGTCATCTACTACGTAGGCCCCAGCCCCGCGCCCCCCGGCCGCCCCATCGGCGCCGCCGGCCCCACCACCAGCTACCGCATGGACACCTACGCCCCGCGCCTGCACGCCCTGGGCTGCAAGGCCTCCGTGGGCAAGGGCAAGAGAAGCGACGCCGTCAAGCAGGCCCTCGCGGACCACAAGGCCGTTTACTTCGGCGCCACGGGCGGGGCCGGGGCCCTGCTGTCCAAATGCATCACGGCGGCCAAAGTCATCGCCTTCGACGAACTGGGGCCCGAAGCCATCCGCGATCTGACCGTGGAAGACTTTCCGCTGTTGGTCATCAACGACTGCCACGGGGGTGAGCTGTACGTGCAGCCCGACCGGGCGGCGGCCGGGCTGGAATAGGCAGGGGAGGAGGGGGAATGCGGGGCGCTGCCCCGCGCCCCGCAAGGGGCTCGCCCCTTGACCCGGTTATTGTTGGGGGGCGAGAAGGTTGAAGCTTTTGCGTGGACGTCTGATTATCCGAATGTCAGTATGTTCGCACCCGCGCCCCGCCAATGCGTCATTCCCGTGAAGGCGGGAATCCATCTTCATGCGGGGGCAAGACGAAAGGCATGGATCCCCGCCTGCGCGGGGATGACATCAAGGAGAAACAACGGGTTGCACACGGGCGTCAAATAGTTCGAACCTCATAAGGAGGTTCGAACCCACGCCACAGCATAAACAGGCTCGCACCCGCGCCCTACCAACGCGTCATTCCCGCGAAGGCGGGAATCCATCTTCATGCGGGGGCAAGACGAAAGGCATGGATCCCCGCCTGCGCGGGGATGACATCAAGGAGAAACAACGGGTTGCACACGGGCGTCAAATAGTTCGAACCTCATAAGGAGGTTCGAACCCACGCCACAGCATAAACAGGCTCGCACCCGCGCCCTACCAACGCGTCATTCCCGCGAAGGCGGGAATCCATCTTCATGCGGGGGCAAGACGAAAGGCATGGATCCCCGCCTGCGCGGGGATGACATCAAGGAGAAACAACGGGTTGCACACGGGCGTCAAATAGTTCGAACCTCATAAGGAGGCTCGAACCCACGCCACCGCATAAACAGGCTCGCACCCGCGCCCTACCAACGCGTCATTCCCGCGAAGGCGGGAATCCATCTTCATGCGGGGGCAAGACGAAAGGCATGGATCCCCGCCTGCGCGGGGATGACATCAAGGAGAAACAACGGGTTGCACACGGGCGTCAAATAGTTCGAGCCTCATAAGGAGGTTCGAACCCACGCCACCGCATAAACAGGCTCGCACCCGCGCCCTACCAACGCGTCATTCCCGCGAAGGCGGGAATCCATCTTCCTCTTGGACGCACCTCTGGTGAACCCGGGCCATGACGTTTATTATTTTTATTCGTGTTAGGCGCAAAACGAGACACGAACGCACGTCCCATGCGAATATGTGCACCATTGTAGGGGCGAAAAATTTTTCGCCCCTACGGTGCGGGATACGCACGGCTGGCCCCCCCTGGCCCGATCACCGAAATTGTCAACGCCGCCCATGCGGCATCACATTGGAGGACAACATGGCTCTTTTCACCCCCCAGGAAGCGCTGGATTACCATTCCGAAGTCCGTCCCGGCAAAATCGAGGTCGTGCCGGTCAAGCCCTATTCCACCCAGAAGCACCTGACCATGGCCTACAGCCCGGGCGTGGCCGAGTCCTGCCTGGCCATCGCCAAGGACCCGGACCTGACCTACAAGTACACCGGCCGCGGCAACCTCGTGGCCGTGGTTTCCAACGGCACCGCCGTCCTGGGCCTGGGCAACATCGGCGCCCACGCCGGCAAGCCCGTCATGGAAGGCAAGGGCCTCCTGTTCAAGATTTTCGCCGACGTCGACGTCTATGACATCAACCTCGACGTGACCGACCCCGACAAGCTCTGCGAAATCGTCAAGGCCCTTGAGCCGACCTTCGGCGGCATCAACCTCGAAGATATCAAGTCCCCGGAATGCTTCTACATCGAGGACAAGCTCAAGAAGGAAATGGGCATCCCGGTCTTCCATGACGACCAGCACGGCACGGCCATCATCTCCGCCGCCGGCCTGCTCAACGCACTCGAGATCACGGGCAAAAAGATCGAGGACCTGCGCATGGTGGTTTCCGGAGCCGGCGCCGCCGCCATCTCCTGCACCCGCCTCTACGTGGCGCTGGGCATGAAGCTCGAAAACATCGCCATGTTCGACTCCCGCGGCCACATGCACCTGGGCCGCACGGACCTGAACGAGCAGAAGCGCGAATTCGCCACCAAGAAGGCCTACGGCTCCCTGGCCGAAGCCATGGTCGGCGCCGACGTCTTCCTGGGCCTGTCCAAGGCCGGCGTGGTCAGCAAGGACATGGTCAAAGGCATGGCCAAGGACCCCATCATCTTCGCCTGCGCCAACCCGGTCCCGGAAATCTCCTACACCGACGCCAAGGAAGCCCGCCCCGACGCCATCATGGCCACGGGCCGCTCGGACTACCCCAACCAGATCAACAACGTCCTGGGCTTCCCCTTCATCTTCCGCGGCGCCCTCGACGTCATGGCCACCAACATCAACGAGGAAATGAAAATGGCCGCGGCCAAGGCCCTGGCCGACCTGGCCAAGCAGCCGGTGCCGGACTATGTCCTCGAAGCCTACGGGGTGGACAAGCTGGAATTCGGCATCGACTACATCATCCCCAAACCCGTTGACCTGCGCCTCATCGAGTTCGAGTCCGCCGCCGTGGCCCAGGCCGCCATGGACACGGGCGTGGCCCGCAAGCCCATCGCCGACATGGACGCCTACAAGGCCTCACTGCGGGAAAGGATCACCAAGTCCCGCGAACGCCTCGACGCCTTCGTGAAGAGCTATCCGCAGATCTTCTAGACAGGCCAGGAAACACAAAACGAACCGCCCCGTCAGCGCAAGCCGGCGGGGCGGTGTTGTCTAAGGGGATGGCGGCCGCAGTGGTGGAGCATGAAACGCACGCTTGTCACTGCGAAAATCGATGAACGTTCACCGCAGCTTGAAATGCACCGGCAGGATGGCCTGGCAGGCCACGGGCACGCCTCGGGCCGTGGCCGGACGGAAGCGGGAGCGTAGCACGGCCTCGCGGGCGGACTCGTCCAGACCGTAGCCTGGAGTCTGAAGGACATCGACGGCCGCGACCTCGCCGGCCGCATCGAGGGTGATCCTCAGCACCACGGTCCCTTCCTTGCCCAATCGGCGGGCCTCGCGCGGGTACTCGGGCATGGCCATGCGCGCGATCACGGGCCCGCCGGGGGTCCCGAAGCTGAGCAGCCCGCCCTCGCCCCCTCCTTGGCCGCGTCCCTCGCCGCCAGGCCCCCCGCCTGCACCGGGGCCGCTCCCTTTGGCCGGTACGCCGTCGCCTCCCGCAGCGGCTGCGCCTGCGCCGCTGCCCGAGGAGTCGCCAGTCCCTGCGCCTGGAACGGTTCCTGCCGCCACGGCGGCAGGTTCTCCCGAAGATTCCTGAGCGTCAGGTCCTGGGAGCGATTCATTTTCTGGGAGGGAGGATTCCGACGGCTCGGAGCGAACGGGTTCCGGCTGGGGGGGCGCTGTTTCCTTGGGGGCAAGCGCTTTGGGTGCGACAGGCCTTGGCTTGGGGGAGGATGAGGCGGCGGGGCGGACATCAGGCTGTCTGGGTGCGACGTGCCCCATGGGTTGCGCCTTGGACGCATCACCCGAATTCTCGGCGCCAAGTAGGGGCAGCAGATCGGACAAGCGGCCCGCGAGCGCGTCCGTTTCGCCATTGCCGGGGGCGGCCCCGGCTTTTTCCCCCGCCCCGGCTCCCCGGCCGTCACGGACTCCCCCTCCGCCGGAAATTCCGGCGAGTTCCAGAGACAGCAGTCGGGGGCCGGTCATGCCCCACCAGGGAGAAAACCACAGCCTGACCGCGCCCAAAATCGCGACGTGCAACAGCACGGCAGAAAACACGGCCAAAAGAAAATGCCCCGGCGGAACCCGTCGCCAGAAATTGTCGGGGCCTGCGATGCCGGAGGCGCCATTTTTCCCGTGGACGCCCCAGTGGGCTTGACCTATGTTTTCGGTCGCCTGCCCGTCCATGGCGCGCAGGAACTCACACTGCGGGGATTCCCCCTGCGCATCAAGGACATCATCGTGGACCAACAGCTCATCATCGCCGCGGGCCGGGAAAAATCGCTGTTCCGGCGTCATCCGTGGATCTTTTCCGGTGCGGTGGCCGCTGTCAAGGGCCGCCCCAAATCAGGGCAGACCGTCGACGTTCTCGGACAAAACGGCCAGTGGCTGGCCCGGGCCGCCTTTTCGCCCAAATCCCAGATCCAGGGCCGGGTCTGGACCTTCGATGCGGACGAACGGATCGATGCCGAATTCTTCCTGCGCCGCATCGGCCAGTCCGCCGCCAGACGCCGGAGCCTCGAAACAGAAAGCGACGCCCTGCGCCTCGTACAATCGGAATCCGACGGCCTGCCGGGCCTCATCCTGGACCGCTACGCCGCGGTCCTCGTCTTCCAGCTCCTGACGGCCGGTGCCGAATTCTGGCGGGCGGAGATCATCGCGGCGTTGCGCACCCTGTTTCCGGACGACGCGATTCTGGAACGCTCCGACGTGGACGTGCGGGCCAAGGAGGGACTGGCCGAGCGGATCGAAGCCGTGCACGGCGAAATCCCGGAACTGGTCGAAATCCGCGAGAACGGCGTGCGCCTCCTGGTCGATGTCCGGAGCGGCCACAAGACCGGCTTCTACCTCGACCAGCGCGACAGCCGCCTGGCCGTGGGCCGGGCCGCGGCCGGGGCCGAAGTCCTGAACTGCTTCTCCTACACCGGCGGCTTCGGCCTGGCCGCGCTTCGGGGCGGGGCAAAAAACGTCACCCAGCTCGACGCCTCGGCCCCGGCCCTGGACCTGGCCGTCCGCAACCGCGACCTGAACGGCTTCGCCCCCGAATCCATGACCACGGTCTGCGGCGACGCCTTCCAAATTCTTCGCGCCTGGCGCAAGGAAGGCCGCACCTTCGACCTCATCGTCCTGGACCCGCCAAAGTTCGTCGACTCCAAGGCCAGCCTCACCCGCGCGGCCCGCGGCTACAAGGACGTCAACCTCTGCGCCTTCCACCTCCTGCGCCCCGGCGGCCGCCTCTTCACCTTCTCCTGCTCGGGCCTGATGGAGGACGCCCTGTTCCAGAAAATCGTGGCAGACGCGGCCCTGGACGCAGGGAGCACAGGGCGGATCGTGCGCAGACTGACGCAGGCCCAGGACCATCCGGTGGCCCTGGCCTTTCCGGAAGGGGCGTACCTGAAGGGGCTCGAAATCGAGGTCGAGTGAGAGGGCTACCAGGAGGTAGGGGGCTTGCGCCGGGTGTGGAAGACACGAAGGACGTGCACTTCATCCGCCAGGACTCTGTATGGGATGAGCAAGGCATACCTTTCGATAACCAGCTCCCGTGTGCCGGGTACTCTCCCCGGCCGTCCCAGGCTGGGGAAATCCGTCAAAGTCGCCACCTTGGTCACGACGCAATCAAACAGGTTCACAGCCGAATCCGGATCATCCGCCGCGATGTATTCCGCCTCGACATTCAAATTCGCCAGGGCCTTGCGCAGCCATCTAACGCGCATTGCCGCCCCATTTTTCGCGCATGGCCTCGATCTCCTGATCGCTCGCAAAATCGCCGGCATCCGCTTCTCCCAGCGCCTGAGAAATCTCGTTCACCTGCCACGACTCCCGCTCGAGAAATTCCATGATGGCCTGCCCGGCAAGAAATGACTTCGTTCTGCCGGTCGCCTTGGCCAAATCCCCCAAACGATCCATGGCTTCATCAGGTAGCCGCATGGACATGACGCTCATAACTCCTCCTCGGCAGATAAAAATGGCTGAGGATACAATGTATACATCGTACTACACACAGAAATCAGCTATGACTCTTGCCGTGCAGAGTCAAGGCCGACTCTTACGAAACCAGAATGGCCTTCAAATCCTTCAGCAGCAGAAAAAGGTGGTACGGATCGGTCACGCTCGGCTCGAAATCCCAGGAAGCATACCATGCCCGGGCCTGCTCGTCCTTGGCATGCACGAGAATCGCCCTGATCCCCGCGATGTCCGCCGCCTGGAGGGTCCGTAACAAGGCGTCCTTCAGGAGCGCCCGCCCAAGGCCTTTGCGCTGAAACTCCGCATCCACCGCCAGCCTGGCCAGAATCATGACCGGCACGGGATGCCGCGCCAGCCCTTTGCAAACCCTGCCTGGCGCATCCGCGGGCGACACGCTCCCGACGGCAAGGGAATAGAAGCCGACCACCCGCCCCTGTGCGATGCTGACATACGTCTGGGCGCTGCCGGCCTTCTGACTGAGCAACGCGTACCGCTGCAGGAACTGATTGAGCGCGGGCTGGCCGCAGTCGAATCGGTCAATGTCGTCGCCGGGACGCAGCTTGCGCACGGGTTCGAACATCAGCCGAGTACCCCGGCATCGACGATGAGGCTGCGAAGCCTGGCCTTGGTCTGCACAGGCCTGTCGAGGGCTTTCTCGAAGGCCGCCCACTGCTCCTCCCCAATCTCAAAATGGCGTCGCTCGGAAAGAGCCTGGTTTGCGGCGTTGACGCCCGCCTCCAGCAGAAACTCGCTCACGCTCTTATGACTGGCCTGCGCGGCCTCCTGCAGCAACTGCTTCACGGAAATGCTCGCTCGAACATCGATCCTTTCAGTCTTGGACATGGTCGTGGTTGCCATAACGCCTCCAAAGTTTGCCTCCTTATAATGTACCGACAACGTCATGACAACCCATGGCCCAAAAGGGGTCAAATCTTCCTTTGACTCAACCAGCCATCGACGCTACCAAACACCCATGGCACGACCACTCAGAATCGAATTCGAAGGCGCATGGCACCATGTCATGAACCGCGGCCGGCGGCGGGAAGTCATCTTTCGCGATGCGGAGGACTACAAGGCCTTCACCGGCCTGCTCAAAAGCACCTCGGAAATGTTTCGCCTGGGCGTCGCGGCCTATTGCCTGATGCCCAACCATTACCATCTGCTGCTCCAGACTCCGGAAGGCAACCTGGCCCGCGCCATGCGGCATCTCGGCGGGGTGTACACGCAGTGGTTCAACCGGCGGCACGGCCTGGACGGGCAGCTTTTCCGCGGAAGGTACAAGGCCATCCTGGTCGGGGAAGACGACTACCTGCAGGGTTTGGTCCGCTATATCCACCACAATCCGCTCAAGTCCGGGATGGTCAAAACGTTGGAAGAGTACCCCTGGAGCAGCCATCTCGGCTATCTGCATCGCGAAAACTCGTGGAAGTGGCTGCACACCGGGCCGCTTCTCGCGCAATTCTCCGACGACCCGGTCAAGGCACGCGCCGAATACCGCCGCTTCATGGCCAGGGATGACGACGAAAACATCGAAAGAGTCTTTTCGCTGAAGAAACTGCCCGCCATTCTCGGCAATTCGGAATTCGTGCAAACCATCAAGGACCGCTTCTTCGCCGCCAAACTCAACCCGGAGATCCCGCAGTCACGGCAGCTTGCGCCTGTTACGGCGGAAGATATCAGGGAAGCCGCCTGCAGCGTCTACGGCGTCGATGAGGAAACGATGAAGTCCTCCTCACGGGGCGTCACCAACGAACCCCGCGACGTGGCCATGCATCTGGCACGCACCATCAGAGGCGACAGCCTCAATCACATTGCCGCAGAATTCCAAATAGAAAAATACAGCACTGTCGCCAGCGCCATCTCGCGAATCAAGATGAGAATTGAAGCTGACAAAGGCCTGGCGGATAGGGTGGAGAAAATCAAAAGAAAGATCGAGAAGAGACAAAGGAAGATTTGACCCCTTTGCCTTCCTACGGCGTCGATGAGGAAACGATGAAGTCATCCTCACGGGGCGTCACCAACGAACCCCGCGACGTGGCCATGCATCTGGCACGCACCATCAGAGGCGACAGCCTCAATCACATTGCCGCAGAATTCCAAATAGAAAAATACAGCACTGTCGCCAGCGCCATCTCGCGAATCAAGATGAGAATTGAAGCTGACAAAGGCCTGGCGGATAGGGTGGAGAGGAGCAAAAGAGAGATTGAGAAGAGACAAAGGAAGACTTGACCCCTTTTCTTCATGAAGTCCTCCTCTCGGGGCGTCACCAACGAACCCCGCGACGTGGCGATGCACCTTGCCCGCACCCTCAGAGGCGACAGCCTCCAGCGCATTGCCGCAGGGTTCGAAATAGATAAGTACAGCACCGTTGCCAGCGCCATCTCACGGATCAAGATGAGAATTGAGGCTGACAAAGACCTGGCGGATAGGGTGGTGAATATCAAAAGAGAGATTGAGAAGAGACAAAGGAAGATTTGACCCCTTTGCCTTCCTGACCACGATGAAGTCCTCCTCACGAGGAGTCACCAACGAACCCCGCGACGTGGCCATGCATCTTGCCCGCACCCTCAGAGGGGACAGCCTCCAGCGCATTGCCGCAGGGTTCGAAATTGATAAGTACAGCACCGTTGCCAGCGCCATCTCACGGATCAAGATGAGAATTGAGGCTGACAAAGACCTGGCGGATAGGGTGGAGAGGAGCAAAAGAGAGATTGAGAAGAGACAAAGGAAGATTTGACCCCTTTGCCGTGACGTCTACGGCGTCGATGAGGAAACGATAAAGTCCTCCTCACGGGGCGTCACCAACGAACCTCGCGACGTGACCATGCATCTGGCCCGCACCCTCAGAGGCGACAGCCTCAATCGCATTGCCGCAAAATTCCAAATAGAAAAATACAGCACTGTCGCCAGCGCCATCTCACGGATCAAGTTGAGAATCGAGGCTGACAAAGACCTGGCGGAGAGGGTGGAGAGGAGCAAAAGAGAGATTGAGAAGAGACAAAGGAAGACTTGACCCCTTTGCCCTTGCAAAACAGAGAGCCCATGTCGCTATGAACAACAAGGGCTCTCTAATAATAAAAAAAAAGACTATTGATAACAATCAGCAACAGCACCCTCTGTCATATTTGCAGTAAAATCATAGCCGCTCACAGTCACTGTGCCATAAGTCAAAGTGTTATCGCTGAATTGCAGCGAACCGTTATCCAGCACTTGGAACTTTTTTGAAGTGCTCGTAAATTGAGTATTTGGAATTTGACAGGTATTATTGTTATCGCTCGAATTTGAAGCAAACCTCGCAGCCGCCTCATTCATACAGTTCCTCAAATCCGACTCACAGGCTGACTCGGCTGCATTCCTTTTATACTTGATAAACTGCGGAATCGCGATCGCCGCCAAAATGCCGATGATGGCCACGACGATCAGAAGTTCGACCAGGGTGAAACCTTTTTCATTCTTTCTGAACCGGTTCATACAATCCTCCACAAAATTGGGTTGAGGTATCCATGCTTGTGGTGGGCCTCTATCATGTTCCGTGCCAGGTTGTCATTCCCTTTTTTTTCCGTTGGTTAGTCAAGGGCGGCGATTTTTTGGGAAGATGTGCAGACAAAATTTGTCAGTTCGTGGCGAATTTGGGCCGAATCCTGCCGATCCTTGACTTGCGCCCAAGATGACCTAAACCAAAAGGGGCTGAAAACGTCGTGTCCGGCTCGCCGGGGGTGCATCGATGCACAGCGCATCAGGTGCCCGCAGCAAATGGGCCTGGGCCAAACTCGATACACTTTATTTCAGTCCGCGATTCAGCATAAAAGACACCGACCGCATAAGGAGGAGCAATGAATTTCCAGACCGTTTCCCGGACCCGAACCGATGTACAGGCCACCAACCTGTTCCTGCGCGGGGTCTACAACTGGATGAGCCTGGGGCTCGGGCTCACGGCCCTCGTGGCCTACGCCGTGGCCACCACGCCGGCATTGGCGCAGGCCATCTTCACGAACCCCATCCTGTTCTGGGGCCTGATCCTGGCCCAGTTCGGCATGGTCATGGGACTGTCCGGCGCCGTGCACCGCATGTCGGCCGGCATGGCCACGGGGCTCTTTCTGCTGTACAGCGCCCTGAACGGCGCGACCCTGTCCGTCATTCTGCTCGTGTACACGGCGGCCTCCATCTTCAAGGCTTTCATCGTCTGCACGGGCATGTTCGCGGCCATGAGCGTCTACGGCGCGACGACCAAGAAGGACCTGACCGGATGGGGCAGCTTCCTGTTCATGGGCCTCATCGGCATCGTCATCGCGTCCATCGTCAACATTTTCATGGCCAGTTCGGCCCTGGACTTCGTCATCAGCGGCATCGGCGTGCTGATCTTCACCGGCCTGACCGCCTACGACACCCAGAAGCTCAAGGTCATGGGCGAATCCGCGCCCATGGACGACGCCCTGGCCATCCGCCGCGGCACCATCCTCGGCGCCCTGACCCTGTACCTGGACTTCATCAACCTGTTCCTCTTCCTGCTCAGGTTCTTCGGATCCTCCCGAGATTGACAACCGGGCGGCGCAAGCCGCCCTTTTCCTTTGTGGCGCACCCATGACCCCTGACCGCATCCTCCGCCTGCAAGACAAATTCGCGCACATCCTGGGCCCACTCAGCAAGGCCTACGCCCGGCTCATGCGCCTGCGCGCCCAATTCTACCTGTCCGGCAAATGGGCTTCCTGGCGGCCGCCGGCGGCCTGCATCAGCGTCGGCAACATCTCCTGGGGAGGCACGGGCAAGACGCCCGTGGTCTCGTGGCTCCTGGACTGGGCCCGCGGCGAGGGCATCGACGCCACGGTCCTGACCCGCGGCTACGGCGGGCGCCCGCCGCACCTGCCCTACGAGGTCCAGCTCCTGAGCCCGCCCCGCGAGGCCGGGGACGAGCCCCTGCTCCTCAAGCGCACCCACCCCCAGGCCCGCATCCTGGTGGACCCCAAGCGCGTGCGGGCCGGCAAGACCGCAGGCCGGAACCGCACTGACCTCTTCATCCTCGACGACGGGTACCAGCACCTGCGCATCCAGCGCGACCTGAACCTCTGCCTGCTCTCGCCGCGCGACCTGGACGAGGAATGGAACCGCGTCATCCCGGCCGGCTCGTGGCGTGAGGACGTCTCGGCGCTGAAGCGGGCCGACGCCTTCCTGGTCAACACCATGTTCGACAGCGACGACGGCTGCATCGAAACCGTGGCCCGCATCAAGCTGACCCACCTGGGCAAGCCCATCTTTTTCTTCCGCGTCACGGCCCGTGGCGTGGCCAACGCCCTGACCGGCGAGGCCATGGACACCCTCGACGGCACGCGCTTCGTCCTGGTCACGGCCATCGCCAACCCGGACAAGGTCTGTCAGACCTGCAAGGGCGACCTGGGCGAAAAGCCAGTGCGCCATCTGGTCTACCCGGACCATCACCCTTTCAGCGTCTCGGACTGGCAGGCCATCGTCGCCTCGGCCGAGCGCAACGCCTGCACGCACATCGTCTGTACGCCCAAAGACGCGGTCAAGCTGGCCCCCTTCGCCGACGAGCGGCTGTGGACCCCGCAGCTGACCACGACCTTCTCGGCCGCCGGCTCGCAGTCCTTCCGCGCCTGGCTCGACGAGCGCGTCCACATTTTACCCCGGAAACCACATGCCCACGAAGAAACGAGCAACGAATAAATTTTCCCGCAAAGCCCTCCTGGACGCCCTGCGCCAGGCCGGTGCGCCCCTGCGCAGCAAGAACATCTACGGCCTCTTCGACGCCGACGCGTCCCTGAAGAAGGTCATCAAATCCACCCTGGCCCAGATGGTGGAAAGCGGCGAAATCGCCCAGATGGGCAAGAGCTACGGCCTGCTGGACAGCCTGCCGCGCATGACCGGCACCCTGGACGTGCGCCGCTCGGGCGTGGGCTACCTCGTCCCCGACGACCGCCGCCAGAAGGATCTCTTCATCCACCCCAGCAACTTCGGCGGGGCCTGGCCCGGCGACCGGGTCACGGCCGTGGTCGACACGGGCCGCAAGAAGGACTCCCCGGAAGGGCGCATCGTCGAAATTCTGGAGCGCGGCGTCGCTGAACTCATGGTCCGCGTCAGCCGGCGCATCTCGGACGGCTCGCACTTCTGTCACCCTACGGATGCTCGCATGCCCTTCTACGCCGTGGTCGACACGAGCGGCATTCCGACCCCCGAAAAGGGCGACATCCTGAGCGTTCGGCCGGAAGAGGAGCAGGAAAAGGGCCTGTGGCGCTGCACGGCCCTGCGTCGCCTGGGCGAGGAGCGCGACCTGGCCACGCAGGAGCTTCTGGTCAAGACCAGCTACTCCATCCCCGAGGAATTCCCGACGCCAGTCCTGCGCCAGGCCGAAGCCCTGCCGGGCGAACCGTCGCCCGCGGACTGGGCCGGCCGCACGGACCTGCGCGGGGTGGCCCTGGTGACCATCGACGGCGAGACCGCCAAGGACTTCGACGACGCGGTCTACGTGGAGCGCCAGGAGAACGGCTACCGCCTTGTCGTAGCCATCGCCGACGTGGCCCACTACGTGCCCGAGAACTCGGCCCTGGACGTGGAAGCCCGGGCCCGCGGCAACTCCTACTATTTCCCCCTGTCGGTGGAGCCCATGTTCCCCGAGGCCCTGTCCAACGGACTGTGCAGCCTGCGGCCCCACGTGCCGCGCCTGGCCATGGTCGTGGACACGCCCTACTCCCTGGACGGCGAGCCCGGAAAGCCCAGGCTCTACAACGCCGTCATCCAGAGCCAGGCCCGCCTGACCTACAACCAGGTGCAGGCCGCCCTGGACGGCTCGCCTGACAAGGACACCGAACCCCTCATGCCCATGCTGCGCGATGCCGAGGCCCTGGCGCAGCTTTTCCTGAAGCGCCGCACGGAGCGCGGCTGCCTGGACTTCGACATCCCCGAGGCCCAGGTGCGGCTGGTGGAGGACATCGTCAGCGTCCACGCCGGCACCCGCCTCTTCAGCCACCGTCTCATCGAGGAGTTCATGATCGCGGCCAACGAGCGCGTGGCCGAATATCTCGGCGCGCGGGAACGCGTCTTCCCCTACCGCATCCACCCGCAGCCCGACGAGCGCAAGCTTGAGACCCTGCGCAACCTGCTGGCCCACACCAGCCTGGTGGACCGCCTGCCCAAGGACCTGGACCAGAAGGGCCTGCAGAGCCTGACCCACGCCGCCGACGGCACGGACATGGAGTTCCTGGTCAACCGCCTGGTCCTGCGGACCATGATGCAGGCCCAGTACTCGCCGGACAACGGCGGGCACTACGGCTTGGCGTCCGAGGCCTACTGCCACTTCACCTCGCCCATCCGCCGCTACGCGGACCTGCTGGTGCACCGCAGCCTCAAGCGGCTGCTAGCCGGAGAGGCGGAAAGCATGGACATGGATGAGGTGCAGGGCATCTGCGAGGGCCTGAACGCCCTGGAGCGCAAGGCCATGGAAGCGGAAAGGGAGATCCAAAAACGCGCGTCCATCCTGGCCCTGGAGGACAGGGTTGGCGAGACCATGCGCGGCGTGATCTCTGGCGTGGCGGATTTCGGCTTCTGGGTGGAACTGCTGGACATGCCCGTGGACGGCCTCGTGCGACTGGCCACCCTGGACGACTACTACGTCTACGACCCCGAACGCCAGGACCTCCTGGGCCAGCGCACGGCCAAGACGTTCTCCATGGGCCAGACCCTGGACGTGGTGCTCGACGTCGTGAGCCTGGAGCGGGTGGAGATCAACTTCACGCTGGCGTGATCACAAGAAGAGGTGCGGTGATTGGAGAACGTCGTCTCCAGACTGATTTCTCCGTTCTACCAAGGAAGAACTGAGAACACCCGCACCTCCTCCAATGTCATTCCCGCGAAGGCGGGAATCCATGTCTTTACCCGCATTTTTGAAGATGGATTCCCGCCTTCGCGGGAATGACGCCGTGATTGAATGATAAAGTATCGTCTTGCAAAAAGAATCAAAGACACTGCATCGGATAACTCATAACTGCATCAATGTCAGCATATTACGGAAAATTTTGCGTTAACCAAAGAACATGGCGCATCTATGGCAAATGCAACTAAATCCCGCACCACAACCGCGTCATTCCCGCGAAGGCGGGAATCCATGCCTTTCCCTGCGTTTTGAAGATGGATTCCCGCCTTCGCGGGAATGACATGGTGACAGAGCGACTATTTGCCTCATTGCCGTCGAGATAGAACAACTAAAAAACATCTCCACCCACAAAAAGTGCTATGGTCGCCTCAAAATCATATTTTGTGTACATCCTCGCAAGCAAGCCAAGGGGAACATTGTATACTGGCGTGACATCGAATCTGACGACCCGGATTTGGCAGCATAAAAACAATGTTGTGGAAGGATTCACCCAGAAGTACCATGTGCACGAACTCGTCTATTTCGAGATGCACAGCTCTCCAAATGATGCAATTTTACGCGAGAAGCAGATCAAAAAATGGAACAGGGATTGGAAGATTCGATTGATCGAGGAAAACAATCCAACATGGAAGGATTTGTGGGAAGAAATTTCGTCTATGTAAAACTGGGTGAAAGGCATGGATTCCCGCCTTCGCGGGAATGACATGGTAGTGACGCCGAAGGATTGCGCAACGAATATCTGTTAAATTACAGCAAAGCCCATTTTCAAACAGCATAATGGACTTGCTTCTGCCTGCCGCTTCATTTGAACGTCATTCCCGCGAAGGCGGGAATCCATCCCATGCACTTCACACGAGAAGGGTGAACATTTCGCGCCTTCCCGTCACTTGCCGATGCAGAACCCGTCGAAAACGGCGTTCAGCACTTCCTGCGACGTGATCGCGCCCGTGATCTCGCCCAGGAGGGCGCAGGACGTGTCCAGGTGGACCGAGAGGATGTCGTAGGGCAGGCCTGCGGCCAGGTCGTGCCGGAGGCGGTCCAGTTCGCCCATGGCGGCGACCAGGGCCGTGTGCTGGCGCAGGTTGGGGACCAGGGCGCCCGGTTCCGGGGTGCCGGCGCCGGCGACCAGGCTGCGCACGGCGGCCAGCAGGTCGGGCAGGCCCTGGCCGAGTTTGGCCGAGAGGGGGCAGATCGTCCGTTCACGCCAGGGCTGTTCCGCGAACCATGCGGGGTCGCCGGACACGAGATCCATCTTGTTGGCCACGACCAGCAAGTTTTTCACCTCGCCTGCAAGGTCGAGATCTTCGGCGCCGGGGCCCAGGTCCGCGTCGATGACCAGCAGCACCAGATCGGCCCGGGACATGAGTTCCCGGCTGCGCTCGATGCCGAGCATCTCCACGCTGTCCAAGGAGGCGCGCAGGCCCGCCGTGTCCACCAGACGCACGGGCAGGCCGTCCAGCTGCACGGATTCCTCCAGATAATCGCGGGTCGTGCCCGGGATGTCTGTGACGATGGCGCGGCTCACGCCAAGGATGGCGTTCATGAGGCTCGACTTGCCCGCGTTGACCTGCCCGGCCAGGACCACCAGGGCGCCCTCGCGCCAGCAGCGGCCGCGGTCGTAATTGCCGGCCAGTTCGGCCATGGACGCTCGCGCCTCGGACACGCCGCGCTCCAGTTCCTCAGGGGCCAAGCATTCCACTTCGTCCTCGGGAAAATCAACCGCCACGCAAAGCTGCACGCGGAGCGTCTCAAGGCTCGCGCGGAGTTCGGCGATGCGACGCGCCAGGAGCCCTTCGAGCTTGGTCCCGGCCAGGCCCACGGCCACTCCCGTGGGCGCGCCCACCAGTTCCATGATGGCCTCGGCCTGGGTCAGGTCCATGCGGCCGTTCAGGAACGCGCGCTTGGAGAACTCCCCCGGTTCGGCCAGCCGCGCCCCGCGGGCCAGACAGGCCTCCACCACCAGACGCAGGACGGCCGCGCCGCCGTGGCACTGGAACTCGAGCACGTCCTCGCCGGTGAAGGAGCGCGGGCCCGGCATCCAGGCGGTCAGGACCTCGTCGATGAAGTTACCCGCCCCGTCACGCAACTGGCCGTGGTGCAGGCGGTACGCCCCGAAATCGGAAAAATCCGGACGCGAGGATTGAAAAAGCCCGAGTCCGATATCCCGCGCAGCGGGGCCGCTCAGGCGGACTATGCCGACGGCGCCCTGTCCGGGCGGGGTGGCGATGGCGACGATGGTATCGGTGTGTGTTGGCATGGCGTAAAAAAAGGGCGGACCGTGCAGGCCCGCCCTGGTTTTTAGGATTGACGCGCCTGCGGCGGCTCCTGCCGCCTGGGCGGCCGGCCCGCGTGCTTGCCGCGCTTGACCGGCAGGATGAGGACCCGCTTCATGTGCCCTTCCCCCTTGCTGCGCGTCTGCACGCCCCGGTCATCCTGCAGGGCCATGTGCACGACCCGGCGGTGGAAGGAACTGAGCGGTCTGGTGCTCTGCACCCGGCCGGACTTCTTGGCCTTTTCCGACAGGAATTGGGCGATGCTCAGGAGCTGCTCCTCCTGCTTCTGCCGGTAGTCACCGGCGTCGAGCTGGATGCGCGGGCTCTTGGGCCAGGTCTTGGAAACGATGCGGTTGGCCAGGTACTGCAGGGCGGTGATGGTCTGCCCGTCGCGGCCGATGATGAGCCCCGAGCTTTCCTCGCCTTCGATATGGACCGTGACAGGGCTCGACGCGACGTCGACGGTCAGGGTCACGTTCTCGGCGATGGGTTGCAGGAGGGTGGTCATGATGGCGCGGATGTCGGCCTCCAGCCGGGCCTTTTCCTCGTCGGAAAGCTGGACCGCCGGAGCCCCTTCGTCCTCGTCCTCAAACTCTTCGGCCAGGTCGGGGCCGGCTTCGACCTCAGTCTCGGCAGCTGCAATCGCCTCGTCAGGCCCTGCCGCGACTGGCGCCGCGGGCGGCGAAGCGACAGGTTCCTTCTTCTGCGGCACGACCGTTTCCTCCGGCACAGAGGAAAGACGCCGGCGGACGGCCCTGATGGCGGCCTTCTTGGCGCCCAGGCCGAAAATGCCCGAGGACCCGCCGCTGAGGATCTCGATCTCCAGGGCGTCCCGCCCAACGGCGAAGAAACGGCACGCGTCCTCGATGGCCAAGTCCACGGTCTTGGCCCGGAATTCCTTGTATGCGCTCATGCGATTCTCCTTCGCGTCCGGAAGTTCAACAACGCGCCCGTCGCAGGCGCGGCACCGTTTCCGGAACCGCGCCGCACGGGCCCTACTTCGACTTTCTGATCATCAGCCACTGCTGGCCGATGGAAAGCACGTTGTTGACCATCCAGTACACGACCAGGCCGGACGGGAAGTTCAGGAACAGGAAGGTGAAGATCACGGGCATGAACATCATGATCTTGGCCTGCATGGGGTCGCCCATGGGCGGGGACATGCGCTGCTGCAGGAACATGGTGGCGCCCATGATCAGCGGCGTGATGTAGTACGGGTCCTTGGCCGAGAGGTCGGCCAGCCAGACCATGTCCGTGAAGGGCAGGTGCGGGATGAAGGGCGCGTGCCGAAGCTCGATGGCGCCGAGCAGGGCCTGGTACAGGGCGAAGAACACGGGAATCTGCAGCAGCATCGGCAGGCAGCCGCCGGCCGGGTTGACCTTGTAGGTCTTGTAGAGCTGCATGATCTCGGCGTTCATCTTTTCGCGGTCGTCGGCGTACTTCTCGCGGATCTTGGCCATCATGGGCTGCAGCTTCTTCATCTGCTCCATGGACTTGTAGCTCTTGTGCGAGAGGGGCCAGAACAGGGCCTTGATCATCACGGTCAGAATGATGATGGCCACGCCGTAGTTGCCCACGTACCCATGGAGGAAATGCAGGAACTGATTCAGGGGCTTGGCGATGATGTCGAAGAAACCGTAGTTGATGCTGGCCTTCAGGTTCTTGGGCAGCCCGGCCAGACCCTTGTTGGTCTTGGGGCCGAAATAGTAGGAGGCCGTGCGCAACTGGGTGGTGCCCGGGTCCAGAAGCATCTGGTCGGCCACGGTCAGGCGGAAGACGTCATCCTCAAGCTTGGCGCGCACGGTCATATCGGCCGACGTCGGCACCAGGGCCAGCAGGAAGTAGTTGCTCTCGATGCCGCCCCACTGGGCCGGGGCCGAGGATTCGACGCCCAGATGCAGGTCCTTCTGGCTGTCCTCCTGCTTGAGGGAGCCGGCGGCCATGTAGGCGATCTTGGTGTGGTTATACTTGTCGCTCTCGGCCGTGAGCCGGCCGCTCGAAACGGAAAAGGCGAGATTGCCCTGGATCTGGGCCGGGGAGGTGTTGGTGATCTTGACCTCTTCCTTGATCTCATAGGTGCCGCCGGTAAAGATCAGGCTGCGCTCGACCTGCACGCCGCCGAGGGTGCCCACCAGCTGAATGGCGCCCGTCTGGCCGTCGGCCAGGTCCATGTCGCCGCCCTGCACCGTCCATTCACCCTGGGCCCAGGTGGGCTGGGAGTTCCAGATCAGCCCCATGGGGGCCTTGGTGACGGACTGGGCGGAAACCAGGTCGATATTCTTGGAGCCCGCTGCGATGGTTTCCTTGTAGTTCTTGAGCACGAAGCTCTCGAGCACGCCGCCGGAGGTGTTGATCACGGCGTGGTACAGGGGAGTGTCCACGTTCAGCTTCTGGCCGCTGACCGGCGAAAACTGCACCTTCGGGGCGGACGATGCCGCAGGCGCGGCCTGGGAGCCGGCTTCGGGAGCCTGGGCCGTGGTCTGGCCGGGGGCAGTCACGTTCTGGGTGTCCGTCTCCTGGGGGGTGACGGGCGGGAAGAAGTAATTCCAGCCCAAAAGCACCATCAGGGACAGGGAAACGGCAAGGATGACGCGCTTGTTGCTATCCATCGATTTCAATCTCTCTTTGAGAAGTTAGGGGAGGGAACCGGGTCGTAGCCGCCGGCGCACAGGGGATGACAACGCATGATCCGCATGAAGGCAAGGCCCATCCCCCGGAAAATGCCATGAGTCATGACGGCCTGCCGGGCGTATTCGGAACACGAAGGAGTGAAGCGGCAACACGGGGAATACAGCGGGGATATCAGATACTGATACAGCGAAAGGAAAGATACGAATACTCGTCTCATGCAATCTCCGGTCAGCCTACCCGGCGGTGGCGCGCGACACGATCTTCGCCATCAGGGGGCCGAGCTCCGAGGATACCTGCGCAAGGCTCAGACTGTCCGCGGAGATGCCCCGCTTGGGCACGACGACAATGTCCGCGCGCAGGGAAAAGTCGTGCTGATGGAGCCGGAAGAACTCCCGGACCAGACGTTTGATCCGGTTGCGACGCACGGACTTGCCGACTTTTCTGCTCACCGTCAGTCCAAGACGCCAGGTCCCCCCGGCGTCTTCCCGCTCGAGAACAAAGAGGCTGAAGCTCTTTGAGAAAAAACGACGGCCCCGATCATAACAGTTCGTGAACTGGGGCCGTCTCTTCAGGCGGTACGAGGAAGGGGAGGTTAGACGGCTAATCTTTTTCTTCCCTTGGCTCTTCTGCGGCGCAGGACTGCCTGGCCGTTCTTGGTCCGGGAGCGCACCAGGAACCCGTGGCTTCTTTTGCGCTTGGTGGTGCTGGGCTGATATGTTCTCTTGCTCATTTCTGTTCTCCTTCGAAAAAAGTAAACTGGGAAAATAGCCGCAAGAAAGCGGCTCGTCAAGCACTCTCATGCATGTGCACTCTGGACAATTTCCCCCGCTTCACCCAAACTGGGCGGAACAAGGAGGAACCATGTTTTTTCACACCCCGGACTGGGAACTGGCGCTCTTCGCCTGGATCAACCAGGACATCCAGAACGGCCTGCTCGATGTGCTCATGCCGCTTCTGTCCAGCTCGACATTCCTGTGGGCCGCAAGCATCGCCCTGATGGCCGCGGGCATGAAGTTCCGGCGCGTCACCGCGACCATGATCGTGGGTGTAGCCCTGTGCGTCGGCATTTCGGACCAGGTGTGCTACCACATCAAGGAAAGCGTCGGCCGGGTGCGCCCCTACCAGAGCCTGCCGGGCACGCGCTATCAGGACTCGGGCGTCTGGAAGACGCTCCCTGCGGACTTCTCGCAGCAAAAGCGCACGGGCTCGTCATTCCCGTCCTCCCACGCCTCCAACGCGGCGGCCGCCGCAACATTCCTCTATGCCGCGCTGCGCAGGAAATCCCTGTGGGCCATCCCCGTGGCCATCGGCTTTTCGCGCATCTACGTAGGCAAGCACTTCCCTACGGACGTCCTGGCCGCGTGGGCCGTGGGCCTGGCCGTGGGCGGCGTGTTTGTCACCCTCTATCCGGCGCTGTGCAGCCGCCTCCGCTCCCGATGGATGAGGAACAAGTTGCGGACGTAGATGATGGAGCCCGTGGACTGCCCGACGATGAAAACGATGTCGCGGCGCAGGACGGCATAGATCAGCAGAAAAAAGCTGCCCAGCAGGCTGAAATACCAGAAGCTGACAGGGATGACGCTGCGCTTCTCCTTTTCGGAGACCACCCACTGCCAGAAAAACCGCAAAAAGAAAAAAACCTGGCCCAGAAAGCCGATGGCCAGGAGCCACCACTCGGTCGAAAATTCCATGTTCCGCCCAAGGCGCGAGTGCGCCGCATTCCCGTCCGGGGCGTCGTCATGCGCCGCCGCATCATGACGCCCCGAAATCCGGGATGTTTCGAGGATTATTCGAGATTCGTATCGGAAACAACGTAGCCGATGTGCCGCTTTTGCATCCAGCGCACCGCCAGGAGATCATAGGCCGATGCCCAGGCGCGGTCCCAGATCCCGTACTTCGAGATGCCCCTGCTTCGCGGACGGTGGTTGACGGGCACCTCCGCCACCGTCGCGCCCTCCAGCTTCATGAGCGTCGGCAGGAAGCGGTGCATGCCGGTGAACATGGGAATGGCCCGCACCATCTCCGTGCGCATGACCTTCAGGGAACACCCCGTGTCGCGCACGGTTTCGCGGCTGACCCTGTTGCGCACCCAGTTGGCGAAGCGGGAGGCGTAGCGCTTGACCAGGGTGTCCTGACGCCTGGCCCGCCAGCCGATGACCATGTCCACACCCTGTTCGTAGACCTCGAGCATGGCCGGGATGTCGGCCGGGTCGTTCTGCAGGTCCGCGTCGAGGGTCACGACCACGTCGCCGCCGGCGAAGCGGAAACCCGCGGCAAAGGCCGCGGACTGCCCGCAGTTCCTGGCGAACGCGATGTACCGCACACGGGGGTCGGCGCCGGCCAGATCGCGGATGATGGACAGGCTCGCGTCGGAACTGCCGTCGTCGACCAGAACCATTTCCCACGCGCAGGCCAGCCCCGAAAGGCTCCGAGACACCTCCCGGTACAGGTCACGAAGGTTTTCTTCTTCGTTATATACCGGAATTATCAGTGAAATTTTATTAATTTTGTTTTTCATACAAAAAAAGTGACTATAGCATTTGACAAGCATTGTAAACCTGCCTAGAAGGTTCTTCTCACATGACGCGGGGTGGAGCAGCATGGTAGCTCGTCGGGCTCATAACCCGAAGGCCGTAGGTTCAAATCCTGCCCCCGCTACCAAAAAGATCAAGGGCTTGGATGGAAACATTCAAGCCCTTTTCGTTTTCCCCAGCCCGACATATCCGCCGAAATCCGGTCCAACGAGGGCGGCGCTTCCTTGCCCGGCCTGCCCGCAACGATTATTTCCATGAACATGACCAAAGAATCATTCGACGCACTGTCCCTCTTTTCCGGAGGCCTGGACAGCATCCTGGCCACCATGCTCCTGCAGCGCCACGGGCACAGGGTCCTGGGCCTGCACTTCGTCAGCCCCTTTTTCGGCAAGCCCGAGAAAAAGGACTTCTGGGAGAGCGAATACGGCATCACGGCCGAGATCATCGACGTCGGCCAGGAGTTCGTCGACCTCATGGCCGCCTTCCCGCCCCACGGCTTCGGCAAGGTTTTGAACCCCTGCGTGGACTGCAAGATCCTCATGCTGCGCAGGGCCAAGGCACTCCTGCCGGCATACGGCGCGAAGTTCATCATCTCCGGCGAGGTCCTCGGGCAGCGCCCCATGTCCCAGCGCGCCGACACCCTGAACATCATCCGCAACGACGCCGACGTGCGCGACGTGCTGCTGCGCCCCTTGAGCGCGGGCGTTCTCCAGCCCACGCCCATGGAGGAGTCGGGCCTGGTCGACCGTTCGAAACTCCCGTCCCTGGTCGGACGGGGACGGAAAGGGCAGTACGACCTGGCCAGAATTCTGGGCGTGACGACCATCCCCACCCAGGCCGGCGGCTGCCGCCTGGGCGAGCGGGAATCGGCCCGCCGCTACTGGCCCATCATGCGCGCCTTTCCCCGGCCCCTGGCCCATTATTTCGACCTGGCCAACGTCGGCCGCCAGCTCTGGCGCGACGGCGGCCATTGGCTGGCCATGGGCCGGGAGCACAAGGACAACGAGAAGCTCCTGAAGCTGGTGCGGCCCGAGCATTACGTCTTCGTGCTCAAAAATTTCCCCGGCCCCCACGCCGTGGGATGCCCCGTCCCTGGCCGGGACTGGCCCGAGGACATTCTGGCCGAGGCCTGCGCCTGCCTGGCCTCCTTCTCGCCCAAGGCCCGCAGGGGCGGAGGCGAGGTGGAGGTGTCCGTCACCCGGTTCGGGCAGGAGCGGGTCATCGCCATCCGCCCGGACGCCCCGCACGGGTTCTCGGAAAACGCCACCTGGCCCGAGACCAGGGCGCAGCAGAAGGAATGGGAAAAAAGCCTGGGGCGATGAACGCCGCGGCAACCATCCCGGCTAACCCTCCTGTCCGGCGGCAGGCACGGCTTTTTTACGGGGGATCCTTGACGGAAAGCCGATAGGCCCCTAATGATAAAAGTTGCCAAAAACGACCACCACCGGCCGGACAGGGCCGGACAAGGAGACCGCCATGAAGATGCTCATCGTCTACCATTCCACATATGGACACATCAGGACCATGGCCAAGGCCGCGGCCGAAGCGGCTTCCGCAATCCCCGGCGTGGAGGTGGCCCTGCGCCGCGTCCCCGAAACCCTGAGCGACGAAGTGCTGACCAAGATGGGCGCCCTGGACGCGGCCAAGGCCCAGGCCGACGTACCCGTGGCCACGGTGGAGGAACTGGGCCAGGCCGACGCCGTGCTGTTCGGCACGCCCACCCGCTTCGGCAACATGACCGGCCAGATGCGCCAGTTCCTGGACGCCACGGGCGGCCTGTGGGCGAATGGAACCATGGTTGGGAAACCGGGCGGCGTATTCACTTCCAGCGCCACCCAGCACGGCGGGCAGGAGTCGACCATCCTGTCCTTCCATACCTATCTCCTGCACCAGGGCATGGTCGTGGTCGGGTTGCCCTACGCCTTCCAGGGCCAGATGCGCCTGGACGAGATCACCGGCGGCTCCCCATACGGGGCCAGCACCATCGCCGGCGGCGACGGCTCGCGCCAGCCCTCGGAAAACGAACTGGACGGAGTGCGCTACCAGGCCGCCCACCTGGCAAAAATCGGACTCAAGCTCACAGCCTGACGGTCTGCGCCACGAGATGAACGAAGCCCCGCGATCGACAGACCGCGGGGCTTTTCATTTCGGTCCCGGTGCTCGAAAGACCCTTCCCCTAACCCTCGGCTTTCTTCCCGAAGACCCGCCGCACCACGCGGCCGGCCTTGTCCAGGTACATGTAATAGACAGGCGTGATGTACAGGGTCAGAAGCTGCGACGTGACCAGGCCGCCGACCACGCACAGACCCAGGGGCTGGCGCGCGTCGCCGCCTGCGCCGTATCCGACGGCAATGGGCATGGTGCCCATGATGGCGGCCATGGTCGTCATCATGATGGGTCGAAAACGCACCAGGCAGCCTTCGAAGATGGCCTCGGCCGGGGTCTTGTTCCCGGCCCGCTGAGCCTCCAGGGCGAAGTCGATCATCATGATGGCGTTCTTCTTGACGATGCCGATGAGCATGATGATGCCCACGAACCCGTACAGATTGAGATCCATCCCAAAGAGCTTGAGCGTCAGGAGCGCCCCGAAGCCGGCCGAGGGCAGGCCTGACAGGATGGTCAGGGGGTGGATGAAGGACTCGTACAGGATGCCCAGCACGATGTAGATGACCATCACGGCCAGGATGAGCAGCAGCCGCATGTTCTTGAGGGAACTCTGGAAGGCCTGGGCCGTGCCCTGGAAACTCGCGCTGAAGGTGTCGGGCAGCGTGTTCGCCGCCAGCTCCTCCACGGCGGCGGTGGCCTCGCTCAGGGACACGCCGGGGCGCAGGTTGAAGGACAGGGTCACGGACGGCAGCTGCCCGGAATGGTTGACGGACAGCGGCCCCACCCCGGTGGTGGTGTCCACCAGCGTGTCGAGGGGCGCGAGCCTGCCGTCCCCGGTACGGACGTACAGGAGCGACAGGGCAGAAGGGTCGCGCCGGTATTCGGGCAACAGCTCCATGATGACGGAGTAGCTGTCCGTGGGCGCGTAGATGGTCGAGACCTCGCGTGAGCCGAAGGCCGACTGCAGGGCCAGTTCAACCTCGCGGGGCGTCACGCCCAGGCTCGCGGCCTTGTCGCGGTTGATGAGGAGACGCACCTCGGGGTTCTTGAGCTGCAGGTCGCTCGTCACGTCCTGCAGCTGGGGCAGCCCCTTGAGGGCTCCTTCCATGATCACGGCGTAGCGGTAGAGCTCGTCGGTATCCGGACTCTGCAAGGTGTACTGGTAGAGGCTCTTGGTGCTGCGGCCGCCGATGTTGATGGCCGGCGGGTTGACCAGGAAGGCCTGGATGCCCGGCTGGGTGTTCAGTTTGGGGCGCAGCTTGGCGATGAGTTCGTCGGCGGTCTCGTTGCGCTCGGCGTGGTTTTTGAGGCGGATCATGAAACGGCCGGAATTGCCCGCGGCGTTGGGGCCGCCGCCGCCGACCACGGACATGAACGTCTCCACCGCCGGCTCGGCCAGCAGCACGTCATGCAAGGCCAGCTGGTTGCGGACCATGTTCTCGTAACTGATGCCCTGCACGGCCTCGGTCACGGCGTTGATCTGGCCCGTGTCCTGACTGGGCAGGAAGCCCTTGGGCATGTCGCGGAACAAAACGACGCTCCCGGCCAGGACCGCCAGGGACACGAGGAAGGTCAGCACGTGATGCCGCAGGCAGGCCGCCAGGCTCCAGCGGTACAGGGCCAGCAGGCCGTCGAAGACCTTCTCCGAGGCCCTGAAGACCGCCCCATGCCGGACCTCGTGCGTCCTCTTCAGGAAAAGGGAGCACAGCATGGGCGTCAGGCTCAGGGACACGAAGCCGGAGATGAGGATGGCCACGGAGATGACCACCGCGAACTCGCGGAAAAGCCGTCCCACGATCCCGCCCATGAACAGGACCGGGATGAACACGGCGGCCAGGGAGATGGTCATGGACAGGATGGTGAAGGATATCTCCTTGGACCCGTCGAAGGCAGCCTGGAGCACGGGCTTGCCCATCTCAAGATGGCGCACGATGTTTTCGAGCATGACGATGGCGTCGTCGACCACGAAGCCAACGGCCAGGATGAGCGCCATGAGCGACAGGTTGTCCAGGGAGTAGCCGCAGAGGTACATGACGGCGAAGGTGCCGACCACGGACATGGGCAGGGCCATGCTCGGGATGAGCGTGGCCCGCACGTTGCGCAGAAAGATGAAGATGACGCCGACCACCAGGCCCATGGTCAGCAGCAGGGTGAACTTCACGTCCTCCACCGACTCCCGGATGGACTCGGAGCGGTCGTAGAGGATCTTGAGTTCGATGGAATCAGGCACCTGCTCCGAAAAAGCCGGCAGCAGCTTGCGGATGTTGTCCACGACTTCGACGGTGTTGGTCCCCGGCTGGCGCTGCACGGCCAGGACGATGGCCCGCGTGTCCCCGCGCCAGCTGGCGATCTTGTCGTTCTCCACGCTGTCGATGACCGTGCCCAGGTCATGCAGACGGATGGGGGCGCCGTTGCGCCAGGCCACGACCAGGGGCCGGAAGGCGGCCGCGTCCATGAGCTTGCCGCTGGCCTGCACGTTCATGGCCGTGAACTCGCCGTACAGGGTGCCCGTGGGCAGGCTGACGTTGGAGCGGTCGATGGCGTTTGCCACCTCTTCGAGGCCCACATCGCGGCCGGCCAGGGCCTTGGGGTCCAGCTGCACGCGCACTGCGTACTTCTTGGCGCCGTAGACCGAGACCTGGGCCACGCCGCCGATCATGGAGATGCGCGGGGCGATGACGGTGTCGGCGTACTCGTTGACCACGGACATGGGCTGCGTGGCCGAGGACATGGTCAGATAGAAGATGGGCGAGTCGGCCGGGTTGACCTTCTGGTAGGACGGCGGGCTGGCCATGTCCGGCGGCAGCTGGCGCTGGACCTTGGCGATGGCCGACTGCACGTCCTGGGCCGCGGCGTCGATGGAGCGGTCCAGGGCGAACTGCAGGGTCACGCGCGTGGTGCCCAGGGTGTTGGTGGAGCTGATGGAATCGATGCCCGAGATGGTCGCGAACTGGCGCTCCAGGGGGGTGGCCACGGTGGAGGCCATGGTCTCGGCGCTGGCGCCGGGCAGGTTGGCCGAAACCGAAATGGTCGGGAAGTCCACGTTGGGCAGGTCGCTGACCGGCAGGATGCGGTAGCTCATGACCCCGAAGACCAGGATGGCCAGCATGACCAGGGTCGTGGTCACGGGCCGACGGATGAAGAGGTCGGCGATGTTCATTCCCCGGCTCCCTGCTTGCCCCCGGCCGGAGCCGCCGCCTCGCCCTGGCCGCGGACGGTCACGGCCGCGCCGGGCGTGAGGCGCAGGTGGCCGTCGAGGACGATCCGCTCCCCGCCGCTCAGTCCCGACTCGACGACAACGTTGTCGCCGTGGCGCAGCCCGGTCCTGACGGTGCGATACTCGACGGTGTTGTCGGGCAGGATGACGAAGACGTACTCTCCGTCGGCGCCCTGGGCCACGGCGCGCTCGGGCGCGAGGACGGCGTCCTGCATGGTCCCGACCTCCAGGGACACGTCGGCGAACTGGCCGGGCCAGAGCTGCCGCCCCGCATTGGCGAAGCGGGCCTTCAGGGTGATGGTGCCGGTCCTGGAGTCCACGGCGCTGTCGATGAAGGACAGGCTGCCGGAAACGGCCTCGCTCACGCCGGCCGGCCTGGCCGTGACCTTGAGGGGGGCCTTGGCCTGGGCGGCCATGATGGCCGGCAGATGGGCCTCGGGTACGGAAAAACGCACGTTGACCGGTTCGATGCGGGAGATGACGACCATGGGCGTATCGGCGTTGGCCTTGACCATGTTGCCGGCGTGGAGCTGCAGAACGCCTGTCCGGCCGGTGATGGGCGAACGGATTTCGGCGTAGGACAGGGCCACTCCGGCCGCCTCCACGGCGGCCTCGGCCTCCCGTTGCTCGGCCTGAAGCTCGGCCAGGGCCGTATCCGTGGTTTCCTGCTGATCGCGGCTGATGAGCCCCTGCCGCAACAGATCGTCGTTGCGGCGCTTGTCTTCGCCGGCCTTCTTCAGCTGGGCCTTGATCCGGTCGAGGCCGGCCCGGGCCGAGCGCAGCTGCGCTTCGAGATCGCGGGAGTCGAGGGAGAAGAGCGGGTCCCCCTCGCGCACGTCGCTGCCTTCCTCGAAATGCACCGTGCGCAGCAGGCCGTTGATGCGCGCCTTGATCTCCACCATCTCGCTGGCCTCGACGGTGCCCACGGCGGTCAGGATGACGGGGATGGAGCCGCGCACCGCTTCGCCGGCCAGGACAGGAGCGGCCTTAGCCTTGGGCTTTTCCTGCGCAAAAGCCTGGCTATGGGCCGAAAACAGACAAATCAGGGCAAGCAGGCATATGGGCACGAGTCTCTTCGTCATGGGCGTCTCGGATGTTGCGGGCGGACGGAATTGTCCGGGATATTTTGGAGACGCAATACGAACGAAGCCCCGAGAGCGTCAACGGAAAGGCCAGTGCACCGCCCAAAAAAGTTGCGCCGGCCCTCACTTCGAGGAGGCGTACCCGCTGCCGATGGCGGAAAAGGGGAGATCGAGCCCGAGCTCCGGAACCTGCCGCCCGATCCAGGCGATGAAGGTGTTGCTGTTCGGACCGGGAAACACCGTGTATTCCTGCGGCCAGGGATAGGCTTTCGCGGCCCGGTCCACGGCCTCGATCAACGCCTCGGCCTCCTTCCCCCTGTGCTCCTTGAGCAGGCGCGGGGTGGCCCCGTACCAACGGCGGTCCGGATAGTCCTGTTCGATGCGCACCACCGGCAGCCCCCGCGAGGCGCGCCAGCCGATCACCTCGTAGACCGTGTAGGCGGATTGCCCGGCCCCCTTGGCCGCGATCCAGGTATGAATCGCGAACCAGCCGCGCCAGCCCCAGGCGTCCGCGCCGTAGACCTGCAAAACCGCCTCCCTGGTCGCGGCCGGATCAGGGGCGATGCCGGCCGGTTCGCGGCTGGCGGTGCGCCAATCCTGATTCGGGGAACAGCTGGCCAGCAGCGCCGCGACAAGCATCAACACAACATGACGCATCATAGGTCCCTCGTGATTGTTTCCCCGGCCTGCGTGGCAATCGGCCCACCGAGCAGAATGCCCACCACCTCGCTGGCCACGTACAGGCCGAACATACCCGTGAGGTACGAAATGGAGCCGATGGGCGCCCGCGGACGGCCGCTGACACCCTGCTCCGGCGCCTCCTCGATGACGGGCTCGTTCTTGTTCTGCGCCGCCTCGGTCGAAAAGACGCAGCGCACACCGGCCGTCACGCCCCTGCGCCGCAGCCGCTTGCGGATGATCTGGGCCAGGGGGCACATGAAGGACTTGGAAATATCCGCGGCCCTGATCTTCGACGGGTCGAGCTTGGCCGCCGCGCCCATGCTGGCCACCACTTCCAGCCCTTTTTCACGGGCCGCGACGATGAGGTTGACCTTGGAGTTGACCCCGTCGATGGCGTCCACGACCACGTCGAAACGCCCCTCCATCAGTCCGGCGACATTGTCCCCGTCCACGAACTGAATCCGCGCCTCCACGGCGCAGTCCGGGTTGATGTCGAGCACCCGCTCCCGCGCCACCTCGGCCTTGGGCCGGCCAATGGTCGAATGCAGGGCGAAAAGCTGGCGGTTGATGTTGGACGCGCTCACGACATCATGATCGAAGAGCACCAGGCTCCCCACCCCGGCCCGCGCCAGGGCCTCCACCACATAGGACCCCACGGCCCCCAAACCGAACACGGCCACGGTAGCCCCCTGCAGACGGGCCAACCCGTCCTCCCCGATGAGCTGCATGGTCCGGGCGAATCGCATCATCACACTATCCTCTTTTCATCTTGACGTAACACCGTGCCCAGCCCCGAGGCCAGCCGGTCCGCTTCGGTCGGGTCGGATCGACTGTCTGACTGAGCCTGGCATCGTTTGACGGATCGTCGCCGACCGCCCGAAGCGCAGGAACGTGCCCAAGGGGCGACGATCCGTCTCTACGAGGCCGGCGAAGGAGTTTCGATCCGACCCGACCGAAGCGGACCGGCTGGCCGCCGCACCACAACAAAGGGCGGGCCATGCGCCCCCCGTGGCCATTCTGTTTACACGGTCCGGTTTTGGGCAGACGCGCAGGCCAGGACAGGCACGCAGGCCTGCCCCTACGGGTCATCCGGTGATGCGGCACCATGGAGCCATTCTTCAAAAATCGACCCGGTCAAAGGCCTGTGGGTCCGTTTCGCCCGCGACGGATCGACTGTCTGACTGAGCCTGGCATCGTTGGGGCAATCGTCGCGGGCCGCCCGAAAAACAAGCTGTCGGTCATGGGGCGACGATTGGCCCTTACGAGGCCGGCGAAGGAGTTTCGATACGGCGCGGGCGAAACGGACCCACAGGCCGCCGCGCTGCCACAAAAAAGCGTACCCTGCGCCCGCCGTGGCCGTTCTGAAGGCAAGGGCAGGCACGCAGGCCTGCCCCTACGGATCATTCCGTTGCCGTACCCACGCCCGCGCAACACCGGAAAAACGCCCTCGCGTTGGCCGCAGTTCGCGCAGCCACCACATCCGGCTCCTCGCCCCGCAACTCCGCCAACACGTCCACCACCATGGGCAGATAGGCCGGCTCGTTGCGCTCGAAATCCACACCCACGGGCGCGATGGCCGGGCTGTCGGACTCCACCAGCAGCCTGTCGGGCGAAACCCGTACGCAGGCAGTGCGCGCCTTGCGATTGGCCGTGCGGGTGATGGAGGCGCAGATGGAGATGTGAAAGCCCAGCTTTTCGAACACGGGCACCATCTCGTGGGACCCGGCATAGGCGTGGAGCATCATGAACGGGGGCCTCTGGTCCATGGGCGCGACCAGGTCAGCCAGCCGCCCGAAGGCCTTGCGGCAGTGGATGGTCACGGGTCGGCCATACTTGGCGGCCAGTTCCATCTGGGCCAGGAAGACCTCCTCCTGCTCGCCGTCGTTGCGCTCGGGCAGGGCGTTGTCCAGCCCGATCTCGCCCACGCCCACGGGATTGGCGGCCACCAGCGCCTCCAGCCGTTCGAGCCATCCCGGCCCCCGCTCGCCCACGAACCAGGGGTGCAGGCCCAGGGACACGCAGATGTCGGGGTGGCTGCGCCCCAGGCCCAGGACATAGGCCCAGTCGCCCTCGTGGGTGCCGTTGCAGCACATCATGCGCACCCCGGCGGCCCGGGCCCGGATCAGGGCCGGTTCCAGGGCGTGGCGCAGGAACCCGTCCTGCAGATGGCAGTGGGAGTCCACGAGATCAACGTTGCCGGACGCGTTCCAGTCGGTCACTGAAAAACCCCTGTTTTGCCTTTGCGTACCGCCTGTGCTAGCCATTTCCCATCGGGCTCTTCGGCACCGACAGGAGCGGACATGCACAGGCGGCACATCGTGGTTCTGACCGGCGCGGGCATCAGCGCCGAGAGCGGCATCCCCACCTTCCGGGGTTCGGGGGGCCTGTGGTTCAAATACCGCATCGAGGACGTGGCCACGCCCGAGGCCTTCGCCCGCGACCCCGCAATGGTGCTGGACTTCTACAACCAACGCAGGGCCCAGCTCGAAAGCGTGCAGCCCAATCAGGCACATAAGGCCCTTGCCCGCCTGGAGCAAGGGCACAAAGTCAGCGTCGTGACCCAGAACGTGGACGACCTGCACGAACGGGCCGGCTCCACGAGCGTGCTGCACCTGCACGGACAGCTCCGGCGCGCACGCAGCACCGTGGACCCGTACTGGACCATGGACATCGCCTACGGCCCCATCCGCATGGGCGACACCTGCCCCCTGGGCGGCCAATTGCGGCCCGACGTGGTCTGGTTCGGCGAGCCCGTGCCGGCCATGGACGAGGCCCGCGACGTGGTCGCCTCGGCCGACGTGCTGCTCATCGTCGGCACGTCCCTGGGCGTGTACCCGGCCGCGTACCTGGCCCACGACGCCCCGGCCCGGGCCGAGATCATCGTCGTGGACCCCGAGGCCCGGGAGGAAAGAGTTCCGGGGGCCAGAATCTTCCGGGAAAAAGCCGCCGGGCGCGTACCGCTCCTGGTGGAAGAATTGCTTGAAAACCCCGCCTGACCACGGCGGAAGGAGAACCATATGCAGGAACTGCTCTACCTGCTCCTCATCTTCGGCGTCTGGCTCGTGCTGGTCAGATTCGTCTTTCCGAAGATAGGCATCCACGGCTGAGGCTCCATGCCCAGCGGCTGCAGTTGGCAGCCCAAGGACAAGGATAAGGACAAGTCATGATTCGCGCAGCTCGGTCAGAATGAGCCCCACGAAGCCGCTGGCCGAGCCGCGATATTCCCAGCCAAGGTGCGTCCCGCAGCCGCGGCACATGGCGTAGCGCCATGCGTAGCCCGGAAACCAGCTGAATTCCGGGGTGAACTCCCCCTCGAAGCGGCATCCTGGCGCCGCAGCGAAGCACCCGACCTCGAACAGGATGCCCGACGGATTGAACAGGGCGTGGCCGTGCTTGCCGTTGACTTCGACGCGGTCGCGCACGCGGGCTACGGTCTGGCCGCAGACCCGGCACATGAGGACTCTTTCCCCGGGCTCCTCGGGGAATTCCAAGTCCTGGTCAGCCAGGACCGGACTGTGACCTGGACTGCCGGCGCTTCGAAAACAAAGGGGCTGAGGCGCGAACATGCCGGGTACGTACCCCAGACACCCCCGAAAGCAAAGAGGACCGCATGAACATGCTCGCCGCGCGCACGGCCCAGGCCAGCCTGGCCGCGCGCATCTTCGAATCCCTCGTCACCGCGGTCGGCCCGGACCGGGCCAGCGCCCTGCTGGCCGAGGCCATTGAAAACGACGCCCGCTGCGCAGGCGCGGCCTTCGCGCGTCTCGCTGCGCAGGGTGCGAGCCTCACGCACTTCGCCACGGTCCTGGAACGCTGGCGCGAGGGCGGGGCACTGACCATCGAAGACGTGGCCCTGTCCGCGAACACCCTGTCCTTCGCCGTGACGGACTGCGCCTACGCCAGGGCCTACGCGGACATGGGCCTCGATCCCGGACTCGGCTTCATCCTGTCCTGCCGCCGGGACGAACCCTTTGCCCTCGGCTACAGCCCGCGACTGTCCATGGAGCGCTCACGGACCATCATGCAGGGATCGCCCGCCTGCCTCTTCACCTTCACCTGGGCCGGATGACCTCACCTCCCGGCCGACCGCTTACTCCACCCAAAGTCTCCACGACCTCCTCTTTCGTCCGGACTCGGACCACAGGCCGGCGCGACGGCTGCTCCATGGCTGCGAACATCGTCATGTCCGCAAAAAATTCCATAAAAACAGCATAATATTATTATTTTGAACAATTCGCACACGCTCGATCACCATGCTTCGATCGATCACCACGACCTTGGACGCCGCGCAGATCGAATGTGCGGAACCTGATGCCGAAACATGTTCGCAAAATGTTCTTTACCCGAATGTGACAAAGCACGCTGATCCCGCCCCCTGAAAGTGCGCCCGATCCCTCTTGCGAGCGCAGCCTTGAAACAGGAAACAGCACAACGCACAAAAAATATCTTTTGATTATAGCATATTGACTTGTTTACGCACAAAATACACACCCGCCCACCTCTCCTACAGCGCTGTTCACAACAGTGTTTGCCGAATGTTCGTAACGTGTTCGAAAACAGCAAGAGCGTGTTCCGAAAACACCTCTCCGAGCCCTTTCCGTTTCCGCACACGATCCGCACAACTCCGGTTGCCGCGCACGACGAAAAAGGCCGCCCCCCGGACAGGAGGCGGCCTGCTGGACCACGCTGATAAGAAAGAGAGGGTCAGTCCCCGCTCTTGACCCGCAGCACCCCGTCGCCGGGGCGCATGTGCACGTCCATCTGCGGGAAGGGAATTTCCACGCCGTGCTCGCGGAACTTGGCGTCGATGGCCTCCCGGATTTCGGAACAGGTCGACAGCCCCAGGTCCACGTGCCGCACCCAGAAGCGCAGGATGAAATCGAGCGAGCTGGCGCCGAAATCATTGAAGATGACCCACGGCTCGGGTTTCGGCATGACGGCGGGATGCTCCAGGGCGACGTCCAGCATGATCTTTTTGACCAGCTGCACGTCGGAACCGTAGGCCACGCCGACCATCACGTCGCGGCGGATGCGCACGTCGTTGCGGTGGGTCCAGTTGGTGACCTGGTTGGCGATGAGGGTCGAATTGGGCAGAAATATCTTGGCGTTCTCGAAGGTCTGGACCTCGGTGTTGCGGATGTTCACGCTCATGACCTTGGCCCACACGCCGTTCACTTCGATGATGTCGCCGGGCTGAATGGCGCGGTCGAAGAGGAGGATGAGGCCGCTGATGAAATTGCTGATGATGGTCTGCATGCCGAAGCCGATGCCCACGGACAGGCCGCCGGCGATGACCGCGAAGTTGTTCAGGCTGATGCCAAGCAGGTTCAAACTGACCAGGCCGTAGAGCATCCACAGGCAGTAGATGCCGATGCGCTGCAGGGAGGCGGCCGCGCCGTGGTCGATGTTCTTGCCGCGCAGGTTCTCGCTGTCGAGGATCGTCTTCCAGGCCATGGCCAGGGAGCGGACCACCTGGAAGAGCAGCAGGACCACGCCCAGCCGCATGAAGTTGAAGGAGAAGTCCCCCCAGTTGAGCTCCAGGGAGGACAGCTTCTCCACGAGGGCGTTGGTGCCCAGGTTGACGTTGACCCAGGCCATGATGCCGATGATCACGGCCAGCCAGACCAGAAGCGTCAGGAAGGTCATGGCCAGGTCCGCGACCAGGGCGCGCCACCCGCGCTTGTCGAGCTTCTCGACCACGACCCGCACCACGCTCGTGGCGCCGATGGCCAGCTGCACCGCCAGGGCCAGCACGCCCCACATGGTGCTGGCCAGCACGGCCAGATTGCCCCAGCCGAGCACGGCCACGGCCACGAGGACGGCCAGTACGTACGGGTGCACACGTCTGACGAAACGCTCATATTTGAGCTCAGGCCGGATCATGCCGAAGAAGAGACTGCTGAGCACAAGCAGGCCGACCCAGGCCAGATGTTCCAGCCATAGCGGCAGCCGCAGCAGATCCAAGATCGCCACGCTCAGGGACAGGAAGACCAGGGGCAGCAGGGGCTGGATGGTGTCCTTCTGCAGGATGCCCCGCACGTTGCGGAAGACCCAGGCCAGGGCCTGCACGCCCAGAAGCATGAGCACATGGGTGAAGGCCAGGAGCAGGGACGTCTGCTTGACCTTGCCGGAGAAAAAGGCGGCCAGCAGGGAAAGGGCCAGGGAAAGGCAGAGAATGGCCACGGCCGAGGTCAGGCGGCCGCCGGCGTGGGCGTTCTCGAACACGCCCGACAGGAAACGGTACGAGATGAAGCCGATGAAGACGAAAGGCAGCCAGAAAAGAACGAAGGTCCCGGCCCAATCGCCGGCATCGCCGGCCAGGGAGTACTGGCTGAAGAAGAAGGACTTCAGGTTCGCGAACCAGTCGGCCAACTCCTTGCCGACATCGGCTCCGGACTGCGGGAGCATGCGGAACTCCGCACCGTCCAGGAATTCCGCCCGCCAGATGAGCGGCAGCTGGGTCTCGAAGGTGGTGATCCACTCCACCGTGGCGCTGAGAATTTCACTCGTCTGCGCGTTGATCTTGTCCACCTGGCCCTGGACTCCCTTGAGCTTCTGACCGACGGAGGCCACGCTTTTGCGGATGGTCTGCACATCCTGGCGCACACCCTTGTCCATGCCGTTCGACCACTTGCGCTCCAGGTCCTCCTCCAGGGACTGGATGGTGACGGCCTTGGCCGCGAGTTCCTTGGACAGGGCCTCCAGAGGCTGCATGTCCTTGGTCAGGGTCAGCTGCAGGTACTTGGCCTCGGCCAGGGCCACGCGCATGTCGTAGGGGTTGGTCTTGACCATGCGGGCCATGATCTCGAGCATCTTCAGCCTGCCGCGCGCGGTGTCCAGGGCGGCCGAAAAGGCCGCCTCCCGGCCGGCCAACTGCTCCTGCAGGCCTTCGACGTCCTGCTGCAAGACCTCAACATCCTTGGCTTTGGACTGGAAAAAGGAGGACAGAACCGCGCTCTCGGAGGCTGGCTGGGATTCCGCCGCCACGCCCGGCCCGGGAAGACAGAGAAGCAGCAAAACGGACAGGATGACGATCTTCTTCATATGCGCCTTTCCGGAAACAAAAAGGCCACCCGTCCCCGGATGGCCTGTCCGGATGTTCGTTTTCGTGATTACAGGTATCCCCAGGTCTTGAGCCTGGAGTAGGCGTGCTGGGCCATCTCGCCCTGGCGCACGACCTTCAGGTAGCGTTGGTATTCCTGAGCCGCGTTCTGCTTGTCCTTCATGCCTTCGTAGGAAAACCCCTTGAAAAAGACCGTGGTCGGGTTGCCGGGAAGCATGCGTTCATAGGCCGCGAAGTCGGCCAGGGCCGCGGAGTAGTTCTTGGCCATGATGGAGGCCACGCCGTGCACGTGCTGGGCCTGGGCCTCGGTCGGGTAGACCCGACGCGCCTTGTCGGCGTAGTCCGCGGCCTTGGCGGCATTCTTGAGGGCGACCTGGCACTTGGCCATCATGACGAGCCCCGCGTAGTCGTTGGGGGAAAGCCTGAGCCCTTCGGCATACCGGCCCTCGGCCGCGTCGTAGGAATTGGCGGCCATGGCCTTGTCGCCTTCCTGGAAAAGCTTGAACATGGGCGCGAGCTTGCGCAGCCCGGCCGTGGAGGCCATGTAGCGTTCCTTGTTGAGCGGCAGGCTCAGCCGGTCCCCGAAGCTGGTCCGGGCGCGGTTCACGGCCGTCTGATAGCGCTCCTCGCTCATGGGGTGGGAGGAGAACATGGCCTCGATGGCGCTCGGCTGGCGCTTGCCCATGGAGCGCAGGACGTCCATGAGGCCGACCATGCCTTGGGGGGAGTACCCGGCGCCGACCATGTACCCCATGCCCAGCTCGTCGGCCTGGCGTTCGTCCTCGCGGCTGTACTTGGCCAACAGCAGGTTCGCGCCGAGCCCGCCCACGCTTCCGGTCAGGTTGCCCAGGGTCTGGCTGGCGGCCCCGGCGATGAGGGAGGCCCCGCCCACCAGGGCGCCCAGAATCTTGCTCGTGGACATGCGCGCCGCCGTGTGGCGGGCGTTGACGTGGCCGAGTTCGTGGCCGATGAGCCCGGCCAGTTCGGCCTCGTTGTCCAGTTCGGCCAGGATGCCGCGCGTGATGGCGATGCTTCCGCCGGGAAAGGCGTAGGCGTTGGCGTAGGTCGCGTTGACCACGCTGAACCTGTAGGGCATCTGCGGCCGGTGCGTGACCCGGGCCAGGGAGGCGCCGACGCCGGCCACGTAGGCGTTCAGCCCCGCGTCCTGGGACACGCCGTAATCGGACGAGAACTGGTGGGGAGAGTTGACCTTGTCGACCTGGATCTCCTCGCCCTCGCCCACGAGCATGAGCTGGCTCTGCCCGGTCACGGGGTTGGCCGCGCAGCCCGCGGCCGTGGATACGGCGGCCAGGGCGGCGAGCTTCATGAAGTCGCGGCGGGTCAGGGTGCCCCGGTAGGCACGGTCGTCAAAAATCGAGGTCATTGTCGCCTCCTGCGCAAACTGTTGAACCCGCCTTCTACACCACCCCACCGCAGGCTGACAACCCGCCCCGCCCTCCCCTGGGACGCGGAGCGCCTTCTGCATTTCGCCCTTGACGCGGCCGCGCGGAAGTTTCAAACAAGCGATTGAAACAAGTATTTGATTCCGGAGAACCGATGTCCAGCAAGAAATCCGCACGAACCAGGGACAAGCTGCTTACGGCCGCCGGCGACGTGTTCGTGGAAAAAGGGTTCCGCGACGCCACCGTGGCGGAGATCTGCGCCCGCGCCGGCGCCAACATCGCCGCGGTGAACTACTACTTCGGCGGCAAGGAGGCCCTGTACCAGGAGGCCTGGCGGCACTGCCTGGCCGAGTCCCTCCGCGCCCACCCGCCCGACGGCCATGCGCGTCCGGACGCCCCGCCCGAGGAACGGCTGCGGGAACGCCTGCTGGCCCTCATGCGGCGCATCGCAGACCCGAAAACCAAAGACTTCTTCATCTCCCAGATGGAAATCGCCAACCCCACGGGCCTGCTTGAGGAGGTCATGCTGCGGGAACTCATCCCCATGCGCGAGAAAACACTGGCCATGGTCCGCGAACTGCTCGGGCCGGACGCCGACGAGCGGCAGGTCGTCTTCTGCGAGGCGTGCATCGTCAGCATGTGCGTCCACCCCCTGGTCATGCGCCGCCTCGGACAGAAAACATCGAACGCGCGGATGCCCGTGATCGCGGACGACCTCGACGCCTTCGCCGACCACGTGGTGCGCTTCGCCCTGGCCGGCATCCACGCCAGCCGCACGCCCGCTCGGGCATCGTGAGGACCCGGCCATGAACGTGCGCATAGTCCTTCCCCTGATCCTGCTTGCCCTCACGGGCTGCGTCTCCGTAGGCCCGGACTACATTCCCCCGGCCCTGCAGACGCCGGCCGCGTGGAGCGGGCTGGACGGCCCGGCCAGCAACGCCACGGCCCCCGACCTCGGCAGCTGGTGGGACAATCTGGACGACCAGCTGCTGTCGGAAATCGTGCGCGAAGCCCTGGACGCCAACCTCGATCTGCGCAGCGCCCAGGCCCGGCTCAAGGAAGCCCGCGCCCGCCGGGCCGTCGCCCTGGCGGGATTCTTTCCGGCCGTGAGCGCCTCGGGCAGCGGCAGCCGCAGCCAGTCGAGCCGCGAGACCGGCAGCGGGATGACCCGCGAACTCTACAGCGGGAGCCTGGACGCCAACTGGGAACTGGACGTGTTCGGCGGCACCCGGCGGGGCTACGAGGCGGCCGAGGCGGATTTCGAATCGTCTGAGGCCGGGTTGCGCGCCACCCAGGTCTCCATCGCGGCCGAAGCCGCCCTGGGCTACGTGGAGATGCGGACCCTGCAGGAGCGCCTGCGCATCGCCCGCGACAATCTCGCCAGCCAGACCGAAACCCTGCAGCTGACGCAGTGGCGCGCCCAGGCCGGGCTGGTCGACAGCCAGGACGTGGCGCAGGCGCGCAGCAACCTGGAGCAGACGCGCTCGCAAATCCCGGCCCTCGAAACCAGCCTGGCCGAAACGCGGCACAGCCTGGAAATTCTCCTGGGCAAAACGCCGGGCGCCATGCGGGACCGCCTGGACGTCGAGGGCGGGTTGCCGGCCGTGCCCGAACGCATCGCCGTCGGCATCCCGGCCGACACCTTGCGCCAGCGCCCGGACATCCGCGCGGCCGAGCGCACCCTGGCGGCGGAGACGGCCCGCGTGGGCGTGGCAGAGGCAGCGCGATACCCGTCGTTCACCATCTCGGGCTCCCTCGGCCTGGAGGCCCTGACCTTCAAGGCCCTCGGTGGAGGCGACGCCGGCACGTCGTCGCTTCTGGCCGGCATCACGGTGCCCATCTTCGAAGCCGGCCGGCTGAAGAGCCAGGTCGAAATCCAGGACGCGGTCCGTGAACAGGCCCTGATCTCCTACGAAAAGGCGGTGCTTACGGCCCTGCAGGAGGTCGAGAACGCCCTGGTCTCCCTGGCACGGTCCCGGGAACGCGCCCAGGCCCTGGGAGAGGCGGCCGATGCGGCGCGCAGCGCGGCGGACATGGCCCGGCTGCGCTACGGCTCCGGGCTCATCGATTTCCAGTCGGTGCTCGACACCGAGCGCAGCGTGCGCACCATCGAGGACAGCCTGGCCAGCGCCCGCGCCGACGGTGTGTTGGCCCTCATCCGATTGTACAAGGCCATGGGCGGTGGCTGGTCTGCGCAGGCCAAACCCGCTCCGGCCGTCAAGGACACGCCATGAACGCATCCACTCCGCAGCATGAGACCGGCGAGGCATCCCTGAAGCGCCTCATCGAAACCCGCTCCCCCGCCCGCAGAGGGCGACGCTGGTTCTGGCTCCTCGCCGTCCTGGCCGCTCTGACGGCAGGGGGGCTCCTTTTCCTGCGCAACGGCAAGGAAGCGGCGGGACCGGGCTACAAGACCGAGGCCGCCGTCGTCGAGACGCTCGTGGTCAAAGTCTCGGCCACGGGCAACCTGCAGCCTACAAACCAGGTGGACGTGGGCAGCGAACTTTCGGGCATCATCGACCAGGTGCTGGTGGACGTGAACGACCGGGTCGAAAAGGGGCAGGTCCTGGCCCGGCTGGACCTCTCCAAGCTGGAGGACGCCGTGGCCAAGTCGCGGGCCAATCTGGCCTCGGCCCAGGCCCAGGTGCTGCAGGCCGGGGCCACCGTGGCCCAGTCGCGGGCCGAACTGGGCCGGATGCGCAAGGTGTCCGCCCTTTCCGGCGGCAAGGTGCCGTCGGCCAGCGAGATGGACACCGCCGAGGCCGACCTCAAGCGCGCCGAGGCCGACGAGGCCAAGACCAAGGCCGTTGTCCTGCAGACCAGGGCGGACCTGCAGACGGACGAGACCAACCTGCGCAAGGCCAGCATCCGCTCGCCCATCGACGGGGTGGTCCTGGCCCGCGAGGTGGATCCGGGGCAGACCGTGGCCGCGTCCTTCCAGGCGCCGGTGCTCTTTACCCTGGCCGAAGACCTGGCGAAGATGGAGCTGCAGGTCGATGTGGACGAAGCCGATGTCGGACAGGTGCGGGAAGGGCAGAACGCCACCTTCACCGTGGACGCCTGGCCGGGCCGCAGATTCGACGCCGTCATCACCAAGGTCAGCTACGGGTCCCAGGAAAAGGACGGCGTGATCTCCTACCTGACGGAACTGCAGGTGGACAATGGCGACCTTTCCCTGCGGCCCGGCATGACGGGTACGGCCGAAATCACGACTCTGGTCAGGGAGAACGCCCTGTTGGTGCCCAACGCGGCCCTGCGCTTCACACCGCCGGAAACCGGCGTGGAGCGGCAAAAATCGGGCGGCAGCCTGGTGGGCGCCCTCATGCCCCGCCCGCCGCGACAGGCCGCTCCGCAGGCCAAGGCCGCAAATGGCACGGCCCCTAAGGTCTGGCTCCTGCAGGACGGACGGCCCGTGCCCGTCGAGGTCCAAACCGGAGCCACCAACGGACGCATGACGGAAATTCTGGGTGGCGCCCTGGCGGCTGGCGCGGAAGTCGTGACCGAGACGGTGGAGAACGCCAGATGACCGATCCCGCCCTGATCCGCCTCTCGGCCGTGACCAAGACCTATGGTCAGGGGCCGTCGGCCTTCCAGGCCCTCAAGGGCATTGACCTGGCCATCGGACAGGGGGAGTTCGTGGCCATCATGGGCCCCAGCGGCTCAGGTAAATCCACGGCCATGAACATCCTGGGCTGCCTCGACGTGCCCACGAACGGGAGCTACGAATTCCAGGGCGTGCATGTGGAGCGCCTGCAGCGCGACGAACGGGCGCTGCTGCGCCGCCATTTCCTCGGCTTCGTCTTCCAGGGCTTCAACCTGCTGGCACGGACCACGGCCCTGGAGAACGTCGAGCTGCCCCTCATCTACCGCGGACACGACGCCGGGGCGCGCCACACCGCGGCCCGCGAGGCCCTGCGGCAGGTCGGCCTCGACGGCTGGGAGCACCATACCCCGGCCGAACTGTCGGGCGGACAGCAGCAGCGCGTGGCCATCGCTCGGGCCATCGTCACCGCCCCCCTGGTGCTCCTGGCCGACGAGCCCACGGGCAACCTCGACACGAAGACCAGCCGGGAGATCATGGACCTGATCACGAGCTTCAACCGCGACCGCGGCATCACGGTGCTCATGGTCACCCACGAGCCCGACATCGCGGCCTTTGCCGGGCGCGTGGTGCGCTTCGTGGACGGCCGGGTGGACAGCGACCGCCCGGGCGGGGAGGACGCCTGATGCTCTGGAACACCCTGCTGCTGGCCCTGCGCGCCATCCGGCGCAACCTGATGCGCTCGTTTCTGACCATTCTGGGCATCGTCATCGGCGTGGCCGCGGTCATCACCATGGTCACCCTTGGCAACGGGGCCACGAAGTCCGTGTCCGATCAGATCGCGAGCATGGGCAGCAACCTGGTCATGGTCGTGCCCGGCCAGCGCTTCGGCCCGGGTTCGGGCGGCGCGCCCAATTTCAAGGGCGCCGACGTGGAGGCCATCCGCAGCCAGATCTCCGGGGCCGAAAGCGTGGCGCCCGTGGTCAACAAGTCCGTGACCGCCGTGTACCAGGCCAACAACTGGGCCACCGTGGTCTCGGGCAGCAACAACGATTATTTCCGGGCCGGCAACTGGGAACTGGAACAAGGCCGCACATTCAGCGAGACCGAGGAACGGGCGGGCAAGGCGGTCTGCGTCATCGGGGCGTCGGTGCGCGAAAAGCTCTTCGGCGGCCAGAACCCCGTGGGCAGCGAAATCCGCATCAAGCAGTTCTCGTGCGAGGTCATCGGGCTCCTCAAGTCCAAGGGGCAGTCGGCCATGGGGTCCGACCAGGACGACATCGTGGTCATGCCCCTGAGAACCGTGCAGCGGCGGCTCACCGGCAGCCAGGACATCAACCGGCTGAGCGTGTCCGTGCGCGACGGGGCGTCCATCGACGCCGTCAAGAAGCAGCTCGGACTGCTGCTGCGGGAACGCCGCAACATCGGCGAGAACGAGGACGACGACTTCCGGGTCATGGACACCCGCCAGATCGCCGAAACCCTGACCGGGACGACGAAGATCCTGACCATGCTCCTGGGCGCGGTGGCCGCCGTGAGCCTGCTGGTGGGCGGCATCGGCATCATGAACATCATGCTCGTCTCGGTCACGGAACGGACCCGGGAGATCGGCATCCGCCTGGCCATCGGCGCCCTGGAGCGCGAGGTGCTCCTGCAGTTCCTCATCGAGGCCGTGGCCCTGTCGAGCCTGGGCGGCCTCGTCGGCATCGCCCTGGCCCCGGGCGCGTCCATGGGCCTTGCCCGCGTCATGGGCGTGCCCTATATCTTCGACCCGGCCATCAACATCGCCTCGTTCCTGTTCTCCGCGGCCATCGGCGTCATCTTCGGCTACTTCCCGGCCCGCCGGGCGGCCGGACTCAACCCCATCGACGCCCTGCGCCACGAGTGACGCCGCCCGGGGAACCGGCGGCAAGCCCGTCCAGACCAACCAAACGGAGCCCATTCGTGTTCAGCCACGTCCCGAGCCTGCTGCGGCTCGCCCTGCCCCTCATCCTGTCCTCCTCGACGATTACCATGATGCAGATCGTCGACGCCTACGTCCTGTCGCTGCATTCCAGCGCGGCCGTGGCGGCCATGGGGCCGGCCAGCCTGGCCGTGGTCCTGTTCCAGGGCTTCCTGTTCGGCACGGCCGGCTACGCCGGAACCTTCGTGGCCCACAGCCACGGCCGCGGCGACGAGGGGGGTATCCGCCAGGCGGCCTGGCTCGGCGTGCACGCGTCCCTGGTTTCGGGCCTGGCTGCCCTGGCCCTGGCCTGGCCCCTGGGGAGCCTTTTCCTCTTTGCCGGTCACGAGCCGCAGGTCGCCCGGGACGAGCAGGCCTATTTCGCCATCTGCATGGCCGGCTCCCTCTTCCCGGTCCTGGGCGGAGCGCTGGGCGGGTGGCTGGCGGGCATCGGCCGGGCCGTGACCGTGACCTGGGTGACGCTCGTGTCCTTCGCGGTCAACGCCGTCCTCGACTGGGGGCTGGTGCTGGGGGAATGGGGGATGCCGCGCATGGGCATCGCGGGCGCGGCGCTGGGAACCGTGGCGGCGCAGGCAGTGGCGGCTGCGCTGTACATGGCCCTCTTCGCCATGTCGGGCGGGCTCGCCGACCGTCTGGCCCGCAGATTCCGGTGGGCCGAGTTCCGCAGGTTCCTGTCCCTGGCCACGCCGATGGGATTTCGGATCAGCGCTGAACTCGTGGCCTGGACCTTCTTCCTGCTGATCCTGGGACGGCTCGGCACCGTCGAACTGGCCGCATCGAGCATCGCCTTCCGCATCAACGGCACGGCCTTCTTCCCGGCCCTGGGCCTGGCCCAGGCCGCGGGCATCCTGGTCGGCCGGGCCCGAGGCGCGGGCCGGGACGAGGACGTCCTGCCCATCGCCTGGCAGTCCCTGATCGTGTGCGAGCTGTGGCTGGCGGTCATGGCCATCCTCTTCGCCACGGCCTCGGAGCCGCTGGTGGCCATTTTCGCCGGGGACGGCCCCGAAAGCGGGGCCATCGTCGCCGCCGGGTCCGTGATCATGAAATTCGTGGCCGCCTACTGCCTCATCGACGCGGCCAACATCGTCTTCGGCGGCGTGCTGTCCGCGGCGGGCGACACCCGCTGGATCGCCCGCGCCTTCCTCGCCGCCACCTGCCTCTTCCTGGCGGCCCTGTGGATGATCGACCTCTTCATGCCGAGCCTGGTGGCCGAATGGACCGCGGCCACGATCTTCGTCGCCGGCACGGCCGTGGCATGGACGCACCGGGTCCAGGCCGGAGCCTGGAGAAAGGCCCGGGTGCTCCATGACGGGGAGGCGTAAGGGATTACTCCCGGCCTTGCCTGTCCAGTCCGCGGTAGTTGATGGCTTCGGCCAGATGCACGACGGTCAGCGTCTCGTCCCCGGCCAGGTCGGCGATGGTACGGGAGATGCGCAGCACGCGGGTGAAGGCCCGGGCCGACATGCCCAGACGCTGCACCGCGCCTTCCAGAAAGTCGTGCTCGCGCGCGGTCAGGGGGCAGAAGCGCTCCAGCCACCTGCCCGAGAGCTCGGAATTGGATGAGAAGTGCAGGCCGTCGTAGCGCCTGCGCTGGACCTCGCGGGCCGCGTCGATGCGCCCCCGCATGACGGCCGAACTGATGCTTCCCTGCTCCTGTTTCAAATCCCGATACGGTACGGCCGGCACCTCGACGTGCAGGTCGATGCGGTCCAGCAACGGGCCCGAAAGGCGCGAGCGATACCGCTGAACCTGCAGCGGCGTGCACGAGCAGTGGTGCTTCTCGTCGCCCAGATACCCGCAAGGGCAGGGGTTCATGGCCGCCACCAGCATTACGTCGCCGGGGTATTCCAGGGACACGGCGGCCCGCGAGATGGTCACGCGGCCCTCTTCAAGGGGCTGGCGCAGCACTTCCAGCACGTGCTTCTTGAACTCCGGCAGCTCGTCCAGGAACAGGACTCCCCGGTGGGCCAGGGACAATTCGCCCGGCCGCGGGTACTGGCCGCCGCCGATGAGTCCGGCGTCGGAGATGGTGTGGTGCGGCGAGCGGAAAGGGCGGGTCACGACCAGGGGCTGCTCTGCGGGCAGCTTGCCCGCCACGGAATAGATCTTGGTCACCTCCAGGGCCTCGTCGAAGGTCAGGGAGGGCAGGACCGTCGGGATGCGGCTTGAGAGCATGGTCTTGCCGCTGCCGGGAGGGCCGATGAACAGGAGGTTGTGGTTGCCGGCGCAGGCGATCTCGATGGCCCGCTTGGCCCGCTCCTGGCCCTTCACTTCGGCGAAGTCCAGGTGATGCCGCTCCCGCTGCTCCCACAGGCTCTGCACGTCGCAGGCCAGCGGCTCGACCTCCTCCTCGCCGAGAACGAAGCGCACGACCTGGGACAGGGTGCGGCAGGCGAACACGGGCAGGCCTTGGACCACGGCCGCCTCGGGACCGTTGGCCTCGGGCACGACCATGCCCCTCGCCCCGGCCTCGCGGGCGCGCAGGGCCAGAGGCAGGGCGCCGGACACGGGCTTCAGTTCCCCGGAAAGAGAAAGCTCCCCGGCCAGATACAGACCGGAGAGCTTTTCCTGCGGGATGACCTCGGCCCCGGCCAGAAGGCCCAGGGCCAGGGGGAGGTCATAGGCCGAACCCTCCTTGCGGATGTCGGCCGGCGCGATGTTCACGGTGATGCGGCTCGGGGGCAGCTTGAAGCCGGTGTTCTTGAGGGCCGAGAAGACCCGCTCCTTGGCTTCGCGCACCGCCCCCTCGGCCAGGCCGACCATGATGAAGGCCGGCATGCCCGAGCGCGCCAGGTCCACCTCCAGTTCCATGGTGAATCCGTCGATTCCCAGGAGCGCGGCGGTGGAGACCTTGGCGATCATGCCCTTACTCCACCATCTGCCCGATGCGGTCCCAGCGGATGTCCGTCAGGCTCGCCCATGACCAGTAGAGGATGAGGGCCTTGCCAGCGATGGTGTTGCGCTCGACGAACCCCCAGAAACGCGAGTCGTAGGACTCGTCGCGGTTGTCCCCCATGACGAAGTACTTGTGCTCGGGCACCATGACGGGCCCGAAGTTGTCGCGCCTGGGCACGGAACTGGCGGAGTCGACATGCTGCACGTACGGCTCGACCAGCTGCACGCCGTTGCGGAAGACCTGCTTGTCGCGGATCTCGATGACGTCGCCGGGCAGGCCGATGACGCGCTTGATGAAGTCCTTGGAAGGGTCCTCGGGGAATTCGAAGACGATGACGTCCCCGTGCTTGGGCCCTTCACGCTCCATGAGCATGATGTTCGTGAAGGGGAGCTTCACGCCGTAGGCGAACTTGGTGACCAGCAGATGATCGCCGATCTGCAGGGTCTGCAGCATGGAGCCCGACGGGATCTTGAATGCCTGGACCACGAAGGACCGGATGAAAAACGCCAGGATGAGCGCCACGATGAGCGCTTCCGCATATTCCTTGAGCATTGTCTGCCAACGAGGGTTCATATCTGCCTGCCTGATGCCTGATCCGCGCGGGGCGGAGAGTTGTCTGGACTATTCGTCCGGTTGGAGGGCGGCCAGGAACGCTTCCTGGGGAATTTCCACGCTGCCCATGCGCTTCATGCGCTTCTTGCCTTCCTTCTGTTTTTCCAAAAGCTTGCGCTTGCGGGTGATGTCGCCGCCGTAGCACTTGGCGGTGACATTCTTGCGCAGGGGGGAGACCCGCTCGCGCGCGATGATCTTGCTGCCGATGGCCGCCTGGATGACGATCTCGAAGAGCTGCCGATGGATGACGCGCTTGAGCTTCAGGGCCAGGGCCCGGCCCCTGTAGGCCGCGTTGGAGCGATGCACGATGACGGCCATGGCGTCAACGGGCTCGGAGTTGATCAGCACGTCGAGCTTGACCAGGTCGGCCTCGCGATAGTCGATGACCTCGTAGTCCAGGGAAGCGAAGCCCTTGGTCACGGACTTGAGGCGGTCGAAGAAGTCGTAGACGATCTCGGCGAAGGGCAGCTCGTAGCTGATGACCACGCGGGTCGAGGTCAGGTAGCGCATGTCCTTCTGGATGCCGCGCTTCTCCTCGCACAGCCCCAGCACGTTGCCCACATAGTCGTTGGGGACGTGGATCTCCATGCGCACGAACGGTTCGGCGATGGACGCGATCTTCTCCTGCGGGGGAAGGTTGCTCGGGTTGTCGATGTCGAAGGTCGCCCCGTCGGTGCGGGTCACGCGGTAGATGACCGAGGGCGCCGTGGCGATGAGCTTGGCCTGGAACTCGCGCTCCAGACGCTCCTGGATGACCTCCATGTGCAAGAGGCCCAGGAAGCCGCAGCGGAAGCCGAAGCCCAGGGCCTGGGACGTCTCGGGCTCGTAGTAGAGGGCGGCGTCGTTCAGCTGCAGCTTTTCCAGGGACGACTTCAGGGTGTCGTACTCGGCCGGCTCCACGGGGTAGAGGCCGCAGAAGACCATGGGCTTGACGGCCTTGAAGCCGGGGAAGGGCGAATCCGTGGGCCGGTCCGGGTCCGTGACGGTGTCGCCGACCTGGGCGTCCTTGAGTTCCTTGATGGCCGCGCAGAGAAAGCCCACCTCGCCGGGTCCCAGTTCCTTGATGTCCATGGCCTCGGGCGAGAAGACGCCGAGCCTGGTCACTTCGAATTTCTTGCCCGTGGCGCACATCTGCACGCGCTGGCCGTTTCTGATCGTACCGTCGATGACGCGGAAGAGCACGACCACGCCCTGGTAGGAATCGTACCAGGAGTCGAAGATCAGGGCCTTGAGCGGCGCGTCGGTGTCGCCCTTGGGCGCGGGGACGCGCTCCACCAGGCGCTCCAGCAGGTCCTCGACGCCCAGGCCCGTCTTGGCCGAGACCTTGGCGATGTCGGTGCAGTCGAGGCCGATGACCTCCTCGATCTCCTCGGCCACGCGGTCGGGCTCGGCGCTGGGCAGGTCGATCTTGTTCAGGACCGGCAGGACCTCGAGGTCGTTGTCCAGGGCCATGTACACGTTGGCCAGGGTCTGGGCCTCCACGCCCTGGGTGGCGTCGACCACCAGCAGCGCGCCGTCGCAGGCGGCCAGGCTGCGGGACACCTCGTAGGAGAAGTCCACGTGGCCGGGCGTGTCGATGAGGTTCAGGATGTACTCGCGCCCGCTTCTGGACTTGAAGGGGATGCGCACGCTCTGGGCCTTGATGGTGATGCCGCGCTCCTGCTCCAGTTCCATGCGGTCCAGGTACTGGTCCTTCTTCTGGCGATCGGAGATGAGGCCGGTCTTCTCCATGATCCTGTCGGCCAGGGTGGACTTGCCGTGGTCGATGTGAGCGATGATGCTGAAATTTCTGATGTGTTCTTGCTTGGCCATATGTCCTTGCGGGGAGGTCGAAGCTCCCGTTCATTACGGATATAAACGTTTTCCAATATGTGATTTCGCGAGCGTTGTCCAACGGCGTCGCAGCAGGGGAAATTCCGGAACGGCTCCGGAAAAGCCGAGTAAATCCAGGTCGTTGCTGGAAATTCCGCCGAAATTGAGGGAAGGGGGGAGAGACCGGGGCGCCTCGCAAGCGGGAACTTGAGCTCGTTGGAAATCAAGGATATATGATCGGTTGCCCCATTACCCGCGACCAGGCTGGCATCATGCCCAAACTCAAAGCTCTGCTGCTGCACCCGGACCCGCAGGTCCGGTCCCAATTGCGGGACATGCTCGCGCCTGTCAAGGAGATCACCGTGCTCGGGGAAGCGGTGACCTCCTTCGAGGCCCTGGAGATGCTGTCCTTCATCCCCTACGACGTCTTCTTCATGGGTACGGAGCTGCCCCACGGCGTCAGCGGCATGGAGCTGGCCGCGCACCTGGCCCAGGGCGACGACCCGCCTGCCCTCATCTTCCTGGCCACGGAAGAGGACCACGCCTTCACCGCCTTCGAGCTCGGCGCGGCCGACTACATGCTCTGGCCCGTGAACGCCAACCGCTTCGCCCGGGCCATCGAGCGCCTGCGGCCCCTGCTGCCGCGCAAGAAGGCCGCCCCGCCGACCCAGCCCCTGCGTTCGCGCGAACAGATCCCCGAAGAGACCCTGCAGCTGTCCATGGGCGAGGACGAGGAAGAGGTCTTCGTCAACGCCCTGCGCCAGGCCTGGGACATGAGCCGCGAACGGCCGCCCGAAATCGAGAAGCTGCCCGTCAACCAGGAGGGCCGCCACATCCTCGTCCCCTACACGCAGATCGTCTACGTGGAGGCCTACGAGGACTACAGTTTCGTGCACACGGCCCAGGACCGCTTCCTGACCTCCTACCGCCTGAAGAACCTGGAGGCGCGGCTTCGGCCCCACCGTTTCTGCCGAGTGCACCGCAAGTACCTGGTAAACCTGGACATGGTCACGGAGATTGCGTCCATGCCAGGCGGCAATTTCATGCTGCGCACGGCCGGCCGCAAAAAGATCGAGCTGCCCGTCAGCCGCCGCCGCATCGGCGAACTGAAAAAAATATTGCAACTCTAGGGCGCTCACCTGCCCCACACGGCCGCTAGCCGAGAACAGGCTTGGCCCGAAACGCAAATCGAGTAGAGCATTATGGAACGACGCACCGGCATGAATCGCGGCCTGCCGCGCAAGGAGAAGGCCATGAAAGAATCCGACATGGCATACAGCGAGGAACTCGTCTTCCGCCCCCTGCCCCAACTGGTCATCGAGGCCAACGTCAACCCGCAGGAGTTCGCCACGGCCCAGGCCTCGGCCCGCGCCGACCACCTCGGCTACTGGGAGGACGCGGCCCAGGAGCTGGACTGGTTCCGCAAGTGGGACAAGGTCCTCGACGACTCCGACGCCCCTCGCTACCGCTGGTTCAAGGGCGCCCAGTGCAACATCGTCTACAACGCCCTGGACCGCCACATCGAGACGGCCAACAAGAACAAACTCGCCCTGATCTGGGAAGGCGAGGCCGGCGACACGAAGAAATACACCTACTACGAACTGTACCGCGAGGTGAACAAGCTGGCCAACGCCATGCGCTCCCTGGGCGTGGCCAAGGGCGACCGCGTGGTCCTGTACATGCCGCTCATCCCCCAGACCATGATGGCCATGCTGGCCTGCGCCAAGATCGGGGCCGTGCACTGCGCGGTCTTCGCCGGCTTCTCGGCCAAGGCCCTGCGCCAGCGCGTCACCGAGGTCGAGGCCAAGCTGGTGGTCACGGCCGACGGCTTCTACCGCAACGGCCGCATCATCAACCTGAAGGCCACGGTGGACGAGGCCCTGGTCGGCGGCTGCGACTGCGTGGAGACCGTGGTCGTGGTCAACCGGGCCAAGCTCGACGTCGAGATGAGCGAGGCCCGCGACATCTGGTACGACGCCCTGGTCCGCCAGGAGCGCTCCGACGCGGCCACGGAGATCATGGACGCGTCCGACCCGCTCTTCATCCTGCACACCTCGGGCACCACGGGCGAACCCAAGGGCATCGTCCACGGCCACGGCGGCTACATGGTCGGCCTGCACCGGTCCCTGGACTGGGTCTTCGACATCAAGCCCACGGACATCTTCTGGTGCACGGGCGACATGGGCTGGATCACGGGGCACAGCTACGTGGTCTACGGCCCTCTCATCGCCGGCACGACCACGGTCATGTACGAAGGCCACCCCCTCTACCCCCAGGCCGACCGCATGTGGGACATTGTGGCCCGCTACGGCGTGACCATCCTCTACACCGCGCCCACGGTCATCCGCATGCTCATGCGCTACGGGCACCAGTACCCGCGCATGCACGACCTCTCGACCCTGCGCCTCTTGGGCAGCGTCGGCGAGCCCATCGCCCCGGACACGTGGCTGTGGTTCTACAAGCACATCGGCCACTCCCAGTGCCCCATCCTGGACACCTGGTGGCAGACCGAGACAGGCGGGTGCATGATCACGCCCTTTCCGGTCTCGGTTCTGAAACCCGGTTCCGTGCACCGGCCCATGCCCGGCGTGGAGGTGGACATTGTCGACGACGACGGCCAGCCCGTGGAGAACGGCATGGCCGGCAACCTCGTGGTGATCAAACCCTGGCCGGCCATGCTGCTCGACGTGTACCGCAAGCCCGAGCTCTTCGAGACCGCCTACTGGCCCCTGGGCCCTGGCAAATACTGGGCCGGCGACATCGCCACCCGCGACGAGGACGGGCTCGTCTGGATCCACGGCCGTTCCGACGACATCATGAACATCGCCGGCCACCGCATCGGCAACGTCGAGGTGGAGAACGCCTTCCTGTCCCACAAGGCCGTGGCCGACGCGGCCGTCATCGGCATCCCGGACAAGATCAAGGGCGAGGTGGCCAAGGCCTTCGTGGTCCTGCAGCCCGAGTTCGCGGCCCTGGACGACCGCAACGAGATCATCCGCATGCTCAAGACCCACCTGCGCAAGGAGGTGGGCCCCGTGGCCGTGGTCCGTTCCGTGGAATTCGTGGACGCCCTGCCCCGGACCCGCAGCGGCAAGATCGCGCGACGCGTCCTCAAGGCCCGCGAGGCCGGCGTCAACATCGACATGACGGCCATCGCCGAGGACTGAGCCGGGCCAGGAACGTGCACCATGCCGATGTGATCATCGCCGGGGCCGGGCCCGCGGGCAGCACCGCGGCCCTCGTCCTGGCCCGGCGGGGTTTCGACGCCCTGCTCCTGGACAAGGCCTCGTTCCCGCGCCCCAAGCTCTGCGGCGGCCTGCTGACCTGGAAAAGCATGCGCCTGCTGGAGCGGCTGCACGGCTGTACCGCCGATGGCCTGATCCGCGAAGGCATCGTGGACACCGTGGCCGGCGGCTTCGCCCTCCATCTCGGCGGGCATCCGCTGATCCGGGACCGACTGGCCTACCCCTTCCACCTCGTCCGCCGCGCCCGCTTCGACGCGTTCCTGCTGGACCAGGCCCTGACGGCCGGTGCGCGAATCCTCCACCATCACGAAATCGTCGGCTGTTCCCCCCAAGGGAACGTACGCACGCAACAGGACGAGTTCCGCGGCCGCTTCGTGCTCGGCGCCGACGGGGTCAATTCCGTGGTCCGCAGGTGCTTCGGCCTGTGCCGGGAGCGCTGGCAGAGAAATCTCGCCGCGGCCATCGAGATCACCGTGCCGCGTGAAGCCGCGCCGAGAATCACCGACGTCCCGGAACTGCACGCGGGTTTTCTGCCCACCGGGTACGGCTGGGTCTTCCCGAACAGCGCCGGCATGGTCATGGGCGTCTGCGGCCTGCGCCGGAACGGCGAAAATTTCCGCAACACTTTCAAAGCGTTCCTGCGCTACCTCCATGTCGATGACCCCGACGCATTCCTGCGGCAACACGCCCTCGAAGGCCACCCCATCCCCTACGGCAACGCTCTCCCCGACCCGGTCCGCGGCAACGTCCTGCTGGCTGGCGACGCCGGGGGCTACGCCGACCCCCTGCTGGCCGAGGGCATCTTCTACGCCCTGCTGACAGGCTGGTACGCCGGCGAGGCCCTGGCGGACGCCCTGGAAAAGGGCCTCCACCCAGGCCCAGCCTACCGCGAGCGCATCAGGCGTCACGTCATGCCCGAAATGCGCGGGGCCAACCGCCTGCGCTGGCTCCTCTACGGCCTGAACAAGATCGACGCGCGGAACCTGGGACGGTATTTCCGGCTACGCGGGGGAGCGCTGGCCGAGATGGTGCACGGCATGCGGTCCTATGATTGGGGCAGGAAAAAACGGTGGGACTTCTGAGATGCAGGAGGCGCTCATCCCGAAGCACGGCGGCTACCGGGGCCTGAAGAGTTTTCGGGTGGCGCAGTTGGCTTACGACGTGACGGTGCTGTTCTGCGATCGCTTCGTGAACAGGCGCAGCCGCACCCACGACCAGATGGTCCAGGCCGCGCGCTCGGGCGTGCAGAACATCGCCGAGGGCAGCCAGGCGTCAGGCACGTCGAGGAAGATGGAACTCAAGCTGACCAACGTGGGCCGCGCCAGCCTGGAAGAGCTGCGCCTGGATTATGAGGATTTTCTGCGGCAACGGGGCCTGCCGCTACTGGAGCCGAGCCACCCGGCGCTGGTGCGGTTCAGGGAGCGGCGCTGTGCTAGGCTTGATGAGGTGCGGCAGTGGGTCAGGGAAGAAATGGACAGGCAAAAGGCAATGGACAAACACGGACTTTCACGGACCGGCACGGACAAAGCACAAGAGGCGCTTTCCGGTCCGGGGTCCGTGCCCGTCCGAGTTCGTCCGTGTCAGTCCATCAAGTCCATTCCCCCTCTCTCCCCCGAAACCCTGGCCGCCAACGCCGCCCTGTCCCTCCTCAATCTGGCCTGCCACCTCCTGGACCGCCAGCTGTCCGCCCAGGCCGACACCTTCCTTCAAGAGGGCGGCTTCACCGAGCGGCTGTACCGCCTCCGCTCGAAGCGCCGCCCGTAAACCTCAGCCCAGCCCGCCTCGCAGCAGGTCGGCGTAGAGCCTGGCCTGGATGTACTGGGCCAGGGCGGCCACGGCCCGGTCGCAGACTGGGAAGACCGGCACGCCGCCGGCCATGAGCGCGTCGCGCAGGGGGTCGTAGAGGCGGCCGCCGTCGATGACGCCGATGACCGGCTTGTCGCTCAGCCTGGCCACCGCCGGCAGAAGCTGCGCGATGCCCCCTTCGGCCCCCAGATCGAAGGCCGGCACGCCCGTGTCCGCCAGGGTGTGCATGGCTGGCGAGAGGGGGTCCAGGCCCAGGATGACCGCGTCCACGCCCGGGTCTTCGGCCAGGATGGCGGCCACTCGGGCATGGGCCTCGTCGTCGGCCGAGGGGTTGATGTCCAGAGGGTTGGCCACGCTGACCAGCTTGTCCAGCCGCTTCTCCCGCAGCAGTTCCCCGATCCTCTCGACCGTGTCCGCCGCAAAGGGCGCCAGTTGCATGGCGTAGTCGTCGCTCTGGATGGAGTCGGCCATGCCCACGGCCTCGAAGCCCGCACCGCTGACGGCGGCCAGGCGGTTGCCGCGGATCTTCTTGCCGTGCAGGGTCTCGGCCAGCAGGAAGAGGTCCTGGAACTGGTTGAAGTTCTGGGCCACGATGGCCCCGGCCTGGCGCACGCAGCTCTCGCAGACCATGTAGTCCCCGGCCAGGGAGGCCGTGTGGCCGCTGGTGGCGGACTTGCCCTCGGGAGTGCGGCCGGCCTTGTAGAAGACCACCTCCTTGCCCGTAAGCACGGCCTCGCGCACGGCCCGGCAGAAGGCCAGGCCGTCGAGGTCGTTGAAGCCCTCGGCGTAGACCGCGATGACATCCACCTCGTCCGAGTCCTTGAAATAGCTGACCATGTCGCCCAGGGTCAGGTCCGTCTGGTTGCCCATGGAGATCATGTAGGCCGGCGCCAGTTCCGGGCACTGGCTGCTGCGGTGCAGCATGAAGGCCCCGCTCTGGCTGACCAGGGCCGCATGGCGGTAGGGCTTGCCGCGCTCCCGCGGCAGCTTCTCCTCGGGGATGAACCACGTGTCGTAGCGGCCGGGCCGCGAAACAACTCCCATGCAGTTGGCGCCAAGAAACACGGGCCCGCCGTCGCCCTGGCCGTGGGCCGCGTCGATGCGGGCCATGACCTGCGCCGCCCTCTCCCGGCTGTCCTCGGTCTCGCCCATGCCGCCGGGGATGAGCATGACCGCCCGGGCCGCGTCCCGCGCGATGACATCCTCGACCAGATCCGGCACCTGGGCCGCGTTCACGGCCACGACGAGCAGGTCGAGCTTGTGGGGCAGACCCGCCAGGCCGGGCACGCAGGCCACGCCGCTTTCGTCGGGGCCGCCCTCGCGCAGGATGGTCACGTTTTCGGGCGCGAAACCCTGGGCCAGGATGTTGTCGAGGATGATGCGCCCGAAATTGCGGCGCGTGGCCGAGACGCCGACGATGCCGATGCGCTCCGGGTGCAGGAGATGGCCAATCTTGCCCACGGGCCGCGCCACGGGCCGGCTGCCGGGCACGGAGAAGCGGCACATGCCGTCCAGGGGCACCATGAGGTAGTCCGTGAAGGCGAAGGGGTTGATTTCGAGCTCTTCGATGACGAAGGGCGCGTCGGGGTTTTCCGGGGAGTAGAAGTTGGCCATGGCGATGAAGCTCTCGAAGCACTCGATGAGCTGGTCGTCGCCGACGATGCGGCGCTGGCCGCGGGTCAGGCCGGCCAGCTTCTTGTAGGAGATGGTCTGGCGGAAGAGTTCGAAGAAGGCCTCGCCGTCGGTCAGGGCCGTGGACGCGGCCACGATGGCCTGGCCCTTGCGGAAGCGCTGGGCGTAGAGTTCCGTGTCCGTGCCGCCGAGTCCCGCCGAGAGCACCATGCCGAACTCGCGCGTGCGGCGCAGGCCGACGATGAGCTCGTTGCCGAAGGCGTCGGAGTCGGGCGGCATGAACTGGACCTGCAGCACGCCCTTCAGGTCCCGGCTGATGGCAGCCACCAGTCCCTGCCCCGTGAGCCCGCGATAGGAGAGCGGCGCCGCGTCGGGGTGGCGTTCGATCCAGGCGGCGTAGTTCTCGGGCACCTCGTAGAGCATGCGCCGCAGGGCCGAGCGCACGCCGTCGGGCGTCTTGGGCACGATGCGCACGCCGCCGACCTCGGTCTTGTGCACGATGGTCGGCGAGACGATCTTGAGCACCGTCCTGTCGCCGGGCATGGCGGCCAGTTCCTCGTCCGACGGCCGCGCGCCGCGCACCAGCAGGTTGGCCCTGGGCGGGGTCTCGGCCCCTGACCTGGCAAGCAGAGTGTAGACCTCGTATTCGTACAGAAAGTCCCGCCCTTCCAGCTGCGCTTCGCGGAACAGGGCGGTGATGGCTTCGAAATCGATATAGTCGGGGGTATGCATGGCGTATCCCTACGGCGGCAAGATGTTCAGAACGACGGCCCGTTATGCCCCGAGCGAACCACGGGATCAAGGCCGGCGGAGAAGCCCGACCACGAAAAAAGCGGGCCGAAGCCCGCTTGCACGATACGATAAAAGGGTGCAGGGACCGCGTCCCTGCCCGCCGGAGGCATTCCCCTACTTCCCCCCCAGCTCCCGCCCGGCCAGGAAGGCCGCGTAGTTGGCCTGCCAGACGGCCGGCTTGGGGCTGACGTTCTTCAAGGCCTGCAGCCAGTACTCCGTGGGGAAGGAGTCGAAGGGCGGCAGGGTGCTCAAAACGCCGATCATGACCACGTTGGCGCAGCGGCCCGTGGGGTCGCCCAGGCCCAGGGCGGTGCTCAGGACGTCGACGTCGATGACCTTGTACCCATCCAGGGCCTGGCGCACGGCTTCGACCGAGGGGTAGTTCTCGGCCTTGAAGAGCGGGGGCATGATGGCCGTGTCGGCCAGGATGACCGTGCCGCCGGGCCGGAGCATGTCCAGGAAGCCGGGGCGGAAGACTTCGCTGCGTTCCATGCTGACCAGGCATTGGGTGGTGCCGGGCATGAGCACGGGCGAGTGGACGCTGCCGCAGGCGAAGGTGCTGATGACGGGGCCGCCCATCTGGGCCATGCCGTGGGTTTCGCCCTTGACGATGTTCTGCTTGTCGTAGCCCAGGAGGTAGGCCAGCTGGGTCATGACGCGGCCGAAGAAGAGGTTGCCCTGGCCGCCGACGCCGCGGATGGCCACGGACAGGAAGGGCGGCAGGCCGCCGGTCACGGGCGGCAGGTCGATGGATGCGGGCGGCGCGGGCAGCTCCGGGCAGGTCGTCAGGCCGCAGGCGCTCTGGTCGCGGGCCGGGGCGATGGCCCCCTTGGGACACATCTGGGCGCAGGCCGGATTCTGGCTGACGCAGCCCGTGCAGATGTTGTTGAAGAAAGGCAGGCCTTCGGCGTCGGCCTCGATGCCGGAGCAGATCTGGCACATGCCGCAGCGGATGCACAGTTCGGGGTCCACGGCCATTTTCACGCCGTAGGACTCCTTGGGCATCTTGCGGATGCAGGTGCCGGTGACCACGAGGGTGGTGAAGGTGCCGGCCTCGGCGTCGGCCAGGGCCTTTTTCAGGGCCTGTTCGAGATCCTTCCTTTCGTAGCCGCTGACCTCGACGACATTGGCGCCGTGGGCCTTGAGGCTGCCGTTCAGGTCGAAGACGTTGGGGTCGCCGGCCAGGTTGGCCGGGGAGGTCGGAGAGGGCTGGCCGCCGGTCATGGCCGTCCAGTTGTTGTTGAGGATGACCTTCACGCCCGGGATGTTGCGGAAGATGGTGTTGCGCGTGGCGTCCATGCCGCTGTGGCACTCGGTGCCGTCGCCCAGGACGGCCAGGCACTTGCTCGCCGCCTCGGGCCGGGACAGGACGTAGCCCAGGCGCTTGGCTTCGCTGGCGCCCATGGCCAGGGCCGTGTCCATGGCGTTCAGGAAGTGCAGGAGAGTGTTGCAGCCGATGTCGCCGAAGACTGCTTCGAGCTTGCCCTTCTTGCGCATCTTGCCGACGATCTGGCCGAACAGGCGGTACGGGCAGCCCGCGCAGATCATGGGCGGACGCGGCAGGCTGGCCACCTTGGACGCGCCGGCGGAAGAAGCCAGGCCCAGGCGGGCGGCGATGAGGGCCGGGGACCATTCGGTGACGGTCTCGTCCTGGCCCTTGCCTTGAACGGCGATGCCTTCGGCCAGGATGCCCTCCTGGATGAAACGGTAGCCGTCCTCGATGACGAAGACGGGGCCCGAGACGCTCTCGCAAAAGCGGCGGATGAGATCCATGGGCAGGGGGTAGGTGAAGCCCAGGGACAGGACGTCGATGTTCTTGCCCGTGGCGGCCTTTACCTCCTCGACGAAGAGGCCGTTCACGCCATGGGTGATGATGCCGACGCTGCCGTCGCCCTTGGTCCAGGTGTTCAGCGGGCTGTCCTCGACCATCTGGCGCAGGGCCGGGATGCGCGTGGTGCGGACCTGGTCGTGGAACATGCGCGCCCGGTTGGGCAGGGTGATGAAATCGCTCATCTTCTCGGGCAGGGGGGCTTTTTCACGCACGGCCGTGTCCATGAGCCGCACCAGCCCTTCACTGTGGCAGAGCACGCCCGAGGCGATGACGGCCACAGGGGTACTGAACTGCCGTCCGAGGTCTGCAGCGATGCGGGCGGCCTCGTGCATTTCCTGGTGGTTGCGCGGCTCGAAGACCGGCACGCAGCAGCTCTTGAGCACGTAGCGCGGGTCGACCAGATGCTGGGTGGAGCTGGGCGTGTAGTCGCTGGCGATGTAGTAGACGAGGCTGCCGCGCTGCCCGGTGTAGAAGGCGGCGCTGGTGATGACGTCGGCGGCCTGGAAGAGGCCGGGGATCTTCATGGTCACGACGCAGTCGCTGCCGGCCAGGGTGTGGCCGAAGCCCACGCCCGCGGCCACGGCCTCGTTCACGGACCAGCCCACGGTGATCATGTCCTGGACCTGGGACAGCCCCTTGTCGATGACCTCGGTGCTGGGCGTTCCCGGATAGCCGTCCGCGGCATGAATTCCCGCACGCACGCACCCCACGGCGAAGGCCATGTTGCCCTGGATGACCACACCCTTGCCCGCCTTGTCCGTACACATCGCCTTCACTGCACTCATGAATCCTCCAAAGTATAAAAAGACATCTAATAGCCGTACCGGTATGTAGAGACCACTCCGGTCCGCGGCTTGAGCCGGGACCGCCGGCCGTGTCACACGGCCCCCGTCGTCTGCCGGTACGCGAAGCTTCGGCCTTTCTCAAGCCCCGAAGCCCACGACAGCACTCTGGCCACAACGTTAAAAACTGTGCAAATTCGCTTAAAAAACAGGTGGATAAACTATATTATCGATTTTCCGTGATACCGTATCCACAGGCTTGCATCTTCACCGAGAATCTGCTTGAAGAAACCTCATATGGGAACCACCTACGCAAACATCACGCTCAAGGGACCGCAGGCGCAGGATATTCTGCAGGAACTCGGCAACCAGGGGAAGTCGGCCTTCGTCTCGCCGACCGAGGATGGGCTGACCACGGTCTACGAGATGGACAGCGACGAAGGTGACCCCTCCATCCTGACCGATCTGGCCGAAGACCTGTCGGGCTACTTCGGGTGTCCGGCCCTCGCCGTAAAAACCGAAGATGAAGAGCGGTTCTGCTACTGGCTCTACTCAGACGGAGAACTTGTGGATACCTATAAATCCGCAGCACCGTCCCTGGACCACGACGGCAAGGGCAAAAGCCTGGGCGGCAAGCCCGAGTTTCTGTCGCAGCTCTTCAATACCGATGTCACGAGCGAGGAAATCAGCGAAATCCTGCATTGCCCCGATCTGGATTGCGGCTTCTCTCTGGCCGTGGACCGGCATCTGAGCTTGGTGGAACTCCTCGGGCTGCCCATGTGCTCCGTGGGCTTCGGCTTTTGCGACCTGGATTCCGGGGAATACCCCGAAGACCTGGAAGACGAGGATCTGCTGCGCATCGACGTGGATTGAACCGTCCCACACCCGCGGCCAAACCCCGCCTCGCCGGGGCCAGGCCCAGTCATCCTTTCAGCAGACCGCGCCAGTGGCGCGCCCACTCCGGCGTATATCCCCCCTCCACACACGGCCCCATATGGATTGTTCTGGCACAGCCGCCCAGGGCCACGGGGGCGCGCGGCCATATTTCACGGACCATGCGTATGGCCTCGGCCGCGCCGGGGCACCAATACGTCATGACCGTGGTCACGAGGACAAGATCGGGGGCAGGGGAGAGGCGTTGCAGGGCGTGACGCACCGTGTCGGGGTGATGCCCGTAACGGCTGTACCGCCGCGGAACGCCCTGCAATGCTGCGGGCTTGGGCAGCGGAGTCTTGGGGAAGGGGCCCTTGCCCGTGGGGTGGGCCTTGGGCCAAGGCACTGCGGACCATGCGCGGTCCAGGCAGTCCATGAGCGCGACGCGGGCGCCTGCGGCCCGCATCATGTGCAGGCCCGCCAGCAGTCCGGCGGGGCGGGACCAGAGCCCGTAGGCCGCGAAATCGTGGATCCAGGGGTTCAGGCCGAGGACGCGCGGGCCGTCCTCGGGGCCGTCATTGCAGAAGGTCCAGGTAATCCCGGGCCGCTTTGGCTTCACCGGACTTGGGATACTTGGTGGCGATGCGCTCAAAGAGTTCCTTGGCTTCCATCGTCTTGCCGATGCGAACCTGGTGCTCGGCCAGGGCCAACATGGTCGACGTGCTGTTCATGTCGGCCTCCAGACCGCTCTTGAGCACCGATTCGGCATCGTCCATACGGTTCTGGGCGATGAAAGCGTCGGAGAGCAACTTGTAGGCAGGGATGAATCGCCAGTTCCGGGCCAGGGCCTTGCGGCCGAAATCCTCGGCCTCCTTGGCCCGCCCCTTACGCAGCAGGAGGCTGCCGAGGTTGTAGGCCGCGAACTCCGGGGTGACATAGGTCAAAATGCCGAAGGCCTTGCGATAGGCGGCCTCGGCCTCGGCATCCTTGCCCTGGGCTTCCAGCACCTTGCCCAGGTTGTTCCAGGCCTCGGCGAAGTCTTCGTCGATCTCCGCCGCCTTGGCGAACCCTTCCTGGGACTTCTCCAGTTCGTCCAGGCCCAGGTAGATGAGGCCCGCGTCGAAATGGTACCGCGAGAGGTGGTCGGCCGCACTCTCGACCTTGATGAGCTCCTGCAGGGCGATCTGGTACTGACGGCCGCTGATGTGGGACTCGACGAGGTTGAGCCGCAGGTCCACTTCCTTGTCGGTCATGCTGCCTGAGGACATCCCCCTGGAGCCGGCCTTGGCCCCGCACCCGGCAAGGGCCAGACAGAGAAGGCAGAGCAGCGCGAACTTCTTCATGGGCGTCTCCTGGGCGGCCCCCGGATCGGGGGCCCCGGATTAGATGACCTTGTTCAGGGAGTACTCGATGATGGCCTGGGCCCCGACGGACTGCAGCCTCGGGATCAGGTCGCGAACCTGGCAGGTCTCGACCACGGTCTCGATGGACAGCCAATCGGAATTGTGCAGGTGCGCCACAGTCGGGGAGTTCATGCTCGGCAGCAGCGCCATGACCTTGTCCACGGCCTCGGACGGGGCGTTCATCTTCAGGGCCACGAGCTTGTCGGCCCTGAGCGCCCCCTGCAGCAGGGTGTTCATGTTCTCGATCTTGGCCCGCTTCCACGGGTCGCTCCAGGCGTCCTTGTTGGCGATGAGCTGGGTGTTGGTCTGCAACAGCTCGGCGATGATGCGCAGGCCGTGGGCCTTGATGGTCGTGCCCGTCTCGGTGATCTCGACGATGGCGTCGACCAGCCCCTCGACCACCTTGGCCTCGGTGGCGCCCCAGGAGTACTCGACCTCCACGGGGATGCCGGCGTCCTGGAAATAGCGGCGGGTGAAGCCCACGAACTCCGTGGCGATCTTCTTGCCGGCCAGGTCTTCGGGACGGCGATAGGGCGCGTCGCCGGCCACGGCCAGAACCCACTTGGCCGGACGGTTGCTGGCCTTGGAGTAGATCAGGTCGTCGACGACGACCACGTCGGACTGGTTTTCCAGGATCCAGTCCTTGCCGGTCAGGCCGGCGTCCAGCAGGCCGCTTTCCACGTAGCGGGCCATCTCCTGGGCGCGGCACAGGGAGCAGGTCAGTTCCGGGTCGTTTATTTCAGGGAAGTAGTTCCGGTGGTGGGAGGTCACTTTCCAGCCCGCCTTGGCGAAAAGCTTGACAGTGGCCTCTTCCAGGGAACCCTTGGGAATCCCGATACGCATCTGTTTTCCATCAGCCATTATTTGTAAACCTCCTTGGGGTCGAAAACCATGGGGGAGCAGTCGGTCCACTGCCCCTTATCATCCCGTTCACGATAAAAACAGCTTCTGCGGCCCGTATGGCAGGCCGCGCCGCCGATCTGCTCCACCTTCACCAGCACCGTGTCCCGGTCGCAGTCCATGCGGATGGTCCGCACCTTCTGCACATGGCCCGAAGTGCCGCCCTTGTGCCACAGGCACTTGCGGCTGCGGCTGTAGTAATGGACCTCGCCGGTGCGCAAGGTCTCGTTCCAGGCGTCCTCGTTCATGTAGGCGAGCATGAGCACCTCGCCGCTGGCCGCGTCCTGGGCGATGACCGGGACGAGGCCACCGCACTTCTCGAAATCAGGCTGTTCCATTCCTAGTGTCCTTGTTCGTGCGTCGTATTCATGCGGCGTTCGGCCTCGGTCTTGAGCTGGCCGCAGGCCGCCGCGATATCCTGCCCCTTGCTCTTGCGCAAGGTCACGGTGAAGCCCTTCTTGCGCAGAAGCTCCTCGAAGGCCAGCACATCCTCGGTCGCGGGCGCGGCGTACCCGATGCCCGGGCCGGGGTTGTAGGCGATGAGGTTGATCTTGCACTTGAGATGCGACAGCAGGCGCACCAGCTGCCGGGCATGCTGCAGGCTGTCGTTCACGCCCTTGATGAGGATGTACTCGATGGTCACCCTCTCCCTGGGCTTGAGCTCCAGCTCCTGCAGGGTCTTGATCAGATCGTCGATGTGCCAGCGCGCTGCCCCGGGCATGAGCTGCTCGCGGATCTCCTGGGTCGGGGCGTGCAGGGAGATGGCCGGCAGGGCCAGGCCTTCCGTGTCGAAGACGCCGAGCTTCCCCTTGATGGCGCAGGTCGAGAGGGTGATGCGCCGCCGCGAGAACTCGAGCCCCTCGGGGTGGGACAGGATCTGCAGGCTGCGCCGGACCTCCTCCCAGTTGGTCAGGGGTTCGCCCATGCCCATGTACACGAGGTTCTTGACCTCCGCGGCCAGGCCGTGGGCGCGCAGATGCTCCCTCGCCACCAGCACCTGGGACGCGATCTCCCCGCCGGTCATGTTCCGCACGAAGCCCATGAGTCCCGTGCTGCAGAAGGTGCAGCCCATGGGGCAGCCGATCTGGCAGGACAGGCACTGGGTGTAGCGGTCCTTGTCCGGGATGAGCACGGTCTCGACCAGGGCCCCGTCGGTCAGGCGCAGCAGGAGCTTGACCGTGCCGTCGGTACTTTGCTGGGTTTCGACCGTTTCGGGCCAGCCGAGGGACCACTCGCGCGCGAGCTGATCCCGGAAATCCCTGGCGATGTTGGTCATGTCCGAAAAATCGCGCACGCCCTTGCGCCACAGCCACTGCCACAGCTGCCGGGCGCGGAAGGCCTGGTGGCCCATGGCGCGGACGGCCTCTTCAAGTTCAGGGTACGTCAGTTCAAGAATGTTGCGCATGCTGCCGCGTTGTCCGGAATCGCAAAGGCACAAGGAACGCGTCCCGCGCGCCCCTCGTGCCTTCGACAACCGAAAAGATTGTTACAAAACAGAGGATTAGAGCTGCTCTTTTTCTCTGTACGCCAGAACGAAACGTTCGGCCTCCTCGATGGTGTTCACGTCGCCCGCGATCTGGGCCTGGAGCAGGTTGTCGCGGATGAGGCCCACGGCCGGACCGGGCTTGATGCCGGCCAGATCCATGATCTGCTTGCCGTTCAGGAGCGGTTCGAGGAGTTCCTCGCGGATATCGGCACGCTCCAGCATCTTCATGTTGTGATTGAATTCCGTGTAGTTGGCATTCCTGGCCTTGATGTCGGCCCGGGCCATCTCGATGAGGCGCGGGTAGTCGTCCACGGCCTTGAAACGACGGATGCCCTTGTCCGTAAGCATGAAGTGGAAGCGCATGTGGTTGCGCACCAGGTTGACGATCATGTCCACTTCCTCGGTGTTCAGGCGCAGGCGCTTCAGGATCTTGCGCGCGACCTTGGCCCCGATGCGGTGGTGCTGGTAGAACGTGGTCCGCCCGTCGTAGACCTCCCCGGCGTAGAGCTTGCCGCAGTTCAGGAACAGGCAGCCCAGGGTGCCGTACCAATCGTAAGGCAGCTCTTCGGGATAGTGGCTCATGACCTTCAGGGTGTGCTCCCAGATGGACACGGGGCCGGTCTCCTCGTCGAAGGTCTGGAAGATGCGGCTCAGGGCGGCGAGTTCCGGCACCAGGCCATGCAGGATCATGGAGTCGAAGAGCAGTTCGGCGAAGCGCCACATGTTCTCGGCCTCGACCTTGCGCCACTCGTCCATGATATCCGTGACCGAGACATAGTCGAGGACACGGCGGGAGGCGCGGATGATGGACATCCACGAGTTCTCCTCGATGGGCAGGTGGTAGTTGGCCGAAAAGCGCAGGGCGCGGATGGCGCGCAGGTAGTCGTGCTTGAGGGTCTCGTCGGGGATGCCCTGGAACCTGATCTGGCCGCCGGAGATGTTCTCGAACCCATCATACACGTCGCGGGAACGGGGGATGAACGGGCAGGCGTAGTTGACCGGGAAGGCGTCGTCCTTCTCCAGCTTCTTGAGCATGGTGCCCGTGACCTGCGCCACGCAGGCTTCGGGGTGGGACGCGTCGGCCATGTCGGCCGGGTGGAAGAGGAACGTCGCGGCGCCCTGGTTCATGCGGGCCACGATGTCGCCCTCGCCGGCGGCCACTTCGGGGAAAAGGCTTTTGAGGCCCTTCAGGTCCAGATCCGTGCAGATCTCCACCTCGGCGTCCTTGGACGTGGCGAGAATCTTGCGCTGCAGGGCGGCGTTGATGACATAGGCGTCATAGCCGTTGCGCATGATGGTTTTGCAGATGGAGGCCGCTTCTTTTATCGGCTGAGGCATCAATGTCTCCTTGAGAGTCGTGTTGGCGGTCGTCGTGGTTCGGAGACCGTTCAAATATCTTCGTCTTTTTCCCCCGCCTTGGTCAAGCGGTAGCGGAACTGCCGGAAATTGAGCCCCACCATCTCGGCGGCCCGGCCCTTGTGCCCGCCGCAGCGGCGCAGGGCTTCGGCGATGACCCGGTGTTCGTGCTCGGCCAGGTACTCGTCAAGGGTCATCTGGCCCGATAGGACCTTGTGAATCCCGCCGTCCTGCTCCGTTGCGGCGATCTTCTCGTAGATGACGAGGGACTGGGCCGAGACGGCGTCGCCGGGCTCCAGGGCCACGGCCCGCTCCACGATGTTCTCCAGTTCCCGCACGTTGCCGGGGTAGCCGTAGGCCAGGAGCTTCTTGCGGGCCTCGGGCGTGAACCCTTTCAGCTGGCGCTTCTGGGCCCGGCAGGCCTTGTCCAGAAAATGGTCGGCCAGGTCCAGCACGTCCTCGCCGCGCTCGCGCAGAGGAGGCAGGTGCACCTTGACCCCGCTCAGGCGGTAGTAGAGATCCTCGCGAAAATCGCCGTCGGCCACGCACTGCTCGACGTTGCGGTTGGTGGCCGCGATGATGCGCACGTCCGAGCGCAGTTCCTCGGTCCCGCCCAGGGGGATGAAGCAGCGCTCCTGGATGTAGCGCAGAAGCCGGACCTGGGTGGAAGGGGCCAGCTCGCCCACCTCGTCCAAAAAGAGGGTCCCGCCCTCGGCCATCTCCAGGAGGCCCTTCTTGTTGCGGTCCGCGCCGGTGAAGGCCCCCTTGCGGTAGCCGAACAGCTCGCTCTCGACCAGATTCTCCGGCAGGCCGCCGCAGTTGATGGCCAGGAACGGCTGTCCGCAGCGCCGGCTCTCGTCGTGGATGCAGCGGGCGAAGAGTTCCTTGCCCGTGCCCGACTCGCCGGTCAGCAGCACGTTGATGTTGGTCGGCGCGATGCGCCGCACCAGGTCGAAGACGACCTGCATCTGGCGGCTGTGGCCGATGATCTCGCCGTAATGGCGGCTGATCTGACCCTTGAGCCAGTCGTTCTCTTCCTTCAGACGCGCCGTCTCCAGGGTCCGCTCGACGGTGTAGAGGAGGTCGTCCAGTTCGAAGGGCTTGGAGATGTAGTCCTTGGCCCCGTGCTTCATGGCCGTGATGGCGCTCTTTGCGTCGGCGTAGGCCGTGACCATGAGCACCGGCACGTCCGTCCACGTCTCGCGGATGCGCACCAGCAGGTCGATGCCGCTCTCCCGGCCCAGGCGCAGGTCCAGGAGGATAAGCGCGATGGACTGCTTCTGCAGCACGGACAGGGCCGTGGCCGAGTCAGGCGCGGTCCAGACCGTGTGCCCCTTCTTGAGCAGGGCGATCTCCAGGACCTCGCGCAGGCTTAGGTCGTCGTCGACGATGAGTATGTTGGCCATGTCATTCCCGGGCTGAAATCCCTTCCAAGAGAAACGGCTAGCCCAAATCCCGCCGCGGCTCAAGGCGGCGGCGCGAAACCTACCTGGAAAACACCTTTTCACCGCCGAGGTAGTGCGCCATGACCCGGCCCGGCACCTCCTTGTCCAGGCAGGGCGTATTCTTGCCCTTGGACAGGAGCGCCTCGGCCGAGGCCACCCAGGCCAGGTCCGGGTCGAAGAGGACGAAATCGGCCGGGTCGCCGGGCTGCATGCGGTTGGCAGGCAGACTGAAGATGTCGGCCGTGCGCCAGCACCACAGGCGCGCGATGTCGGCGAAGTCCAGTTCGCCGCTGCGCACCAACTCGTAAGTCAGGGACAGGGCCGTATCGAGCCCGGAGATGCCGTTTGGCGCGTCGGCGAAGGTCACTTCCTTTTCATGGGCCGCGTGAGGCGCGTGGTCCGTGACCAGGATGTCGATGACCCCGGTTCGCACGGCCTGGCGCAGGGCCAGCACGTCGTCGCGGGTGCGCAGTGGCGGGTTGACGCGCACGCTCGTGTCGTAATTGCCGACTCTGGTCTCGTCCCACAGCAGGTAGTGGGGGCAGGTCTCGGCCGTGACGGGCACGCCGCGTTCCTTGGCCCTGGCGATGAGCTCCACGGACTCGCGGCAGCTGATGTGGGCCAGATGGACGGGCAGGTTCAGGTACGAGGCCAGGAGAATGTCGCGGGCCACCTGCATGGCCTCGGACACGGTCGGCACGCCCTTGAGACCCAGACGGCCCGAAATCTCGCCCTCGTTCATGACCCCGCCGCGGCCAAGCCACGGGTCCTCGCAATGGTCGATGACCTTGAGGCCAAAGTCCGCGGCGTATTCCATGGCGCGCCGGAAAAACTCGGTGTTCTCGACGGGCACGCCGTCGTTGGACAGGGCCACGCACCCGGCCCGGGCCAGCTCGCCGGCCGGGGCCAACTCCTTGCCGGCGAGGCCCACGGTCAGGGCGCCCACGGGCCGCACCCAGGGCCCACCCGGGAACGCCAGGGCCGCCTTCTGCAGCATGAGGCGCGTGACCGAGGCGTTGTCGTTGACAGGGCTCGTGTTGGCCATGGCCATGACCTGGCCGAAGCCCCCGCCGGCCGCGGCCGACAGGCCCGAGGCGATGTCCTCCTTGTACTCCTGGCCGGGCTCGCGCAGGTGCACGTGGGCATCGATGAGGCTCGGCAGGAGCGTGAGCCCGCCGCCGTCCACGACCCGGGCCTCGGACGCCTGGGCCGTTCCCGCGTCGGCGAGCTCCACCACCTTCCCGTCACCGACGAGCAGGTCGCAATCACGGTCCTGCCAGGAAACGTTTCGAATCAGCAAATCGACATGTGCCATTGTTCCGCCTCCGCTCAGGCCGAGACCCGGGAGCGGGTCAGATAGAGGTGCAGGAGGGTCATGCGCACGGCCACGCCCGCGGCGACCTGGTCCAGGATGAGGCTCGCGCCGCAGTCGGCCAGCTCGGAGGCGATCTCCAGGCCGCGGTTCATGGGGCCGGGGTGCATGATCTTCACGCCGGGGTTGGCCTTCTCCAGGTGCCTGGGCGCCAGGCCGTAGGTTCCGGCGTACTCGCGCAGGTCCGGCAGCAGCCCGGCCTGCTGGCGTTCGAGCTGCAGGCGCAGGCAGATGACCGCGTCCACGCCCGTGCAGGCCCTGCCCACGTCGGAGAAGACCTCCACGGGCCAGGTCGAGACGGCGGCAGGGAGCAGGGTGCGCGGGGCGCAGACCCGCACGCGCGCGCCGAGCATGGTCAGGAGTTCCACGTCGGAGCGGGCCACTCGGCTGTGGGCCACGTCGCCCAGGATGCAGACGGTCTTGCCCTCGAAGGAGTCCCAGACCCGGCTCAGGGTGAACCCGTCCAGCAGGGCCTGGGTCGGGTGGGCGTGCCAGCCGTCGCCGGCGTTGATGACCGAGCACTCCAGCCGTTCGGCCAGGAAGCGCGCCGCCCCGCTGTCCCAGTGCCGGATGACGATGGCGTCGGGGTTCATGGCCTGCAGGGTCAGGGCCGTGTCCTTGAGGCTCTCGCCCTTCTGCAGGGAGCTGCCCGACTTGGCCAGGCTGAAGGTGTCGGCCGAGAGCCGCTTGCCGGCCATGTCGAAGGAGGTCTTGGTGCGCGTGGAGGCCTCGGCGAAGAAGAGAACCACGCTCTTGCCCTTCAGGATGGGCACCTTCTTGATGGGCCGCTGGTTGACCTCCGCGAACCTGGCCGCCGTTTCGAAGACGTGGCCGATCTCGGCCGGACTGAGCTGCGAAATTTCCAGAAGATCCTTGTGGCGCCAGTTCATATCACTTCCCGTCCCGCCCTGGGGGCCATGGTTGGCGTGTGGCCAAAAAAAAGGGACCCGCCTTCCGGCCTGTCCCCTGTCGCTGCATGACGCACGGTCTTTCGTACACGTTTCATGGCATGGGCCCTTACACCACCGGGGGCCGAGCGTCCAGTACCGCATTGCCCCCGCGATACGCGCAAAAAAGGCGCGCCCCGTGCGGGACGCGCCTTTTCATCTTTTGGTCCAATGCCCTATGCCTCGCCATCCTCGGACTCGTCGGCCTCGCCGGGTTCGTCATCCGGCAGGTCCGTATCCAGCAAATCCTCGGGATCCTCCATGTCGGCCGGAACCGGCGTAGGTCGGGGCGTCCCGGCGGTCTCGACAGTATCCGTGGGCACATGGTCGAAGCAGACCACGGTCTGTTCGTCCTCCAGGCGCACCAGGCGCACGCCCTGGGTGGCTCGGCCCACCAGACTGATGTCGGAGATGCCGATGCGGATGATCTTGCTGCCCGAGGTCAGCAGGATCAGTTCGTCCGTGGGATGGACCATCATGGCGCCGACGACCTTGCCGGTCTTGGGCGTGATGCGCATGTTGATGATGCCCTTGCCGCCGCGCGACTGGGCCCGGAAGTGCTCGACCTGGGTGCGCTTGCCGTAGCCGTTCTCGGCGATGGTCAACAGCTCCTGCCTGTCGTCCTTGCCGATGACCACGCCAGCCACGACCTGGTCGCCCTTGCGCAGGGCCAGGCCCTTGACGCCCGTGGCCGAGCGGCCCATGGACCGCACCTCGGAACAGGCGAAGCGGATGGAGTAGCCGTCGGCCGTGACCAGGACCATCTCGTCGGCGGCCTCCACCTCGCACACGCCGATGAGTTCGTCGTCCTCGCGCATGCCCAGGGCAATGAGGCCCACGGCCCGGACGTTGCGGTAGAGGCTCGCGACGCTGCGTTTGACCACGCCCTGGCGGGTGTAGAAGAAGTAGTACTTATCCTGATCCAGGTCGCGGCAGGTCATGGCCGTGGCGATGTACTCGTTGCTGTCCAGGGGCAGCAGGTTGGCCACGTGCTTGCCGCGCGCCGTGCGCCCGCCCTCGGGGATCTGGTGCACCTTGATCTGGTACATCTTCCCCTTGTTGCTGAACAGGTTCATGTACTGGTGGTTGGAGGTGGTCAGGATGGAGGTGATGAAGTCCTCGTCGGCCACCTGCACGCCGGTGATGCCCGTGCCGCCACGGCGCTGCTGGCGGTAGTTGTCCAGGCTCGTGCGTTTCAGGTACCCGTTGCGGGACAGGGTGATGACCACGGGCTCGTCGGGGATGATGTCCTCGATGTCGATGGAGTCGGGGTCATGGGCCAGGATCTCGGACTTGCGCGGCGTGGCGAAGGTGTCGCGCAGCTCCTGGAGCTCCTGCCGGATGACGGATTTGAGGACCTCGGGGTTCTCGATGACGCTGGTCAGGTACTCGATCTGCTTGAGCAGCTCGGCGTATTCCTCCAGGAGCTTCTCGCGCTCGAGGTTGGTCAGGCGCTGCAGGCGCATGTCGAGGATGGCCTGGGCCTGGATCTCGGACAGGCCGAAGCGCTCGCGCAGGCGTTCCTTGGCCTCCTGCGGCGTGCGGGAGGCGCGAATGAGGCTGACCACCTCGTCGATGTGGTCCAGAGCGATGCGCAGGCCTTCGAGGATGTGGGCCCGGTGCTGGGCCTTCTTCAGGTCGAAGCGCGAACGCCGGATGATGACCTCGCGGCGGTAATCGAGGAAATACTCGAGCACCTGCTTGAGGTTCAGGAGCTGCGGCCGGTTGTTGACCACGGCCATCATGTTGATGCCGAAGCTCGTCTCCAGGGACGTGTACTTGAAGAGCTGATTGATGATGACGTCGGAGAACACGCCCTTCTTCAGGTCCATGACGATGCGGATGCCCTTCATGTCCGACTCGTCGCGCAGGTCCGAGATGCCCTCGATCTTGCGCTCGTTGACGAGCAGGGCGATCTTCTCCACCAGGGTGGACTTGTTCAGGGCGTAAGGGATCTCCCGGACCACGATGGATTCGAGGTCCCCTTTGCGCTTCTCGATCTCGACGCGGGAGCGGATGCGCACGGAACCGCGGCCCGTGTGGTAGGCCTCGCGGATGCCGGACCGGCCGTAGAGCAGGGCGGCCGTGGGGAAGTCCGGAGCCTTGATGTAGCGCATGAGCTCGTCGATGGAGGCCTGCGGGTTGTCCAGCAGGTGCAGGGTGCCGTCCACGACCTCGCCCAGGTTGTGGGGCGGGATGTTGGTGGCCATGCCCACGGCGATGCCCGAGGAACCATTGATCAGCAGGTTGGGCACCTTGGTCGGCAGGACCGAGGGCTCCTGCAGGGAGTTGTCGTAGTTGGGGCGGAACTCCACCGTGTCCTTTTCGATGTCGGCCAGGAAGGAGCCGGCCAGCCGCGACATGCGCGCCTCAGTGTAACGCATGGCCGCCGCGGCGTCGCCGTCGATGGAGCCGAAGTTGCCCTGCCCGTCGACCAGGGGGTCGCGCATGTTGAAGTCCTGAGCCATGCGCACCAGGGCGTCGTACACGGCCGAATCGCCGTGGGGGTGGAATTTGCCGATGACGTCACCGACCACGCGGGCGGATTTCTTGTAGGGCCGGTTGTACGTGTTGCCCAGCTCGTGCATGGCGAAGAGGATTCGCCGGTGCACGGGCTTGAGGCCGTCGCGCACGTCCGGGATGGCCCGGCCGATGATGACGCTGAGCGAATATTCCAGGTAGGATTTCTGCAGTTCTTTCTCGATGCTGATGTTCGACACATCCACCTCAGTTCATTGTAAAATCTTATTGATTCGCGCTAGATGTCGAGGTCCGTGACCAGGAGCGCGTTGCGTTCGATGAATTCGCGCCGGGGCTCGACCTTGTCGCCCATGAGCTTGCCGAAGAGCTCGTCGGCCTCCACCGCGTCCTCGATGTGGACCTGCAGCAAGGTTCGGACCTCGGGGTTCATGGTCGTACCCCAGAGCTGCTCGGGGTTCATCTCGCCCAGACCCTTGTAGCGCTGCACGTTCACGCCCTTCTGGGCCAGATCCAGAACCTGGCGCAGCAGGTCGAAGGGTCCGGCAGCCTCGAATTCCGCATCCTTGTGACGGATGGTCCAGGTCCCGCCGGGGCAGACCTCACGGATTCTGGCCTGTAGCTCCAGGGCGCGGCGGTAGCGCTTGGAGTGGAAAAACTCCACGCCCAGGCGGATGACGTGGTTATTGGTGTCGACGAAGCGCAGGTAGTGGCGCGCCTCGCTGTCCAGGGCCTCGCCGTTGCCGGACTCGTCGTGCTCGCTGACCAGCTCCAGGGCGTACCCGCCCCCGGCCATATGCGCGACAAAGGCCCCGTCGGGGCCGCTCTCACGCAGGGCGTCGGGTTCGAGGGGGGCCGGTGCGTTCACGACCCGCATGAACAGACCCTCGGGGATGCCCATGTTGGCAACGTCCTCGGCCAGGTCGCGCAGGGCCAGGGCGGTGTTGAGCAGAGTGGTCAGCTCCTCGCCGGACACGGGTTCGCGCCCTTCCACCGCAAGGCTGACCTCCTCGGCCACGCGCTGGACCAGGAACTGGCTCATCTCGCCCTCGTCCTTGATGTAGCGCTCGAAGGAGCCCTTGTGCACGCGGTACAGGGGCGGCTGGGCGATGTAGAGGTAGCCCTGGCGTATGAGCTCCTCGTAGTGGCGGAAGAAGAAGGTCAGGATCAGGGTGCGGATGTGCGCCCCGTCCACATCGGCGTCGGTCATGATGATGATCTTGTGGTAGCGCAGGCGCGCGAGGTCCACGTCGTCCTCGCCGATGCCGGCGCCCATGGCCGTGATCAGGGCCTTGATCTCCTTGTTCTGGAGCATCTTGTCGAAGCGGGTCTTCTCCACGTTCAGGATCTTGCCGCGCAGGGGCAGGATGGCCTGGAACTTGGGGTTGCGGCCCTGCTTGGCCGAGCCGCCGGCCGAGTCGCCCTCGACGATGAAGACCTCGCTCTCGGCCGGGTCCTTGCTCTGGCAGTCGGCCAGCTTGCCCGGCAGGGAGTTGTCGGACAGGGCGCCCTTGCGGCGGACCAGATCCTTGGCGCGGCGGGCCGCGTCGCGGGCGCGGGCCGCGTCGATGACCTTCTCGATGATCAGGCGCACGTCCTTGGGGTTCTCGCCGAAGAATTCGTTCAATTTCTCGTAGACGATGGTCGCCACATAGCCGGCCACCTCGGAGTTGCCGAGCTTGGTCTTGGTCTGGCCCTCGAACTGCGGGTTGGGGATCTTGACGCTGATGATGGCCGTCAGGCCCTCGCGCACGTCGTCGCCCGAGACCTTCTGCTTGAGCTTCTTGGGCAGGTCGGCGCTGTTCTGGATGTAAGTGTTGATGGCGCGGGTCAGGGCCGTCTTGAAGCCCTGTAGGTGGGTGCCGCCTTCGCGGGTGCGGATGTTGTTGGCGAAGGTGTACACGTTCTCCTTGTACCCGGCCGTGTACTGCAGGGCGAAGTCGATGCTCACGCCCTCCATCTCCCCGGAGCCGCTGACGATGCGGTGGATGCCGTTGTCCAGGTTCTTGTTCTTGACGAAGAGCGGCAGGCCGCCTTCGTATTTGAACACGTCGCGGTTCTGGGACTTCTCGTCGAAGAACTCGATCTTGATGCCGGGATTGAGATAGGCGAGCTCCTCGAAACGCTTGGCCAGCACGTCGTACTGGAAGTCGAGCTCCTCGAAGATCTCCTCGTCGGGCCGGAAGCGCACCAATGTGCCGGTCTTGTCGGTCTCGCCGACCACGACCAGGGGCGCCTGGGGCACGCCGCGCACGTAACGCTGATAATGGCGCTGGCCGCCGCGGCTGACCGTGACCTCCAGGTACTCGGACAGGGCGTTGACCACGGACACGCCCACGCCATGCAGACCGCCCGACACCTTGTAGGTGTCGTTGTCGAACTTGCCGCCGGCGTGCAGCACGGTCATGACGACTTCCAGGGCCGGCTTCTTCTCCTTGGGGTGCATGTCCACGGGAATGCCGCGGCCGTTGTCGACGATGCTCACGGAGTTGTCCATGTGCACGGTGATCTTGATGTGGTCGCAGTACCCGGCCATGGCCTCATCGATGGAGTTGTCGATGACCTCGTAGACGAGGTGATGCAGGCCGTTGATGTTGGTCGAGCCGATGTACATGGCCGGCCGCATGCGGACGGCGGACAGGCCTTCGAGGACGGTGATGTTGTCCGCGGTATAGGTGGATGTTTTTGTCATAGTATTAATTTATATCTTTTAAATCAGAAGAATAAAGAAAACCCTCTTTAACCACAGAGGAACATTTTTCAATTGTCAAAACTGATGGCATCTTACCCATTAAAGGGACATTCGGCTCGCAAGATACAGTAAACGTGTATTTAGTGAACTCCTCAACCCGCACACGGACATCTTGCATTTTTAGCATAGTTTTAGAGTTCCTCTTCGCTGTAATACGTGTCTTCCGTGATCTCCACGGGCATGGTGATGATCATGTAGTTGGCGTCGTCCTTGCCCGTGATGCGGCAGGGCTCCGAGGGGCCGACGAAGGAGAAGGTCAGGGAGTCGGACACGAAGTGGCCCAGAATCTCCAGGATGACCTTGGTCGGCAGGGCGATCTTGGCCAGCTCGCCCTGGTACTGGCAGCCGATGAGCTCCGTGCCTTCGCCGATGTCCTGGCCCTGGCAGTAGAGGGACAGCTCTTCGGGGCCGAAGTCGAAGAACGTGGCCTTGTTGGCCTCGGTGTTGAAGACGAAGATGCGGTCCAGGGCGTCGGTCAGCTCGTGCCGGTCCACCGTGAGGCTGGAGGCGAAGCGGTCCTTGTACTGGTTGATGAAATTGCGGTAGTCGGCGAACACGTAGGCCTTGAGCGGCAGGCTGAAGGCCTCCTTGCGGTTGCCCGTGCGCAGGAAGAGGCGCTTGTCCGAGAGGCTGATCTCGATCTCGTCGTTGGTCAGCCACTTGCGGATTTCCAGCAGATACTTCTTGGAGATGAGGAAACCGTCCTGGCCCAGCAGGCCCCGGATGTCGGCGTTGGTGAAGCGCAGCAGGCCGAACTGGTGGCCGTTCAGGCCGCAGATCTCCACGTCGTCGCCTTCCACGGGCGCGAACTTGATGCAGTTCATGCTCGTCAGGTCCTCGTCGTCGGCAATGCAGAAGGCGATGCGGTCGATGATCTCCTTGAAGAAGTCGCCGGACCACAACACGGCGTTCTCGGCCGGGAACGGGTTGAAATCCTGGAACCAGGAGGACTCGTTGGCCGGCAGCTTGTATTTGCGCCGGCCCTGCTCGACGTGCAGGTGCTTGGAGGCCGCGTCGAGCTTCATGGTGATCTCGCCGGGGGGCAGGCGGCGCATCAGTTCGCAGAACTTCTTGCCCTGCACGCCAACCAGGCCGCCGTCGCTGATGACGGCAGGATAGACGCCCACGAACTCGATGCTCGAATCCGTGGCCAGGATGGACAGGGAGTCACCCTCGGCCTTGAGCCAGACCGTGCGCAGATAGGCGGCTCCGGTCTTGGACGGGATGATGTTCGAGGCCTTGAGCAGCCCGTCGATGACGTCTTCCTTTCGCACTTTCAAAAACATCGCCGTCTCCTTGTGTCCTGATCAGGCAGGGGATTTTTCGTTCATGGCCAGACATTTTTCGGTCAGGGCCTGTAACATGGATTTTATGCTTTTATCATCCCTCTGTAATTGCTGAATTTTCCGGCAACTGTAGAGGGCCGTGGAGTGGTCTCGCCCGCCGAAGGCCCGACCGAGCTCGGGAAAGGACAGGCCGAGGTGCTTGCGGCAGAGGAACATGGCCACCTGACGGGCGAAGACGAGTTCGTGCCTGCGCCCGGCCGAGAGGATTTCACCGGGGGTGAGGTCGAACTGGGCGCAGACCGCGTCGATGATCTGCTCCGCGCTGAGGGAGGTCACGGAACGGTCGTCGAGGTAGTTGAGGATGTTGTCGAACTCCTCGTCGGAAATATGGTCGTGCACCAGCTCGCGGTACGCCCAGAGCTTGAGCAGGCAGCCTTCGAGGTTGCGCAGATCCGGAAAGCGCTGGGCCAGGAGGAGGATGCGGTCCTTGGGCAGATCCAGGCGGCGCTCCCGGCAGCGGGACTGGACGTACTGGGTGCGGATGTCCAAGTCCGGAATCTTGAGGGTCACGGTCAGCCCCCACTCAAGCCTTGACTTGAGCTTGGTCGTCAAAAACGAGAGCCCGGCCACCTTGCCGGAACACGCGAAGACCATCTGCTTGCGGTGCAGGTGAAAATGGTCGAACAGCGCCAGCAGCTCCCCCTGCAGATACGGGTAGCGCTCGATCTCCTGCAAGTCGTCAACGGCCAGAAAATTCATGGATATCAAATACTTGCGAGCGTCAGACCTGGAGGAAAAGAGTTCGTGCAGGTCGTTGACGCCGGCCACGTGAATCCCGTCCCGGCCGTTCTCGCTTTTGGCATTGGCGATGGCGCGCAGCAGGAAGGACTTGCCCGACCCGCTCTCGCCGCAGAGCACGAAGGGGTTGTAGGGCGCGTGGCTGCTCTGGGCCACCTCCTGGGCCGAAGCCAGAGGGAAGTAGTTCTTGGTGTTGACCAGAAAGTTGTCGAAAATGAACTCCGACCCGAAGGGCAGCTCCTCGGAGGCCGGCCGCGCCTCGCGCACGATGCGGGAGCGGCTGCCGTCGCGGCACTCGTAGGCCAGGGCCAGGCCCGTGCCTTTCAGCGCGGCCTCGAACCGCTCCCGGGCGTGGCTCGCGAACCAATCGGCGAAATACATGTGCGGGAAGCGCACCGTGAGAACGCCATCCTCCACGCTCATGCCCAGAGACGAGCGCCACCTGCCCAGCTCTTCGGAGGAAAAAGCCCGTTCCAGGGCCGCATCGACCTGATCCCTGCTCAATTCAGCTCCCAATTATCTTCGATCCGCCATGGCGGCCGGTTTACTCCGGCGTGCAAATCGGGCACAGTCACGCCCTGCGGACCGGCATCGGCCCGATATCATCTTCGGAGGACAAGCATGAGCGCCCAGCACACAGTCAGAACCATCGCCGAGATCAACGAGAAGATCCGGCAAGGAAAAGCCGTCGTCCTCAACGCCAGCGAAATGACAAGCCTAGTTCGCAAGGAAGGCAAGGTCAAGGCCGCCCGCAAGGTCGATGTCGTCACTACCGGAACCTTCTCGCCCATGTGCTCGTCCGGCCTGCTGTTCAATATCGGCCAGCAGCCCCCAACCATCAAGACGTCCAAGGTCTGGCTCAACGGCGTGCCCTGCTATGCCGGCATGGCGGCCGTGGACTCCTACATCGGCGCTACCGAACCCACCGAAGAGGACCCGCTGAACAAGGTCTACCCCGGACAGTTCAAGTACGGCGGCGGCCACGTCATCGAGGACCTGGTCAAGGGCAAGCGCGTGCACCTCAAGGCCGAGGCCTACGGCACGGACTGCTACCCGCGCAAGGCCATCGAAAAGAAGGTCTCCCTGGCCGAACTGCGCAACGCCATCCTGCTCAACCCGCGCAACTGCTACCAGAACTACAACTGCGCAATCAACCGCACGGGCAAGCTCAAATACACCTACATGGGCCCCCTCAAGTCCAATCTCGGCAATGCCAACTACGCCACAGCCGGAGAGCTGAGCCCGCTGCTGAACGACCCGTATTTCCGGACCATCGGCCTGGGTACGCGCATCTTCCTGGGCGGCGGCATCGGCTACGTCATCGGCGAGGGCACCCAGCACGTGGCCGAGCCCAAGCGCAACGAGCGCGGCGTCCCCATGAGCGCCTCGGGCACCCTCATGGTCAAGGGCGACCTCAAGGGCATGAACGCCCGCTACCTGCGCGGCGTGAGCATTGTCGGCTACGGCTGCTCCCTGGCCGTGGGCATGGGCATCCCCATCCCCATCCTGGACGAGGAGATGGCCTGGTTCACGGGCGTGGCCGACGAGGACATCCAGGTGCCCGTGGTCGACTACGGCGAGGACTACCCCAACGGCTACCCCTCCAAGTACGGGCACGTCACCTTCGCCGAACTGAGGGGCGGCGTCATCAGCGTTGAGGGCAAGGACGTGCCGACCACGCCCCTGACCAGCTACACCCTGTCCCTGGAGGTGGCCGAGGAGCTCAAACGCTGGATCCTGGAAGGGCGTTTCCTGCTGACCGAAGCCCAGGAACCCATCCCGTCGAGGTAAGCCATGGCCGAGGCCGTCTATTTCTGGAACCTGCGCGCCTCGCGCAAGGCGCCCTTTGAAGCCAAGGTCAAGCGCATGCTCAAGCTCGCCGGCCTGGGAGCGGAGTTGCGTTCCGGGGACCTGACGGCCGTCAAGCTGCACTTCGGCGAAGGCGGGGGCACGGGCCATGTCCGGCCCCTGCAGCTCGCCCCCCTGCTGGCCTTCATCCGCAAGTGCGGGGCCAAGCCATTCCTGACGGACACCAATACCCTCTACGTGGGCCAACGCGGCGAGTCCGTGTCCCACTGCCTGCAGGCCGCGGCCCACGGCTTCGACCCCAACGTGCTCGGCGCGCCCGTCGTCATTGCCGACGGGCTGAAAAGCGGCAACGAACGAACCGTGCCCTGCCCGGGCAGGCATTTCGACGCGGCCTACCTGGGCGGCGACATCGTGGACGCGGACATGCTGGTCACGGTCAGCCATTTCAAGGGCCACGAACTGGCCGGTTTCGGCGGGGCCATCAAGAACGTGGGCATGGGCTGCGCCACTCGCAGGGGCAAGATGCAGCAGCACTGCGGCCTGGGCCCCTCGGTCAAGCCCGACCACTGCACGGGCTGCGGCCAGTGCGTGGAGGTCTGCAGCCACGGCGCCCTCGCCCTGGACCCGAGCGGCAGGATCTCAATCGACCGCGACAAATGCGCGGGGTGCGCGGCCTGCTTCCTGGTCTGCCGCACGGGTGGCCTGGGAGTGGACTGGCGGGTGGACGTGAACACGTTCCTGGAGCGCATGGCCGAATATGCCGCCGCGGCCCTGCTCTCCCGCCCGCGCAGGACCTTTCACCTGAGCTTCATCCAGCAGGTCAGCCCGGGCTGCGACTGCATGGGTTTTTCCGACGCGCCCGTCTGCCCGGACCTGGGCCTGCTGGGATCGTGGGACCCTGTGGCCCTGGACCAGGCCTGCCTGGACCTGGTCAACCAGGCCCAGCCCCTGCACCCCAGCGCCCTGCCGGCCGGCATCGCGCCTGGCGAAGACAAGTTCATGGCCATCCACGACCACGTGCGCGGGCAGTACCTGCTCGAGTACGCCCAGAGCCTCGGCCTCGGGTCGCGGGAGTACGCGCTGCAGCCGGTCTGAACCGTGAAATCGGGCTCGAAAGAGGCTGGACAAACGCGGCAAGGCTATTATATGTGCCCTTGCTTCGCGCCAGAAGAAATTTCACCCCATTGGAGGATTGCATAATGGCCCACAAGAAAATCGAACGCATGAAAGAGATCGCCCGCCGCCGCAAGCGTCGCGCCGAGCGCATCAAGGAACGCATCAAGGAAGCCAAGGCCGCTGCTGCCAAGAAGTAGGCTCTGTCGTCTTTGAGGAGGTAACCATGCCCATCTACGAATACTGCTGTGAAGACTGTCGCCAGATTTTCGAGGAATGGCAGAAGGATTTCCAGGACAGGGAAAAAGTCTGCCCGGTCTGCGGTGGCACAGCCCAGAGGCTTATCTCCAACACCTCCTTCGTCCTGAAGGGAGGCGGCTGGTACGCGTCCGGATACAGCAAGGAGTCCGGCGGGAACGGGAGCAAAAGCTCCTCGTCCTCCACATCCGCGGACACATCCTCTTCGGCGTCCTGACCAAGGCAGCTTAGGCTGCCTTTTTCATTTTCGGCCCCGGAAACACCGCGGCCCGCACATCAACCACACCCCACCATCATGATCGATCGCTATACACGCAAGGAAATGGGCGAGATCTGGACTCTGGAACGCAAGTTCCGGGTCTGGCTCGAAGTCGAGCTGGCCATCTGCGAAGGCTGGACCGCCATGGGCGTCATCCCGGCCGAAGACATGGCCGTCATCCGCGAGAAGGCCGACTTCGAGCTGGACCGCATCCTGGAACTGGAGGAGACGACCAAGCACGACGTCATCGCCTTCCTCACGGCCGTGGAGGAGAAGGTCGGGCCGTCGTCTCGCTACATCCACCTCGGCTGCACGTCCTCGGACATCGTGGACACGGCCAACGCCGTGCTCCTGACCCGCGCCGGCCGGATCATCCTGGCCGACCTGGACCGGCTCCTGGGCACCATCGCGAAGATGGCCGAGACCCACAAGGGACAACTGTGCATGGGCCGCACCCACGGCATCCACGCCGAGCCCACCAGCTTCGGCCTGAAGATGGCCGTGTACCACGCCGAGTTCCAGCGCCACAGGCAGCGCTGGGAGGACGCCCTGGAGAACATCCGCTACGGCAAGATTTCCGGCGCCGTGGGCACCTACGCCCAGCTGGAGCCCGAGCTCGAAAAGCGCGCCCTGGACATCCTGGGCCTGAACGTGGACCCCATCTCGACCCAGGTCATCCAGCGCGACCGATACGCCCAGTACTTCACGGCCCTGGCGCTCATCGCCGGCGGCGTCGAGCGCCTGTGCGTGGAACTGCGACACCTGCAGCGCACCGAGGTGCTCGAGGTGGAGGAAGGCTTCGGCAAGGGCCAGAAAGGCTCCTCGGCCATGCCGCACAAGAAGAACCCCATCTCGGCCGAGAACCTGACGGGCCTCTCACGCCTGGTGCGCACCAACGCCCTGGCCGCCATGGAGAACATGGCCCTGTGGCACGAGCGCGACATCAGCCACTCGTCGGTGGAACGCGTCATCATGCCCGACTCGACCATCATGGTGAACTATATGTTGAACCGCCTGAACGGAGTTCTGGCCAACCTGCGCATCATCCCCGAGAACATGCAGCGCAACCTCATGGGCTCCTACGGCCTGTTCTTCTCCCAGCGCGTGCTCCTGGCCCTGGTGGAAACGGGCCTGGAACGCCAGAAGGCTTACGAGATGGTGCAGGCCGTGGCCATGCGCTGCTGGCAGGATCGGACCTCCTTCGAGGAGGCCGTGCGGGCCGACGCCGGCATCACCTCGCGCCTCGACGCCGCGCGCCTGGACCAGGCCTTTGATCTGAACTACTATCTGCGGCACGAACAGACCGTGTTCGACCGCGTCTTCAAATAGGTGATACACCATGCTTGAACTGAAAAAACGTCTGGCCCGCCTGCTCATCGAGAAGTCCTACCTCGAGGGCGACTTCACCCTGACCTCGGGCCAGAAGAGCGACTACTACTTCGACTGCAAGCACACGGCCCTGCACCCCGAGGGCGCGTGGCTCATCGGCAAGTTCTTCCTGGACATGATCCGCGCCAAGGGCGGCGTCCAGGGCGTGGGCGGCATGACTCTGGGCGCCGACCCGCTGGTCTCGGCCGTGACCGTGGTCTCGCACCTGGAAGGCTACCCCCTGCCCGGGTTCATCATCCGCAAGCAGCCCAAGGGGCACGGCACAAACCAGTACCTGGAAGGCCTCAAGAACTTCACGCCGGGCATGAACGTCTGCCTGCTGGAGGACGTCATCACCACCGGTGGGACGCTCCTGAAGGCCGTGGACCGCGTGCGCGAGCAGGGCCTCAATATCGTGGCCATCATGGGCGTCCTGGACCGCGAACAGGGCGGCCGGGAGAACATCGAGAAGGCCGGGTTCCAGCTGCAGACCATCTTCACCCGCCGGGACCTCGTCGAGACCGCGAAACTCTAGGGAGGCTCCGGCCTCCCTTTTTCCTGCCATGGTCACCCGCTTCCTTCAGCTCCCGGTCCTGGTCCTCGCACTGGCCGCCTCCTGTGCCTTCGCCGAAGGCTGGGTGCCGACCCTCGCCCCGCGCACGAACCTGCCGCCGCAGTTCATGGCCGTGGACATGGGCCGCCAGCGCGCCTTTCTGCTGCGCAGCCAGGACGGAGCCCTGCGCACGCTGCAAAGCATGTCCTGCACCACGGGCATGCGCGGCGGCGGCAAGCTCCTCGAGGGCGACCGCAAGACGCCCGAAGGCGTCTACTTCCTGCAGGGCAAGGCCACCGGCGGGCTCGATTTCGACCGCTTCGGCAACACCGCCTACCCCCTCAACTACCCCAACCCCGCGGACCGGGTCCTCGGCAAGACAGGCGACGGGATCATGATCCACGGCCGGGGCCGCACCTTCGGCCCGCGCCAGACCCTCGGGTGCGTTGTCCTGGAAAACGACGTCGTGGACCGGCTGGACCGGCACGTACGCATCCAGGCCAGCCCCGTGGTCATCGCCGACGGGGTGAAGTGGGGCGAGACGGCCAGATTCGGCCCGCCGCCAGAGATCGTCATGGGCACCAAGGGCTGGGTCAAGGCCAGGGAACGGCGCGAAGGCGCGTTTTTCGAGATCTACGACCCCGAACGCTTCGAAAAGTCCTCGGGCATGAACTTCGAGCAGTTCAAGCGCAAAACCCTGCAGGAATTCTCCCGCTCCCCCTGGGTCGACATCCGCATGCAGGACCTGCAGGTGCTGGAGGGGCCGGGCTACATGGTCTCGGCCTTTGCCGAGCGCACCTATCCCCAGGGCGAGGAGGGCTGGCGGCGCCTGTACTGGATGCGCAAGGTCGAGCTGTGGAAGATCGTCGGCGAGGAGTGGGTGCCCCGGAATCTGGGCCCGCGGCAGGATTACGCCACTCTGGCCGGCAGCGAGATCCGCGAGCGCCTGCGCCAATGCGCCGAGGCCTGGGACCGTGGGGACCTGAAAACCCTGATCCAGGCCTACGACCGCACGGCCAGCCGCGGCAGGGACCAGGGGCGCGATGCCATCGCCGCGGCCCTGGACAAAGAGCGCGGGAAACCGAACCCCTTCCGCGCCGAGCCCTCCGTGCGCGTCACGAAGGAGGGCGTCGAAGCGGTTCTGCGGCCGGCAGGCGGACAGACCCGTACCTTCCTCTTCCTGCCCGGCGCCTTCGACGCCTGGGTCATCTCCCGCGAAGAGGGAGCTTCCTGAGCATGGCCTTTGTCAACCTGCCCCTGCGCTACCTGGACGAACACCCCGAACACTTCGAACTCTTCCTCTCGCGGCGCGTGAACCCCGAACTCGGCTTCGACGCCCGCGCCCTGGATTCCACAAGCCCGCAGCGCCATGCGGAAAACGCCCGCATCTTTCATGACGCCGGCCTGGCCTGCGCCGTGCACCTGCCCTTCTTCGACCTGCATCCGGGCAGCCTCGACCCGCTGGTGCGGCGGGCCGCCACCGAGCGCCTGCTGCAGGCGCTCGATGCGGCGCGGGTCTACGAGCCCGCCCATCTCATCGCCCACCTGGACTACAACCACCTGACCTACGCCGCGTTCCAGGAGCAGTGGCTGGAAAACTCCCTGGCCACCTGGCGGACGGTCCTGGACCATGCCTGCGCACCCCTTTTCCTGGAGAACGTGTTCGAACAGGCGCCGCAGCGCCATGTCCGCGCCCTGACCGAGCTTGGAGGCCGGGCCGGAGCCTGCCTGGACCTCGGGCACTGGCACAGCTTCGCCCGCGGCGGCGAGCGCGGCAACCTGGACGAGTGGCTGACGGCCCTTGACCCGTTCCCTCTGCACCTGCACCTGCACGACAACGACGGCAGCGCGGACCAGCATCTGGGCCTGGGCCAGGGCGCCATACCTTGGGACAGGCTCTGGGATTTCCTGGCAAAACGAAAGGCCCCGGTCACCATCACCTTCGAACCGCATACGAAGGATGATTTCCTGGCGACCGAGGCCTATCTGGCCCGAAATCCCGGACGCTGCCCGGTCTAGAAGCTCGCGCCCTCCTGGGCCGGCCAGACGCCCTTGTAGCCCCGGCACAGGAAAAGCGTGAAGGTCTGGCCGAGGCGGCGGCCCTGGGCGGTGGTCACGGTCCTGGGTTCGTCCACGCTCTCGAAAAGTTCGAGGACCCGCTCCGAAACTTCCCCCTTTTCCCCCTTGACCACGAAGACCGCATTCTGCGCGGACGCATCAGGAGCCGGCCAGAAGTCGTACTGATTCATCTTGCGGCCGCCGGCCAGGCAATAGGCCCGCCGCTGGCCAGGCACGTAGAAGGACAGTTCCGCCGTGACCCCGTACTCGTCGGCAAAAACAAAGACCGTATCGGACCCGCCCAGCTCCTGCCGCGCCTCGTCGACCTTCTGGCCCAGTTCCTGCCAGCCACGCAGCCGGTGCACGGGGTTCTTCTCCCCGTCGAAAGGAATGAACGCCTGCAGATGAAGGACGGCAAAGACAACGATGCCCAGCACGGGCCAGGCGAAACGCCACCTGGGCCGCGGCTCGCGGTGGACGAAGCGCTCCAGGGCCATGGCCGCCAGCAGGATGCCCGCCGGATAGGCCGTGGCCGACCAGTTGGCCTCGACCTTGGCGTGCAGGCTCCAGAGCAGGAAAAAGAGCCATACGGGCCAGAAGAAGACCGTCAGGATGATGGCCATGGGCCGCGGCAGCCAGGGGAAAACCGGCTCGGCCTGCCGCCGCAGGAGCTGCCGGCCGACCAGCCACGCCCCGATGAAGATGAAGACGAACCACCACGGCGTGACCACGCCCAGCTGGCTGCCCAGATATTCGGGAAAATTCTTCAGCGCGAAAAAGACCTTGGCCTTTTCCCCGGCCATGGCTCCCCGGTAGAGGACGTGCTTGATCCCGGCCCAATCGTTGGTGGCGTTCCAGATCAGGATGGGCAGCAGACCGGCCGCGCCGCCGATGCCGAGGGTCTTCCACAGCCTCGGCCAGAACAGGGCGGGCATGTCCTGCCCCCGGCCGATCCAGAAGGACGCCGCCAGGGCCAATGGGATGAAGAGCAGCATGGTGTACTTGGCCGCGATGCCCAGGGCCAGGAAAATCCCCATGAGGACGAAAAGGGGCAGGCTGCCCTTGTCCACAGCCAGACTCAAGGCGATCATGCCCAGAATCCAGCAGACCAGCAGCGGGTTGTCCGTGGTCATGAGGAGCCCCCCGGCCATGAACAGCAAGGTCGTGTTCAGCACCACGAGGGTCCAGAAGGCCGTCCGGATGCGCCGCAGCCAGATCCCGATCCAGCCCAGCACGGCCAGCTGCATGAGGGCCGCGCCGACCACGGCCCCGGCGCGAACGCCCAGTTCCGTGACGCCGAGAAAAAAAGAACCCAGGGCGTTGATGACTGCGATGAGCGGCCCCTTGGAGTAATAGGACCACTGCAGACTCCGGCTCCAGTCCCAGTATTGGGCCTCGTCGGGCGAGAGGCCCAGCTGCCCAGAGGCTACGAACCAGTACCTGGCCCAGGTGGTCAGGGCGATGACGGCGAGACTTAAGCCCCAGTACAGGGCGTTTGATTGGCGTTCGTTCATGAAGCCCCCTCCTTGGCGGGAGCGGTGGTGACGATGTCGTTGATGGTTCCGGCCAGGGCAGGGGGAACCTGCAAATCCCCGGTCCAGGGCGGAAGGACGAAATAGGCGTGTCCCGGCCAGGACAGAAAGGCGGCATGGAGCATGAGCCCCCCGCCCCGGCCGTATTTGGGGTCGCCGACGATGGCGTGCCCCTGGTCGGACAGATGCACCCTGATCTGGTGGGTGCGGCCGGTGCCGAGCACGACCAGCACGAGACTGCGGCCCGCGGCGAGGCTGATGGGATGGACATGGGACACGGCCCGCCGCCCCTGCCCCGAAACGACTTTCTCGCCTCTGCCGGTTTCGGCCTTGGCCAGGTCCGAGACGACGGTCGTCCAGCCCCGGGCCGGCCAAACGCCTTCGACCCAGCACAGGTAGGCCTTGGTCGCGCAGGGCCAGGCCTCGTGCATGGCGCGCAGGAAATCATGGGTCTTGGCGCAGAGCAGAAGCCCCGAGGTGTCGCGGTCCAGGCGGTGGACGGGAACCGGCGTGAAGGCCTGGCCGGCGAAGCGGACCCGTAGCCGGTCGTGGACCGAGTCCGTCCAGCCCGTGCCGGCGTGGACCGGCAGGTTTGATGGTTTGTTGACCACGAGCATGTCCGCGTCCTCGTGCACGATGTCGAGGTCCGTGCAGGCCGGACACGACTCCTGGCGCAACTCTACGGTCACGGGAGGGATACGCACCTTCTGCCCCGCGGCCACCCGGTCGAAGGGCTTGCAGCGGCGGCCGTCGATGCGCACCTGGCCGGTGCGCACCAGGCGCATGACGAGACCGGCCGGGAGATGCCCCAGCCGCGCCTGCAGAAAGGTCGTGAGCTTGCGGCCGTTCTCCTCCGCCCCGACCTCCACAATCTGAACCGCCGTCCTGACCGGTTGCATGGGCCCTCCGCTTTGACAGGCCCTTTCTTGATGGCTACACGGGCTCTTGTCAAATGGCCCAGGCACAACCCCTATGAAAAACACCACCCGCTCCTTCCGTCTGGCGTGCGCCGATGATCAGATCCCGGATGTCGAAGCCCTGCTTCGGGCCGAAGGGTTCGGCTTCGAACCCGAGCCGTTCTTTTCCCTGGCCCGGACCCTGACCGCCGAGCCCATGCCCCTGGGCCGCAGCATCGCGGCGCGCTTCGGCTACATCTACATCCAGGACAAATCCTCCATGTTGCCGCCCCTGGCCCTGGCGCCCCGCCCCGGCGACCGGGTCCTGGACATGTGCGCGAGCCCCGGCAGCAAGACCGGCATCCTGTCCCGCATGGTAGGCCCGACCGGCCTCGTCCTGGCCAACGAGCCCAGCCCCGACCGCCTGGCCACCCTGCGCGTGAACATGCGCCACCTGGGCTGCCTGAACGTGGCCACCTGCAAATACGAGGCGCAGAACCTGCCGCTCGCTGCGGGCTCCTGGCCCCTCATTCTCCTCGACGCGCCGTGCAGCGGCTGGGGCACGGTCGAAAAAAACCCAAAGGCCGCCCAGATGTGGGCCGGGGAAAAGACCGCGCCCCTGGAGGAACTCCAGCGCGAACTGCTGACCAAGGCGGCCGAGCTGCTGGCCCCGGGCGGACGGCTCCTCTACTCGACCTGCACCACCAACGTCCGCGAGAACGAGGACCAGATCCGCTTCGCCATGGAACATCTGGGGCTCGCGCCGTCTCCTCTGCCCGAATTTGAGTCCTTCAGCTTCGCCCCGTCCCTGCCGGGCTGCCTGCTCGTGGACGGGGAGGGCAGCGCGGCCCAGGGCTTCTTCCTGGCCGGCCTGACCAAACCTGGCACGCAAGGGGATGTGGAGAGGTCCGAAGGGCGGGAGCTTCCGGGCGACACGATCACGAGACAGCACTTTTTCGCGCGCACCGGGCTGGACACGAGCTGGCTGCCGGAGCACAGTTTCCTTTGCGTCGGCGGCCGCGTCTACCTCATTTTCGAACAGGCGAGAAAGCTGCCCGGCGAACTCCGCTGGCAGGGTTTCGCCGTGGGCAAGACGGCCGGGGATTCCGTCCTGGCCGACGCCACGCTGCGCATGTTCGTCCCGCCCGTGCCCGACGAAAACAGCCTGGTGCTGGAAAACGTGCGGGACATCGCCGCCCTGCTCTCCGGTCAGAGTCTGGCCTGGAAAGGCGATGCCCGGCGCAGGGCCTTCTATTACCGGAGCCTGCCCCTGGGGTTTCTGACGGTCAAGGGCAATCGGTGCCTGTGGTCGGATCGCTAACGCATGAGGAGAACGACATGATCGGATACCTGCGCAAGGCTGCGCGGCTCTTCCACCCCGAATCCAAGAGGACCATCATCCTGCCCCTGGATCACGGCCTGTCCGAAGGCAACATCCCGGGCCTGGAGGACCTCGGCAGCCTCCTGCGCGGCCTGCAGCACCTGCCCCTGCAGGGCGTGATCATGCACAAGGGCATGGTCATGGCCACGGCCGGGGAGATCCGCCTCGACCAGTCCCTCATCGTGCACCTTTCGGCCGGCACGCGGCACGGCCTGCCGTCCTACAACAAGGCCCTGGTCTGCTCCGTGCCCGAGGCCCTGCGCCTGGGTGCGGACATAATCTCCATGCACATCAACATCGGCAACGACCTCGAAGACCGCATGCTCTCGGACCTCGGCGCCTGCGTGGAGGAGGCACACCAGCTGGGCCTGCCCCTTCTGGCCATGATCTACGCCCGCGGCGGGCAGATCGTGAACGAGAACGACCCGACCCTGGTGGCCCACAGCATCCGCATCGGCGCCGAACTCGGGGCCGACGTCATCAAGGTGCCGTCCTGCGGCGGCCACCCGAGCTTCGCCCGGGCCGTGGCCACCTGCCCCGTACCCGTGGTCATCGGCGGCGGCCCGCGCAACGGCGACTTCCGGCATTTCCTGCGCAACGTGCGCGAGGCCCTGGATTCCGGCGTGTCCGGCGTGTGCATCGGCCGCAACATCTTCCAGCAGGAAAACCCGGCCAAGGCCCTCGAAGAGGTCTGCACCCTGGTTCACGGGAAATAATCCCCTGAATTCCATAACAAATGGCCGGTCTGCACGCGTGCAGGCCGGCCATTTCGTTTGCGAACCCTTCCCTCAGACCGTGGGTTCGGTGTTCCAGGCCATGAGCGGAGTTCGGGCCGGCGGCGCGGTCAGGTCGATGCGCACCGCCGTGACCGCACCCATCCACGGGAAGACGGAGACGCTGTTGAAGAGCCTGATGACGGGCAGAGCGTTCCAGGTGCAGGACGGCCCGAGCAGGATGGATCTGGCCTCCATGGCGCCTGGGGAAATGCTCTTCTGAATCAGGGCCCGCATTCCCGGCCAGGTGAACCAGCGCGCCCTGGCCAGGGTCGAATGCCGCTTTCCAAGACGCACCGAACACCCGTAGAGCGACCATTTGTTCAGGAACGTGACGAGGACGCCCTTGCGGGCCACGCGCGCAGCCTCCTGCAGGACGAGGGCGGGATCGTCCACGAATTCGAGCACGGTCATGAGCGAGGCGTAGTCGAACTCGCGGTCCTCGAAGGGCAGATGCTCCGCGCTGCCCAGGTGCAGGTCGGCCCTGGTCCCGATCTTTTCCCGCGCGCTGGCCAGCATGTCCGGGCTCTGGTCGATGGCCGTCAGGTCGAAGCCGCAGGACCAGAAGAACTCAAGGAACGTGCCCGTGCCGCAGCCGATGTCCAGCAGCTTCTGCTTGCGTCTGGGCCAGTGGGCGATGACGCCCTGCAGCAGCCTTTCCTCCTGCCGCAGGGCGAAGCTCCCGCAGGGGCTCTTGGCCCACTGGTCATAGCGGGCCGCGGTCTGGGCATCCCAACCCATCAGATCTTCGTCACCGCGCCCTTGGCCGCCGAAGAGGCCATGCGGCTGTAACGGCGCAGGATGGAGGACGTGATTTCCTTGGGATAGGGCTTCCAGTCATGACGGCGCCGTTCGAGTTCGGCCTCGTCCACGAGGAGTTCGAGCTTGCGGGCCGGGATATCGATGCTGATGCGGTCCCCCTCCCTGACCAGGCCGATGACGCCGCCCTCGGCCGCCTCGGGGCTGATGTGCCCGATGGCCGCGCCGCGCGTGCCGCCGCTGAAGCGGCCGTCGGTCAGCAGGGCCACCTCGCCTCCCAGGCCCAGACCTGAGATGGCCGAGGTGGGCGTGAGCATCTCGCGCATGCCGGGGCCGCCCACGGGGCCCTCGTTGCGGATGACGACCACGTCGCCGGCCACGATTGTCCCTCCCAGGATGGCGGCCACTGCCTCCTCCTCGCCCTCGAAGACTCTGGCCGTGCCCGTGCGCCGCATCATCTCGGGCGCCACGGCCGACTGCTTGACCACGGCCCCGTCCATGGCCAGGTTGCCCTTCAGGATGGCGATGCCGCCTTCCACGGAATACGGCTCGGCCACGGTACGGACTACTTCGGGCCGGGAAATGCGCGGTTTCAGGGCATCCAGGTTTTCACCCAATGTCCGACCGGTCACGGTCATGACGTCCAGTTCCATACGGCCGCTGCCGGCCAGTTCGTTCATGACCGCCTGGATGCCGCCGGCCTCGTGCAGGTCGGCGATGTGGTGCGGCCCGGCCGGGGACAGGCGGCAGAGGTTGGGGGTGTTGCGGCTGATGCGGTCGAAGATGTCCAGCGTCAGGTCCAGTTCGGCCTCGCGGAAGATGGCGGGCAGGTGCAGGACCGTGTTGGTCGAGCAGCCCAGGGCCATGTCCACGGTCACGCCGTTGGCCACGCTCTTCTCGGTCACGATGTCGCGGGGGCGGATGTTCCGCTCGACCAGGGACATGACCTGCATGCCGGCCTCCTTGGCCAGGCGGATGCGCGCGCTGGTCGGGGCCGGGATGGTGCCGTTGCCGGGCAGGGCCAGGCCCAGGGCCTCGGACAGGCAGTTCATCGAATTGGCCGTGAACATGCCGGCGCAGGAGCCGCAACCGGGACAGGCGCACTCTTCCATGCGCTCCAGGTCCTCCTCGGTCATGCCGCCGCTTCTGACCTTGCCCACGCCCTCGAAGACCGTGATGAGGTCAATAGTTTTCCCCTCGAACTTGCCGGGCATCATGGGCCCGCCGCTGACGATGATGGACGGGATGTTCAGGCGCAGCATGGCCATGAGCATGCCGGGCACGATCTTGTCGCAGTTGGGGATGAAGACCAGACCGTCGAAGGGCACGGCCGTGGCCGATATCTCGATGGAGTCGGCGATGAGCTCGCGGCTCGGCAGGCTCATCTTCATGCCTTCGTGGTTCATGGCCAGACCGTCGCACACGCCGATGGTCGGGAACTCCATGGGCGTGCCGCCGGCCATGCGGATGCCGTCCTTGACCGCCTGGGCGAGGGTGTCCAGGTGCATGTGGCCGGGCACGATCTCGTTGGCCGAGTTGACCACGCCGATGAGGGGGCGCTTCATCTCCTCGCGGGTCATGCCCAGGGCGAAGAGCAGGGAGCGATGGGGGGCCTTTTCCAATCCTTTCGTCATCTTATGGCTACGATTCATACTGTCCTCGATTGTCTAATTGCGAAGGGCGACCAGGGAGCTCAGGACTCCGACGGCCGCCAGGGTTGCGACGATGGCCAGGCAATGCATGGAGGGCAGGAAGGAGATGGTCATCCACAGTGGCGGGACGTTGAACATCTCCTCGATGCCGTTGTGCAGAAGCTTGAGCAGCCCCAGAGCCAGGCCGGCTCCGAGAAACCCCTGGAAAGCCCCGCCCACCAGCAGCGGAAACTGGATGTAGGCGCGGCTTGCGCCGACAAAGCGCAGGATTTCCAGTTCCTCCCGCCGGGCCAGTAGGGCCAGCTTGATGGTGTTGCCAACCACCAATGCGACCACGACCAGCAGAAAGCCCGTCACCGGCCAGAAGGCCATCCGCGTCAGACCCACCCACGAGGTCAGCAGGTCGACCTGCAGGGGGTTGAAGGAGACCTTCTCCACCTTGGGCAGGGCCCGCAGCCGCTCGACCATGGCCGCGGCCCACTTCTTGCCGTCCTCGGCGGGCAGCTCGCATTCCACCAGGGCCGTGGGCGGCAGGGGGCTTCTGCCCTTCATCCACTCCATGTCCGCGCTGTTCTGGAAGGATTCGGCCAGCACGCCCAGGGCCTGGTCCGGCGTGAAGGTGCGCACGTTGACTACGCCCTCCATGGACGACAGGCCGGCCCACACGTCGCGGACCTCCTCGGTCGTGGCCTGGGGCTGCCAGTAGACCTGGAACTGGACGTTGCCTTGCCTGGCGCCGATCTGCAGGTCGAGATTGTGCACGAGCATCAGAAACGCCCCGCCCAGGAAGGAAACCAGGGTGATGGCCGCGATGGTCATGCACAGGGACCAGGGAGCGCGGAACAGGTCCCGGACGCCCTGGCCCAGGAGCTGGAAAAAGACGCTCATAGGCCGCCTCCCGTTTCCACGCAGCCCTCGTGCATGACGCCGTCGTGCAGGGTTACGATGCGCGCACCGGACATGCGCTCCATTATCTCGCGGTTGTGGGTGGCGATCATGATCGAGGTGCCGAATTTGTGGAACTGCTGGAATATGTCCATCATGCGCATGGACAGCTCGTAATCGAGGTTGCCCGTGGGTTCGTCGGCCAGGAGGAGCTTGGGCTTGACCACCACGGCCCGGGCCACGGCCACGCGCTGCTGCTCGCCGCCCGAAAGCTCTTCGCACGGGGACATGGCCTTGTGGTCCAGGTGGAGGCTTCTGAGGACCGCACGCACACGCTTGTCGATGATGTGCCGGGGGATGCCGCGGACCTTCAGCGGCAGGGCCACGTTGGCGAAGACCGTCTGATTGGTCAGGATCTTGAAGTCCTGGAAGACCACGCTCACGTCGCGACGCAGCAGGTGCTTACGACGTTCGGGCAGGGTGTTGAGGTCGTACCCGGCCACGTCGACCTTGCCGCGCTGCACGGGCAGGGCTCCGTGCAGGATGCGCATGAACGTCGTCTTGCCCGCGCCCGAGGGCCCGCACAGGAAAACGAACTCCCCCTGTTTCATGCAGAAATTGACGTCCTTCAGGGCCAGCTGCTTGCCAAAGGAGTAGGACAGCTTGGATGTGGTGATCATAACTTCCTCTTCGAGCCGCTCGAATCAGTCGGCCTCGCGAGTGTGCGCTTTGTTGACCTGCTCGTAAAGCACCCTGGCCTTCTCGAACCCCGGATCGTTGCCCAGGGCGCGGGCCAGGAGTTCCTTGGCCTTGGCGAGCTGCTTGCGGTTCATGTAGGCCACGGCCGCGTTGTAGAGAATTTTCGGGTTGTCGGGTTCCTTGGCCAGGGCCGTGCGGTAGATCTCCACCGCCCGGGCCAGCTCCCCCTTGCGCCGGTAGGCCACGGCCATGTTGTTCAGGGTGTCGCAGGTCAGGGATGAAAAGATGTACGCCCCGAAATCGCGCTGGACTTCGTCGACCATGTCCAGGTCCAGGTAGGCGTTCCAGATGTCCTGCTTGATCTGGTCGTTCTTGCGGTCGACGTTGAGGGCCGTCATGAAGCTTTTCCTCGCCTCGTGCAGGTCTTCGCGGCGCAGCTGGATGGTCCCGCGCAGCACGTGGTTCCCGGCGTTGTTGGGGCTGATGGATATGGCCCTTTCCGCCGCGCCCAAAGCCTGGTCCAACTTCCCCATCCTGGACTGCAGCATGACCAGGGTTTCCCAGGCCTTGGTGAAGAGCGGGTTGGAGGACAGGATCGCGCACGCTTCCTTCTCGGCCGCTTCGAACTCCGCAATGCCCATGAGCAGATGGACCCGTTCCAGACGGATGCGCGGGTAGTTGTCGGGATGCAGGCTTTCGAAGCGGCGCAGAAGGTCGTCGGCCTGGTCGCATTTTCCGGATGCGCACAGGGTTTTCACTTCCGTCTTGAGCAGTTCGAAATCCCGTTCGAACGTGCTGCCGAACACCGCTTCGAGGGCTTCGGACAGGGCCTTGATGGTCACCGGCTTGACCAGATAGGCCGAGGCCCCTCCCTCGGAGGCCAGGGCGATGTCCTGCATCTCGTACTTGGAGGTCAGGAAGATGAAGGGAACATGCCTGGCCCCTTCCAGGGAACGAACCGACTGCAGCAGCGACATCCCGTTCATCTTGGGCATGTTCCAGTCCGAGATGATGAGCCCGGGAGTCGCTCTGCGAACATGCTCCAGGGCCACCGCACCGTTCTCGGCCTCCAGGAATCTGGAAAAGCCCAAGGCCCGCAAGATATGGATCACCGTCTCGCGGGCGGAAAGAATGTCTTCCGCCACCAGCACGGTCATGTTCTTATCCATGTTCGTTCCCGTCCGGAGAATCCGGAATGAAGAGAATGACGCAGAACCTGCTGCCCTTGGGCGTGGCGTCCTCGACCCAGATCCTGCCCTGAAACATGCTCACTATCTTGCGGCAGACGAAAAGCCCGATCCCCGTGCCCTTGATGCCGCTCTCCATGGATCTCTCCGTACGCACGAACTTCTCGAAGACGGTTTCCTTGTAGCGGTCCTCGATGCCCTCGCCGTTGTCCTCGACCCAGAACTTGAGGACCGTGCGGGACGGGTCCTCGGTGCGGCGCGATTCCCAGCTGTCCATGCCGAGCCGGATGAGGCCGTTCTCCGGCGTGTACTTGACGGCGTTGGACACGAGATTTTGCACCAGATGACCAAGGAGCATCCTGTCGCCCATAACCCGCACGTCGAGGGCGCACCCGTTCTCGATGACAATGCCCTTGTCCCTGGCCAGGGGCGCGATCTCAGCGAGCTGGCTTTCGACCAGAGGGAGAAAGGACACCGGCACGGGGCTGAAGCCGCGCTCGTGCAATTCGTCGACGCGGGCCACATGCAGAAACTCGTCGATCATCTCCAGAAGCTTCGAGGCGCCCTTGAAAGCCGTTTCGATGATGGGCCTCTGGGACTCGCTGGGGCCCAGATAGGTCAGCAGGTCCATGTTGGAGATGACGGCCGAGAGGGGGCTCTTGAAGTCGTGCACCACCATCTGGACCAGTTCGGCCCGTTCGGTGGAAGCCATGATCAGCTCCTTCTGCTTGATCTCCAGTTCCTGGGCCAGATCCCGGTACCGTTCCTTCTCCTTTTCGAGCCTGTCCAGAACGACGATGTTGTCGATGAGCGGCGTGACCCAGCCGGCGTATTCCAGAAGCAGCCCAAGGTCGGCCTGGGAAAAGGCGCCGCCCCCCTCCTTGTCGGAGACGTTGATGACCCCGATGACGCTCCCCTGCTCCGAGAGCAGAGGCACGGACATGAGGGAGGCCGTGCGGTAGGCGGCGCTGCGGCAACAGAAGCGCCCGTCGGCCGCGATGTCCGTGATGAGCAGGGGTTCCTTGAAGGTGCAGACGTAGCCCGAAACGCAGCAGGGAGACAGGGGCTGGCAGAGCCCCACGATCTCCTGCCTGGTTGCGGCCACGACCTTGAGCTCCTGCCTGTCCTCGTCGAACAGCATGACCGAGGCCTGGGAACTGCCGAGGCGCTCCTGAATGAGCACGCCCCCGAGGCGCAGTTTCTCGGCCGGACTCTTGGACCTGCAGCCGAGGATGCCCATCATCCGGCGCAGGAACAGGCCAAGGTCCGGCTCGATACCGTTAGGCAGAGGCATGACCCGTCAACCGCACTTGGTGTACCCGCAGGAGGGGCAGACAAAACACCCTTCCTGGAACACGAGTTCCGTCGAACACTCCGGGCACTCGGTCTTGGACAGGGACTTGTCGTAGCTGCGGGGGGACGTCCCCTGCAGGTACTTGTTTTCCAGCACCCAGGACACGGCGTCGGGAATGGACAGAAGCATGCCCTTTTTCTGGAAGACGGGATGCTCGCCGCCGATCCCCTTGAGCTGCTTGACAATCTCGCGCACGTGCACGCCGGAGCGCAGGGCCAAGGACACCAGGCGGCCGATGGCTTCGGCCTTGGCCGTGATGGAACGCCCTGAACGGCCGATGGTGGTGAAGACCTCGAAGGGCTTGCCGTCGATCTCGTTCACGGTCAGGTACAGATCCCCCAATCCCGTGCGGACCTTCTGGGTGAAGCCGTAAACGATGTCCGGACGGTCCATGGGCCGCGTCTCTTCCTCGGCCTTCTTGCCGTCCTTGCCGCCCTCGCCCGTGCACAGGACCTGCACGCTCTTGCAGCCGTCGCGGTACACGGTCACGCCCTTGCAGCCCTCCTCGTAGGCCATCCAGTAGATCTTGTAGATGTCCTCCTGGGTGGCGGAGTTGGGCAGGTTGACGGTCTTGGACACGGCGTTGTCCGTGTGCTTCTGGAAGGCGGCCTGCATCTTCAGGTGCCAGACGGGGTCGATGTCCATGGCCGTGACGAAGACCTTGCGCAGGTCGTCGGGCAGAAATTCCATGCCGTGCACCGTGCCCTTCTCGACGACCTCGGCCATGACCTTTTCGGAATGGCAGCCGGCGTCGTGCAGGGCCTGCACGAAAAAGGAGTTGGCCTCGGTCAGCTTCTCACCGTCCATGACCTGGCGCACGAAGCACAGGGCGAAAAGCGGTTCCACGCCCGAGGAACACCCGGCGATGATGGACAGCGTGCCCGTGGGGGCGATGGTCGTGGTCGTGGCGTTGCGGTAGGGCCCAAGGTTCTGGTCGCTGTAGACAGACGTCTCGAAGCCCGGGAAAGGGCCGCGCTCCTTGGCCAGCTGGGCAGAGGCGGACTTGGATTCGCGCTGCAGGAACTCCATGAGCTTCTCGGCCAGGACGATGCCCCGACGGCTGCTGTAGGGCAGGCGCAGCTGGTAGAGCATGTCGGCCCAGCCCATGACGCCCAGGCCGATCTTGCGGTTGCGGCGCACGGTATGGGTGATGCGCTCCAGCGGGTACTCCGAGGCGTCGATGACGTTGTCCAGGAAGCGCACGCTCAGGTGGATGACCTCGCGCAGCCTGTCCCAGTCGACCTCCTTGGCGCCGTCCCTGTCGACCACGAAACGGGCCAGGTTGATGGAGCCCAGGTTGCAGGCCTCGTAGGGCAGCAGGGGCTGCTCGCCGCAGGGGTTGGTGCTCTCGATTTCGCCCTGGTCGGGGTTGGGGTTGTCGCGGTTGATGCGGTCGATGAAGATAATGCCGGGGTCCCCGCTTTCCCAGGCCTTGCGCACCAGCAGCTCGAAGACCTCGCGGGCCTTGAGGCGCTCGATGACCTCACCCGTGTGCGGGGCGACCAGGGCGTACTCTTCGTCCTTCTCCACGGCTTGCATGAATTTTTCCGTCAGGGCCACGGACAGGTTGAAGTTGTTGAGGTCGCCCTCGCGCTCCTTGGCCCGGATGAATTCGAGGATGTCGGGGTGGTCGACGCGCAGGATGCCCATGTTGGCCCCGCGCCGCGTTCCGCCCTGTTTGACCTGCTCCGTGGCCGTGTTGAAGATCTTCAGAAACGAGATGGGACCCGAGGCCACGCCGCCCGTGGAGCCGACGCGGCTGTCCTTGGGACGCAGGCGGCTGAAGGAAAACCCCGTGCCGCCGCCGGACTTGTGGATCAGGGCGGCGTGCTTCACCGCGTCGAAGATCTCGTCCATGGAGTCGCCGACCGGCAGGACGAAGCAGGCGGCCAGCTGCCCGAGATCCGTGCCGGCGTTCATGAGCGTGGGGGAATTGGGCAGGAAGTCGTAGTCGATCATGAGCCTGTAGAAGGTCCGGGCGAGGTCTTCGACCTTCCACGTGGAGTCCGGGTAGCCGGCTTCCATGGACGCGATGCTGGCGGCAACCCTCCAGAACATCTGCTTGGGGGTTTCGATGGGACTGCCGTCCAACCCCTTTTTCTGGTAGCGCTTCCGGAGCACCAGTTCGGAGTTGGCATTGAGGGTCACTTCGGGCAGATCCGCCGGCATTTTCATAAGGTCCATGGATACCTCACTTTCCTTGAAATTGTATGAGACATATTGAAATTATTGGTTCTTCTTGATCCGTGTCTCTGTACTGGAGATGGCCGAAGACTTCAACGGTGTGAAAAGGGGAACGGGTCGGCCTTCCCCTCTTTCTGCAAAAGAAATGAGAAAAGAATTTGTTGGTATTATTAGGCCGTTTCGAATGTGACTAATGTGGTCAATATGCTTAAATAATATTAATTTTTTAGGATGCCCAGCGGTTCCGAACAAAGCTTCCCGCGGTGTTCGACCCGGACTGCGCTCTGGTGAAGGAACATGGGAAAATGTTTGGAACAATCTTTTCCACAGGTGTTCCTTTGCCAACTTACCTTATGAAATTATTGTGTTTTTTCTTCATCGTCAGCCAGTTCATCGAGGTAGCGGCCGTAGTCGTTCTTGGAGAACTTCGCGGCCAGCGCCTTCAGGTGTGCGCAATCGATGAAACCCTTCCTGAAGGCGATTTCCTCGATGCAGGCTATCTTGAAGCCCTGGCGTTCCTGGATGGCCTGCACGAAGCTGCCGGCCTGCTGCAGGGATTCGTGGGTTCCGGCGTCGAGCCAGGCGTAACCGCGGCCGAGGAGTTCCACGTGCAGGGTGCCGCGGCGCAGGTACTCGAGGTTGACGTCCGTGATCTCGAGCTCGCCGCGAGGGGAGGGACGCAGGGCCTTGGCGATGGCCACGACGTCGTTGTCGTAGAAATAGATGCCCGGCACGGCGAACTTCGATTTGGGCCTGGACGGCTTTTCCTCGATGCTCACGACCTTGCCGGCGTCGTCGAATTCCACCACCCCGTATCGCTGGGGATCCCTGACCGGGTAGCCGAAGACGATGCCGCCTTTGTCCAGCCCCACGCAGTTTTCGAGCACCGCCGACAGCCCCTCGCCATGGATGATGTTGTCGCCAAGGACCAGGCAGACGCTGTCCAGGCCGATGAAGTCCTCGCCGAGGATGAAGGCCTGGGCCAACCCGTCGGGCGAGGGCTGCACGATGTAGGTGAAGCGCACGCCGATCTGGCTGCCGTCGCCGAGCAGGTCGCGGAAGCGTGGCAGGTCGTGGGGGGTGGAGATGATCAGGATATCCCTGATGCCCGCCAGCAGCAGGATGGAGAGGGGATAGTAGATCATGGGCTTGTCGTAGACGGGCAGGAGCTGCTTGCTGGTGCCAAGGGTCAGGGGGTAGAGGCGCGTGCCGGATCCTCCGGCCAGAATGATTCCTTTCATGGGTGTCCTTTCCTGTTGATTTCAGAAACAAACTGTACGCGGGAAGAGTTCTGCGGACAAGTGGTCGCGGCTTTGCGGTAATGACAATGGCGCTTGCCTTTGGTAGCGATAGGCGTCGACTCTGAAAGAAACAAAGGGGATGGGATGCGCATAACCTGGAAGAACGCTTGGCAGCCGGGACCCGTGATCATCGCGGTGGGCATGGACCATGGCCTGGCTCACGGCCTTATCGATACGGCGCAGGAACTGCGTGCCGGGGATGTTTTGGATGATGGCGCATGCCGCGTGCAGGTGGAGAACAGGATCCGCCTTTGCCGCGCGGACGGCCTGTGCCTCGCGGCCTGGACCGGACAGGCCGCGGGAGCCGTCACGGCCGGCGAAAGGGACTGCGCCCTTTCACGCAGCGGATTTTCCCTGGCCTGGATCACCCTGAGCGACAAGGGGTCGCGCGGCGAGCGTGTGGACGCGAGCGGACCGTGCATCCGCGATACCGTCGCCGGGGCCATGGAGCTGAGCCTGGCCAGGGGGGTGATCATCCCGGACGAGCCGCTCATGCTCAAGGCAGCCCTGGTCGACTGCTGCCTGAACCACGGCTTCGACCTCGTCTTCACCACGGGCGGCACCGGAGTGGGGCCGCGCGACATCACGCCAGAGGCGACCCTGCCCCTGCTGGACAAGAGGCTGCCGGGCTTCGAGCGGGCCATGACCCTGGCTTCCCTGGCCAAGACCCCGCACGCCGTCATTTCCCGGGCAGTGGCCGGGACCATGGGAAAATCCCTGGTGGTCAACCTGCCGGGCAGCCCCAAGGCCGTGCGGGAAAATCTGGCGGCCATCCTTCCGGCCCTCAGGCACACGGTGGAAAAACTCCAGGGAGACCCAAGGGATTGTGGACAATAACCCCGAGCTGACACCCTCCGCCGAACTCAAAAGCTTTTTCGTCAAATTTTCCGTGATCCGTCTCGGAATCATGGTCTTTCTTCTCATGCTGGCCGTGTCCGAAATCCTGAACCTTTCGGATCGGGGTCTGCGGCTGGAAGTCGACAGGGATGTCCAGTACATTCTCTTCTTCGCCTCCGGGTTCGCCCTGAGCGTCGCCTACCTCCTGGCGTCGAAACGGTTCATCGGCTCCATGGCCCTGTTCCGCTTCCAGCTCACCGCGGACCTCTTCCTGACCACGTGGTGGATCGTGCTGACCGGCGGGTCGTTCAGCGCCTTCATGATCCTCTACATCCTGTGCCTCTTCTTTTACGGCCGCATCGTCGGTTTCCAGACGATCGTCTTCTCCTCCCTCGTAGTCTGGGTCCTTTTGTTCCTCATTTCGTGCGTGCAGTTCTATTTTCCCGGGCTGTGGGGGCAGATGCACATCCGCGGTTCCGATCTGGCCTACAACTACAGCCTGTTCACCCTGGCCCTCATTCTGGTCGCCTCCCTGGTCAAACTGAGCCGCACGGCGGAAAACAGGCTTCTGCAGCGTCTCATCGAACAGGAAGGGGCCCTGCGCAGGTCCGAGGAAATCAAGTACCGCGTTTTCGACTGGCTCGACGCGGGCCTGCTGGTGGTCGACGACGGCCGGCGCGTCACCAGCATCAACCAGCGGGCCCTGGACTGGCTTCCTGGTTACGACCGCAGCCGGGCCATCGGCGCGCTGCTCGATTCCCTCTATCCGGAATTCGTTCCCTTCTGGGAGGACCGCCGCAAATCCACCCGCCGCCACATGGTCGTGAGCACGGGCCGCGACCTGGTCTTTGGCTTCAAGATGACGGAGCTGCCTGAAAACCAGGGCTGGATGATCCTCTTCTCGGACATCACCGAAGTGCAGAAGATGGAACGCCAGATCAAGGAAATGGAGAAGATGGCCAGCGTGGGCGAGCTGGCCGCCGGCCTGGCCCACGAGATGAAGAACCCTCTGGCCGGCATCAAGACGAGTCTGCAGCTTCTGCTGTCCGACGATCTGGAAAAAGACTTCTCGGAGCGCCTCTCGAGGGTCATCCTGCGCGACATCGACCGCCTCGACTTCCTGCTCAAGGATTTTCTCATCTTCGCCCGCCCGCAGGCGCCAAGCCCAGATCACCTTGTTCTGGGCGAAGAGATCGAGCATGTGCTCATGCCCCTGCGCCTGCAGCATCCCCGGGTCAGGATCCGCGTCGATGTCGGTGATGCTTCCTGCCCCTTCGACCGCAACCAGTTTCATCAGATCCTCGTCAACCTGCTGGTCAACGCCATGCAGGCCCTGGAAGATGCGGACGACCCCGAGATCGTCATCTCCGCGTCCCGCGAAAACGCAAAATTGGTCCTTTCCATTTCCGACAACGGCCCGGGGCTGAGCCAAGGCGTCGAAGAGAAGTGCTTCGACCCCTTCGTCACCACCAAACCCGTCGGATCGGGGCTGGGCCTGGCCATCGCACGCCGCCTCGCGGCCCAGAACGGGACCTTCATCGACCTGCAGAACAACCCTTCCGGAGGGGCCAGGGCCGTCCTGGTCCAGGATGAATCATTTTTCCGCCCCCGAGCGGACCAGGATGCACCGTGAACACCTACATCGCAGACCTCCACATCCATTCCCGGTTTTCGAGGGCCACGAGCAAGAACCTGACGCCGAGAAACCTGGTGGCCTGGGCCGCGGTCAAGGGCATCGACGTGCTGGCCACGGGCGACTTCACGCATCCCGGCTGGATGGAGATGATCCAGTCCCAGCTTGAACCGGGCGAGGACGGTCTGTTCCGACTGCGCGAGGCCAAGGGCCTGGAGGCGGAGCTGCCCTGGTTTTCCGGCAATCTCGACACCTCGGGCATCCGCTTCGCGCTGTGCACGGAGATCAGTTCCATCTACAAGCGCGGCGGCAAGGTGCGCAAAGTCCACAATCTGGTCTTCATGCCCGACCTGGACGCGGCCCTGAGGTTCAACACCCGCCTGGCCCAGGTCGGCAACCTGGCCTCGGATGGGCGGCCCATCCTTGGGCTTGATTCGCGCGACCTCCTGGAGATGGTCCTGGAGACGGACCCGCAGGCCTATCTCATCCCGGCCCACATCTGGACGCCCTGGTTTTCCGTCTTCGGTTCCAAGTCCGGGTTCGACCGCATCGAGGACTGCTTCGGCGATTTGAGCGGCGAGATTTTCGCCCTGGAGACGGGCCTGTCGTCGGACCCCGAGATGAATTGGCTATGGAGCGCCCTGGACCGTTTCTCCCTGGTCTCCAACTCCGATGCCCATTCCGGGGAAAAGCTCGGCCGCGAGGGCAACATCTTTTCCGGTGAGATGTCCTTTGCCGGCATGCGCCGCGCCCTGCGCCGAGAGGAGGGGGGCGCGCGCTTCGAAGGCACCCTCGAATTCTATCCCGAGGAGGGGAAATACCACCTCGACGGCCACCGCAAGTGCGGGGTCATGCTGGAACCCGCGGAGTCCGCTCGGCACAAGGGCCTGTGTCCGGTCTGCGGCAAGCCTCTGACCATCGGCGTGCTGAACCGGGTCTTTGCCCTGGCGGACCGGGCCGTGCCCGTGCGGCCGGCCCACCAGCCGTCCTTCACGTCCCTGGTTCCCCTGCCGGAAATCCTCTCGGAGATCCTCGGGGCCGGGCCCGCGACCAAGAAGGTCCAGGGTATGTACAACCAGCTCATCCGGGACTTCGGCTCGGAGTTCGCCATTCTGCGTTCAGTCCCCGTGGAGGATCTGCAGCGGTCCTCGAAGATGCTGGCCGAGGCCCTGCGTCGGATGCGCCATGGGGCTGTGTACCGCCACAGCGGGTATGACGGCGAGTTCGGGCGCATATCCATGTTTTCCCCCCAGGAACTGCTCGAATTCAGGCACGGCCGCATGCTGTCCATGGCCGCTCCGGTCGCGGAGGCCGAGGAGGTCGGGCAGCGCTGGCGTAGACCTCAGGGCCAGGCGGCCCCGAAGCGCGAGGAACCCCTGCAGGAACCGAACGAGATGCAGCAAGCGGCCATCCTGGCCGGTCCCGGTCCTGTCCTGGTCTTGGCCGGTCCCGGCACGGGCAAGACCCAGACCCTCATGGGCCGGGTGCGGCACCTGCTGGACCAGGGCGCGGACCCGTCGCGCATCCTGGTCCTGACGTTCACCCGCAAGGCCGCGCGGGAGCTCAAGGACCGTCTGCAGCGCGCCTGCCCGGCCGGGGCGGTCCTGCCCAAGGCCGACACTCTGCACGCCCTGGCCCTCGAATACTGGGCACGGGTCATGGGCGAGGCGCCCATCCTGCTCTCGGAGGAATCGAGCCGGCGCCTTTTCGCCGCCGCCAACCCCGAGCTGCAGGGCAAGGCCCTGAAGACGGCCTGGAACGAGCAGTCCCTGGCCCGGGAGAACGGCGTGCGCATCCCCGGCGAACAGACCCGCCGCTACCTTGACCACAAGGTGCGCTTCAATCTGGTGGACTACACCGACCTGCTGGAATTCTGGCTCGAACACCTCCAGCTCGGGCACCATGTCCCGGACTGGGACCATGTGCTGGTGGACGAGGTGCAGGACCTCTCGCCCCTGCAGATCGCCCTGGTCACGGGCCTGAGCGGAAAGAGCGGCCGGGGTTTTTTCGCCATCGGCGACCCCAACCAGGCCATCTACGGCTTTCGCGGGGCCGTGCGCGACATCGAGGCGCGGTTGCGCGGCATCTGGCCCGACACGCGCAAGGTCAGGCTGGTGCGCAACTACCGCTCGTCCCAGCAGATCCTCGACCTGGCCGCGAGCCTCTTCCCCGAACGGGAGTCCCTCGTGGCGCAGCTCGGGCACGTTGCGTCCATGACCCTGTTCGAGGCCCAGAGCGCGGACCAGGAAGCGGGCTGGATCGCCTCTCGCATGCGCGAGCTCCTGGGCGGCACGGGCCACTGGCAGGCCGACGCTCACGGCGGGGCCGCGCTCTCGCCGGGCGACATCGCCGTGCTCGTGCGTCTCAAGGCCCTTGTCCCGCCCATCGTCAAGGCTCTGGAAGGCGCGGGCATCCCCGTGTCCGTGCCCGAGCAGGAGCCGTTCTTCACGGACCAGCGGGTGGAGGTGGTCATGGGCATCGCCGGCAACGTGCTGGGCATGCCCGAGGCCGTGCAGCAGGAATTGCCGCCCTGTCCCGAGGCCATCGTCGAGAAGGGGCCCCTGGCCATGGCCGTGCATCTTTCGCAGACGCCCCCCTTCGACGAACTGTTCTGGAAGAGCCGGGCCTTTCTTGATCTGGTCAAGGCCCACCAGAGCTTCGGCGGCTGGCGGGGCCTTCTGAACATGGTCCGCCTGGAGACGGAGCTGTGCGCCATCAGGTCCAGGGCCCAGAAGGTCCAGGTCATGACCCTGCACGGCGCCAAGGGCCTGGAGTTCGAGGCGGTCTTCCTGCCGGGCCTGGAGGAGGGCATCTTGCCCTTTGCCGGCATGGACATGCTGCTGGGCAAGACCGTGGAGGACGGGGTCGATCTCGACGAGGAGCGGCGCCTGTTCTACGTCGGCCTGACCAGAGCCCGGTCGTCGCTTTTCATGAGCCACTGCGCCAGCCGCCGCATGTTCGGCAAGACCTTCAAGCTCGGCCTGTCCTCCCTGGTGCGCCGCCTGCCCCAGGACATGCTGCGCAAGAGCGCCATCCGCCGCCACGTCAGGAAGAACGAGCGGCAGCTGAGCCTCTTTCCGGCCCCATGAGCTTCCGTCTGGCCGCACCGTCATGCGTCATCCCCGACCGGGTCGGGCCCAACTGTCTCGCCCTGGCGCCCCTGGTGCGGGAGGTGGGGCTCATGCTCCTGGAAACGCGGGGCTGTCAGGATTACGACGAGCGCGACCTGCCCCCGGACCTGCCCGACCTGGGCTTGTCCTACCATGCCCATCTGCCCGTGGACCTGCCCTGGGAATCCGGCCCGGACGCGGTCTGCGGGGCTCTGGAGGCCATCGAGCAAAAAATTGCCTTTCTGCATCCCTGCGGGTATGTGCTCCATCCTCCGCCTCCCGGGGAGCTGACGCGGTTGGTGCGCCGGCGGCCCGATCTGGCGTCGTCTCTTCGCATGGAAAACACCGGAGACAGGGACCTGAGGGACATCTGGCCGGAAATCGAGAGCCTGGGCCTGGGCGTGTGCCTGGATGTGGGGCATCTGGTCAGCTATGGACAGGAACGCATTTTGCAACTCCCCGGTTTCCTTGAGCGCGTGCGCATGTTGCACGTCTACGGCGGGGAGTCGGGCCGCGGTCACGCCGCTCTCGAAGACCTGCCCGATCCGGGGCTGCTGCGCGCCATCCTGGGCTCGGTGCGAGGGGACTGCGTGCTGGTGGCGGAGCTTTTTCGGCTGGAAGCGCTGACGCGGTCCCTGGATCTGCTGCGCGTCTGGCTCGACGCATGGGGGATGGATCATGATTGAGCTGGTGCTGGGCGGCAACAAGTCCGGCAAGTCCGATTTCGGCCTGGAACTCCTGCGGGCCGCCCCGAAGCCCTGGACCCTTGTGGCCACGGGCAAGTCCCGGGATCTGACCTTCCGGGAGCAGATCCGGGCCCATCGCCTGGACCGCGAGCCGGACATCGCGGTGCGCGAGGCCGACACGGACCTGGCCGGCGCCCTGCGCGGGCTCTCGACCCTGGGCGGCGGGATCCTGGTGGACAGCCTCGACTTCTGGATGTTCTCCCTTTCGAGTCTGGACGCCGCGTCCGGGAAAGTCCGGCGTGAGGAACTGCTGGCGGAAATTTCTTCCTGGCGCGGGGGAAAACTGATCCTCGTCTCCACGGAGATGGGCCTTGGTCCCTTGGCCTACGACGGCACCGTGCGGGCATTCGCGCGGGATCTCGGGCAGCTCAACCGCGAAATTGCCAGCATCAGTGCAAGTGTGTATCTGGTGGTTGCCGGTCTGGCCCAAAAACTGAAGTGAGAAGGTCATGGCATATTTCAGAAAGCTGGATCCGAAGCTTGCCAAGCTTCAGGAATTGCTGAACAAGAACGAGCGTTGGCTGATCCTCATCAATGCCGACCCCGACGCCCTGGCCTCGGCCCTGGCCCTGAAGCGCATCCTGGCCGGCCGCGTCGAACAGGTGGCCATCGCCCACGTCAACGACATCACCAGGCCCGACAACCTGGCCATGATCCGGCTCCTGCGCATCGCCACCAAGAAGCTGACCCCGCCCCTGGCCGCCCAGTACGACCGCTTCGCCCTGGTGGACTCCCAGCCCCATCACCACCCCGATTTCGCGAACATCAAGTTTTCCGTGGTCATCGACCACCACCCCAAGGTGGCCGGCACGCCCGTCGATGCCGACTACGTCGAGATCGTGCCCGAGTACGGCTCCAACTCGACCATCATGACCGAATACCTCTACAACCTGGACCTGCGGCCCGGAAAGCTCCTGGCCACGGCCCTGCTCTACGGCATCAAGACCGACACCCAGAGTTTCGAGCGCGAGTTCCACGACAACGACATGAAGGCCTTCCGCTACCTGTCGAAGTTCTACAGCAGGCCGCTCCTGCACAAGATCATCCGCTCGGAGTTCCGCCTGGAGTGGCTCAAGTACTTCACCCAGGCCTTCCGCAAGATGCGGCTCATGGGCAACACCATCACCATTTTCATGGGCAAGGTCGACTCGGCCGACATCCTGGTCATCCTGGCCGACTTCTTCCTGCGCGTGCACGGCCTGTCCACGACCATGGTCAGCGGCATCAGCGAGGACAAGCTCGTGATCGTGTTCCGCGGTGACGGCCTGCGCCGCGACATGGGCAAGTTCGCCAAGCGCCTGTTCGGCGACGTGGGCTCGGCCGGCGGGCACAAGTCCATGGCCCGGGCCGAAATCCCCATGGAGAAGCTGGGTTGCCAGCACGCCAGTCAGTTCATCTGGGAGCGCCTGCACAGCAGTTCCGAGACAAAGAAAAAGAAAAAGGATCCGGAGAACGGCCAAAACGGCTCCGCCTGACGGGCCGACCTTCCCCGGACCGGAGGGCGCATGACTTTGCAGACACGGCTCGGTCTGAAGACCGAGCCCCTTTTTTTGATCGACGGCCACGCCTTCATCTACCGCGGCTTCTACGCATACCCTGATTTCAAGCGCTCGGACGGGTTCCCGACCAGCGCCATGTACATCATCTTCAAGCTCGTGCTGAAGCTCTTGCGCGAGGAGAAGCCGAGCCATCTCGTCTTCGTCACCGACGGGCGAGGGCCCACCTTCCGCAACGAACTCTACCCCGACTACAAGGCCCACCGTCCGCGCATGCCCGAAGGCCTGGCCGCACAGCTGGAGCCCCTCAGGGACGGCCTGCGCCTGCTGGGCGTCCCCGTGCTGGAGGCCCAGGGCTGCGAGGCCGACGACTGCATCGCCTCCCTGGCGGGCCGCTTCAAGGACCGGAGAAGCATCGTCATCGTCGGAGCGGACAAGGACCTGCGCCAGTGCCTGGACGAGGATGTGGTCATGTGGGACCCGGCCCAGGGCAAGGAGAAGATCATCACCCTCGGCGACTTCACGCAGGAGACGGGCCTCACCCCCGGCCAGTGGGCCGACTTCCAGGCCATGATCGGCGACTCGGCCGACAACATACCGGGCATCCCCAAGGTCGGCCCCAAGACGGCCATGGGCTTTTTGCGCCGCTTCCCGAGCCTGAATCTGTTGAAGGACAATTTCGACCGCCTCACGGCCAAGGAGCAGACTCTGCTCGGGCCGCACATGGATCAGGCCTTCGTTTACCGGCAGCTGACGACGTTGCGTACGGACGTGTGTACGGAATACGGTCTGGACGACCTGGCCGTAGGGCAGGTGGACGACGCGGCCTTGGAGTTTTTCCGGGAATACGAGTTCCGTTCCCTCCTGTCCGAGTTCCAGTCGCTGGCCGGAACGAAGTCCAAGCCTGCGGCTGCGGACGGCGGTTTGTCCGGGACGCCGGAGCCCGAGGCCCCATCCCGGACGCCGCGGGTCGAACCCCGCGTGGTTTCGGAGCTGGGACCCATGGCCGGTCGCGAGGTGGGTCTTTTCGGCGAGTCCGGCCGCTGGATTCTGGGCACGGACGTCAGCGAGCTGCTTTTCATGGGGCGGGACGCGGAGCTGGGCCGGGCCCTGACCGGGGCGCGCGTGCACGTGACATCGTACAAGACACTGCTTGAGCTGGGCCGGCCGGATCTCTCGGGCTGCGCCGAAGTCTTCGACATCGAGCTGGCCGCCTACCTGCTGAGCCCCGAGGAGCGGAACTATTCCCTGGAGCGCATCCGGGACGGCCTGGGCGAGGAGATCGAGGTCCATCCCGAGAACCACGGCCAGACCGCGTTGGCCGTGGGTCGGGTGCTGCGGTCGCGCCTGGCCGGGTCGGAGCTGCTCGGGCTTCTCAAGGGCCTGGAGCAGCCCCTGACCGAGGTCCTGGTGCGCATGCAGCGCCGCGGCATCCGCATCGACCAGGCCAAGTTCCGCGATTTCCTGGACATGGTGCAGGCCGAGCTGGACCGGCTGACCCTGCGGATTCACGAACAGGCCGGAGGGGAGTTCAACATCCGCTCCAGCCAGCAGCTGGCCGACGTCCTGTTTTCGAAGCTGGGCCTCAAAAGCAAACAAAAGACCCCCGGCGGCGCCCAGTCCACCTCCAGCGCCGTGCTGGATGGCCTGGTCGGTCAGCACGCCATCGTCGACGACATCCTGGAGTACCGGATGTACGAGAAGCTGCGCTCGACCTACCTCGAGCCCCTGCCGCAGCTGGCCGACGCCGAGGGGCGCATCCACACGACCTTCAACCAGCTGGCCACGGCCACGGGCCGCCTGTCCAGCAGCAACCCCAACCTGCAGAACATCCCCATCCGCGGCAGCCTCGGCCCGCGCATGCGGTCCTGCTTCGTGGCCGCGCCGGGCAAGGCCCTCGTGGCCGCGGACTACTCCCAGATCGAACTCAGGGTCCTGGCGCACATGTCCGGCGACCCGACCCTCCTGGACGCCTTTGCCGCGGGCGACGACATCCATGCCCGCACGGCCAAGATCCTGTTCGACAAGGCCGAGGTCACGCCCGACGAGCGGCGCAGGGCCAAGACCATCAACTTCGGCCTGCTGTACGGCATGGGGCCGCAGAAGCTCGGTCGGGAGCTCGGCATCAGCCTCAAGGAGGCCAAGGAGTTCATCGAGGTCTACTTCAGCAAGCTGTCCCGCGTGCGACAGTTCTACGAGGAGATCGAGGAGGGCGCGAGGGCGCTGGGCTACGTGACCACACTGGCCGGGCGGCGGCGCATGCTGCCCGACATCAACTCGCGCAACGTCAACCTGGCCCAGCAGGCCCGGCGCATGGCCATCAACACCGTGGTCCAGGGCTCGGCCGCCGACATCATCAAAAAGGCCATGCTCGAAGTGGACAAGAGCAAGGTTATTGGCGAATTAGACGCGAGCCTGATCCTGCAGATCCACGACGAACTTTTGCTGGAAGCCCCGCAGGTCGCGGCTCGGGAAGTCGGCGAAGCCGTGGCCGCGGTCATGGGCTCGGTCTACGACCTGTCCGTGCCGCTGGCCGTGGACTGGGGCGTCGGCGCGGACTGGAGCAAGGCGCACAAGTAACCATTAATTTTCATTGGAAATACGGACATGCTGAACAAACTTCGATTGCTGACGCCCGGGCCGACCCCCTTGCCCGAAGAGGTCCGCCTGGCCCTGGCCAAGGACATGATCCACCACCGCAAGCAGGATTTCGTGCGCGTCATGGAGCGCATCCAGCCCGGCCTGCAGTACCTCTTCGGCACCACGCAGCAGGTTCTGCCCCTGTCCTGCTCGGGCACCGGGGCCATGCACGCGGCCGTGACCAACCTCTTCGCCCCGGGCGAGAAGGTGTTGGTGGTCGAGGGCGGCAAATTCGGGGAACGCTGGCGCGAGATCGCCGAGTCCCAGGACCTTGGGGTAACCTCCCTGGTGACGGAGAACGGCCATGCCGTCACGGCCCAGTCCGTGCGGGAGGCCCTGGACGCCGACCCGTCCATCGCCGCGGTGCTGGTGCAGGCTTCGGAGACCTCTACGGGCGTGCTGCATCCGGTGCGGGAACTGGGGGCCGTGACCAGGGACAGAAACGTGCTCCTGGTGGTCGACGGCATCTCGGCCGTGGGCATCTCTCCCTGCCCCATGGACGCCTGGGGCGTGGACTGCCTGCTGACGGGCTCCCAGAAGGGGCTCATGCTGCCCCCGGGCCTGGCCCTGTTGTCCTTGAGCGCGCGGGCCTGGGACAAGGTGCGGGCCGTGGGGCCCAAGAACTTCTATTTCAACCTCCTGGCCGAGCGCGACAAGAGCCTGGCCAACCAGACGCTGTTCACCTCGCCCGTGAACCTGCTGCAGGGCCTGGCCGTGAGCCTGGACCTGTTCCGCGAGCAGACCCTGGAAGGCGTGTTCCGCAAGCAGTGGGCCATGACGGCCATGGTCCGGGCCGGTGCGGCCACCATGGGCCTTGAGCTGCTGGCCAAAACGCATTTCACCTGGGGCCTGACGTCCATCAGGATGCCCGCCGGCATCGACAGTTCCGTGGTGCTGAAAGCCGCTGCCGAGCAATGCGGCGTGGTCATGGCCGGGGGCCAGGGTGAGCTGAAGAGATGCGTGGTCCGCCTCGGCCACATGGGACACGTGGACTGGGCCGACGCCCTCGCCGGCCTGCACGCCCTGAAGGTCGGTCTCGCCGCGGCCGGCGGCTACAGCGCCGCCAGGTCGTACATGGAAGATGCCATGGCCGCCTATGACGGGGCCCTGGAAGAGGGATACCCCGGAATGAAGGCCTAAGGAGACGTTATGAGCGAAGAGAAGAAAACTGAATACGAAGACCTGACCTGCGGCTGCCCGGAGCTGCCGCAGCTCGATTTCGCCACGTTCGTGCTGTCCATGAGCTCGTCGGCCCTGGTGCACCTGGGCGAGGTGCCGGAGCCCGAGACGGGCCAGATGATGGAGAACCTGCTGGCGGCCAAGCAGACCGTCGACATCCTGTGCATGCTCCAGGACAAGACCAGGGGCAACCTGACGGACCAGGAAGCCCGCCTGCTCAAGGACATGCTTTTCGAACTGAGAATGAAATACGTGCAGAAGGCGAAATAGGAGACAGGCATGGCAAAGCGCGTCGGACTGGTCGGGGTGACCGGCTACACGGGAATGGAACTGACCCGCATCCTGCTGGACCACCCGGGGCTGCAGCTGACCCAGGTCACCTCCCGCAAGGAGGCCGGCCAGCCCCTGCGGAAAATTTACCCCTTCCTGCAGGGCACGGAATTGGGGGACCTGGAGATCACCGCGCCGGACAGCTCCTACCTGGCCGAAAACTGCGATCTGGTCTTCCTGGCCGTTCCCCACGGCACAGCCATGGAGATGGCCGCCGAGCTGCGGGAGAAGGGAGCCAGGGTCGTGGACCTGAGCGCCGACTTCCGCCTGCGCGACCGCGAGGTCTACGAGAGCTGGTACGGCGTGACGCACACCCGCGAGGCCCTGCTGCCCGAGGCCGTCTACGGACTGCCCGAGCTCTACGCCGAAAAGATCGCCGGCGCCTCCCTGGTGGCCAACCCGGGCTGCTACCCGACCTCGGCCATCCTGGCCCTGTACCCGGCCCTGCAGGCCGGCCTTGTTTCGGCCGACGACCTGGTCATCGACTCCAAGTCCGGAACCACCGGCGCCGGGCGCAAGGCTACGGTGGGTACGCTCTTCTGCGAGGTCTCGGACACCTTCCGGGCCTACAACCTGACCAGGCACCGCCACACCCCGGAGATCGAGCAGGAACTGGGCCTGGCCGCGGGCCGGGAACTCCGCCTGTCCTTCAACACGCATCTGTTGCCCATCAACCGCGGCATCCTGACCACGGCCTACGCCAAGCTCGCGCCGGGCGCGGGACCAGAAGAGGTCCGCGCCTGCTACGAGAGCTTCTACGCCGGGAAGAAGTGGGTCCGGCTGCTGCCGGCCGGGACCCTGCCCGAGACGAGGTGGGTGCGCGGAACCAACTTCTGCGACATCGGCCTGGTCACGGACCCGCGCACGGACCGTCTCATCGCGCTCTCGGCCATCGACAACCTCTGCAGGGGCGCGTCGGGCCAGGCCGTGGCCAATGCCAACCTCATGCTCGGACTGGCCGAGGATGAGGGATTGCCCCGGGCCGCCCTCATGCCGTAGGCAGGGACATGACTGAACCCGAAAAGCTCTACGACCGGATCTTCGTCGCCCGCCAGCCTATTTTCGGCGTCGATATGAAGGTCTGGGGCTACGAGCTCCTCTTCCGGCACGGCGACACGCAGGCGGCCGCCATCACCGACGGCGACCAGGCCACGACCCAGGTCATCGCCGACGGGTTCACCCTGGCCTCGCGCGGCATGCGCAAGGGGACCAAAGCTCTGGTCAATTTCCCTCGCAACGTGCTTGTGGGCGCGGCGGCCTTCGTGCTCCCCCCCGAGCGTTGCGTGGTGGAGATCCTGGAGACGGTGGAGCCCGAGGCCGAAGTCATGGAGGCCTGCCGGGAGCTCAAGAAGCGCGGCTACACCCTGGCCCTGGACGACTTCGTCGGGCAGCCCGGGTTTGAGCCCCTGTGCGAGGTCGCGGACATCATCAAGGTCGACATCCTGCACAAGAAGCCGGCCGAGGTCATGGACATCGTCAAGGGCCTGCGCCCCTACAAGGCCCAACTTCTGGCCGAGAAGGTCGAGAACCTCGACATGTTCACGGTCTGCAAGCGCCTCGGGTTCGTCTATTTCCAGGGGTATTTCTTCAGCAAGCCCGAGGTCATCCCGGGCCGCAAGCTTTCCTCAAGCCAGACCACGAAGATCAAGCTCCTCAAGGAGCTGAACCAGTCCGACACGGAGCACGACAGGCTGGTCGAGATCATCCAGACGGACCTTTCCATTTCCTACCGTCTCCTGCAGTACATCAACTCGGCCCGCTTCGGCCTGCGGGGCAAGATCGAGTCCATTCAGCGGGCCGTGAACATGCTCGGCCGGCAGAACCTGCGCCAGTGGTTGCAGGTCATCGTCCTGTCCGACATGAACAGTACGGACAAGGCCCAGGAACTGGTGCGCATCTCCGTGCGGCGAGGCCGCTTCCTGCAGCTTCTGGCGGCCGACCGGCCAACCCCCTTCGGCTCCGACAGCATGTTCCTGCTGGGTTTTTTCTCCGTCCTGGACGCCATCCTCGACCAGTACATGGAGCAGCTGCTGGAGGAAGTTTCCCTCGATGCCGACATCAAGGCCGCCCTGACCGACCCGAAGAACCCGGCCGCGGTCTGGCTCGAACTCCTCGACGAGCTCGATCGTGGCAACTGGGGGCGGCTCGAAGCCAGGGCTGCGTCCATGGACATGCCCATGGACCTGGTGGACCGGGCGTCCATCGACGCGGCGGCCTGGACCGACGAGGTCATGGGCGGGGCGTTTTAAGGGCGCGGCTTGAAAATCATCCCGGGCAACTGTAAGGACGACTCTGGAACCCCATGATGGAAGAACAGTACCCGGAACAACTCTACGACAAGATCTGTGTCGCCAGGCACCCCATTTTCACCGCGGACATGCAGGTGTGGGGGTACGAGCTGCTTTTCCGCCATGAAGAGGACATCCAGTCGGCCGTCTTCACGGACGGCGACCAGGCCACAAGCCAAATCATCGCCGACGGCTTCAGCCTGGCCGCGCCAGGGCTGCGTCAGGGATCCAAGGCGCTCATCAATTTTCCGCGCAACGTCCTTGTCGGCGCAGCGCCCTACGTGCTGCCCCCCGAACGCTGCGTGGTGGAGATCCTGGAGTCGGTCCGGCCCGAGCCCGAGGTCATCCAGGCCTGCCACGAGCTGAAGAAGCGGGGCTACGTCCTGGCCCTGGACGACTACGAGGGCGCCCCGGGCCTGGAACCCCTGTGCGAGCTGGTGGACATCATCAAGGTCGACATCCTGCACAAGACCCCGAAAGAGGTCCGGTCCATCGTCGACGGGGTTTCGGGATACAAGGCGGCCCTTCTGGCCGAAAAGGTCGAGACCCACGACATCTTCAAGGTCTGCAAGAATCTCGGCTTCACCTATTTCCAGGGCTTCTTCTTCAACCGCCCCGAGATCATCCCCGGCCGCAAGCTCTCGGCCAGCCAGGTCACGAAGCTCAAGCTCCTGAAGGAACTGGGCGCCCTGGACACGAACCCCGACCGCCTGGTGCAGATCATCCAGACGGACCTGTCCATCTCCTACCGCCTGCTCAAATACATCAATTCGGCCTTCTTCGGCCTGCAGGTCGAAGTCACGTCCATCCCACGCGCCGTGGCCATGCTGGGCTGCCAGAACATGCGCCAGTGGCTGCAGGTGGTCATCCTCTCGGACATGAACACCACGGACAAGGCCCAGGAACTGGTCCGCATTTCCGTGCAGCGGGCCCGCTTCCTGCAGTTGCTGGCCATGCGCCACCCCACTCCCTTCGACCAGGACAGCATGTTCCTGATGGGCTTTTTCTCGCTGCTGGACGCCATTCTGGACCAATCCATGTCGACGGTGCTGGAGGAGATCCCGTTGGACCCCGCCCTGAAGAAGGCGCTGGTCGACCCGACCAGCCCCGACTCGGCCTGGATCGGGCTTCTCGACGAAATCGACAGGTGCAACTGGGCCAGACTGAACGGCAAGGCTGCGCAGATGGGGCTGTCCATGGCGCTCATCAGCAGGCTGTCCGCCGAGGCCTCGGCCTGGGCCAACGAGGTGCTGACCTGAAACGCAGCACCCGCAACCCGGCACGTCCCGGCCACGTGCCGTCCCACCGGAAGCCCCATGCCTGAAATGCAGCTCCCGCCAGTTCTCTTCCACGCCGCGGCCCTTATCCTGGGCCTGTGCCTGGGCAGCTTCTACAACGTCTGCGTCCACCGCTACCTCACGGGGCAGTCCGTGGTCAGCCCCGGCTCCCACTGTCCTGCCTGCGGGCACGTCCTGTCCTGGTGGGAGAACATCCCGGTCCTGTCCTACGTGCTGCTCGGCGCCAGATGCAGGTCCTGCCGGGGGCGCATCCACTGGCGTTACCCGGCCGTCGAACTCCTGTCCGGCCTGCTCTCCCTGCTCTTCGCCCTGAAATTCGGCCCCACCCTGCAGTGGGCCGTGTACATGGTCTTTCTCGGCATCTTCCTGGTGGCCAGCTTCATCGACCTCGACTCCTTCATCCTGCCGGACATCCTGACCTGGCCAGCCGCCGCATTGGCCCTGACCACCCCGCTTTACCTGCCCGCTGACTGGCTGGACACGGCGCTGGGGAGTCTGTGCGGAGCGGGCGTCTTTCTCCTGCTGCAGCAGGCCTACCTGCGCCTGCGAGGTCTCGACGCCCTGGGCACCGGGGACATCAAGCTGATGCTCAGCCTCGGGGCCCTGACCGGCCTGTCCCGCCTGCCCCTCATGATCCTGCTCGCCGCGGTCTCGGCCCTGCTCGTGGCCGTGGTCTACATGCGCCGACCCGACGCCCAGGGCATGCGCACGGCTGTGCCGTTCGGCCCCTTCCTCTGCCTCGGCGCCGTGCTGACGCTGCTCTGGGGCGACGCCCTCCTGGACTGGATTCTGTACCTGTAGCGACTGCATCAGCGGCTTGATGCACCGTCGCGGCCCCGACGCGCCCGCAGCGGGTTGATCAATCAATGCATTGTTTGACTGAACAATTTGTATGCGTACGAATAGAAGGTTGCTCGGTTGATCAAATAAGCGCTTTTATATTGACCTTTTGCCCCTCTTTTGGATAGCCAAGCGTTTTGCAAAAATCCCGAGGATTTTTGTTCACATTCTCCTTGTCCCTGCTCCTTTCGTGGGAAGTTGTCAGCCGGTCCTGCCGGCTGAACTTATACTGGCGTCTATGGTGACTGGACAAAATTGCAAGGAGGTTTTTTGCCTATGCTAGCCCCGCAACTGATAGGGATTAGCATCGCCCTGCCGTTCATCGCGGCAGTGTTGTGTCTGATCAATGTCAAACCCCTGAGGTCCGCGCTGGTTATTGGAACCGGCGTGGTCGTCTCCGTCGCATCGCTCGCGCTGGTGCAGTCGGGGGCGATTTCCTTCACGCCCGAGAGTTTTCTCGGGATCAACCCCGACAGCCTGATCGCGGTGCTCGACTTCGCGCTCCTGTTCGTCATCCTCGGTATCGCCTACCGGATGAAGAACAAGCTCATCGCCGTCCTGACCCTGCTGCAGATCGTGCCCCTGGCCTTTCTCGAACTGTTCATGCACCCCGGCGAGAACATGGGTCCCGCACTCTACGTGGATCAGTTCTCCATGATCATGTGCATGGTCATCTCCATCGTCGGCTCCCTCATCTGCGTGTACGGTCTGGCCTACATGAAGGAGCACGAGCACCATCTGAAGCTGGCTACGTCCAGGCAGGGGCGTTTCTTCTTCTTCATGGTTCTGTTCCTGGGCGCCATGAACGGCCTGGTTTTCTCCAACAACCTGCTGTGGCTGTACTTTTTCTGGGAAGTGACGACGTTCTGCTCGTTCATGCTCATCAAGCATGACGACACCGAGATCGCGGTCAAGAACGCCACCCGCGCCCTGTGGATGAACATGCTGGGCGGCGTGGCCTTTGTCCTGGCCCTCGTCATCTTCCGTTCCCAGGGCCTGCCCCTGTCCCTGCAGGAGATCATCACCGCCGAATCCGCATCCAAGCTGATCCTGCTGCCCGTGGGCCTCTTGTGCTTCGCCGGCTTCACCAAGGCCGCCCAGCTCCCCTTCCAGAGCTGGCTGTGCGGCGCCATGGTCGCCCCGACGCCCATTTCCGCGCTGCTGCACTCGAGCACCATGGTCAAGGCGGGCGTGTACCTGGTCATCCGTCTGGCCCCGGCCTTCGCCGGTACGGTCTTCAGCAAATACGTGGCCCTGTTCGGCGCCGTGACGTTCCTGGGAGCCGCGGTCCTGGCCCTGTCCCAGAGCAACGGCAAGAAGATCCTGGCCTATTCGACCATCAGCAACCTCGGCATGATCGTGGCCTGCGCAGGCATCAACACGCCGGCGGCCATGGCCGCGGCCGTGCTCCTGATTGTCTTCCACGCCATCTCCAAGGCCCTCATGTTCCTGTGCGTCGGCACCATCGAGCAGCACATCGGCAGCCGCGACATCGAGGACATGCGCGGGCTGATCAGTGTCATGCCCCGCACGACCATGGTCGCCGTGATCGGCATCGTGACCATGTTCCTGCCGCCCTTCGGCGCCCTGCTGTCCAAGTGGATGGCCGTCGAGGCTTCGGCCCATCTGCCGCTGGTCGTGCTCATGCTGGCCGTCGGCTCGGCCCTGACCATGGTCTTCTGGGGCCGCTGGCTCGGGCTGCTCATGACCTCGGTGGTGCCGGACAAGGCTCCGCAGGCCGAGTCCCAGCCCTGCCTGATCCGTCTGCCGCTCCTGGCCCTGGCCGTGGCGGCCGTGCTGATCAGCTTCGTGGCCCCGGGCCTCTACACCTCCATGGTGCTGCCGGTCCTGGAGCGCTTCTACGACACCGACCTCTACATCTCGGCCCGCGGCGTCATCTCCAACAACATCGGCATGTTCGCCCTGTACCCGGTGTTCGTGGTCATGACCCTGGGCGTCATCTACGCGGTGCGCGCCTCGTCCTCCAAGCGGCTCATCAAGCGCGGCTCCTATGTCACCCCGTACGTCTGCGGCCTGCAGGACCCCGGCGACGCGCGCAAGCTCGGCTTCAAGGGCCCCTTGGGCGTCTGGGCCGACTTCAAGACCTCGAACTGGTACATGGAAAACCTCATTGGCGAATCCCGGATCACCGGGTGGATCAACCTGGTCGCCATCGGCATTCTGATCATCTTGCTGGCGGGGGTGTTCTAAATGGACTTCAAGACTATTAGCTTCGTCATCCTGGCAATTATTCTGGCACCTCTCGCCGGCGGCCTGCTGGCCGGCATCGATCGCCGCCTCACCGCCTGGTTCCAGGGCCGCTTCGGGCCGCCGATCCTGCAGCCCTTCTACGACGTCATCAAGCTGCTGGGCAAAGAGCCCCAGGTCGTCAACTACTGGCAGATCTTCTGTGTGCACATGTACCTGGTCGCCTCGATCCTGTGCGTGGCTCTCTTCGCCATGCAGGCCGACCTGCTCATGATCTTCTTCGTCATGACCATCGGCGCGGTATTCATGGTCGTTGGCGCTCTGGCAGTTCCGTCTCCCTACTCCCAGCTCGGCGCCCAGCGCGAGCTGATCCAGATGCTGACCTACGAGCCGCTTCTGATCATCGTCTTCGTCGGCATCTACTTCGTCACCGGCAGCTTCAAGATCGACGCCATCCTGAACTACGAGCGCCCGATCTTCCTCATGCTCCCGCTCTTGTACCTCGTGCTGACCTTCGCGCTGACCATCAAGCTGCGCAAGTCGCCCTTCGACATCTCGGCCAGCCACCATGCCCACCAGGAACTGGTGCGCGGCGTGCTGACCGAATACTCCGGGCCCTATCTGGCCATTCTGGAAATCGCCCACTGGTACGACATCGTCCTCATCCTGGCCATCTGCAGTCTGTTCTGGAGCACGAGCTGGATCGGCTTGGTGATCCTGCTGGCCGTGACCTACATGGCCGAGATCATCATCGACAACGTGACGCCCAGAATGACGTGGAAATGGATGCTGACCTACGTGTGGGCAGTGGGCATCAGCCTGTCCTTCTTCAACATGGCGCTTCTGTACGCCAAGTCCTTCTAAGTACCAACGGAGTTCAGATATGGGCTTTTTTCAAGATCTGCTGCACACATCCCGGGTGAAGTCTCCGTGGCTCATCCATTTCGACTGCGGGAGCTGCAACGGGTGCGACATCGAGGTGCTGGCCTGCCTCACCCCGGTGTACGACGTCGAGCGCTTCGGCATCCTGAACATCGGCAACCCCAAGCACGCCGACATCCTTGTCGTCTCCGGCACGGTCAACCCCCGAAACGCCAAGGCTCTGAAGAACATCTACGACCAGATGCCCGACCCCAAGGCCGTCATCGCCATCGGCGCGTGCGGCACCTCGGGCGGCGTGTTCCGTGAGGCCTACAACGTCCTGGGCGGCATAGACAAGGTCATCCCGGTGGATGTCTACGTCCCCGGTTGCCCCTCCAAGCCCGAGGCCATCATCGACGGCGTGGTCCTGGCCCTGGAGAAGCTCAAGAAGCGCCGGCCCGAAAAGGACACGGAGCCGCTGGTGGCCGACCTCAAGAAGGCCAGGGAGTTTTACGAAAATCGCGAAGACCGTCAGGTCACGAGGTAAGATATGGCATTTGAAACCACAAATCTGGTGAAGAGCCAGCTCACATCCGAAGTCCAGTCCCTCAAGAACAAGGGGTACCGCTTCGTGACCATGAGCTGCGTTGATCTGGGCGACAGCTTCGACCTGCTGTACCACTTCGACCTGGACCTGAAGCTGACGCACCTGCGCCTGAACGTGGCCAAGGCGGACAGGGTGGTGCCGAGCATTTCCGGCATCTATTTCGCCGCCCTGATCATCGAGAACGAGACCCAGGACCACTTCGGCATCACCTTCGAAGGCATTGCCCTGGATTTCGGCGGGCATTTCTATCTGGAGGAGGAAGTGAAGAAGTTCCCCTTCTGCAAGTTCACGGTCAACAAGGCCGAATCAGCCGGGGAGGGAGCATAGCATGGCGACCATCGTACCTTTCGGCCCCCAGCACCCGGTTCTGCCCGAACCGCTGCACCTCAAGCTCGTCCTCGAGGACGAGATCGTCAAGGAAGCCCTGCCGACCCTGGGCTACGTGCATCGCGGCCTGGAGACTCTGGCCTCCATCCGCGACATGGACCAGATGGTCCAGATCGTGGAACGCGTGTGCGGCATCTGCAGCTGCATCCACGCCCACACCTACTGCATGTGCATCGAAGGCCTGATGGGCATCGAGGTCCCGCAGCGCGCGGACTTCCTGCGCGTCATCTGGTCCGAGCTGCACCGCATGCACTCGCACCTGCTGTGGTTGGGTCTGCTGGCCGACGCCTTCGGCATGGAGAGCATGTTCATGCACGCCTGGCGCATCCGCGAACGCGTCATGGACGTCATGGAGGCCACGGCCGGCAACCGCGTCATCATCTCCGTCAACAAGATCGGCGGCGTGCGCCGCGACATGAGCCCCGAGCAGCTGCGCTGGGTCGTGCAGGTCGTGGACGAGCTGGAGCAGGAACTGGACAAGATCAAGGCCGTCCTGACCAAAGACTACACCGTCAAGAAGCGCACCGTGGGCGTCGGCGTGCTGACCTACCAGCAGGCCTACGAACTGGGCGCGGCCGGCCCGCAGCTGCGCGGTTCCGGCGTGGCCCAGGACATGCGCATGCTGGGCTACGGCGCCTACAAGTACATCGACTTCGCGCCGGTGGTGGAGAAGGACGGCGACAGCTGGGCCCGGACCATGGTCCGCTTCCGCGAGCTGTACCAGTCCATCGACATCGTGCGCCAGCTCATCGCCAAGATCCCGGACGGCGAAATCGCCGCCAAGGTCAAGGGCAAGCCCACGGGCGAGATCGTCTGCCGTTCCGAGCAGCCCCGCGGCGAACTGATGTACTACGTCAGGGCGACCGGGGACAAGTATCTGGACCGCGTCCGCATCCGCACCCCCACATTCGCCAACGTGCCGCCGCTCTTGGCGATGCTCCCCGGCTGCGAAATGGCCGACGTGCCGATTATCGCTCTGTCCATCGATCCCTGCATCAGCTGTACGGAACGTTAAGGAGGCCCCATGTTCGATATGACAGCGACCGTGCTCAGGAACTTCCTGAGCAAGACACATACGCGGCTCTACCCGTTCCAGGTCCGGGAGACCTTCGAGAACGTGCGCGGCAACCTCGACATCAGGATCGAGGAATGCATCATGTGCGGCATGTGCCAGAAGAAGTGCCCCTCGCAGTGCATCACCGTGAACAAGGACGCCAAGACCTGGGAGGTCGACCCGTATTCCTGCGTGTACTGCGGCATCTGCGTGGACCACTGTCCCACCAGTTGCCTGTTCATGCACAAGGATTACCGCAAGCCGGCCAAGGTCAAGGAAAACAACCAGCAGGTCCAGCTGAAAGGGCCCGAAAAGAAAAAGAAAGCCCAGGAGTGATCCCGGGCGTTTCAATCGTCGATGCAAGGCCGCTCCCGCGAGGGGGCGGCCTTTTTTCACGGCAGGTAGGCCTTGGCGATGAGGTAGAGGTCGGCGAAGGGCACGCCGGACTTGATGGCCGACATCATGTGCATGGACAGGTCCATCTTCAGTTCCGTGGCCTCCAGGATCTCCTTCTTGACCAGATTCAGGCGGAACTTGACGAAGTCGTAGTCGAACCCGTCGCGGATGAGGGCCAACCCGTCCTTGAAGTACTGGGAGGAAATGAACTCCTGGTAGTCCAGCAGGAATTCCACCCCGCTGCGCCTGGCCAGCATGCAGTAGAAGATGAGGTTGATGATCAGGGCCTCGATCTTGAGCTTGTGGTCGATGTTCAGGAACTTGGCCTTGTTGAGCTCGGAGTTGTCCAGGTTCTTGAGCATGACCTGGGCCACGTCGAAGACCTGCTTCTCGAAGATCGGCGCGATGTGGAACTTGGACAGGAAGCGGATCATGACCTTCTGCGGGTTCTCCTTGGACACGATGCCCAGGAGCCCGATGGCCATGAGGACGTACTTGCGGTGCAGTTCGGCCAGGATGTTCCGCTTGCGCACCTGCGCCAGATCTTCGCAGCGGGAGGCGGGGAAGGACGAGGCGGCCAGTTCCAGCAGGAAGCGCACGTGGGGCTCGCGCGTGTGGCGGGCCTCCTCCAGCAGGAAGCCGTCGTCCTTTTTCCTGGAATCGAGGGTTTTTTTTACGGAGAGCCAGAAGGCGGCCACGCCTTCGACGGGCATCTCCATGAGGTCGAATTCCTTGGGCGCTTCGATGGCGCGGGCGCTGGCCCCGAGGAGGAGCTGCGAGACCTGGTCGTTGATGTTCCCCGCGCCGCTCATGGGGCTAGTCGAAGCAGAATTCGAGGGTGAAGGTACCGGCTTCGCAGGAGAAGGGGATGGCGATGGCCAGGGCCGAGGTCATGTGGGCGATGGTGTGGTTGTCGCCCATGATCACGGACGGCGTGGAGCCCTGGAGCTTCAGGCCCATGTCGACCAGGCCGACGCGGGCCTGGCCCGAGATCATGTTGGTGATCTCGCCCATGGCGTCCTGCACGTCCTGCAGGATGTCCTCGATGGCGTCGCCGAGCATCTGCTTGACGATGTGCACGGCGGTCTTGCGGTCGAAGGATATGGAAAAGGTGCCGTGCTTGTCGCCGGTGATGCCGATCACGGCCGACACGTCGCCGCGGGCCATCTTGTCCTTCTTGATGTAGGGCGTCCCGGCGACGACGTCGAGGGCGGCCATGGCGGCGAGCACGTCCTTGGTGGCTTTGATGAAGGGCTTGGCCAATGCTGGGTCCATTTGGGTCTCCTTGGGGCGCGTGAACTGTGAAGACTTCACACCGTGAAATCTCATAAGGACAATTCGTGTCCGTGGTCAACTCCCGGCACAGGCGCGGCGCGGATGCGCCGGGAGTTGACCGAAACGGCCCGGGGGCGCAATGATCCTTGGGGTCTGCATATCACCGAAAAGGAGTTCGACGTGGACACAAGTCTGGAGCGGAGGGTGCTTGAGCACCTGTGCCGGGTCTATGGCCTCGGCCTGGACGAAGTGCGGGAATTGTACGCCATCGGGCGCGACACGGTCGGAGAGACGATGCGCCGCCTCGACGAGGCCCTGGCCCGCGACGACTGGTCCGAGATGGCCGACGCGGCCCACATGCTGAAGGGAACCCTGTTCAACATGGGTTTGCAGGAACTGGGCGACGCGGCCCGGAACCTGGAGCTGGCCGCCAAGGAGGGGCGCCTCGACGAGGCCCGGGGGCTCCATGCCGAACTTGGCCTTTGGCTGCAGGAATTCCGCGCCCCTGCCGCAGACGCCTAGTCGTGGTGATGGTGCGGCTCGTTCCCCAGGGGGTGGGCGTGCACGTGGCGGTGCGGCAGGTGGGGGATGTTGGTCAGCAGGCTGCCGTCCTTGATGGTCATGAACCGTGTCGTGGTCTGCGCCAGGAAGTCCCAGTCGTGAGAGATGATGATGCGCGCCGTGGGCAGGGCGCCCAGGATTTCGATGATGCGCTCCCGGGTCTGCGGGTCCAGGCCGTTGGTCGGCTCGTCCAGGAGCAGGACGCTCGGCCGCATGGACAGGACAGTGGCCAGGGAGACGAGCTTCTTCTCGCCACCCGAAAGACGGTGGGTCAGACGGCTTCCGAAGCCCGCAAGGCCCAGTTCCCGCAGAGTATCCTCCGCCCGATCCCTCGCCTCGTCGGCCGATAGCCCGAGGTTCAGGGGGCCGAAGGCCACGTCGTCGAGGACCGTGGGGTTGAAGAGCTGGTCCTCGGCGTTCTGCATGACCAGGCCCACTTCGCGGCGCAGGGCGCGGAACTGCCTTTCGCCGCTGACGGGGGCGCCGTGGAAGAGCACCCTTCCCGTCGAAGGCGCCGCGAGGCCCATGATGATGTGGAAAAGGGTCGTCTTGCCGCTGCCGTTGGATCCGTAGAGGCCGATCTTGCGGCCGGGTTCGAAGGCGAAGTTCACGTCGTGCAGGATCTCGTGCCCCGAAGGATAGGCGAAGGACACGTTTTCCAGGGCGAAAAGGGACGGTTCAGACACCAAGGGCCTCCGGGTACAGGTCCATCAAGGTGAGCGCGGCCGTGGCCGCCAGCCAGAACAGGGCGAAGAGTGCGTCGCGGGTCCTGGCCCGGAAGCGGACCACGGATGCGAAGCGTCCGGAGAACCCGCGCAGGACCATGGCCTGGTAGACGCGACCCGAACGGTCGAAGCTGCCGACCAGGACCATGGCCAGCAGATGGGCGATGGTCCGGTAGCTGTGCATGCCGGTCCGGGGTGCGAAGCCGCGCAGCCTGGCCGCAGTGATCATCCGCCGCCATTCGTCGGCGATGACGTGCAGGTAGCGATAGGTGAAGAGGAAGAGAAAGACCAGCTTGGGCGGCACGCCCAGACGGTCCATGGCGTGTCCCATGGTCGGGGCGTTCATGGTCGCGGCCAGGGCCAGGAAGGCCAGCAGGATGGCGTTGGACTTGAGGGTCACGAGCCAGGCCAGGGCCACGCCCTCGCGGCTGAAGGACAGGGGCCCCACGGCCAGCAGCTCCTGGCCGGGCATGGTTGCGGGCACCGTGGCCCACAGAAAGAGGATGAAGGCGTTGACCACGGCCAGGCGCCTGGCCAGCAGGAGCGCCGGCGGCCGGCTCAGGGCGAGGACCGCCGCGGCCAGGAGCAGGGCGGCGCCGGCGGCGGCCGGCGCTTTCAGGAGCGCCACGCAGACGGAAAAAAAGGTTGCCGCGGCCAGGCGCACCCTGGGGTCGAGCCCGTGCACGGGGGAGTCGCCGCAGGCGAAGGGCTCGTCAAACACGGGACCGGCTCTTGAAATACGCGGCCAGGCCGACGATCCCGAAGATCCAGCCGATGCCGCCGATGATTTCCCGCATGTCCGGGCCCTCCTCCGTCCGTTCCAGCACGGCGCGCCTGATGGGCGCGAGCTTGGCGTCGAGGGCCGCGTTCACGATTTCCTCCACGTCGCCGCGTGACAGCGCCCCGGGCCCTTCGGCGTTGCCGGGCGCGGGCCGTTGCGGGTCGACGGCCGGCTGCGCCGCACCCGCCCCTTCGGCTGATTTCGACCCTGAGGGCATGAACTCCGCGGCGTCCACAACCCACTCGTTCTGATGGCCTTCCCCGGCCCGCAGCACGATGCGCAGTCCGGAAGCCGTCCGTTTGGCCGCTTCGGGCACCGGAAAGCGGAAGCGGCCGTCTTCGTCCGTCTCCCCGGTCAGCAGGGTTTCTCCGCTCTGCAGGCTCAGCACCTCGATGGCCCCGCGGTTGACCCGCTTGGACTTGCTGTAGCTGCACTCGACCACCACGTCTCCACCCTCGACATAGGCGAAAACATTGACCCTGTGGGCCAGGGCCGCGGTGTGGGTCAACAGGCCGAGGACAAGGGGCAGCAGAATGCGGCGCATGGGGCTTCTCCTCAATGCGGTTCAGGTGAGGTTCAGAAGTTCCGGCCGCACCCGGGCCAGAAAGGACACGGCCAGCGCGGTGACGATCCCTTCCGCGATCATGACCGGAATGTGGGCAACGAAGAGGATGCGCGCGGCCTGCAGAAAGCCTTCGCTGGTGAAGGACAGGGACAGGGCGGTCAGCAGCCCGGCCCCGGCTACGGACAGGGCTCCGCAGCAGAACGCGCCCGCGGTGCGCAGCCGGGAGTTTCGCGTCAGCAGGGGCCGCAGCAGGTAAAAGCACAGCACGGCCGGGAAGGCCATGTTGAAGGTGTTGACCCCCAGAACCGTAAAACCGCCGTATTGGAAAAGTACGGACTGCAGGACCAGGGCCACGAGGATGGCCGGGAAGGCTGCCCAGCCCAGGATCACGCCCAGGAGGCCGTTCAGGATGAGGTGGGCGCTGGCCGGGCCGATAGGCACATGGATGAGGGAGCCGACGAAAAAGGCCGCGGACAGGATGGCCACGGTCATGAGCCGGTCGTAGTCCAGGCGGCGCAGGCCCACGGCCGTTCCAGCGGCGGCCAGGGCCGCGCCGGCGCCCAGGATGGCGGGGGAGAGGACTCCTTCGGAAATGTGCACGATCGGCTCCCGCAGTCTCCGGCCCGTTACGGCCGTGTGTCGGACCCGCCGGGAGGGTTGCCGGCGGGTCGGGGTGAACGCATCTGTCGAGGCAGTCGTGTAGCCCTACTTGCGCACGGGTTCAAGAAATTCCGTCCACAGCACGGCTCCGAGCTCCACGTCCTTGGGCGAGCCTTCGTGGTCCATCTTCGCGTCCGCCGTGTTCAGGGCGGCGAAGCCCCACCAGCCGGCAAAGGGCACTCCGTAGGTGAACACGCCATTGTCGTCGGCCTTGACGACCTGGGTGATCATGTAATCGTTGGGGGCTTCACGCTTGTCGTCCCGGTTGTAGAATTCCACTTCGACCATGGCTCCGGGTACGGGCTTGCCGTCGAGGAACACCTGTCCCTGGAAGACGTTGCCTACGTAATTGCCGAAGGGGCGGGTCAGGGGCACGATCTCGGTCTTGAGGCCCAGGGGGCGGTCCCAGCCCTCCTCTTCGCCGAAAGCCGGCACGACGGTCTTGGTGATGTGGACGATGAAGCAGTCCTCGGCCGGCTCCCAGTAGGGCTTGGGCTCCATGACGAACTGGTACACGCCGGGTTTCGTGACGGCGTAGCCGGCGCTCCAGGCCTCGTTGCCCATGACCTTTGCAGGTTTCAGGGCAGGCAGCAGGTCCGCGGATTCCCCGTCGGCGAAGACCTTAAAGGATGCGGGGGAGGCCAGCGGCATGCCGACCATTTCCATGGGGTGGGAAAAGGACAGGGTCAGGGTCAGGGCCGCGTCCTTCTTGTCCGCGACGCTGCCCGCGGAGGGAATGAGCATGCCGAAATGCGCCAGGGCCGAGTTGGCGGCGCAGAAGACCAGGGTGAAACAGAGCAGAAAGATTCTCATCATCGCGGCGCACCTCCTGTCCCGGGTGCGTGCGTGGAATACGGTTCGCCCCGGAAATCACGTTGGAAGAGTATTGAACTCAAGAAAGAGCCGAAAAGATAACACCGAAAATCAAATCATAACACTGCCGGATGAACTACTGCCGAAACAGGATTGTTGTCAATCATGATTTTGAGGGGTTGCGTTACAAAGAGGCGTGAACGCAGGCCGTCTGGATATGGCGGTTCATCCGGGCGACCTGCGGACGTTTCATGCGGGTTTCTTGGATTTGGGACGCCGTGCGGGAGGGCTGCCCGCGGGCCTTCCTGCCTGCGCGGGCTTGCGGCTGGACGGGGAGCTGGGTCTGTCGGCGTCGGACCGTCTTGCGGTCGGTTTGGCCTGGCCGCCGGATTTTTGGTTCGGGTTTTGCTGCTGCTTGTCGGCAGATTCTCCGTGCCTGGCCTCCGGACGACGCGGCCCTTTCCCGGATTTTGGGACTGATGGCTCGGATTTCCGGGTTGTCTGGGCCTTGCCTGGCGTGCGCGGTGAACCGGGGGCCGCCGGTCCGCGTTTGCGCGGCGCAGGGGCCAGGGGCTGCGCACCGGACGCGTCGGACGGCGCCAAGGCGCCGCGCACCATGCGTACGGGCTCCATGGCGATGTCAAGTTCCTCGGCATAGCGTCTGGCCAGGCGGGTTTCGGGCTCGGTCAGCAAGGTCAGGACGAGCCCGGCGGCCCCGGCGCGGCCGGTTCGTCCGGCGCGGTGCAGGTAGTCCCGGCTCTGGCTCGGGGCGTCGAGGTTGACCACCAGCTCCACGTCGGCAATGTCCAGGCCGCGGGCCGCGATGTCCGAGGCGATGAGCACCCGGGCCTTGCCCCTGCGGAAGCTGTCCAGGGCGGCCTGGCGCTCGAACTTGTCCCTGGCCCCGTGCAGGTCGGCCACGGCCAGCTGGTGATAGTCGAGGCGCTCGGAGATGCGTTCGGCGCTGGCCCCGCGGTGCACGAAGACGAGGGCGCGGTTGGGTTCGAGGCCGCGCAGGGCCTTGCGCAGCCACTCGATCTTGTCCCGCTCCTCGCACACGAGGTAGCAGTGGCGGATGGTGGGGCTGATGCTTGCCTGCACGCGCACGAACTTGAGGTCCGGGGCCAGGCCCTTGGCGATGCGGGTCGTGGCCGGGCCTTCGGTGGCCGAGACGAAGACGAAGCGCGTCTGCGGCCCCAGTTCGCCGGTGATGTGCCGCACATGTTCGAGCCCTTCCTCGATGAGCAGGCGGTCCGCTTCGTCGAGCACCAGCCAGGCCGTGTCGCGCAGCTTCAGCTTGCCCAGGTCCAGCAGGTGGGTGATGCGTCCGGCCGAACCGACGACGATGTGCGGCTTTTTCTTCAGCCCCTCGATCTGCCGGCTGGCGGCCGCGCCGCCGATGAGGGCCTGGACCCTGATCCCGAGGCCGGCCTCCGCCGACAGTTCCTTGGCTACGCGGTTGATCTGCATGGCCAGCTCGTGGGTCGGGGCCAGGATCACGGCCTGCACGTGCGGGCTTTGCGGGTCGATGCCCGCCAGGATGGGCAGGAGATAGGCCAGGGTCTTGCCCGATCCGGTCCGGGAGATGAGCATGGCCGAGTTGCCGGCGGCCAATGCGGGCAGGGCGGCTTCCTGCACGGGCAGGGGTTCGCGCAGGCCGCGTGCGGCCAGGGCTTGAACAAGCGGGATGGGTAATCCGAGTGATTCGAATGACATAGATTTCCTTTGGGTCCGGCTTACTGCCGGAGGATGAAGGCGGCGGGTTCGTTTCCCGCGCCCGGCGAGGAGAGATTCGGCGGGCGCGCTATTCGGCCTTGAACTGTTCGGGCGTCCAGGCCTGGACTTTGTTGCGGCCGGAATTCTTGGCCTGGTACAGGGCCTGGTCGGCTTGTTCAAGGAGTATGTCCATGCTGCCGTCCCCTTCCTCGGGCGAGGGGACCGTGGTCACGACGCCGATGCTCAGGGTCACGCAGGGCGCGGCGTCGGACCCGGAGTGCTCGATGCGCAGATCCCGAACGGCCTGCGCCAGGACCCCGGCGATGTGCTCGGCCCCTTCGGCGTCGGTGCCCGGCAGGATCACGGCGAACTCCTCCCCGCCGTACCGGGCCAGCAGGTCGGCCGGACGCTGCATGTGCAGCTGCATGACAGCGGCCACGCCGATGAGGCACATGTCGCCCTGCTGGTGCCCGTAGGTGTCGTTGAAGTTCTTGAAATGGTCCACGTCGGCCAGCATGATGGACAGGGGTGCCTGCTCGCGCATGGCCCGTCGCCATTCCTGCTTGAGGTAGACGTCGAACATGCGACGGTTGGCGATGCCGGTCAGGGCATCGTTCAGGGAGAGCTGCGTGAGCTGCTCGTTGGCCCGCTGGAGCTCCACGGTGCGGTCGCTGATGGTCTGGACCAGGGAATCGAGGCTCTTGGCCAGGACTCCTATCTCGTCCTTGCGAGGGAGGTCGAGGCGCAGGGAGTAGTCCCCTTTCTCCTGCAGCTTGACGGCATGGTCGGTCAGGCGCTTCAGGGGCCTCAGAACCACGGCCTGCATCATCAGGTTCAGGATCACGAGCACGGTCACGCCGGAACCGATGACCAGAAAGACGGCGTAACGGATGCTGGCGAGGCCCTTGCGGGTGGTCTCGCGGGGAAAGAGGTACTGGACCCCGAAAAGGGTTTCGCCGGTTTCGTCCTGGTATCCTGCACAGGACACCATGTTCCCGCCTTCGGTCTTGGTGAAGTAGTGCAGGTCGCCGACGGTCATGGGCGTCATCCCGGACGTGTGGCAGAGGGGCTTGGCCATGTCGAGGGGGCCGACGATCTCGAAGGACAGGCGGGTCTGTTCCTGCAGGGTTTCGAGCATGGCTTGGTTCAGGAAGCGTCCCATGATCAGGAAGCCGTTGGAGGGGCCCGACCCGTCGGAGCGCAGAATTTCCCGGGAGGCGAAGAGCATGGGCCCGGCTTCGGTGTTGAATATGCCCCTGTTGCCCCTGCCGCCTGCGGGAGAGGGGTGCACGGAGAGCGTCGTGTGCTTCAGGTCGATGTGCCCGCCGTCCATGAAGCCGAGCTGCAGCGTCGTCTTTTCCTCCAGGTCGCGGACGCGGCTCCAGACGATGTTGCCGCTGGTGTCGCAGAAGGCGATCATGTTCAGGGAGATGTTGTCCAGGGAATCGTCGCTCAGGTTGCTTTCGATGAAGCGCTCGGAGCCAGTGGCCATGAAATCATGGGAATCGTTCCACGTCGCCCAGTCGCGGCACAGGCGCCCCACGTGGTAGGTTTCGCGGTCGATGGCGTGGAAGATGCGCTGCAGGTTCTCGCCGGCTTCCCGATATTCCAGCTCCAGGAAGCTGGGGTAGATGATGAAGCGCTGGATGATGAAATCCGCAGCTCCAAGGGCGGCGAAGAGAACGAAGATGATGAGGAAGACCTTGGTTCTGATGGACATGGGGACTCCTTGAACCGTTTGAGCGCTGCGTTCCCCTCGCTATCCGAGTTCTCCCCGAGGGACAAGCGGGAAGAAGCAAAGGCTTGCGTTTCCTGCGCAAGACGGCGTAAGGCCCATGCGTCCGTCCGGCTTTGCGCCCGGGCCGCCATCCTCTGCGGATAAGGAAGATGCTCGAACTCGTCACCGTCGCCACAATCACCATTTTGGCCGTCATCAGCCCCGGCGCGGATTTCGCCATGGTCACCCGCAACAGTATGGTCATCTCCAGGCGGGCCGGAGTGCTGACCGCCGTCGGCATCTCACTGGGCGTGCTGGTTCACGTGGCCTACAGCCTGCTGGGGGTGGGTCTCGTCATTTCCCGGTCGGAGATGGTTTTCAGCCTGATCAAGTATCTGGGCGCAGCCTATCTCGTCTGGCTAGGCATCGGCATGTTGCGGGCTAGGCCCGCGGCGTCCGGCACGGCGCCCTTGCCGCCCCTGTCCGACCTCGGCGCCCTGCGCCGCGGTTTTCTGACCAACGCCAGCAACCCCAAGACCACCCTCTTCGTGGTCAGCCTGTTCACCCAGGTGATCAGCCCCCGGACTCCCCTGCCGGTCCAGCTCGGCTACGGGGCGTTCATGTCCCTGGCCCATTTGGCGTGGTTCGTCCTGGTGGCCCTGGCCTTTTCCTCCGTTCCGGCCCAGCGGGTCGTTGCCTCGGCCCGGCACCACGTGGAGCGGAGCATCGGCGGCGTCCTGGTCTGCCTGGGCCTGGCTTTGGCCCTGGCCTCGCTGCGGCAGGCGTGATGGCCCCATCGCACAAGGAGAAATCATGGCTGCTGAATTGAAGCCCGAGGTGAGCTTCGAAGAATCCTTCGCCCTGCTCGACGCCCGTCTCGGGCGCATCGTCGAGGCCGAGCCCTGCGCCGAGACCCCCAAGCCGACGTACAGGATGGTCATCGACTTCGGCAAATACGGCCGCCGCACGAGCTACGGGCGCTTCACCTCCCACCCCGTGGACGAGGTCGTGGGGCGGCTGGTGCTCGGGGTGCTCAACTTCCCGCCGCGACAGATGGGGCCGGTTGTCTCGGAAGCCCTCGTGCTCGGCGTGCAGTACCCGGGCAAGGACAGCGGCGAGGCGACCTTCGTCTCTCCGGCCGTGAACGCCAAGCTCGGCAGCAAGCTCTTCTAGGCCGTGCCCATGAAGCCCTACCTCTACGCCATGGGCGCGGTGCTCTGCTGGGCCAGCCTGCCGGCGGCCACGGGCAGCGGCCTGGACGGCCTCACGGTGCCGGAGCTGCTGTTCTTCAGCTTCGTGCCGGCCGCGCTGTATCTGACCGCGCAGGAAATGGTCATCTCGAAGCGCGCGGCCATCCCCTGGCCATCGCCGCGCCTGGCCGCCCTGGGACTCGTCGGCATCTTCGGCTACCACGCGGTCTATTACCTGGCCCTGGACCACGCCCCACTGGTGGAAGGGGCCATCCTGACGACGACATGGTCCTTCTGGATCGTGGTCTTTTCGTCGGTCCTGGCCAAGCGCCGCCTGTCGGTGCCCGTGCTGGCCGTGGCCCTGGCCGGGCTTCTGGGCGCCGGGCTGGTCGTTTCCGGCGGCAGAAGCCTGCAGTTCGACCCGCGCCATCTCCCCGGCTACGCCCTGGCCCTGTGCTGCGGGCTGATCTGGAGCGGCTTCTCCGTTGCCCTGTCCCGGTTGCGGCCCACCAGGGACTACATGCCCGCCTTCACCGTCCTTGCCGCGGCCTGCTCGACCGTGGTCTACGCCGCCGGCGCCCCCCAGGGACTGCCGCCGGCCGGAGCCCTGCTCTCGGCCCTGTACCTGGGGCTCGTGCCTCTGGGCCTGTCCTTCACCCTCTGGAACCGGGCCGTGACCACGGGCAACATGACCGTCATCGGCTACCTCTCCTACCTCACCCCGCCCCTGGCCGTGCTGCTGGCGGCCCTGGCCCGAGGCGCAGCCGTGACGCCCCACGCCGTGGTCGGCATGGCGGTCATCCTCGTCGCCGCCTTCGTCGGGCGGCGCATCGCCTGAAGGCGAGCGCGGGGCGTCGAACGCAGTCGGCGTCCCCGGGGGAAACCGCCTCGGCGTGGGCATATTGTCGAACCGGGGGCGCCGCCGGGCACCGGTTTCCCGGCATTGTCTTCCATACCCTTATTTGCTACGAGCGCTTGTTTCTCTGTTTTCGCCGAACCCCAACTTTCATGGAGCATCTCATGGCCCGACCAAAAACCGCATCCCCCGAAGACGCGCGCCGCGAAGCGCTGGAAACCGCGCTGGCCACCATCGAGCGCCGCTACGGCCAGGGCTCGGTCATGCGTCTTTCCGACACGTCCCATCAGGTCGTTCCGGTCATCCCCACGGGATCCATCGGGCTGGACCTGGCCCTGGGCGTCGGCGGCATCCCACGCGGCCGCGTGACGGAGATTTTCGGGCCGGAATCCTCGGGCAAGACCACCCAGGCCCTGCACATCATCGCCGAGGCCCAGAAGCGCGGCGGCGTGGCGGCCTTCATCGATGCCGAGCATGCCCTGGACATCAACTACGCGCGCAGGCTCGGGGTCAAGACCGAAGATCTGCTCATCTCCCAGCCCGACTACGGCGAGCAGGCCCTGGAAATTGCGGACATGCTGGTCCGCTCCGGCGCCGTGGACGTGGTCGTGGTGGACTCCGTGGCCGCCCTCATCCCCCAGTCCGAACTGGAGGGGAACATGGGCGAGACCCAGGTCGGCAGCCAGGCCCGCCTCATGTCCCACGCCATGCGCAAGCTGACGGGCACCATCCACAAGTCGCGCACGTCCATCATCTTCATCAACCAGCTGCGCATGAAGATCGGCATGACCGGCTACGGCAGCCCCGAGACGACCACAGGCGGCAACGCCCTCAAGTTCTACGCCTCCGTGCGCATGGATCTGCGACGCATCCAGACCCTGAAGGACAAGGAGGAGTCGTACGGCAACCGCGTGCGGGTCAAGGTGGTCAAGAACAAGATGGCCCCGCCCTTCCGCGAGGCTGAGTACGACGTGCTCTTCGGCACCGGCATCTCCCGTGTGGGCGAGTTGCTCGACCTGGGCGTGGAACAGGGCGTCGTCGAGAAGAGCGGCGCCTGGTACGCCTTCGGCTCCGAGCGTCTGGGCCAGGGCAAGGAGAACGTGCGCGCCTTCCTGCAGGACAACGACGAGCTGCGCATGCAGATCGAGCGCGCCCTGCTCGAACAGCTGGGAATGCCCGTGCCCGAGGAAGCGCCCGCGGCGGCGCCAGCCGAGTAGTTTCGGCTGATTTTCAGTAACATCAGAGGCATGGATTTACCCTGTCGGGCGCACGTCGCGGGAATGACGCAACCTTGGCGTCATGGCGCGACGTCATTCCCGCGAAGGCGGGAATCCATGCCTTTCACCATATCATGCCCTGGCGAGAACGGGGATCAACGAGGTAGACAACGTGATCAGCGCCGGTGAAATCCGCAAACGGTTTTTGGAATATTTCGAGAAGCACGGCCACAGCGTGCAGCCCAGCTCATCCCTGGTCCCCCAGGACGACCCGACCCTTCTCTTCACCAACGCCGGCATGGTCCAGTTCAAGAAGATCTTCCTGGGCCAGGAGAAGCGCGACTACACCCGGGCCGCCACCTCCCAGAAGTGCCTGCGCGTGGGCGGCAAGCACAACGACCTGGAGAACGTGGGCCGCACGGCGCGCCACCACACCTTCTTCGAGATGCTCGGCAACTTCTCCTTCGGCGACTACTTCAAGGAAGACGCCATTCGCTTCGCCTGGAACTTCGTGACAGTGGAGCTGGGCCTGGACAAGGAGCGCCTCTACGTCTCCATCTTCCGCGACGACGACGAGGCCGGCGAGCTGTGGCAGAAGGTGGCCGGCGTGCCGGTGGAGCGCATCTTCCGCCTGGGCGAGAAGGACAATTTCTGGGCCATGGGCGACACCGGCCCCTGCGGCCCATGCTCCGAAATTTACGTGGACCAGGGCGCGGACATGGCCTGCGGGCCGGACTGCGGCATCGGCAAGTGCGACTGCGACCGGTTCCTGGAAATCTGGAACCTCGTGTTCATGCAGTTCAACCGCTCGGCCGACGGGACCATGACGCCCCTGCCCAAGCCGAGCATCGACACGGGCATGGGCCTGGAGCGCATCACGGCCATCTGCCAGGGCAAGCGCTCGAATTTCGACACCGATCTCTTCCAGGGCCTGATCCAGGCCATGGCCAGGAAGGCCGGCGTGGCCTACCGCCAGCATGCCGACTCGGATACGGCGCTTCGCGTCATCGCCGACCACAGCCGCTCCATCGCCTTCCTGCTGGCCGACGGCATGCTGCCCTCCAACGAAGGCCGAGGTTACGTCCTGCGCCGCCTGATCCGCCGCGCCTACCGCTTCGGCAAGCTGCTGGGCTTTGGCGAGCCCTTCCTGTGCGAGACCACGGCCCAGGTCGTGGCCGAGATGGGCGCGACCTTCCCCGAACTCGTGGCTGGCCGGGACTTCATGGTCCGCGTCGTACGCCAGGAGGAGGAGCGTTTCGGCGAAACCTTGGACAAGGGCCTGCGCATTCTCGAGGACGAGATGGCGGCCCTGGCCGCCAAGGGCGAACGGACCATCGGCGGCGAGACGGCTTTCAAGCTCTATGACACCTATGGGTTCCCCCTCGATATCGTCAACGACATCGCCGAGAAGCAGGGCTTTGCCGTGGACGAGGCGGGCTTTCGCGAGCACATGGCCGTGCAGAAGAAGAAATCCAAGGAAGCCTGGGCCGGCTCCGGCGACAAGGGCCTGGCCGGGCAGTTCGCGGCCCTCATGGGTTCGGGCCTGGAATCGGCTTTCATCGGCTACGACTGCCTGTCCGCCGTGAGCCGCATCGTCGCCCTGCTGGACGCCGAAGGCCAGCCCGTCGAACGCCTGACCGGCGGCACGGGCTTCATGGTCACGCTCAAGACCCCGTTCTACGGCGAGTCCGGCGGCCAGATGGGCGACACGGGCCGGGTGCAGGCCCCCACGGGCGCGGCCCGCGTGGTCGATACCCTGAAGCCCGCGCCGACGCTTCTCGTGCACAAGATCGAGATCACCGGCGGCGAGATTCTGGCCGACCAGGAAGTGGAGCTTTTCGTCGAGGAGGGAGAGCGCGTGGCCACGGCCCGCAACCACTCTTCCACCCACCTGCTGCACGCGGCCCTGCGCCGGGTGCTGGGCGAGCATGTCAAGCAGGCCGGCTCACTGGTGGGGCCCTCGCGTCTGCGCTTCGACTTCACCCACATCTCTGGCCTCACGGCCGAGGAGCTGCAGCAGGTCGAGGACGAGGTCAACCGAGCCATCCTGGCCGACGCGCCCATCACCACGCAGGTCATGTCCTATGACGCGGCCGTGAACGAGAAGCAGGCCATGGCCCTGTTCGGCGAGAAGTACGAGGCCGACGTGCGCGTGGTCGAGATGGCTGGCGAATCCGTGGAACTGTGCGGCGGCACGCACCTGGAGTCCACGGGCCAGGCCGGTTCCTTCACCATCCTGTCCGAGGCCGGCATTGCCGCCGGCGTGCGCCGCATCGAGGCCCTGACGGGCTGGGACGCCCTGCGCCACTGGCAGGCCCAGCGCGAGGAGGTCCGCAATGCTGCCGCCCTGCTCAAGGCCGCCCCGAACGAGGTCTCGAAGAAGATCGCGGCCCTGCAGGACCAGGCCAAGGTTTTGTCCAAGGAGCTGCAGGCCCTGCAGGCCAAGGTCATGTCCGAGAGCGGCAAGGACCTGGCCTCCGAGGCCAAGGACATCGTCGGCATGAAGGTGCTGGCCAGGAAGGTCGAGGCCCCGGACATGAACGCGCTCAGGAATCTCATGGACGACCTGCGCTCCAAGATCTCAAGCGGCATCATCGCCCTGGCCGCCGAGATAGACGGCAAGGCCATGCTGGTGCTTGCGGTCAGCAAGGACCTGCACGGCCGTTTCACGGCCCCGGCGCTCATCAAGGAGGTCTCGGGCGAGATCAAGGGTGGCGGCGGCGGGCGTCCGGATTTGGCCCAGGCCGGCGGCTCCGAGCCGGCGGGCATCGACCGGGCCCTGGCCAGGCTCGAGGCGTTTCTGGCGCAGTGACGGGGAAGGGCCGCCTCCGGGCGGCCCTTTCGCTTTCGGTCCCGCTCGGACGGTCATTGACAATCGATAATCTTTTTGGCGAGATGGCCGTGTCGGAGTCTAAACCACGACGCTGATCATGGGGGAGACGCTGCGCAGGTTGGCCTGCTGGCCGTAGGCCATGGCGCCCAGGCGCCTGGTGGTCGCATTGGCGGCATAGCTGCCTGCGGCCGCAAAGGGCCGAACGTGCTGGGTCAGGTACTGCAGTTCAAGCTCCTGGGCGAAGTCCTTCAGGATCTTGGGCGCGGGTTCGTCGGCGAAGGAGATGTTCTGGGTGCTCAGGCTGACGCCGAGCTTGCCGAGTTGCACGCCGACCGTGCGGGTGGAGACGCGGGCGGACAGCATCTGCCGCGAAAACCCCGAACTCCACTGCGCGTCGGAGCCGAGGCTCTGACTGGAATACGCGCTGATGGGGTCTGAGGTCATGGGCACATCCTTCCTTTGACGGTCATATTTCTTTACAATCGCCCAGGTAGTTTGACAAGCAGCGATGAAGCGGCGGAATTCTGGGCCACTTGTTCAATAAGACGCCCCGCTTAGGGCATGGAGGAATTGGTGAGCACGACCATACTGAAAAAAAGAATTCTCATCCCAGGCCGGGTCACGGAGATGACCCTGGACGCACCCGAGATCGCGGCCAAGGCCAAGCCGGGCAATTTCGTCATCCTGCGCGTGGCGGAGGACGGCGAGCGCTTTCCGCTGACCATCGCCGACGCCGATGCCGGGAAAGGGACCATCACCATCGTCTACCTCGTCCTGGGCAAGAGCACGGCCATTCTGGACAGTCTGGGCGAAGGCGATGCGGTCCTTGACCTTTGCGGCCCACTGGGCCGGGCCACGGACATCCACAAGGTCGGCACCGTGATCTGCGTGGGCGGCGGCACGGGCATCGCGGCCATGCACCACATCGCCAAGGGCCATGCTCAGGCCGGGAACAAGGTGGTGTCCATCATCGGCGCGCGTTCGGCCGATCTGCTGCTCTTCGAGGAGGAACTGTCCAAGTTCAGCCACGAAGTCCTGATCGCCACGGACGACGGCAGCAAGGGGCAGAAGGGCTTCGTGACCCAGGTGCTGAAGGAGCGCCTGGAGTCGGACCCGGAGGTCAAGGAGGTCGTGGCCGTGGGGCCGGTGCCCATGATGCGCGCCGTGGCCGAAGTGACGCGGCCCTTCGGCGTGAAGACGGTGGTCAGCCTCAATTCCATCATGGTGGACGGCATCGGCATGTGCGGCGCCTGCCGGGTGCGCGTGGACAACGCCATCCGTTTCGCCTGCGTGGACGGGCCGGAGTTCGACGCCCACAAGGTGGATTTCAACGAACTGATGATGCGGCTGGGGTCGTACGTTCCGCAGGAAAAACAGTCCTACAAGTGCTACTGTGAGTGCCATGGCAAAGAAAGCTAAGCTTCTCCCACGCGTGTCCATGCCCATGCAGGACCCCCATGTCCGCCGGGGCAACTTCAACGAGGTCGCCCTGGGGTATACCCTGGAGCAGGCGCAGGCCGAGGCCAGGCGCTGTCTGCAATGCAAGAACCCCACCTGCCAGGCCGGATGCCCGGTCGAGGTGGACTGCAAGGCCTTCATCCATGAGGTGGCCGAAGGGCGGCTCGACGAGGCCTACAAGGTCATCAAGGCCACCAACAGCCTGCCCGCGGTCTGCGGCCGGGTCTGCCCCCAGGAGAAGCAGTGCGAGGCCAGGTGCAAGCTGAACCCCACTGGCCAGCCTGTGGCCATCGGCCGCCTGGAGCGTTTCGTGGCCGATTCCTATTACGCCGTGAATCCGTGCGACGCCGTCACCGGCGGGGATGACTGCAAGCTTCTGCGCGAGGATCTCAAGGTCGCCTGCGTGGGCTCGGGCCCGAGCAGCCTGACGGCGGCCGGGTACCTGGCGGCCCTGGGCGTGTCCGTGACCGTCTTCGAGGCCCTGCACGAGGTCGGCGGCGTGCTGACCTACGGCATCCCCGAGTTCCGCCTGCCCAAGTCCATCGTGCACACGGAAGTGGAATTCCTGAAGCGCATGGGCGTGGTCTTCAAGACCAACTGGGTCGTGGGCAAGACCGTGTCCGTCCAGGACTTCTTCGATCAGGGCTACAAGGCCGTGTTCATCGGCGTGGGCGCGGGCCTGCCCAAGTTCCTGAACATTCCCGGCGAGAGCCTCCTGGGCGTGTACAGCGCCAACGAGTACCTGACCCGCGTCAACCTCATGCGCGGCTACAAGTTTCCCGAAGTGGACACGCCCGTGGCCGCCGGCCGCCAGGTCACGGTCCTGGGCGGCGGCAACGTGTCCATGGACGCCGCGCGTACGGCCCTGCGCCTGGGAGCCGAGAAGGTGACCATCGTCTACCGCCGCACCAAGGAAGAGATGCCGGCCCGCCTCGAAGAGCTCGAGCACGCCCTGGAGGAAGGGGTCTGCCTGGAAAACCTGGTCGCCCCCGTGGCCTTCAACGGCGACGAGAAGGGCCATCTGCGGAGCCTGACCGTGCAGCGCATGGAGCTGGGCGAACCCGACGCCTCGGGGCGGCGCAAGCCGGTGCCGGTGGATGGGGCCTTCTTCGACATCCCCACGGACCTGGCCATCCTGGGCATTGGCACGGGCCCCAACCAGGTCCTGCTGCGCGAGACCCCGGAGCTGACGCTGAACAAGTGGGGCTACATCCAGGCCGACCCCGAAACCGGCGAGACGGACATCCCCATGGTCTTCGCCGGCGGCGACATCGTCACCGGCGCGGCCACGGTGGTCCTGGCCATGGGCGCGGGGCGCAAATCCGCCCGGGAAATCGCGCGCAGGCTCGGCCTTCTCTAGCTTGTCACTTTCGGCTTCTCCCGCTACACAACCGGTTCCGGGCATCGGCCTGGAACCGGTTTTTTGCGCCGTGGCGCACGAACGTGAAACCGTCATCACCTCCCGCGCAGCGCGACGGGATCATCCTTTGGAATATATATGGCTCAATACGTAGGTGTTTCTTTCAGACGCCAGGGACAGATATACTTCTTCCTGTCGACGCCCTTCGTGCTTTCCCTGCACGACATGGTCCTGGTCAAGACCGAGGAGGGCATCGGCTTCGGCGAGATCGTGGCCTTGCGCGACGATCTGCCCGAAGGCGTGGACCCGGAAACCGTCAAGCCCATCTACCGTCCGGCCACGGCCGAGGACATTGCCATCGACCGTGAAAACCGGGAGTTGGCCAGTGAGGCACGCAAATACTGCCAGCGTTCCATGGCCCGCCTGCACCTAGACATGAAGCTCGTCGACGTCGAGATCTATTTCGACAAGAGCAAGATGATCTTCTATTTCACGGCGCCTGGCCGGGTCGATTTTCGGGAGCTGGTCAAGGATCTGGTGCGTAACTACCGCACCCGCATCGAGCTGCGCCAGATCGGCGTGCGCCACGAGACGCAGATGATCGGGGCGCTCGGCAACTGCGGGCAGATGTGTTGCTGTCGCCGTTACCTGCGCCGTTTCGAGCCCGTGACCATCAAGATGGCCAAGGACCAGAACCTGTTCCTGAACCCGGCCAAGATTTCGGGCGTCTGCGGGCGCCTGTTGTGCTGCCTGGCCTACGAGAAGGACAATTACGCCGATTTTCAGCGTCGCGCCCCCAAGCTCGGCCGCCGCTACATGACCACGCAGGGACCCATGAAGACCCTCCGGGCCAACATGTTCCGCGACTCCGTCAGCGTGGTGACCGAAAACGGCGAGGAACTCGATTTTTCCCTGACGGACTGGGCGGCCATGGTTCTGCCGGACCAGCCGCGCGTTGTCGCGCAGGACGACTCGTCCGATGACGTGCCCGCCGAACTCGCGGCTCTCATGGACCCCGAGGTCCGGGGTCAGGGCGGGCGCCAGGACCGCCGGCCCAAGCCCATGCGCAAGGACAACCGCCCGCGCCAGGGCGGCGATCGCGGTCCACGGCCCGAGCGTTCTGAGCGCACTGACAGGTCCGAGCGTGCGGAACGCGCCGACCGGCATGATCGTTCTGAACGAACGGACCGCCCGGACCGCCCGGACCGCCCGGACCGCCCGGATCGCCAGGACCGTCCGGACCGGGCCGAGCGGCCCAGGCCCAGGCCCGAAAGCGGCGAGGGCGGCGAGCGCAGGCCCGAAGGGTCAGGCCAGCCCCGTGAACGCAGAGACGGGCGCCCACGCGACAAGCGGCGCAGGTCCGGTCCGAGAAAGGACCAGGCCCCCAAGCCCACAGAGCAGCAATAACCTCCGGCAGATAAGGAGCACAGCGTTGAAACCGTTTTTCATTTCGACTCCCATCTACTATGTGAACGCCCGGCCGCACCTCGGGCACGGATATACGACCATCGTCGCCGACAGCGTGAGCCGTTTTCACCGGCTGAGGGGCGACGCCACGTTTTTTCTCACGGGCACCGACGAGCACGGCGACAAGATCGTGCAGGCCGCCGAGGCGAACGGTCAGGATCCCAAGGCCTATTCGGACACCATCAGCCAGCTCTTCAAGGATCTCTGGCCCGAGCTTGAGGTGTCCAACGACCAGTTCATCCGCACCACCGACACCCGGCACAAGCTCTGCGTGCGCCACGTGCTGCAGCAGGTCTTCGACAACGGGGACATCTATTTCGACGAGTACGGCGGGCATTACTGCTTCGGCTGCGAGCGCTTTTACACCGAGAAGGAGTTGGTGGACGGAAAGTGTCCGGATCACCAGACAGTGCCGACCTTCATCAAGGAGAAGAACTACTTCTTCCGCATGAGCAAGTACCTCGAACCGTTGCGCCAGCACATCGAGGCCAACCCGGATTTCATCCAGCCCGAGCGCTACCGCAACGAGGTCCTGTCCATGCTCAAGGAGGACCTGGGCGATCTGTGCATCTCCCGGCCCAAGACGCGGCTGACCTGGGGCATCGAGCTGCCTTTTGACAGCGATTTCGTGACCTACGTCTGGTTCGACGCCCTCATCAACTACATCTCGGCCCTGGGTTACCCCGACGGCGAGGATTTCCGCAAATACTGGGCCGGCGCTCATCATCTCGTGGCCAAGGACATTCTGAAGCCCCACGCCATCTTCTGGCCGACCATGCTCATGTCGGCCGGCATCCCCCTGTACAAGGGGCTGCGCGTGCACGGCTACTGGACCGTGAACGAGACCAAGATGTCCAAGAGCCTGGGCAACGTCGTCGCGCCCCTGGACATGGCCAAGAAGTACGGCCTGAGCGCCTTCCGCTACTTCCTGCTGTCGGAGATGAGCTTCGGCCAGGACTCGTCCTTCAGCGAGGATGCCCTGGTGGGCCGCTTCAACGCCGACCTGGCCAACGACCTGGGCAACCTGTTCTCGCGCAGCCTGTCCATGACGCACAAATATTTCGGCGGCGTGGTGCCCGAATGCGGCGAGCTTGAGGATCTCGACCGCGAGGTTCTCGAAATCGGCCATAACGCCATGGCCAATTTCCAGACCCAGTTCGAGCACTTCCAGTTCTCCAGGGCGCTCAAGTCCCTGTGGGAGCTCATTCGCCACCTGAACAAGTACATCGACTCGTCCGCTCCGTGGACCCTGTACAAGAACGGGGACATGAACCGGCTGGGCACGGTCATCTACGTGATCCTCGAAGGCATGCGCAAGGTCGCCCTGCACCTGTGGCCGGTCATGCCGTCCACCAGCGAGACCATGCTGACCCAGCTCGGAATCAAGTTCGCCCTGGAGGGCGTGGACCTGGAGGCCGAGACGTCGTCCTGGTTCGGCCTGGCCCCGGGGACGCCCGTGGCCGAACGCTCCAACCTCTTTCCCCGCCAGGACCTGGAGCCCAAGGAGGACAAGCCCGCCGAGCCGAAGAAGGCCAAGGCCCCCAAGGAGGCCAAGCCCGGTCCCAAGATCGAGATGGCCTGCCCCGAGTGCATCGAGTTCGAGGACTTTGCCAAGGTCGACCTGCGCGTCGGTACGGTCCTCGAAGCAGCCCCGCACCCCGAAGCCGACAGGCTGCTGGTTCTCAAGGTCGACGCCGGGGAGGAGAGCCCCAGGCAGGTCGTGGCCGGCATCGCCGAGTTCTTCAAGCCCGAGGAACTGGTCGGCCGGCAGGTGGTCGTGGTCTTCAACCTCAAGCCCCGCAAGCTGCGCGGCACCGTCTCCCAGGGCATGGTCCTGGCGGTCAAGAAGGAAGGCGGCCTGGCCCTGCTGGGGCCGAGCTCCGAAGTCGTCAACGGGGGCAAGGTGTCCTGATTTTGTGACTGTATTCCTGAGCTGAAAGGCATGGATTTACCCTGACGGGCACAAGCCCGCCTTCGTGGGAATGACACAGCGTTCCATGCGGCAGTTCGGTTTACGGTTAAAGTCCGGTTCCTTCACCCCACCATGGCGTCATCCCCGCGAAGGCGGGGATCCATCTTCCGTAATAATGAAGCGAGCCCCTGCCATCGTCTGGCAGGGGCTCGCTTCATTTGGGCAGGCAATCGGTCAGAACAGGCCGCTGATGACCCCGTTGGCGTCGATGTCAATCTTTTCCGCCGAAGGTATCTCCGGCAGGCCGGGCATGCGCATCATGTTGCCGGTGATGGGAACCAGGAAGCCCGCTCCGGCCGCGATCTCGACCTCGCGCACTGTGGCCGTGAAGTCCCGCGGGCGGCCGCGCAGTCCGGGCTGGTCCGAGAGGGAGCTTTGGGTCTTGGCGATGCAGATGGGGAGGTGCTCGAGCCCCAGCCGCTTGATCTTGTCCAGGTCCAGCAGGGCGCCGGGGGCGTACTCCACTGAGGCCGCGCCGTAGACGCGGGTGGCGATGATCTCGATCTTCTCGCGCACGCTCTGCTTCCAGTCGTAGAGGGGCTTGTAGTGGGCCGTGCAGCGGTCGGCCGTGGCCGCGACCAGTTCGGCCAGTTCCTCGGCCCCGGCCCCGCCCTTTTCCCAGCCTTCCATGATGGCCGCCTGCACGCCCATGAACTGGCAGTGGTCGAGGATGACCTGATGCTCCTCGTCGGTGTCCGTGGCGAAGCGGTTGATGGCCACGATGGGCGTGAGGTGGAAGAGGCGCACGTTCTCGACCTGCTTGGACAGGTTCTCAAGGCCCCTGGCCAGGGCCTTGGCGTTGGGCACGGACAGGTGCTGCAACTCCACGCCGCCGTGGTACTTGAGGGCCCGGACCGTGGCCACCAGGACCACGGCGCAGGGGTCGAAGCCCGCGGACTGGCATTTGATATCCAGAAACTTCTCGCCGCCCAGGTCGAAGCCGAAACCGGCCTCCGTGACCACGTAGTCGGCCAGGCACAGGCCTGTGCGCGTGGCGATGACCGTGTTGGTGCCCTGGGCGATGTTGGCGAAGGGGCCGCCGTGCATGATGGCGGGGTTGCCCTCCAGGGACTGGATCAGGTTGGGCTTGACGGCGTCCTTCAAGAGGGCGGCCATGGCGCCCTGGGCGCTTAAGTCTCGGGCGTGGATGGGTTCGCGGCCATGGGTGAAGCCGATGAAGATGTCGCCCAGGCGTTTCTTCAGGTCCGGCAGGTCATCGGCCAGGCAGAGGATGGCCATGATCTCCGAGGCCGCCGTGATGTCGAAGCCCGTCTCGCGAGGCACGCCGTGGGCCAGGCCGCCCAGGCCGCAGACCATGCGCCTGAGCGACCGGTCGTTCATGTCCATGACCCGCTTCCAGGCCACGGTGCGGCCGTCGAGGTTGAGGGACCGGCCCTTGCTCTGCAGATTGTTGTCGATGAGTGCGGCCAGGAGGTTGTTGGCCTTCTCGATGGCCGCGAAGTCGCCGGTGAAGTGGAGGTTGATGTCCTCCATGGGCAGGAGCTGCGAATACCCGCCGCCCGTGGCGCCGCCCTTGATGCCGAAGACCGGGCCCAGGGACGGCTCGCGCAGCACGACCATGGATTTTTTGCCGATGCGGTTCAGGCCGTCGCTGAGTCCAATGGACACCGTGGTCTTGCCTTCGCCAGCGGGCGTGGGCGTGATGGCCGAGACCAGGATGAGCTTTCCGTACTTGCACTGGTCCTTTTCAGCCAGATGCAGGGGCAGCTTGGCTTTATGCTTGCCGTAGGGTTCGAGCTGGTCGTAGTTCAGGCCGAGCTTGGCCGCGATGTCGCGGATGTGCAGCATCTTGGCCTGTTGGGCGATGGAGATGTCGGACTTGGCGGTTGCGGGCATGATGCTCTCCTGTCTTATTCATGTTCGGGGCAGAAGGGGCAGAGACACTGTTCGAGTTCGAGTTCGTAGCCGAAGCGTTCGAGCACGGTCCGGCGGCACAGTTCGACCAGTTCGAGGACGTCCTGGCAGGTGGCGTCGCCGACGTTGACGATGAAGCCGGCGTGCTTCTCCGAAACCTGCGCTCCACCCACACGTGCTCCCTTGAGGCCGGCCTGGTCGATGAGCTGCGAGGCGTAGGCCCCTTCGGGGCGCTTGAAAACGCTGCCGGCGGACGGGAATTCCAGGGGCTGCTTTTCCCTGCGTCTGGCCAGGATTTCCTTGCGCCTGGCCAGCAGGGCTGTGGTGTCTGCCCGGGGCAGAATCCATGTCCCGGCCAGGATGACGGAGTCGCGCAGGGCCAGGGCGCGCCGGTAGCCGAAGCCGCACTCGGCCTTGGGAATTTCGACCACGCGGCTGTCCCTGGTCAGGACCGTGACGCTGAGCAGGCAGTCGGAGATTTCCTGGCCATAGGCCCCGGCGTTCATGAACAGCGCGCCGCCCAGGGTGCCGGGGATGCCGGACAGGCATTCGACGCCGCCCAGACCTTCGCGCAGGTTCTCCAGGACCCAGGCGTCCATGACCTTCCCGGCTTCGGCGAAGACGGTGCCGCCGTCGCGCGAAGTGGCCGTCATCTCGCTCGTGGAGATGATGGGCAGCCGGATTTCGCCGTCCGGAAAGAGGGTGTTGGCCCCGCCGCCGTGAATCCAGAAAGGGCGCGCCTGGGCGCGATGCAGGCGGACGATTTCGGCCATCTCGTCGATGCTTTCCGGGAAATAGAGATCCCGGGCCACGCCGCCGATGCGGTAGGTGCAGAAATTTTTGAGCGGTATGTCGCGAAGGTGTTTCATGATACTCCCCACGTACTCCCGCAGCCGTGAAGGTGCAATATTGCGGTGCGCGCGCCGAGAAGGTAGGGGATGGTTTGAAGCCGGCCACGAAGAACCGCGCAAGGGGCGCGCCCCACGCGCGGCCACGGATTCGAGGAGTCTGGCCGAAGGTCGGACGGCCGCGCAACATCAACCCGTATCATTCGAGAAAACATGAAACTCTCCGCAAAATCCAGATACGCGTCCCGCATTCTCCTTGACCTGGCGTTGCACAACGAAGGCGTCCCGCACCGCGTCAACGACATATCCGAGCGGACGGGCATCACCATCCCGTTCATCGAGCAGATCATCAAACCCCTCAAGCACGCGGGCATGGTCGCGAGCAAGCGCGGCGCCGCAGGAGGGCATCAGCTGAACAAGTCCGCCGAAGACATCACCCTCGGCGACATCGTGCGCGTCATGGAGGGCTCGGTGGAGCTTTCGGCCTGCCTGAGCGACCCGAAGCTTTGCGGGAGGACCGATGACTGCCTGACCAGGGCTGCCTGGCAGCGGGCCACGGACGCCATGTTGCGCGAGCTGGACACCATAACCCTGGCCGAGCTGGCCAAGGGGGCGCCAAACTGCTGCCAACTGACAGAAGACTATTTCGATCGCGACCAACCCCTTTGACAAAGGTTTTTTCCCCTGTCAGGGAGGAATCCCGTGCTCGGGCGCGGGATTTTTTCGTATCCGGAGGAGTCATGAACATCCCGTCAGGTTTCCGCTTTTCCACCGCCCAGTGCGGTTTCAAACGTCCGGGCCGCTCGGACCTGGCCCTCGTGGTCAGCGATGCGCCGGCCGCGGCCGCAGGCGTCTTCACCACCAATCGCTTCCAGGCCGCGCCGGTCCTGGTGGCCCGGGAAGTCCTGGCCGCTTCGCCGGCCGGCATCCGCGCCCTGGTCGTCAATTCCGGCCAGGCCAACGCCTGCACCGGCCAGGAAGGCATTGACAAATGCCGGGCAACCCTTGAGCAGCTGGGCTGCCTGGGGCTCAAGCCCTCAGAGGTCATGCCCGCCTCCACCGGCGTCATCGGCGATCAGCTGAAGATGGACCTCTGGGAACTGGGCGTGCCGTCCCTGCGCGACAACCTCGGCCGGGCGGGTCTCGTCGATGTTGCCCGGGCCATCATGACTACGGACACCTTTCCCAAGATCGCCTCGCGCGAAGTGTCCCTCGGCTCCGGAACCGTGCGACTGGCCGGTTTCTGCAAGGGCGCCGGCATGATCTGCCCGAACATGGCCACCATGCTCGGTTTCATCCTCTGCGACGCGGGCGTGGACCCGGCCTGGTGGCAGGCTGCCCTGACGCGTTGCGTGGAGAAGAGTTTCAACGCCATCACCGTGGACGGCGACACGAGCACCAACGACTGCGTGCTGGCCCTGGCCAATGGCGCGGCCGCAACCGCCGCCGGTGCCGATCTGCAGATCCTCGAAGAGGCCCTGCTCGAAATCTGCCAGGACCTGGCCTACATGATCGTACAGGACGCCGAGGGCGGCACCAAGGTCATGCGCGTCAACGTCAGCGGCGCAGCCAGCATGGCCGACGCCCAGCTGGCCGCCAGGGCCGTGGGCAACTCGCCCCTGGTCAAGACGGCCCTCTATGGCCGCGACCCGAACTGGGGCCGCATCGTGGCCGCCCTGGGCCGCAGCGGCGCCTCCTTCACGCCCGAGGCCGTGGTGGTGCGTATCGCCGGTCTGACCATTTTTCGCCAGGGCACGCCGGTCAAGGCCGACTGGGACAGCCTGTTGGCCTCGGCCCTGCGCCGCGACACCGTGGACATCGACATCGAGCTGAACGCGGGAGGGGCCGAACTGACGCTTTTGGCGTCCGATTTCACCGAGGAGTACATCAAGATCAATGCTGAATACCGAACCTGAGGCCGCCGTCGTGGCCGACCCTACCTGGAGACGCCTGGCCGATTTCGTCTTCGAGCTTGGCATGCTGCGGCGCACCCCGCGCACGGGCTACCAGTTCCTCGGCTCCGGCGCCGAGAACGTGGCCGAGCATTCCTTCCGCACGGCCATGATCGGCTACATCCTGGCTCGCAGGGCCGGGGCCGACGTGGCTCGCACCGTGTTCCTGTGCCTGTTTCACGACGTGCACGAGGCTCGCATCGGCGACTTCAACTACGTCAACCGCATCTACAATACGAGCGACCCGGTCCTGGCCTTCACCCACGCCTTGGAGGGTACGGGCCTGCGGGCGGAGGTGCTGGATATGTGGCGCGAGCTCGAAGCCGGCGAGACGCTGGAGTCGAAACTGGCCCATGACGCGGACCAGCTCGACTTCATCGCCAACCTGAAGGAGGAGCAGGACCTGGGCAACCCCTATGCGGCCAAGTGGCTGGCCCATGCCCTGCCGCGGCTCAGGACCGACGTGGCCCGCGAGTTCGCCGCGGTCATCCGGGAGACCGACCAGTCGCAGTGGTGGTTCGCCCGGCCCGACGAGTCCTGGTGGCGCAAAGGCAACGGGAAGCGACGGTCCTGAGGCGGCATGGTCAGGCCAGAGCGGAAGGCGCCCCGGCTCGGGTGGGCGGTGACAAGCGTCCTTCTCGCCCTCTGCCTGCACGCCGGCCCGGCCTGGTATCTTTTCTTCGGCCACCTCTACGGATTGCCGAGCGTTCTCGAACTCAACATCGACGCCATCAACTGGTACCGGCAGCGCATCTTCCGGGAACGTCCGCCTGACGGATCGAGCCAGCCCGCAGCCGTTGCGCCCCTGAACATCACCGTATCCATGCAGGCCCGCCCCGACACCGGGAAGCGGGTCTCGGGCCCGCGCAGCGAGACGGAGCTCGTCAGGGCCAGGGCGGTGCAGCGCGCCATCAGGAGTCTGTGGGAGAGCATGTCCCCCGAGCGGTCGGGCTACGCCCTGGTCAGCCTGAACATCCGCGCGGACGGCAGCATCGGCGAGTTCGTCCTCAACCGTATCTCCGGCGGGGAGGAGTTCCAGGCCTTTCTCCTTTCGTTCCTGTCAACGCTCAAGGCCACCTCGGGCAGTCTCGGCGGAGCCGGCGAACCGCTGTGGATCGAATGCGAGTTCGTCATTCAACCGATGAAAGGCAAAGGGGCCTCATGATCGTCGCGGTCATTTCCGATACCCATCTCGAACGGCCGGACCGGCTGCTGGCGGCCGTGTTCGAGCGCTTCTGCCGCGACGCGGACGTTCTCCTGCATTGCGGGGACTGCGTGGGCGAGGAGACGTGGGCTTTCCTCAATTCCCATCCCCGGTTCTACGCCGTGCAGGGCAACTGCGACCTGCCGCCGCTGCGAGGATCGCTGCCCGGCTTGCGCGACCTCGAATTGGAAGGATTCCGGGTGGGCATGGGCCACGGCTGGGGACCGCGCTCCCGCGTGGGCGAGGCCGTGGCCGAGCAGTTCCCCGAGGCGGACATCGTCTGCTACGGGCACACGCACATCCGCGACTGGCGCCGGCTGGGCAACGGAGTCAGGCTCCTCAACCCCGGCTCCCTTTTCTGGCCGAGGGGCGGGGAAGGCGGGCTGGCCAGACTCACACTCGAACGGGGCCGGGACCCGGAGGTGGAGTGGGTGACGCTCTGAAGCGCGCGGAGTCCTGATTCGCGGAGTGCTTTTCAAAAAACGAAGGCCCGCCTCGGTATTCAAGGCGGGCCTTCGCGCATGTCGTGTTCGGGAAGCGTCAGTTGTCGAGCAGGGCCGGGTTCGTCAGGCGAACATCGGCCTTGGCGCGCAGATCCGCCATGAAGGCCTGCATGGCCTGGCCTTCGGTGCGCTCATTGAGGGTCGAAACCCACAGGTCCTTCTCCGCAGCCCATTCCTCAGGCGTGGGCGGGACGACCTTCACGGGCTTGGCCAGGACATATCCGGTGGGGAAGGCGAAGGATTCGGGAATCCAGGCGCCGGCAGGGGCCATGAACGCCTTCTCGGAAAGCATCTGGTTCGCGCCCAGGCCTGGGATGGAGCCCTGACGCCCGAAGGGTTCCGTCTCCATGGCCGTGGCGTTGGACGCCGCGGACGGGGCTTCGCCCTTCATGAGCAGGGCCAGATCGGCGTCGGCGTCGGCCTTGGCCAGCTTCATGGCTTCCTCCCGTACGATGGTCGCCACGATGCTCTCGCGGACGGCGTCCAGCGGCTGCACCGAGGCGTCCAGCTGTTCGCGCTTGGTCGCGAGCACGTATCCGTCCTCAAAGGGCACGGGGGACTGGGTCGTGGCGTTCTGCGCAAGGTCGAAGAGGGTGGCTGTGTTTTCCGGGGACAGGGCCGCAAGCTCCACGGGACCCTGTTCGCGGGTGAAGGAGTCGGTCGTGCGGACTTCGATGCCGAGTGTCTTGGCCACGGCATCGAGGGAATCGCCGATGAGGACCATCTCCAGCGCCTGGTCCAGGCGGTCCTGCAGCGTCTCGGTGGCGCGGTCCTCGGCGATGGAGCGGCGGATCGTGTCGGCGACGCTGGCGAAATCCTCGAAGCCGGCGGCCTTCTTGTCCTCGACCTTGATGAGGTGGAAGCCGAACTGGGTGCGGACCGGTTCGCTGACCGCGCCCTTGTCCAGGGCGAAGGCGGCGTCCTCGAAGGGCTTGACCATCCGGCCGCGGCCGAACCAGCCCAGCTCCCCGCCGGTCTGGGTTCCGGACGGGTCTTCGGTGTATTTGGCGACCGTTTCCTCGAAGCTCTTGCCGGCCTTCAGGTCGGCCTGGGCCTTCTTGATCGTGTCCATGGCCTTGGCGACATCGGCTTCGGTGGCGTTTTCATCGACGCGCACAAGGATGTGGCGCGCCTGGACCTGCTCTTCGATCTTGAAGTTGTCCTTGTGCTGGTCGTAATACGCGCGGGCTTCCTGATCCGTCACGGAGGCCGTGTCGGCCAGGGCGCCGGGGGTCAGGACGATGTAGTCGACCCTGGCCTTGGCCGGCACGGCGAAAGCGTCCTTGCGCGCGGCGTACTGCTCGGCGATCTTTTCCTCGGTGGCGTTGACCTGGTCCTTGTACTTTTCCCAAGGGTACTTCAGGTAGGCGATCACGGCAGTGCTGCGGCCGTAGTCGTAATAGTCCCGGGCCTGCTCCTCGCCCAGGCGCCCCGTGAGGCTCAGGTAGGCCTGGAGCTTGTCCATGAGCATGCTGCGCATGTACTCGGACTCGAATTTGCCGGGGGTGAGGTTGTTGGCCCGCAGCACGTTCTGGTAGGTTTCAGGGTCGAAGAGCTTTCCGTCCTTCTGGAAGGCCGGGATGAGGTGGATCTGCTTGGCGAGTTCTTCCTTGGAGACGCTCAGTCCCAAGGTCGCGGCCTGCTGCAGCATGAGCTCCTCGCCGACCATCTGGTCGAGGATCTGCCGCTTGAAGCCCATCTGGGCCAGCATTTCGGACGTCACGTTCGGGTTCTGGCGCCTGATCATCTCCAGGTTGCGCTGCAGACGCTCCTGGAAGTGCTGCAGATGAATGGGAGCGTCGTTGACCGTGGCCACCACAGTGGTCTTGTCGTTGTGCATGCGGTTCATGCCGAACGCCAGGACGAACACGGCGATGATGATGCCGAAGAGTATCTTGATTCCCCAACTTTGAGCGCCTTGGCGCAGTATATCGAGCATGGAGTCTCCGACGGAGTGTCTGAGGTTAAATGGTATCGCCGACCGGGCCTATTTCTGCCTGTCGTTGACGAAGTTGAGCAAACCGCCCGCCTTGATAATGGCTATTTCATTACCCGTCAAATCATGGCCGAGCGCGATCCGTCGGCCTTCGGCCGTCGTGGCCTCAAGGGGCTGCCCGGCGGCCAGGGCCGTCAGGTCGAAGCGCAGGACCGCGCCCTGGGCCAGGGCGTCGTAGTCCGCCGGGTCGGCCAGGACCAGGGGCAGGATGCCGAAGTTGATCAGGTTGGCCTTGTGGATGCGGGCGAAGGACTTGGCCAGGACGATGCGCACACCGAGGTGGCGCGGGGCCAGGGCCGCGTGTTCGCGGCTGGAGCCCTGGCCGTAGTTGTCGCCGCCCAGGATGAGGCCCTGGCCGGCGGACTCGGCGCGGGCCACGAAGTCCTTGTCCTCGCGCTCGAAGACGTGGCGGCTGATGGCCGGGATGTTGGAGCGCAGGGCCGTGATGGCCGCGCCGGCCGGCATGATGTGGTCCGTGGTGATGTTGTCGCCGACCTTGATCAGCACCGGTAGTTCCATGGTGTCGGGCAGTCTGTCGAAGGGCGAGAGGGCGACGATGTTGGGCCCGCGCACGATTTCCACCGCGGAGCCGTCTTCGGGCGGGAAGGCGAAGAGGTGCCGGATGGACGGGGCCGAGGACGGCAGGGACGGCTTGGAGACGGCCTTGACCCAGCCCGCGGGGTCGGTGAACTTGCCGTTCAGGGCGCAGAAGGCCGCGGTCACGGGGCTGACCAGATAGACCTGGCCGTCCTGGGTGCCGCTGCGACCCTCGAAGTTGCGGTTGAAGGTCCGGGCGCTGACGCCGTGGCTCGATGGCGAGCCGCCCATGCCGATGCACGGGCCGCAGGAGCACTCCAGGAGCCGGCCGCCGGCGTCGAGGATCTTGTCCAGGAGGCCTTCGGCCATGAGCATCTTGAGGACCTGCTTGGAGCCCGGCGAGAGCAGCAGGTCCGTGTTCGGCGCGATGTGCTCGCCGTCCAGGACCTGGGCCACGGCCTGCAGGTCGGAGTAGGAGGAGTTGGTGCAGGAGCCGATGGCCACCTGATCCACGGTCAGGCCGTCGAGTTCGGCCACGGGCACGACCAGGTCGGGCATGTGCGGACGGGCCGCCAGGGGCGCAAGGGTGCTCAGGTCGATGACGATCTCGCGGTCGTACTCGGCGCCGTCGTCGGCGGCCAGGGGCGCGAAGTCCGCCTCGCGGCCCATGAGGGCCAGGAACGCGCGGGTCTGCTCGTCGCTGGGGAAGACGGAGGTCGTGGCGCCCAGTTCCGCGCCCATGTTGGTGATGGTCGCGCGCTCGGGCACGCTCAGGCTGGCCACGCCGGGGCCGCAGTACTCCATGACCGCGCCCACGCCGCCCTTGACGGTCAGCACGCCCAACAGGTGCAGGATGACGTCCTTGGCCGAGGCGTGTCCGGTCAGCTCGCCTTCCAGGCGGATCTTGAAGACCTTGGGCATGGTGATGGTGTAGGGCTCGCCGGCCATGGCCAGGGCCACGGACAACCCGCCGGCGCCCATGGCCAGGCTGCCGATGCCGCCGGCCGTGGGGGTGTGGGAGTCGGAGCCGATGAGGGTCTTGCCCGGGACGGCGAAGTTCTCAAGGTGCAGCTGGTGGCAGATGCCCGTGCCGGGAGGCGAGAAGACGATGCCGTACTTGGCCGCGACGCTGCGCAGGTAGCGGTGGTCGTCGGGGTTGCGGAAGCCCATCTGCAGGGTGTTGTGGTCCACGTAACTGACGGAGAGCTCGGTCTTGACCCTCGGCAGGCCGATGGCCTCCCACTGCAGGTAGGCCATGGTGCCGGTGGCGTCCTGGGTCAGGGTCTGGTCTATCCTGATGGCCACTTCCCTGCCGGGCGTCATGTCGCCTTCGACGAGGTGCGCCGCGATAATCTTCTGGGTCAGGTTCTGTTTCATGGATGCTCCTTCACGGGAAAGACGGGTATTTGAAAAAAGGCTCCCAGCCGAAGCCGGGAGCCTGTCGTGTCTGGTTCACCAGGTGGATGTGAGACGTCGCAGCTTGACCTGCAGGAACTGGATCTCCGTGTCCATGCGCAGCTTGTCCTGCTGCAGGCGGAAGATCTCTTCGTGAAAGGTCACGCCCTGGGCCGGGTCCTCGCGCTGCAGCAGATCCTGGACCCGGGCCTGGATGGCGGCCTGCTCCGTCCGGATGCGGTCGATGTCCCGCTCGATGGCCTCAGTCTGTGGAGATTCTGATGCGCTTGCGCTTGGGCTTGTCATCGCGGGTTTCGTCTTCCTTTTCTTCGCTGCGCGGCTGGTTGATGAAGTTCTGGGGGTCCGGGAGATTCATGAAGATCTTCCAGAACCAGGGCCATGCGGAGGTGATGTTGTCGGCGTTGCTCATGCACAGCCCGGGATGGGTGAAGGAGATGAGCGCGCCCGCCAGGGTCCAGTAGGGACCGGGGCTCTGCCAGGGCGACTCGCCGGATTTCCTGTTCGCCTGGGGCGAGGCGGGGAGCCCGACCTGCAGGAGCCCAGGCTCGATGGAGTAGCCCGCGCCGAGGTTTTCGAGCATGTCCTGGGCGTACTCGACGTCTTCGCGGGAGGTGTCCAGGGTGATGGCGCACTTGCCGCGCAGGCCCATGGCCATGGCCAGGACAAGGGGCAGGTACTCCTGGCAGCATGTAAGATCAATGGAAAGCTGCTTGGGCCTGTTGCCCATGCGCGAGGAGATCTGGTCTGAGCCGATGTTGATGCGCAGGCCGAACTCATGAAGGATGTCCATGACGTCCTGGAGGTGCGGCGCATACTCCGGCCACTTGCCGTGAAGCACCACGTTGCCGTCCACGAAGAACGGCAGAGCGAGCAGGTGCAGGCTCATGAGCGGGTCCACCGGGATGTCGACGGAGGAAAGATCAAGACTCAGCGGCGCGGGCGGAACGATGATGGCGGTCCCTTCGTACTGCAGTTCCGAGAGGTACTGCTGCAGGAAGACGATGCCCTTGCGCAGGAGCTTGCTGCCTGCGTAGGACTCGTGCAGGCGGATGGTCAGGCCGGATTTGAACGTGGTTGCGGCCACGGCCAGGGCGAGGATGAACTTTCTGGACACGCCCTCGGGGATGAAGATGGTCTCGGGCAGCTGTCCGCTCGATTCCACGCGCACGGGCACGCCGTTGCTGTGCGGTTCGACGATGGTCAGCCGGGCGCCGAGCTTGGGCAGAAGGTCCTGGACCGGCCTGACATCGTGAATTTTCAGTTTGGTCGAGCCCGTGAACTTGGCCCGAGTCACCTTGCCCAGTGCGAGGCAGAGCAGGAGATAGAAATGGAACTTGCTCTGGCCGGCGTAAATGATCTTGTTGTCGAGGGACCATGACGAAACCGGCTGTGTCGAGCACGCGCGGTTCTGGAAGGTCAGGTTGAAGCCGCAGAGGTTCAGCGCGTTGATGAGTTCCAGAGATATGTCGTTGCCCTGGAACGGGGCCACCGTCAGGGGTGCGGGATTCGTGGCGCCGAGAAAGAACATCATGCTGCGCAGGATCTGGTCGCGCGGCGCCGAGAGGTCGATGTTGACGGGTTTGCGCCTGGGATAGAGGCACAGGGGCTTCTCGTTGGAGGCGTTTCGCTCGACGCGGGCGTAGGAAAGATTGTTGGTCAGGTGGAAGATCTTCTTGAGGATCTGGGGCTCCAGATTGTCGCCCTTGGACGTATCCCTCCAGACTTGCCACAGGACCTTTTCCTGATTCGGGTCGGTGATGCCCAGGTTTTTTGCCCGGCGGGACGCCGCCGCCCGCGACAGCAGGCTGGTGCGCGCGGCGATGAGGGATACGAGGCGTTCGTCGAGCTGCGCCAATTCCTGGGTAAGTGAGAGGGTCGTGTGTTTTTCGGCCATTCGGTTCGCTTCGGGGCTAGGGTGTTGCTGGTTCATGGGTAGATGAACGCATTGATTACTCAGGGAACAATAGGGTTGTTTAACAATAAGAAGGTACGGATTGCAAGGGCTTGTTGGCGTGCAAGATCACAACATATTGAAATAAAGGTATTAATCTTTGGTTGTTCAGAGGCCGTGCATGTTTCATGGGTGGTTGAAGAGAGGTTGATAAAAAAATCACAAAAAGGTTGACAAGTTTGCCGAGCCGAAGCAAATAGGGGTCTCCGACCTGTTATTTGTGAAGATAATAACAAACTATATTTAGGAGGATCCGCATTATGGCTCTCGTACCCCCGCATGGTGGAAAAGGTTTGGTTTGCTGTCTGCTTCAGGGCGCTGAACTCGCTGCCGAGCAGAAGAAGGCCGAAGGTCTGAAGAAGATCGACATCAGCCCCCGCGCCAAGGGCGACCTGATCATGATGGGCATCGGCGGGTTCAGCCCGCTGAACGGCTTCATGTCCAAGGCCGATTGGAAGTCCGTTTGTGAAAACTTCACGCTGGCCGACGGCACCTTCTGGCCCGTGCCCGTGACCCTGGATATGGACGAGGCAGTGAAGGTCGGTGAAGAGATCGCCCTGTTCGACCCCAAGAAGGGCGTTTTCATGGCGACCATGAAGGTCACCGAAGTGTACGAAATGACCGAAGCCGACAAGAAGTGGGAATGTGAAAAGGTCTATAAGGGCCAGGGCGAAGAGTCCGCTGACGACAAGTTCTGGGAAATCGCCCCGAAGGATCACCCCGGCGTTCAGATGGTCATGGCTCAGAAGAAGTTCAACGTCGCCGGCCCGGTCAAGGTTCTGTCCGAAGGCGACTACCGCGACAGATTCCCCGGCTGCTACATGACCCCGGCCGAAGCCCGCAAGACTTTCGAAGAGAAGGGTTGGAGCAAGGTCGCCGCTCTGCAGCTGCGCAACCCCATGCACCGTTCCCACGAGTTCCTGGCCAAGATCGCCGTTGAAGTGTGCGACGGCGTGTTCATCCACTCCCTGGTCGGCAACCTGAAGCCTGGCGACATCCCGGCCGAAGTGCGCATCAAGTGCATCGACACCCTCATCGACAAGTACTTCGTGAAGGCCAACGTCGTGCAGGGCGGCTACCCGCTCGACATGCGTTACGCCGGTCCCCGCGAAGGCCTGCTGCACGCCACCTTCCGCCAGAACTACGGCGTTTCCGACATGCTGATCGGCCGTGACCACGCCGGTGTCGGCGACTTCTACGGCCTGTTCGAGGCCCAGGAAATCTTTGACCGCATTCCCAAGAACCTTGGCGCCGGCAAGGATCTGGTCACCCAGCCCATGAAGATCGACTGGACCTTCTACTGCTACAAGTGTGACGGCATGGCCTCCCTGCGCACCTGCCCGCACGGCAAGGAAGACCGCGTGGTCCTGTCCGGCACCAAGCTGCGCAAGGCCCTGTCCGAAGGCGCTCCCGTCGCCGACCACTTTGGCCGCGACGAAGTCCTGGAAATCCTGCGCGAATACTACTCCTCTCTGACCGAGAAGGTCGAGATCAAGATGCAGAGCCACGCTGCTGCGACCAAGATGTAGTTTCGATGATCATCGGGGGGCCGGGGTAATCCCAGCCTCCCGTTTTGCCATGTGGGGCACGGCTTGAGACGGTCATGATATGCCGTCGGGCTGCTTGACACGGCATACGTGCTTTGATAAAAGATTCACAAGCGAAACGCTTGGGTATTTTTGTTCGGGCCTGTGGCTAAGTAGTTTTTAACTCTTTATTCGGAGGAATTATGCCAACCTTTGTTGATCCAGCAAAGTGTGATGGATGCAAGGGCGGTGAGAAGACTGCCTGCATGTACATCTGTCCTAACGACCTGATGATCCTGGACCCCGTTGAGATGAAGGCTTACAACCAGGAGCCGGCCGCTTGCTGGGAATGTTACTCCTGCGTCAAGATCTGCCCCCAGGGCGCGATCACTGCCCGCCCCTACGCCGACTTCGCTCCCATGGGCGGCACCTGCATCCCGCTGCGCGGCGCTGAAGACATCATGTGGACCGTCCAGTTCCGCAGTGGCGAAGTGAAGCGCTTCAAGTTTCCCATCCGCACCACTGTTGAAGGTTCCATCAAGCCTTTCGATGGCAAGCCCGAACCCGGCGATCTGGAAAGCGAACTGCTGTTCACCGAGTCTGCCCTGGCCACCCCGAAAGAGGCCCTTGGCAAGAAGATCGAAGTTGGTGAAGCCGACCTGAAGGTCACCTTCAAGTCCGCCGTCGCCTAATTCTGGGCTTTGTAACGCAAGAAATTTCAGGAGGAACACATGCCTCAGATTCCTGTTAAAGATACGATCAAGGGCCTGGCCCTTGCTGAGCCGGAAGTTGTTGAGCTTGAAACCGACATTCTCATGGTCGGCGGTGGTATGGGTAACTGCGGCACGGCCTTCGAAGCCGTGCGTTGGGGCGATCCCCTCGGTGTGAAGATCATGCTGGTCGACAAGGCCGCCATCGACCGCGGCGGCGCGGTTGCCCAGGGTCTGTCCGCCATCAACACCTACATCGGTGAAAACAACTCCGACGACTATGTCCGCATGGTCCGCACCGACCTCATGGGCCTGGTCCGCGAAGACCTGATCTTCGACCTGGGCCGCCACGTCGACGATTCCGTCCACCTGTTCGAAGAGTGGGGCCTGCCCTGCTGGATCAAGAAAGACGGCAAGAACCTGGACGGCGCCCAGGCCAAGAAGGAAGGCCTGTCCCTGCGCAAGGGTGACGCCCCTGTCCGTTCCGGCCGCTGGCAGATCATGATCAACGGTGAATCCTACAAGGTCATCGTTGCTGAAGCCGCCAAGAACGCCCTGGGTTCCGACCGCTACATCGAACGCCTGTTCATCGTGAAGCTGCTCCTCGACGCCAAGGTCTCCAACCAGATCGCCGGCGCCGTGGGCTTCTCCGTTCGCGAAAACAAGGTGTACATCATCAAGGCCAAGGCCATGTCCGTGGCTTGCGGCGGCGCCGTCAACGTGTACCGCCCCCGCTCCACCGGTGAAGGCCTCGGCCGCGCCTGGTACCCCGTATGGAACGCCGGTTCCACCTACACCATGTGTGCTCAGGTTGGCGCCGAAATGACCATGATGGAAAACCGTTTCGTCCCCGCCCGCTTCAAGGACGGTTACGGCCCGGTCGGCGCTTGGTTCCTGCTGTTCAAGGCCAAAGCCACCAACGCCAAGGGTGAAGACTACTGCGTCACCAACCGCGCCATGCTGAAGCCCTACGAGGATCGTGGCTACGCCAAGGGTCACGTCATCCCGACCTGTCTGCGTAACCACATGATGCTGCGCGAAATGCGTGAAGGTCGCGGCCCCATCTACATGGACACCGCCACCGCTCTGAACACGACCTTCGCCACCCTGTCCAAGGCCGAGCAGAAGCACCTTGAGTCCGAAGCTTGGGAAGACTTCCTCGACATGTGCGTCGGCCAGGCCAACCTGTGGGCCGCCATGAACATCAAGCCCGAAGAACGCGGCTCCGAGATCATGCCCACCGAACCCTACCTGCTCGGCTCCCACTCCGGTTGCTGCGGCATCTGGGTTTCCGGCCCGAACGAGCCTTGGGTTCCCGAGGAATACAAGGTCAAGGCCGCCAACGGCAAGGTCTACAACCGCATGACCACGGTAAACGGTCTGTTCACCTGCGCTGACGGCGTCGGCGCTTCCGGTCACAAGTTCTCCTCCGGTTCGCACGCTGAAGGCCGCATCGTCGGCAAGCAGATGGTGCGCTACTGCGTGGACCACAAGGACTTCACCCCCACGCTGAACGTGTCCGCCGACCAGCTGAAGAAGGAAATCTATCAGCCCTGGTACACCTTCGAGCAGTTCAAGGGCGCGTCCACCGATCCGGTCGTCAACCCGAACTACATCACCCCGAACAATTTCATGATGCGCCTGATCAAGGCCACCGATGAATACGGCGGCGGTGTTGCCACCCTGTACACCACTTCCGACAGACTGCTCGACACCGGCTTCGCCCTGCTCGACATGCTGGAAGAAGACTCCCAGAAGCTGGCCGCCCGTGACCTGCACGAACTGCTCCGCTGCTGGGAACAGTACCACAGACTGTGGACCGTTCGTCTGCACATGCAGCACATCCGGTTCCGTCAGGAAAGCCGTTACCCCGGTTTCTACTATCGTGCCGACTTCATGGGTCTGGACGATGCCAAGTGGAAGTGCTTTGTTAACTCCAAGTTCAACCCGGCCACTGGTGAAACCGAGATCTTCAAGAGACACTACTACCAGATCATCCCTGACTAGTTTATGGGCCAAAAGGCTGCGGGTCCAACCCGCAGCCTTTTTTCTGTATCAGGATATAGAATGGTCTATGCATGATCTGTAACCTCTGGTAGTTATAGATCATGCTTGGGCCATTCTATTCATTTTTATGGCCTTCAACATGTGTGTTCTGGGAGGAATCTAATGGCTAGCAACAGCATACTTGTCATAGGTGGTGGTTTTGCAGGACTCACCGCCGCCCTTGAGGCCGCAGAGATCGGTCATGAGGTCTTCATCATAGAGAAGACCCCATTTCTGGGTGGACGCGTTATGCAGCTGAACAAGTATTTTCCGAAGCTGTGCCCACCGTCGTGCGGCCTGGAAATCCAGTATCAGCGAATCAAGAACAACCCCAAAGTGAAGTTCTTCACCTTGGCCGAAGTCACCAAGGTGGAAGGCGGTATCGGCAACTATGAAGTTACCGTCCGCATCAAGCCGCGCTACGCTGGCCCCAGCAGTCCCGATCTTTCCGAACTGTGCGGTTCGCTCGATTCGGACGTGGTGAACGACTTCGAATTTGGACTTGCCACGCGCAAGCCCGTGTACATGGACGCCCCGTTCGCCTTTCCGCAGCGCTACGTCGTCGACAAGGCCGCGATGAGCGATGCCGACAAGGCCAAGGCCAAGAAGTGCGAGTACATCGACCTGAACGAAGAGGAAAAGACGGTCACCCTGAACGTCGGTTCCATCGTCATCGCCACGGGCTGGAAGCCGTATGACGTCACGAAGCTGACGAACCTCGGCGCCGGTCAGGTCAAGAACTGCATTTCAAACATGCAGATGGAGCGTTTGGCTTCTCCGTACGGCCCGACCAACGGCAAGATCGTGCGTCCTTCGGATGGTCGCGAGCCGAAGAAGATCGCCTTTGTGCAGTGCGCCGGTTCTCGCGATGAAAACCACCTGCACTACTGCTCCTATATCTGCTGCGCCGCATCGTTGAAGCAGGCGCAGTATGTCCGTGAGCAGTATCCGGACGCCGAAGTCACGATCTTCTACATCGATCTGCGCACGCCGGGCCGGTACGACAATTTTGCCAAGAAGGTGCTGGCCGACGAGAAGACCTTTGCCGTCAAGGGCAAAGTCGCCGCCGTCGAACAGGACAAGGCGGGCGACGACGTCTGGGTGACCGTGGAAGACGCGGTGTCCGGCAGCAAGTCCGTCGAACGTTTCGATCTCGTGGTTCTGGCCACAGGAATGCAGCCCAGCCTGGCCGGCGCTTCCCTGCCCATCGATGTCCCGGTTGACTCCGAGGGGTTCATCATCGGCGGGGAGGAAAAGGGAATTTTCGCCGCTGGCTGTGCCAAACAACCTCTGGACGTGATGAAGTCGGCCCAGTCTGCCACCGGGGCAGCGATGAAAGCGATCCAGACGGTGAGAGGGAGGTAGGACATGGCCGACAAGATTGGTGTATACTTTGACGAATCGAGCCTTGGCGGGCTGCTGGACATCCAGAAGCTTTGCGAAGGCGTGCAGAAGAAATGGAGCGATCTGTGTCCGGTGGTCAAGGTCCATCCCCGCCTGGCGAGCGACGAGGGCCGTTCGATGATCCAGAAGGACATCGACGCCGGCCTGATCAACGCCGTCTGCATCTGCGGCACGTCGCCGCGCGTGGAGTGGGACTTCTACAAGTTCGGCGAGGGCATCCTGGTCGAGCGCGTCAACCTGCGCGAGCAGTGTGTGCTCTGCTACGCCGACCCGAGCGGCGAGAAGGTCCAGCCCGGGCAGACGCCTGAACTGCTGCACAAGATGGCCAACGACTATGTGAACATGGGCGTGGTCAAACTGCAGAAGGCCAACGTCCCTGCCAGCGACCAGGTTGAGGTCGTCAAGCGCGTGCTGGTCATCGGCGGCGGCTGGGCCGGCCTGACCGCGGCCAAGAACGTCGCCGCCGTCGGCTACGACGTGACCCTGGTGGAAAAGAAGGATGTCCTTGGCGGCGCTGCGGCGGCCATGTACAAGACCATCCCCCTTTCCTACCCCTATGACGCGGCCCACCCCACGGGAGTGGAGAAAAAGATCGCCGAAGTGACCGGCAACGACAAGATCGAAGTCTTGCTCAATTCCGAGGTCGCGAGCATCGCTGGCGCCCCTGGCAACTACGAGGCGACGGTGACCGTCGGCGGCCAAGAGCGCGTCATTCCGTGCGGTTCCGTGGTCCTGGCCACGGGCTGGGTTCCGCAGGATACGGCTGTGCTGAAGCCCCTGGGCTACGGCAAGCTGAAGAACGTCGTGACCTCCCGCGAGTTCGAGGCCATGGCCAAGGCAGGGGCCATCGTGCGCAAGAGCGACGGTGCCAAGCCCCAGAAGATCATGTTCCTGCTCGGCGTGGGCGACAAGCTCGTCCCGCAGGAGGCCAAGGAAGCCGAAGCCAAGGCTGCGGCCCTGGCCGCGGCTGCCAACAAGGAAGCCGACGACGCGCCCAAGACCAACTTCAGCAAGCAGGACACCTGCAAGCACCTCTACTACAGCTCCGAGCTGACCTCCATCACGGCCCTCAAGCAGGCTAACTACGTGCGCGAGTTCATTCCCGGCGGCGTGGCCATGGTCGTCTACGAGCACATGATGGTGCCCGGCATCAACGAACTCTACTACAAGGCCGCCCAGAACGACCCGAGCGTCATGATGACCAAGGGCGTCATCAACGACGTGCGTGACGGCGGCGACGGCGACATCATCGTGGTCCTGGAGGATACGCTGCTCGGTTCCAAGATCGAGGTCGAGGTCGACATGCTCGTCCTGCCCACGGCCCTGGTGCCCACCACGGCCCTGGATCCGATCCTCAAGCTGAAATACCGCCAGGGCCCGGCCATGCCCGACCTGGACCTCTTCAGCGGCTACGCCGACTCCAACTACATCTGCTTCCCGTACGAAACGCGCCGCACCGGCATCTATGCCGCCGGCACCGTGCGCCAGCCCATGACCCTGTCCACGACCGAGACCGACGCCGCCGGCGCGGCCCTCAAGGCCATCCAGTGCCTCGAGTCCGCCAACCGCGGCATGGCCGTCCATCCTCGTTCGGGCGACCTGTCCTACCCCAGGTTCAACCTGGTGCGCTGCACGCAGTGCAAGCGCTGCACCGAGGAATGCCCCTTCGGCGCCCTGGACGAGGACGAGAAGGGCAACCCGATGCCCAACACCTCGCGCTGCCGCCGTTGCGGCACGTGCATGGGCGCCTGCCCGGAACGCGTCATCTACTTCGACAACTACAACGTCGACCAGATCGGTTCCGCCATCAAGCAGGTCGAAGTGCCCGACGACATGGCAGTGGGCGGCCCGCGCATGCTCATTCTGGCCTGCGAGAACGACGCCTACCCGGCCCTCGACATGGCCGCCCTGCGCGGCAAGAAGTGGAGCCCGTACGTCCGCATCGTCCCGGTCCGCTGTCTCGGTTCCGTGAACACCATCTGGATCGCCGACGCCATGTCCAAGGGCACGGACGGATGTCTGCTCCTTGGTTGCAAGTACGGCGAAGACTACCAGTGCCACTTCGTCAAGGGCTCTGAGCTGTGCAACCGCCGCATGGCCAACATCGGCGAGACTCTGGGCAAGCTCGGCATCGAAACCGAACGGGTGCAGCAGATGCAGGTGGCCATCGACGAATACGACAAGGTGCCCGGCATGATCGACGACTTCGTCGATGCGATCACCAAGCTCGGACCCAACCCGTTCAAGGGATACTAGGAGGAGCATGTATGTCCAAAACAGTGAAAATCGAGCCTAATCTGCAGTTCGTCAAGGAACTGCAGGAGGTGGGTGGTGCGGACCTCAAGAAGTGCTACCAATGCGCGACCTGCTCTGTCACATGCCCCATGTCTCCCGCCGACAACCCGTATCCTCGCAAGGAAATGGTCTGGGCGCAGTGGGGTCTCAAGGACAAGCTCGTCAACGACATCGACATCTGGCTGTGCCACAACTGCGGCAATTGCTCCGAGTTGTGCCCCCGCGGCGCCAAGCCGGGCGATCTCATGTCGGCCCTGCGCAACATGGCGTACCGCAAGCTCGTCGCACCGACCATCATCGGCACCTGGATGAGTTCGCCCAAGCACCTGCCCATCCTGGCAGGCATCCCGGCCGCCCTCTTCGCCATCATCTGGATGATCCGGGCCGCCATGCTCGGGACCTTCTTCCCGCTGACCGAAGACGGCAAGATCGTCTACGGGAACCTCTTTCCCGGTGACTTCACCATCGACCCGGTGTTCGTGCTGCTGTTCCTGTGCGTGTGTCTGTGCTTCGGCATGGGCATCAAGAACATGATCGACGGCTTCAAGGCCACGGTGGGACAGACCTTCGTCATCGGCTACAAGAAGCCGAGCCTGAAGGACGCCATCATCGATACCGTCAAGTACGACATCCTGCAGCATTCCAGGTTCAAGAACTGCGTGGACAGCCCGGCCGATGAAGAGCGCGTCAAGGGCCACCAGATCCTGTTTTACGGTTTCGTGGCGTGCGCCATCGTCACCACCATCGTGGCGGTGAGCCACTGGGGCGGCAAGGTCGTGCACTTCATCGCGCCTCTCGGGCATACGCCCATGCCCCTGTGGAGCCCGGTCAAGATCCTGGCCAACGTGGGCGCCGTCCTGCTGGTGACCGGCCTGACCCTGCTGACCCGTCGTCGCCTCAACGCGGACACCTCGAAATCCCGGTCGAACTACTACGACTGGTATCTGCTCGGCGTGATCTGGGTCGTGTCCCTGACCGGCATCGGTTCGGAAGTGTTCCGACTGGCCGGTGTGGCCCCCCTGGCCTTCTTCACCTACTACGTGCACCTGGTCAGCATCTTCATGCTTATCGGGTACCTGCCCTGGTCCAAGCTGGGGCATCTGGTGTACCGTACCACGGCGCTCATTTACGCCCGGTACGTAGGTCGTTTGCCCATCGGCGAAAAGCTCATCGAAGACGATAAAATCTTTGTTATTTAATTAAAGGAGGACACCATGTCTGAAGCTCGCAAGATTTTTCCCATGGATACGTTTGTGGCCTATCTGAAGGGTGATGGCAGCGCCAATGTGGCCGAGATGCTCGGTTACCTGACCCAGAAGGACCTGGATGCCGATTCCGTGCCCTTCGCCGCCGCCCTGGCCAAGGCCTGGATTTACGAGCAGCACCCCGAGCTGACCAAGATGTCCAAGGGACAGGTGGTGGAGCTGGGACAGTCCGTCTCCGTGGCCCCCATGCCCGTCAAGGCCAAGACCGAAGTGGACGACGTGTTCGCTAAACTGGCCGACTACAAGGGCCAGATCAACGCCAAGGCCGCCAAGATCGATGAGCTGACCAAGGCTCTGGCCGCCAAGGACGCCGAAATCGCCGCCCTGGCCGCCAAGGTCAAGGAATTCGAAGGCCAGAAGAAGGGCGAAGCCGAAGCCCTGTTCGTGACCACCGAAGCCCGCATCGTCGAATTCACCGGCAAGCTCGAAGCCCTGCTGAAGGAAGTCGAGGAAGTGAAGAAGACCGGTGTCGTGGTTGCCGGCGTGGCCGGTGTCGCCGCTGCCGCTGGTGCCGCCGCTCCTGCCGCCGAAGGCGCCGCCGGCGCCCCGGCCGAAGCCGCTGCCGGAACCGATTTCGGGTTCTCCGGCGGTTCTCAGGACCCCTTCGCCGATTCCAACTGGTAGAGTCGGACCTGATATGCGCCTCAAAGGCTTCTCCCGTGCGCGGGGGAAGCCTTTTTTGTATCTGCGGTGCATGGCGGGGTGTTGCCGACCTTGCGCGATTCTGGGACAGTGCGGGAAATTTTCAGTGGGGGAGGCTGCGATGAAATACTGGCTCATGAAGACGGAACCGGGGTGCTTTTCCATCGACGATCTGGCGGCCCTGCCCGGCGGCACCACAAGCTGGGACGGGGTGCGCAACTACCAGGCGCGCAACTTCATGCGCGACGGCATGAGCGTGGGGGATTTGATCCTGTTTTACCACAGCGTGACGAACCCTTCGGTGGCCGGCGTCGCCAGGGTGGCCAGGGAGGCGTATCCGGACCACACGGCCTGGAATCCCGAAGACAGACACTTCGATCCCAAGTCCACGCCCGAGAAGCCCCTCTGGTTCATGGTCGATGTGCAGTTCGTGGAGAAGTTTGCGAGCCCTGTCCCACTGGCCGCGTTGCGCGGGATCAAGGGCCTGGAACGGATGGAGCTTCTGAGGAAGGGCTCGCGGTTGTCGGTCATGCCGGTCACGCCGGAGGAGTTCGAGATCGTCTGTCGCCTGGGCAGGGAGTGAGGGCGCTGCGGTACACCGGTCCGGCGGTTCTTCGCAGACCCTTTCCGCTATGGCGGATTCTGGGCGGAAAGGGGGATTGTGCGGACAGTGCGCAATGAAAAAGCCACGTCGGCGGAACCGGCGTGGCTTTCCTTTATCCGCCCTGCGCTGAAAGGGGCTAGTGACCGCCGCCCAGGTAGGCCTTCTGGACCTGTTCGTTCTGGAGCAGGTTGGCGGCGGAGTCGGCCAGCACGATGTTGCCCACTTCCATGACGTAGCCGCGGTCAGCGAGCTTGAGGGCGGCCTTGGCGTTCTGCTCCACGAGGATGACCGTCACGCCGGATTTGTTGATCTCCCTGACCGTGTCGAAGATGGACTTGACCAGGATGGGCGCCAGGCCCAGGCTCGGTTCGTCCAGGAGCAGGATCTTGGGGTTGGCCATGAGCGCCCGGCCGATGGCCAGCATCTGCTGTTCGCCGCCGCTCAGGGTGCCGGCCAGCTGTCTGCGGCGTTCCTCCAGGCGCGGGAAGAGGGTGTAGATCCACTTCAGGCTCTTCTGGATGCGCTCGGTGTTGACCGAGGTGAAAGCCCCGAGCATGAGGTTCTCCTGCACCGTCAGGGTCGTGAAGACGCGCCGGCCTTCGGGGCTCTGGGTGATCTTGAGCTTGACGATCTCGTGGGCCGGGAGCTTGTGCAGGGCTGTGTCCTGGAAGAAGATCCCACCGCCGGTGATCTGTACCAGGCCGCTGATGGCGTTCAGGGTGGTGGACTTTCCGGCCCCGTTGGCGCCGAGGATGGTCACGATCTCGCCCTCGTTCACTTCGAGGTTGATGCCGTGCAGGGCTTCAACATTGCCGTAGTTGACGCGCAGATTTTCGATTTTGAGCAGCATGGCGGATACCTTATTCGGAGTCGGCGCCGAGATAGGCTTCGATGACCCGTGGATTGGACTGGATTTCAGCGGGGGTTCCGGAGGCGATCTTGGCCCCGTGCTCCAGCACCACCAGGGACGAGCAGACGCGCATGACCAGCCCCATGTCGTGTTCGATCAGGAGCACCGTGATGCCGCGGTCCTGGATGGCGCGGATGAGGCTGATGAGTTCCTGTGTCTCCTGGTCGTTCATGCCGCCGGCGGGTTCGTCGAGCACGATGAGCTTGGGCTTGGTGGCCAGGGCGCGGGCGATCTCCAGGAGACGCTGGTTGCCGTAGGACAGGTTCTTTGCCTTGTTCTGCCATTCCCTGGCCAGGCCCACGAATTCCAGTTCCGCCATGGCCTGCCGCATGGCCTCTTCCTCTTCCCGGCGCTGTGCGGGCGTACGCAGCATGGCCGCGATGCACCCCGCGCGCATGCGGCAGTGGACTCCGGCCAGGACGTTCTCCAGAACCGTCATGTTCTGGAACAGGCGGATGGTCTGGAACGTGCGCGCGATGCCCTTTTCCACGATGGTGTGGGTGGGCAGTCCGACGAGGTTCTGACCGTCGAAGAGGACCGTGCCCGTGTTGGGCTGGTAGTTGCCTGTAATGAGGTTGAAGACCGTGGTCTTGCCCGCGCCGTTGGGGCCGATGAGGCCGACGATGCTGCCTTTCTCCACCTCGAAGGTGACGTCGTTCACGGCCATGAGGCCACCGAAGCTCTTGCTCAGGTTGTCGACGGACAGAAGGGTCACTGTGCACCTCCCGCGTGGAGCTTGGCCGCGATGTCGTACCGCTTGGGTCCGGGCGGCAGCAGGCCCTGGTTGCGGAAGATCATCATCAGGACCATGGCCGCGCCGAAGACGAGCATGCGATATTCGGCCAGGCCGCGGAAGACTTCGGGCAGCCCGACGAGCAGGAAGGACCCGAGGATGACGCCGGGGATGCTGCCCGAGCCGCCCAGGATGACGATGGTGAAGAGGATGACCGACTCGGCGAAGGAGAAGGACTCCGGCGCGATGATGGTCATCTTGGCCGCGTAGATGGTGCCGCACATGCCGGCCCAGACCGCACCGATGATGAAGGCCACGAGCTTGTGGTGGGCCACGTTGATGCCGCTGCCGCCGGCCGCCACCTCATCCTCCTTGATGTACAGGAGCGCCCGGCCGAAGCGCGAGTGCTCCAGGCGCATGAGCAGGAAGATGGTCAGGGCGGCGAACCCCCAGATGAGGTAGAAGAAGTGGTCGGGCTTGGAAATCTTGAAGCCGAAGATCGAAGGGCGGCTGATGCCGAAGATGCCGTTGGCGCCGCCGGTGATGTCGAAGACGTTGTTGATGAGGGCGATGCGCACGATTTCGACAATGCCGATGGTCACGATGAGCAGGTAGTCGCCGCGCAAATGGATGATGGGCCGGGCCACGACCAGCGCGAACAGCCCCGCCATGACGCCGGCCAGGGGCATGAGCCAGAGCACGGGAACGCCGTACGTGGTGTTCAGGATGGCCGCGGTGTACGCGCCGATGGCGTAGAACGCGGCGTGTCCCATGTGGAAGAGCCCGCAGTGGCCGAGGATGACGTTGAGGCTCAGGGCCAGGATGGCGTACAGGCCGACGTTGTTGAAGACGTCCGTCCAGTAGGCGTTGAGGAAGAACGGGCACGTGGCCATGGCCGCGGCGAAGACGAGATAGAGGATTTTGCTCGAGTTCATACTTTTTCAGCCACCCTTTCTCCAAGCAGGCCCGTTGGCCTGACGATGAGGATGAGGATCAGGACGCAGAAGGCGATGGCGTCCTTCCAGGCGATGGAGATGTAGGCCGCGCCCAGGGCTTCGATGACGCCCAGCAGCAGCCCGCCGACCATGGCTCCGGGGATGTTGCCGATGCCGCCGAGGATGGCGGCGGTGAAGGCCTTGAGGCCGTACATCCAGCCCATGCTGAAGTTGATCTGCCCGTAGTAGAGCCCGACCATGAGACCGGCCGCGCCGCCCAGGGCCGGGCCGATGCAGAAGACGAGCATGATCACGCGGTCCACGTTGATGCCCATGAGCTTGGCCGCGCCCTGGTCGATGGCCGCGGCGCGGATGGCCGTGCCGATCTTGGTCTTCTGGATGAAGAAGTAGAGGGCCAGCATGAGCAGCAGGGACGTCAGGAACAGGATGATGCGCATGACCGGGATGTCCAGGCCCAGGATGTTGATGGCGGCCTTGGGCAGGATGTCATGGGGGTAGACCAGAAATTTGGGGCTGTAGATGGCCATGATCGCGTTCTGAAAGAAGATGGACGCGCCCAGGGCCGAGACCACGGCCGACAGCCGCGGCGAATGCCGTAGGGGTTTGTAGGCCACCCGCTCGAGGATCGCGCCGATGATGGCCACCAGGATCATGACCATGACGGCCAGCAGGATCACCGCCGGGAGCGGCCCGATCTTGTCGAAGAGGCCGAGGGACACCAGCAGGGTCAGGCCGAGATAGGCGCCGATGGTGAAAAGGTCTCCGTGGGCGAAGTTGATGAGCTTCATGACCCCGTAGACCATGGTGTAGCCCAGGGCGATGAGGGCGTAGATGCCTCCGACCGCCAGACCGTTGGTCAGCTGCTGAAAAAATTCTTCCATGATGAACGCCAGGGCAAGGTGTTGATGGAAAAGGGCTCCCCCGAACGGGGGAGCCCTTGGCGTTTACGGCTGCAGGACGAAGGCGCCGGCGGCGTCGACCTTGTACACGCGGTACAGGTCGCCCACGCGGTCGCCCTTGTCGTTGAAGGAGATCTTGCCGGTCAGGCCGGAGAAATCCTTGAGCTGGGTCTTGAGGTAGGCGGCGAGCTTTTCGCCGGAGGTCTCCTTGGACTTGGCGATGGCTTCGACGATGACGCGGTAGGCGTCGCCGGCCAGCACGGCCCAGACGGAACCGGGGGCGGTGCCGTACTTGGCCTTGTAGGCGTCCATGAAGGCCTTGGCTTCGGGGGTGTCGAGGTCGGCCGGCACGGGCGGGCTCAGGAACATGAAACCTTCGGCGGCCTTGTTGCCGGCGATCTTGACCAGGTCGGGGTTGTTGGTGGCGTCACCGCCGAGCATGGGCACGTTCCAGCCCATTTCCATCTTCTGGCGCAGCAGCATGCCGGCTTCGGGGTAGTAGCCGGTGAAGAAGACGACGTCGGGGGCGGCGGATTTGAGCTTGGTCAGGATGGCGTTGTAGTCGCGCTCGCCGGGGGTCAGGGCGTCGAAGAAGGCGATGGTTTTGCCTTCCTTTTCGAGCAGGGACTTGGCTTCGTCGGCCAGGCCCTTGGCGTAGGAGGTGTTGTCATGCAGGATGGCGATCTTGGAGTAGCCCAGGGCGCCCAGGGTCTTGGCGGCGACCATGCCCTGCTCGTCGTCGCGGGGGCAGGTACGGAAAAAGAGGGGCAGGTTCTTCTCGGACAGGCGGATGGCCGTGGAACCCGTGGCGACCTGCAGGATGCCGGATTCGGCGTAGATGTTCTGGGAGGCTTCGGTCACGGAGGAACCGTAGGTGCCGATGACGGAGGAAATTTCCTTGGTGGTCAGGCGGGTGGCTGCCAGGGCGGCCTGGCGCGGATCGCCGCCGTCGTCCTCGATGACGATCTCGACCTGGTCTCCGTTAATGCCTCCGGCCTTGTTGGTCTCGGCCGCGAGCAGCTCGACGATCTGCTTCATGTCCTGGCCTTCGCTGGCCCAGGAGCCCGTCAGGGGACACATGAGGCCGATGCGGACGGTCTTCGCCCAGGCCGACCCCAGGGTCAGCGCCACGAGGGCCAGGGTCAGGAATCCAAGTGTGAACAACTTTTTCTTCATGCAGTCCTCCTTCAGGTTGCAGAGCCCTTGGGTCCGCGGACGGCGGACCGGTTTGGGTGAGATATGGAACCGGAGAATCCGGATTACCCCCTTTGGGAAAAACAAGGGACGGAAGCGGGAACGAAGGGACTAATATGCAAATTTTGTAAAAAAGGACTACATGAGAACCGGTTGGAAATCAATTTCTTTCCAAAAAGAGAAAGGTGCTCGCCCAGGACGGAACTGCTTTGGCGAATATTCGAAAAAAATAGATTATGCGAAATTTTGTTCGAATACAACCGCAGGACAAGACCCCAATCCGGATGATCGCGGATTTGCATCCCCTGTGATGGGTGATTGTTCGGACCAAAAGTTTGTTGCGGCCTCTGGCGGGAAGCGTGCGGACAAAAAAAGGCTTGCCGGACAGGTGTCCGGCAAGCCGCGATGCGAAGTGATGACGCGCGTCAGATGATCCAGTCGTCGTCGGCCTCGATGGGGGCGAAGCCGCGGCGCATGGTGTTTTCGCAGACCACGCGGGGGTCCATGAACTGCAGCAGGTAGTCGGGGCCGCCGGCCTTGGAGCCGATGCCGGACATGTTGAAGCCGCCGAAGGGGTGGCGTTCGACCAGGGCGCCGGTGGAGCCGCGGTTCAGGTACAGGTTGCCGACGTTGAACTCGGCACGGGCGCGCTCAAGATGCCTGGGGCTGCGCGAGAAGACGGAGCCGGTCAGGGAGTAGCGGGTGGAGTTGGCCCACTCGAGGGCCTGGTCGAAGTTCTTGGCCTTCATGATCGAGAGGACCGGGCCGAAGACCTCCTCCTGGGCGATGCGGTGCTCGGGCGTGATGCCCTCGACGATGGTCAGGGGCACGTAGTAGCCGTTCGACGGCGCGGAGCTGGAAACCAGGAGCTTGCCCTCGCTCTTGGCGATCTCGATGTATTTGAGCACGTTGGCCTGAGCCTTGTCGTCGACCACCGGGCCCATGAAGTAGGTCGGGTCCTCGGCGGGCCCGATGGCCAGGGAGCGGGCGCCCTCCACCAGCCGTTCGATGAACTTGGCGTAGATGGGTTCGACCACGATGACGCGCGAGCAGGCCGAGCACTTCTGGCCCTGGAAGGCGAAGGCGGAGTTGAGCACTTCCCGGATGGCCTCGTCCAGGTCGGCGTCGTCGTCGATGATGATGGCGTTCTTGCCGCCCAGTTCGGCGATGACCTTCTTGATCTGCTTCTGGCCGGGGTGGACCACCGAGGCCTTGTTAATGATGCGGTGCCCGACCTCCATGGAGCCGGTGAAGGCGATCAGGGAGATGTCGGGGTGCTCGACGAGGTAGTCGCCCATGACCGAGCCGCGGCCCGGCACGTAGTTGAACACGCCGTCGGGCAGGCCGGCCTTGCGGAAGATCTCGGACAGCGTGAAACCGACCACCGAGGACGGGCCGGCGGGCTTGTACAGCACCGGGTTGCCGGTCACGATGGCCGCCGCGCTCATGCCGCAGCTGATGGCCAGGGGGAAGTTCCAGGGCGCGATGACGGCCGCGATGCCTTTGGGCTGGTAGATGAGCTGGCTCATCTCGCCCGGGGCGCGGCCCATGCGCTGGGGTTTGCCGAGGCGGATCATTTCGCGGGCGTAGTATTCGAGGAAGTCGATGGCCTCGGCCACGTCGGCCTGGGCCTGATCGTACTGCTTGCCGACCTCGAGGGTCTGCCAGGCCGAGAGGGTGAAGATGTCCTTGCGGGCGACGTCGGCGGCCTTGAGCAGGAAGCCTGCGCGCTCCTCGGGGGACAGGGCCTTCCAGGCCGGGGCGGCCTTCTTGGCGGCCTCGATGGCCAGGTCGATCTCCTTGGTGGACGCCTGGCAGATGGTGCCGATGACTTCGCTCGGATTGGCCGGGTTGACCGAGGGCAGGGTGTCGGCGGTGCGCACTTCCTTGCCGCCGATGACCAGCGGGTACTCGCGGCCGAGCTGTGAGCGGACCTGGGTCACGGCGTCGATGAAGGCCTTGCGCACGGACTCCCTGGTGAAATCGGCGAAGGGCTCGTTCTCGAAGCGGGGCAGGCCCTTGGCCTCTGCTTCGGCCTTGGGGGTACGGCAGGCCTTCTCGCGTTCGGCTGTCTGGACCGGGTTTTCCAGCAGGCGGTCGACCTCGGCCTCCTCGGCGAAGGACTGGCGCAGGAAGGACTCGTTGGCCGTGTTCTCCAGCAGGCGGCGCACCAGGTAGGCCATGCCGGGCAGCAGGTCGCCGTAGGGGGCGTAGAGGCGCACGCGCTTGGCCACGTTCAGCAGGCCTTTGCGCACGGGTTCGGCCATGCCGTAGAGCACCTGGAATTCGTAGCGCTCCTCGGGCACGTTCAGTTCCCTGGCCGTTTCCATGATCGCGGAGATGGTGCGGATGTTGTGGGAGGCGCAGCCGAAGTGGCAGATGTCGTGGTTCTCCAGGATGACCCTGGCCTGGCGCTCGTAGGCCGCGTCGCTCTCGGCCTTGACGGTCCAGACCGGGATGTCCCAGCCGTTCTGCTTGGCGATGACGGTTTCGTAGTCCCAGTAGGCGCCCTTGACCAGGCGCACGGAAATGGGGAGCTTCTGGGCCCTGGCCCAGGCCAGGAGGTCGGCCAGGTCGCGGTCCGTGTCCTTGAGGTAGGCCTGCAGGACGATGCCCAGGTGTGGGTAGTCGCGGAACTCCTCGCTCGAACGCAGGCGGCGGTACACCTCAAGGGTGATGTCCTTGAACTTGTACTGCTCCATGTCGATGCGCATGAAGCCGTTCATCTCCTTCACCTTGCGCAGGATGGCGGCCAGGCGTTCCTGGATGCCGCGCACGGACCCTTCGAAATCCTTGGGCGAGGCCTGGGAGAAGAGGGCCGTGGGCTTGACCGAGATGTTGACCTTGGGGGCGTGACCCCAGTCCAGTTCGCCCACGCCCAGAGCGGGCCAGGAGGAGTGTTCCTTCTTCAGGGCGGCCAGGAGTTCCAGATATTCGTTCAGGTAGGCTTCGGACTCGATCTCGCTGACCGTGGCCTCGCCCAGGATGTCGACGGTGAAGGCGAAGCCGTCCTTGCGGATTTTCTTCAGGTTCTTCATGGCGTCGGAGGTGTTCTCGCCGATGATGAACTGCTTGGCCATGCCCTCGATGTTGGAGCGGATGGTCTTGGCCATGAGGCCGGCGGCCAGCTTTCCGCCCAGGCCCGAGCCCATGGCGCCCGCGCCCCATTTGAGGACCTTGGGCACGTCCTGGTCGTCGCCGGCGAAGTACTCGTCGATGTGGCGAGTCAAGGAGTCGGAGGTGTTCAGATAGGGCAGGACGTCGACGAAGCGGAAAAGCTGAACCTTGAAGTTTTCGTTCTTCATGGACCAGTCCATGACCTTGCCGGTCCACCAGCCCTTGTTGAAGATGGAAGGCGCCTCGCCGGAAATGCTGGCGAAGAACTCCCTGCCGCGCTCGCGGATCTTTTTGTCCAAAGCTGAACTGTCCATTCCTCGTCTCCTGTACTGGGTGTTATTTTGTCGTTTTCTTGGGTTGCCTGCACTCGATGAACTGCAGCGACAGGGCCTGCGTTTCCTTCAGGGTATCGAGGACCAGCGTGGTGCGGCTGTCGCGCACCCCGGGGATCTCGCCAAACTTCTTCATGAGCAGGGCCAGGGTTTCGGTGCTGCTGACCCGCGCCTTGACGAGATAGTTGTACTCGCCCGCGGTCCAGTGCACCTCCTGCACCTCGTCGATCCCGGCCAGTTGGCGGCCTATCTCGGAACTGCCCACGGCGTCGGAGGTCTTGATCTGGATGAAGGTCGAGAGGGAAATCCCCAGGGCCTTGGGGTTCAGGCGGACCTCGTAGCCGGCGATGATGCCCTTCTGCTCCAGCTTCTTGACGCGTTCGAGAACGCCCGACGGCGCCATGCCGATCTGGCGGGCCAGCTCGGCGTTGGTGATCTTCCCGTTTTCTTGAAGGATGTTCAGGATCTGGATGTCTGTGCTGTCTAACATGGTTGGTTGTCTCTCTTTTTGGGAATATAATTCTTTGAATGATCTTCGTCAATGAAGATTGCCATTATTGGGAAAGAACCGGTTTGCACGCGTGTCCAAAGCCGGTCGGGCTTTCTGTGGCGCATGCCATGGACGGGCGGATATGAATATCATTCGGATGATTGGTCAAGAAAAAGAATTATGATTAAAATATGACGTAATCAGATGGCCTGGATTACATTATCGTCACAAAAATTCGCCCAGCTTTGGATTTTGTCAAACGTGCCCGAACAGTGAAGAATCCTGCGTCGCGGCGTCCTGGCGTCGGCGCGGGTTGGGCAGGATTTTGCAAGAACGCAGTGTTTGACCTTCCCGAACTCTGTGTTTAGTGTACTGGGGCCTCATCGGTGCGGGCACGACGGCGGTAGCCCCGCCCGCGCTTGTGACGGGATTCCTTCACATATAACCCACCCACACATCATCCATGCCCAAGAGAACAGATCTCAAGAAGATAATGCTCATCGGCTCGGGCCCCATAGTCATCGGACAGGCCTGCGAGTTCGACTATTCCGGCACCCAGGCCTTGAAGGCCCTCAAGGAAGAGGGATACGAGGTGATCCTGGTCAACTCCAACCCGGCGACGATCATGACCGATCCGAACCTGGCCGACCGGACCTACATCGAACCCATCGAGCCCGAGACCGTGGCCCGCATCATTGAAAAGGAGCGTCCCTGCGCCCTCCTGCCGACCCTTGGCGGCCAGACCGGCCTGAACACGGCGGTGGCCGTGGCCGAGAACGGGGTCCTGGAGAAGTACGGCGTGGAGCTCATCGGCGCGTCCCTGCCGGCCATCAAGAAGGCCGAGAGCCGCCAGCTCTTCCGCAAGGCCATGGAGAAGATCGGCCTGAAGGTGCCCAAAAGCGGCATCGCCCGCTCCCTGGACGACGTGCGCGAGTGGGGCGAGAAGCTCAAGTTCCCCATCATCGTGCGCCCCGCCTTCACTCTGGGCGGCACGGGCGGCGGCGTGGCCTACAACAAGGAAGACCTGGAGCGCATCGCCCAGCAGGGCTTGGCCGCCAGTCTGACCACGGAGGTCATGCTCGAGGAGTCGCTTCTGGGCTGGAAGGAGTACGAGCTCGAAGTCGTGCGCGACAAGAAGGACAACTGCGTCATCATCTGCTCCATCGAGAATCTGGACCCCATGGGCGTGCACACCGGCGACTCCGTCACCGTGGCCCCGGCCCAGACCCTGACCGACGACGAGTACCAGAAGATGCGCGACGCCTCCCTGGCCATCATGCGCGAGATCGGCGTGGAGACGGGCGGCTCCAACGTGCAGTTCGCCCTCAACCCGGCCAACGGCGAGATGATGATCATCGAGATGAACCCGCGCGTGTCGCGGTCCTCGGCCCTGGCTTCCAAGGCCACGGGTTTCCCCATCGCCAAGATCGCGGCCAAGCTGGCCATCGGCTACACCCTGGACGAGCTGCAGAACGACATCACCCGCGAGACCATCGCCGCCTTCGAGCCGACCATCGACTACGTGGTCATCAAGATCCCGCGTTTCACCTTTGAGAAGTTCCCCGGCGCCGAGGACTACCTGACCACGGCCATGAAGAGCGTGGGCGAGACCATGGCCATCGGCCGGACCTTCAAGGAAGCCCTGCAGAAGGGGCTGCGGTCCCTGGAGATCGGCTACCCCGGCCTGGGCAAGAATTTCGACGGCCGCCTCCCCGACACCGAGGAGATCCTGGCCGGGCTGCGCAAGCCCAACTCGCGCCGCCTGTTCCAGATTCGCCAGGCCCTGCTGGCCGGGCTGACCGAGGAGGACATCTTCGAGGCCTCGGCCATCGATCCCTGGTTCATCCGCCAGTTCAAGGACATCGTGGACTTCGAGGCCGTGCTCAAGAACGTCGGCCTGCAAGGCAACCTGACCGTGGACAACCCCGAGTTCGTCAGCGTCCTGCGCCAGGCCAAGGCCATGGGTTTCTCGGACCGGCAGTTGGCCACCCTCTGGAAGCGCGGCGAGATCGACATCCGCAACATGCGCAAGGAGGCCGGCATCCTGCCGACCTACAAGCTCGTGGACACCTGCGCTGCTGAGTTCGAGGCCTACACCCCATACTACTATTCCACCTACGAGACCGAGAACGAGGCCCGCGTTTCGGACAAGCGCAAGGTCGTCATCCTCGGCGGCGGACCCAACCGCATCGGCCAGGGCATCGAGTTCGACTACTGCTGCGTGCACGCCTCCTACGCCCTGCGGGAGATGGGCATCGAGTCCATCATGGTCAACTCCAACCCCGAAACCGTGTCCACGGACTACGACACCTCCGATCGCCTCTATTTCGAGCCCCTGACCCGCGAGGACGTGCTGGCCATCATCGAGCAGGAGAAGCCCGAGGGCGTCATCGTCCAGTTCGGCGGCCAGACCCCGCTGAACCTGGCCGTGCCGCTTCTGCGCGAGGGCGTGCCGATCCTGGGCACCTCCCCCGACTCCATCGACCGCGCCGAAGACCGCGAGCGTTTCCAGGCCCTCCTGAAGAAGCTCGACCTGCTGCAGCCCAACAACGGGACGGCCATGAGCGTGGACGAGGCCCTGGTCGTGGCCGTGCGCATCGGCTATCCCGTGGTGGTGCGGCCCTCCTACGTCCTGGGCGGCCGGGCCATGGACATCGTCTATGACGACAAGTCCCTGCGCGAGTATTTCGACAGGCACGTGACCGTGGTTCCCGAACACCCCATCCTCATCGACAAGTTCCTGGAGAACGCCATCGAGATCGACGTCGATGCCCTGAGTGACGGCGAGGACACCTATGTGGCCGGTATCATGGAACACATCGAGGAGGCCGGCATCCACTCCGGCGACTCGGCCTGCGTGCTGCCCCCGCACACCGTGGGCAAGATGTGGATTCAGGAGATCGAGCGCCAGACCAAGGCACTGGCCAAGGAACTGGGCGTGGTGGGCCTCATGAACATTCAGTTCGCCCTCAAGGACGAGCAGATCTACATCCTGGAAGTGAACCCCCGCGCCTCGCGCACCTCGCCCTTCGTCTCCAAGGCCACTGGCGTGCCCCTGGCCAAGCTGGCCACGCGGGTCATGATGGGTGAGAAGCTCCGCGACCTGAAGCCCTGGAACATGCGCAAGGGCGGTTACTATGCCGTCAAGGAGGCCGTGCTGCCCTTCAACCGCTTCCCCGGCGTGGACGCCCTGCTCGGGCCCGAGATGCGCTCCACGGGCGAAGTCATGGGCGTGGACCCGTCCTTCGGCCTGGCCTTCATGAAGGCCCAGCTGGCGGCCGGGCAGTTTCTGCCCGCCTCGGGGTGCGTGTTCATCTCGGTCAACGACCACGACAAGAACGGCATCGTCATCCCGGCCAAGACCTTCCAGAAGCTCGGCTTCACCATCATGTCCACGCGGGGCACGGCCGCCTTCCTGGCCGGGCACGGCGTGGAGTGCCAGGTGGTCAACAAGGTCTACGAGGGGCGGCCAAACGTCATCGACCACATCAAGAACGGGGACATCCAGCTGGTCATCAACACGTCGTCGGGCAAGCGCACCAAGGAGGACTCCTCCGAGCTCAGGCGGACCACGGTCATGTACGGCCTGCCCTACACGACCAACCTGGCGGCGGCCAAGGCCCTGGCCATGGCCATCAAGGAACGCAGCTCCTCGGGTCTGGACGTGAAATGCCTGCAGGAATACTACCGGGAACCCGGTCGCGACTACTAGCCCCGGGGTGCCCGGGACCACGGATTTTGGTGCAAAGCTCAGGGCCTTCGGCGGTCCTGGGCTTTTACACATTCAGGAACACCTACACGGAACGTAAAACGATATGAAAAAGGAAGCTTGCGGATTATTTGGAATTTACGGTCATCCCGAAGCGGCGCGCATGACGTATTTCGGCCTCTACGCCCTGCAGCACCGCGGTCAGGAAAGCGCCGGCATCATCACCTGGGACGGCCAGACCATCCGTGAGCAGCGCGGCATGGGCCTGGTCGCGGACGTGTTCCAGGAGCGCCACCTGGGCCACCAGCTCAAAGGCAGCGTGGCCATGGGGCACATCCGCTACTCGACCACGGGCGCCTCGCTTATCCGCAACGCCCAGCCCTTCAAGGTCACCTACAAGGGCATGAACCTGGCCCTGGCCCACAACGGCAACCTGGTCAACACCATCTCCCTGCGCGAGGAACTGGAAAACCAGGGCACCATCTTTCAGACCACCATGGACAGCGAGGTCATCATGCACCTCGTGGCCAAGTACATGAACGGCGGCACCCCCGAGGAGGCCATCGCCAAGGCCTGCAGCCGCATCAAGGGCTCCTACAGCCTGCTCTTCATGGTCAACCAGAAGCTCATCGCCGTGCGCGACCCGTGGGGGTTCAGGCCCCTGTCGTTGGGCCGGGTCGGCGACGCCTACGTGCTGGCCTCGGAAACCTGCGCCTTCGACCTGCTGGAGGCCGAGTACCTGCGCTGCCTCGATCCGGGCGAGATGCTCGTCATCGAGGACGGGCGCATGATCTCGCACCGTTTCATGGAGCCGGCCGACAGGCAGAGTTCCTGCATCTTCGAGCTCATCTACTTCGCCCGGCCCGATTCCCTGGTCTTCGACCAGGAAGTCTACAACGCGCGCAAGAGCATGGGCAAGATCCTGGCCCAGGAGTGTCCGGCCGACGCCGATTTCGTCATGCCGTTCCCCGACTCGGGGGTGTATGCGGCCGTGGGCTACGCCCAGCAGTCGGGCCTGCCCTTCGAGGCCTGCATGATCCGCAACCACTACGTAGGGCGGACCTTCATCCAGCCGACCCAGGGCATGCGCGACTTTTCGGTTCGCGTGAAGCTCAATCCCGTCAAGTCCATGATCAAGGGCAAGCGCGTGGTCATCGTCGAGGACTCCATCGTGCGCGGCACGACCATCCGCACCCGCGTCAAGCAGCTCAGGGAGCTGGGGGCCAAGGAGATCCACATGCGCGTCAGCTGTCCGCCCATCCGCTACCCCTGCTATTACGGCATCGACTTCTCCTCCAAGGGCGAGCTCATCGCGGCCAACCATTCCGTGGCCGACATCGGCCGCTACCTGGGCCTGGACAGCCTGCACTACATCACCATCGGCGGCCTGCTGAAGGCTGTGCGCGCCCCGGAAAACTTCTGCCTGGCCTGCTTCAACGGCGCCTACCCCGTGCTGCCCGACGAGGGCATGGGCAAGCTGTCCCTGGAGTGCTGCTAGATGGCCGGTGAAGGGATGGGCGGAAACTGGCTGGACAAGGCCCGCGAGGTTCTGGACATCGAGGTCCGGGGCCTGCGCGCCGTGCGCGACAGGCTGGACGGTTCCTTTGTCCGGGCCCTGGAGCTCATGGCCGGCTGTACCGGCCGCGTCGTGGTCACGGGCCTGGGCAAGTCCGGCCTGGTGGGCCGCAAGATCGCGGCGACGCTGAGCAGCACGGGCACCCCGTCCTTTTTCCTGCACCCGGTGGAGGGCGCCCACGGCGACCTGGGCATGATCCGTCGCGAGGACGTCATCGTGGCCATCTCCAACTCCGGCGAGACGGACGAACTGAACAACATCCTGCCGAGCCTCAAGTCCCTGGCGGGCGCCGTCATTTCCCTGACCGGGGGCGTGAACTCGACCATGGCCGGCCTGTCCGACGTGGTCATCGACACGTCGGTGCCCTGCGAGGCCTGTCCCCTGGGCGTGGCCCCAACGGCCAGCACCACGGCCACCTTGGCCGTCGGCGACGCCCTGGCCGTCTGCCTCATCGAGTGGAAATCCTTCGCCCTGGACGATTTTCGGCGCTTCCACCCCGGCGGGGCCTTGGGCCAGCGTCTGACCCAGCGCGTGGAGGAACTCATGCGTTCCTCGCAGCTGCCGGTCACGCCGAGCGGGGCTTCCCTGGGCCAGGCCCTGGAGGTCCTCAACGCCGGCAAGCTCGGCTGCGTCTGCGTGCTGGACCGCGAGGGGCGCCTCCTGGGGCTCTTGACCGACGGCGACGTGCGCCGCCTGGTCTGCGCCGGCCGTCTGGATCTGGACGTCGCCGTGGACTCGGTCATGACCGCCGGTCCCCTGCACGCCACCCCCGGGCAGAAGGCCGCCGAGGTCCTCGACATCATGGAATCCCGCGCCATCACGGTTCTGCCCGTGGTCGGCGCGGACCGGACCCTGGCCGGCATGGTGCACATGCACGATGTCCTCGGCAAGGGCCGGGTCAAGTTCTCCCGGTCCTGACCGTACCGGGCCGCATCACATTTTTTCCCGAGAATCATGAACGATACGCCAACCATACACCCGGATATCTGCCGCCGTTGCGCGGCAGTGGGGCGCACCTGCTGCGCCGTTTCCAGCGGGGACGAGGAATACTGCTTCCCCGTCTCCACGGCCGAGATGACCGCCATCAGAGGCGCTGGCGAAGGCGCGGAATGCTTTGTGCTCGCCGCCAACACGCCCGGCTTCGTGGAGCAGCTGGCCGTGCTCCTGCCGGATTGCGACATCGGGAAGGCCTTCCCGCTCCAGGGCTCCCACTGGAGGCTGGCCACCACCGCCGAGGGCCGATGCGTCTTTCTGGGCGAGAACGGTTGCCGGTTGGAGCGCAGCGTGCGGCCCTTCTATTGCCGTCTTTTTCCCCTGTGGCATTTCGAGGGCCGGCTGACCTGGTTCACGGCCGAAGAGTGCCTGGCCAACAGGGAATGTTCCTCTCTCTCTTCGATGCTCGGCGCCATGGGCACCGACAGCGCCGAAGCCAGGGCCCTGCACCGCGAGATGTGCGCGAAGCTGGGGCTTGAATGCAGTTCAAAGGTGAAATCATGAAAATTCTGAAGATATTTCTGGTTCTGGCAGTCCTGGGCGCCTTGCTGGCGGGCGGAGCTGGGGTGGGCCTGTACTACTGGGCCCAGGAGGATCTGCCCGGGTTCACGAAGCTGAGCGACTATTCCCCGGCGCTGGCCACCACGGTCAGGGCCAGGGACGGGCGGATTCTGGGCTATTTCTATCGCGAGAAGCGTTTTCTCATCCCGCTGTCCATGATGAGCCCCATCACGGTCAAGGCCTTCCTGGCCGCCGAGGACTCGGGATTCTACCAGCACGAGGGCGTGGATCTGCCGGGCATTTTCAGGGCCGCGGTCAAGAATCTCGTGGCCGGGGGCATCGTCCAGGGCGGCAGCACCATCACCCAGCAGGTCATCAAGTCCATGCTGCTCACGCCGGAACGCAGCTACGAGCGCAAGATCAAGGAGATCATCCTGGCCTACCGCCTGGAGAAATACCTGAGCAAGGACGAGATCCTGACCATCTACCTCAACCAGATCTACCTCGGGGCCAAGGCCTACGGCGTGGAGGCTGCTGCCAGGGAGTACTTCGGCGTGAACGCCTCCCAGCTGACCCTGGCCCAGGCGGCCCTGCTGGCCGGCCTGCCCAAGGCCCCGTCGCGCTACTCGCCCTATGGCAACCCCGAACGGGCCAGGGAGCGGCAGCTCTATGTCCTCTCTCGTCTGCGGGAGCTGGGCTGGGTCGATCAGGCCGCGTACGAGGCCGCCGTCAACGAGCCGCTGGTCTACGGCGCCCAGGAGGACCCGTCCTGGAAGGTCGGACCGTACTACCTGGAGGAAGTCCGCCGCCAGCTCGTCGAGATGTACGGCGAGGACAAGGTCTACGCCGGAGGCTTGCAGGTCCGAACGGCCATGGACATGGACCATCAGGTCGTCGCCGACCAGGTCCTGCGCGAGGGCCTGCGCGAAACCTCCAAACGCCACGGCTGGCAGGGGCCCGTCACGACCATCGAGCCGGGCGGTTACGAGGAATTTCTGCGCGGCCAGAACATCGGCGACCTCAAGGTCGGGGACCGGACTCAGGTCCTGGTGACCGGCGTGGAAAAGGTCGGTGCCAAGGTGCGCTTCGGCGGTCATGCCGGCGTGCTGCCCGTGTCCACCATGTCCTGGGCCAGGCGCCCCAACCCCAAACTCGCCCCCGAGGAGGCGGGCAAGGTGGGCGATGCGGGCAAGGTGGTCAGGCCCGGCGACGTGGTCTGGGCCGTCGTGGACGCGACGGGCAAGGATAAGCCCTGGCAGCTTTCCCTGGACCAGGAGCCCAAGGTCGAGGGCGCCCTGGTGTCCATGGACCCGCGTTCGGGAGAGGTCCTGGCCCTGTGCGGCGGCTACGATTTCTTCCGCAGCCAGTTCAACCGCGCCACCCAGGCCCTGCGCCAGCCCGGCTCGGCTTTCAAACCCATCGTCTACTCGGCGGCCCTGGACAACGGCTACACCGCGGCCAGCATCGTCCTCGACGCCCCCATCGTCTTCGAGGACGGCAGCGGCGAGACGTGGAAGCCCGAGAATTTCGAGGGCATCTTCTACGGTCCCACGCTGCTGCGCACGGCACTGGTCAAGTCCCGCAACCTGGTGACCATCCGCGTGGCCCAGGACATCGGCATCGGCAAGATCATCGAGCGCGGCAAGGCCATGGGCCTGACGGGCATCATGGAGCCCAATCTGTCCCTGGCCCTGGGTTCCGGGCAGTTCTCTCCCCTCAACATGTGTGAGGCCTACTCGGCCTTCGCCAGGGGCGGCACGTCCATCAAGCCCCGTTTCATCGAGAACGTGGTCTCGCCCTGGGGCGAGCAGCTCTACTCCTCGACGCCGGAGACGAGGGAGGCCATGTCGCCGGAAACCGCCTACGTCGTGACCAACCTGCTGCAGCAGGTCGTCCAGGAGGGCACCGGCGCCCGGGCCAAGTCCCTGGGTCGGCCCGTGGCCGGCAAGACCGGCACCACCAACGATGAACAGGACGCCTGGTTCATGGGCTTCTCCCCATACCTGCTGACCGGCGTCTGGGTCGGCTACGACCAGGTCAGGCCCATGGGCAAGTTCGAGACCGGGGCCCGGGCCGCACTGCCCATCTGGATCGATTACCGCGCCAAGGTCGAGCCGGGATATCCCGTGGAGAACTTCACGGTGCCGCCGGGCATCGTCATGGCCCGTGTGGACGCGCGCACCGGACGGCTGGCCGGGCCGGACGCGGCCGAAGCGTACATGCTGCCCTTCGTCAACGGCACGGAGCCGACCATGACCGCCATGCCGGATGAACTCGACGCGGCGCCTGGCTCCTCCAACGCCGGCGGGGAAAGCCTGCTCAAGCAGATATTCTAGACGGCTGCTGCTTTGGTCCGCTCGGGACCGGGGCCGCAACCGCAATCTCCATTCAGACGGGAAGAGCATGCACCTCCTCGAAGAAGCCAAGGCCGTGCTGCGGCGTTCGGTCAGCATCAGCCTCGAACTCTACAAGATCATGATCCCCATCGTGATCGCGGTCAAAATTCTGCAGGAACTGGGCCTCATCGCCTGGCTGGCGCTGCCGCTGGCGCCCGTCATGCATCTGGTCGGCCTGCCCGGCGAGATGGGTCTGGTCTGGGCCACGGCCATGATCAACAACATCTACAGCGGCATGATCGTCTTCGTGTCCCTGGCCGGACAGCACGAGCTGAGCGTGGCCCAAGTCACGGTGCTGTGCACCATGATACTGGTGGCCCACTCCATGCCCGTGGAACTGCAGATCGTGCGCAAATCGGGCCCCAGGATCGGCTTCCAGGCGCTGCTGCGCATCGGCGGGGCCCTGGTCCTCGGTTTTCTCCTGGCCCGCGTCTATGCGTGGGGCGGATGGCTGCAGGAGCCGAACGTGCTCATGTGGCGGCCCGAGCCCGAGAGCGCAAGCCTCGTGGCCTGGTCCGTGGAACAGGTCCGCAACCTGGCCATGGTCTTCGTCATCATCACGGCCCTCAACGCCTTCATGCGGGTGCTGACGGCCGTGGGCCTGACGGCCCTGTGCGTGCGGCTGCTTTCCCCGGTGCTGCGGCTGCTGGGCATCGGGCCCGAGGCCGGGACCCTGACCATCGTCGGCATGGTCATGGGCCTGTCCTACGGCGGGGGCATGATCATGCACGAGGCCCACTCGGGCAAGGTCCCGCCCAAGGACATCTTTTCCTCCTTGAGCCTCATGAGCCTGTCGCACTCGGTCTTCGAGGACACCTTCCTCATGGCCGTTCTCGGCGGGCACTCGTCGGGCCTGCTGGCGGGCCGTGTGGCCTTCACGCTGGTCGTCGTGGCCCTGCTCGTGCGCGTGGTGAACCGGCTGGGGGACGAGTTTTTCTTCAGGCGCCTGTTCAAGCCCGTGGAGGTCTACACCCCGCCCGGTCCCTGCTGTCCGGGCGCGCCGACGGCGGACAGGCCGTGACGGGTATTTCGGATTTTTCCAAAGGAGAGGACATGCCGCAACGCATCGACGCGCTCAAGGAGCTCATGCGGCGGCAGGGCGTCGGCGCCCTGCTCGTCATCCACCCGGCCAACCGCTTCTACCTGTCCGGCTTCGAGCTGCATGACGGGCAGTGCAACGAGAGTTCGGGCTGCCTGCTGCTGCGCACGGAAGGTCCGGACTGGCTGCTGACCGACGCCCGTTTCACGGTTGAGGCCTGGAGGCACTGGCCCGAGGAGCACGTGCACGTCTACGGCTCGCCGCGGGTGGAGAAGATCGCGGAGTTCGTGAAGAGCCTCGGACTGCGCGAGCTTTGGGTCGAGACCCACGCCATGTGCGCCGAGACGTATCTGGAGCTGGGGAAATCCCTGGAGTTGCGCACCGCGCCGCGCCTGGTCGAGGAGCTGCGCACGGTCAAGGACGAAGGGGAGCTGGCTGCGCTGCGGGCGTCCTGCGCCCTGAACCACCGTGTCTACGAAGCGCTTGAATCGGCTTTGGCGCCCGGCATGACCGAGCGCGACGTGGCCTGGATGCTGGAGCGGCTTTTCCGGGATGGCGGGGCCGAGGCCCTGAGCTTCGCGCCCATCGTCGGTTTCGGCCCCAACGGGGCCCTGCCCCACGCCACGCCGGGCGAGGCCCGTTTGCAGCCCGAGACGCCGGTGCTCATCGACATGGGCGGGCGCCTCGGCGGTTACTGCTCGGACCAGACCCGCACTTGGTGGGTCGGCGAGCGACCCTCGGACGAGTTCCGGCGCACCCTGGACCTGGTCCGCGAGGCCCAGGGTCTGGCCATCGCCAGGGTTGCGCCCGGCGTGTCTACGGACGAGCTGCACGCCACGGCCAGGGAACATTTCGCGCGCCACGGCGTGGCGGACCGTTTCACCCACTCCCTGGGCCACGGCATCGGCCTGGAAACCCACGAGGCCCCCGGCGTCGGTCCCGTCCGGCCGACGATCCTGCGGCCCGGCATGGTCATCACCGTCGAGCCCGGGCTCTACTACCCGTCCTGGGGCGGCGTGCGCTGGGAGCACATGGTGGTCGTGACCGAGGACGGCCATGAGGTGCTCTGACACGAGGGGCGGGCGCAGGCGAAAGCCGCGCGACCGCGGCCTTCTTCCCCCCTGCACGCAGAGCCGGGTGCTGTACGCCGAGATCCCGCGCCGCCAGATCGCCCTCTACCGCTTCCTGCTCGAAGGCTACGACAACCTGGCCGTCATGAGCGTGGTGGACCGCTACCGCGCGGTCATCAAGCTGCGCTTCACGCCCGACGCGGAGCATACCCTGCGCGGGATGCTCCTGGCCCAGGGCGCGAAGCTCGTCGAACCGCCGATTCTTTCAGATTAGGCCGAAAAATTCCCGCGCGTTGTCCCCGCAGCGTTGCCACAATTCCCGCACGTCCTCGCCGCGCAGGAGGGCGATCTCCCGGGCCGTGAAGCCGAGCAGGGCGGGTTCGTTGCGTTTGCCGCGCCAGGGTTCGGGGGAGAGGTAGGGGCAGTCGGTCTCCAGGAGCAGCCGGTCGGGGGGGATGATTTTCACGGCCTCGCGCAGCTCCTGGGCTCTGGCGTAGGTCACGGTGCCGGGCACGGAGACGTGCCAGCCCCGTTCGACGATGAGTCTGGCCCAGTCGGGCCCGAGGCCGAAGCAGTGCCACAGCAGCGGGCGTCCGCCGAAGCCCATGGAGTCGAGGGTGGCCAGGCAGTCGTCCTCGGCGTCGCGGCAGTGGATGACCACGCGCTGGTCCAGTTCTCTGGCCAGGGACAGCTGCCGGCGGAACCAGCGCTGCTGGTCCTCGCGCGGCGAGAAGTCGTAATAGTAGTCCAGGCCGATCTCCCCCACGGCGCGCAGCCTGGTGTCGGCCGTGAAGGCTTCGCGCATCCCGGCCAGGTCGTCCTCCGTCATCTTGGCCGCGTCGTGGGGATGCACGCCGAGCAGGAAAAAGACGTCTGGATGGCCCTCGAAGAGGCCGCGTCCTTCACGGTAGGCCGCGGGGCCCAGGAAGACGTTGCCCACGGTGCGCACCCCGCAGGCCAGGGCTCGGGCCAGGACTTCGTCCACGTCGTAGTCCCGGCCGTCGAGGTGGGTGTGGCTATCCGCGCCCACGGGCGGAAGGTTCAGGGTCTCGGGGAGCTCGCGTTCCCGCTTTTTGCTCACGCCTTGTTCTCGCGCACGCCCTGTTCCCATTTGGCCACGGGCACGGCTTCATCGACGAGCATGACCGGGATCTCCTCGCGCACGGGGTAGACGAGGCCGCAGGCGGCGCATTTGAGGCCTTCCTCGCGGTCCAGAAGTTCCAGACCGCCCTTGCATTTGGGGCAGGCCAGGATCTGCAGCAGTTCCTTGTTCAGAGCCATGTTTCCTCCGGTGTGCATGGTGTGATGATGGACACGGCCTTACCCCGATCGATACCGCGTTACAAGCGCGCAAACGCCACCCGGTTCTTGAGTTTTCGAACCAATGGGGTACAAACGCACCCATGATGCACGGCGCAAAGAATCCATCCGCGGGACCTGTCCTGCTCTTCGACGTGGGCAACACCAACGTGAAGCTCTGCCTGGCCGACGAAAACGGCCTCGGCCGGACCTACTCCCTGCCCTCCACCAACCGCGAGACCGCGGATTCGCTGGGGCTGACCATCGCGGGCATCTGCGCCCGCGAGGGCGTGGCCGAGGGCGCGGTGCGGGCCTGGGTGCTGTCCTCGGTGGTGCCGCCTCTGAACAGCCTGCTCAAGGCGGCCTGCGGCAGCTACTTTTCCTGTCCGGCCCTGTTCGTGCCTGGCGATATCGTCCTGCCCCTGGAAAACCGCTACGCCCGGCCGCAGGAGGTGGGCGCCGACCGGCTGCTCGGCGGCTTCGCGGCGCGGCAGCGCTTCGACGACCCGACCCTCATTGTCGTGGATTTCGGCACGGCCACCACCTTCGACTGCGTGCAGGGCAACGCCTATCTGGGCGGCCTCATCTGCCCCGGCGTGCTCAGCTCTGTCACGGCCCTGGGCACCCAGACCGCCAAGCTGCCGCAGATCAGCCTGGAGCTGGACTCGGACGAACTGGACATCGGCACCAGCACGCGCCAAAGCCTCAACCACGGCGTGCTTTTCGGGTTCGCCTCCATGCTGGAGGGGCTGACCGCGCGGCTCAAGAAGCGCCTGAACGACCCGCACGCCCGCGTCGTGGCCACGGGGGGCTTCGCCCGCCAGCTGGCCGCCATCACCGACTGCATCGACGACCTGGCCCCGGACCTGCTCATGCAGGGACTGGCGGCCGCATATTTCCAGAAACATTCACCGGATACATCCAGGGAGCAATCATGAGCACCATCACAGGCATTTGGGCCAGGGAAATTCTCGACTCCAGAGGCAACCCCACCGTCGAGGTCGAGGTCACCCTCGAGTCCGGCGCCACGGGCCGCGCCGCCGTGCCTTCGGGCGCGTCCACCGGCACCCGCGAGGCCCTCGAACTGCGCGACGGCGACGCCGACCGCTACCTCGGCAAGGGCGTGGAGCAGGCCGTGCGCAACGTCATGGAGGAGATCGCCTCCGAGGTCGTGGGGCTCGAAGCCATCCGCCAGGTGGAGGTGGACCAGGCCCTCATCGACCTCGACGGCACCGAGAACAAGTCCCGCCTGGGCGCCAACGCCATGCTCGGCGTGTCCATGGCCACGGCCAAGGCCGCGGCCGAGTTCCTGGGCCTGCCGCTCTACAAGTACATCGGCGGCATCAACGCCAAGGTCCTGCCCGCACCCATGATGAACATCATCAACGGCGGGGCGCACGCGGCCAACAACCTGGACATCCAGGAGTTCATGATCATGCCCCTGGGCGCGGCCAGCTTCCGCGAGGCCCTGCGCATGGGCGCCGAGACCTTCCACTCCCTGAAGAAGATCCTGCACAAGGACGGCCTGGCCACCTCCGTGGGCGACGAGGGCGGTTTCGCTCCCAACTTCGCCAGCCACGAGCAGGCCTTCAAGTACATCATGAAGGCCATCGAGGAGACCGGCTATGAGCCCGGCAGCCAGATCGCCCTGGCCATCGACGCAGCGGCTTCGGAGTTCTACAAGGACGGCAAGTACCACTTCGTCGGTGAGAACAAAATCCTGACCGCGCGCGAACTGACCGACTACTACGCCGACCTGGCCGGCAAGTTCCCCATCGTGTCCATCGAGGACGGCCTGGCCGAGGCCGACTGGGACGGCTGGGAAGTGCTGTCCGACGTGCTGGGCGACCGGCTGCAGCTGGTCGGCGACGACATCTTCGTCACCAACCCCGCGCTTCTGGCCGACGGCATCATGCGCGGCGTGGGCAACTCCATCCTCATCAAGCTGAACCAGATCGGCACCCTGACCGAGACCATGGACTGCATCGAGATGGCCAAGGAGGCCTCCTACGCCACGGTCATTTCCCACCGCTCCGGCGAGACCGAGGACAGCTTCATTGCCGACCTGGCCGTGGCCGTGAACGCCGGGCAGATCAAGACCGGCTCCCTGTGCCGCTCGGACCGCATGGCCAAGTACAACCAGCTCCTGCGCATCGAGGAGGACCTCGACTCCCAGGGCGTGTACTTCGGACCGGCCATGGCCGCCAACTGGTTCGACGAGGAAGAGTAACCGAAAGGGCGCACCTCGGTGCGCCTTTTTTCATCAGCAGAGGACACCATGCGCATCATCGACGGAAAAAAGACGGCCGCCATCATCCGTCAGGAACTGAAAGACCAGGTCGCGGTCCTGGCCGCTCGGCACGGCAGGGCCCCTGGGCTGGCCGTGATCCTGGTGGGCGACAATCCGGCCTCGCAGGTCTATGTCCGCAACAAGGAGCGCGCCTGCGCCGACGTCGGCATCGTCTCCAAGGGCTTCCGCCTGCCGGCGGACATCCCCCAGGAGCAGCTCGAAGACACCATCACCTTCCTGAACTCCGACCCGGCCATCGACGGCATCCTGCTGCAGCTGCCGCTGCCCAAGGGGCTGGACAGCCAGCGCTGCCTGGACCTCATCGACCCGTCCAAGGACGTGGACGGCTTCCACCCGGTGAACATGGGCCGCCTGGCCCTTGGGCTGCCGTGCCTGCGCTCCTGCACCCCGGCCGGCATCATGACCCTGCTTGACCGCCACGGCATCGACGTGGCCGGCAAGAAGGCCGTGGTCATCGGCCGCAGCAACATCGTCGGCAAGCCCCTGGCGCTCATGCTCCTGCAGAAGAACGCCACGGTCACGGTCTGCCATTCCCGGACCAGGGACATCGCCGAGGAGGTCCGCACCGCCGACATCGTGCTGGCCGCCGTGGGCATCCCCAAGTTCGTGACCGCGGACATGGTCAAGCCGGGAGCCGTGGTCATCGACGTGGGCATCAACCGCACGGAGCTCGGCCTGGTCGGCGACTGCGACTTTTCGGGCCTGCAGGACACTGCCTCGGCCATGACCCCGGTGCCGGGCGGCGTCGGCCCCATGACCATCGCCCAGCTCTTGGTCAACACCCTCGAAGCCTACGTCGAACACGTGGGCTGACGGCAACAAAAAAGGGGGCTTTGGCCCCCTCTTCATGACCGCTTTCGGCGCGGCACCTATTCGATGATGACCCCGGCGTAGCCCACCACCCTCGACATGTCCCCGTTGACGTCGCCCGACGTGGCGTAGGCCACGAGCTCGGCCTTCTTGGCGCCAAGGATGTTGGCCAGGTGCATGCCCATGGTCATGGGCAGCACGCCGCACATGGAGATGTTGTCCTCGCGCACCGTGCCGTAGAAGCCCATGGGATCCAGGGCCAGGATGCGGTCCAGGGCCTTCTGGTCCACGATGCGGGTCACGGCGTCCGAGGCGAAGTGGTTCATGTCCGAGCTGACAACCACGGAGACGTCCCGGCCCAAGGCGTTCAGCACTTCGGCGATCTTGGCGGCCGCCCCGGCGAGCTTGTGGGGACGCGGGTCGCCTACGGCGATGGGCACGATGCGCATGTCGGGGTTCTTGGCCCACAGGAAGGGCAGGACCACCTCCAGGGAATGCTCCTGCATGTGGGCGGCGCGGTCGGCCGTCAGGGCCGGCTCCGCCGCCAGGATGGCCGCGGCCAGCTCGGCGTCGACCGCAAGGCCGGCCCCGGGCAGATGCCATGTCCCGTCGGGCCACACGGCCAGGGGCGCGCCCATGCCGGTGTGGTTTGGGCCCAGCAGCAGCACGGTGTCCGTCAGCCGGGCCCGGGCCAGGGTCTGTCCCGCCACGCCGCCGGAAAACACGTGCCCGGCGTGGGGCACCATGGCCAGTCTGGTCACCGCCTCGCGCTCCGTTTCCCCGCGCATGCAGGACCTGACCGAGGCCAGCCACTGGTCGTGGCGTCCGGCGTAAAACTGTCCCGCGACAACGGGCTCGCGATCAATGCTCATCTCTCCCTCCTAGCGAAATTTCTCGACTTCCCGCTCGATGCGCACGCCTTCGAGCTCTGCGGCAGCCATACGGCCATACAGCGTGTTTGGGAAGCGCTCTTTGAGGCCCAGAAGCGTTTCCCGCCACCTCTTCATGTCGTCATTCCTGCGGAAAAGGACGGCCTTGCGGTAGGTGTGCGCGGGCCAGTCCCGGTCCTCGGGCGTGACGTAGCCGTCGTATTCGAGGCTCCAGGCCAGGGCTTCCTGGTTCCGGCCGCGCCGTTCGGCGGCCTGAACGAGCAGTTCCAACGTCTCCTTGAGCTTGGGGATGTCGTCCTTTTCCTTTTTCAGCAGTTCCAGGGCCTCCTGGCCCAGGATGGTGGCGCGTTCGAACTCGCCCGCGGCCAACGCAGCCCGGCCGAGAAAATAGTGGGCGTAGCCGCGCTGCGTGTCCGTCAGGCCCAGGTCCGTGGCCAGCCGGTCCCACAGGGGCTTGGCCATTCCTGCCTGGTTCAGCTTCTCGTTGGCCAGGGCCGCGGCATAGTCGACCTGGCGCCGACGCTCGGCGTTCAGGTTCCAGGGCGCAACCCTGCGGGCCAGTTCGAGGATGTCCTTCCATTCCTGTAGTTCCACGAGCATGGCCAGGGTCAGGTCCATGCCCGGCTCGGAATGCTCCCCTCTGGGGACGGAGCCGAAGACGAAGGGTTTGGCCATCTCCAGGGCCTCCCTGGATCGGCCCGTGCGCATCATGGCCGTGGCCACGACCAGCCTGGTCTGCGGGTCCGGCTCCCTGTCCGTGTAGAGGTCCTGGTGGTCCGACCAGTTCTGGACGATGCCCTCGAAGTTCCCCTGCTCCAGGTCGCGCATGATCCAGTCCCGCAGGGCCTTGTCCGCGACTTCCCGCGCCTTGGGCAGCAGCTCGTGCTCGGGGTAGTCCTGTTCGAAGCGGCGCACGTCCTCCAGGCTTTCCGGGAATTTCCCTTTCCACAGCCGCCACATGGCCAGCTTCAGTCTGGCAATCGGGGCCAGGGGGCTGTCCGCGTGTTCGAGGATGCGGGTGTAGATCTCTTCGGGGTTGGCGTCCGGGCGGTCGAAGACCGGGGCCATGTCCCCGAGGGAGGGCTTGTCGAGCACGCCTTCCTCGGCCAGGCGCATCTGGGCGATGAGGCCGCCTTCCCTGTCCGGAAAAGCCTCGGCCGTGCGGTGGTAGAGTTCGCGTGCGGCATTGGGCTTGTTCTGCTTGAGGTGGATGTCGCCGATGCGGGCCATGGCCACATCGGCGTCGGGCGCATCCGGCACGATGTTGACGTACGTCCAGAAAAAATCCCGCGCCCGGTCGTCGTTGCCGCTGAGCATGGCCGCATACCCCGCGGCCATGAGGAACGACGGGTCTTCGAGGTAGTAGCGGGGCCAGCGTTTTTCGATGGTGTTCACGATGTCCATGGCCTTGTCGAAAAAACCCAGCTCCGTGTATGCCTTGAGAAGGCCGACGTTGGCAGGCTTGACCGCCGGGCTCATGGGGAAATTCTCGATGACGTAGCGGTAGTGCTCGGCGGCCTTGGCGAATTTTTTCTCGCGCAGGAAGTGGTCGCCCCAGAACGTATCGATCATGGCCACGCGCGGGTTGTCCGGGTACTTGCGGCGCAGCAGGTCGAAATTGCCCTTGGCTTCGGGCAGGTTGCCCACCGCGAGCTGCAGGAAGCCGATGCGGTACAGGGCCTCGGGCATGTTGGTTGATGCGGGGTTGGCGTACATGGCCGTTTGGTAGGCGTCGAGGATGGCCGTGTAGTTCCCCGCGAAGTCACCCTTGCCCTGCTGCATGGTGATGTCAGCCAGATTGTAGAGCAGCTCCTCGCGCAGGGCTTCGGGCACCTTCGGGTGCTCGATCATGGCGGTTATGGCCTGCCGGCTGGCCGGCAGATCGCCCGCGGCCACCGCAACCTGGGCCAGTCTGTACAGTTCCTCCAGTTCGGCCGTGCTGTTGTCCTCGGTCATGTTGCCGGTGACAGCCGTGGGAGTTTCGGAGGAGGCGTTGACCGTCATGGCCGCCTCCTGCGCCGGGGCGTCGGTGCCGGTCGCGTTGCCGGGTTCGTCGTGCGATGCGCTCGCGTTCGTCGCCTCGGCGTCGTGTGCGGAGTCTGTCTCCGGCGCCGAGGAGGTCGCGTTTCCGTCGGGCGCGCCGGCCTCCTGGGCCTCGTGGTCCGGTCGGGCGGTGATGGCTTGGGGCGCGTTAGCCGGCAGGGCCTGCGCACTGGTCGCGTTGTCCGCCGCATGTCCTTCGGCTGCGTCCGGGCCTGGCCCCGTTGCTTGCTCCGTAGGAGTCTCCTCGGACGCCGTTTCAGGTTCGGTCTGCGGCAAGGGCGCTGTCGCGTTGCGTTCGATGGGCATCCGCAGTCGAAATGCGTCTCGCGGCTTCGGTTCCGCTGCGGCGCCGAGGCCGGCCTCCCGTTGTCCGGGGGCCATCGTTCCTGCCTGGTCGGGAGTTGCGGGACGGCTGATCCGTCCGCGCAGGGAGGCCGTGCCCGAGAGCGTATCCTGCGGCGATCCGCCCGTGGCGTTCCCTTGCGCCGCGATATTGTCTTCGGGTTTCGTCGCATTGACATCCGCCGTCGGGGCCGCGTCCCGCTCTTCCTCCTGCACGGACGCGGAGGAGGCCGTTTCGTTGCCGGGCGTCGATGCATTGGCGGGCGTTTCCGCGGAGGAGTTCGTTCCGTCCAGCGCCGCGGGCTCCGTAGCCGGGGGCGCATTGTGCGGCGGCGGGGGGGCCTGTGTCGGCGGCGGGTAGAGGATGACGTTCAGTTCCTGCAGGGCGGGGTGCGCGGCCGAGGAAAAGATGAAGTCCCCGTTGCGGGTATCGATCAGAATGCCGTCGTCTGTGACTGAGACGCCCTTGATGAGCGCCGAGCCGGTGAAATCTGGGATTTTGGGTTTGGCCTCGTTCGCCCAGAAGTCCGCGGAGATGGGGATGATGATCCGCGTCAGCCCGCGTTGTCTGGGCTCGGCGACGGGCAGGGAGGAGGAGAACGAGAACAGGAGGCGTTCGTGGTCGGCCGCCCGATTCCACGTCAAGACCGCCCCAGAGGCGCTCTGGTGGGGGAGGACGCCCAGAAAGGCGGCAAGGAGGAACCAGATCAGTCTGGCAGGTGTGTGTGCGCGCACGGTCTGCTGTTAGCAAGAATCGGGCAGAACATCACAACATATTCTTCTTTTTCAGTTTTTCAATCAGGGTGGTGCGCTTGATGCCCAAAACTTCGGCGGCCTTGTTCTTGACCCCGTCGACCTCTCCCAGGGCCTCGTTCAACAGCCGCTCTTCGACCTGATCGAGAAACTCCTTGAGGCCCATGCACTGTTCGCGAAGGTCCTTGAGTTCCGGCCAACGGAACAAAGCGTCCGCCAGGACCGGGGCGCGCTTAGGCACCTCCACGCCGGTCTCCCGCAGGATCTTGTCCGGCAGGTCCACCAGGCCGATGCTTTCGCCGTCGCACAGGATCGACATGCGCTCCATGAAGTTCTCGAGCTCGCGCACGTTGCCCGGCCAGGAGTAGCGGGCCAGGATGTCGGCCACCTCTTCGGCCATGCCCAGGGTCGCGGCGCGGTTGTTGGCGCAGAAATTCCGCAGGAAATACCTGGCCAGGACGAGCACGTCCTCGCCGCGGTCGCGCAGGGGGGGCAGGGTGATGGGGATGACGTTCAAGCGGTAGAAGAGGTCCTCGCGAAAGGTGCCCTTGCGCACCTCCTCCTCCAGATCGCGGTTGGTGGCCGCCACCACGCGCACGTCGGCCTTGATGGTCTTGCCCCCGCCGACGCGCTCGAACTCGCGCTCCTGCAGCACGCGCAGGATCTTGACCTGCAGGGACAGCTCCATTTCCCCAATTTCATCCAGAAAGACCGTGCCGCCCTGGGCCATCTCGAAGCGGCCGATCTTGGTGCGGATGGCGTGGGTGAAGGCGCCCTTCTCGTGCCCGAAAAGCTCCGATTCGAGCAGTTCCCGCGGGATGGCCCCGCAATTGATGGGCACGAAGGGCTTGTCGGCCCGCCGGCTGTTGCGGTGCAGGGCCCGAACCAGCAATTCCTTGCCCGTCCCGGACTCGCCCGTGACCAGGATGGTGCTGTCCGAGGGGGCCACTTTGGCCAACACCCGAAATACCTCTTGCAGGGCGGAACTCTTTCCAATTATTCCACAGGTATCAAACGACATAGCCTCTCCTGGAACGGGGATGGTCTCGATGCTGTTCCGATTCTGCCTAACTGTCAAGAATATGACAGAAACGCAACCCGAAATATGCCGTATCTCCTGAAATTTCCGCAGGGAAGCCGTCCGGCCCTTTTTGTCGCCCGCGAGAAGCGCTTCCTGATCCACCTCCTGCTGGACGGTCGACCCGTGACCGCGCACACCAACAACTCCGGGTCCATGCTTGGCCTCCTGCGGCCCGGCATGGAGGTCTTTCTCTCCCCGGCCGCCTCGCCGGGACGGAGGCTGCCGTACACCCTGGAGTTGGTGCGCCCGAGCGGGGACTGGATCGGCGTCAACACCCTCACGCCCAACCGGCTCCTCAAGAGAGCCTGGGAAACCCGCGCCCTGAAGGAACTCGATGCGTACACGGATTTCACCGCCGAGGCCAAATGGGGGGATTCTCGCCTGGACGCGAAGCTCACCGGCCCCGACGGGGAGTTCTGGATCGAGGCCAAGAACGTGACCATGGTCGAGGACGGCGTGGCCTGCTTCCCCGACGCAGTGACCGAGCGCGGCCAGAAGCACCTGCTCGAACTCATGGCGCTGGCGAAGCGGGGCGTGCGCGTGGGCGTCTTCCTGGCCGTCCAGCGCCCCGACGGACAGTGCTTCGGCCCCGCCGACTTCATCGACCCCCGTTTCGCCGAACTTTTCTGGCAGGCCCTGGACAGGGGAGTGGAGTTTTTTCCCCATGTGGTGCACGCAACCCCTGAGGGCATCGCCCTGGGCCGCCGTCTCCCCCTTGTCCCGCGGCCCTGATCTTCAACACCGAACTTCCGGAATCACGACCATGAACGACCATCTCATCCGCGTCATCTCCGACGAGGCCAACGTCCGCGCCATGGCCTGTCTTACCACGGCCACGGTCGGCGAAGCCTGCGCCCGGCACCGCACCAGCCCCACCGCCTCCGTGGCTCTCGGCCGCGCCCTGACCGGCGGCGTGCTCCTGGGCGCGCTCCTCAAAGGCCGCCAGCGCGTGGCTCTCAAGTTCGAGGGCAATGGGCCCCTGGGCAAGATCGTCGTCGAGGCCGACCCCATGTGCCTGGTCCACGGCTACGTGAGCAACCCCGGTGCCGACCTGCCCCTGCGGGACGGCCGCTTCGACATCCCCGGCGCCCTGGGGCGCGCCGGCCTGCTGACCGTGACCAAGGACCTGCAGCTCAAAATCCCCTACCAGGGCGTGGTCAACCTCGTGTCCAGCGAGATCGCCGAGGACATCGCCTACTACCTGACCGAGTCCGAGCAGACCCCCTCGGCCATGGGCCTGACCACCATCCCCGACGACCAGGGTGGCATCGCCGTGGCCGGCGGCTTCCTCATCCAGTCCCTCCCGCCGGCCAACGACGCGGCCCTGGAAACCCTCACGGCCCGCATCGCGGCCATGCCGCCCCTGGCCAGGCTCCTCTTCGACGGGGCCGGCCCCAAGGACATCCTGGACCGCATCTTCGGCGACATCCCCTACGAAATCCTCGGACACCAGGACGTGGCCTTCCACTGCGGCTGCTCCCGCGACCGCATCGAACAGGCCCTCATCACGCTCGGCGTGGGCGAAATCAAAAGTTTGGCCGAGCGCGGCGAAGACACTGTCATCACCTGCGAATTCTGTCGGGAGCCGTACGCGTTCACCCCGGAGGACTTGCGGCGGTTGGCGGACGAGAGGCATTAGCGGAGGGTGATGAAGATGCCTCCGGCGGGCAGGGGGCGCGGCCCCCTGCACCCCTTTTGGGGGGGGCTGGCCGGGCATGCTCTTTGGTGGAGACGCTTCTCGTGTTCGGAAATGTCAGTGGATCCCCGCCTTCGCGGGGATGACGCTTGCCGGAGAGGATGTGTATTTTTCTTCCAATCTGATGGATACGGACAGGTTGACAGTACGAACACGGTGTCATCCCCGCGAAGGCGGGGATCCATGTCTTTGAGGCGATGCCGGTCGATGGACGTGAAAAAAGGCCGCCTCCTTTCGGAAAGCGGCCTTGCAGCATCCCGTCTTCAAAAAAATCAGACCATCATGTCGATGAGCACGCCCGTCATGTCGAAGTTCGTGTGCAGGGCCGCGACGTTGGCGGCGAAGGCCTGCTCGTTCTCCATCATTTGCACCATCTCCGCGGCCAGGTCCGTGTTGGAGCCTTCGACCAGGATTTCCTCGTAGCGCAGGCCCTCTTCGGTCTCGACGTATTCGCCGCCTTGGACCAGAGGGCCGGGAGCGGTGTTTTCGTATATGTCGGACACCCGCACGCCGCGGTCGTTCGGGCCGGTTTCGTATTCCACGCGGCTGGAGCGGAACTCGTTCGTGTTCACGTTGGCCACGTTGTTGGCCGCGACCTGCTGGGAAACGGAAATGGCCTGCAGGGCCTGCACGTTCTCGATCATGGGGCACCTCCGGTCATGGGTTCACAATATCCCGGCCGGATGTTTCGTCAACCCCCATCTGGTCGATGCGGGCGTAGGCGCTGTGGTTGTGGATGGACTCGAAGGACTCCACCTCGACCCTGAAGCCGCGCACCTTCGGGTGGGCCGCCAGACGGGAGGCCGTGTTGCGGACCACGTCCTCGACGAAGGTCGGCGAGGCGAAGGCCGACTCGGTCACGAACTTTTCGTCCTCGCGCTTCAGCAAGGCATAGACCGGGGATGAGCCGGACTCCTGGGCGATGGCGATGAGGTCTTCCAGCCAGAGCATGCCCGAGCACCCAGCCTCGATGCGGACCATGGCCCGCTGACTGTGGGCGCCCTCGGCGGAAATGGCCTTGGAGCAGGGGCAGACCGTCATGACCGGCACCTCCACGCCCAGGACCAGCTCGACGCCCCCGTCCATCAGCGTGCCGCGCAGGAAGCAGGCGTAGTCCATCAGGGCCGGGCTGCCCGTGACCGGGGCGCGCTGCTCCAGAAAATACGTGAAGTGGAAACACAGGTGCGAGCTTCTGGCCTGCAGGCGGTCGCGCAGGTCCTGGAGCAGGCGTCCGCAGCTGGCCGTGTCCAGGGTCGTCTCCATGTCGCGCAGGGCTTCGAGGAAGCGGCTCATGTGCGTGCCCTTGAACTCGGCCGGCAGGTCCACGCTCAGATCCACGCGTGCCACGGTCTGCTGGCGGCCTCTGGCCCTGTCGCGGACCGTCAGGGGCACCGAGAGGTTCTTGACCCCGACCCGGTCGATGCGCAGGGCCACGTCGGCCGGACCGCTCTGCACATCGCGCATCACTTCAGGTCCTGCCCGGTGGTGGCCAGGGTCAGCTTGCCGTGCTTGACGCCCTTGGTGGAGATGAGCCGCTCGGCCGTGGCCTTGATGTCCTGTCCGGGGCCGCGCAGGATGAGCACCTCCATGCAGTTGTGGTGGTCCAGGTGGATGTGCAGGGACGAGTGGACGACGTCCAGGGAGGAATGCTGGATCTCGGTCATCTTCTGGGCCAGGTCCGAGTGATGGTGGTCGAAGACCAGGGTCAGTGTGCCGACCATCTCCTTGTTCAGGTCCTCCCATTCCTTCTGCACCAGAGTGCCGCGGATGAGGTCGCGGATGGCCTCGGAGCGGGTCTGGTAGCAGCGCTCCTCGCACAGGGCGTCGAATTTCTCCAGCAGGTCGGAGTCCAGGGACACTCCGAAACGTATTGTCTGACCCATGTTTCCTCCTAACAGGCCGTTGAAAAACGGCAATCTGCTGCGTCAGCGAAAAAATTCAGACCGCTTATGTATGTGCAATACACCGCGCGCCCTGGATTTTTTCACTTCCTTGCATCTCACCATTTTTGAACGGCCTGCGAATTCTGAATTTTTCAACAGCCAGCTAAATGTCGTCCGGGCGGGAAAGTTCCCAGACGTTGACCGTCATGCGCGCCCCCTCGAAGGGCACCACCACCTGTCCTCGGCCTGCGACCCGCCAGCCGCGGCGGGCGAAGCGGGGCCACACGGCCTGGGACACGGTGCGCTCGGGGTCGCCGAACCAGACTTTGCCCCCGGGGGCAAGGCAGTGCAGCAGCAGTTTTTCCAGCGGTTCGAAAAACCGCTGCTCGTAAAAGATGTCGCCGCCCCAGACATGGTCGAAGGAACGGGGCGCGAAGCCGGGGCGGTTCCAGTCCATGCACAGCCACAGGGGCTGGGGCACGTCGTTGAGCCGGGCGTTCCTGGCGGCAAAATACAGGGCGTCCCGCTCGTAGTCCATCCCCACGACCCGCGCGCCCAGGCCGGATGCCACCAGGGCCGAAAGACCGAGCCCGCAGCCCAGGTCCAGGCAGGTGCGTCCGGCCAGGTCCTGCCGGGCCAGCCAGTCGCACAGGGCCAGGGTCGCGGGCCACAGCTCCACCCAGTAGGGGATGTGTTCCTCGGCCTCGGGGTCGTCCTCGTCCAGGGACTGCCACAGGGACTCCAGGTCCGCCGGGCGCTCCAGGGCCCAGGTCCGGCCCGCGGTCTGCACGGTGAGTTGCTGGAAGCGGTCCGCTTGATCAGTGCTCGGCATCGGGCTTCATGCCGGCCATCATCTGGCCGATGCGGTCCACGCGCTGCCGGTCGCCGGCCGGGAAGACGTCGACGATTTCGCCGCCAAACATGACCGCGATGCGGTCGGCCAGGGCCAGGGCTTCGGACAGGTCTCCGGTGACCAGCAGGATGCCGGCCTCCTCGCGGGCCGCCAGCAGGGTCGCCCAGACCTCCTCGATGGCCGAGACGTCGAGGCCCTGGGTGGGCTGCTCGGCCACGATGAGGCGCGGACGGCGGTGAAATTCGCGCGCCAGGACCATCTTCTGCAGGTTGCCGCCCGAAAGCTGCCTGGCCTGGCAGGTCACGTCGGGCGGCGAGACCTTGAACTGCTCGACGAGTTCCCGGGCCACGTCCGCAGCCTTGTCGCGCTGCAGCCAGACCGTGGAGCTGTAGCCCTGGCGGGTGGTCAGCAGAAAGTTGTCCACCAAGTCCATGCCCTTGCACACGGCCAGTCCCTGACGATCCTCGGGGACGTAGCTCAGGCCCCCCTGCCAGGACGGGTCGGCGAAGAAGGACTGCCAGCTCTTGCCGAGCACCGAGACCTCGCCGGCCTCGGGCGCCCGCAGGCCGCAGACCGTCTCGACCAGCTCCTTCTGGCCGTTGCCGGCCACGCCGACCACGGCCAGGATCTCCCCCTGCCGCAAGCTCAAAGACGCATCGCGCATGACGCCGGCCTTGACCCCGGTCAGGCGCAGTACGTTCTGGCGCAGTTCCACGGGGGCGCGGGTGACCTCCAGGAGCACCTCGCGGCCGACCATGCGCCGGGCCAGGTCCGACTGGGAATGCACCTCGGCGGCCGGGACTTCGTCCACCACCTCGCCCTTGCGCAGGATGGCGATCTCGTCGGCCAGGGCCATGACCTCGCCCAGCTTGTGGGAGATGTAGACGATGGCCTTGTCCTGGGCGGCCATGCTGCGCAGGGCCGCGAAGAGCTGCTCGGATTCCTGGGGCGTGAGCACGGCCGTGGGCTCGTCGAAGATGAGGATGCGGCTCTTGCGCTGCAGAAGCTTCAGGATCTCCACGCGCTGCTTTTCGCCCATGGACAGGTCGGCCACGCGGGCTGACGGGTCCACATCGAGGCCGAAGGCGGCGCCCAGGGCCCGGACCTGCTCCCGCATGGCCTTGGGCGAGAGCAGGAAGCCCGGCTCCTGGCCCAGGAACACGTTCTCGGCTACGGTCATGGCCTCGACCAGCATGAAGTGCTGGTAGACCATGCCGATGCCGGCGCGGATGGCGTCCTTGGTGGAGCGCAGGTGGCACGGGCGGCCGTCGATCAAAATCTCGCCGGCGTCGGGCAGGTAGTGGCCCGCCAGGATGGACATGAGGGTGCTCTTGCCCGCCCCGTTCTCGCCCAGCAGGGCCTTGATCCGCCCGGCGTGGATGTCCAGGCTGATGGCGTTGTTGGCCCGGACCGAGCCGAAGACCTTGGTGATGCCGCGCAGGCCGACCGCTGGCGTGGACGGGGTCACGACCTATCCCTGCCGCTTCCCGGCCAGGGGCTGCACGAACTGCGACTCGGCGTCCCAGGGGAAGAGGATCCAGGTGTCCTGGCTGACCTCGGTGATGAAGGTGTCCACCAGGGGGCGGCCGGCGGGTTTGGCGTAGACGCAGGCGAAGTGGGCCTTGGGCAGCAGTTCGCGGATGAGCTTGCCCGTGCGGCCCGTATCCACCAGATCGTCGACGATGAGCCAGCCCTGGCCGTCGCCTTCGATGCCCTTCAGCAGCTTCACCTCGCCCTTCTGGTTCTGCCAGTCGTAGCTGGACACGCAGATGGTGTCGACGAGGCGGATGTCGAGTTCGCGGGCGATGATGGCCGCGGGCACGAGGCCGCCGCGGGTCACGGCGATGATGCCCTTGAAGAAGTCCTTGTCCAGGAGGCGCCAGGCCAGGGCCTTGGCGTCGCGGTGCAGCTGGTCCCAGGAGATGGGGTAGGTGCGCTGGTATCTGTTTTCGCTCATTGAGTTTTCCTATTCGGAGGGTTCCACGTTCACGCCCAGCGCGGCCGGGGCCTCGGTGCGCTGGCTGCGCCACGAGGAGAAGGCCAGGGCCGCGATGGTCAACACATAGGGCAGCATGAGCAGGATGGACGACGGCAGGGCCGTGCCCATGGCCTGCAGGCGGAGCTGGAAGGCCATGACCCCGCCGAAGAGATAGGCCCCGAGCATGGCCCGGGACGGACGCCAGAAGGCGAAGATGACCAGGGCCACGGCGATCCAGCCGCGCCCCGAGGACAGGCCGTTGGTCCAGAGGTGGGTGTAGGCCAGACTCAGGTAGCTGCCGCCGAAGCCCACCAACACCCCGCCGCCAAGGAGCGCGGCCCAGCGAAAACCCAGGACGTTCAGGCCCGCGGCCCGCGTGGCCGCCGGGCTCTCGCCCGCGGCGCGCACACCCAGGCCCCACCGCGTGTAGCGGAAGAAGGCCCACATGAGCGGCGGGACGAGGTATGAGACGTAGACCAGGGCGTCCTGCTGGAAAAAGATGTCGCCCACGAACGGGATATCGCCCAGCACGGGCAGGGGGAACTTGTCGAAGCCGGGGGCGGTGCGGCCGACATAGGGCGTGCCGAAGAACCCGGCCAGGCCCGTGCCGAAGATGGTCAGGGCCAGGCCCGAGACGGTCTGGTTGCCCTGGAACCAGATGCAGACCACGCCGTGCAGGGCCGCCATGCCCGCGCCGGCCAGGCCGCCGGCCATGAAGGCCAGGACCGGGGAGCCCGTGTGCAGGGCGGTCAGGAACCCGGCCAGGGCGCCGACGAGCATCATGCCCTCCACGCCAAGGTTCAGGACGCCGCCCTTCTCGGTCAGGATCTCGCCCAGGGTGGCGTAGAGGATCGGGGTGCCGGCCTGCACCGTGGCTGCCAGGAGGGCCAGGAGGATTTCGAGGCTCATGCGGCCCTCCGCAGGTGCAGGCGGTAGCGGGAGAAGAAGCCCCCGGCCAGCACGGCCAGGAGGATGGAGCCCTCCATGATGCCGCCGAAGGCCGCGGGCACCTGCAGGTCGAGCTGCAGGGTCTCCATGCCGACGCGCACGCCCGCCAGGAGGAAGGAGGCCACGGCGATGACGAGGGGGTTCAGGTTGGCCAGCCAGGCCACGACGATGGCCGTGTAGCCGTAGCCGGACATGATGCTCGGCTGCAGCCGGCCCAGGGTGGCCGAGGCCTCCAGGAACCCGGCCCAGCCGGCCAGTGCCCCGCTGACGACCATGACCAGCACCACCAGGAGGGAGTAGGGCATGCGGGCGTAACGGGCGGCGCGCACGTTTTCGCCGCAGGCGCGCAGTTCGAAGCCCAGGCGGGTGGAACGCAGGAACACGGACATGAGCACGCCCACGGCCAGGCACAGGAGCAGGCCCCAGTTCAGGCGGGTATCGCCGATGCGCGCCACCACGGCCGCCGGGACGAACTCGCTGGTCATGGGGAAGCCGAAGCTGGCCGGGTCCTTCCATACGCCGTAGACGAGAAATTCGAGGATGAGGATGCCGACGTAGTTGAGCATCAGGGTGACGATGATCTCGTTGGCCTTGAGCTTCAGGCGCAGCACGGCCGGAATGGCGCCCCACAGGCCGCCTGCCGCCGAGGCGCACAGCAGCATGACGGGCAGCAGGGCGTACCAGGGCCAGGTCGGGAAGGTCAGGGCCGCCCAGGTCGCGCCCACGGCGCCCAGGGCGAACTGGCCCTCGGCCCCGATGTTCCAGACCTGCAGGCGGAAGGTCAGCCCCACGCCCAGGGAGCAGAGAAAAATGGGCACGGCCTTGATGAGGCAGTCCTCAAGGGCGTAGCGGGAACCGAAGGCGCTCTCGACCAGGAGCCACAAGGCTTGCAGGGCCGGCTTGCCCTGCACGGCCAGGAGCGTCCCGCTGACCGTGAAGGCCAGGGCGAGGGCGGCCAGAAAAACAAGACAGGAGCCCCAGCCAAGGGGCTCCTGTCGACGAACGGCGGACAAGACGGGCATGTGCGACCCTTATTCCAGGGTGCCGACGACGCCCTGAACGAACCAGTTGAAACCGAGCAGTTCCTCGTCGGGCATGACGGCGTCGGCGGCGACTCTCTCCGCGCCGGCCTGGTCCTTGATGGGACCGCTGAAGACCTTGTAGGCGCCTGAGGCGATCTCGGCCTTCTTGGCCAGGACGGTCTTCTGCACGTCTTCGGGAACCATGGGGCCGAAGGGGGCGATGTCGACGACGCCGTGATCCAGACCGTACCAGTAGAACTGGGCTTTCCAGGTGCCGTCTTTGATCTGCTGGACCATCTCCTTGTAGAAGGGGCCCCAGTTCCAGACGGCCGAGGTCAGGTGGGACTTGGGCGCGAAGGCGGACATGTCGGAGTTGTAGCCGATGGACCACACGCCGCGTTCCTGGGCGGCCTCCTGGGGGCCGGGAGAGTCCTGATGCTGGGCGATGACGTCGCAGCCCACGTCCAGCAGGGACTTGGCGGCTTCCTTCTCCGTGGCCGGGTCATACCAGGTCTTGGTCCAGACCACGCGCACTTCGACGTCGGGGTTCACGGACTGGGCGCCCAGGGTGAAGGCGTTGATGCCGCGGATGACTTCGGGGATGGGGAAGGCCGCCACGTAGCCCAGGACCTTGGACTTGGTCATGGCGCCGGCGACCATGCCGGTCAGGTAGCGGGCCTGGTAGATGCGGCCGAAGTAGTTGGCCATGTTCTCGGCGTTCTTGTAGCCGGAGCAGTGCAGGAATTTGACCTTGGGGAATTCCTTGGCGACCTTCAGCGTGGGGTCCATGTACCCGTAGCTGGTGGTGAAGATGATGTCGTAGCCTTTGCGGGCCATGTTCATGATGACGCGTTCGGAATCCTGGCCTTCGGCCACGGACTCCACGAAGGAAGTGGTCACGCCGTCCATGGCCTCCACGGCCAGACGGCCCTGGTCATGGGCGTAGGAGTATCCGGCGTCTCCCACCGGCGACACGTAGACGAAACCGACCTTGGTGTCCTCGGCGAAGGCGGTCGCTCCCAGGGCCAGGAACGCCAGCAGGAACAGGGACAAACATTTGCGCATCATCCTTCCTCCGTATCATGATTCTGATTGGGGTTTGTATGACGGACACCGCGTCCGCCAAAGGTGAGAGTGCCAAGCACAAGGCACATAGCCAATACCCGCCAGCCTGGCAACAGTCAGGGGGCGGTCCAGCCGTCCGGAAAAGATGGACATATGTCAGACATTGGTTGATACTATAAAAGATAATCCGGAAAAACCGGACGAAAGGCGGCGGCCTTGATCGTCGTTTCTGGGGTTTGAAGCGTATAACATGCTCATTTAAAAGAATCTTGAGGCAGTCGGCATGCTTCTTCTAATATGTCAGACGGTTTTCGACGAAGATCATATGACGATACGGAGGACCTCATGTCCAAAGACACCATGATAAGTTTCCGGACCACGGAAGAGTTCAGCAAGTCGCTGAAGCGGCTTGCCAAGAAGAACAAGACGACCCTTTCCGGCTTTATCGATGCCGTGCTGCAGGATTTTCTCCAATCCCAGGCCGGACAGGATATTCTCATGCAGGACCGCCGGAGGTTTCCGCGCCAGCACAAGACCATCCCGGCCATCATCAGCGGCACGAATGGCGCCCGCAAGCATTTCCACGCCAGCAAGATCACCAATCTCTCCCTGGGGGGGATCAATCTCGTGGTGCCCAAGAACGAGCACAACGGCGCCCTGGAAGAGGAGAGCCTGGATGCGTTCGACGTGGTCTTCGCCCTGCCCCAGGAGGACCGGCCCATCACCATCCAATGCCAGGGCAAGCGGATCTTCCAGACCCAGGACAGCTACCAGGTCGGCGCCAGCTTCGACGACGCGGACCTCGACAGCTATCAGGCCCTGCAGAGCTACCTGTACTGATTTTCCGGGCAGGCCCGACTCTCATCGCCCCGGGGTACGGTTGTGCCCCGGGGCGAGTTTTTTGGGGCGGGGTGCTATGGACCGTCTGGACGAGGTGGACTGTATGGACGTGGTGGACGGCGGGGTTAGCCTTCCAGCCATCTGCGCAGTCTGGTTGTTTCCTCTTTCCAGTGGGGGCTGAAGCGCAGGTCGAGGAAGCGGGCGTAGGCCGTGTCCACGTAGGCCATGCATTTTTCCGTGAGGTAGACCTTTTCGAGGATTCGGGCGTCGGGGTCCTCGCCCTCTTCCAGCTTGGTGTCCACCTTGGGGGTCTTGAGGCCCTGGAGGGTGAAGGTCGCGGCGTCGAGCAGGACCTGCCAGGCGGCTTCGTCCTTTTCGATGCGCACCTTGACCTTGTTGACCTTCTTGCCGGTGGCCAGGCCCATGCGGGCTTCCCGCAGCTCGGCCATGGGGCCGCTGCACACGGCCGTTTCCTTGGCTTCGCCCTCGCCGCCCTGAACCGAGACCTTCTGTTCCACGGTCACGGAAAAGGCCTCGCCGTCCTTGGTTCTGAAGAGGCCGCTGCTGGTTTCGCTGGCGAACCACAGCCAGGTCAGGAATTCCTGGCCGAGCATGAGGCTGACTGTCTGCGCGTGATCCAGATCCATCATGCACCTCCCTGGGCGAAAACGGTGGGTTCGAACTCGTCCAGTTCGGCCTGGCGGTCTTTGCCGAGGAGCTGCAGGGCGAGAAAGTACGGGGTCAGGGGTTCGAGCGTCAGGCCGAAGGTGTGGGTGAAGAGCTCCTCGAAGAGCTCCGTCAGCTTGGACTGCGTCGAGGCGATGGACACGATCTGCCTGTCCGTGTCCCAGATGACGTCGAAGCAGGCCGGGATGGGCAGGGTTCTGGCCCGCAGGCGCAGTTCGACCTGGTCGCGGATTTCGGCCTTCTGCTCCTTGGTCACGAATTTCTTGCCCTGCTCGCGCATGGCCTGCATGGCCTCGTTCATGGCCACGAGGAGGTGCTTCTTCATGACCGCCGGGGGGATGCGCCGGGTGTCCAGGCGCAGGGTGAAGGCCAGGTAGGGGCCTTTTTCCGGGGGGCAGAGGGCGAAATCGGGGTCGAGCATGTTGTCGAAGGAGACCCAGCCGAAGCTGCGCTCCTCGGCGCTGCCGTCGATGTCGCGGAAGGCGTTGCGTTTGAGCCGGTCCTCGATCTCGTGCCACAGGGTCGAGGGGATGTCCTCTTCGACGATGCGGTAGCGGGTGAGGCCGACGCTGGCTGACATGAATCCCAAGGTATCCTCCCTTGCGCCGCCTTTGACGGCATCATGGTTTTGTTTCAAGGTCCATCAACTGCAATCAGAAAATTTCGGAGCGACCATGTCCAAAGCGTTGTGCATCCATGGCCATTTCTATCAGCCACCCCGTTTCGACCCCTGGCTCGAGGCCGTCCTGCCCGAAGGCAGCGCCGCGCCGGAGCACGACTGGAACGCGCGCATCACCAGGGAGTGCTACGCCCCCCTGGCCTGGGCCCGCAGGCTGGACGGGCGGGGCCGCATCCACGAGCTGGTGAACTGCTACGCCTGGATGAGCTTCAACTTCGGCCCGACCCTGCTGCGCTGGATGGAACTGCACGCGCCGCAGACCTATGCACGCGTCCTTGAAGGGGACAGGCTGAGCCTTGCGCGTCTGGGGCACGGCAACGCCCTGGCCCAAGTGTACCACCACGCCATCATGCCCCTGGCCACGGATTTGGACAAGGACCTGGAGGTGGCTTGGGCCGTCCAGGATTTCCGGACTCGCTTCGGCCGCGACCCAGAGGGCATGTGGCTGGCCGAGACGGCCGTCGACCTGCCGACCCTTTCGGCCCTGGCCAGGGCCGGCATCCGCTTCACCATCCTCGCCCCGCGACAGGCCAGGGCCGTGCGCGCAGGCAGCGGGGAGTTCGTGGCCGTGACCGAGGACAGCCTCGACACTACGCGGCCCTATCTGGTCAGGCTCCCGGAAGGCAAGAGCATAAATGTGTATTTCTATGACGGAGCCGTGTCGCGGGCCGTGGCTTTCGAGCGCCTGCTGGCCAGCGGCGAGAATTTCTGGACCCGCCTGACCGGCTCCCTGCCGGGCGGCCTGCGCAACATCGCCACGGACGGCGAGTCCTACGGGCATCACTTCATGTTCGGCGAGATGGCCCTGGCCTACGTCATCGAGCAGGCCCGCCAGGGCCGCGACGACGTGGTCTTGACCAACTACGCCGCCCATCTCGCGGCCCACCCGGCCACGGACGAGGCGCTCATCAACGAGAACACGTCCTGGAGCTGCGTGCACGGGGTGGAGCGCTGGAAGACCCACTGCGGCTGCTCCGACGGCGGCCACCCGGACTGGATGCAGGACTGGCGGCGCCCACTGCGTCGCTGCCTCAACTATCTCAAATACTATGTCGACGAGCACTACTCGCGGCGCGGGGCGGCCCTCTTCGGCGATCCCGGTCCGGCCCTGCGGGAGTACGGTCTGGTCCTGGCGGGGGCCGAGCCCCTGACCGCCTACCTGGGGCGTCACTGCAAGTCCGGCCTGGACGCCTCCGACCGCACCGACGCCGCCCGGCTCCTCCTCATGCAGAGGTTGTCGCTGGCCGCGTTCGCCAGCTGCGCCTGGTTCTTCGACGAAGTGACCCGCATCGAGCCCCTCAATGCGCTGACCTCGGCCCGGCGCGCCTTGGACCTGCTTTCGGGCACGGGCGGGCCCGACGTGGAGGCCGGATTCGTGCGCGTCCTGTCCGAGGCCCACTCCAACATCCGGGACGACTGGGACGGCGAGGCCATCTGGAAGACGCTGGTAACGCCGAGGCGTCCGTCCCTGGCGGAGCTTTCGGAATACGCCGTGAACTTCCCGGATTCGTCCGGGCTGATGAGGGCGCAGTGGCCCGGCCTGCGCCTGGAGGTCGAGAACGGTGCCGCCGGCAGAAGGGTCAGGGGCTTCTGGACGCAGACCCTGGAAGAGGAAGCGGCGCTCCTGCCGGCCGGGCCCGCTCATCGCTCGCGCTTCAGGACAGAGGTCTCCTACCGTCTTTCGCGGGAGATGGAGCGCGGACTGCTGGCCGAGTCAGGCCGGCGGGCCGAAATTCTGGACCCGCTCCTGGCCGGTTTCGACGAGGGGCAGAAGGTTCCGCAGGAACGTCTGGCCCTGCTGGCCCCCGGGCTGGTCTGGAACTGGCTTTTCGGGGGGCGGACATTACCCGCCGACGTGCTGGGTTTTCTGAACGCCTGGCTGTCGGCCAACAAGGACATGCGCAACCTGTTGGAGGGGCTGGCCGAGGAGCGCGGCACGGGCATGGCCCGCGACATCACGGCCAATTCCCATGCGCTGACGGAGCTCATCGCCCGCACGCGCCGTCTGGGCATGTCCATCTACTGGTGGGAGGTCCAGAACCTGGTCATGGCCGAGCCCAAGCGCTGCGTGCACGAGGAACTCTGCCTGCTCCTCAACCTGTCCCTGCCCGAGGCCTGACAGTCCGTCCCAAAACGGCGATCTGCTGCGTCAGCGAAAAAAGCCAAACCGCTTATGTATGCGAGAGTACACTGCGCGTCCTGGCTTTTTTCGCTTCCTTGCATCTCACCATTTTTGAACGGCCTGCGAATTTTGAGTTTTTTCAGCAGTCAGCTAACGTACCGCATATCGCCTGCCCTTCGCAGGGTCAGTAAACATACAGGGGGTGCAGGGGGCGGGGCCCCTGCCCGCCGGAGGCATGCCTTTCCCAACCCCTTGAGCAATCCGTACTCATCGACCCGTCTTTGCCGATCCAACAACCCTGCAAGGGATGCAGGGGGCGAGCCCCCTGCCCGCCGGAGGCATGCCTTCCTGCCCCCCTCAGCCTTCCGCGCCTCCCTTCTCCATCCACGCTTTCCAAACCTCCCGCGCCCGCTGGGCGTAGAGTTCCTTGCGTTTCTTCTTGGGCGCTTTCCTGTTCAGGGCGGGCATGAGGCCGAAGTGGACGTTGGAGGGCTGGAAGTGTTTGGCCGGGGTGCGCAGGTGCGAGAGGAGGGCGCCCAGGGCGGTTTCCTGCGGGGGCAGGTCCGCGTTGCCGGCGAGGTGCAGGCCCAGCCAGAGGCCGGTGGCGGCGGATTCGAGGTAGCCTTCCACGCCGCTGATCTGTCCGGCGAGGTAGGTGCGGGGGCGGTTTTTGAGTTCGAGGGTCGGGGTAAGGGCTTCGGGGGCCAGGACGTAGGTGTTGCGGTGGATGCTGCCCAGGCGCAGGAATTCGGCGTGTTCGAGGCCGGGGATCATGGCGAAGATGCGTTTCTGTTCGCCGTATTTGAGCTTGGTCTGGAACCCGACCATGTTCATGGCCGTCTTTTCCAGGTTCTCGGCGCGCAGCTGGACCACGGCGAAGGGCTGGCGACCGGTGCGCGGGTCCGTGAGTCCTACGGGCTTGAGGGGTCCGAAGGCCAGGGTCATCTCGCCGCGTTCGGCCATGACCTCGATGGGCAGGCAGCCCTCGAAGTGCATTTCCTTCTCGAACTCCCTGGGGGCGACCTTCTCGCCGTCGATCAGGGCGTGCACGAAGTTCAGGTACTGCTCTTCGCTCATGGGGCAGTTGAGGTAGTCCTTGTCTTCAGGGGCGTAGCGCGAGGCCCAGAAGGCCGTGTCCGTGTCCACGGATTCGGTCAGCACGATGGGCGCGATGGCGTCGTAGAAGGCCAGGGAGTCGCGGCCGACGATGCGGGCCAGGTCGGCGGACAGGGAGTTGGAGGCCAGGGGGCCGGCGGCGACGATGAGGGCTTCGTGCCCCTGGGCGTCGAGTTCGTCCAGGCTTCCGATTTCGCGGCGCACCAGGGTGATGCGCGGGTGTTCCAGGACGCGCCGGGTCACTTCGCGGGCAAAGCGTTCGCGGTCCACGGCCAGGGCCTTGCCTGCGGGCACTTCGGTGCCTTTGGCCACGTCCATGACCAGGCTGCCCAGTTCGGCCATTTCGAGCTTCAAAAGGCCGATGCCCGTTTCGGGCTCGGCCGAGCGGAAGGAGTTGGAGCAGACCAGTTCGGCCAGGTCCTCGCTGTGGTGGGCCGGGGAGAAGCGGTGGGGCTTCATCTCGTAGAGCACGACGTCATGCCCGGCCTGGGCCAGCTGCCAGGCGGCCTCGCAGCCGGCCAGCCCGGCGCCGATGATTCCGTAGGTTTTCACGGCATTCCCCTCCTGATGGTGAAAGACGGGCTTGTGACCCAAGGCTGCGGCGGGGTCAATCCCGGTGTTCGAGGCGTGCGGCTGGTTTGGGTGAAGGAAGGGCGGACGCCGAAGCGCCCGCCCGGGATTTCAGGCCGCTGCCTGTCGGCTGCGGATCTTCTTTTCGGCCTCGATGATCAGGTAGGCGACCAGGGAGGCGGCGATGATCTTGACCCACGGCAGCAGCCCGATGGGTGCGCTGCCGAAGAGGGTGTTCATGAAGGGGACGTAGGTGAAGGCCAGCTGCAGGACGACCATGATCACGAAGCCGGCGGTGACCCAGGGGTTGGTCCAAAAGCCCAGTTCGAAGGGCGAGCGGGTGAAGGAGCGGCTGTTGAAGAGGTAGAAGGCCTCGACCATGACGAAGACGTTGACGGCCACGGTGCGGGCCTGTTCCGGCACGCCGGTGGTCCGCAGTTCCCACTCGTAGAGGCCGAAGGCCGTGACGAGGAGGATGGCGCCCACGAGGAGGATGCGGATGTAGAGTTCCGTGTCGAGGATGGGCATGGCCGGGTCGCGGGGGGGGCGGTCCATGATGCCGGGTTCCTTGGGCTCGAAGGCGAGCATGAGACCCAGACAGCCGGCCGTGGTCATGTTGATCCACAGGATCTGCACCGGCAGGATGGGCAGGGCCACGCCGAGGAGGATGGCCAGGAGGATGACCAGGCCTTCGCCGACGTTGGTCGGCAGGGTCCAGACGATGAACTTGAGGAGGTTGTCGTACACGCCGCGCCCTTCTTCCACGGCGGCTTCGATGGTGGCGAAGTTGTCGTCGGTCAGGATCATGTCCGCCGCTTCCTTGGCCGCCTCGGTGCCGCCCTTGCCCATGGCCACGCCGATGTCGGCCTGCTTGAGGGCCGGGGCGTCGTTGACGCCGTCGCCGGTCATGGCCACGATCTCGCCGCGACCCTGCAGGGCCATGACCAGGCGGAGCTTCTGGTCCGGGGCCACGCGGGCGAAGACTGCGGTTTCGGCGGCCTTGCGGGTCAGTTCGTCGTCGGACAGCAGGGCCATGTCCGAGCCCGTCATGACCTGGCAGGTGGGCCGGCCGGGGCAGGTGCTGATGCCCAGGCCCAGCTGCACCCCGATGGCCGCGGCCGTGACGGCATGGTCGCCGGTGATCATCTTGACCTTGACCCCGGCGCGCTTGAAGGCGTCCACGGCCAGGACGGCCTCGGGGCGCGGCGGGTCTATCATGGCCTGCAGGCCGATGAAGATGAGGTCCGCGGCCACGTCGTCATGGGTCAGCGTGCCCGTGTCCGCGGGCAGTTCCTTGCAGGCCATGGCCAGGACGCGCATGCCTTCCATGCCCAGGCGTTCGACCTCGGCCCGGATCAGGTCCTGGTCCAGGGGCGCCAGGGAGCCATCGGCCTGGAGTTCGCGGGCGGCGCGCTGCAGGACGGATTCCACCGAGCCCTTGAAGAAGGCCAGGCGCGGCGCGCCCTTGCCCTGGTCGTGCAGGGTGCCCATGTACTGGTGTTCGGACTCGAAAGGCAGGGTGTCGAGGCGCGGCAGGCGCCGGCCCTCGGCGTGGGCTTCCAGCTCGGCCTTGGCGGCGGAGACCAGCAGGGCGGCCTCGGTCGGGTCGCCGATGACTTTTTCCGTGCCGTCCTCGTACTCGATGCGCGTGTCGTTGCACAAGAGACCTGCCAGGAGCGCGCTGGCGAGGGCCTCGTTGCCATCGTCCAGCCCGTCGATGCGGCCCTCCGGGCGGTAGCCCGTGCCGTGCACGGCGTGGGTGCGGCGGCCGGCGAAGATGGCGGTCACGGTCATCTGGTTTTCGGTCAGGGTGCCGGTCTTGTCCGAGCAGATGACCGAGGCGCCGCCCAGTGTCTCCACGGCCGGAAGCTTGCGGATGATGGCCCCGCGTGCGGCCATGCGCGAGACGCCCATGGCCAGGATGACGGTCACGGCGGCGGGCAGGCCTTCGGGGATGGCGCCCACGGCCAGGGCCACGGCGGCCATGAACACGTCGGCCGGGTTTTCGCCGTGCAGCAGGCCGGCCACGAAGGTCAGGCCGGCCAGGGCGAGGATGGCCCACAGGAGCAGGTGGCTGAATTTCGATATCTTGCGGGTCAGGGGTGTGGCCAGTTCGTCGGCCTCGGAGACCATGGTCGAGATGCGGCCGATCTCGGTGTTGTCGCCCGTGGCCACGACCACGCCCGTGGCCTGGCCGTAGGTGACCAGGGTCGAGGCGTAGGCCATGTTGCGGCGGTCGGCCAGGACCGTGTCGCGGGCCAGGATGTCCTCTTTCTTGCCGACGGGCACGGATTCGCCCGTCAGGGCCGATTCGTCCACGCGCAGGTCCTTGATGGCCGTGAGGCGCACGTCGGCCGGGACCTTGTCGCCGGAGCGCAGCACGACCACGTCGCCGGGCACGAGCTCCACGGCGTTGACGCGGCGCGTCGCGCCGGAGCGGATGACCACGGCCTCGGTGACCATGGCCCGGGCCAGGGCCTCCAGGGCGCCTGCGGCCTTGGCTTCCTGGATGTAGCCGACGATGGCGTTGACCAAGACCACGCCGACGATGACCGCCGAGTCGACGACCTCGCCCAGCACGGCGGTGACGATGCCGGCCGCGATGAGGATGTAGACCAGGGGTTGGTGGAACTGGAGCAGGAAGCGTTCGAGCTTGCTCTTGCCCTTGGTCGCGGTCAGGGAGTTGGGGCCGAAGTGCTCGGCTCGGCGTTTGACCTCGAAGGAGTCGAGGCCTTTTTCCAGGTCCGTCTGCAACAGTTCCGCGGCTTCCCCAGGTGGGAGATGGTGCCAGAGTTTTCCGAGAAAGGATTCCATAACATCGCTCCTTGACGGTTTGTCTGCAATTTTTTCACGGCAAGCGGGGAAAAGACAAGTATTTACTGAGTAGTGCACATGGTGGCAAACTTCAAGCCGGAGTTCGGATTCACCTGTACATCTTCAACATCGGCCGGACGGCGCTGAGCACAGGCCTTTGGCCTGTGGCCTATCCTGGCGGGGTTTGTTCATGATATCATTATCCTGTAAGAGTTTCATGCGATGGGTGTCCATGGCCGGGATGCTTTCGGCCCTGGCCTTCGCGCTGGCGATGATCTTCTCGAACACGGGGCTTGCGCCCTGGTACGCCGGGATCAGGTTGCCGATGCTCGGCGTTTCCTATGGAGACGTGACCCTCGGGCGGCCAGCGCTTGTCTGGATCAACCTGGCGCTCATGAGCGCGGTCCTCTTTGCGGTCGCCCTGGAGTGCACGCGCGGCGTGATCGAGGAGGAACTGGACGGTCCCGACCGCCTGCGGCTTCCTGTCTTCGGCGCATTGGGCGGGATGCTCGCCGCGGGGGCGGTCCATGCTCTTTTGTCCGGGGCGCAGGGTGGCCTGGAGCCGTGGTGGGTCGCGTCCCTGGGCACGGATGCGGCCTTGGGTCTGGCCGTGCTGTCGCTCTTGGGGGAACGCGTGCCCGGAGCGTTGAAATCCCTGTTCGCGACCATGGCCATGTTTTCCCTGATCGGGTCGTCGGTCGTCCTGGTCGGGGTGCAGGGCGGGTTGCCATCCTGGCCCGTACTGGCCATCGGCGGCACCTGCGTGGCCGTTTTCGTGCTCCTGCGTCTTGCGGGCGTTGAGTCCGTATCGCCGTATCTGCTGACGGGCGCCGTCCTGTGGGCTGCGGCTGCGGGCGAAGGCTCCCTGGCCGTGCTGGCCGGTCCCCTGACGGCTCTTTGTATTCCGGGCCGGAGCAGGGAGGCGAACCCTTCCCCGCTTCTGGGGCTGGAACAGGATTTGCTGCCTACGGTGTGCTGCGTTGCGCTGCCGCTTCTGGTTTTCGCGAGCGCCGGCTTTTCGCCCGTGGAGGCTCCCGCAGGCTTCGCGACGGCTCGGGAGGCGTTGCCGGCCTTCCTGGGCATGTTCCCGGCCAAGGCGGCGGGGATCTTCGGGATGTGCTGGGCCGGGACACGGTTGCGGCTGTGCGCCCTGCCAGCCGGGATAGGCTGGAAGGAATTCGGCGGGGTTGCGCTGCTGGGCGGGGCCGGGTTCACGGTGAACGTTTTTCTCGGCCTCGCCCTCGCCGGGCACGACGGGCCGGCCGTGAACGGAATTCGCATGGCGGCCATGGCGGCGACGGCGCTGTCTGTCTCATGCGGGTATGCAATTCTGCGCTACGCCCTTGCCCGTCGACGCAACAAGGTTATACAGAGAGCATGATGGGAGGTTGTCATGAAAATACGATACGTCCTGATTCTCCTCACGCTTGTGTTTTTGACGCAGGCCTGCGTCATCGCGCCCGCTCCGCCGGTATATCGCGACGACGTATACAGGCAGGGACCTCCGCCCCATGCCCCGGCCCATGGGTATCGCCACAAGCAGCGGTATTACAGATATTACTATTACCCTGAAGTGGGTGTGTATTTCGACCTGGACCGCCGGCTCTACTTCTATCTTGACGGCGGTTGGCGCGTTTCGACCCGCTTGCCCGGAAGCCTGCGCGTTGGCCTGTACGGGCCGGTGACGCTGGAAATGGATCTGGCTGAACCGTACCGCCGCTACGACGAACATCGCCACAACTACCCTCCGGGCAAGCCGAAGAAAAAGAACAAGAAATGGTAAATTCAGGATTCTCCCTTGTGGCTGACGGGCCCGGATTTGTTGTCGTGGACAAGGATCCGGGCCTCGATTTTCACGACTGCGAGGGCCTCCCCGGGCTGTGCACGCTGGCTGGGCGGCATCTGGGGCGACCCGTGTTCCCGGTGCACCGGTTGGACAAGGCCACGTCCGGGCTTCTGCTCCTGGCCACGGACCGCCGCCGGGCCGCTGACCTGGCCGCCCTGTTCCGGGAGCGGCTCGTGGAGAAGTTCTACATCGCCCTTTCCGATTCCCCGCCGCGCAAGAAGCAGGGGCTGGTGCAGGGGGACATGGTCCGCTCCAGGCGCGGGACGTGGAAACTGACCCGGACCATGGAGCGTCCGGCCGGGACGCGTTTCTTCAGCTTTTCCGTGGGGCCGGGCCTGCGCCTTTTCGTCCTCAAGCCCCTGACCGGGCGCACGCATCAGCTGCGCGTGGCCATGAAGAGCCTGGGCTCCCCCATCCTGGGCGACGAACTCTACCATCCCCGCTTGCCGGCCTGGCCGGACCGCATGTACCTGCACGCCCACACCCTGCGCTTCTGCCTGGAGGGAACGGAGTTCGGCTACGCGTGTGCGCCGAAGGTCGGAAAACTGTTTCTGGATGGACGGTTCAGGCAGGTTTTCGAAAGTCTGGGGCCCTTGGAAACCCTCCCCTGGCCGGGGCGATGAGCTCCGCCTATCCTTGCCGAACGCGCACACAAAGGGGTGCCGCCGCGAATGGTCTTATCTGGACACTTGTGCTTGAGAAGCAAATCAATAGAGTAGCCGGGGCTTCGAATCGGGCCGGCTGCGGTGTCCTTTTTCCGGCCCCTGGCGAGAGGTAACCGATCAATCGCCCCCATCTTTCACGGCGCGAGTCCCGCAGCCGTCGCCGCATTGTTGTTGCCATGGAGTAAGCGTGAAGACTCGAAGGAAAACTGCAAATTGGGCCAAACTGCTCACGAAAGATTTTACCCTGCAGATTCGGCGGGAAGGCAAGCGGCTGTACGAGGCCGGCGCGGTGACCCTGCAGGACGCCACGGATTTCAGGATCAAGGCCAACGTGCAGGACGAGGATACGGACGAGGTTGTCATCGAGCTTGGCGAACAGTCCGTGCGGGCGGAGTGCGGGTGCCGCTTCTGGCACAATGGAACTCCTTGTCCTCACATGTGGGCGGCTATCCTGGCCGCGGACGACAGGTTGGCCGAAGGGGGTATCTCGGCCAGGGTGCCGCGCCTGCGGGCTGACGCCCCCGGAAACGGGGACGGAGCCACAGAGTCGGATGTGTCGGCAGGACCGCCCAGCCCTCCCGCCTGGCGCGGTCTCATGTTTCCCGAAGTGGGCGCAGTGTTCGAAGGACGGCCTGCAGTGGGTGACTACGTTCCGAGCTATGAGCTGCAGGTTGATCGGGGCGCGGTGTGGTTCAAGGCCGTCAAGCGCCGGGTGCTCAAATCCGGGGGGCTGGGGCAGCCCGTACGAATCGGCCAGGATATGTTGCGAAACGAGAGACTGGCGTTTCGGGACCGGGCCATTTTGAATATCGCGCTAGGGGCGATGCTGCAGGCCGAGTATCTGCGGCATGGTTACGTCTACAAATTGCAGGACCAGGGATTCGACCATTTTCGCCCAGATATCATGACGCTGGCGCAGCTGTTGCCAGCCCTTGCTTCGTCGGGTCGGTGCGGATTGCGCATGAACGGGGACGTCCTTTTCGATACGCTGCGCCCCGGAGGGCTTGCCCGTGTGGCGTGGGCGGCTGAATCCGGGGGGAGGGGTGGCCTGAAATACGAAGCTCGCCTGCAGGTGGGGGAGCGCGAGATGGCCTTCAGCGAAGTGCCCGTATATTTTGGCACCTCTCCCGTCATGTTCGTGCACGAGGGGCGTGTACATTCCCTGCCGGACGTGAGTTTTGACTGGGTCACCGACATGCGCAGGCGCAAGGGCCGCGTTCGTGTCGACAAGGCAGAGGTGCGGGACTTGGTACGGGCAGTTTTGGAAGAGCCCCGGCATTCGCCTGTCGAGATTCCGGACGGCATGATGCCTCCGGTGCGCGCGCAGGCAGGCATCGTGCCCTGCCTGGAGCTGACCGTGGAGCAGAGCGGTGTGTGGAGCCGGGTATGGTTTGACTACGACGGGTTTGAAGTGGCCGGCGCGGACCCGCGTTCCCAGATCCTCGACGTCGAAACCTGGGTCCGGTTCGAACGGGACTTTGCCCGTGAACGCGAGTTGACCGAGGATATAGAGGCGCTTGGTTTCGCCCCTGGAGGCGAAGCCCCTTTGGATCAGACGGGGTTCTGGGAGCGTCTGGAACAGGCCGCGCAGCGGGGCTGGACCCTGCGCGGTCGGGACAAGCGTCGGATTCATGCCGGCCGGATGGGCTCCATCAGGGTCAGCAGCGGGGTGGACTGGTTCGACCTGGAAGGCGAGGTGGACTTCGGCGGGGTCGTCGTTCCCTTGCCCGTGGCGGTGCGCGCCTATCTGCGTGGCGAAACGATGGTCGACCTGGGCAACGGCGAAACCGGGCTCCTGCCGCGCGAATGGCTGGCCAGGCATTCAAGGCTGCTGGCCCTGGGGGAAGCGGTCCGCGGTCATGGGGAGTCGCTGCATTTCCATGCAGCCCACGCCCGTCTGCTGGACGAACTTCTCGAACAGTGCCCACAGCAGCCTTCCGATTTCCTGGAGTTGCGGCGCAAGCTCGCATCGTTCGAGGGGGTGTCGCAACTGGACCCGCCGCCGGGTTTCATCGGGACCTTGAGGCCATACCAGCGCGAAGCCCTGGGGTGGTTCGACTTTCTCGCGTCTTTCGGATTCGGCGGCGTTCTGGCCGATGACATGGGACTTGGCAAGACGGTTCAGGCATTGGCTTGGCTGGCCACGCTCCAGGCACGGGGGAGGCGAGGTCCGAGCCTTGTCGTGGGGCCGACTTCGCTGCTGTTCAACTGGCGGGAGGAGGCCGGCCGGTTCGTGCCGGGATTGCGTGTCCTGACGTACGCCGGGACTGGTCGAAGTGGGCTGGACGGCCGGTTTCAGGACCATGACCTCGTACTGACCACCTACGGCCTGCTGCGCCGAGACGCGGACATCATGCGCCGGACGCACTGGGAGTGTGTCATCCTCGATGAAAGTCAGGTCATCAAAAACCCGGACTCCCAGACCGCCAAGGCAGCCAGGCTGCTCCCGGCCGCGCACAGGCTTTGCCTGACCGGCACGCCGCTGGAGAATCGCCTGTCGGAACTCTGGTCGCAGATGCACTTCCTGAATCCCGGCTTGCTCGGTTCCAGAAGGAGCTTCGAGAGCCGCTTCGTCAGGCCGCTGGATCAGGGTGACGGCGAAGCCCGGGAGTTGCTCCGGCAGAGTCTCAAGCCCTTTTTGCTGAGAAGGACCAAGGCTGCCGTGGCCAAGGATCTGCCGGACAAGCAGGAATCGGTCATCCGGTGCGAAATGACCCCGGCCCAGGCGAAGGTCTATGAGCGCCTGCATGCTCATTACCGGGCGGAGATTCTCTCCGCCGTGGACAGACAGGGCATGGACCGGTCGCAGCTGAAAGTATTGGAGGGTTTGCTGCGGCTGCGGCAGGCGGCCTGTCATCCCGCAATGGTCGGGTACGAAGGGACGGGATCGGGCAAGCTGGAAGAGCTGGGCGCCCGCATCGCCGATGTGGTGGCCGAGGGGCACAAAGCGCTGATTTTTTCGCAATTCACCCGTTTCTTGAGCCATGTCCGTGAAAAGTTGCGGGAACTCGGCGTTGCCCACGAGTATCTTGACGGCCGCACCCCGGCCGCGACCAGGGAAAAACGCGTGGCCTCCTTCCAAAGTCCAAGCGGTCCTCCGGTCTTCTGCATCAGCCTCAAGGCCGGAGGCGTTGGCCTCAATCTGACGGCCGCCGAATATGTGTTCATCATGGACCCGTGGTGGAATCCGGCAGTGGAGGCCCAGGCCGTGAACCGGGCGCACCGCATAGGGCAGGGCAGGACGGTTTTCGCCTATCGGCTGATCGCCAGGGACACCATCGACGAGAAGGTCCTGGCCCTGCAACAGGACAAGAAAGAGCTTGCCGACTCTTTGCTTGAGGGTGCCGCTTCTTCCGTCGGGGCGCTGACCTTGGAGGATCTGGAACGGTTGTTGGGGTGATGCGGTTCGACGGGCCGACGTCGCTCACGTATCGAGCAGATTGTTGCCCTTGACCCGCATGCGGGCGTTCAGGGCGTCGATGCGCTCCTGCAGGCGGGCGCGGCGGTGTTCGTTCTTTTCGCCGTAGAAGGCGCGCAGCAGGAAGTTGCGGCAGTGGAAGAGGGTGTGGGACTCCTGGTCGATGTCGACCAGTTTGCCGCAGATGGCGCAGGTGCTGAATTTGGCCATGCCTCATTTCCCCTTCTGCGGGTTGAAGACGGCCTTGGGATCCTCGTCCCATGACACCCCTGACAGCAGGCGGAACATCTTGAGGGCCTCGATGTGCTCTGGGGCCAGGGACAGGGCGAGGCGGATGCATTCCAGGGACTTTTCGAGCTGATTGTCGCAGAAATAGGCCTTGGCCATGTTGTAGTGGATGTTCTCGTCCTTGGGGCTCAGCTCGATAGCCTGGAAATAGGCCTGGATGGCCTCCTTGTACTGCTTTTCCTGGCGCAGCCGGATGCCCAGTGTGTTGTAGGGGTTGGGCGCGTTGACGTCGTATTTGACGATCTCGACGAAGATCTTTTTGACCTTGGCGAAATTGTTCAGCTTTGCATACTCTTCGGCCGCCTTCTGCAGATAGAAGCGGTAGCGGTCCGTGTCGTTCTTGCCCAGGTATGCCCTTGCCAGCCCTTCGTAGGCCTTGATGAAGGTCTGGTTGCGGGACAGGGACTGGTTGAAGGCCAGGATGGCCTCGGACCACTTCTTCTCCACCAGCAGCTGGCAGCCCTGGAAAAAATACTTGCTGGCCAGGTCCTCCTGGTGGCTAACGACCATGGTCAGGTCGCCGATGGCGTCCTCGTAGCGGCCCTGGGTGATCATGGTGTCGGCCAGGTCTATGGTTTCCCGTTCGCCGTGCTGGAAATGGTCGAGCTTTTCGGACTGCAGCATGTGGTTCTTGAGGGACGCCAGACTGTAGGGCCGCAGGACCAGGCCCGAGCAGCCGGCAGAGATCATGGACAGCACGAACTCCTCGGTGCGCTCGGAGGCGACGACCAGGATGTGCAGGAACTCCGCCGTGCGGACGTCGCGCAGGGCCGTGACGAATTCGGCCAGGGAGAGGTCTTCGACCTCGGTGTCGACGATGATGATCCGCGAGGGGTTGTATTTGATGAACTCTGCGGCGGCCTTGCCAGACGAGAAGCGGGCGCAGTTGGTGTAGCCCAGCTTGGCGAGGTTGCCCCTGGTCTCCTGGAACAAGGCGTCCTGGCTCGTGGCCACGAAAACGAGATCCGACATGTTCATCCTGGATGGTCCCGGTAAGCGCGTGAGGGAGTGAGTACGTATCAATTTCGTACGATATTCCCGGACAAGGCACAAGGGCGGCCCTTTGGCCTTGACATGACCCCGGCCCGTCGGGCTACCCCGGAACCGTTCGCCTGCCTCCTCATCGACCGTTGTACGCAGCAGCGCCGCCAGCCTCCCGCCGGCGGGCATCAAAGCACGGCCTTTGGCCCTTGGTCTTCACATGGAAATCGAAAAAAAGACTGAAATCCTCGCCCCTGCCGGCGACACCGACAGCTTTCTGGCGGCTGTGGCGGCCGGAGCCGACGCCGTCTACTGCGGCCTCAAGAATTTTTCCGCGCGCATGGAGGCGGAGAACTTCTCCCTGACCGAACTCGCGGCCCTGACCGAACTGGCCCATGCCCGGGGCGTGCGGGTGCACGTGGCCGTGAACAACCTGCTCAAGGCGCCCGAACTGGCCCAGGCCGGGCGCCTCATCGACCGACTGGCGCAGCAGGTGCGGCCCGACGCCCTCATCGTGCAGGACCTTGGCCTGCCGGCCCTGGCCCGCCAGGCGGGCTTCAAGGGCGAACTGCACCTCTCGACCCTGGCCAACGGAGGGACCATCTCCGGCCTGCCGCAGATCCTGGCCCTGGGCGTGAACCGCCTGGTCCTGCCGCGCGAACTGTCCATCGACGAGATCAAGGCCGTGGCCGCCAACTGCCCCGAAGGCCTGAGCCTGGAGGTCTTCGTGCACGGCGCCCTGTGCTACGCCGTCTCGGGCCGCTGCTACTGGTCCAGCTATCTGGGCGGCAAGAGCGGTCTGCGCGGGCGCTGCGTACAGCCCTGCCGGAGACAGTACGTGCAGAAGAACCAGAAGGGCGCGTTCTTCTCCTGCGACGACCTGTCCCTGGACGTGCTGGTGCGGCCCCTGAGCGGCGTGGACAAGGTCGAGTCCTGGAAGATCGAGGGCCGCAAGAAGGGGCCGCACTACGTCTTCTACACGGTCAAGGCCTATCGCATGCTGCGCGATGCGGGGGGCGACCCGGCCCAGCGCAAGGCGGCCCAGGAACTGCTGGAGATGGCCCTGGGCCGGCCGGGCTCGCACTACAACTTTCTCGGCCACCGGCCCTCGAACCCCATCGCCGACCGCGAGCAGACGGCGTCGGGGCACATGGTCGGCAAGGTCCAGGGCGGCATGAAAGCCTTCATCTCGCCGCGTGAGCCCCTCAAGAGCGGCGACCTGCTGCGTATCGGCTACGAGGACCAGGCCGGACACCAGACGGTCAAGGTTCGTCGCGACGTGCCCAAGGGCGGCCGGCTGGACCTGCCCAAGGGGCCGGGAAGACCCGCACCCTCGGGCGCGCCCGTCTTCCTGGTTGACCGGCGCGAGCGCGAGCTGCAGACCATCATCGCGGACCTGCGGCAGGAGCTGGCCACGGACCGGCCGAGCCGGGAGTCCACGTTCGCGCCGACCCTGCCCAAGCGGGCCAAAGTCAAGGGCCGACCCCGCGAAATGGACGTGTGGCGCAAGCTGCCCAGGCGCATCGGCAACCAGAGCGAGCAGGCCGTGTGGCTGACGCCCGGCGTGGAGCGGGACATCTCGCGCAACATCTTCGGCCGCATCTGGTGGTGGCTGCCGCCCGTGGTCTGGCCGGCCGAGGAGAAAGCCTGGACCGAGTGCCTGGACAACATGACCCGCCTCGGCGCCCGGCAGTTCGTGCTGAACGCGCCCTGGCAGCTGGGCCTCTTCGCCAAACCCGAACGCCAGACCTTCTGGGCCGGCCCCATGTGCAACACCGCCAACCCCCTGGCTCTGGCCGAGCTGGCCAGGATGGGCTTCGTCGGGGCCTTCGTCAGCCCGGAGCTGGACCGGGATGGCTTCCTGGAGCTGCCGTCCCTGTCGCCGCTGCCCCTTGGCGTCCTGGTCCGTGGCATCCACCCCCTGTGCGTCTCGCGCATCCGTTCGGAAAACCTGAAGGAGCGCGACCCCTTCCAGAGCCCCAAGGGCGAACAGTTCTGGTCCCGGACCTACGGCAACCTGGTCTGGACCTTCCCCACCTGGGAGCTGGACCTGAGCGAAAAATGGACGGAACTGGAAAAGGCCGGCTACGCCCTGCTGGCCAGGCTGCACGAGCCCGTGCCGGACAAGGTGGTCATCAAGGAACGGCAGGGGCTCTGGAACTGGGACCTGAAGATGCTGTGAAGCCGCCTGAAAAAACCGTTCTGGACAGCGTGCTCCCCGATTTTCGAGGGTTCATGGAGGCGGCGGCACTTCATCCCCGAAAATCCGCCCGAGCCTTGGTAGAACGGGTTTTGAACGGCTCGGAATACGTGCATTTTCGTCATGAGTGCGTCAGCAATAGCTCAATCCGGCTGGAGCCGAAGAGATGCGGGCCTGAGAGATCAGGCCCGCTTTTTTTATATCGATGTAATGTGCAATAAGTAGTCGATGTGCCGCATAAGTGCTCTTGTATTGCCTGAAGAGAGAGGAATATAGTGGAAATTTCGGCAGTACATTTGCGCGATGAGTGCTTCATTGCGTGCTCATTGTGCGTAATTATATGGGAAATAAAATCAATATTGAACAAAGTAAAAATTTGATGCTAGCAGTTTCGGAAATTCACAAGGAGGTTGTTGGATGAAGAAACTGTTCCATGTCATGATCTGTGTGTTGCTCTTCGGTCTCCTGCTCGGCGCGCCGTCCTTTGCCGCCGACCTCATCAACGTCAACACCGCCACGGTGGAGGAACTGACATCCCTCCCCGGCATCGGTCCCGCCACGGCGGCCAAGATCGTGGAGTACCGCGAGGCGCACCCCTTTGCCACGGTCGAGGAGGTCCTCGAGGTCAAAGGCATCGGTCCCGCCAAGTTCGAGTCCATCAAGGATCGCATTTCCGTCGGCGAGCCGCCGGCCAAGAAGGAATAACTCCAGGCGGTTGCGCTCTTCCTCCAGCGCGGTCTCGGTCGTTCGGCCGGGGCCGCGTTTTTTTTGCGTAAAAATTTCCGTCGTCTTGCATATCGTTCAAAATATCTGTACGAAGTCGCCATGCTTTCACAGCTTTTCACCTCCAAGACGCGCATCCAGCTTCTCCTGAAGCTCTTCCTCAACCCCGACGTCTCCTGCTATCTGCGGGAGTTGGCCACGGAATTCGCCGTGTCCCCCAACGCCGTCAAGGAAGAGCTCGATAGCCTGACCGAAGCCGGCTATCTCGAAAAGAGGAAGCAGGGCCGCTCCCTTTTCTTTCGGGCCAATACCAGTCACCCCATTTTTCCGGAACTGCATTCCATCGTCAAAAAGAGCCTGGGCATCGACCGGGTCATCGAGCAAGTCCGGGCGGACCTGGGCGACGTGAACGCGGTGTACATCCTGGATGATTACGCCCTGGGCAAGGACTCGGGACTCATCGACCTGCTCATCGTCGGCGAGGTCAAGGCTGACCGGCTGCGGGAGTACGTCCGCATCACGGAAGAGAAGATAAGGCGCAAGCTGCGGGTGATGGTTGTCGGGGTGGAGGAGTTCGCGGGTTCGAAGCGGACTTTTTTGCAAAGACCGCATTGGAAGGTGGTTTAGGCGAGAGGTGACAATGGGAAACAAGTTTGATTTTTGGCTGATATCTGCTGAGAATGATTGGGATGTCGCCGGTCACCTTTTTGAAAAAGGCGATTATTCCTACGCACTTTTTTTTGGGCATTTGGCTTTGGAAAAGATGCTGAAAGCTTATTTTGTCCTGGTCCATGGCGAGACACCACCGCTGACGCATAGGCTTGTCTTTCTGGCCGAAAAGAGCGGACTTGCACTCTCCCCAGAACAACAGGAATTGCTGGAAACTGTGACCGACTTCAATCTTGAAGCACGCTATCCAGATGAAAAATTTTCTTTCAGAAAAAGATGCACTCGTGAATTTACGCTGCATTATCTGGATTCAATCAGGGAGATGCAAGCATGGATTGCCAAAAAGCTTCCGTGATTCAGGATGTCAGGAAGTATATAGCAGTACTTCGAGAAAATGGGATTTTTGTGGATAAAGCGCTGCTTTTTGGATCTTGGGCCAAAGGAACGGCAAGGGAGGAAAGCGACGTGGATGTGGCTTTAATTTCCTCTTTTTTTACAGGTGACCGGTTTATGGACAGGCGCAAAATTGTTCCGCTTCGCAGAAAGATCAACAATAATATTGAGCCGATTCCTTTCAGCCCGGAAGATTTCGCCGCAGGAGGCATGCTTGTGGAAGAAATCAGAAAGTATGGTGAGGAAATTGTGTAAGAGTTATGTGTATGTTAAGATCAAGACAGGGTGGGATATATGCAGTCAATTGAAGTCACGCGGATGAATACACCCAAGAAAGCCCTCATCACCGGCATCACCGGCCAGGACGGAGCCTATCTGGCCGAATTTCTGCTGGCCAAGGGCTACGAGGTCCACGGCATCAAGCGGCGGGCCTCGCTCTTCAACACGGACCGCATCGATCACCTCTATCAGGATCCGCACGAGAAGAGTCGTCGCTTCTTCCTGCACTACGGGGACCTGACGGACGCGTCCAACCTCATCCGCATCATCCAGCAGGTCCAGCCCGACGAAATCTACAACCTGGCGGCCCAGTCCCACGTACAGGTGTCCTTCGAGACGCCGGAATACACGGCCAATGTCGACGCGTTGGGCGCCCTGCGCATGCTTGAGGCCATCCGCATTCTGGGGTTGGAGAAGAAGACGCGCTTCTATCAGGCCTCGACGTCTGAGCTCTACGGACTGGTGCAGGAAGTCCCCCAGACCGAGAAGACCCCCTTCTACCCGCGCTCGCCCTACGCCTGCGCCAAGCTCTACGCCTACTGGATAGCGGTCAACTATCGCGAGGCCTACGGCATGTACGCCTGCAACGGCATCCTCTTCAATCACGAGTCCCCCATCCGCGGCGAGACTTTCGTCACCCGCAAGATCACCCGCGCCCTGGCCCGCATCCACCTCGGCCTGCAGGACTGCCTGTTCCTGGGCAATTTGAACGCCCTGCGCGACTGGGGCCACGCCAAGGACTATGTGGAGATGCAGTGGCTCATGCTCCAGCAGGACGCCCCGGACGACTACGTCATTGCCACGGGCGAGCAGCACTCGGTGCGCGAATTCGTGCAGGCCGCGGCGAGCGAACTGGGCATGACCATCGAATTTTCCGGCCAAGGAGTGGATGAGAAGGGCGTCAACCCGGCCAACGGCAAGACCGTGGTGGCCGTTGACCCGCGCTATTTCCGTCCCACCGAGGTGGAGACCCTGCTGGGCGACCCGTCCAAGGGCAAGGAGAGGCTTGGATGGAAACCGAGGATCACGTTTCGTGAATTGGTCGGTGAGATGGTCCGGGCTGATCTGGAAGACGCGAAAAAGGAAGAACTGTGCGTGCGGGCGGGGTTTTGCGTCAATACGCCGCAGGAATGAGGCAAACAGATAAATGAACGAAGCTGAGCTCACGGTAATCATTGCCAGAGGCGAGGATAGCCGCCACCAATTCAAGCGAGATTTCAGCAATATCGACTCATTGGCTGCGGAATTGATCGCTTTTGCGAATACGAGTGGTGGAGTGCTGCTGATCGGCGTCGACGATAGCGGGAATGTCTGCGGCTTGGACGCGGCGGATGTGTCCCGGCTCAATCAGTTGTTGTCGAATGCTTCCTCGCAGCATGTTCGTCCGCCCATTAATCCGACAACCAGCAATGTCATGACTAAAAGTGGCCTTGTCGTGGTGATTGATGTGGCTGAGGGATTGAACAAACCCTACGTGGACGCCCAGGGCCGGATTTGGGTCAAAAGCGGAGCGGACAAGCGCCACGTCACCGCACGAGAAGAGATGCAGCGACTGTTTCAATCCTCCGGTCTCGTGTATGCGGACGAGGTTCCGGTACAATCGGCCACTCTCAACGATCTCGATCAGGACGCCTTGGGTAAATACTTTGGCAGGCGCTATCAGCGATCTTTCGAGAGTACCGGACTGGCCCTGCCGCAATTGCTCGCAAACCTTAATTTGGCGCGTGATGGCGTTCCCAACCTGGCGGCTTTGATGTTGTTCGGCAAGTCGCCGCATGTGTATAAGCCATCTTTCATTGTCAAATCCGTCGCTTTTCCTGGCACGGTGCTGTATGACAATCGCTACTTGGACAGCGAGGACATAGATGGTGATCTGTTCGAGCAGTATCGACGCGCCATGGCCTTTCTCAAACGCAACCTGCGGCATGTACAGGGCGATCAAGGTTTCAACAGCCCTGGATTGCTGGAGATACCTGAGGACGTTTTTGAAGAGTTGCTCGTTAACGCCCTGGTGCATCGTGACTATTTCCTGAACGCCCCTATTCGGCTGCTGGTTTTTTCCGATCGGGTCGAGATCATCAGCCCCGGGCATCTGCCCAACCATTTGGATACCGAAAAGATACGCTACGGCATTTCAAATCTTCGAAATCCCGCCCTGGCCTCCCACGCGTTTCACATATTGCCCTATCGTGGACTTGGGAGCGGCATTCCGCGAGCCTTGGCGAATTGGCCCGAAATTGAGCTGGTCGATGATCGTGCAGGCAATCAATTCAAAGCGGTCGTCCGTCGACGGGTTAAAGACAATGCACAGCCAGAGTCGCAGCCAGAGTCACAGCCAGAGTCACAGCCAGAGTCGTTGGAAAACGCTGTACTGCGTATTCTGGCGGAAGGGCCCGCAGGAAAGGCCGAGATTTCAGCTCGGCTTGGGCAGAAGCGAGTTTCAGGGCAGCTCAACAAGGTCGTGCGCGTCTTGCTTGATGCCGGAATGATAGAACATACCATTCCGGAGAAGCCTACGAGTCGCTTGCAAAAATATCGTATTAGATCAATAGGGTAGGGCGAGATGGATGGTGCATGGTGATGACACGCAGATGAAAACAACAGACAAAATTCTCGTGGCAGGAGCGGCCGGCATGGTTGGCAGCGCCCTTGTGCGCGCTCTTCTGGCCCAAGGGTTCGAGAACATTGTCGGCACCATCCACCGCAAGGCGCCGGATTTCGGCCCCGAGGCCGCAGGCCGCGTTCGCCTGGAACCCCTGGATCTCATGGACCAGGGCGCGGTGCGCTCTTTCTTCGAACGCCGGCGGCCCGAGTACGTCTTCCTGGCCGCGGCCAAGGTCGGCGGCATCCACGCCAACAACACCTACCCGGCGGATTTCATCCACGCCAACCTGGCCATCCAGACCAACGTCATCCACAGCGCCTATGCGTCCGGCGTGCAGCGCCTCCTTTTTCTGGGCTCAAGTTGCATCTATCCCCGCGAATGTCCGCAGCCCATCCGCGAATCCTATCTGCTGACCGGCCCCCTGGAGGCCACGAACCGCCCCTACGCCCTGGCCAAGATCGCGGGCATCGAGATGTGCTGGGCGTACAACCGCCAGTACGGCACACGATATCTCGCGGTCATGCCGACCAATCTCTACGGCCCGGGCGACAACTACGACCTGCAGACCAGCCACGTCCTGCCCGCCCTGATCCGCAAGGCGCACGAGGCCAAGGAGCGGGGCGACAGGAGCTTTACCGTTTGGGGCACGGGCACCCCGCGCCGCGAATTCCTCTACAGCGACGATCTGGCCGGCGCCTGTGTGTATCTGATGGGCGAGGCCGGGAAGACCGAAGCGCTGTTCAACAACCACGAACCGCCCTTGGTCAACATCGGCTGCGGCCAGGACGTGACTATCGCCGAACTGGCGCGGATGGTGGCGGAAGTTGTAGGGTTTGAAGGGGAGATTGTCTTTGATGCCGGGAAGCCCGACGGGACGCCGCAGAAGCTTCTCGATGTTTCGAGGATGCGGGGAATGGGTTGGCGGCCGAGTGTTGCGCTTACGGAAGGGATCGGGTTGGCGTGTGGGGATTATGTTGGGAAGTGGCTGCCGGAGTGCTCCTGATGGAAACAGAGAGCATGGTCCGTGCTATCAGGCAAACCCTGGCCGATCCGGATATTAGGCTGGCCATTTTGTTCGGCTCCCAGGCGTCAGGAAAAACCCATGCCGGTTCGGATGCCGACGTGGCTGTGGCGCTGGACGGCAAGATGTCGCCAGGTCGCCGTGGAGAATTGAGTGCACGGTTGTCTGAAGCGCTGGGGTGCGAGGTAGATGTCGCCGATCTGCGCGAAGCCCAGGGCGAGTTTTTGGCGCAGATCGTCCTTGGCGGCGAGGTTGCGGTAAAGCGGGACGCTTCCCTCCTGGCCGAACTCGCCATTCGGGCGCTGGGATACCGGGCAGACTTGCGGCCAATGGTGCTTCGGGCGCTCAAGGACAAGGTGAGGGGAAGCCTGCATGGATGAAATGCTCGTTTTGCGGAAAATGGAGTCTCTTGGCAGATGCGTGGACAGAATCCGCTCCAAGCGAGGTTTCACGCACGAAGAACTGCTTCGCAACTATGATCTGCAGGATATCTTGAGCGTGAATCTCCAACGCGCGGTGCAACTGAGTGTGGACATCGCCTTGCACATGCTCTCCGATCTCGCCGGAACGCTCCCAGACACGATGGGGGCGGCCTTCATCGCGCTACGAGATCACGGAGTCATTTCAGAGCGCACGGCCAACGCCCTTCGCAGCAGCGTCGGCCTGCGCAATATCGCCGTGCATGATTATGTTGCCGTGAATTGGCAGATTGTTCAGGATGTTGTTGACGGACATGTGGAAGTTTTTGTGGATTTCATGCGTGAAGTTGAGGGCTGGCTCGGTAGCCGCGGTGTGAAGAAGTGACCCTGGCGCGAGGAGGGGGCATGCGTATCACGGAAACAGAGCGTCGAGTGTTGCGCGACGAGGCACAAAAAGCTTTCGGGGCAGACTCCAAGGTTTTTCTTTTCGGTTCACGTGTGGATGATGCTCTGCGGGGTGGAGACATCGATCTGTTGGTGGAGACTGGAAAGATGGGGCATGCCGCCATTTTCGAAGCTCAACTCCGTTTTTTGGCCAGGGTTAAGTTGACTCTTGGAGAACGAAAAATCGATGTGCTCGTGGACTACCCGGATCGCAAGGATCGTCCGAACATTTTGCGTCTCGCACGGAGTCAGGGGGTACAATTGTGATTTCGACAAACAGCGATGTCGATGCATTGCGGTTTTCTGATGCGTGGCAGGAATGTTGTACTCATCTGGTCCACGCCAGGTATGCCCTCAAATCAATGGACGCGTTTTTGCCGCTTGATGGGCAAAAATTATCGAGCCTTGATTTAGAGTCCATTCAAGACATCGATCAGCTTGTGTATCGATATTCCAAGCTGCAAGACAGCATGGGTAGCAAGCTTTTTCCAGCGCTTCTCAAAGTTCTTATGGAACCGTTGGAAGAGAGCCCCATGTTGGACAAGCTCAATAAGCTGGAGAAACTCGGGGTTCTCCCCAGCGTTCAGCGTTGGCAGGAAATCCGGGAAATTCGCAACAAATTTGCACATGACTATCCCGAAGGAGACGAGATGAAGGCCGCGGTATTGAATGCTGCATGTTCCAGCATCGAAGAACTGGCCGAAGTCTTGGATCGTGTGGGCAAGGCAGGTGGAGCGCTCTAGGCGAAAAACTTTATTCGAATGATGCGAGCAAGGAATGCGTCCGGAAGAGGCTACGGTTGGTGCGTTTAGCCAAGCTTAAAATGTTTCTCAGTGAAAAAATGGACGGGATTGGTATTTAAAATGGAAGAATCGTCAAAGGAAGACTTGGCCCCATGCCTCTGACCAGATGCGTGGGCAGAATCCGCTCCAAGCGAGGGTTCACGCACGAAGAACAGAGACAATGAGGAACTGCTTGCTCACATTGGACGGGTTGGGAAGACTGTTTTCCGCAGACAAAGGTAGTGAGAGGGGATCGGTTTTGAAAATGAATGAATCGTCAACGGATGACGTGCCCCCATGTCTCCATGTCTTCTTCGCATAGGACAGGTGACGCGTGCGACTCGGTGGCCGTGAACGGCACATCATCCGGAACGCGGCGGAGGAAGTTTTTGGATCCGAGGCCAGGGTTCTGCTTTTCGGCAGCCGGGTGGATGACGCGCGGCGCGGAGGGGACATCGACCTGCTGATCCTCCTGGACGACAGCTCGGACAATGCGGACATGATGACGCTTGGAGAAAAGCGAGTGCGATATCTGGTCATGCTTGAAAAAGCGATTGGAGAGCAAAAAATCGATCTGATCACGGCCTTGCCGGGAGATGATCGCGCCATCGTCGCAATAGCCGTGGCCACGGGGGTGGAGTTGTGAGCATGGAAACAGAGCGGATGAAGTTCGGGCGAGCCCTTGAAGTCTGCCTGGGGCACGCGGACGCCCTGCAGGATGCTCTGAACGATCTGGGGGACAAGCATTTCTCCGCAGCGGACCTGCTCGCACTTTCGAGCCATGAACGGCGGCTGCTGGACCAATTTGCCTACAGGTTCACGCGGTTGCAGGACGATATGGGCGGACGTCTTTTCCCGGCTCTGCTGGGGGCGCTTGGCGAGGAGGTCGCCGCAATGTCCGTGATCGACCGGCTGAATCGGCTGGAGCAGCTCGGATGGATTCCGTTGGCGGACGAGTGGCTGGAGTTGCGCCGCATCCGCAACGAATTCGCTCACGATTACCCGGAAAATCCCGAATTGCACCTCGTGCGACTACGCAAGGCCATGGCGGCGGGCCGGAGGCTGATGGAAATCCTGGAATCCATCGCAAAGGGCCGGAAGAATGTCTGGCATGACGGATGACAGGACCCCCGAATCCTTTTCCTGCCAGCCTTGCTCACCGATGCAGAGGGTGCCTCATATCGCTGGAAAACTCTGGCTGAAAATGTTCTCTACCAAGAGTATGCATGAATGAAAGCGGAAGAATCGATAAAGGAAGATTTGATAACCATGTCCTGATCGGTGGGAGGCTCAATGCGGCTGAGTCTGGAACAGAAGGATGCCTTGGTAAGGATAGTCAGGAAGCATCTTGGCCAAAAGTCGGATGTATATCTTTTCGGTTCGCGTCTCGACGATGCGGCCAAAGGCGGGGACGTTGACATCCTGGTCGAGGTCGAACGACCGGTATCGAAAATTGCGCATGTACGCCTTATGCTGGATTTGGAGGAGGCCCTCGGACTGCCTGTGGATGCGGCGTTCCGCGTCAAGGGGGAGGATTTCTCGGCGTTTCAGAAGATGATTGTTTCCAATGCGAAACGGTTGGAGGTGGCATGAACGGGTCCTTGAGGGCGGGGGAAGAATATCTGGCCGAACTCGTCGAGGCGATTCAGCGCTGCACGTACTTTCTTGACGGATCCATTTCTCGGTTGAAGTGGCCGCTCACCCCGGAGTTCCTGGAAAGTCGAAAGATGGATGTCGATGTGTTTGAGACGGTGGCTGCCATAAATGAACGCTTCGCCAAGCTTCAGGACACTCTTGGCACCGCCATGCGATGCGCGGCTGTTTTGTCGGGCGAGCAGGCAGTGACTTTTTTGCGCGTTTTGACTTTCTATGAGAAAATCGGAGTGCTTGAATCGGTGCGGCAATGGCAGGAGTGTCGAACTGCACGTAACCTAGCTGCACATGACTACGACATTAACTACGCGGCCATTGCCGATCATTTCAACACGCTGCATGCCATGACCCCTTTTTTGTATGGCTCGGCGTGGCGCTTTGCGGATTACTGTCAGAATATATTAGGTGTTTTCCCGAAGTCCAAGGATTTTGAGCCCGGATTTACCCAAGTGGCGAGACCGTTCGGCGCGCAAAGCATTTTTCGCAGATAGGGGTAGCGGGTAGCTAGTGGAAAGGGCGATGGGTTGCATAATCATGAGATTTAATTGAGAAAAATTGTGTATAAATATAAGTATCGTCAAAGGAAGATTTGACTCAATGTCTTCCAAGTTGACCCCATGTCTTCGCTGAAAACGGAAAAATCGACAAAGAAAGACTTGGGCCCATGCTTACATGGGTGATGTCTTGTTTTGCTCTTAAAGTGATGCAAGATTTTGTGTGAGTCAAGTTTCTCCGCTATGGGAAAAAAAACATGAAGATCAGTAATAGGAAGCGTGTTCTCGTCACGGGAGGCGCAGGTTTCCTGGGTTCACATTTGTGCGAAAAATTGCTAAAAGATGGATGCGATGTGCTGTGTGTGGATAATTTTTACAGCGGAACTAAAGATAATATCGCACATTTTGTGGGAAATCCGCATTTTAAAATGATGCGGCACGATGTCACCTTTCCCTTGTATGTAGAGGTGGACGAAATTTATAATTTGGCCTGCCCCGCCTCGCCAATCCACTATCAGTTTGATCCCGTCCAAACGACCAAAACATCGGTCCATGGTGCCATCAACATGTTGGGGCTGGCCAAGCGGACCAAAGCCAAAATATTGCAGGCTTCTACAAGCGAAGTGTATGGCGATCCGAAAGTCCATCCTCAGACCGAGGCCTACTGGGGCCATGTTAACCCCATTGGACTGCGCTCTTGTTACGACGAGGGAAAACGATGCGCGGAAACGCTTTTCTTTGACTACCACCGCCAACATGGTCTTGACATTCGAGTGGCCCGAATCTTCAATACCTATGGACCGCGCATGCACCCTAACGATGGAAGGGTCGTTAGCAACTTCATCGTGCAGGCACTCAGCAACGAAGACATTACTTTGTATGGTGATGGTGAGCAGACTCGCAGTTTTTGCTTTGTGGACGATCAGATCGAAGGGTTTCTGCGGTTTATGGCCCTTCCGACTGGTGACAACGGCCAACCCGGCTTCCCTGGCCCCGTCAATCTTGGCAATCCATGCGAGTTCACCATTCGTCAGTTGGCAGAACTCGTCATTGAATTGACTGGGTCGAAATCAAAACTTGTGTTCCATCCTTTGCCTGTCGATGACCCCAAGCAGCGGCAGCCCGACATATCACTGGCCAAAAGATTATTGAACTGGGAGCCTAATATCTCGCTGGAGACTGGTCTAAAGAGGACCATTGGTTACTTTGAGTCAGTACTTCTGTCTGGGTCATGAAACGGCGAGCGTCCCTGACATCGTTTCTCGAGCAGGCGCTAGGACCGCTCTCATCGTTGACGGCACGCAATGCTGCGTCCAGTTTTATTGCGCTGGCGTGGTTGAGCCTGCTGTCAATGCTGACCATTCCAGTCTACATCCGACTGCTTGGCGTGTCGGAGTGGGGATTGGTGGCTGCTTGTGCAAGCCTGCAGATCTTGTCGAATTTCATCGACGCCGGCTTCAGCCAGATCGTTCCCCGATGGGCCGCACAAGAAGCCCATCATCCAGTACGCCTTCGACAGTACGTGGCCCAGTTCCTTCGTATGTACATCAGCCTAGGTCTACTGCTGTTCATGGTGTTACAGATCTCTGCCGGTTACCTATCGCACCATTGGTTTCAAGTGCCCATCCATCGGGCTGATGACCTAGAGTTGGCAATTCGCATCGTCAGCTTTCAGTTATTGTTCCAGTTTCTTAACAACCTGCACATTGGCCTATGGAATGGTCTGCAGCGCCAAGTACTGGCCAACGTTAGGGCGTGTGGTTTCGGAACGCTCAAACACGCCGTAGCGCTGATGGCCCTGACGATGGGCCCCGCTCAGGCCTGGCTGTATACCTTGGCATTCGCAGCTATCGCCTTTCTGGAGGTTTGCTCCAACGCAATTACGGTGCGCCATATGCTTGGCAAAGGCTCCTCCGACGCGACTGATGACACGGTCGCGTTGGGCCCCTTATTGAAGGATGTATCCGTACTGTCTAGCGGTATTCTTATTGGCCTATTTGTCAGTCAACTCGATCGGGTCATCCTTAGTCGAACAGTCGACGTCGAGTCTTTCGGTATCTACACCGTCGTCGCCACCTTGGCTTTGGCGTTCTTAAGTTTGCAAGCACCGGTGATTCGCGCCTACTTTCCAATCATCGTCCATGACATTCAGTCCCAAGGCCGCGTTTCGAATATCCACATGAAGCGGATGCTGGCTGGTACCGTCTTCTTCTCAACCTTGCCAGCCTTGCTCGCATGCGCTTTTGCCCCGCAGATTCTATCCATCTGGCTGCACGACCCTAAAATTGTTAGCGTCGGCGCCGGTCCACTTCGGGTTCTGCTGTTGGCAATCGCCCTGAACAGTTTATATAACTGTATTTACAACATCATAATCGCAATCGGGCAGTCGAAACGAGTGCTCCAATTCAATTTGATCGTACTCTTGGTGGCGACACTAATAGTGATATTCCAAAAAATTGCCACGGGAATTTTACTTGGTGGAGTAATCTGGTTAGCCAATACATCAACTCAACTTTTGCTAGGCTTAGCTTGGCTGATTGGTCAGCATAGGCTAAACAGTAAATATTCATAAAATTATGTTTCTTCCTGAATACATCAAGTTTATCAATTTGATATGCAAGGTTATAGATGTTGGTCCATGCTCTATCCCTCGTCTCCGAGAAGACGAATTTCTTGAGTACAGATACCGTGACTTAGAAGCCGCGATTAGTCTGCGTGTTCGCGTCCTAACAAACCCGGAATTCGGTCAATGTAAATTGACTTACTACGATGGCGGTCGTTTTCTGTTTCAGGACAATGAATTCAACTATGTCATCGTATCTCACATTGTCGAGCACACGCCTGCTCCAAAAAGTTTCAGAGTCGAGGTTTTTAGGGTCGCGGGTGACCGGGGTTATCTGGAGTTCCCCCTTCCTCCGTATGAATATCTTTTTGATCTGGACGTGCACCGGATCTATGTTTGGTTTGATGACGCCATCCGAGAGTTCCGGTATATAAAAAAACAGCACGCAATAGTAGATGAATTTGCCAGCATCACCAGAGAGCTTCGACGAGAACTAGAACTCGGAGGGGACGATCTTGTGCGCAATAACCTGCCGTACTTCATACAAGGTTTCGAGTTCTCCGGACCCTTCGAGGTTTACGAAGTTCCATCGTCGAAGGCTTATCAATGCAGCTGGGATAACCCAGGCAACGGCTTTTCCCGTCAAATCGTGCGCAAGGTGGAGAAGTTGTTTCCGCCAAAAAGAGAGTCCCTGCCATGATCGCCTTTCAGACACAGGGTGGTCTCGGCAACCAACTGTTCCAGTACGCCACTGCCCGTCGGCTGGCCTTGCAACACGGCTGTCCACTGGTCGCAGATCTGCACTGGTTCAAGTACCATCGCGCCGAGGAGACGCCCCGGCCGCTGGAACTCAACCATTATCAGGTGATCATGCGCTGTGCCACCCGGCGTGAGCAAATGCTGTGGGCTCCCATGCGTTTTCGTTGGGCGAGATTTCTCCAGCCCTTGCTACCATTGCATGTTGTGCGCGAGCACGGATTTGGTGTTAACCCGGAGGTGCTTTCGGCCCCTCCAAACAGCTACTTGGTCGGCTTCTGGCAGAGCGAGGCGTACTTTGCTGACATCCGCGACCAGTTACTGACGGAACTCAGCCCGGTCGTTCCGCCGGGCTCGGAAGACCTTCGCGTGATTGAGCGCATGCGGCATGGCGATGCGGTGTCGGTGCACGTACGGCGGGGCGACTACGTGAGCTTGGCGTCAGCATCTGCTTATCACGGTCTATGCTCGCTCGACTATTACCATAAGGCAATTCAATATATCGTCAGGCGCGTGGCGAATCCCATTTTATTTGTTTTTTCGGACGATCCTGCATGGACCAAGGCCAACTTGCATTCGTCGCTTCCGACCTGCTACGTCGATCACAACTCGGCGGGTAATGCCTTTCAGGACTTGCATTTAATGTCCTTGTGCCGTCACCACATTCTGGCTAACAGCAGCTTTAGTTGGTGGGGAGCATGGTTGTCGCGCTCTACAGGTGGCTTGGTGATTGCGCCCGAGCGGTGGTACGCAGTGGATCGTCCAACGCCCGATCTCATCCCCTCGCGATGGATTCGGATGGCAGGATGAAACCATGATTACGGAACACCATGCCGATCTCACTGTTGTCATTCCCACATTCAACCGAAGCCAGGAACTCATCCGGTCGCTCGACAGCCTAGTGGCGCAGTCGAATCCCAATTTCGAGGTCATCGTATGTGACGATGGCTCAACAGAGGACATCGCATCGGCGATCAATGGCTTCAACACCCGGCTTTGTCTTCGGTTGCTGCGTATCGACAACTCGGGCGGCCCTGCTCGGCCGCGCAACTTCGCCACAAAATCTGCGACTACTCGATGGATCAGTTTCCTGGATTCGGACGATTGGTGGTTCCCCTCTCGCATCGCACGCCTCAGAGCGGCCCTCAGTGACGATTCTGATATCGTTTATCACCCGTTGGTTGTGGAGCGCGCCGATCATGACACCATGGCCAGACCTGCCTGCGCATTCCGGAGAAACTGAACACTGATTCCATGCCAAACTGAACACGCGTTCCGGCTGAAACTGACCAGGAAATCGAAGCGAAGCGACGCTGGTTTTGGAACGCTATGGGAACTGGTCAGTTGGGGTCAATGATGGATTTCATCTTCCGCATGGATTCTCCTTTGAGGTTGAGCTGGTAGGCGTTGTGGACGAGACGGTCGAGAATGGCGTCGGCCATTGTCGCGTCAGCGAGGTAGTCGTGCCAGGCCGCGACGGGCAGTTGGCTGGTGACGATGGTCGAATGCCTTCCGTGACGGTCTTCGAGCAGTTCAAGCAGTTCCCTGCATGCGGCTGGGGTCATCGGAGCCAGCCCCCAGTCGTCGAGCACGAGCAGAGGGGTTTTGGCAAAGGACCGCATGAGCTTTCCGTACCGGCCGTCGGCTTTGGCGATCAGCAGATCCTCCATGAGCCGAGGCAAGCGCATGTACAGGGCGTCGAAGCCTTCCAGACAGGCCTTGTGAGCCAGGGCGCAGGCCAGAAAGCTCTTCCCTACGCCGGTCGGTCCAGTGATGAGCACGTTGTGTCCCTTGCCGATCCAGGAGCAGGAGCCCAGGCCCATAACCAAGGGTTTGTCGAGACCCCTTGGAGTGTGGAGGTCGATGTCCTCGAAGCAGGCCGCGTGCCTGAGCTTTGCCCTCTTCAGTCTGGTCGTAAGACGGCGGTTCATGCGGTGCATCTTTTCGCGGTCGATGAGAAGCGCCAAGCGCTCTTCAAAGGACAGTTCTTCGATGCCCTGCATGGCCCGCTGTTCCTCCAGAGCCCTGGCCATGCCGCCAAGGCCGAGGGCATTGAGAGTCTGCGTGGTTGGGTGACTCAGCATGAGGCCTCCTTGCGATAGTATTCCGGGCCGCGCACGTTGTCGTGGTGTATGGAGGTCTGATCAGCGTTGCGGATCGGCAACGGCAGACGGTCCAGTCCGGTCTTGAGGATGGACTTGAGGCTTTTCTGAGAAAGGGCGCCCAGATGCAGCGCCCGTTCGCAGGCCGCGTCCAGGCGTTCGGGACCGTGCTCCTTGGCCAGCCCAATGACGCCCAGGCAGGATCTGTAGCCCTGCACAGGATGTTTGCGCGAGTCTATGATGGCCTCGGCCAGCGCAAAGACATTGGGGCCGAGCTTCCGTGCCCATTCCATGATGCGCTCCGGGGTCCAGCCCGCGTATTCTTGGTGGCTCTTGGGCATGTGTTCCATCACGGTCGTATGCCGTCCTTTCTGCATGGACCTAGGATGCACGGACACGCGCTGGCCCTTGTGGAAGCATTCCACGCTGGTGGCCGTGATCCGAACGTCGACACGTTTTTTGATGAGGCTGCACGGCACGGAGTAATAATGCCCGTCCACTTCGACATGGTAGTCGATGTTGACCGTGGCCTGCTTCCACTCGGCAAAGACGTAAGGGGCGCACGGCAGCGGGAGGAGTGCTGGCTTGTCGAGGGTTTCGAAAGCCTCCCTTCGGCTGCCCGGCAGCTTTTTGAACGGTCGGGAGTTGAGGTCGGCTACCAGGGCGGCGATGGCAAGGTTGGCTTCGTGCAGGGACAGAAAGATCCGGTTGCGCAGTCTGGCCAGAATCCAACGCTCCACAATCTGCACGCCGACCTCAACCTTGGCCTTGTCCTTGGGCTTGCGCACCCTGGCCGGGATGACGGCCGAGCCGTAGTGTGCAGCCATGTCGTCGTAGGTCGGATTGATGTCGGGCTCGTAGCGGCAGGCTTTGTTGACGCCCGACCGCAGATTGTCGGGGACAAGCAGATGCGGGGCGCCGCCGAAAAAGGTGAAGGCGCGGACATGGGAGCCGATCCAGTCCGGCAGGCCCTGCGTCCACGTGGCCTCGGCAAAGGTGTAGTTGCTGGCACCAAGCACGGTCACAAAGATCTGGGCCTCGCGAACCTTGCCGCTGAACGGGTCCTGGATGGGAAGGGTCTGGCCGGCGTAGTCAATGAAAGCCTTTTCCCCGGCCAGATGGATTTGGCGCATGGATGGCTTGAGTTTGCTGACGAAGGCGCGGTAGCGGTCGCAGAAGCAACTGTATTGCAAGCCGTCGGGTTGCTCTGCCTTGTACTCCTCCCAGAGCAGAAGCAGGGTCACAGAGCGTCGTTTGCGCTCTATGTGGACGTCGGCCCAGTTCGGCTCCGGCCGCTTCACAGTGCTCGGCGGCAGGGGCGGAAAGAGCAGGCTCTCAATATCCGAGTCGGACAAGCCGGGCGGCAAAGGCCAACCTATATTGGCCGCCCGAGATCGACGCAGATACTCGATTGCGGTGTTGTGTGAAATGCTGAGGCTCTGACCGATCTGTCGCACGGTCAGCCCTGATTGAAAGTGAAGTCGTAAGACGTCTTTGATCTTGCGCATGGATAACCTCGAATTGGCCATGGGCACCTCCTGAAAAGGAGTATGCCCGAGTTATCCAGCGCCGCACCCGCTGAGGAAATTTTTCCCGTGGGATCGAACACGACCCGGTGTTCAGTTTGTTCCGGAATCGGTGTTCAGTTTCCCATGGATTCCGTGTTCAGTTTGCCGCGGAATCGGTGTTCAGTTTGCTCCGGAATCCATGTTCAGCTTGGATCGGAATACGCAACCTGCCCACGGTTCGCAGATCGGGGGCGCGTTGCGTATGGCAGATGCCCTGTGCCATATGGTGCGAATTGGTAATCCATTTCCAACCTCTGGAACGACGGTGAGACGTGAAGCCATGATTGCCATTGGTGGTTTTGACGAAAGTCGGGACCTTGCGTCTGTTGAGGATTTCGACGCTTGGTTTCGCCTAGTCGCCAAGGGGGCCCGTGTGCGATACATACCAGAGGTTCTGGGTGCCTATTGGGTAGGCTCTGACCAGATCAGCACGTTTAACGCACGGCAGTTTGAACGGCAGCGTCATCTTTTTTATCGCCAACTTGAACTGCTCCCCCCGTCTTATCGGGCACTTGCCAAGAGTAACTTCGGGTACTTGCTGGGCAGTTACGCACTGGATCTGGGACTGCCGGGTGCGCGCACCTATTTCAGCGATGTCCGCCTGAGTGAGGAACCCCTGCGCTGGCTGAAAGCGCAGATCAAGCTCTGGCGAGCGTCGCGGTCCAAAGAGGGCTCGCAATGAGCCATAGACCCAAAGTCCTGCTCTGTTGCGAGCACTACCCCCCCAGTGTAGGCGGCGTGCAGGAAGTGATGCGCCAGATTGCTGAGCGATTGGCCGCAGATGGCGTGGACGTTACTGTGGCCTCCAGTCCGCACCCTGACCGCGCGCAAGACACCTTGCGCAATGGCGTGCGGGTGGTGTCCTTCCCAATCAAAGGCAACCGAGCAAAGGGTATTGCGGGGCCGGTCGAGGAATACCGTTCCTTTCTGCTGCAAGGGAACTTCGATGCCCTGCTGATCAAGGCGGCCCAGCAGTGGACATTCGATGCCGCCATTGAGGTTCTGCCTAGGCTGAGTTGCCGAAAGCTGTTCATCCCATGCGGCTTCTCAGGGCTGCACGATCCGTTTTACGCGGACTACTACCGCATCATGCCGGACTGGCTTCGGTGCTTCGACGGACTGATCTTTTACGCAACCGATTACCAAGACATCGCCTTTGCTCGCCATCATAAGGTTTCCCATTTACACCTTGTCCCTAACGGCGTGGATGAAAGAGAATTCATAGATCCTAGCGACCAAGGAATACGTCACAAGCTGGGGATCAATATTGGTGACGATCTTTTGCTTTCTGTGGGAAGTCGACTAGCGGCTAAAGGTCATTGGGAGGTCATACGTGCATTCAGACATGCGCGACTTATTCGACCTGCAACGTTGGTAATTAATGCCAACTCTCCTGGGAGTCGATTTGTTGAATTGTTCAAGCGTCAGGTTAAGCATCTTTCAACTGGCCGATGGCCATTGGTATGGTTGGCATGGCTACAAGGACTCCAAACGTCGAGCAAAAGGGTAGTGATCGTCGACTTGCCGCGTTCCGATGTGGTAAATCTTTACAAATCTGCAAACCTTTTCGTTCTTGCATCGCATGTTGAGTATTCTCCTTTAGTGCTTTTTGAGGCGTGTGCGGCGGGAACCCCATTTTTAGCCTCTTCGGTTGGTAACAGCAACGAAATTGCCCTCTGGACGGGCGGCGGTAGGGTGATACCTCGACACAAAGAGACTTCAGCCGTATTATCTATTCCAGTCTTGGGGAATGAAATGGGAGACATGCTCTCAAATCCCGAGAAAATTCGCGCAATGGGTCAAACCGCAAGAACGTTAATCTGGAGTAAAGGCTTCACTTGGGATCAGATTGTTCCGGAATACCGGCGCCTGATGCTGGGCTAAGTTATGCCTTTGTCCAACCGCTTGGATTCGTTATGACAAGTTACTGTCCTATTATCTCGGTAATTCTTCCTGTGTTCAACGGCAAGAAAACAATTCTCGCGGCAGTAACCTCCATATGCCAACAGACTTTTGAGAACTGGGAACTCTTGGTACTTGATGACGGATCAACAGATGACTCTTTATTGGCGGTGAGTTTTCTTCGGGACGAGAGGATAGTTTCAGTTCCTCGGACCAATGCTCAGGGTCTTGCCACTCGTCTTAATCAGGGCATTGACTTGGCCAAGGGGAAGTATATCGCCCGCATGGACGCCGATGACATTGCATTTCCCGAGCGGTTGGCCCGGCAGGTTGAATTTTTGGAATGCCATCCCGATGTGGATCTGGTTGGGGCGCGGGCGATTGCCTTCCGTGAAGATGGGAGCGTGATAGGCTTGCTTCCCTTTGCGCAGAGTCATGACGAAATCTGTGCGCGCCCATGGAACAACATTCCCCTGGCCCACCCGACCTGGATGGGCCGAGCCGAGTGGTTTCGACGGAATCGGTACGCCATTCCAGAATACCACAGAGCCGAGGACCAGGAACTGCTGATCAGGGCATCGCATACCAGCACCTTCGCCTGCCTGCCAGATGTTTTGCTTGCGTACAGGCAAGGGCCATTTTCAGCACGGCGGACGCTGACCGGCCGGACTAGCCTCTTGCGTGCCCAGGCACGGCATTTTCTCCAGAGGGGAGAAACTGGTTTTTTGTGTAGGGCCTTTGTACTTTATGTGATCAAGTCCATAGTGGACTTGGGCGCAAGCCTACCGGGAATGGATAAGCTCTACTTCACGCGCATGAGGGATGCGCCGGACCCAGAATCGCTGCATTATTTTTTGTGCATCTTTGCAGATCAAGAATCATTGGGGAAAAAGTGTTGATGTCACCCAAGCTTCTTTATTTCATTACAGAAGACTGGTTCTTTCGCTCCCATTTTCTGGGCCGGGCCAGGGCGGCACTTCATGACGGATATGAGGTTGTGGTCGTGGCGCGGGAAAGTTCCCATGGAAAGACGATTCGTGATCAGGGGATGAGATTCATTCCGCTTCCAATTTCCCGGCGTGGATTGAACCCTTTTCGGGAACTGATAACAATTCTTCGCCTCATTTTGATCTATCGCCGAGAGCGTCCTTCCGTGGTCCATCATATTGCCCTCAAGCCAATCATGTATGGAACCATTGCAGCTATTTTTGCCGGATGTCGCAAAATCATCAATGCGCCGGTTGGGTTGGGATTTGTGTTTTCTTCCGGTTCCTGGAAAGCTCGTTTTTTGCGGCCTCTCGCTATGTTAGGACTCAAGGTTTTGCTTAACCCTCGTGGTAGCACGGTCATTTTTGAAAATCAGGATGACGTGGGGGCTTTTGTAGCCGCAAAGATCGTCCGTCCCCAAGACGCGATTCTGATTCGCGGGGCGGGGGTGGATACTCAAGAATTTGCAGTTGCTCCTGAGGCGGACGGTTCGCCAGTGGTCATTTTGGTCGCACGAATGCTTTGGGACAAAGGTATTGGCGAATATGTCGAGGCTGCGCACATATTGAAAACTCGCGGCCGGGTCGTGCGTATGCTTTTGGTCGGGGCACCGGACGATCAGAATCCTGCCTCGATTCCGACCAAGGCGCTCAACGAGTGGAATTTGAGCGGGGCGGTGGAGTGGTTGGGACATCGGAGTGATATTCCCGAACTTCTGACTCAGAGTCATATTGTCTGTCTGCCATCATACCGTGAAGGATTGCCCAAATCGTTGCTCGAAGGCTTGGCAGCAGGGCGTCCACTCGTGGCCACGGATGTCCCGGGTTGTCGCGAGGCAGTGCAGGACGGGGTCAATGGGTTTCTGGTGCCTGCAAAGGATGCACGATCTCTGGCCGATGCCTTGGAAAAATTGATCCTGAGTCGTGAACTGCGTCAAAGAATGGGTGAAGCGTCACGCAATCTGGCACTATCGGAATTTTCATCGCAGCGAATTGAAGCGGAGACATTGGCCGTGTATTTTCAATTATCTCAGAAGGGCATGCCCTCGAAGAATCAAACATCTCGTACGTAATATGTTCACTATCGCACCAGGATGCAATTCATGACCCAACCTGCACGTTTCTCCATTTCTCAGACCGGCGAATTCTGGCTTGCGTTCGTGCTTGTCGTCTTCACGACGATTTCCATCCGCCTTTCGGAATTGCCGTACTGGCAGGATGGGGCATTCTTGCTCAATGGCGAACATCTTATGGCTACCCACGATGCCTATGCCTGGTTGGCCGGAGTCAAAGGTCTTGGCAACTATGTCGATGCGCCGTTTTCCCGGTTGCTGGCCATTTTGCACTCGGTGTTGGGTGTGGACGTGGCGACTCTGGGATTCTGGTCTCCTGTCCTTTTTGTCCCGTTGCTGGCCTTGCCCGTCTGCCTGCTTGCCCGTTTTCTCCGTCTTCCAGAAGGTGGCTTGGTTTTTGGGATATTGGCCACGTCTGGACTGGGCTATCTGGTGCGAACGCGTCTCGGGTTTTGTGATACCGATGTGCTGACTCTTTTTTTTCCAATTGTAATCGCGAGTTGTTTGGTGGCCTGGTTGAGCGCTCTGCTCAAAAATATTTGGCCGCGTCCGGACGAGCCTTCTGGGGTTGAAGTATCTCCGCTTGGCGCGATAGCGCTCGCGTTTTGTGTTGGAGCGCTTGGAAAGGCTGGCATCCTTTTTTATTCGAGCAGCACGAGTGTCATTTTCGCCATGTATTCAGTCGTTGGCCTGGTTGGTGCTGTTCTTGCTCGCAAGGATGGACGCGAGCTTTTTTGGGGTGGTTTGATCCTGATGTTTGCCATGACCTTTGGAGGATGGATAGCTGCATTGCTGGCTGCCGCATGGGTTGTATGGTGCCTGCGTAAACCCCAAGGCGTTGCGGTAAAATATCAGATTGCCGGAATGGTCACGGTTGCCGTCGCTGTGCTCATTCTGTCCAATGTCCATGAGTTGATATGGGCCTTGGTGCAGCGAGTGTTTTTTTACGCCAAAACTGGAGCGCCGGGCTTCGGCAACGCTACGGCGACAGAACTCAAGTTGCCAGACATCGCCCAAAGCGTTCGAGAGGCTCAGAATCTTGAATGGGATTTGATCGGCGCGCGGATGGGCGGGAATTGGCTGGTTTTCACACTTGGCATGTTAGGATTTGGATTTGCGTCTTGGCGCCGCCCGTCCCTTCTCGTTTTTCTGCCGTTTCTGGGCTTGGGGTTGGCAAGTGTAAAACTTGGCAATCGCTTTGCCATGTATGGCACTGTCGGCATCGGCATGGGACTGGGGTTCGGTTTGAGCGAGTTGCTGTGCATGCTCCGCCAGAGCCAGGGGCGGCGCTGGATCGCTCAGTTGGTGATGGCTTGTGTGGCGCTTTGGCCCTCCGCGGACTTCATGCAGGAGATGCGACCGGTGCCGGTGCTGCCTCAAACCTTTGCCCAGACTTTTTTGGAATTGCGGAACGCAACAGAGTCCGACGCTCTGCTTTGGCAATGGTGGGACTATGGTTATGCAGGTCAATACTACGCCGAAAGAGCTACGTTCGGCGATGGCGGGCGCCAGTCCGGGCCCTGGCTTTACCCCTTGGCGCGCGTGCACTGCGCAAAGACACCCCGCGAATCCGCGCAACTCATGCGATATTTCGGTCAGGCGATGTTGGAATCCGGTTCCACCAACACGACGGACATGCGAAGCGCCTTGTTTCTGGGCGACCCGGTGCAGGAGATTCGGAAAAAGGACGCATCGGCGGCCAGGCAGTTCGTCGATGAGTTGGGCCAGTCGCAGCAGGACATCGCGACGACCGTGCCGAACTATTTCGTCGTGTCCTGGGAAAACCTGCGTCTGGCCGGGTGGATCGGGTATTACGGGCACTGGGACATCGTCTCCGGGACCAGTTCGCCGGGCAAGATGCAGCAGATCCAAGGGGAGATCCGCGTGGATTCGGGCAATGGGACCTTGGTGCTCAACGGCAAGCCCCTTCCGCTCGACTCCCTGGACGTGATCGAGGAAAAGGGCACGCGGCATTTCGAATGGCCCAACGGGTCCGGCACGCATGTGCTCATCAACCAGTTTTCCCGCCAGGTGTTTCTGACAGACTCCAAGATGTACCGTTCCATGATGGTGCAGATGCTCATCCGCGACCCCGAGGATTTCGCCGACGATTTCACCCTGGTCGTGGACAAGTACCCGTGGGTGCGTGCGTACAAGGTGCGCTAGCTGGCTGGCTGAAAAATTCAAAATTCGTAGGCCGTTAAAAAAATGGTGATGCAAGGAAGTGAAAAAATCCAGGGCGCTCAGTGTATTGCACATACATAAGCGGTCTGGATTTTTTCGCTGACGCAGCAGATCGCCGTTTTGGGGCGGCCTGCTAGGCCGCCCCAAAACGTCAGGTGGTCCGGTTCACGGTCGGTTGAAGTGGCCGGGAGGCGCGATTGTTGACAAGGTAAGGAATAATCCTTACCTTGCGCCGAAACAACCGGGAGAACGTTCCATGAACACCATTCACGAAGTGGCGACGGTGACCTCGAAAGGTCAGATCACGTTGCCCAAGTCCATCCGTCAGGCCCTGGGCGTTGGTTTTGGGGGGAAGGTGTCGTTCAGACTGCGCGGCGACGAGGTCGTCGTCACGCGCAGCGAGGAGGCTGAGCACGAGGATCCGGCCATTGCCAGTTTTCTGGAGCTTCTGGAAAGGGACATCGAAGCCGGGCGCAATATTCGGCCTCTATCCGGAAAGCTTGCGGAGAGCATGGTCGCGGCTCTGCACCTTCCTGTCGATGAAGACATCCAGGGCGATGTGGAGCTATGATTGAAAATCATGGCTGGAAGCTGTTTTTCCACGAGTGCATGCTGGAGCAGTTGGAAAGGCTGAAAGCGGCGGCGGAACGGGCCAGGCGAAGCGACCCGGAATGCCATGCGTCAAACTCCAACGTGAAACTTTTTACAGCGGTTTCCCGCCTCGTTTTCGATACGATTCCTTCCGACCCGTCGCGTCCCGAGTATCGCCTCGGGACGACCATGGGGCCCGCCTTCCGGCATTGGCGCAGAGCCAAGATCGGAAGGCGTTTTCGTGTTTTTTTCCGGTACGATTCCGCGTCCCGGGTGATCGTCTTTGTCTGGATCAATGACGAGCAGACTCTGCGCTGCGCCGGCGGCCGGTCCGACCCGTATGTGGTGTTCAGCAAAATGCTGTTGCGTGGCAATCCGCCGGATGAATGGAACGCCCTCCTGGCCTCCTCCAAGTCAGAGGAGCGCTGAGTTGCGAAAGGGCTGCCCGATGCAAGATGATTTGTCTGCCTGCGGAGGTGTCCGGATGAACGCTTCATTCCCCATGCGGGCGCTGGTCACCGGTGCCTCGGGATTCATCGGGCGCCTGTTATGTCGGGAGCTGTCGACTTTGGGCTGCGAGGTCACTGCCGTGCTCCGGAGTCCTGGAGTCGGCCCCTGGGGTGCGGTGGTGAGGGCGGAACTGGGACGTGATAGCCTCGACTCTTGCCATCTCGAAGGCATCGACACGATCTTCCACTTGGCGGGCAAGGCCCACACACGTGCCCGTACAGCTGCGGAAGTCAGCGCGTACGAGACCGTCCATGTGCACGGCACGCGTTCCCTCATGGTTGCCGCCAGGCAGGCCGGGGTGCGTTGCTGCGTGCTGCTCAGTTCCGTCAAGGCCATGGGCGAGGGCGGGGCGGACGTCTGGGACGAAACCACGCCGTGTGACCCGCAGACGCCTTACGGCGTCACCAAGCTCGCGGCCGAGCGCATCGTCCTGGAGGAACTGCCCGTGTCCTGCCCCGTGGTCCTGCGGCCGACGCTGGTTTACGGCGCGGGGAGCAAGGGCAACTTGGACCTCATGATCCGCGCCGTCCGTAAGGGCCTTTTTCCGGCCATCGCCTTCCCCCCCAACGCCCGTTCCATGATCCACGTCGTAGATGTGGTCCAGGCCTGCCTGCTGGCTGCGGGTCATCCGGCCGCCTGCGGCCAGACGTATATCCTGACCGACGGCCTGGAGTATGCCACGAACGACATTGTCGGGTGGATCTTCGAAGCCCTTGGGAAACGTCCCGGCGTACGGCTTCCCTTCGGCTTGCTGCAGGCCGCGGCATCTCTTGGCGATCTTGCCGGAAGATTGGGGCTGCACTCGCCGCTGACCTCGGACGCCCTCGACAAGCTGGCCGGGAGCGCCAGGTATTCCAATGCGAAGATTTGCCGGGAGCTGGGCTTTGCGCCGTCGCGGGGTCTGCGGCAGGGGATTCGTGAGATGGTCTCGACAGGATCGGAGCGGGCTTGATGGATATTCTCCTGTCTCTGCTTGCCGGCGCGTTGGTGAGCGTTCCGTGCTGTATTATTGTCCCACGGCTGCTTGTACACGGCGGGTTTCTGGACATGCCCGGAGAGCGCAGTTCCCACGTCCGCCCCACGCCCAAGGGCGGCGGCGTTGGCATCGTGCTGGCTTTCGCCGCGGCTGCCGTCGCCCTGGACGCGCCGATGCATCTCTGGTTGCCGCTTTGCGCCCTGGCAGCGCTGAGCTTTGCCAACGACCTGCGCGGGATGTCCTCGAAGTGGCGCCTGGTGGCACAATTCATGGCGGCGGCGGTGGCGCTGGGTGGCGCATGGTGGAGCGGTCAAGCCGCCTGGGGCTGGTTCCTGTTTCCGCCTGCTGTGCTTTTCGCTGTTGCGACCACGAATTGCTACAACTTCATGGACGGCATCAACGGCATCGCCGGGATCACCGGGATGACAGCCTTTGGTAGCCTCGTCGCCTACGGCGCCATGCACGACTCGTCCGTGCCTCTGCTTTTGCCGATAGTCGCGGCCATTGGCGCCGTGATCGGCTTTTTGCCCTTCAACATGCCTCGGGCCAGGCTCTTCATGGGTGATGCGGGCAGCATCTTCCTGGGCTTTCTCTTTTCCATGATTGTGTGCATTTCAAGCCATTCTTGGACCGAATTTTTTGTTCTGGCCTCGTTTCTGTATCCGTTCTATGCCGACGAGGCAGTCACGATGGTGGAGCGTATCTGGCGGAGTGAGTCCCTCATGCAACCCCATCGCCTCCACCTGTATCAATTTTTGGCAAACGAGCTCGGAGTTGCGCACTGGAAGGTGAGTACGGGCTACGGCCTGGTTCAGCTAGTCGTGATCCTGCTTGCGGTCGGGGCCGGTCGGCAGGGGCTTTGGGCTGTGCTGGCACTGGATATTGTTCTCCTCGGTGTGTGGGCGGCGGTGCATTGGACCATGAAGCGCCGTTTCCATCAGGGGCGGAGTGAGGCATGATGGAGTTTCCTCCTTTTTCTACGGCCATGTTGAGGAACAAGAACCTCTACCTCATGCTCGTCGGCGAATCGGGCCTCTTTGCGCTCGCGCTCATGCTTTCCTTCCTGCTGCGCTTCGAATTCGACATCCCCCCGGATTTCTTCCGCCAGATGCTGCGCCTCCTGCCTCTGGCCGTGGCCTTCAAACTCGGTTTTTTTCTCCTGACCGGCCTGTATCGCGGCATGTGGCGCTACACCGGCCTGTCGGACCTGTGGCGCATCGCGCGGGCCGTGTTCATGGCCGAGGTGGCGCTGATCCTCTATGTCGTCTTCGCGTCCCACTTCCAGGGCTACCCGCGCTCGGTCTTCATCCTCGATCCGCTGCTGGCGTTCGTTTTCGCCTGCGGGGCGCGGGTGTTCATCCGCTCGGTGTACGAATTTTCCTTCCGTCCGGGGGACGTGTTCTCCGCGCTGCTGCCGGGGATGCTGTGCACCCCGGCGTCCGGCGTGCGCGCCTTGATCGTCGGGGCAGATGACGTGGGGGCGAGGATTGCCAAGGAGATTCTGGAGGCCCGGGATTCCGGCCTGCGCCTGGTCGGATTTGTGGACAGCGACCCCACGCGCATCGGCCGCCGCATCCACGGCCTGCCCGTGTTCGGCCCCCTGGAGGAACTGGCCCGTGTGATCGGCATGAGCCGGGCGGAGGAGGTGCTGGTCAGCGCCGCCCAGAGCGGGGAGCACCTGCGGCGGGTCATGGACGCCTGCGAATCCGCGCAGATCCGCATCAAGAAGTTGCCTGCGTTGTCGGATATCGCCAGCGGCAAGGTCTCGGTCAAGGCCCTGCGCGACGTGCGCTACGAGGACCTGCTGGGCCGCGAGGAGGTGCACCTCGACGAGGCGGGCATCAAGGGCTACCTTGCGGACAAGGTGGTACTGGTGACGGGTGCCGGCGGCTCCATCGGGTCCGAGTTGTGCCGTCAGATCATCCGCTTCGGGCCCCGCAAGCTCGTGCTCTTCGATGCCGGGGAAGAGAACCTGTATTCCATTGAAATGGAACTCGTGCACCAGCGGGGCTTCACGAACTACGTGCCCATCCTCGGGCAGGTGCAGGACGAGGCCCTGGTTGAGACCGTGTTCCGCAAGCACAGGCCGCAGGTGGTCTTCCACGCCGCTGCCTACAAGCACGTGCCCATGCTGGAACTCAACCCCTGGCAGGCCGTGACGAACAACATCGTCGGCTCGCGCACCGTCATGGAGGCTTCGGTCCGGCACGGGGTGGAGCGTTTCGTGCTCGTGTCCACGGACAAGGCCGTGCGGCCGACCAACGTGATGGGGGCGTCCAAGCGGGTGGCCGAATTGATGATGCAGGGCTTCACAGGCGGTGGAACATTGTTTATGGCCGTGCGCTTCGGCAACGTGCTGGGCTCGTCGGGCTCGGTCATCCCTCTTTTTCGCGACCAGATCGAGCGTGGCGGTCCGGTCACGGTCACCCACCCGGAAGTGACCCGCTACTTCATGACCATCCCGGAAGCGGCCCAGCTCATCGTCCAGGCCGGAGCCCTGGGCCGGGGCGGGGAAATTTTCGTGCTGAAGATGGGTAAGCCCGTACGCATCGCAGATTTGGCCAGGGATTTGATTGTTCTTTCAGGCAAGGATCCGGCGGAGATCGAGATCAGGTTCACGGGGCTTCGGCCTGGGGAGAAGCTTTTTGAGGAGCTGATCACGGCGGGCGAGGATGTGCTTGAGACGGGGCATGAGAAGATCATGGTGCTTCGATCCGACAGGGCTCACGTTGAGGACGGCGCAAAGATGGGAGCCCTGCTGGAGGCCGCGAGGCATTTTGAGATTGGTGGAGTGAAGCGGGGGCTTGAGGATTTGGTGCCTGAATATTCGCCTATGAGCAATGTGCCGGCTGATTAGATCTCGTGATATTGGGCATATAGCGTAATTTCGTATTACATCCCCACTCAGTTCCTTAAGCCAAAAAGCTGCGTCATACATGCGAGTGAAGGTTTGACGCAATCGCTTTTCCGTGTTTAACGGCTATGCCCAAGGCCGAGACGGAAGGGTTGGCATCTCGAACAAGCTGAGTGGAAGAAAGAATGAAAAAAGCTTTGATAACAGGCATTACGGGTCAGGATGGCGCGTATCTGGCCGAATTTTTGATCAAGAAGGGATACGAGGTTCATGGCGTCAAACGCCGTGCGTCGCTGTTCAATACCGACCGCATCGATCATCTCTACGAAGATCCGCATGTCGACAACCGTAAGCTCGTTCTCCATTACGGGGATCTGACGGACTCCACCAACCTCATTCGGATCGTCCAGGAAGTTCAGCCCGACGAGATCTACAACCTCGCAGCCCAGAGCCATGTGAAGGTGTCCTTCGATTCCCCCGAGTACACCGCCAACGCGGATGCCTTGGGCACGCTGCGCATCCTGGAAGCCATCAGGATTCTGGGGCTGGACAGGAAGACCCGTTTTTATCAGGCGTCCACCTCCGAGCTGTACGGTCTGGTGCAGGAAATTCCACAGACCGAAAAGACGCCATTTTATCCTCGCTCCCCCTACGCCTGCGCCAAGCTGTATGCATACTGGATCACGGTCAATTACCGGGAAGCCTACGGCATTTATGGCTGCAACGGCATCCTGTTCAACCATGAATCCCCGATGCGCGGCGAGACGTTTGTCACGCGCAAGATCACGCGCGCCCTGGCCAGGATCGTGCTCGGCCTGCAGGACAAGGTGTTCCTCGGCAACATGAACGCCAAGCGTGACTGGGGTCATGCCAAGGATTACGTGGAGATGCAGTGGCTTATGCTGCAGCAGGATGCGCCCCGGGATTATGTCATCGCCACAGGCCGTCAGTTCTCGGTACGGGAGTTCGTGTCCATCGCGGCTTCTGAGCTTGGCGTTCGGCTGGATTGGCGCGGAGAAGGGGTGAGCGAGAAGGCCGTGATATCAGCAATAGATGAAACCGTTCTGCGCTCCCACCATGTCGGGAAGTGCCGCTTGGACAAGCTGCCTCGGGTTGGCGACGTGATTTTGGAAGTCGACCCGCGCTACTTCCGCCCGACCGAAGTGGAGACCCTGCTGGGCGACCCTGCGCAGGCCAAGCGCGAGCTGGGCTGGGAGCCGAAGATATCGTTTGAGGAGATGGTCAGGGAAATGGTTGTCGAAGATCTGTCCTTGGCAGCCAAGGACAAGGTCTGCCGGGACAACGGGTTCAAGGTGTTCGATTACAACGAGTAGCCGGTGGTTTGGAACATGATGGAAAAAGACAGCAAGATCTACGTCGCCGGACACCGCGGACTGGTTGGAAGCGCCATTTGCCGAAGACTGGAAAAGGACGGTTTCGCCAGCATCCTGAAGCGCACCAGTTCAGAGCTTGATTTGCGCAACCAACTGGCCGTGGAAGATTTTTTCGCGGCCGAGAAGCCGGAATACGTCTTTCTCGCCGCGGCCAAGGTCGGAGGCATTCACGCCAACGATACCTACCCGGCGGATTTCATCCGCGACAATCTGCAGATCCAAACCAATGTGATCGACGCTGCTTACAGGCACGGGGCCAGGAAGCTCCTTTTTTTGGGGTCGTCGTGCATTTATCCGAAGCTGTGCCCGCAACCGATCAAGGAAGAATATCTGCTGACCGGGTTCCTTGAGCCGACCAACGAGTGATATGCCATTACCAAGATTGTTGGGATCAAGATGTGTCAGGCGTATCGTAAACAGTATGGTTTTGACGCCATAAGCGTTATGCCGACCAATTTGTATGGGCCGGGTGACAATTACCACCCCGAAAACAGTCATGTTATTCCGGCGCTTATCAGGCGGTTTCACGAAGCCAAGGAATCAAAGGCCACGAGGGTTTGTATCTGGGGAACGGGCACGGCTCTGCGTGAGTTCCTGCACGTGGACGACATGGCAGAAGCATGTTTGTTTCTCATGGGCAGCTATTCGGATTTCAGTCACATTAATGTTGGCAGCCAGAACGAGTGGACCATCATGGATGTGACGCGTCTCGTCGCGAGGGTCGTTGGTTTTGAAGGGTACATCGAAATTGATCCCGCCAAGCCCGACGGTACTCCGCGCAAGCTCATGGATTCCAGTCGCTTGTTTTCCATGGGCTAGGTGCCCAGTATCTCTATGGAAGAGGGGTTCCGGGATGCTTATCGAGATTTTGTGAACACGATGGGCAAAAGGTTTTATCAGTAGCGAGTAATATTACTGCCCTGGTTTTATATTTTAGTTGCTTGTAAAGCTTCTTGCGCGTGACAAGGGGGCAAAAATGGGACTTAAATATATATGCAAGAGGCTGTGCAAAGGGTTGTCGCCCAATAATCTCAGGTCGATATTTACCAAAACCGACATGCCGGAACCGAGATTCTTTGCTTTCGATTCAACTCCGTCTGACATGGGAGATTATATTCCTGGATTGGTCAGTTTTATTGTGCCAACAATGTATCGAAAAAAAACGGAGAGCCTCGCCCGGTTAACTCATCCTTTGTATACACTTAGGGAATTGTTGCGCGATATCCATACGAATGTGACTGTTCCCTTTGAAGTTATTGTTGTGTGCAATGAAGTTGATAATAGAGAATATATGGAATTTGTCAGGGCATCCGCGCATATCGTCCGTTCATGCCAGAATAGTGAGAATGTTGGCGTCCCGCGTTCCTGGAATATGGGTGCCCAATTGGCAAAGGGGGAATATCTCTGTTTTGTCAATGATGATGTTGAGATAGGGCCTGGAACTGTTGAGTGCATGGTAGGGGCTTTGGCGTCTGATTCAACAATAGGGATGGTTGGCCCAGCCGGAGCCTTATGGTATCGGCAGGAGCCTGGGCCAGCAGTTGGTCTCGCGCAAGTGGAGGAAGCAGATGCGATATGCGGTTGGCTTTTTATGACTCCGCAGAGAGTTTTTGTCGTCTCTGGCGGATTTGATGTGGCTTATACTCCAGCACTGGTGGAAGAAATAGACTATGCCTTCGCTGTTCGTAGTAATGGGTACAAATGCGTGGTTATTCCTGGCATGAATGCAACGCATCATCACGTTAGCGGAGCGAGTAGTAGCGATTTGCCCTTGCGGGCGATGGGATATTCTTTGTCTAGAGATGCTCTGACGGCGCGAAATCGATCTTATTTCGAAAGAAAATGGCAATCTTTTTGGGAAGGAAAAAGTCGTGAACGCTTTTAAAAAATTTCGGTGCCGAGTAACAAGCATTTTGAGGGCACGCGATGTGAAATATGATGAGGATTTTTTTACGGAAGCTTGGTTTTCAAACTGGAGCGAGCTTCAATATATTTTGGCAGATTTAGTGCTGGCTGTTCCATCATGGCGTTCTGTTTTAGACTTTGGCTGTGGCCCAGGTGTAATGATAGATCTGATGAATCAACGGGGTCTGGACTATACTGGGTATGATCCTTCCCCTGGGGCCAGAGCATTGTATCTGAAGCATTATGGACAGTGCCCTGATAAGTTTGTTTCAAAGTTGAATAAAGATGATTTCGATGTTGTCGTATCTTTTGATGTATTAGAGCATATGAATGACGATGAGATAGATTTATTTATATCAAAATTTGCAAATGTTCGAGATATATTGGTTAACATTAGTCGTGTTCCCGGTATCCCAGGGCATATAAACTTAAAAACAGATAATCAATGGATTGCGTTTTTTGAATTGCGTGGCAGGGTTCTTAATAAGACTCTGACTGCTACGTTGCGTAATAGATATAAGAATCTCAAGGAAAACTGTAGTGATGCTTGGGATAGAAATATGTTTGTGTTTTCTCTCTAGTTTTTTTCTCTGCGCAATGAAGTAATTATGAATGAGTATAGTATGATAAATCCATATAATTCTCCTATTGTCATTATTGATATTGGCGCTGCTCAGCCAGATCATGTGCGTTGGCAAGCATTTCCTCATCGTGTTGTTGTTGGATTTGAGCCCAATTTGGACGAGTTTAGGAGTCTGTGTTCTTCGAAGAATGTTCGGTTTTACAACATTGCCGTTGGATCTGTAAATGGCACTGTTCCACTGTATGTCACAGGATATTGGAGTAATAGTTCGATATTGCGTCCGAATATTCCATTACTCAAGCAGCTTGCCTATAATTTAGCCCACTGGGAGGTAGTAAAAGAGATTGGGGTAGCGTGCTCGACACTTGATGACGCGCTGAGTGGAGATGGTTTGCTCCCCAACTTTATCAAGGTTGATACGCAAGGCTCAGAGCTGTCTATTCTGAGTGCAAGCCCGCGATCCTTGGCCAATGCTTTCGGCCTTGAGATCGAAGTCGAGTTTTTGCCTTTGTATGAAGGTCAGCCGTTGTTTGAAGATGTCCAATCTTTTATGCGACAGCAAGGCTTTCAATTGATGGATTTGGGCAACAGGCTTAATGTGAAAGGGCGGAACTCGGTAGCGCTGGGAGGCGATAAGTCTAATCTAATTTCTGCCGATGCGCTTTACTTTCGCAGTCTGGATTCTCTTGAGCCTGCGCTATGCTTTTGGGGGGTAGCTGAACTTAATGCCGCTACGGCTGTATGCATGGCCTATGGATATGATGATTATGCATTTGAGTTGTGTTTACGGGTTCAGCAGTGCAATTCTGATTTGCAAGCGCATGCGTTAGATATTAATAAATTATTATCAGCAAAAATAGAGCTATCGATTTTGCAGCGGATAAAGCGAGCAGCTTGGATACAGGCGTTTGGGAAGTTATTTCGTGCTGTAGGAGATCGTATAGTTATTGATAAGCAGTTTGGAAAAACTGCATGCTGGTTTTCTGGTGTTGGAAATTAATGCGTAATGTCGCTGTGTTGTGGAGATGTGGCTATGAGAGGAGATTTTTTGAGAAGAATGTCTAATAAAATGTTGCTCAAGACCCTTTCTTAGTATTCGGAGATGGCGCGTGAGGAAAAGTTGCAGAGTTACATCAAGATAAGCTATGATGCACGTACTCAGGGGTACGTCGTGCTCTTGTGATGCCTCACTGTCCGAGGGTATGATAGAGATTGAGTTTGGAACAAGTTTTGACCTGAGAGATAGGCAGGCATGCCACTTGCTGTTGAAAATTTTTGAAACTGACAGAGTGCTGGATGTGGGGGGCATAACTCTCTCAAGCATGCAGACGTAGTTGTTGATATTGATTCAGAAGAGAGTTCGCATCGTAATAACAACAGGTTGAAACTATTTTCTCATCAGGAGCTTGTTCAGGCCACGGTTGAGGCACTCCCTTTTACAGATAACGAATTTGACTATGTGTTTTGCTCTCAACTACTGGAGCATGTAGAAAATCCGGCCCTAGCATGTGCGGAGTTGCAACGAGTGGCTAAGAGGGGTTTTATTGATACTCCAAGGAGTTGCTGTGACCTTGTCTTCAGCCATCAAGATTGTCGATGGCTTATTGATAAAGTAGATGGAATACTTCCTGAATCCGTGGACATCTGCTGTCAAAACTGTCCACTCTAAATTTTGAGCCCTTTTTTTCAAAAAATGGGTAAACGTTGGCCACTCAATTTACTTTTGATGACCTCTTATTCTTTCAAGAGTTCCTGGACACCGACTTTTTGCAGTTTTCAGACGTACTACTCCTAGGAATGCAGCCTAATGGCCCTTTCGTTACGCCGTCTTGAGACGATAAAACAGGTCAGAGACCACCCTGAACCATGGCTCCGGGCAGGAGACATGCAGGATCACCTTGCGTGCATGGCGGGTGATCCGGGCGCAAATGCTCATCATGCTCCGCATGACCGTCTTGGTTCTGCGACGGTTGGCTTTTTTCAGCCCCAGCATCCGAGCCACAACCAAGTCCACGGAGGCCACCCGAAGCATGTTGTAGACCAGCATGCCCAAACGCAGAAAGGGTGCATTCACGGCAAACTTGCCCGACGGCAGGCGTTCCATGTCCATCTCGGTCTTGAATTCCCCGTGGTGCTGCTCGCTGGTGCCCCGCTTGCGATACAGCTTCAAAGCCTGATCGGCATCGAATTCCAGGTTAGTCCACAAAACGCAAACGCGGACCTCTGGAATCATCATGAACACACCGTCCTTGCTCAACACTTCCGTGACCTCGAAAACCTGACGGACAGGCATGTTCTTCTTTCCGATCTCGCACATCACGAAGCCCCGGTAGATCCGGCCTTTTTCTCGGGACGTTGCGAAATTCTCTACTTTCTGCGCATGCTCCTTGGCCGTGGCGAGCCAACCGGTCACCGGCTCCCTGCGCAGATTGTGCTTGATGATGAAGCCGGTGCGCGACTGCGTGCACAGAGTCTCCAGACGCTCCTTGCTGTCAAATCCGCTGTCGGCGACCACGAGAACGTTCGCATCCACCATGGACTTGGCGTACCCGAGGCTCTCCAGGATAAACTCATCCGTGCCCTCGCAACTGGAGTGGCTCGATCCGGGACGAAGCTTGCCGTTGACCATCCAGCCGCCACCAAGATGAGCAAAGATCGGAGCGAAGCCGAATCTCTTGTCGTACGTCGCGCTGGCACCTTCCTTCTCGGTGTCGGCGTTATCGAAAATGCTGACGTCGATATCAAGGCGCACCCAGTGCTCTTTCTTGTTGTCGTCCCTGGTCATCTCGATAAGTTCAGGCTGCATTCCAGTCTTCTTCCACAACTCGACCGAGCAGCGGGGCAACTGGGCATCCAGGTCAGTTTCCAAGGCGGTCCGCTGAAACCGTTGCCGCAAAATCTCGGCGGAAGGAACGCGTCCAAGGCCAAGGCTGGTCGCGAAGAAATCGTCGCCGTAGTACTCACGAACATGGTCGAAATCCGTTTTGCCTTGGCACACGAGGCCAGCCAATGTGCGGAAAATTTCACGCTCCTTGATCTGCGGAGCTTTTCCAGGCCCAAGACGGTCGACCAGTGTATCCAGACCGCAAACCCTGGTCATCTCGCTAATCAGAGCCAGACCGACATGGCCAATGTTGTTTCCTTCGTTTCGCTTGATATCGGTGATGAGCATTGCAAACTCCTGTCGCACCCAATGGGTGCAAAAAATCATTCAGGAAAAGCAGGCTCAATATACCGGTATCATTGATTTATTTCAAGTACAAAATGTTTCAAAACTGTATGTTCAATGTAACTTTTTCACGGATTTAGGATACTTTTTTTTAGATTAAAGCCAATAAGAATGACGCATAGTGTTTTATTTAAGCATTGGGGAGTGCTCGCTTGGCAATTAGACGCAGAAGTGCGAGAACGAATTGAGAGAACATATAAGAATGTTTCAAATAATTCCTTTGAATGGAAAGGAAGATTCGAATATAAAGTTGTTGAATCATGGTAAATGTCACGACGTACTTGTTATAACACATGAAAAAACTGTCTGTTCTTTTTATCTGTCCACGATTCGGAACCATCCATAGAGGTGTTGAAACCTTTGTAGGATCGCTAGTTGTTCAGTTGTCGCGATACGACATGCAGCCCTCAATATTGTCTCACTCGCACGAGTTGGTGATTCCCGGTGTGGAAATGATCTTTTCAAGCGTGGTGAAACGAGAGTGGACTGACAAATTTGACAAAATAAAGCTGATTCGCAAGGTTTTGTCAAGGTTCAACCTGCGCCCGGGTGCAACACTGGAAAGCGCGAGTCTGTATTGGTTTGCTGTCCTTCGCCCACGAAAGCATGTTTTTGACGTTGTTGTCCCGGTTGGTGGGGAGTGGACATTCGCTCTGGCGCGGAAATATTTTCCAGACGCGAAGGTCATTAGTTGGGGGCAAGCAGGGCCTGTCGAGAGCGAGTTGCTACTCTCTGACGCCTTTATTGCCGTCACGGAAGTTGACGCGCAACGGGCAGCGCTACTGACTGATAAGCCAATTTTTTGCATCCCCAATGGTGTTGATGTGGATGTATTTACGGTGCAGACAGGCCAACCCCCAATTCCCACCATTCTTTGCTGTGCCGCCCTGACGGATTTTAAGCGATTGGATCTTTTGTTGGATGCTGCGGGCCTTCTTGACCGCTCTGTGCGTATTGTGCTTGCAGGACAAGGTCCTCAGGAAGCCTCGTTGCGAAAGCATCCCACTTGTCAAACGCACTGGGTTGAGTTTGTCTCACGCCCCTGGAATGAAATGCCGGCGCTCTACAAGGACGCAACAATTTTCAGTCTTCCCTCGCCTGAAGAAACCTTCGGCATAGTTTTTCTGGAGGCTCTCGCCACGGGTTTGAATGTGGTTGCTCATGATTCTCTTGCGCAGCGCTTTGTTCTTGGCGACAGAGGGTATTATGCCGATGTTTACGATGCCAAAGCTTATGCTGAGCAACTCAATAATGCTTTGAAGGCAAGGGATGTCATGGCAAACCGCGCAAGAGCTGAGTTGTTTTCGTGGCAGCAAGTCGCAGAAAGATTCGTGTCAGTGGTGGCGCAATTGACAAACTCTTGCAGTGGCATCTTAAAATGAAAGCGCAAAAATCTTCAAAATGGTTTTCTGAACTACAACAGCTTGGCTGTTACATCGACAGACGCGAGCGGGTAAGGCTTTATGTTCTGGTCTTGTTATCACTGTTGCCCGCCTTGGCTGAATTATTTGTCGCTTCAGCTATTGCTCTCCTTGCGCTGGCTTTTAGTGCTCCTGAGAAAATCTATAATAACTTTTTTGGGCAGTTTATAATTAGCTCATTGGGTTTTAATTTTTTACTTGATCAGCGCATGCTGTCTGTGTGTTTAATTGCGATGCTTTGTGCTGTCATCGCATTAAAAAATGCACTTACGCTATATCAAGCTTATTTTGGGTGCCAACTATGCGAATCTATCTCTCGTAATTTCATTTTAAAAATTTTTAGATTTTATCTTTATGCTCCATGGAACTGGATTGTGCGCAATAGTAGCGCAGATTTGCAATTTTCTATTAGTACTGCGTTTCAAGTTGGTCAGATGATGCTGTTCGTAAGCTCGTTCATAGCTGGATGTAGTACTGTGATTATACTTGCAGTTGGTGTGATTATTATTTCCCCTGTGCTTTCAGGTATTTTTTTGCTTGTGGGTGGCGGGGGAGGCTTGCTGATCCATCAAATCTCCAAAAAATATCTGGACGAGCTCAATAATAAAATTGTCCAGCAACAGCAAAAGTTCGGCAGGAGCGCATATTTTGCTCTGCACGGCTTACGGGAAACCAAGTTAAACAACCTGGAGACGCGGGTTTATGGTCATATTCGCGAGCAGTCTGTTTTATTGAGTAGCCAAGTCGCTACTAAAACTGCCTTTTCGCGCATCCCTTTTTTGCTTATGGAATTTTTCGCATTTCTTGCGCTGACGTTACTTTTGATTGTTCTTTTGTATGTTCAGCAGATGAGCATGGAAAAAACCATAGCTATAATGAGTTTTTTGGTTGGCGTAGCATGGCGTATTCTGCCGGCTATCAATAAAACAACGGAAGCAAGTTTGTCTATCAGATCATTTTATCCGCATGTCCGAATTCTTCTGCAAATCTATGAACAGGAAGAGCGGTTTAAGCTGTCATATAGAGAGCCAGAAGAGGGCTTGGGGCCAAGTTTTTCAAAAGTTATTTTAATTAATGAACTTGAGTATACGTATCCCGGCGCGGAAGCGCCCGCCGTCGCTGATATCAGCTTTGCAATCCCAAAAGGAACGATGGTGGGGATTGTCGGGCTTTCAGGTGCGGGTAAAAGCACCTTGGTCTCGTTGCTCACAGGGTTGCTGCGCCCGGACAAGGGTGGAATTTTGCTCGACGACGCGCCTCTGATCGAGGAGATTCACCCTATCTGGATGCGTTCCGTTGGGTATGTGCCCCAGTCTCCGTTCTTTTTTAATGATTCATTGGCGGCCAATATTGCCCTGGCTGATTGGGGGAAGGAAATTGACCGTGAGCGTGTGCTGGAATGCTGTAAGCTTGCGGTGCTTGACTTTGTCGATCAGCTGGAAGACGGAATCGATACTCCCATAGGTGAACGAGGCGGGTGCCTATCTGGTGGGCAGGCCCAGCGAGTGGCTATCGCCCGGGCGTTATATTCCAAACCCAAGCTGCTCATTTTTGATGAGGCTACCAGCGCACTGGACCAGCGTAATGAAATTGCCATTCACAACACTGTGTTATCGCTCCGTAATGAAATGACGTTGTTGATAATTGCGCACCGCCTGACAACCGTAGCTGATTGCGACTCAATAATCTGGATGGATAATGGCAGAATTCGTGCCATAGGTAGGCCGCACGAGGTGCTGCCGCAGTATACTGAATATATGAATTTGCATGGAGCATCTCTGGGTAACGAGGTGATTAATGCGTGAGGGGACTACAGTCAGTCCTTTGGCGGCGTTTCGGTCAGAGCTCGGCGTTGTGCCCGTTGTTTCGGCCATAGACGCTAATTTTGTGCCGGTTTACAGCGTTTTCCTAGCGTCGTTGCTTGCGCATAGTAAGCCTGACAGATTTTATGACCTTATTCTGCTGACAGAGAATGTATCTGCTGATGCGATGCATGCGTTTCAGACACAGGTATGGTCTTATGATCATGTTTCCTTGCGCTCAGTCGATATGACAAATTATCCCGTACCTTTTTTGGACAAGGTTGGCTTTAAGAAGCCTGCTTTTTTTCGTCTGATTATGCCTGATCTTTTACCGGAGTACACAAGGGCCGTATACTTGGATGCGGATACTGTGTTGCTGGATGATGTTGCAAAGCTTTATGACGCGTTGAAGTACGGTTTTGCAGCAGCGATCCCAGACATCACCATGCAGGCGTACTATAATAATCCTAAGGTAACGGAGGATTACCTTGGTTCCTATGGGAATATAGGCACATACTGGGATAAACATCTCAACCTCAGCGATAAGGCCAGGGCTGCATATTTTAATTCCGGTGTCCTGGTTTTTGATTTGGAAAAAATGCGTCAATCCAATATTGTCGATAAGACTATGGCATTGCTGCGCACAAAGCCATTTATTTTTCCTGATCAGGATATCCTCAATATCGTTTTTGATGGAGACGTTCAGAAAATTTCCCTCCAGTGGAATTTTTTTCAGGCGCTTAACCCAAAGCTTGAGTACCCTGACGATGTGCTTGCAGATCGAGCGCTGTCGGCAAAAAAAGTCTGCCTTATCCACTATGCATGGAAAAAACCGTGGATAGAAGTGGATAGCGTTCCATACGAGGAATACTTTTGGTTCTATGCCCGGCAATCCATCTATTATGAGCAGCTGTTGACGAGAAGGCAAAATGCTGCGCAGGCTCGGCGCTTTTTTGTCAAAATGCGTCACAGGCTGGCTACAAGCCAGTTGATGAAACTTGTGAAAGGACGATTTCCAACGACTTATGATGCAATTCGCACCAGCTGGAGGGGGGCAAGGCGTGGCTGAGCATTTACGCAATTCAGTTGTTATAGCTGTAGACTGCTCGGTATTTGCCTATTCTCACGGTGGTTTGGCCTCATTTTTTCGCCCTTACCTGTTGCAGATGCTACGAGCGTATCCTCAATATCGCTTTTATCTTGTTGCGCCAGAAATCGTTGATTTGGACGAGTGGAGTCAATTCTCCAACGTTTGCATAGCTTTTTATTGTGATACAAAGCCCTTGTTTTGCGGCAAAGGGCGTTCGTTGCGCAAAATCTGGGAGCTATCCATCAAGCTACATCAGGTGAAAGCTGACTTTTTGTTGAGTCCTTACTATGCTTTTTTTATACCCATGCGGTACAAGCAGAAAAGTATCATTACTGTGCACGATACATGCTTTTGGGATGTTCCCCAGTTTTTTTCTAGCTACGATCGCTGGACACACAAGGTTTTATTGGCTTGGAACGCGCATCTTGCATATTCCGTTTTGACCGTATCAGAAGCAAGTAAGAAACGACTGCTGCTCAATGTTCCCGGTTTAAAGGAGGATGCTGTCGCAGTTGTATACAACGCGTGGGATGACGAGGGTGATCTCGCTCAGCAGGAGTCGTCGTATGGCTCCAGGCTACAGTTTCTTCTTAAAAATGCACCTGCAAATCTTCTGTTATCCAGCGGTGGTTTTAGCGGTACAAAAAATATAGATATCGTTCTAAAAGCGTTGCGGCTTGCAGTTGATAAGCGCGAAGACATCGGCCTTGTTTTGACAGGTAATGCGCGATATGCTGGAGAGCTATGGCAGATGATTGATATGCTCGAATTGGAAGAACATGTTTTTCCTACCGGAGTTGTTTCCGACGCTGAGATGCGGTGGCTTGTGAGTGAACGCTGCGCTGCGGCTGTGTGCATGTCCAGATATGAAGGGTTTGGCCGCAGTCTTGTTGAGGCCATGCACGCGGGGCTTCCGCTTCTTTGTTCCGATATGTCGACGAACAGAGAAGTTGCTGGTGATTATCCGGAGGTTTACTGCGCTATTCAGGATGTGGAAGCTTTAAGCCTGGCCATGGTAAACGTGGTGGATTCCCCCAAGCGTGCGCCTGTTTTTGATGAACGTTTTTCACTTGAGCGTAACTGGAAAATTTTTGCAAGCCGAATTGACGTTGTGCTTCAAGAAGTTTTGGGCTCAGGGAGGTGAGAATGCAGCCTATCGCTGTTATCAATTCTTTTGCCAACGAGTACACCACCGCCGGTTATTTTGTGGAGGCTCTGAATGATATGGGTGTCGCGTATCAACAGTTTCATCCAAAAGAGCAGCGAATTATTCCTAAGGATTTTGCAATGCGGTTGTATATCGACGATGGGACGCATTATTGTATCTATCCTGATGCGGATGTGCTTAAAATTTTATATGTAATAGATACCCATACTCGGCTTGATTTAGATATGTATATGGCTCGGTTCGCAGATGCTGTTTTTTGCGCTCAGTTTAATGCAGTTGGGCCGCTCAAAAGGATTTGTAGTAATACATCGTGGTTGCCTTTGGGGTGTTCGCAAAAATGGCATAGATGTAAGAACCCGCCTTTTCAATATGATCTGGCTTTTATTGGTGGAGTGAATGACCCAAAGCGAGAAATGTATTTGAGCTTTTTACGGAAAAGATACGCTAATCGCTCTTTTATTAATCGTGCAAACAAGTCAAATATTGGAGAGATTTACTCCGGATCGCGGATCGTTTTTAATATTTCCATAAATAACGACATCAATATGCGTTTTTTTGAGGCGCTTTGTAGTGGCGCTCTTCTTATTACGGAGCGCATTCAAAATAATGGAATGGAGCGACTGCTCCAGAGTGTCGATAATCCGGTGTGCCTCTTTTTTGATACTCTGGAAGAGGCCGTTTCTCTGATTGATTACTATCTTGAGCATGAAGATGAGCGTCAGGCTATTGCTCAACGTGGTAAGCTATTTTCCGAATCACAAACATATATGGCGCGTACGAAAACAATTTTTGAAGAATGTTCGTCATTATATCCTAAAGGTGCAAACAAAGCTTCTTATTTATGCAATTGTGCAATTCTTGATGTGCTCGAAAGTGGAATAAGAGATACTTCTGGGAGGTATTTTAGAAGATTCAGGCAGGCGATTAAAAGATGCTAGGCGATGTATAAAGATCTTTGCAATGATTCCTTGTAGTTGTTTTGGCTGCTCGAGTTGTATAATCCGTCTCCTTCACTTGTGAAGTATAGAGCGCATTTAATATCTAAACTAAATAGTCTGTCCTGAAAATATGACAATATCCAGAAATTTATTGAAGTTTGTCGAAGATAATGTGTTGTAAATAACCAGTAGCGTAACAGAAATTCATTTTTATGGTCGAAATCACTCTTAGGTAACTGACGATGCAACCCAAAAAGTCAGCTCGGCGCCGCTATCAAGCCAATCGTCGGCCATCTCAAAAGCGATCACAGGATGCTTCGAAACTATCTTAAAGGTCAGATTGGGGATTCCGTAAACCAGTTCATGGCCTGTGCGGCCTTCAACTTTCTGAAGTTGATACGGATGCTGTTTTTTTGTGTCTCAAATTACTTGGGGTCGTTTTTCGATCAGATATTCGGCCGGTACTGCTTGTGCCTGAAGGGTCGTATTTAGAGTTTTTCAGGATCGATTAGTTAAGAAATATTTATGTCATGCCAGCCGAAAGTTTCAGTCATACTTGCCGTATATAACGGAGAAGAGTTTTTAAACGAATGTATACATTCTATTCGAATTCAGACTCTTTCAGAGTTTGAATTTATTATTGTTGATGATGCATCGACAGATGCTACTCCTGATATACTAAAACGTCATGCTGTTGAAGATAGTCGTATAATTATTTTAACAAATGAGCAAAATAAGGAACGTTCATTTTCTCGAAATCTTGCCATAAAATTAGCCCAATCTGATTTAATTGCAATCATGGATGCTGACGATGTTGCCGCTCCGACGCGTCTTGAGAGACAGTATGAATTTATGCTTTTGCGCACAGATGTTTCTCTTTGCGGTTCGTTTATGTCTTATCTTAATGAACGTGGGATGTGGAGCAATTATTGCGATGACCATATGATACGTGCGCATATGCTATTTGAATGTCCGCTTGCGCATCCAACAGTTATGTTTCGTCGTAATATTGTTGTGGACGTTGGTGGATACGATGAAAACAACTTTGTTGCCGAAGACTATGCATTGTGGGCAAAGCTGGCAGACAATGCTAATGTTCATTTTGCAAACATTCCAGAAGTATTAGTGTACTATAGGACGTATCCTCATCTTGACCGTCAAGACTATTACAAAAAACAACGCGACGGGGCGAGTGAGGTGCATAAAAAGTTGCTAAAGCGGCTTAACGTTCCTATCTCCCCTTCAGTTTTAAATCTGCATTGGCTTTGCACTGGTTATTGCACATTATCCATTCTAGACTTGATGCGAGCAAAGCGTTGGCTAAAAGTCTTATTGCAGGTTAACGAGTCTTGCCATTTTTTTAGTCATTCGGCGCTGAGTGCTGAAATTGCTGAACGTCGTTGCAGGCTGTGCGCGCAAACGCCAATAAATTTGAAAACTTTTTTGCGACCTTTGTGGCATCGTTTGCCTAGTAATATTCGGTCTTTTGTTAGGAGTTTTGTGGAGCGCGTGAGGTGTCATTAAAGCTATCGATCTATTTTTTATCTACAGTGCTTTGTAGGTAGTATTGAATACTGACACAGATAGATTGTATATTTGTTTAAGATTTTTTTTCATAGCGACTATTTTTTTTGTTAGGCATATTTGTAATTCGCAATATATTTATAAGGAAAAATCATGCGTATAGCAATTATCGCTGATTTTGATGTCATGGGGGGCACACGAACCTATTTCGAGTTACTTGCAGGTATGTTGCATCGTGAAGGGCATGAACTTGTCGGGCTTGTGCCCAGCGCGGCGGAAGATGACGACTTTTTTGACCAGATTATGCGGAATAAGTTCCGCGCTTGGTGTACATTTCCATCCCGGAGAGGATTTTTTTCTACGCGGCAACCTTTTGCCGCTTTTTGGGAGTGGAAGCGTCTGCTTCCGTTTATTCTGCGGTATAAACCACAAGTACTTTTTTTTACACATGGAACGCCTGGGCACTGGTTGTCATGCCTTTTGTTGCCCTTGCCTTCAGTTCATGTTTTGCATAGTTGTGTGTTATCCAACAAACCTCCTGAGTGTTGGATTCTTCATTTATTCCTCAGGCGGTTGGGTAGAAAGAGATGTCTTTGTACCGTTTCTCATTTTGCAGCTGGACTTATTAATAATGCGTGGAATGTGCCCACAACCGTAATTTATAACCCAGCATCATATAGTTTTGCCGGACATTTCGATGTGCGGCCAGGATGCACGCGCATCATCACCTTGGGGCATGTAGTCGATTATAAAAATCCTTACACTTGGGTGTGTGTTGCCCATCGTGTTTTGGCGCGTCATCCAAATGTTAGCTTTATCTGGTATGGAGATGGTCCGTTGCTTGAGCGTATGCGCAATCTCTCAAAAGGACTGGATGGCGTGTCATTTCCCGGCAGAATCACAAGATTGCAAAATCCATTCAAAGATGGTGCCGTATATTTTCAGCCCAGCGATCTTGAAAGCCACGGTATCGCTGTAGTGGAGGCCATGTGTAATGGTTTACCCTGTGTTGTTTCCTGCGCGGGTGGCTTGCCTGAATCTGTACAGCACGGTTTCAATGGCTTTGTGTTGTCTCCTGACGATGCTTCTGGAATGGCAGATGCCATCTGTTGCCTCTTGGAAGATTCTGACATGCGGAACGACTTTGGTAATGCGGGGAGAATTTTAGCACAGGAAAAATTTTCTTTGGAGCATTGGGAAAAAGAAATCCTTGCCCTCATTAATAATGTTGCCAGAAGTTAGTTGTCTACACTTTAGGAGCTGATCGATTATGGTAAGCCATGGCAGAATGGGTTGAACGAGAGTTGTAACCGCAAATTTCACAACAAGTGTTAGCCGACGTAATGCTTACGGTTTGACCGAAGCACAGGTTGTGACCACGGAATGGAGGAGAGCGCTATAACTTCGTCTGCCCACATTCATGCTTGAAAATATGACGCCCGAGCATTTCTGTTGGTACTATGGAATAACCCTGAACCGTGGGGAAACTTACATGAATTGAGTGGCCGAAGTTTCCCGTCAGGTTTTAATATTATTTATCCTGAATCCGTGGACATCTGCTGTCAAAACTGTCCACTCTAAATTTTGAGCCCTTTTTTTCAAAAAATGGGTAAACGTTGGCCACTCAATTTACTTTTGATGACCTCTTATTCTTTCAAGAGTTCCTGGACACCGACTTTTTGCAGTTTTCAGACGTACTACTCCTAGGAATGCAGCCTAATGGCCCTTTCGTTACGCCGTCTTGAGACGATAAAACAGGTCAGAGACCACCTTGAACCATGGCTCCGGGCAGGAGACATGCAGGATCACCTTCCGTGCATGGCGGGTGATCCGGGCGCAAATGCTCATCATGCTCCGCATGACCGTCTTGGTTCTGCGACGGTTGGCTTTTTTCAGCCCCAGCATCCGAGCCACAACCAAGTCCACGGAGGCCACCCGAAGCATGTTGTAGACCAGCATGCCCAAACGCAGAAAGGGTGCATTCACGGCAAACTTGCCCGACGGCAGGCGTTCCATGTCCATCTCGGTCTTGAATTCCCCGTGGTGCTGCTCGCTGGTGCCCCGCTTGCGATACAGCTTCAAAGCCTGATCGGCATCGAATTCCAGGTTAGTCCACAAAACGCAAACGCGGACCTCTGGAATCATCATGAACACACCGTCCTTGCTCAACACTTCCGTGACCTCGAAAACCTGACGGACAGGCATGTTCTTCTTTCCGATCTCGCACATCACGAAGCCCCGGTAGATCCGGCCTTTTTCTCGGGACGTTGCGAAATTCTCTACTTTCTGCGCATGCTCCTTGGCCGTGGCGAGCCAACCGGTCACCGGCTCCCTGCGCAGATTGTGCTTGATGATGAAGCCGGTGCGCGACTGCGTGCACAGCGTCTCCAGACGCTCCTTGCTGTCAAATCCGCTGTCGGCGACCACGAGAACGTTCGCATCCACCATGGACTTGGCGTACCCGAGGCTCTCCAGGATGAACTCATCCGTGCCCTCGCAACTGGAATGGCTCGATCCGGGACGAAGCTTGCCGTTGACCATCCAGCCGCCACCAAGATGAGCAAAGATCGGAGCGAAGCCGAATCTCTTGTCGTACGTCGCGCTGGCACCTTCCTTCTCGGTGTCGGCGTTATCGAAAATGCTGACGTCGATATCAAGGCGCACCCAGTGCTCTTTCTTGTTGTCGTCCCTGGTCATCTCGATAAGTTCAGGCTGCATTCCAGTCTTCTTCCACAACTCGACCGAGCAGCGGGGCAACTGGGCATCCAGGTCAGTTTCCAAGGCGATCCGCTGAAACCGTTGCCGCAAAATCTCGGCGGAAGGAACGCGTCCAAGGCCAAGGCTGGTCGCGAAGAAATCGTCGCCGTAGTACTCACGAACATGGTCGAAATCCGTTTTGCCTTGGCACATGAGGCCAACCAATGTGCGGAAAATTTCACGCTCCTTGATCTGCGGAGCTTTTCCAGGCCCAAGACGGTCGACCAGTGTGTCCAGACCGCAAACCCTGGCCATCTCGCTAATCAGAGCCAGACCGACATGGCCAATGTTGTTTCCTTCGTTTCGCTTGATATCGGTGATGAGCATTGCAAACTCCTGTCGCACCCAATGGGTGCAAAAAATCATTCAGGAAAAGCAGGCTCAATATACCGGTATCATTGATTTATTTCAAGTACAAAATGTTTCAAAACTGTATGTTCAATGTAACTTTTTCACGGATTTAGGATTTATAATTAAGGGGTAGAGTAATGAATAAGCGTGTCCTTGTGACAGGTGGTTCAGGTTTCCTTGGCTCTCAACTCTGTAATCGTCTTGTCAAAGGCGGAGTAGATGTTTTGTGCGTAGACAATTTTTTCACAGGTAGCAAAGCTAATGTTGCTCATTTGATTGGAGCTCCGAACTTTGAACTTATGCGTCACGACGTGACATTTCCACTTTATGTCGAAGTTGATCAAATCTACAACTTGGCATGTCCCGCGAGTCCGATTCACTATCAGTTCGACCCTGTGCAAACTACCAAGACCAGCGTTCATGGGGCGATTAACATGCTGGGCCTGGCCAAACGGGTGAAAGCTCGTATTTTTCAAGCTTCCACAAGTGAAGTCTATGGAGATCCGGAACTACACCCGCAGCCGGAAAGCTACTGGGGCAAGGTCAACCCGATAGGGCCACGGTCTTGTTACGACGAAGGCAAGCGCTGTGCCGAAACGTTGTTTTTCGATTACCATCGGCAACACAATCTGGACATCAAGGTTGTGCGCATTTTCAACACATACGGACCGAACATGCATCCCAACGATGGGCGAGTGGTGAGCAATTTCGTTGTCCAGGCGTTGAAAGGTGAGGACCTTACCATTTATGGCGATGGCCAGCAGACGCGATCTTTTTGTTATGTTGATGATATGATAGATGGCTTTGAGCGAATGATGGAAAGCGAGAAGGGCTTCACCGGCCCTGTGAACATGGGCAATCCAGGGGAGTTCACTATGCTGGAACTGGCAGAGAATGTTCTGCGTCTAGTGGGTGGCAAGTCGAAACTCGCCTTCCATCCGTTGCCTACAGATGACCCGAGGCAGCGAAAGCCAGATATTTCGTTGGCCAAAGAGAAGCTCGGTTGGGAACCCCGTGTGCATCTCGAAGATGGATTGCAGGAGACAATTGCTTATTTCAAGAAAATTGTTCATTCGTGAGCCTTTCGGACATGACAAAGTCGCAGACGAGCAGATACGCAGTTGTTACAATGGCTGTTGGTAAGAAGTACAACAGGTTGCTGTCTTTTTCATTGTTCCCCTTCATGGATTTGCCAAAAAATGCGGCGCGGATTTGATTCTGCGATGAGGCTCCCAATCCAAAATTTAGGCGAAGTATATAGAGTCAAAAGCTGTTACTTCCAAATCTATATAGTTCCTACGATTGGATTTTCTTTGTTGACCTTGATGTCTTGATATCGAGTAGCGCTCCGTCTGTGTTTGATTGTATCGATGATTCCTTTGCTTTTTCTGCTGCTGTTGACAATCGTGAATCTACTGGATTTAAAAACACAGCCCTTCACGTTTGGCGTCGGCCAGACATACTGGAGGAGACCCACAGAAGTTATTTCACCTCCCGTGGGTTTCAGGACAGCGAATTGCTGCGCGGTTCTATCAATGGAGGAGCTTTTCTATGCCGACCGTCTGTAATCGGTAAACTTTTTGAAGATGCATATTGGTCTGACTTGCCTGAAACAAGTCATGAAGAAGCTATTGCAGCCTATGTTTCTCAAACCAATGGGCTGTTCAAGCCTCTGGATGATCGCTTCAATACGCAGGTGCTTCATGCATTGAGCGCCGATGAGCCTCAATTCGCACGTGATTTTGCGCATGGGTATCATTTTAAAATTTTAAAGAGATTGCACAACATCATGCCGCCAGCTATGCTCAGGACTTTATACCCACGTGTTTATACACGCGTTGTTGCTGAGAAATTGAGGGAAAACTATATTCTTCACTTTGCCGGCAACTATCCATTCCTGGGACTGGCCAATGACTGACTACGAACTCACAACACCTGTCGCATTCATTATCTTCAATCGCCCTGATACGACGGCCAGGGTGTTTGCCGAGATCGCGAAGGCGCGTCCGCCCAAACTCCTGGTGATCGGAGATGGCCCGCGCGTTTCGCGACTAGGAGAAGTGGAGCGAGTTGCCGCCGCGCGGGCCATTATCGAAAAAGTTGACTGGCCGTGTGAGGTGCTGACCAATTTTTCTGAGGTTAACCTGGGTTGTAAGAGGCGGGTGTCAAGCGGTATAGACTGGGTGTTCGAGCAGGTCGAGGAGGCCATCATCCTCGAGGATGACTGTCTGCCTCATCCTACTTTTTTCCGCTTCTGTCAGGAGATGCTTGAGCGATATCGTTATGACGAGCGCATAGCCATGATAAGTGGTGATAACTTTCTTTTTGACCGTGTGCTTGTGCCTGATAGCTATTATTTCTCGCGTTATCTTCATATTTGGGGGTGGGCGTCATGGCGTCGGGCTTGGAAGGACTATGATGTTGAAATAAGGGATTGGCCGCAGGCGCGGCGTGATGGTTTACTTGCTGCCTACATTGGGCGCAGTGGCGAGAGATCCTATTGGCTACAGGCTTTTAACGAAGTGCATCAAGGCCTTCTCGACACTTGGGATTATCAGTGGGTCTTGAGTTCCTGGTTGCAAAGTCGGCTAGCTATCATGCCTGCGGTTAATTTAGTTTCAAACATCGGATTCGGCCAAACTGCAACTCATACCACGGGTGCTAGTATTTACGCAAATATGCCGACAGGAGAAATTGTGTTTCCGCTTTGTCACCCTCGTTATGTATTTTCGCATCAGATAGCAGATGTTTATACAGCCAAAGGTCATTTTACTGTCAGCCTGCGTCGGAGAATTTTGAACAAGGTTAAGAAAATCGCGAAATCAATCCTGAAATTGATGCCATGAATATCGAGAGAATGAAAATCGCTTACGATCACCAGATTTTTGAATTACAAAGATATGGCGGTATCTCTCGCTATTTTTTTGAGTTGGCCTGTCGTATTCATGAATATAGCACTGATATTGTGCGGGTAATCAGCCCTTTTTACATAAATGAGTATTTGTCAGATTCGAATGTGCCCGTAGTAGGCATTCGTGTGCCGCATATCCCTAAAATAAGATTTTTGTGTTCGTATTTTAATAGTATTTTTTCGCCAATTGCGATTCATAAGTACAATCCAGAAATTATTCACGAGACCTACTACTCTGTAGATTCTGTTCGTGCAGATCATATTAAAAGAATAATTACTATACATGATATGATTCATGAGCTTTTTCCGGATAGTTTTACGTTGGAGGATGCTACAAAGAGCAAGAAGGCGACAGCTGCTAGGCGAGCGGATCACATTATTTGCGTTTCGGAGAATACGCGCCAGGACCTCATCCGTTTTTTGGATGTCAATCCTGCCAAGATATCCGTAGTCTATCATGGCTATGAGTTGCTGGCGAGTCCGAGCGGTGTGCGACGGTGCGAAGCTCCTTTTATCTTATATGTTGGCAGTCGAGGTGGTTATAAAAATTTTGATCGGCTTCTCCAAGCGTATGCCGCATCTCCTTTGATTCATGACGAATTCAATTTGGTGACTTTTGGTGGTGGTAGATTGACAATACGCGAGCAGGCTCGAATTCAAGAATTGGGTGGGAGGCGGTTGCAGGTAAAGCATTTTAGCGGCGGCGATGAGGTTCTAGCCGACCTGTATGCCACTGCGCGTCTATTTGTATATCCATCTCTTTATGAAGGCTTTGGGATTCCTCCGTTGGAAGCGATGAGTGTTGATTGCCCTGTCATCTGTTCTGATCGGAGTTCGTTGCCCGAAGTTGTTGGAGAAGGTGCCGGATATTTTGATCCCGAATCCGTCGATTCCATCGTTGCTGAAATGACTCGCGCGTTGTTCGACTCTTCATATAGGCAGAGTCTCATTGATAAGGGCAGATGCCAATCTTTGAAATATTCTTGGGATAGGTGCGCCCAAGAAACACTTAACGTTTATCGTCGCGTAATCGAATCCTAATCAGTCCTGATGTCTCGAACAATGTATTTCGGAGTTGTTGGGAGAGGTCGAGGATGATGGGTTGCTCAAAAAATTCAAAAATACAATTATATGTCAAGGAGTCCTTTTAACCGCCCTCGGAACATTTCCCAGCGATAGCGCCAAGTTCCCTTACCTTCGATCATCGCTCTCCAAAGGGGATAAGCAACGTTGGCAATTTTGAACCAGAGGGGTAGCTTATGTTTTTTAAGTATGAACATGCGTCCGCGGCCATAGGACCGCCATTTATGGGCGAGATCGTGGTTTTGAGTGTTTGGTAAGGGATGAAATACACGAATGGCAGGTACTCGCCACACTAGCCCAATACCTGCCGCTCGCAAAAGGTAGTCTGTATCTTCGCCGCAACCATAAGGTAGCCCCGTGCCTGGCCCAAGAATGGGGTCGAACATGCCGATGGCTTTCACGGCGCTATGGCGGTAAAATTGAACATAAGTTTCGCCACGCCGGAATAATTCGCGGTAGTTCATTGCGTAAGTGTCAAAATTATAAAAATTTGAGCAGAATAGGGCGGAATCGTCATGCGCCCAAATTCCTACGGCACACTCTGCAGATTCATGTTGCTGGAAAAATTTCGCTGCCATCTCCAGAGTATCGGGAGCATACCAGCAATCATCATCAGGAAAGGCCACAATGTTTCCGGTGAATAGTTTGAAAAGTGCGTTTCTCGCGTTGGAGACCCCGCAAGGATTGATGCGGATGCGTTGAATGTGTAGATGAGATGCAAATGTGTTCAGAGTAGCGTCGAGGAAACCTTGAGGATTTTGATCTGCAATAAGTACTTCAAAGTCCTTGTGCGTTTGTTGGCACAAACTTTCAAGAAGTCTTTTGAGTTCTCTGGTGCGTCCAATGGTCGCAATGGCAAGAGATACTTTCATGGTGATGTTATTTTGAGGGAATGTTCTATAATCGATGGCGGTTGCGCAATTTTCGCAATAAATTGGCAAATTTGGCCGCAGTGGCTAAGCCAAAAAGTTTAGCCAGTAGGGCACAAAGGATGCTCCTCGTTAACCGAACAAGAATTTTCCATGGAAATGACTTGGGAAAGAATTGTCGTGAAATTTTCAATTGTTCCCATTCGCCGCGCCACATGCTGGTGAGCGAAGAGCTTACGCCGCCGGTAGCCATGCATACTAGCGGAATATCATGAACTTCAACGTTTCCAAGCGTAAAGGTTCTAGCCAGAAAGTCATAGTCGCCAGCTATGCGGAAGTTGGTGTTAAAGCGGTGCTTGTCAAAAAGCGTGCGTTTGTGGAACAGTCCTTGGTGCGGCAAGGCCATTCCCTGTGCGATGTCCCGTGCAATATTTCGTGATGGGTATAGCATGCTTTTGTTATCTGTAGTAATTGGAAAATTTATTACATCGCTTGTTGTTATTACAGGTGTTGCCATGTAGAGTGTTTTTTCTGGTAAGCTGCGTAATAATTTTGCAGCAAGGTATAAACTGGATGGGGTGATTAGTCTGTCGTCTGCGCCTAAGAAAAGTATCCATTCTCCTGTTACGCGTTCTACGGCGCTATTCCATGCATCGTATATACCTTTGTCTCGACAACTGCATGCCTTGATAAAAGGCAATCTTTTTTTCCACTGTTCGAGGATTTTCAATGTTGCGTCGCTGCTTGCGCCGTCTTGAACGACAACCTCTATGCTTAGAAAATCTTGTTCGGCAAGAGAGGCGAGCAAGGTTGGTAAACTATCCGCTGCATTATATGTTGCAACAACGCATGATAATAATGGACGTTCAAACGAATTCATGCTTCAAAGATTGCCACAAGCTCAATATGGGTGCAAGCCTTTAGGGGTGTCAATGGAAAAAAGTTTCGGTATTGTAATTACATGCTACCCTGGTGACGTGCACTTTGCGCAAGCGTCATACATGAGCGTTCGATATTTTCTTGGGCCAGATATGCCCATTTGTTTTGTCGTTGATGGTGATCCAATCTGTCTTGGCGAGGTATTGTCGGACGCAAACGTGACCACATTAACGCGTAATGATGTAGTTGACTCTCGACTAAAAGAGACTGGTTTTGGGTGGGGGTTCACAAAAATGGTAGGGCTTTGGCATAGTCCTTTTAAAGAGTCGCTTTATCTTGACGCAGATGCCATAGTGTGGGGCAATGTGATAGAGGATTTTTACAAGCATGGTTACGACTTTATCGTTGACCAGCAAAAATTATACTCCGATGTAGAAATTGCTTTTTGGTTTTTTGCTCCCCAGGAATTAGTCAAGTACTATCCAGATTTTGATTTTACGAAATTTCGAGCTCGTTACGCCTGTACGGGGACATTTTATGCCCGAAGAGGTGCGCTTGATCTCCAAGACTGGTATGATATTGCCATGCTTCAAAAGCGAGACCCGAATGTTTTTCTTTTTGGCGGGGAAATGGGCCCCCTTAATTTTCTATGGGCTTATGGTTGCCAACGTGAGTCGTTACGTATACTTAGCGTTAAATATCAGGTCATTCCTGTTGATCACGACGATGTTGAATTGCAAGAATACTACAGCCCTGAAGCATTGCACGCAAATCGAGTAAGGCCCGCAGTTATACATTTTTGCGGCAAAAAACCGAACATTTTTTCCCGCTCTGCCAAAGTAGCGAGCATGAATTTCTTTCGTAAGCAGTACTTGTTGCAAAAGGCGAAACTGTCCCCGTGGAGCGCGCTGTTGCTCATGGCGTGGCAGGATGTCCGCTTTGTTTTCGTGCCTTGGCTGAGGCGCGGTGTCTCTAAGGTAAGAAGTCTTTGCAGGCAAATCGCTCATTGAATCGGACTCCTGTCACCCTGTGGGTGTAGCCCAAGAAGCATGTTTGCCCTCTCGCAAATGATTATTCTTTCGACTAAATTATCAACGTTCTTTACCGGCGCCGGTCAATAGTGGGTGCTGTTTTAACGCTACTATTTTTATCTAGATGAGCAGGTGAATACAAATTGAGAGTCGCCGTTGTCCACTATTGGTTCATATCGCAAAGAGGTGGTGAAAAGGTTGTTGAAGGATTCTGCGATCTTTATCCAGACGCAGATATTTTCACTCTTGTTCTAGATCGCGACGCGTTGTCTCCTCGTATGGCAATGCGTATAATATTCACTTCGTTTATTGACACGCTTCCCCTCTCAAAACGCTGGTACAAACACTATCTGCCTCTTATGCCCCTGGCCTTGGAGCAATTCGATCTGCGCGGATATGACCTCGTCATTTCTAGCGAATCCGGTCCCGCCAAAGGCGTGCTGACTTCCCCTGATACGCTGCACATCTGCTATTGCCATACACCCATGCGGTACGTCTGGGATATGTATCACGATTATATGTCCAGTTCAGGTCGAATCAAAAGATTCTTCATGGCCCCTCTTCTTCACTACCTGCGCCTGTGGGACAGGCTCAGTGCCGACAGGGTGGATCATTTCGTGGCCAATTCGGCCAATGTCGCGCGTAGGATTGCCAAGCATTACCGGCGAGAAGCGGATGTAGTCTATCCTCCGGTGGCAGTGGAGGATTTTTTCATTTCGGAACAGCATGATGATTTTTATCTTATGGTTGGCCAGCTGGTTGGTTACAAACGGGCCGATCTTGCTGTGAGGGCCTTTACACGCTCCGGAAAGCGCTTGGTCGTTATCGGGGAAGGCGAACAGATGCGCATGTTGCGCGAAATGGCAGGCAAGAATGTCGAGTTTTTGGGCCGGCAGCCTTTCGAGGTCTTGCGCGATCACTACTCCCGTTGCCAGGCCCTTGTTTTTCCCGGGGAGGAAGATTTTGGGCTCGTGCCCCTTGAAGCCATGGCTTCTGGGCGGCCAGTCATAGCCTTTGGCAAGGGCGGGGCGTTGGAGACCGTCGTGGATGGCAAGACAGGTGTTTTCTTTCATGAACAGACCGAAGACGCGCTGCTTGAGGCAGTCGAGCGCTTCGAGGGCATGAAGAGCGAGTTTGATCCGGCTGAGATCCGTGAGTACGCGTGCCGGTTTAGCCCGGAAAGGTTCAGGTCTGAGATGTCGAAAATTATTGAGACTCAACTTCGCGCGCATGCGCGCGCAATGGGACGATGGGATGTTCAAAACCAGAGCTGACGCCGCGGTCACAGCGGAAAATATCAATGCGATTTTGCCCCGGCAAGGCATGCTTTCCGGCTTCAGGATTACGGGCCTTTTATTGCTGTCCGATAGCGTTGCACTCTTGATGGTATGGTGTCTGAGCGTTGTCGTCAGGTATGCCCTTGGCGGGTCTTTTGGCCTTGAGCTTTACTGGAACATGATTCCGTTGCTGCTCCTCTTTCCGGCGGCTTATGCCATTGCCGGCCTGTATCCCGGGATTTTGCTGAGTCCTCCAGAGGAACTGAAGAAGATTGCCCAGTCAACTTCCGTGATTTTTTTGATTCTTTTGGGGGCGATCTTTCTGTCCAAGCAAAGTGACACGTTCTCCCGAGGAATTTTTGTCATGGCCTGGCTTGGTGTTTTGGCGGCGGTGCCTTTTTTTCGGACCATGCTCCGGCGAAAGGTGGAGAAGTGGAGGCGCTGGGGTCATCCTGTGGTTATTTTGGGTGCAGGCAAGACAGGTGAAGCCGTTGCGGAAGCATTGGCGCGGGAGCACCGCCTGTGCTTGCGCCCGGTGGCATTTTTTGACGATGACCCGCGGATAATCGGGAAAAATTGCGTGGGGCTCCCCGTGATAGGTCCCTTGGATGCTGCACGGAAAGTGACCGAGGAATGCAAAGGATCCACCGCAATTGTGGCCATGCCCGGAGCAGGGCCGGCCAAGCTGGTGGAGGTGTTGCAAGGGCCGGCCGCTGATTTCAGGCGGTTAATCATCATTCCGGACCTGTTCGGGGCGTCCTCGCTGTGGATATCCGCCTTCGACATGGGCGGGATTCTGGGCCTGGAAGTGCACCAGAAGCTTCTCGACCCGCGCAGGCAGTGGATCAAACGTTGCGCGGAACTGGCTCTGATTTTCTTCTTTTCGCCGCTTATTTTGCTCCTTTCCGCAGCCATAGCATTGGTCATCAAGCTGGATTCAAAAGGCCCCGTGTTGTTTGGCCACAAGCGGATCGGGCGTGACGGCAAGGATATAACGATCTGGAAATTCCGGACCATGGTCCGGGATGCTGGCGCCGTGCTGGCCGAATGCCTGAAGTCCGACCCGGCTTTGCGTGCGGAATGGGAAGAGAAGCATAAGCTGGTCTGTGACCCCCGGATCACCAAGGCGGGACGCTTTCTGCGCAGGACAAGTCTGGACGAGTTGCCGCAGCTCTGGAATGTCGTGCGCGGTGATTTGAGCCTGGTCGGGCCGAGGCCCATAGTTTGGGACGAGGTGGACAAATACGAGGGTGGCTTCGTCCTCTACAAGAAAGTCAAGCCGGGTTTGACAGGATTGTGGCAGGTTTCAGGCAGAAGCGGCACTTCGTACTCCGAACGCGTCAGGCTGGATGCGTACTATGTGCGCAACTGGTCTGTTTGGCTTGATATTTATATTCTGCTCAAGACGCCCGGGGAAGTATGTCGATGTCGGGGTGCGTGTTGACCGTATTGCTTTTTTGGAGAGCCAACCCGCACCCCATGATGATGCCGAGGATTGAGAACGCCATGCCAAGCCACCACGTCCGGAAGAAGTCATGGGCGCTCACGCCAGTGGCCATGTATCCCAGAAAAGCTACCCAGAAGCATGAGGTCACTTTCCATACGCTAGATTTATTGGCGGTCCGAGCAATGAGAATCTGTCGAAGACTCCACAGCATGTAGAACAACATAAAGAAAAGCAGGATGCCAAGCCCTACCATACCCATTTCACACAGAAATTGCAGGTAAATGTTGTGGGGATGCTGGATGCTCTGCGAATGTATCTGGAAGTCGAGTCCCAGTGCATGTACTCCTGGATTGAAACTGTTCAGGCCTACGCCTAGAATTGGAGCACTTTCAAAGACCTTCCAGGCATAAGGCCAGAGTTCTTTGATTCGTCCATCCTGCATGATCATTTCAAATGACGTTCGTTTGACGAAGAGCAAAGCTCCCACCAAGGCCGCACCACTTCCGAGAACTCCTTTCCAGGAAATGGCTTCGAGCAGTATGAGGCTGGCGGTTACGGCCACAAGAAAACCCAGCAGTCCGCTCCTGGTTTGAGAGCCCACCAGCAGGAAGATGCCGGGTGCAAGTAAGACGGCCATGAATGCGTACTTTGCCTGCTTGCTCCATCGTGACGGCAAAATGAACCAGGTGGCAAGGGCCACTGGAAGAACCAGTGATATATAGTTCCCGACGCGATATGTTTTAAAGGATCCTGTCAGTCGAATCCCCGTCGGTCCGCCGAGAGGGGCATCGCCCCGTATCAAGTCGAAGCCCGTGACATATTGATATATCCCGTCAAGCCCTTCGTAAAAACCGGCGATTGTGAAAAGAATGGCGAGGAGCTTGATGTCTTTTTCATTCCGAATAAATTCCAGGCCTATGAAAAAAAGTGTAAATGCGCCGTTGATATTCGTTTGGAATCCATACCAGCCGTTTGATATGTTGATATTGTGAAATATTTTTAAAAATAAAAATAAGATGAATAAAAAATAAACCCATTTTATGCGTCCAAGAGCACAAAGGTTTGATTCATGATATTTTGTTGAATAATAGCCGATCAGTCCGATCAGGGCCGCAATTGAACCAACGTTGGCCGGAGCTTTCCCAAGTGGGAGTGTCAGGATGAATATGCAAAATCCTATGCGAAGCAAATTGATAGAGAATAGGCCTAGATTGTCTTTATCGTAAAATGAGCTGTTAAAAATATTATAACTGCAGTTGTTAAAAAAATAAGAATTCATTTTATGACATCTCTTTGAGGTATCGTGTTTTGTATCTTTCCGGGTGTCTTTTTCTTTTAATATCTAGAATGAGTCTATTTGCATAAATGTATGCTTTTGTTAGTGCTTTAAATTTGGTTAATTTATAGAATAAAAGATATTCCTGCATTTTTTCGGCATTTCTCGATGCAGCCTTGAAGTGGAGAATGCTGCCGGTTCTTCTTTTGACATCATTGAAAAATTCAGACTCGAGAATCAAGATTTCCGCATTTTCAAATCTGTATTTTTTTCCAGGGGATATTATATTGTTAAGGCTGAGCAATATGTCGCTCAGGGTTTTTTGGTCTGTTGAGTCCTGATCGCCTTCGCATCTTGAAATCCATTTATTGAGCAGATTTTCCAAGCCCGCCTTATTATTCGACAGGGGGTCTATCAGTATGACTCCGCTGTTGATAATCCCATTTTTGCGAAAGTCGCTTGCCGTCTGTTCGGAATATATCCTGAAAGTTAGGCAGATGTCTGCCTCAGGAAAAATAGGGCGCTCCGTAAAGAGGCAATCTGCGTCGATAAACAAGAATTTGTGCTGCGATCTGTAAAAGTAGTCAAGAATGCACTTTGGCTTGTGCGTTGCTTTTATGCTATTTTTTGAGTTGATATTCTTGTATTCTTTGCTTGCCTTAAATTCGATGAAATGCGCATTGATTGTCTTTTTTGTATTCTCGCATATTCCGAGATCGTAAACGACGAGTTTTTTTCCAAACGTCCGCAAGCAGTTTTCTGCCAAGTTTCTGACAAAGTGGGCGTATCCTTCGTCAGCACTCGTGACTATTGCATAGGAATCGTTCATTTTTGACCTTCGAACTGGAGCGTGTAAAGTTTCGTGTACAGCGGGCAGGTCTGCAGGAGTTGTTCGTTGGTGCCTTGGCTGACGATTTCACCGTTTCGCATGACGATAATCCGGTCTGCGGAGAGCACGGTGGAGAGGCGATGAGCGATGACAATGCTGGTTCTCCCCTTCATGAGGTTGTCCAGCGCCTGCTGGACGATGCGCTCGGATTCAGTGTCCAGAGCCGAAGTGGCTTCGTCCAGGATCAAAAGCGTAGGGTTCTTCATGATGGCCCTGGCAATGGTCAGACGCTGTTTCTGTCCCCCTGAGAGCTTCACGCCTTTTTCGCCGACGACCGTGTCGTAGCCTTGGGGCAGTTCCATGATGAAGTCATGGGCGTAGGCTGCCTTTGCAGCCTGCTCCACCAGTATTTGGTCCGTGCCCGGTTGCCCGTAGGCGATATTGTCTCGTACCGACAGATTGAAGAGAAACGGGTCCTGAGACACGATGCCAATGTTCGTGCGCAGGCTGGCCAGCGTGTAGTCGCGCAATGGGCGGCCGTTCAGACGAATTACACCCTCCGTGCAATCGTGAAAACGCGGCACCAGGTGCGCAAAGGTCGTTTTGCCGGCGCCGCTCTGGCCGACCAAGGCGATGCGCTCGCCTGCGTTGATTGTCAGGTCGATGCCCTTCAGAGCCGGTTCCGGCGCTCCCGGATAGGAAAAGCTCACGCGCTCAAAGGACAGCACGGTGAACGGGGGGGTGTATTCGATCGTGCCGCCGGTTTCTTCAACCAGCTCCGCCGAATCAAGAATTTCGAAGACGCGCTCCGCCCCTGCCATGGCCTGCTGGATGGTGTTGTTGGCTTGGCTGATGGATTTGAAGGGATCGTACAGCATGATAAGGGCTGTCATGAAGGAGAAGAATTCTCCGGGAGTCCGGTTTCCGGCAATAACTTGGCTGCCGCCGTACCAAATGACCAGCCCGGCGCCGACGGCTCCAATGAGTTCCATGATCGGGGAAGAGAGCTGGTTGTACATCTTCCCTTTGATGCCGATGCGAGCCAGGTTGTTGCTGACATGCCTGAATTTGTTTTTTTCGTACTCCTCGGAAGCAAAAGCCTTCACCACCCGCAGCCCGTTGAAGCTCTCCTGGAGGTGGGAGGAAATATCAGCCAACTCAGATTGGTATTTTCTGCCGATTTTGCGCAACTTCCGTCCGAAGTAGATGACTGGATAGACTGCCAGCGGGAAAACAAGACAGGCCCAGAAGGCGAGCTGCATGTCTCTGTAGAGGACAAGGCCGATCAGTCCGACCATGGTCAGGCTGTGCTGTATGAGCCGTATGAGTTCCGGCAGGCTGGCGCTGATCAGATTCACATCGCTGATGATGCGGGACATGAGCATCCCGACGCGGGTTTCGCCAAAAAAATCCATCGGCAGGCAGATTATCTTCGCAAACAGCTCATATCGCAGTTGCTCAAGAACTTTTGTTCCGCAGTAGGACATGAGAAACTTCTGTACAAAGAGCCCAAGTCCTTTTGCAAGAAAGACGGCGACAAGAAGAAATGGAACAATGACCAGCGAGGTGGCGTCCTTTTTGATGAAAATTTCGTCAAGAGCTGGTTGAACTAGGTATGCAGCTCCTGCTGTGCTGAGCGCGACAACGCCCAAGGCCGCAAAAGAGGCGACAATAAGCAGCTTGTACGGTAAAAAGTAGCTCAGGCTGCGCCGAAGCATATTTACAGTATGGTTTTCCAGGAATTTCATGATTTACTCGGCAGCCTTTCGGCAATGCCCATCTCCTTGTACAGTTTGCGGAAGCAGCGGTTGGTCTTGGCCCGGACAAAGAAGGGCCAGCGTAACCAAAATTGCCCTCTGTAGCGCTCTTTGCCGGTTTGAAAGTCGATGAAGACCGGACACTCCGGCGATTTTACCAGGATGTTGCGTGGCACGATCCCAAAATGATCAATGGCATGGCGTGCAAAGACTTCGCGCCGAATGCGTTCAAGTGTCGTCCAGAAATCGGGGCTGAGTACGCGCGTGTTCTTGACAAGGCTTGGCGCGATTTCTCCCCTGTCGTCACGGACCACGTCCATGACGAGCGCCTTGACGCCGTCCCGAGTTGTTTCGATCCTGTGTATGTGCACAAAATGGCGGCGGAGTTCTACGGGGCAGACCGCGAGAATCTTATTGTAGTTCTTCCATTCGTATTCGAGAAAATCCCTGATTCCGTATTTGGCATTCACTATTTCGTCAGGATCGGGACGCCCTCCCTTGAACCTGCGTTTCTGTATCAACACTTTGGCGCAGAGGTCGGGCTGGCCGACCACGGCGCGAATTTCGCACCAGCCGCCTTTGACGATCGGGGGGCCAAGTTCAATCACCGGCAAGCTCCTTGTGCCTGGAAAAAATAATCAATTTTATCGGACATGATGCGTAGCGAATTCTCATTGGCCGCGTTCCAGAAAATTTGGCCGAGTTCCAGGATGTCCTCGACTTCGGTTTTGAGCAGGCTTTTCAGGGTGGTTGCGACATGTTGCGCATCGGAAGAAGCGGGCAGCAGCAGACGTTGAGCTTGGCGCGGCCAGACTTCGTTAACGCCGCCGGTATCCCTGGCCACGCATACCAGCCCTTCAGCCATGGCTTCAAGCAAGGTGTTGGGCAGTCCCTCGCTGTAGGACGGGAGAAGAAAAATGTCCGATTTTCGTAGCGTGCTCCTCACATCCTTCTGAAATCCATGCCACACGACCCTGTCATCAAGGTCGAGTCGGGAGGCCAACGCTTTCAATTCAGTCTCTATGCGTCCGGTCCCCACAATGTCATAATAAAAATCGTACCCGAGTTTTTTCAGTCCGGCCAGGGCCCCAAGAACATCCTTGTGTCCCTTGTCCGCGTTGAGCTGGCTGGTGGAGATGAAGCGCAAAGGGGAGTGCACCGTGGCCGGCGGCTCCGGAGCCGGCTCCTTGCCCGTCAGGACCACCGTGACCTCTTCCGGTCTGAGATACGGCAGTTCCTGCAGCATGCCGTTCTTGATCTGCTCGCAGGGGACCAGGATGGAGGGCCGCACCCATTTGTGCATCAGGCGCACCTTCCAGGTGTTCAGCATGTCGCCCGCCAGCCCCACCCGGTGCACGACAGGAATGCCGAGAACCCTGGCCGCGATACCGGCGGAACGCATGTCCTTGCCGACGTTGACGACAACCAGGCCGATCTTGCCCTTGCGGAACATCCCAATGAAGCGTGAAATCAGCAGCGGGTTGAAATCAGGGCCGAAGGAAAGCCCCATGGCTTCCAAGCCCATATCGCGCGCCTTGTCGACGAAGGGGCCCGGGCGTCCAACAATGACGGCGTGATGGCCCCGGTTGGCCAGACCGCAGGCAACGTCCAGGGTCCAGCTCTTGACGCCGCCCCATTTGTTTGTGGAGTTGACGAAACAGATCTTCACGCACGTCCCTCGGGGCGTCTTCCCCGGACCAACGAAGCCGTGGCCCTTGTGGACAGAAGGGTCGCCTTGGCCCCTAGCCAGGAGCGGCTTTTGCGGTCCTTGACCGCCAGCCTCCCAATGCGAAGGGGGTCCGTTCCCGGCCCGACGTACCCGGCCCGAAGATTCAGCACCCCTTCATATCCTGCCTGTCTGGCCGCTTCCAGGGTGATGTCGTCATATTCCCCCCACGGGAGGCAGAGGAAAGGGCAGGGCTTTTCGAGAACGCTCTCTAAATGCGCTTTGCTTCTGCTGAAATCATCAAGGCAGAATGCCAGGCGCTCTTCGGGCGTTGTCAGGGTCAGAGGGCGGCCGGCCCAGTCAAGGCCGAAACCGGCATGTGCGTAGGCGCTTCCGACGCGGTGGACTTGGGTGTCTGCAGGGGCCGGTCCGCAGAGGGCTTCGTGGCTCCAGTGCAGGTTGTCGCCCAGGACGCCCTGCCGAACCCGGTTTATGAAGCAGGCTTGATGCGCTGCCGAGTGCGAATAGACCTCCATTCCTGCCTCGAGAACCATGGCCCGGACCTCGTCATGGTTCATGAAGCCCTCGAAATGTCCCTTGAGCGCTCTGCGCATGATCTCGCCCAGGGACGGCACGGGTGTGCCCTGGCCGCCTTGGTCCGCACGTGGGCGAGCCTTGCCGGGCGCCAGGAAATCCGTGACGGCGAAGAAAGCGGCGCACATGCCGCGCCGCAGCAGTTCTGGAACTGCGTAGACCCAGTTGTCCAATGTGCAGTCATCGAAGGTCAGGACCACCGATGGCCCAACCATGCGCCGATTGCCCTGTATGATTTCGAGCAGGTGCTTCAGGCTGATGCTTTTGAAGCCCATACCGGCGAGAAGGTCCAGGTGGCTGCCGAATTTTTCCGGCGTCATGCCACTGTCCGGCCGCACCTGATGGTAGCACAGGATCGGAATGCTTCCGCCCAGAGTTGATTGCAGAAGAGACAGCGGTTTCATTGTCTGGCCAGTTTCGTTAATCTGGCATAAAGATCGAGAGTTCTGTCGCGCATGGCTTCTATGGAGAACTCGTTTCTGAATTTCGCTTGGTCGGCAGGGGGCAGCGCCAATGTCTGCTCCAGTTGAAGTGCGGGGGACATGCTTTCGTTGAGAAAGTTGATACGGTTGTAGTAGGAACGTATTTCCCGCAATGGTTCAGACTGTCTGGCCAGGATCGGTAAACCGTAAGAGCACGCTTCGAGAACGACTCCCGGCATTCCCTCATGCGCTGGTCCCGACGTGAAAAGCAGGGCATCCAGTGTGGAGTAGGCGGCGTGCATGTCCTGCATCTCCCCAGTGAATGTGACTTTGGCCTCAATGTTTAAAAGCCTGGCAAGCTTTTTATGAGGTGCCTGGTCCCCTCCGCCTATAATCACGAAATGAAAGCTCCCAGGGCGTTCCTGCAAGGCCTTTGCCGCAAAATGCAGAAAAAGGTTCAGGCCCTTTCCTGCCGTTAGCCGTCCTACGAAGCCAATGAGGGGCTTGTCATGGGGAAGGTGAAATTCTTCAAGGGCCATGGTGCCCATAGAAGCCAGTTTATCGAGCCCATTGTGGAGCACGCTGATCCTGTCCAACGACAGCCGTGTCATTTGATGATAGTATGCTCGGGTCTCCTCTGAGACGCAAACGACATGGTGGGCCATCAAGCCCATGACGGCGGCTTCTTCCTTGCATTGCTTCCACCGGCGAAACCGTGTTGCGCCGTACCAATGCTGGCCGCGCGAGTGAACCTGGCCGATACGAACGGGTATCTTGGCTAGCCAAGCCGCCAGAATCCCGAAAATGTTGCCGCCGAAGGAGTGGGTGTGCACGATGTCGGCCTTGTGTTCCCGGAACAGCCTGGCCAGCCTGGCTATGGCCAGCGGGTCCCAGTGGCCCTTGCGGGGCAGGAAGTGCGTCCGTACGCCCAAGGCCGCCAGCTCATCGAAGAACACGCCCTTGTCCTTGTAGGTCACGACGTGGACGTCGTAGTGCTCCGTGAGCAGCGGCAGGAGTGCCCGCAGCCTGCGTTGGACGCCGCCCACCTTGAGGTTGTTCGTGACCCGAAAAAGAACCGGTTTGCGCATGGTTACCCGTTTTGACCCAAAATTTTCTTCGCCAGCACAGCCGCCCCGAAGCCGTTGTCGATGTTGACCACGCCCACGCCCGGCGCGCAGGAGTTGAGCATGGCCAGGAGCGGGGTCAGGCCGGCGAAGTTGGCCCCATAGCCTGTCGAGGTCGGGACCGCAATGATCGGGGCCTTGACCAGGCCGCCCAGGACGCTCGGCAGGGCTCCTTCCATGCCGGCCACGGCGATGACGACGCGGGCTTGGCGCAGGGTGTCCAGGTGCCGCTCCAGGCGATGCAGGCCGGCCACGCCCACGTCGGAGACCAGGTGCGCGCTCAAATCGAGGAACCTGGCCGTGCCCAGGGCCTCGCGGGCCACGGGCAGGTCCGAGGAGCCGGCCGTGACGATGAGCACGTCCGACTCGGGCGCCCTGGGGTCCGGCGTCAGCAGGTCCGCGCCCAGGCTGAAGAGCCGGGCCTCCTCCCACAGGCATCCGTGGGGGAAGATTGAGAGCAGTTCCCGGCCCTGGCCCTCGGCGATCCTGGTTGCCAGGACGGGGTGGTGCCGTCCGAGGGCGTCCAGGGAGGCGGCGATCTGCTCCAGGGTCTTGCCCTGGCCGTAGACCACTTCGCCCACGCGTGTGCGCTCGAAACGGCCGGGGTCGAGGTGCAGCCCGTCGTGACCGCAGCCGCTGATGGATTGCGCCGCCGCTTCGCAGGAGATGTTTCCGGCCGCGACATCGCGCAGCAGTTGTTCGAGATTCTTGGGGTTCATGAAAGAATGTACCTGATAAAATGATGGGCGGCCACGGAAAATCCGCCCCAGCCCTAGCAGAAGGGCCGGGGACGGGCAAGCCGCCTGGCCCGGCCCGTATTGCAAAGAGGCCTTGGAAAAGATAGCGTGCGCGGATATGGCGGCCAAGCGTATCCTCTTCATTTCACGATCGGAACTTGTTTCCCCGCTCCATGCGCAGTTCAAGGCCCATGACTGCCAGGCCATGGTCGTCGAGGACCGTGCCTCGGCCCTGAAGGTCATCGAGGGGCGCAAGGCCGACCTCGTCTTCACTTTGCCGAGCCTGCCCGGATACCGCGCCCAGGACCTGCTCGAAACCGTGCGGCAGTCCGATACCCCTCTCCCGGTCATCGTCTTCACGGACAAGGGCAGTGCTGACGAGGCCCGCCTGTTCATGGAACTGGGCGCCCAGGACTACTGGCTCTGCCCCCTGACCTGGGAGAAGGTGCAGGCCGCCCTGCCCGCCGACGTCCCTTCCGGACCCGCCACACCCGCCGCGCCGCCCCAGGGGAAGCCGCGCGAGGTGTCCATCATCGGCCGGCACCCGGCCGTGATGCGGGTCCTGGCCCTGGCCCGGCAGGTGGCCGCGTCCAAGGCCACGGTGCTCATCTCCGGCGAGTCGGGCACGGGCAAGGAGATGTTCGCGCGCTTCATCCACGTTCATTCGGGCCGGGAGAACGGGCCCTTCGTGGCCGTGAACTGCGCGGCCCTGCCCGAGCATCTGCTGGAGAGCGAGCTCTTCGGCCACGAGAAGGGCGCCTTCACCGGAGCCATCTCGCGCAAGCTCGGCAAGTTCGAGCTGGCCAGCGGCGGCACGCTGCTCCTCGACGAAATTTCCGAGATGGCCCTGCCCCTGCAGGCCAAGCTCCTGCGCGCCCTGCAGGAGGGCGAGATCGACCGCGTCGGCGGCGTCGAGACCGTCAAGGTCGACGTGCGCGTGCTGGCCACCACCAACCGCCACCTGGAGCAGAGCGTGGAGAGGGGCGAATTCCGCCAGGACCTCTTCTACCGCCTGAACGTCATCCCCCTGCGCCTGCCGCCCCTGGCCCAGCGCGGCGAGGACGTGCTGCTCCTGGCCGATTTCTTCATCCGCCGCAATTCCCGTGAATACGGCCTGGGCGCCCTGCAGCTCTCGGACGACGCCAGGCAGTGGCTCATGGCCCACGACTGGCCGGGCAACGTGCGCGAGCTCCAGAACCTCATGGAGCGGGCCGTGCTCCTGGCCGGCGGCGGCCCCATCCGGCCCGTGCACTTCCTCATGGACGGCCAGGAATGGTCGCCGGAGGACGAGGAGGCCGAGGAAGCGACTGGGAGCGCCCCCCCGGTCCAGGCCCCGTCCATTTCCTTTGAAGAGGGCGGCCGCATTCCGACCATCCAGGAAATGGAGATGCAGCTCATCATGAAAAGCCTGGACAGGACCTCCGGCAACCGCACCAAGGCTTCGGAGCTGCTTGGAATTTCCGTGCGCACCCTGCGCAACAAACTCGGTGAATACAGAAAGATCGGTCTCGACATCCCCTGAGGACCGGGCCGTGCAGGAGAAATATCATGCTTTGTTCGCAAGTTGAGGGTTATCTGTCCAGATCGTCGTGGATCCGGCGCATGTTCGAGGCCGGCATCGAACTCAAGAAGAAGTACGGGGCCGAGAACGTGTACGACTTCAGCCTGGGCAACCCGGATTTGGCTCCGCCCGCGGCGGTGGCCCAAGGCCTGCGCGAGCTGGCCGACGAGGCGGGCAAGCCCTTCGCCTTCGGCTACATGCCCAATGCCGGCTACCCGCAGGTGCGGGCGCGCCTGGCCGAGGTCATCGCCGGCGAGCAGGGCACGGCCGTGAGCGCCGATCAGGTGGTCGTGACCTGCGGCGCGGCCGGAGGCATCAATGCCCTGTTCCGGGCCGTGCTCGAACCGGGCGACGAGGTGCTCTGCCCGGCGCCGTATTTCGTGGAGTACGGCTTCTACGCCGAGAACCACCGCGGCGTGCTGAAGGCCGTGCCGTCCAAGCCCCTGACCTTCGAACTGGACTTGGCGGCCTTGGCCGCGGCCATCACCGAGCGCACCCGCTGCGTGCTCGTCAACTCGCCCAACAACCCCACCGGCCGCATCTATACATTAGATGAGCTGGCCGCTTTGGCCGACGTCCTGCGCCAGGCCTCGGCCCGCACGGGCCGGCCCATCCTGCTCATCTCCGACGAGCCTTACCGTTTCCTGGCCTACGACGGGGCCGATGTCCCGGCCATCTTCCCGGTCTACGAGCACAGCGTGGTGGTCAGCTCCTTCTCCAAGAACCTGGCCCTGGCCGGGGAGCGGGTCGGCTACGTGGCCGTGAACCCGGCCATGCCCGAAGCGGGCAAGCTGGTGGCGGGCGTCATCCTGACCAACCGGATTCTCGGCTTCGTCAACGCCCCGGCCGTGGGGCAGAAGCTGCTGGTCAAGGCCCTCGGCCACCAGGTGGACGCTTCCGTCTACGCCAGCCGCCGCGACGCCATGGCCGAGGTCCTGCACGAAGCGGGCTTCTCCTTCTCCATGCCCCAGGGCGCGTTCTATTTCTTCCCGCGCATCCCCAAGGGCAGCGACGATACGGCTTTCGTGAACGAGCTCATGCAGGAGCAGATCCTGGCCGTGCCGGGCTCGGGCTTCGGCTACCCCGGCTATTTCCGTCTAGCCTTCTGCGTGGACGAAAGCACCATCCGCGGCGCCGGCCCCGGCTTCGCGCGGGCCTTCGCCAAGGCCATGGGTTAGAACTGCCGGCCCGGACGGCTTTTCGACCGTCGGACGTTTTCCGCCTTTTTTCGTCTCGCCCCCGCGACGCGCAGCGTTGCGGGGCGCCGAGGCCGTACTTGACGGGTGCATGGAACTTGTCTATGCAACCCTACTTCTTTTCCCTACAATAGGTGCCCTTGCATGTTCGACAGCTTGTCAGACCGGCTTGAATCGGTCTTCAAAAAATTGCGCGGCCACGGCCGCCTCGACGAAGGCAACATTCAGGAAGGCCTGCGCGAAGTGCGCCTGGCCCTGCTGGAAGCCGACGTCAACTTCAAGGTCGTCAAGGATTTCGTCGAACGGGTCAAGTCACGGGCCATGGGGCAGGACGTGCTCGGCAGCCTCACGCCGGGGCAGCAGGTCATCAAGATCGTCCACGAGGAGCTCATCGAACTCCTGGGCGGCGAGAGCTACGCCCTGGACTTCAAGGGCAAGCCGCCCTACGTGATCATGATGGCCGGCCTGCAGGGCTCGGGCAAGACCACGTCCGCGGCCAAGCTGGCCCTGTACCTGCGCCGCCAGAAGTACCAGCCCTACCTGGTCCCGGCCGACGTGTACCGCCCCGCGGCCATCGACCAGTTGACCAAGCTCGGCTCGGAGCTCGGCGTGCCGGTCTACCCGTCCACCGTGGAGATGAATCCGGTGGACATCTGCGCGGCGGCCATGCGCGAGGCCGAGCTCAAAGGCTGCTCCGTGATCATTCTGGACACGGCGGGCCGCCTGCACATCGACGAGCTGCTCATGCAGGAGTTGGTCGGCATCAAGGAAAAATGCCGGCCCCATGAAATTTTGTTCGTGGCCGACGCCATGACCGGCCAGGACGCAGTGACCGTGGCCGAGAAGTTCAACGAGGTCCTGGACATCACCGGCGTGGTCCTGACCAAGATGGACGGCGACGCCCGCGGCGGCGCGGCCCTGTCCATCAAGTCCATCACCGGCAAGCCGCTGAAGTTCGTCGGCATGGGCGAGCGCCTGAGCGAACTGGAGGTCTTCCACCCGGACCGCATCGCCTCGCGCATCCTGGGCATGGGCGACGTGCTGACGCTCATCGAGAAGGCCCAGGCCACCATCGACGCCAAGGAGGCCGAGGCCCTCGAGAAGAAGTTCAAGAAGGCCGAGTTCGACCTCGAAGATTTCCGCACGCAGATGCGGCGCATCAAGAAGCTCGGTTCCCTCGAAGGGATCATGAAGCTCATCCCCGGCATGGGCCAGATCCGCAAGCAGCTGCAGGACGTGCAGATGCCCGAGAAGGAGCTGGCCAGGGTCGAGGCCATGATCAACTCCATGACCATGGCCGAGCGCCACGACCCCAAGATCATCAACCCCAGCCGCAAGCAGCGCATCGCCAAGGGCAGCGGGGTCACGGTCACTGAAGTCAATCAGCTGCTCAAGAATTTCGAGCAGATGCAGAAGATGATGAAGAAGATGATGGGCGGCAAGATGCCGGCCATGCCCCAGGGCGCACGCATGCCGGGGATGCCCGGCATGGGCGGAATGCCCGGAGCTCTGCCGGGCGGCATGCCCGGAATGCCCGGCATGGGCGGTATGCCCGGAAAGGGGCCTGGCGGGCGTTCGGCCGCGGAAGCGGCCAAGCTCAAGGAAAAGCGCAAGAAGGCCAAGAAGCAGCGCAGGAAAAAATAGCCGCCCGGCTTGCCCCTTCCGCTGGAGGCGGGCGCCGGACGCGCACCACACTTACGTTCAGGGAGAACTACAATGGCTATGAAACTCAGACTGACCCGCATGGGCTCCAAGAAGAAACCCTTCTACCGCATCGTCGCCGTGGATTCCGCTTCCCGTCGCGACGGCCGGGTTCTTGATTACGTGGGCTACTACAACCCCATGACCGAGCCCGCCGACATCAAGATCGACCAGGACAAGATCAAGAGCTGGATGGAACGCGGCGCGCAGCCCACAGATACCGTTCGCTCCTTGCTAAAGAAAGCTGGATTCAGTAATTAGTACCTCCAAAGCTCGTCGTTCGGCTCGACTTGCGACCCTACAGCTCTACAGCGGAGGTACCTATGCTCAAGGATTTGATCGAATTCATGGCCAAGTCTTTGGTTGACAATCCGGACAGTGTTTCCGTTTCCGAAATCGAGGGCGAGCAGACTTCCGTCATTGAACTCAAGGTAGCCAAGGAAGACCTTGGCAAGGTCATAGGCAAGCAGGGTCGCACGGCCAGGGCCATGCGCACCATTCTGGGCGCGGCTTCGACCAAGGCCAGGAAACGTTCCGTCTTGGAGATTCTGGAGTAGCGTGTCCGTCGAGAATTCAGGCCCGGTCAGGCTTGTGGAACTGGGCCGGGTCCAGAAACCGCATGGCCTCAAGGGGGAGCTCTGCATCGAACTTTATGCAGACTCCCCTTTCCTCTTTGAGGGATTGCGGCGCATCTACCTCCAGCTCCCGGGCAAGAAACCCAGGCCCTGCGAGCTTCTGGAGTGGCGTCCCCACCAGGGACGCGCGTTGATTTTTGTCGACCGCTGTCAGGGGCGGGACCAAGCCGAGGGCTGGCGGGGGGCCGAGGTGCTGGCCAGGGAAAAGGACCTGCCCGAGCTCGACGAGGGCGAGGTGCGGCCGGAGGATCTCATCGACCTGCCCATCATGCACGTCGACGGGTCGCGGATCGGAATTTTGGCGGACATCCGGGACGTGGCCGGACAGGAGCTGTGGTTCATCCACGACGACCAGGGCCGCGAGATCCTGCTGCCGGCCGTTGAGGAGTTCGTCCTGGACATCGACCTGGACGCCGGGGTCATCGTCGTCGACCCGCCCGAGGGGCTTCTCGAACTGTACCAACAACCATGAGCGTGATCGACTGAAGGCAAGAGCGCGCAGGATTGTCGATACACAATGTCGTCATTCCCGCGCAGGCGGGAATCCATACTTTTCAAGTAACTCGTTGACATCACGGAATGGATCCCCGCCTTCGCGGGGATGACATCGAGGCAGACGCAGCTGGATTTTCTAAAGACTCCGGTACTGGCAATGCGTCATTCCCGCGAAGGCGGGAATCCATGCCTTGTAAAGTCCTCGTGAAATTGCGGAATGAATCCCCGCCTTCGCGGGGATGACATCGAGGGCAGGCGTAGCGGGACTCTCCAAAGACTCCGGCACTGGCAATGCGTCATTCCCGCGAAGGCGGGAATCCATGCCTTGTAAAGTCCTCGTGAAATTGCGGAATGAATCCCCGCCTTCGCGGGGATGACATCGAGGGCAGGCGTAGCGGGACTCTCCAAAGACTCCGGCACTGGCAATGCGTCATTCCCGCGAAGGCGGGAATCCATGCCTTGTAAAGTCCTCGTGAAATTGCGGAATGAATCCCCGCCTTCGCGGGGATGACATCGAGGGCAGGCGTAGCGGGACTCTCCAAAGACTCCGGCACTGGCGATGCGTCATTCCCGCGGAGGCGGGAATCCATGCCTTGTAAAGTCTCTCGGTGAAACTGCGGAATGGATCCCCCCCCTCGCGGGAATGACATCGGGCGATGCCGCACGTTTTTTGCGGCCCTCCATCATGCTCCATCCGGATAAACGTGGAAGCAGGAATGCGTTTTTCAGTCATCACCATCTTTCCCGAATTCTTCGAATCGCCCCTGTCCTGCGGCCTGCTTTCCAAGGCCCGCGAGAAGGGGCTGGTCGAGTTTTCGTTCATCAACCCGCGCGACCACTCCATGGACAGGCACCACAACGTCGACGACCGCCCCTACGGCGGCGGTCCCGGCATGGTCATGGCCGTGGACCCGCTGCGGCGCGCACTGTCCACCCTCGGGCCCAAGGCGCGCATCCTCATGCTCAGCCCCAAGGGCCGCCCCCTGACCCAGGCCCTGGCCCGCGAACTGGCCGGGGAGGAGGAGCTGGCCCTGCTGTGCGGGCGGTACGAAGGCTTCGACGCCCGCCTGGAGGAACTCTGCCCCATCGAGGCCGTGTCCGTGGGCGACTTCGTGCTGAACGGAGGCGAGACCGGCGCCCTGTGCCTCATCGAGGCCGTGGGCCGGCTCATCCCCGACTTCATGGGCAAGGACGAGAGCGCCGACGAGGAAAGCTTCAGCACGGGCCTCCTCGAATACCCGCACTACACCCGGCCCGAGGAGTACGAGGGCCTGAAGGTGCCCGAGGTCCTTTCGTCCGGTCACCACGGCCGCATCGCCCAGTGGCGGCGGGAGCAGAGCCTGGAGACGACCCTGCACATGCGGCCCGACATCCTGTCCAGGGCGCCGCTGACCGACGAGGACATCAAGTATCTCAAAGCATTGGACAGGGTCAGGTCGGGGCGCAACCTGCACGTGGCCCTGGTGCACTACCCGGTCGAAAATAAATCCGGTCAGACCATCACAACATCTTTGACAAACCTCGACCTCCACGATATTGCACGCGTTTCGTGTACCTATGGGCTCGGCGGATATTATATCTGCACGCCCGTGGCGGATCAGCAGGCGCTGGCCCGCACGCTCGTGGGGCACTGGCGCGAGGGGTACGGGCTCACGGCCAACCCCGACCGCAGCGAGGCTCTGGGCCGGGTCCGGGTGGTGGGCCTCCTGGACGACGCAGTGGCCGACATCGCCGCGCGCACGGGGCGCAGGCCCAAGGTTCTGGCCACCAGCGCCAAGGCCGGGAACATGACCTGCGAACAGGCGGCCCGGTGGCTGCGGGACGAACCTGTCCTGCTGGTGCTTGGTACGGGGCACGGCCTGCGGCCCGAGGTTCTGGAAGGGGCCGACGGCATGTTGCGGGCCATACGTTTTATGGATAGGTACAACCACCTTTCTGTCCGCTCCGCGGCGTCCATCATGGTGGACCGTCTGCTGGGCGATGTGGGTTAAGATTCGTGGCGGCGTACAGGCCGCTTCAGATAAAGGAGAAAATCATGGACATCATCAAAAAGATCGAAAGCGAGCACCTGCGTGCCGACGTCCCCAAGTTCCGGGCCGGTGACACCGTCAAGGTGCATACCCGCATCATCGAAGGGGAGAAGGAGCGCATCCAGGTCTTCCAGGGCGTGGTCATGCGTCTGAAGAGAGGCACCACGGACAGCACCTTCGTCGTGCGCAAGGTTTCCGACGGCGTCGGCGTGGAGCGCATCTTCCCCCTGCACGCCCCGACCATCGACCGCATCGAGGTCGTGTCCGAAGGCGTGGTGCGTCAGAGCCGCATCTACTATCTGCGTCGCCTCAGGGGCAAGGCTGCCCGCATCAAGACCAAGAACGCCTGGTAGGCCCGATTTGCTCAGCCAGAAGGGCTGTTCCCGGGGCATGGACGGGGTCCGGGCCGGCATCGACGAGGCCGGCCGCGGTTGCCTGGCCGGCCCGGTCGTGGCGGGGGCCGTCATCCTGCCCCCCGGGTACGACCTCCCGGGCCTGACGGATTCCAAGAAGCTTTCCCCGCGGCGTCGCGCGGTGCTCGCACAAGCCATCAAGGCCCAGGCAGTGTCCTGGGCCTTAGGTTTTTCCTGGCCCCGGGAAATCGACCGCATCAACATCCTGCAGGCCACCCTGGCTGCCATGTCGCGGGCGCTGTGCGCCCTGCGCGTGCAGCCCGACTGCGTGCTGGTCGACGGCAACCGCCCCTTTCCCACGACCCTGCCGCTGACGACCGTGGTCGGGGGCGACGCCATCCATCCCTGCATCTCCGCCGCCTCCATCCTGGCCAAGACCTTCCGGGACGAGCTGCTCGAACGCATGGACGAGCGCTACCCGGGCTACGGCCTGGCCGTGCACAAGGGCTATGGCACGCAGGAACACCTGGACGCCCTGCGGCGCCTGGGCCCCAGTCCGGCCCACCGCCTGACGTTCAAGGGCGTGTGCCCCGCGCCCCGGGAGAAGACCCTGTGGCTGCCCGGCATCTGATCACGGGTCTGGCCGGGGAGGATCTGGCCGCCGCGTTCCTGCAGGAGAAAGGTCTGCGGGTCGTGGAGCGCAATGTCCGCTGCGTCGGAGGTGAGCTTGACCTGGTCTGCGAGGACAGCGGCGCCATCGTCTTCGTCGAGGTCAAGACCCGTTCGGGCCATGTGCGCGGCGAGCCGGGCGAGGCCGTGGGCCCGGCCAAGAGAAAGCGCCTGATCCGCGCCGCGTCGCAGTACCTGAGCCGTAAGAAGGCCTGGAGCAGGCCCTGCCGCTTCGACCTCGTGGCCGTGCTTTTCCTGGACGGGGAGACCCTCGTCGAACACTGGGAGGATATCATCGATGTACGGGACGGTCTGGATCGTGGCCACGCCCCTTGGCAACCTTGGTGATTTTTCGCCCCGGGCGCGGCAGACCCTCGAAGCCGCAGACGTCATCCTGGCCGAGGACACCCGCCGCGCCGGCCATCTCCTGCAGTTGGCGGGCATCGGCGGCAAGCGCCTCCTGAGCCTGCACGAACACAACGAGGACAGCCGCATCGCCGAGGTTCTGGAACTGCTCGGCCAGGGGCTGCAGGTGGCCGTGGTCTCCGACGCCGGAACCCCCCTCATCGCCGACCCCGGCTACCGTCTCGTGGCGGCCTGCCGAAGGGCCGGCGTTTCCGTCGTGCCCGTGCCCGGCCCCTGCGCGCCCATCACCGCCCTCATGGCCAGCGGCCTGCCCCCGTATCCCTTCGTCTTCCTGGGTTTTTTGCCCCGCAAGGCAGGCGAGGTGCGAGCCCTTTTCGGCGCGTACGCCCACGTGCCGGCCACCCTGGTCTTCTTTGAGCGCAAGAACCGCGTCCTGCCGACGCTCGCGCTGGCCTTCGAGGTCCTGGGAGAGAGGGAATTCTGTCTGGCCCGGGAATTGACCAAGAAACATGAGCAGTTTATCAACGGAAGGCTTGGTCAGGCCCTCGACATGGACGGCGAACTCCTGGGCGAGGTGACCGTGGTCGTGGGGCCCCCCGAGGCGGGAGCCGCCACGGGGGAGGCGGAAGTGATCGCCTTGGCCCGGACCATGATCGGGGAGGGCATGCGCCCCAAGGACGCCGCCCGGGCCGTGCGCGAGCGGACCAGAGGCTGGACCGCCAAGCGGATTTACGAGCTGATTCTCGAACAGGACGCGGAGTAGGGGTGGATACGCGTATCTTGCTGCAGGTTTTTCTGCGCACCTACATGGTCGGCGCCACGTTCAACACCCGCGGGATGCAGAATGTGGGCCTGGCCTTCATCATGGAGCCCGGTCTGCGCGCCCTGTACGCAGCAGACCCGGTCGCCCTGAAGCGCGCCCGCGGCAGGTACCTGAAGCACTACAACACCCACCCCTACTGGACGCCGCTGTTGGCCGGGATATTTTTGGCCATGGAGCGCAAGATCGCGGCGGGCCTGCTTCCCGCCGACATCCTGCCCAAGCTGCGCACGACCACGGTCTACACCCTCTCGGCCCTGGGTGACTCCTTTTTCGGGGGCAGCTTCCTGGTCATGTGGTCCCTGGTCGGGGTCAACCTCGCGGCCGCGGACCGCATCTGGCTCCTGGCCCTTTGGGTGCTGCTCTGCCTGGCCGCCCTGCAGTTTTTCAAGATGTTCACCTTCGGCCGCGGCTACGCCCAGGGACTGGCCTTTCTCCAGCGCCTCAAGTCCTGGGGGCTCATCGACTGGGGGCGGCGCCTCAAGCTGGTCAACGGTGTTCTGCTGGCCCTGTTCGTGCTGCAGGTCGCGCCGCGGGGCGGGCTCTGGACCCTGGCCGGGGCAGGTTGCGCGGCCCTGCTGGCCGCGTGCGGCATGTATCGGTCCAGGGACCGCGCCCTGATCCTGGCGGCGGTGGTGCTGGGCGGTTTGGCTGTTCCTTGGGAGAGGGTTCTCCCCCTTGTATCCATGTAGGTGATGCGTATGGACGACGTGCAGGAAAGAACCATCCGGGTCGGCAACAGTCTTGGCCTCCACGCCCGGCCCGCCGGCAAGATATCGCAGGAGGCCCAGCGCTATGCGGCCAGCATCAGCGTGCATTCCGGCGGCATGGAGGCCGACGCGAAATCCATCCTGGATCTCCTGTCCCTGGCCGCCCCGCAGGGCACGGAGCTTCGGCTGCGGGCCCAGGGGCCCGACGCGGTCCAGGCCATTTCGAGCCTGACCAGGATGTTCGAAGACATGTTTGGAGAGGACCGCTGATGCCTTCGCGTACCCTCTACGGCATCCCGGTTTCCGCAGGCATCGCCATCGGCAAGGCCTATTGCCTGAACAGGAACCATTTTTCCGGCATGGCCCGCCAGACCTTGGGCGAAGAGGACGTGCCGCGTGAAATGGAGCGCCTGGGCCGCGCCTTCGAAGCCGCCCTGCAGGACCTGGAACGGATCTTAAGCCTCGTGCCCGAGGACCTGAAGGAGCACGCGGCCATCATCGAGTCGCACCTCATGATGCTGCGCGACCACAAGTTCAGGAAACGCGCCCTGGATCACATCGAGAACACCAGGATCAACGCCGAGTGGGCTCTGGAGCGCGCCGTTGGGGACCTGCAGGAGGTCTTCGCCGCCATCGCCGACGAGTATCTGCGCCAGCGCATGCAGGACGTGCGCCTCGTGGCCGAAAGGGTCCTCGGCAAGCTCGTCGGCGGCGAAGGGGGCTTGAGCGCCATCACCCACCGCGCCATCCTCCTGGCTCACGACCTGTCTCCGGCCGACACCATCGAGCTGGACGTGAACAAGATCATGGCCTTTGCCACGGCCCAGGGCGGCAAGACCTCCCACGCCGGGATCCTGGCCAGGTCCCTGCAGATCCCGGCCGTGGTCGGCGTGGAGGGCCTCGGGGACGACCTGACCGAGGGCAGCATCATCGTCCTCGACGGCTTCCACGGGCGCATCATCCTGGACCCCGACGAGGACGAACTGGCCCGCTACACGGACCTGCAGGCCCAGTTCGAAAGCTATCAGGCCACCATCATGCGCTCCTGCCAGCTGCCCGCCGAGACCATCGACGGGTACCGCATGCAGGTCCTGGCCAACATCGAGCTTTTCGAGGAGGTCGTCGCGGTCAACGACAACGGTGGCGAGGGCATCGGCCTGTACCGGTCGGAATACAGCTACATGAGCCACGGCGGCATGCCCACCGAGGACGAGCTGACCGAGATCTACATGGACATGGCCTCTTTGGTCGCGCCCAAGAAGCTGGTCATCCGCACCCTGGACGTCGGGGCCGACAAGCTCATGCGCATGCAGATCCCGAGCGAACCCAACCCGGCCCTGGGGCTGCGGGCCATCCGCTACTGCCTGAAGCACCGTGACGTGTTCCGCACGCAGCTGCGCGCCATCCTCAAGGCCAGCGTGCTCGGCAACGTGTCCATCATGTTTCCCATGATCTCGGGCCTGCAGGAGCTCGTCGAGGTCAAGAAGTTCTACCGCGAGGTGCAGCGGGAGATGCACGCCGAGGGCATCTGCTTCCGCGAGGACATGCCCATGGGCATCATGATCGAGGTCCCCAGCGCCGTCATCACTGCGGATTTCCTGGCCCGCGAGGTCGATTTCTTCAGTATCGGCACCAACGACCTGATCCAGTACTCCCTGGGCATCGACCGCACCAACAAGGACGTGTCCTACCTGTACCAGCCCCTGCACCCGGCCATCGTGCGATCCATCAAGTGGGTCGTGGACTCGGCCCACCGGGCCGGCATCGAGGTCTGCCTGTGCGGCGAGCTGGCCGCGGACCCCTTCTGCATCCCCGTGCTCATGGGCATGCAGGTCGATTCCATCAGCCTGGGGCCCCACGCCATTCCGGGCATCAAGCGCATCGTGCGCCAGGCCTCCATGGAGGAGTGCAGCGCCCTCCTGAAACAGGTCATGACCAGCCAGTCCGTGGCCCGCAACAACAAGCTCGTCCGGGAAATGATCTTCCGACGCTTCCCCGAGGAGCTCATGTTCTACTCCTCCCTGGTGGACGAGTAGCCTTCAATTCCAAGGATTTTCCCATGTGCGCCAAACCGACGGGCATCAAGATCATCGCGACCAATCGCAAAGCCCGACATTATTACGAACTGCTGGACTTCATCGAGGCCGGCATCATGCTGACCGGCTCCGAGGTCAAATCCCTGCGCGACGGCAAGGTCAACTTCATGGACGGGTATGTGCGCATCTCCGGCGGCGAGGCCTGGCTCTCGGGCGTGCACATCTCGACCTACGCCAACGCGGGCTACGCCCAGCACGAGCCTGACCGCGAGCGCAAGCTCCTCATGCACCGCCACGAGATCGGCTCCCTCAAGTCCCGGATGGAGCAGAAGGGTCTGACCCTGGTGCCGACCAAGCTCTATTTCAAGGACGGCAAGATCAAGATCGAGCTGGCCCTGGCCAAGGGCAAGAAGGTCCATGACCGGCGCGAGGACCTCAAGCAGAAGGCCGTGGACCGCGACACGGAGCGTGAACTGAACCGGTTCTGAAGCGGGCTGCTAGGACGGTGTTTGGGCCCCGGCGGCCAGGCCGCGCAGGTATTCGTCGACGGTGACGCAGTCCATGCCCGCGTCGCGGATGTCGCGGATGTTGGCCTGGTGGATCTCCTCGGTGCGCGAGGAGGAGGCGTCCGTGATCAGGGTCATGCGGTAGCCAAGGCTCAGGCCGTCGAAGAGGGTGGCGCGCAGGCAGAAGGGCAGCTGGGTGCCCGTCACCGCGAGGTGCGTGATGCCCTTGCGGCGCAGGATCAGGTCCAGCTCCGTGAACATGAAGGCGCTGAAGCGCGGCTTGACGATGCGGTACTCGCCCGCTTCGGGCTCCAGGCCCGGGACGATGCGCACCCCCGGCGTGCCGGGCACGACCATGTCTTTTTCCTTCAGGGCGGCGAGGCGCGTGATCTCGACGTCCGAACCGTCGGCGCGGTATTCGCGCACGACGTGGAACACGGGCAGCCCCAGTTCCCGGAAGCGCAGGAGCACCCTGCGGATGGCCGGGATGGTGGCGTGGGCCCCGGGCACTTCGCACGTACCCCCGGGCACGGCGAAATCGTTCTGCATGTCAATGATGAGCAGGGCCTCGTTCATGGCGTCCTTCCTGTGGTTGTCATTGCGTGGAAACTGCCCTAGTGCGTGAACGCGGGCGGTGGCCAAGGAACTTAGCGGCCGCGGCCGCGCCCGGCAAGAATCTCTTACACCCCCAGGACCAACGAGTCGGGAGTATTCATGATCGGTTATTTGACCAAGAAGATATTCGGATCCAGAAACGACAGATACCTGAAATCCCTGCGTCCCCTCGTGGAGCAGGTCAATTCTTTCGAGCCCGCCATGCAGGCCCTGTCCGACGCCGACTTCCCGGCGCGGATGGCCGCCTGGCGCGACGAGGTGGCCGGCGGGCGCAGCCTCGACTCCCTGCTGCCCGAGGTCTTCGCCCTGACCCGCGAGGCCAGCAAGCGCGTCCTTAACATGCGCCACTTCGACGTGCAGCTCATGGGCGGAGTCGTCCTGCACCAGGGCAAGATCGCGGAGATGAAGACCGGTGAAGGCAAGACCCTTGTAGCCACCCTGCCCGTGGTGCTGAACGCCCTGTCCGGCAAGGGCGTGCACGTGGTCACGGTCAACGACTATCTGGCCCGCCGCGACGCGGCCTGGATGGGCCAGCTCTACACCTTCCTGGGCCTGACCGTGGGCGTCATCGTCCACGGCCTGACCGACGCCGAGCGCCAGGCCGCCTACGGCTCCGACGTGACCTACGGCACCAACAACGAGTTCGGCTTCGACTACCTGCGCGACAACATGAAGTTCTACCGGCACCAGCTCGTGCAGCGGCCCCTCAATTTCGCCATCGTCGACGAGGTGGACTCCATCCTCATCGACGAGGCCCGCACCCCGCTCATCATCTCGGGCCCGGGCGAGAAGTCGACCTCCCTCTACGCCCGCGTCAATTCCATCATCCCGAAGCTGGCCCGCGACGAGGACTTCTCCATCGACGAGAAGGCCCGCACCGTCGTGCTGACCGACGAGGGCGTGGTGCACTGCGAAGAGATCATGAACGTCGGGAACCTCTTCGACCCGGCCAACATCACCCTGCAGCACCACATCCTGCAGGCCCTGCGCGCCCACTACCTCTTCACCCGCGACGACCACTACATCGTCAAGGACGGGCAGGTGGTTATCGTCGACGAGTTCACGGGCCGCCTCATGCCGGGACGGCGCTTCAGCGACGGCCTGCACCAGGCCCTGGAGGCCAAGGAGGGCGTCAAGGTCGAGGCCGAGAACCAGACCCTGGCCAGCATCACCTTCCAGAACTTCTTCCGCATGTACGAGAAGCTGGCCGGCATGACCGGCACGGCCGACACCGAGGCCGTGGAGTTCCAGCAGATCTACGGCCTCGAAGTCATCGTGGCCCCACCCAACAAGCCCATGGTCCGCAAGGACTTCCCCGACGTTATCCTCAAGACCCAAAAGGAAAAATTCGAGGCCATCGTCGAGGAGATCCGGGAGCTTCACGCCAAGGGCCAGCCGGTCCTCGTGGGCACGACCTCCATCGAGAAGTCCGAGTTCATCTCCGAGCTCCTCAAGAAGAAGCGCGTCCCCCACGAGGTCCTAAACGCCAAGCACCACGAGAAGGAAGCCGAGATCGTGGCCGAGGCCGGCCAGAAGGGCCGCGTGACCATCGCCACCAACATGGCCGGCCGCGGCACGGACATCGTGCTGGGCGAAGGCGTGCGCGAACTGGGCGGCCTGCACATCCTGGGCTCCGAACGCCACGAGAGCCGCCGCATCGACAACCAGTTGCGCGGCCGCGCCGGCCGCCAGGGCGACCCGGGCTCCTCGCGTTTCTACCTGGCCCTTGACGACACCCTCATGCGCCTCTTCGGCTCCGAGCGCATCGCCGGCATCATGGAGCGCCTCGGCCTCGAAGACGGCCAGACCATCGAGAATCCGCTCATCAGCCGCTCCATCGAAAACGCCCAGAAGCGTGTCGAAGGCCACAACTTCGAGATCCGCAAGCAGCTCCTCGAATACGACAACGTCATGAACCAGCAGCGCGAGGTCATCTACTCCCTGCGCCGCGAATTCATGACCGTCGAGGACGTGCAGCCCACCGTCGAGGAGTTCATCGACGACCTGCTTTCTGACATCTACGAGCCCATGGAGAACCGCAAGGGCCACACCGAGTCCCCCGAGGAACTGAAGGGCATGGTCCGCTCCAAATTGGACGAGATCTTCGCCCTCGAACGCACGGTCGAGGCCGGCAAGTACGTCGAGAAGGACGAGGCCCGCGCCGCCGTCATCTCGGTCCTCGACGAGCACCGCGCCGCAGCCCCGGACCAGTACCAGGAAGTCCTGCGCTTCTTCCTCCTCGACGCCCTGGACCGCAACTGGAAGGACCACCTTCTGCAGATGGACTATCTCAAGGAGGGCATCGGCCTGCGCGGCTACGCCCAGCGCGATCCCAAGCAGGAGTACAAGCGCGAAGGCTTCGAACTCTTCGAGGACCTGCTCTTCCGCATCCGCGAGAACACCATGAAGGCCCTCATGCACCTGCGCATCGAGATCGTCCGCCAAGAGGAGCTCAAGCACGAGGAGCAGGAAGAGGTGAAATACGCCGGCGGCAGTGAACCCGCCGAAACCAAGCCCGACACCGTGCGCCGCGCCGACCCCAAGGTCGGCCGCAACGACCCCTGCCCCTGCGGCAGCGGTCAGAAATACAAACGCTGCTGCGGCAAGCAGGCCTGAAAAACGAAAACCCCGGTGCGAGCCGGGGTTTTCGTTGGTGGTGGGGAGAGGAGGAGGAAGAGGCCTCCGGCGGGCAGGGGGCGCGCCCCCTGCACCCCATTTAGGGGGGATGATCGGGGGGATCGACTGCGAGGGCGAGCCCCTAACCCCAAATCGGGTCAAGGGGCGAGCCCCTTGCGGGGCGCGGGGCGGAGCCCCGCATTGCATCAGCCTACTTGCCCATCCAGCCCTTCACGGTATCCGGGTGTTCCTTCAGGAAGCGTTTGGCGTTCTCTTCGGGGGTGCCGCCGGCCTGGTTCCAGGCCATGACCATCTGCAGCTGCGCCGGGGAGTCCCACTTGAAGTTGGAGAAGAAGGCGTGGACCTCGGGCATGTCCTCCTTCAGGCCCTTGCGCACGATGGCCTCGATCTTCTCTTCGCCGCCCAGCACGCCCTTGGGGTCCTTGAGGTACTTGAGATCCCACTTGCCGAACATCCAGTGCGGGGACCAGGCCGTGACGACGATCCATTTCTGGTTCTTGATGGCGGTGTCCAGGGCCGCGGTCATGGTCGCGCCGCTGCCTTCCATCAGTTCGAGCTTGTTCAGGCCGTAGTCGGCCATGGCCTGCTCGGACAGCTTCATGAGGCCCGCGCCGGGGTCGATGCCGATGATCTTGCCGTCGAACTTGTCGGCGTTGGCGTTCAGCTCCTCGATGGAGTCGATGGTCACGTACGCGGGCACGGCCCAGCCGAGCTTGGCTCCGCCCGAGACCACTGAGACCTTTTCGACCTTGTCCTTGACCTTCTCGTAGTAGTCGGCGTGGGTCACGGGCAGCCAGGCCGTGACCATGGCGTCCACGTCGCCCGTGCCCAGGGCCTGCCACATGGCGGCCGCGGCGACGGGCAGGGTCTCGACTTCATACCCCATCTGCTCCAGGGCGGCCTTGGCCGTCATGGTGCTGGCCGTGGCGCAGTCCCACTCGACGTAGGCGATGCGGACCTTGCCCTTGGCGGCGGTGGCCGGCGCGGCCAGGAACATCAGACAGATCAGGGTAAGCAGGATTTTCTTCATGCGATTCTCCTTTGTTTATTATGTGTCTTTGCGGGTGCCCAGTTTCTGCAGCACCCGGTCCAGGATCATGGCCACGATGACGATGGCGATGCCCGCCTCGAAGCCGCGGCCCATCTGCAGCCGCTGGATGGCCTTCCAGACCTCGCCGCCCAGGCCCTTGGCGCCGATCATGGACGCGATGACGACCATGGACAGGGCCAGCATGACCGTCTGGTTGACGCCGGCCATGATGGTCGGCGCGGCCAGGGGCAGGTCCAGCTTCATGAGGCGCTGCATGCGCGTCGCGCCGAAGGCCGTGGAGCACTCCACCAGCTCCGCCGGGATCTGGCGGATGCCCAGGCAGGTGAAGCGGATGGCCGGCGGCATGGAGAAGACGACCGTCGAGAAGATGGCCGCGGTCTTGCCCAGGCCGAAGAAGGGGATGGCCGGGATGAGGTAGACGAAGGCCGGCATGGTCTGCATCACGTCGAGCACGGGCATGACCGCCTGGTACATGCGCGTGTTGATGGCCGAGAGGATGCCGAGCGGCACGCCCAGGGCGATGGCGCACAGGGTCGAGACCAGTACCAGGGCCAGGGTGCTGACCGTGGCCGCCCAAAGCCCCATGTTCCAGATCAGGGCCAGGCCCAGGACGCTGCCCAGGGTCAGCCTGCGGTCCCGTGTCAGGAGCCATACGCCGGCCGCCGCCAGCACGATGAAGACCGGGATGGGGACCAACAGCAGGCCGCTTTCCATGGCCCCGAGGACCGTCTCGATGATGGCGGCGCTGGCCTTGGTGATGAAGGACAGGTGCTCGACCAGGAAGTCGATGCCGGATTCGATGGATTCGCCCACGGGCAGTCTGAAGTCGTTCATGCGGCACCTCCTCGTTCGGCCAGAGCCGCGACCAGGGTGCCGCGCACGATGAGGCCCTTGAACTTGTTGTTCTCGTCGACCACGGCCAGCGGGTAGGGCAGGTCGGCCATGATGCCGAAGAGGTCCTGGGCCGGGGTGTCCGGGAAGACGGTCTTGATCTCGGTGCAGATGGCCTCGGCCAGCTGTTCCTCGCCCCGGGCGGCCAGGTTCGCGGCCGCGTCGGCGGACACGATACCGACCAGCCGGTGGTTGTGGTCGACCACGAAGAGATGGGCGATGTTGTGCTTGCGCATCTTGCGCAGGGCCGCGCGCGGGCCGTCGGTGCGCAGGTCGGCCACGGCCTCGCTGCGTTTCATGACGGATTCGGCCGTCAGGACCTTGGTGATGTCCACGTCCTCGACGAAGCGGGCCACGTACTCGTCGGCCGGCGAGGTCAGGATCTGTTCGGGCGTGCCGATCTGCACGATGGCGCCGTCCTTCATGAGGATGATGCGGTCGCCGAGCTTCAGGGCCTCGTCCAGGTCGTGTGAGATGAAGACGATGGTCTTGCGCATCCTCTCCTGCAGGTTGATGAGCTCGTCCTGCATGTCGCGGCGGATGAGTGGGTCCAGGGCGCTGAAGGCCTCGTCCATGAGCAGGATGTCCGGGGACAGGGCCAGGGCGCGGGCCAGGCCCACGCGTTGCTGCATGCCGCCCGAGAGCTGGCGCGGGTAGGACTCGCCCCAGCCGTCCAGGCCGACCATGGACAGCGCCTCTTCGGCCAGCCGCAGACGCTCGGACTTGTCCATGCCCTGGATTTCCAGGCCCAGGGCGGCGTTTTCCAGCACGGTCCGGTGCGGGAAGAGCGCGAAATTCTGAAAGACCATGCCCATCTTGCGTTGCCGCAGGTGCCTGAGCTCCTCGTCACCCATGGTCGCGACGTCCTGCCCGTCGATGAGGACCTTGCCGGCCGTGGGCGTGATCAGGCGGTTGAGGCAGCGCACCAGGGTGGACTTGCCGCTGCCGGACAGTCCCATGACGACCACGATCTCGCCCTCCTTCACCTCGAAGGAGGCGTTGTTCACGCCAACGCCATGGCGGGTCTCGGCCATGATCTCGTCCTTGGTCCGGCCCTTGGAAAGCATCTGCAACGCTTTCTTGGGGCTCGGCCCGAATATCTTGTACAGTCCTTCGACACGTATTTTGTCCATTCAATCTCCTTGGCTGCGGGTTCGGGGGCGCGCCGCATCCGCGGCCCGCCTGTATTCAGCATCGGGCAGAATACCCATGACGGGCAGGGGATCAAGGGGACGTGGCGGGGATGGATCGGGTATGCGGGCATACCCGACGGCTAGAGGGGCGGGTGCTGCTGGAGAAAGGCGGACAGCGGGACGGGCCCGCCCTTGAGGCCGAGCTTGCGGCGGATGTTCTTGCGGTGGGTCTGCAGGGTTTCAAACGAGATGCCGAGCTGCTCGGCGATGGCGCGGCCCTGCCAGCTCTGCTGGATCAGGCGGCAGATGTCCATTTCCCGGGGGGTGAGCAGGGCGAAGAGGGCGGCCGTGTCGGACGGGGCCTCGGCCATGTCCGCGATGCGCTCCTCCAGGGCCGAACGGTAGGCCTGGCGGACGAGGTGGGAGTCCTCCTGGACGATGCGCTCCACCGTGGGCAGGACCTCCTCGCGGACCTGCTGCACGAGGCCTTCCTTGAGTTCCTGACGCTCTTCCTCGACATTGCGCAGGACATGCTTCAGGGCCGTGTCCATGTCCGCGACCTGCCGGCGGCTTTTGGCCAGGTCGCGCTCCAGGGCCATGCGCCGGCGCTGGTCGCCCAGCATGAATTGGTAGAGCCGCACCCGGCCGACGCTCAGGCAGCGGATGGTCATCCTGACGGGCGTCTCCTGGCCGGCCGGTCCGAGGGTGACCTGGGAACCGCGCCAGGACGCGCCGCTTTTGAGGGCCCGGGCTGTGGCCAGGATTCTGGGCTCGTCCGACGGGGGCAGGATCCGCGGCAGGGCCGAGCCGTCCAGACATTCGTCACCCGCGGCATAGAGCGTGTGGGCCTTGCGGTTGGCCGCCAGGATGCGGAAGGAGTCGTCCGTGAGCAGGATGGCGTCGCGCGCGTCGTTGAAGACCGCGTTGAACACGGCGTAGTCAAGGACGGACGCCGTGGGGGCGGGCGCGTCTCCGATGGGTGCCGCCAGGGTCAGGGCGGCCACGGTCAGGGTCGCCAGGTACCCGCCCGATGGCGCCAGCCGGCCCGGCAGGGGGACGAGGTTCAGGATCAGGGGCTGGCCCAGGGGGCCTGTCAGGCTGTGGGCGGTGCCTGTCGGGAACCGCGTCAGCAATTCCCCGACATCGGAAGCCTCCATGCCCAGCGCCTCCCACAACGGCGTTCCCGGCGGGAGGTTCCACTCCGGGTTCTTGCCGGCGCAGGCTTCCACGATCCGTCCCGCTTCATCGCAAAAAATCAGCACCGTCGGCATCGAGGGTCCTCCATGGCGCGCCAAAAAACAACCGTCACGTTCGGGCCACCGGCGCAGCCATGCCCGCTTGGCCGAACGCTTCCGGGAGCGAGCCTCCAGGCGGGTTTACGGGGGATGTGTCGAAATGACCCGGTCACTTGCCCAGGAATCCGATGTCCTGCCCCGCCACGTCCGTCAGGCTGTATTCCTCGAGTTTGCGGTACAGGGTCTTGCGGCCGATGCCCAGCATCTGGGCGGCCTTGGATTTGTTGCCCTGTACGGCGTGCATGACCATGCTGATGTGCGAGCGCTCCAACTCCTCCAGGGTGGAGAAGCCCTTTTCGCGCGGGTTCTGGCAGCTCTTCTGGCAGAAGGGCAGGGCCTTGACGTTGATGAGGTTGTTCTCGGCCAGGATCATGCCGCGTTCGATGATGTTCTTGAGCTCGCGCACGTTGCCGGGCCAGGGGTTGTCCATGAGCTGCTGCAGTGCCCGGGGGGAGATCTTGTACTCCTTGCCGTCCTTGGCCAGGGACATGAGGAAGTGCTCGACCAGGGACGGGATGTCCTCGCGGCGTTCGCGCAGGGGCGGCAGCTCGATGGTGAAGACGTTGATGCGGTGGTAGAAGGCGTCGTGGAACCGCCCCTCCTCCACCTCCTTGGCCAGGTTCTTGTTGGTGGCGAAGATGAAGCGCACGTCCACGCAGCGCTCCTCCTTGTCGCCCACCCGGCGGAAGTGCTGGGTCTCCAGCACGCGCAGGAGCGCGCCTTGCAGTTCGAGGCTCAGTTCACCCACTTCGTCGAAGAAGAGCGTGCCCTTGTGGGCCAGGGTCAGCAGGCCGTCGGTGCTGCGGTCGGCGCCGGTGAAGGCGCCCTTGCAGTAGCCGAAGAGTTCGCTCCGCAGAAGCTCCTTGTCGAACGTGCCGCAGTTCTTGATGATCAGCGGCTGGTCCGCGCGGCGGCTCTGGGCGTGCAGGGCGGCCGCGGCCACGTTCTTGCCCGTGCCGCTCTCGCCCGTCAGCAGCACCGGCACGTCCGTGGGGGCCGCCTTTTCGATGAGGTAGCGGACCTGCTGCACGGACTTGGAGTGGCCGATGAACTTGGGCATGGACTTGTGCTCCGAGTTGTGCCGCAGGAGTTCGTTTTCCCGCTGCAGCCGCACCCGCTGGTAGGCCTTTTCGATGACCTGCTCCATGCGTTCCAGGGAGAAGGGTTTGGTGATGTAGTCGTAGGCCCCGTTTTTCATGGCCTCCACGGCGTTGTCCACATCGGCGTAGCCGGTGATGAGGATGATGGCCACGTTGGGCACCGTCTCCAGCAGCTTGCTCATCAATTCAAGGCCGTTGGCGTCTGGAAGCCGGATGTCCAGGATGATGATGTCGCAGAAGTTCTTGTGCAGGAAATCGAAGGCCTCGGCGGCGCTCCCGACGGTATGGATGTTGCGCCCGGGGGACGTGAGTTCGCGGGAGAAAAGCTTGCGTATGTTGGACTCGTCGTCGACGACGAGGATCTCGATGGAATTGAAGATGCTCATGTGTTTGGTTCCTTGTTGTTTCCGGGGAATCCGGTGGGAAGCATGACCTTGAAGATGGAGCCCTTGCCCGGTTCGCTGCAGACGAGGATCTCCCCCTTATGCTGCTGGATGATGTTGTAGCAGATGGACAGACCGATGCCGATGCTGTGACCCTTGGTCTTGGTCGTGAAGAAGGGGATGAAGAGCTTGCCCAGTTTGTCCGGGGAGATGCCCTGGCCCGTGTCCTCGACGGTCAGGGTCGCGTGTCCCGGCCTGCCGAAGCTGGTACGGATGGTGATGGTCCCGTCGGACTCTATGGCGTCCATGGCGTTGAGGACCAGATTGAGCAGGACCTGCTTCAGTTCCCCCTGGGCACCCTGAATGGTTGCGGGCGAGGGGTACAGATCGAGGACCAGATTGATGCCCGGACGAAGCTTGATCTGGTGGTGCAGGATCTTGACGGAGTCTGCGACCAGCGTGTTCAAATCTATCGTGTTGAACTTGCAGGTTTTCTGGCTGCTGAAGGAGAGCAGGTTGCCGACGATGTCGCGGCAGCGGTTGCACTCTTCCAGGATGGTGGTGGTGTAGTCGGTGAAATCTTCAAGCAACGATGAGTCCGCGTTATCGGCCAACAACGTGGCCAGGGCCGGGATACGGCGCTTGAGGGCCTCGGAGAAGCCGCTGATGGCCGCCAGGGGGTTGTTGATCTCGTGGGCCACGCCGGCGGCCAGGAGGCCGATGGTGGCCATCTTCTCGGCCTGGTAGTATTTGGCCTGGTACTCCTTTTCCATGGTCACGTCGCGCTTGGAGACGAGGACCGTGCGGACGTGCCCCTTGTCGTCGAACATGGGGGATGCCACCACCTCGAAGCGCAGGTTACGTTCCGAGCGGGGGTCGAGGTACGAGGTGCGGTCGGGCTTTCCCGTCTGCAGGGCCGTGCGCAGGGGGCAGGTCCGGCAGGGAGCCGATCGGCCGCGGAAGACTTCGTAGCAGTACATGCCCTTGGGTTGGTCGATGTCGAAATAGTCGTGGAAGACCTTGTTCACGTAGACGATGCGGTAGTCGGGCGACACCACGGCCAGGAGGTCCATGATGCCGTTCAGGATGTCCTGGATCTCCTGCTTCTTGCGTTCGAGTTCGGCATTGTAGGTCTCGAGTTCGGCCATCTTTTCCTGCACTTCGCGGAAGAAGCCGAGCTTGGTGTACTCAGGTCCGACGATGTCGGACAGCTTGGTCCTGTTCATCACCAGACCTCTTCGCAGATGGCCAGAAGCTCCTCGGCCGTGGCCGGGCGGGGGTTGGTCAGCAGGCAGGCGTCCTTGGTGGCCATCTCGCAGATCTGCGGGAAAGCGGTGCGGTCGTTGACGATCTCCCTGAAATGGGTCGAGGTCCCGAGTTCCTCGAAAATCTCGTGCAACCGTGCGATGCCCCCTTCCGCGGTCTGGCGCGAGGAGGACAGCCTGCGCCCCAGGACGATTTCACCGATGGTGGCCATCTTCTCCTCGCAGGCAGGCAGGTTGAACTTCATGACCGCCGGCAGCAGGACCGGGTGCACCATGCCGTGGGTCGTGTCGAAGAAGCCGCCCAGGGAGTGGGCGATGGCGTGGCAGGCGCCGAGGCTCGCGTTGCTGAAGCTCATGCCCGCGGCCGTGGCGGCGATGGACAGGAATTCAAGGGCCTTGGGGTCCCTGGTCTTGAGGGCGGGCTGCATGTTGTCGAGAATGAGGTGGATGGCCTTCAGGGCCTGGGTTTCGGTAAGCGTGTGGGCGATGAGGGACACGTAGGATTCGACGGCGTGGGCCAGGGCGTCCACGGCCGAGGAGATGAGGAGGTCGTCGTCGACGGTGGACAGGAGTTCCGAGTCGATGATGGACACGTTGGGCGTCAGCGAACGGCTGATGAGCGACATCTTCACCTTGCGGGCCACGTCGGTGATGATGGCGAACTGGGAGATGTCCGATCCGCTGCCGGCCGTGGACGGCAGGAAGATCATGGGCGGCAGCGGGCTGGTGATGAGGTTGGCGCCCTCGTAGTCCTGGATGGTCCCGCCGTTGCTGACCACCGTGGCCACGCCTTTGGCCATGTCCATGGGGCTGCCGCCGCCCAGGGCGATGACCACGTCCGCCCCTTCGGCCTTGTAGAGCTCCGCTCCGGTGTGCACCTCGTAGTCGCGGGGGTTGGAGCTGACATTGGAGTAGTAGACCCAGCGCAGGGAGGAGGCTTCGATGATCTGCAGCAGTTTCTTCACCCAGCCGCTTTTTTCCAGTCCCGGGTCGCTGACCACGAAGACCTTCTTCGCGCCCAGCTGAAGGGCGTAGGAACCGGTGTATTCCATGCTGCCGTGGCCGAATATGATTTCCGGCAAAGAAAATTTCCGAATGTCCATGCTCATCCTCGCTTGGGTAGGTTCAACGTGCTCCGGGCCTGGCGGTGGGATCGTCCGCCGAAGGTGTGTGCAAAAAGGATACGATCAGCGTCCTTCTGCCGGAGCGGGTGCTCCGATTTTTGCGAAGCACTTTGTAACACACTGTAAATAAGGTGCAAAATTCAGTTCAAAGGGGTTCTGTCTGCCTGCGGTTCACGAAGAGGCCAAGGGGTGGTTGCGGCGATGAACGGGCATAATGGGTCTTTTTGACCCAGAAGCGTCGTCAGCGCAAGGATCAAAGTGATACAAAGAGGGGGTGCGCCGTGCCGCGGAGGCGGTGTTCGCTCCTGCCCTCCGGGGAATTCAGGTGATGTCTTCGCTGTGATTATGGCGGGTTAGCGTAAAAAATGAGGTAAAAAATCATTCATTTTTCATTCTGGCCCCGTTTTTGCCTAAGGGAAAATCACGAGAGTCAACTAAGGTCCTTTTCGTTTGTAACAATCTTTAGCGAGGTGTAATCATGGCTGTTCAAGAAATGGTTTACGGTTTCTTCATTCCCAGCGTTACTCTGATCGGTATTGGCGCTTCCAAGCAGATTCCCGAGAAGATCAAGGCCCTGGGCGGCAGCAAGCCTCTGGTCGTTACCGATAAGGGTATCACCGGTTGCGGTCTGACCAAGCAGATCACCGACCTGCTGGACGCCGCCGGAATGAAGTACGAAGTATACGACGAAACCATCCCGAACCCCACGGACAACAACGTCCATGCCGGCGTTGAAGTTTACAAGAAAAAGAAATGCGACTCCCTGATCTCCCTGGGCGGCGGCTCCTCCCATGACTGCGGCAAGGGCATCGGCCTGGTCGTGGCCAACGGCGGCAAGATTCACGACTTCGAAGGCGTGGACAAGTCCACCAAGCCCATGCCCCCGTACCTGGCCGTGAACACCACCGCCGGCACCGCCTCTGAAATGACCCGCTTCTGCATCATCACCGACACCTCCCGCAAGGTGAAGATGGCCATCGTCGACTGGCGCGTCACTCCCGGCATCGCCATTGACGATCCGATGCTGATGGTCGGCATGCCCCCGGCGCTGACCGCCGCCACCGGCATGGACGCCCTGACCCACGCCGTGGAAGCCTACGTTTCCACCATCGCCAACCCCATGACCGACGCCTGCGCCCAGAAGTCCATGGAACTGATCGCCAAGTACCTGCGCAAGGCCGTGGCCAACGGCAAGGACATCGAGGCCCGCGAAGGCATGTGCTTCGCCCAGTACCTGGCCGGCATGGCTTTCAACAACGCCAGCCTCGGTCATGTCCACGCCATGGCTCACCAGCTGGGCGGCTTCTATGACCTGCCGCACGGCGAATGCAACGCCATCCTGCTGCCCCATGTCGAGCGCGCCAACATGAACGCCAAGCTGGAACGCTTTGTCGACATGGCCAAGTTCCTGGGCGAGAACGTGGAAGGTCTGTCCGTCCGCGCCGCCGCCGAGAAGTGCCTTGACGCCATCAAGCAGCTGTCCACCGACGTCGGCATTCCCGCCGGCCTGATCGAACTGGGCAAGCGCTACGGCAAGAACGTCAAGAAGGAAGACATCGCCATCATGACCGGCAACGCCCAGAAGGACGCTTGCGGTTTCACCAACCCCCGCTGCCTGAAGGACGCCGATGTGGCGGCCATCTACGAGGCGGCCCTGTAAGCCTTACGATATCGCCCGCGCGCCGGAGTCTCTCCGGCGCGCAACCTGCTTCGCGGTACATGCCGGAAACGAGGTGCATCATGTGGTTCGACGACGCTTCACTCCTTCGCCTGGAAGAGGTCGACTGGAAGATCGGCAACGATCGGGGTGAACTCAGCGTATCCGTGTGCGACCAGCGCGTTCCGGAGACGGCCGGCTTCGATGAGATGTGGTGCGGCATGCAGGAGGAAGCAACGACTGCCTATGAATGCACATGACGCTGGGATCACCATGATCTGAGCCGGAAAAGAGACTGCCGCGAAGTTTGCGATGCCAGTCACCGGGGGCAGGGTTGGAGTTGGCATTAACTCCAACCCTGCCCTTTTTTTTGCTTTATGTCATAATTGACAGCACTTGCTGCCGTTCAACCCTTTTACTTGCCATAGGAGAGACCATGAAGATTCTGCGCATCAATACCCGCGCCAAGACCTTCAAGTTCGAGGAACTCGGCGACTACGCCGGTCTCGGCGGACGCGCCCTGACTTCCAGGATCGTCAACAGGGAAGTGCCGGCGGACTGTCACGCCCTTTCCGCCGACAACAAGCTCATCTTCGCCGGCGGCGTGCTGGCCCCGACCAACGCCGCCAACTCCGGCCGCGTTTCCGTGGGCGCCAAGTCGCCCCTGACCGGCGGCATCAAGGAGAGCAACTCCGGCGGACAGTTCGCCCACACCCTGCCCAAACTCGGTCTGCAGGCCATCATCCTCGAAGACAAGCCCGAGGCCAGCAGCCCCATGCAGGAGATCTTCGTCTCCGCCGACAAGGTCGTGTTCAAGGATTCCGCCGTGGCCGGCATGCGCACCTACGCCGCCCAGGAAAAGCTCCTGGCCGCCTACGGCGACAAGGCCGTGACCGCCATGGTCGGCCCCGCCGGCGAGCAGTGCCTGGCCGCCGCCACCATCCAGTTCTCGGATCCCGAGGGCCTGCCTTCCCGTTCCGCCGGCCGCGGCGGCATGGGTGCGGTCATGGGCTCCAAGGGCGTCAAGGCCATCGTCCTCGACGGTGCCGCCAACGTGAAGGTCGAGTACGGCAACGAGGAGCTGTTCAAGGAAGCCCGCAAGGAATGGGTCGACATCCTGCGCGGCCACCCCGTCACCAGCCAGGGCCTGCCCGGCTTCGGCACGGCCGTCCTGGTCAACGTCATCAACGAGGCCGGCGCCCTGCCGACCAAGAACTTCCGCATGGGCAAGTTCGACGGCGCCGAGAAGATCTCCGGCGAGACCCTGGCCGCCAACATCGAGAAGCGCGGCGGCAAGACCAAGCACGGCTGCCACACGGGCTGCATCATCCAGTGCTCGCAGGTCTACCATGACAAGGACGGCAAGTACCTGACGACTGGCTTCGAGTACGAGACCATCTGGGGCTTCGGCGCGGACCTCATGGTCGACAACCTGGACGACATCGCCATGATGGACCGCACCTGCGACGAAGCGGGCATGGACACCATCGAGATGGCCAACACCATGGCCATGGCCATGGAAGCGGGCATCATCGCCTGGGGCGACTCCAAGGGCGTCCTGGCCGAACTGGCCAAGGTCGGCACCAAGGACCCGCTGGGCCGCATCTACGGCAACGGCACGGGGTACACGGCCCAGGCCTTCGGCGTTGACCGCGTGCCCGTGGTCAAGAACCAGGCCCTGCCGGCCTACGACCCGCGCGCCGTCAAGGGCGTCGGCGTGACCTACGCCACGACCCCCATGGGCGCCGACCACACCGCCGGCTACGGCGTGTGCCAGAACGTGCTCAAATGCGGCGGCGACGTGGACGGCCACAAGAAGGAAGGCAACATCGAGATCTCCAAGAACCTGCAGGTGGCCACGGCGGCCGTGGACTCCCTGGGCCTGTGCCTGTTCGTGGCCTTCGCGGTGCTCGACGACGCGCGCGGTGTGCCGTGCATGGCCAAGCTGGTGTCCGGCCTCATCGGCAAGGACTACAGCGTGGACGAGCTGGTGGGCATGGGCGTGAACTGCCTGAAGGACGAACTGGACTTCAACAAGCGCGCCGGCTTCACCGATGCCGACGACCAGCTGCCCCGCTTCTTCCAGACCGAACTCCTGCCGCCCCACAACGTCGGCTGGGATTACACCGCCGAGGAACTGCAGGCCGCCAAGGTCTAGACTTTCAACCCGCTGTCCGGGGGCTTTGCGGCCCCCGGGCTGCGACCACGGCAGTGCACCGCACTTCCGGCGAGGGCCGGAAGGCGGCCGTGAGGCCACCCTGCGATCCCGATGGATCCGTGGCCGAGGACGCGACACTTGGGCGCGCATGTATCGTTTCGACTCAATGCGCCGTAAAATATGTCAAAAATGACATGTTTTTAATCAGATAGGTCACAATTCACACAACTGTGACGCGTCAGAACGGAGCACCCGTAAAAGCAAATGGCCGCCGAGTTTCCCCGGCGGCCATTTGCTTTACATGGTGTCTTTGCTTGCCGCGTTCGGCTATTTCCCCAAGACGGCTTCCATGAAGGCCTTGTGCCTCTCGGCGTAGGGCGGGAAGCCGAAGAAGGCGGAGCCGGAGACAAGGACGTCGGCGCCGAGGTCGAAGAGTTCCCTGGCGTTGTCCAGGGTCACGCCCCCGTCGACCTGGATGAGGGTCGAGAGGCCTTTGGCGCGGATCATGCCCGAAAGGGCGGCGATCTTGTCCTTGCAGAAGGGGATGAAGGACTGCCCGCCGAAGCCGGGGTTGACGCTCATGATCAGCACCATGTCCAACTGGGGCAGGAGGTATTCGACGACATTCAGGGGCGTGGCGGGGTTCAGGGACAGGCCGGTCTTCATGCCCGCTTCGCGGATGGCGCTGATTGTCCGCTCCAGATGCAGCGTGCTCTCGGCGTGGATGCACAGCAGGTCCGCGCCCGCGTCGGCGAATTCCTTGATGTAGCGCTCGGGGCGTTCGATCATGAGATGCACGTCGAAGAAGAGCTTCGACGTCTTGCGCAGCTTGCCGATGACGGGCGGGCCGAAGGTGATGTTCGGCACGAAGGCGCCGTCCATGACGTCCCAGTGCACCCATTTGAGCCCGGCGTCCTCGAGGGCCGCCAGTTCGGCGCGCAGGGCTCCGAAATCCGAGGACAGGAGGGACGGGGACAGGATGAATTCGCGCATCATTCCTCCCGGTCGCCCATCTTGAAGTCGACCTGGATCTTGTACATCTTGGTGGCCGGCAGGTTCAGGATGGAGATGCCCGTCTTGCGTTTGATGCCGGCCAGGGTTTCCTGCACCTCATCCCAGGAAGGGCCGATGAAGGTGAACCAGATGTTTTGGCGGTGCTGGCGCAGGTAGTTGTGGGTCACGCCGGGGAGCTTGTTCACTTCGGCGATGAACTCTTCGAGCTTGTCCTCGGGCACGGCGGCCGAGCACAGGGTGGAGTGCCAGCCCAGCTTCTTGGACTGGAAGTTGGCCCCGATGCGGCGGATGACGCCTTTTTCCTTCAGAGCACGCACCCTGGCCAGGGTCTCGGCCTCGGTCAGACCTACTTGATCGCCGATCTCAGCGTACGGACGGGATTCCAACGGAAAGCCCGTCTGGATGATGTCCAGTATCTTCTTGTCGAAATCGTCCATTCGCTCCTCATGCCCTATGCGGGTCGTTGCAACCGTTCTGACGATACCCTTGTACGGGTCCAGGGGCGAGCCCCTGGCGGGGCGCGGGGCGGCGCCCCGCATCTCTTACGACTTTATCCGCTCCAAAAGCTTGGGCACATACGTACACAGTGGCTCTTCACCCATGTAGTTGTTGTCCATGGAGTGGGCGCGGGCACGGCATCCGCCGCAGACCTTGTGGTATTCGCACACGCCGCACTTGCCTTCGTACTGCTTCTGGTCGCGGAACTGCAGGAACTGTTTGGAGGACCGCCAGATTTCCGGGAAGGGCGTGGTGCGGATGTTGCCGCAGTCGAGCTCCAGGTAGCCGCAGGGCTGGACCTGGCCGACGTGGGAGATGAAGCAGAAGCCCGTGCCGCCCAGGCACCCGCGGGTCATGGCGTCGAGGCCGAAGTTCTCGGGCGTGACGGCGATGCCCTCCTCCTTGGCCCGCTGGCGCATGATGCGATAGTAGTGCGGGGCGCAGGTGGCCTTCAGATGCATCTTCGTGGTCTTGCGGAAATCGTAGAACCAGTTGAGCACGTCCTCGTACTCCTGGCCGGTGATGACCTCGGCCCCGAGCTGGGCGGCCCGGCCCGTGGGCACGAGCAGGAAGATGTGCCAGGCCGCGGCGCCGATGCGCTCGCACAGGTCGAAGATCTGCTTGAAGCTGCCGAGGTTGGCGCGCGTCACGGTGGTGTTGATCTGGAACTCGATGCCGGCGTCCTTCAGGTACTCTATGCCGCGCATGGAGGCGTCGAAGGCGCCGACTACACCGCGGAAGTCGTCGTGGCTCTCTGCGTCGGGTCCGTCGATGGAGATGGAGCAGCGCTGCACGCCAGCCTCACGCATATTCACCGCCGTCTCCGGGGTGATGAGGGTGCCGTTGGGTGACATGACGCAGCGCAGGCCCTTGTCCGTGGCGTAACGGATGAGCTCGTACACGTCGGCGCGCATCATGGGGTCGCCGCCGGTGAAGATGATGATGGGGTTGCCGACCTGGGGGAAGGTGTCGATCAGGGCCTTGGCCTCGGCCGTGTCCAGCTCGCCCTCGTAGGGTTCCAGGTGCGCCTCGGCCCGGCAGTGCTTGCAGGCCAGGTTGCAGGAGCGGGTCACTTCCCAGGCGATGAGCTTGCAGGCCGGGGTGCCGTCGGGAAGGGTCGTGACCATGCCGCCGGGTTTCGCGCCCGGATGGCCGCCCGGATGGCCGGCCGGCGGACCGTCGAGGTTCGGCCGGCCCGCGCCGTGGTGGGGATGAGTGTGCATTACAGGTGTCCCGCCTTGAGCAGGTCTTGGGTGAAGTAGGAGAGGATCAGGTCCGCGCCCGCGCGCTTGAAGGCGATGAGGCTTTCCAGCGCCACGGCTGTCTCGTCGATCCAGCCGAGCTGGGCCGCGGCCTTGATCTGGCTGTACTCGCCGCTGACCTGATAGGCGGCCACGGGCAGGTCGAAGTTGTCGCGCACGAGGCGGATGACGTCGAGGTACGGCAGGCCCGGCTTAACCATCAGGATGTCGGCGCCTTCCTCAACATCGGCGGCCGCTTCGCGCAGCCCTTCGCGCCAGTTGGCCGGGTCCATCTGGTAGGTCTTGCGGTCCCCGAACTTCGGCGCGCTTTCGGCCGCGTCGCGGAAGGGGCCGTAGAAGGCCGAGGAGTACTTGACCGCGTAGGACATGATGGGCGTGTTCAGGAAGCCCGCTTCGTCCAGGGCCTGGCGGATGGCGGCCACGCGGCCGTCCATCATGTCCGAGGGCGCGACGATGTCCGCGCCGGCCTTGGCCTGGGCCACGGCCGTGCGGGCCAGCAGCGCCAGGGTCGGGTCGTTTTTGACTTCGCCTTCGGGCGAGACCAGGCCGCAGTGGCCGTGGGAGGTGTACTCGCACAGGCAGGTGTCCGCGACCACGACCAGTTCGGGCCAGCGGTCCTTGATGCGGCGGATGGCCTGCTGCACGATGCCGTTCTCGGCGTAGGCCTGGGAGCCGGCCGGGTCCTTGTCCACGGGAATGCCGAAGAGGATGAGGCTTTTGAGGCCCGCGTCCACGGCCCCGGCCACCTCGTCCATGAGCTGGTTCAAGCCGAGCTGGAACTGTCCGGGCATGGAGGCGATGGGCTTGCGGAAATCCGCGTCGGACTCGACCACGAAGTAGGGCTGGATCAGGTCGTCGCGGGACAGGCGGCTTTCGCGCACCAGATCCCGCATGGCCTTGGAAGAGCGCAGCCTGCGGCCACGATGGAATGTGTTCACGTCCGCCCTCCTAGAGCTTCTCGCCGGTGATTTCCTCGTCCGTCAGGTAGCAGGCCGGGTCGTGGGCCCAGAAGTCGTCGAAGTAGGCCTCGGCGCGGGCGCGGAAGTTGCCGCCGCAGATGTTCAGGAAGCGGCAGGTGGCGCAGCGGCCCTTCACGTGGGGGCGCTTGTCCTTGAGCTTGTGCAGCAGTTCGATGTTCTCGTCCGTCCAGATTTCGGAGAAGGGACGCTCGAGCACGTTGCCGAAGGTGTGGTGGCGCATGAACTGGTCCGCGTGCACGGAACCGTCCCAGGAGATGCAGCCGATGCCGCGGCCCGAGGAGTTGCCCTCGTTCATTTTCAGGAGTTCGAGCACTTCGGCCGCGCGCTTGGGGTCTTCCTTGAGCATGCGGAAATAGACGTAGGGTCCGTCGGCGTGGTTATCCACGGTCAGGACTTCCTTGGGCAGGCCGCGGTCGTGCAGGTCGCGGGTGCGGTCCATGATCAGGTCGACCACGGCGCGGGTCTCGGCATGGTCCAGGTCTTCCTTGATGAGCTCGGAGCCGCGGCCGGAGTAGACCAGGTGGTAGAAGCAGATGCGCGGCACTTCCAGGGATTCGATGAGGTCGAAGAGGTGCGGGATTTCCGAGGCGTTGCGCTTGTTGATGGTGAAGCGCAGGCCGACCTTGAGGCCTTCGGCCTGGCAGTTCTCGACGCCCTTCAAGGCCTGCTTGTAGGCGCCGGTCACGCCGCGGAACTTGTCGTGCACGGCCTCGGCGCCGTCCAGGGAGATGCCGACGTAGGACAGGCCGACTTCCTTCAGTTCCTTGGCCTTGGCCTTGGTGATCAGGGTGCCGTTGGTGGAGATGACGGCGCGCATGCCCTTGGACGTGGCGTACTTGGCCAGTTCGACCAGGTCTTCGCGCACCAGGGGCTCGCCGCCGGAAAAGAGCATGACAGGCGCGCCGAACTGCGCCAGGTCGTCGATCATGACCTTGGCCTGCTCCGTGGAGATGGGGTCCTTGTGGGCGCTCGGCTCCACGGCGTGGGCGTAGCAGTGCACGCACTTGAGGTTGCAGCGCTGGGTCATGTTCCAGACCACAACGGGCTTCTTGTCCTTGGCGAACTGCAGCAGGTGAGAGGGGAGTTGGGCGGAATTGCGTCCGTAGCGCAGGGCGTCGGAGGGTTCCACCGTGCCGCAGTAAAGTTTGGAGATACCGATCATGGTTGCCTCATGTGAACGCGAAGGTTCGTCTATGGGGTGCGAACCGGACGGCGCGGGGCCTGGCGGTTCGGAAAAATTCGGGAGAGCCGAAGGCTTGTCCTAATGGCTGTGGCTGTCAAGTCAAGGGCGGACCTATTGCAGGGTGCGGGTTGGGGGCTCGTCCCCCAGGAGGCGGGCCACCTTGTCCTGGTGATCCCTGGAAGCGGATTCCTTGCGGGTCGTCTGCTCGGCGGGTTTCCTGCGGGCGTTGCGGCCCAGGCCCTTGTCCACGGCCAGCCGCCAGAGACTCTTGAACGTGCGCATCAGGCCCTTCCGGTGACGAGGGTCAGGACGATGGCCACGGCCAGGGCCAGGAGCATGGGCAGCACGAGCACGGCCAGGACCTGTTTGTTGCTGGCGCCGTGCACGTGGCGCAGCCCCAGGAATTTGTAGACCGTGGCGCCGATCATGGCCAGGGGCATGCCGATGTAGGGGATGACCATGAGCAGCATGGGCGCCGCGCTGTACGCCTCGGCGCGGAAGGTCCCTTCGAAGCCCTTGGTGTCGGCCTTGAAAAGGCGCAGGAAAAAATGGTTGATGGCCGTGTCCATGAACAGGAAAACCGAGACTTCGAGGGGGTAGAGGATGAGGGCCAGGGCTGCCTGCGCGGTGTGCCCGAGCCCTTCGGTCAGCAGGCTCGGTGGCATGATGCCCAGGAGCTGCCAGATGGACTGGGACAAGGCCACGGCCTGGATGACGACGAGAAAAAAGAGCAGTGGCTTCATGATCCCGTGGCCCACGGGCATGGCCGAGAAAAAGCCCTTGGGGTTGGCGAGCACCTGCATGAAGGTTTTGGCGAAGGCCAGTGGGTAGCCCGACGTCGCGCGCTCCCACAGGGGGAGGCTGGCCTGGGGCTGGTCGTCGGCGCCGGCCCCGTGGGCTTCGTCGCCGTCGTCGTCGTTCAGGGCCTCGAGCTCCTTCCAGAGATCGTCCTCGCGCGGGGCCTGGCGCTGGTGCGGCGCGGGATCTTCCGCTGCGGGACGTGCAGGAGTCTCGGCGGGCTGGACCTGCGCCGTTTGCGCGGGGCGTTCGTGGCGAGGCAGTGGGGCGTCTGCGGGTGCGGTTGGCTGAGCAGGCCCGGCAGGTTCGTGCTGCGGGACGCCTACGCCGGCCGGCTGACCGGGAAGTTCCCGGAATTTGAACCGGTGCTGGCACTTGGGGCAGGTGGCCATGACCGCCTTTGGCGGAAGCTTGGCCTCGTTGACGGTGCGTCCGAACCCGCAGCTGGGACAGGTGATGTTCATGACGAATGCGCTCTCCTCTTGCGAGAAGGCTGATACCCCCTCTTGGTCCGATTAGCAACCGCGGCGGGTTTTGGGGCAGAGAAAGAGGTCGTCGAAGAGGTGCACGAAAAAGGCCACGATGAGCACGCCGCTGTAGTCCATGGTGCTGTCGGAATCGAATTCGCGCAGCATGTGCTCGATGAATTCCGGCCTGAAGTAGCCTTTGTCCCGCACGGCAATGGGAGACAGGGATTCGCCGATCAGCCCCCTGAACATGCGTACGAACCATTTGCCCGGGGGGGCCAGGGGTTGCTTGCGGCGGCGGCAGATGGCCGGGGGCAGGAACGTGCGGAAACCTTTCTTGAGCAGGTGCTTTTCGTTCAGCCCCCGCATCTTGAAGCGGCCCGGCAGTGAGAAGACGTACTCCACCAGCCGGTGGTCCATGAAGGGGGACCTGAGCTCCACGGAGTTGGCCATGCTCATGGTGTCTGCCAGGGGCAGGGTCAGGTTGGGCAGGCGCATGCGGCTCTCCAGGTACAGGGCCTGATCCAGCAGGGACCTGGAGCCCGGAACCGTCGGCAGTTCGCCGTCCCGCTCCCCGAGTCGCGGAAGCAGCCTCTCGATGAAGCCGTCGGACAGGAGCTGCCCCTTCATCTGAAAGGCCTGGAACCTGTACGGCAGGGCGGGGTGGGCTGCGGGGAAGCCCTTCAGGGCCGTGTAGTGCATCAGGGCCTGCTGCGGCGAGGAAAGGGCCGGGAAGACCCGGCGCAGGAGGTTCGCGCGGGCCGGGGTCTCGCTGCGGCCGATGAAGTCCATCAGCTTCAGGAGCTTGAAATAGTCATACCCGCCCAGGATCTCGTCGGCGCCGTCGCCGGACAGGACGACCTTGAAGCCCATGTCGCGGATCTGACGCGACAGCAGGTACAGGGGCAGGTTCAGGAGCGTCACCAGGGGCGTCTCCAGATGCCAGACCAGGTTTTCGATTTCTTTCTCCTCGATGGAGCAGAGGAACTCGTGGTGCGTGGTCCCGAAGGCCCCGGAGACCATGCGCGCGAAGTGGCGCTCGTCGTAGCCCGCGTCCTCGAAGGTGATGGACAGGGTGTGCACCGGCGCGTTGGAGAGATGGGCGTAGAGGCCGGTCACGCTGCTGGAGTCGATGCCGCCGCTCAGGTACGAGGCCACGGGGACGTCGGACACGAGCCTGGCGCGCACTGCTTCCATCAGATGGTGGCGCAGGCCTTCGGTCGCGTCGTCCTCGCTCAGACCGGCAGGCGGCGCGTCCATGGGAATGTCCCAGTAGGCCGCGACGCGGAGCCCCTTGCCGTCGTGGACGAGAAAGCTCGCGGGCGGGACTTGGCGTATCCCTTCCAGGAAGGTGTCCGGGGCGAGGTTGAAGCCGTAGTCGAGGAGCCGGTCCATGGCCAGGGCGTTCACGGCCCGGGGGACGCCCGGATAGTGCAGGATGGCCTTGATCTCGGAGGCGAAGACAAGGGTCCCGTCCGGCAGGGCCGCATAGAAGAGCGGCTTCTTCCCCATGCGGTCCCGGGCCAGGAACAGGCGCCGGGCTCCGGGGTTCCAGATTGCGAAGGCGAACATCCCCGCCAGCCGGTCCAGGCATTTTTCGCCCCACTGCACATAGGCGGCCAACAGGACTTCCGAGTCGGAGCGGGTGCGGAAATGGTGGCCGAGGCTGGCGAGTTCGACCCGCAGGGGCTGGTAGTTGTAGATCTCGCCGTTGAAGACCAGGATCATGCCTGACGGTTCGTGGACCAGGGGTTGGTTGCCGCCCTGCAGGTCGATGATGGCCAGGCGCCTGGACGCCAGGGCGCAGCGCTCGTCCTGGTGCAGCCCCTGGTGGTCGGGGCCGCGGTGGGCGATGGCCAGGGCCATGGCGCCGAGGATGTTCGTGTCCGGAGTGATTCCGCTGGGATTGAAAAAGCCGGCTATGCCGCACATGCACGCGTTCCCGGTTGAGGTGGTGTCCCGGTGGACGGATGCAGAATGCGTGCCCTGGCGATACCGCGCATCGGCAGGTCAGCGTGCGTAGTAGGCTGCGGCCTTGGGTGGCGCGGGATGGGGCTGTGTCCTGGAAATTTCGGCAAAGGCCGAGCGGAAGGAGGACAGGATGCCGATGACCTCGTCGATGATGGCCGTGTCCATCTTCAGGTTGGCGCGCAGCAGGCGGGTGTTGCAGTACATGTAGAGGCGGTGCAGATTTTGGGCGAGATCGCCTCCCCGCTCGTTGTTCAGGGAGCCGTCGAGTTCGGCGATGATGTCCAGGGCCTGGGAGATGAGGATGCCTTTCTTGGCGAAGTTCTTGGCCTCGATCTCCTCCTTGGCCTGTTCGAGGAAGGTGATGGCCCCGTCGTAGAGCATGACCACGAGGTGTCCCGGGGTCGTGGTGGTGACGTGAGTCTGCATGTATGCGTTGGCGGCTTTGTGCACTGCGTTCTCCTTAACTGGACGAGCCCGGCAGGCTCTTGATTTGCGAGCTGAGCTGGGTCGAAATGTTGTCGTAATTGCCCAGGACCGCCTCGAGGTTGGCGAAGCGCAGCCGAAGGGTGCGCTCCAGCAGGGCCAGCCGCCGCTCCTCGTAGGCGATCTTGTCGTCGATGGAGTCCATGATGTCCTGGTAGTTGTCCTTGAGGATCTCCAGGGTGCCCGTCAGGGGGTCCGTCAGTTTTTTGATCTCCTGCGACAGCTCCTCGGCCTTGCCGGACTTGATCTGGACCTGCCCCGAGTAGGAGCCGGGCGTGAGGTTCAGAATCTCCACCGCCAGGCCGCGTGCAGTGTTGCCGTCGCCTGTGGCGACGATCTTGTTGCCGTCGATACCTGCGGCATATCCGTTGATGCTCGCGGCCGTGATATTGCCGCCGGCGTCCACCGTGTAGGAAACTGCGAAATCTCCTGCGCCGGTGATGCCCTTGACGTAGGAGTCGAACTTGAAATTGGATGATTCCACGGCCTGTCCGTTTACCATCTCCTTGGTGGACGGATAGTAGTCCGCGCTGAAGAGTCGGGCCACGGCGTCGGGGTTCGAGGTCAGGGCGGCGGAGAAGGCGCTTTGGTCCAGTTTCAGAAGACCGAAGGTGGGGGATCCTTCGCTGGTGTCCGTGGTGATGCCGATGCTGCCCAGGGAGATGAGGGGGTCCATGTCGTAGTCGAAGCCCACGCCCTTTTCGGCCAGGATGTTCTTGATCTTCTGCTGGATCATCTGCAACCCGTAGTTGCCCGTCAGCAGGGAGCCGGACACGCTGGAGCCCACCGTCGTGACCTGGGTCTGTTCCTTGATCTGTTGCAGCACCGCGTTCACGGATTCTACGAAGGTCTGGACATTCGAGGTCACGGACTCCGGATCCAGGCTGGTGGTGAGCGTCGAACTTCCGGTGCTGGTCAGGTTCATGGTCACGCCGGGGATGACGTCGGAGATGGCGTTGGTCGCTCGCTCGATGTACCCGTCCGTGGCGCCCTGGATCTGACTGAAATGGCGGGCCTGCAGGCTTTCGACGTTCGTGCCCGGGGCGTTGATGATGGAAATCTGGTTGGCGGAGCCCGGCTCCCCGGCCAGGGTGAATTCGAGGCTGCCAAAGGCGTCGGTTGCGGAGGCGGTGACGCCTGTGGCGGCCGTGATATTCGCCGCCAGGTCGGCCCATGTGTCGGAGGCCGAAATGGTTATGGAATGGATGTTGCCCGCATATGCGAATTTGAATGTCCCGCCGCTGGCGGACACTACGTCGGTGGAGGCTGCGCCCGCCACGGTTGTCTTGAGAATGTCCGCGGTCTGGGTCGGGGGGATGAGCGGGAAGCCATCCACGCGGAGCTGCGCGTTGCGCGCGTTCTGCGTTTCGATGAACTGGCTCTTTCCAAAGTTTGCCAATAAATTCGGAGAAGTCAGTACGTCGTCGACGATGAAGTCATTGCTTGCGCCCAGGTCCATGCTGCGGATCTGCAGACGGTAGCCGCTGCCGTCGTTGATGACGCTGGCGCGCACGGCGTTGCGGTTGTCCGGGTCCGAATTGATGAGATTCGCGAATTGGGACAGGGTTGTGGTGGACGTGACGTCCACGGAAACCTGCCGGGAACCGACAGTGAAGGCGAAGGTCCCGGATGCGCCTCCGCTGATGACTTGGTCAGGCGAGGAAAAAATTACCGCCCCCATGTGCATGTCGTTGGTCGCCAGGGATACGACCTCGATCTGATGGGAACTTTCTTCCGCCGCGCTGCCGGCTGTGGCTGTCAGGGCCAGCGGGTTTGAAGATGCGACCTGCTTGACAAGAAATTCGTCCGGCGTGTTCATGCCGTCCAAGGTCGTTTTCAGCGAGAGCAGTGCCGTGGACAGGGAGTCGAAGCTCTCGCTCTTGGCTTCCCACTGGGCGCGCCAACTCTCCAGCCGCTTGGTGTGCGTCTGCTCGACCTCGACCAGCTTGGTGACCATGGACTCGAAGTCGGTGCCCGAACCGAGCCCGGTGAATCGTATGGCTCCGGAAGTGAGAGTGGTGGTCAGGTCGTCAGCCATGGGGCCTCGCGTGCTTTGGGATGAGGTGCGTTCGCATCCAGGACTCAAGCAAACTCGGTGCCATCCCTTCAGGGAAAAAAGGCCGGGCCGCTTCCGCGACCCGGCCGGGAATGCGTCGTCAGCTCAGGGGCGTTATCCCTGCATGAGCTGCAGCGCCATCTGCGGCAGGGTGTTGGCCTGGGACAGCATGGCCACCGCTGACTGGGTCAGGATCTGGTTGCGCACGAAGTTGGTCATTTCCGTGGCCACGTCCACGTCGGAGATCCGGGATTCCGCTGCCTGCAGGTTCTCGGACTGGACCGTCAGGTTGGTGATGGTGTTTTCCAGGCGGTTCTGGAGGGCGCCCAGGTTGGCGCGGATGTTGTCCTTGGAGATGATGGCCTTGTTCAGTGCTTCGAGAGACTTCTGAGCTCCTTCCTGGGTCGAGATTGAATACCCGCCATCTAAGGCCGGATCTGCAGCGTTTCCAACTCCGAGAGCCGACGCAGTCGCAGTACCGATCTTGATGTAGTAGTAGTCCTCGGCGCTGTCATTGGCCGTCCCGAAGTGGACCTTGAGCTTGCCAGTGGACTGTAGGCCACCACCACTGAAGGTGTCGCTCGAAAGGTTGCCGTTCAGCAGATAGATGCCGTTGAAGTCCGTGGCGTTGGCGATTCGGGTGATTTCCGAGGCCATCTGCTGGTACTCCGAGTCGATGATCAGACGCTGGTCCGAGGTGTAGGTGCCGGTGGCGGCCTGCTCGGCCAGCTCCTTCATGCGGATCAGCTTCTCGTCGATGACCTGCAGGGCGCCGTCGGCGGTCTGGATCATGGAGATGGCGTCGTTGGCGTTTCGCACGCCCTGGTTCAGGGACGCGATGTCGGCGCGCATGAGTTCGCGGATGGCGAGGCCGGCTGCGTCGTCGGCGGCCGTGGTGATGCGCAGGCCCGAGGACAGGCGGTTCACCGAGGTGGAAAGGTTGCTGTAGGCGCCGGAAAGGTTTCGGGCCGCGGTCATGGCCATCAGGTTGTGGTTGATGATGAGTGACATAGGTAATTCCTCCTTGAAAGATTGTCGGCATCCTTGCCTTTGGATTCGCAGCCTGATGGGGCCGCTTCATTGCTCTTGATGACTGAATCGGCAGGAGGCGGATTTTCTTTAGGGGAAATTTGTCCGACAATTCATGTCAGACGGATCACTCGAAGTCCGGGATGTGACGCCGCGCTTCATCGCTGGGGATGCCGCGGGACTGGGCGATGGCGTCGAGGTTGTCCTCGGCGTCGGATTTGCGCAGGTAGAGGGGCGGGGGAGGGCTGCCGGCGTAGGATGCCGCGCATGCCGCGGCCAGCAGGGCTGTCGGCGTCGGCGTGTCCAGGGCGGGGGGAAGGACGGACGCATTGGCGAGTCCCTGCAGTTCGGGATTCGTGCGCAGGCCGCTGCCAAGCAGAAAGAGCGGGGCGGGACGGCCAGCGAGCAGGCCCAGCGCCTGGGCGACGCGCGCGGGCCGGACCGGACCGAGGGGCTGGCCGGACAAGAACCCCTGCATGTAGACCTGCCCTTTGCGGGCGTAGGTCAGCACCCAGGTTTCCCCGGTGGCGAAATCCGCGGCCTGGGCGACCAGCAACTCCAGGTAGGCCAGCCCGGCCATGGGGATGGCGAAGGCCCGGGACAGTCCGTACATGGCCGCGTGGGCGATGCGCAGGCCCGTGAAGGACCCGGGGCCGCGCACGCAGGCGATGCCGGCCAAGTCACGGGCTGTCGCGCCGCGCACGGCCAGGGCGCGCTCCATGGCCGTGGGCAGGTGGCGGATGGACTGGCCGGGGCAGAGGATCTCCTCGCTGAAGAGGAGGCTTCCGGGCGTGCCCAGAACGACCTGCAGGCGTTCCTCGGCGCAGTTCAGCGCCAGGAAGAGGCTAGCGGAAGTGGCGCAGGATGTCATTGAAGGTCGCCACGATCATGAGCATGAGCAGGAGCGTCATGCCTATCCTAAGCGCCGCCTGCTGCACCTTGGGGCTCAGGGGGCGGCCGGTGATGGTTTCCAGGAAGAAGAAGAGGATGTGCCCTCCGTCCAGGACCGGGATGGGCAGCAGGTTCAGGATGCCCAGGTTGATGCTGATCAGCGCGGTCAGGGCCAGCAGGTTGACCAGTCCGTTCTGGGCTTCCTTGTGGATCATCTCGGAGATGAGAATGACCCCGCCCATGTCGGTCCAGGGGATGACCCGCTCCACCAGTTTGACGATGCCCATGACCATGAGAGAGCTGACTTCCTTGATCTGCCGACCGCCCTGCACCGCCGCGCCCAGGAAGCTCAGTTCCCGGCTGGAGAGTTCGCCGCTCGGGGCGATGCCCATCATGGGCACGACCTTGATCTCGCCGAAGAGGTTGCGCTTCTCCTGCAGCCGCGGGGTCACGTCCAGGGACACGATTTCGCGGCCGCGGGCCACCGTGACCTGCATGGCGGCCCCCGTGTTGGCTTCGATGCGGCTGACCAGATCGTCCCAGACGGCTATGGGCTGGCCGTCGATCTCGACGATGCGGTCGCCCGGGACCAGGCCGGCTTCCGCCGCGGCGCTGGCGTTGGTCACCTGGCCGATGACCGGCAGCATTTCCTGCACGCCCTGGCTGTAGGCCAGGCCCCAGAAGATGAGCCAGGCCAGGAGAAAATTGAAGGCCGGGCCGGCCAGCACGACGAGCATGCGTTGCCAGGGCGGCCGGCGGGAGAAGGACTCCTCCTGCGTGAACCCTTCGGGGAGTTCCGCGTCGGGCGATTCGCCGACCAGTTGCACGTAGCCGCCCAGGGGGAAGGCGCAGACGCGGTAGTCCGTCTTGCCGCGGGTGACGCCGAAGAGCCGCGTCCCGAACCCCAGCGAGAAGACGCTCACGCCCATGCCAAGGCGCCGGGCCACGACGAAGTGGCCGAGCTCGTGGAAAAAGATCAGTCCGCCCAGGACAAGCACAACCGCCAGGATGCTGGTCACCATTCCCCTCTTCCCAGGGCCTCTGCGGCCCGTGTTCGTGTTTGCGCGTCGAGGGAGAGAATGTCGTCCAAATCCTGCACGCAGGTCAAGGCATGCATGGAGAGCATTTCCTCGATGAGCCGGGCGATGCCCGGAAAAGAGATGCGGCCGTCCAGGAAGGCCTGCACGGCCACTTCGTTGGCCGCGTTGAGGACAACGGGACTTCCGGCGGCCAGGGCCTCGCGGGCCAGGCGCAGGCAGGGAAAGCGTTCGGGGTCGGGCCCTTCGAAGGTCAGGGTGCCGACTTTGGCCAGGTCCAGCCGCTCCAGGCCGATGTTAAGCCGCTCGGGGTAGCCCAGGCAGTAGCCGATGGGGATCTCCATGTCCGGCACGCCTAGGTGGGCTAATTGGGAGCCGTCCGCATACTCGACCAGGGAGTGGACGATGGACTGGGGGTGGACCACCACATCCACGTCGTCGAGGTCGGCCCCGTAGAGGTGCACGGCCTCGATGATTTCGAGCCCCTTGTTCATCATGGTCGCGGAATCGATGGAGATTTTTGCGCCCATGGACCAGTTGGGGTGCTTGAGGGCCTGGGCCGGGGTGACGGTCCGAATCTTCTCGGCCGGCCAGGTGCGGAAAGGCCCGCCCGAGGCGGTCAGGATGAGTCGCACGGCCTGCCGCCCGTCGTGTCCGGCAAAGGCCTGGAACAGGGCGTTGTGCTCCGAGTCCACGGGCAGGATGACCGCGCCGGACTCGGCGCATGTCCTGCGAAAGAGCTCTCCGGCCAGGACGAGGGCCTCCTTGTTGGCCAGACACAGGACCTTGCCGGCCTTGGCCGCGGCCAGGGCCGGGACCAGACCGGCCGCGCCGACCTGGGCGGCCAGCACGAGGTCCGCTTCGGGCAAGGTGGCCAGTGCGGCGTACCCGTCGCGGCCGACGAGGATTTCCGGCGCGTAGCCGGCCGGCAGCAGCCCTCGCAGTTCCCGAGCCCGCTCTTCGGTCAGGACCGCCAGATACCGCGGGCGGAACATGCCGGCCTGGCTCGCGAGCAGTTCGACGTTCCGGGCTCCGGCCAGGGCCTCGACGCGTAGCGCGTCCGGGTTCTTGGCCACGACGCGCAGGGCGCTGGTGCCGATGGAGCCCGTGCTGCCCAGGATGGCCAGGGAGCGGGGGCCGGACCGGCCGAAAACCGGCGAGACGAGGGGGGAGATGTACTTCATGGCGTCACGCTAGGCGAAAAAGGGAAAAAGCGCAGCCAGGCCGCAGTAGAGCGGCAGGGTGAAAAGCAGGCTGTCGATGCGGTCCAGGATGCCGCCGTGGCCGGGCAGGACCCAGCCCGAGTCCTTGATGCCCTGTCTGCGCTTTAAGGCGGACTCGAAGAAGTCCCCGGTCTGGGCGGCGATGTTGAGCCCGGCCCCGAGCAGGGCAAAGGCCTGCCACCCGGCCGTGCCGAAGGCGAGCCCGAAGGCGGTGCTGACAGCGACGCTCGCGCCCAGGCCGCCGATGCTTCCGGCCCACGTCTTTTTCGGGCTCACGGACGGCCAGATCTTGGCTCCGCCCAGATAGCTGCCCGCATAGTAGGCCCCGGTGTCGGCTGCGAAGGTCGTCAGCAGCACGAGGCCGATCTCCGGCGCGGAGACGGTGCGGAAGAGCCGCAGGATGAAAGGCAGGTACAGCAGCCCGGTCAGCAGGATCTGGCTGTCCTGCAAGGCGTCGGGGAAGCGTGCGCGGTCATGCTGGGCCAGGAACGCCAGAGCCATGCCGAGCATCGCCAGGCACGCCAGGGCGGTGCCGGACCAGGTCAGCGGCGCCCAGACTAGCCCCAGGGCCAAGAGCGTCCCGCCGGCCTTCCAGGCGATTTTTTCCCGCAGCGGCCAGAACATGGCGTAGAATTCCAGAAGACCCAGGCAGGCCACGGCCGCGATGGCCAGGCTCAGGACCGGGTCGCCGCTGAAAATGGCCCAGCCCAGAAGCGGCAGCAGGATGACCGAGGTCAGCACGCGTTGCAGATGGGCGCTTTTCATGCGTTCTGCTCTCCGGTCGTCCCGAACCGGCGCTGCCGCGCGGCGTAGTCCGCCAGGGCGGTCTGGAGTTCGGGACCGTGGAAGTCGGGCCAGGCCACGTCCGTAAAGTAGAGTTCGCTGTACGCGCTCTGGAAGAGCAGGTAGTTGCTGAGGCGCAACTCGCCGCTGGTGCGGATGATGAGGTCCGGGTCGGGCATGCCGGCGGTGTAGAGTTCCGCGGCGAACACGTCCTCGGTCAGATCCTCGGGCCGGACGCCCTTGCGCAGCACGGCCTGGCAGGCGCGCAGAATTTCAAGCCGTCCCGAATAGTTGAGGGCCAGGTTCAGGTTCATGCCCGTGCAGCCGGCGGTCTTGTCCACGGCGTGGCGCAGGACCTGCCTGGTGGCCATGGGCAGCTCGTCCATCTCGCCCAGGACGTTCAGGCGGATGGACTGCTCCAGCAGGGACGGCAGTTCCGCGCTCAGGAACTCCCGCAGCAGGTTGAAGAGGAAGCCGACCTCCTGCTTGGGCCGCGACCAGTTCTCCTTGGAGAAGGTGTAGAGGGTCAGGTAGGGGATGCCGAGTTTGCGGCATTCCCGCACGATCTCCCTGGCGGTCTCGGTGCCGGCCTTGTGCCCGGCGCTGCGGTCCAGGCCGCGGGCCTTGGCCCAACGGCCGTTGCCGTCCATGATGATGGCGAGATGGGTGAGCGGTGGCATGAACTGGCTCTAGATCTCCATGATTTCCTTTTCTTTTTCGGCCAGGGCCGCGTCGGCCTTCTTGACGAAGCTGTCCGTGGCCTTCTGCACCTCGTCCTGGGCCTTGTGCAGATCGTCCTCGCTGATCTCCTTGGCGGTCTGCATCTTCTTCAGGGCCTCGTTGACGTCGCGGCGCACGTTGCGGATGGCCACCTTGGCCTCCTCGGTGTACTTCTTGGCCATCTTGACCAAGTCCTTGCGGCGTTCCTCGGTCAGGGGCGGGATGTTGATGCGGATGGCGCGGCCGTCGTTGATGGGGGTCAGCCCGAGGTCCGACTTCATGATGGCCTTCTCGATGTTGCTGAAGGCGTTGCGGTCCCACGGCGAGATGGAGATGGTCCGGCTATCGGGGATGGACACCGAGGCGACCTGGTTGAGCGGGGTCGGGGTGCCGTAGTACTCGACCCGGATGTTGTCCACCAGGGCCGTGGAGGCGCGTCCGGTGCGCAGTCGTGAAAAATCCTTCTCCAGGCTGTCGATGCTCTTCTGCATCCTGCTCGTGCAATCCTTGATATGCTTTTCCATGTCATTCTCCTTGAACGATGGTTCCGACTTCCTCGCCCCGGACCACGCGCTGGATGTTGCCGGGCACGAAGAGATTGAAGACGCCGATGGGGAGCTTGTTGTCCATGCACAGGGATATGGCCGCGGAGTCCATGACTTTCAGGCGGCGCTGCAGCACGTCGATGTAGGTCAGACGGTTGAACATGACCGCGTCGGAGTGCTTCTCGGGGTCCTTGTCGTACACGCCGTTGACCCGCGTGGCCTTGAGGATGGCCTCGCACTTGAGTTCCATGGCCCGGATGACCGCGGCGGTGTCCGTGGTGAAATAGGGGATGCCCGTGCCCGCGGCGCAGATGACCACGCGGCCCTTTTCCAGGTGGCGGATGGCCCGGCGGCGGATGTAGGGCTCGGCCACTTCCTTCATGTCGATGGCCGTCATGACGCGGGTCGTGACGCCGAGCTTCTCCAGGGCGTCCTGCACGGCCAGGGCGTTCATGACCGTGGCCAACATGCCCATGTAATCGGCCGAGGCGCGGTCCATGCCCTTGGATGAGACGGACACGCCCCTGAAGATGTTGCCACCGCCGATGACAAGGCTGAGCTGCACGCCCAGGGAGGCCGCCTCGACCAGCTCGCTGCAGATGGACTGGATGGTCGCGGGCTCGATGCCGAACCCCTGTTCTCCGGCCAGGGCTTCTCCGCTCAGTTTGAGCATGACTCTGCCGTATCGGAGCTTGTCCATATGTTTCTTACCTCGTGCTGAAAGGTGAACGAAAAGGAGGCCGGGATGCCCAGCCTCCTTCTCGAAAAAAGTCTATAGCCATTTCGGAGGGCCGGCGCAACAGGAGCCGGGCGCGTCCTGCCGTCATGGCCGGGGGCGGCGGATGGGCCAAAAAAAAGGGCCTTGCGGCCCTTTTTTCATGCGCCAATCGCGAACCGGTAAAACCGGGCGATATCTGCGTTCTTCCCGAGAAGATCCTTGATGGTCTTCTTGTCGTCCTTGATGAAGACCTGCTCGCGCAGGCAGACTTCCTGATAGTACTTGCGAATGCGGCCTTCGACGATCTTTTCGGCGATCTGGGCCGGCTTGCCTTCTTCCTTGGCCTGGTTCAGGTAGATTTCCTTTTCCTGGGCCAGGGTTTCGGCCGGGATCTGGTCCGGGCCGACGCACAGGGGATTGGCGGCCGCGACCTGCATGGCGATGTCCTTGGCCAGCTCGGGGGTGGCCGCGCCGGTCAGTTCGACCAGGACGCCCAGCTTCTTGGTGGAGTGGACGTAGGAGCCGATGACGCCGTCGCCGCTCAGGGCCACGTATGCCAGGCGGCCGGTCTGCATGTTCTCGCCGATCTTGCCGATGAGGCCGGAGAGGTCGGTGGCCTCGGCGGGCAGGGCCTCGATGTCGTCCGTCTTCTTCTCCATGGCCAGCTTGGCGAGCCCTTCGGCGAAGGCGATGAACTCCTCGTTCTTGGCCACGAAGTCGGTCTCGCACTTGAGCTCGCTCATGGCGGCGGACTTGCCGTCGTCGGCGATGACGACCGTGATCAGACCTTCGGAGGTGGCGCGTCCGGCCTTCTTGGCGGCCTTGGACAGGCCTTTCTCACGCAACCAGGCGATGGCCTTTTCCTCGTCGCCGTCGCACTCGCTCAGGGCCTTCTTGCAGTCCATCATGCCCGCGCCGGTGCGGTCGCGCAGGTCCTTAACCATTGCTGCGGTGATGCTCATATCGTTATACCTCTTCGTCCGTTTCGGCGGATTCGATGTCTTCGGCGACCGGAATTTCAACTTCGGCGGTCTTTGCTGCCTTGGGCGCGGGGGTGGTGTCCTTGGCGCTGGCCTGGCCTTCGACGCAGGCGTCGGCCATGGCGGCGGCGAAAAGCTTGATGGCGCGGATGGCGTCATCGTTGCCGGGGATGATGTAGTCGATCAGGTCGGGGTCGCAGTTGGTGTCGACCACGGCCACGATCGGGATGCCGAGCTTGCGGCATTCCTTGACCGCGATCTCTTCGCGGTGCGGGTCGATGATGAAAGCGGCCGCCGGGGGCTCCTCCATGTCCTTGATGCCGCCGAGCGTCAGGTTCAGCTTGGCGACCTCGCGCTCCATGCCGACGATTTCCTTCTTCAGGAAGCGGTTCACGGAGCCGTCCTCGAACATGGCCTCAAGCTTCTTCAGCCGGCCGATGCTGGTGCGGATGGTCTGGTAGTTGGTCAGGGTGCCGCCCAGCCAGCGGTTGGTGACGTGGAACATGCCGCAGCGCTCGGCTTCGGCCTTGATCACGTCCTGGGCCTGCCGCTTGGTGCCGACGAAGATGATCTTGCCGCCGCGGGCCACGGTTTCGGCGATGAAGTCGTGGGCCTTGCGGTACAGCTTCACGGTCTGCTGCAGGTCGATGATGTGGATGCCCTTGCGAGCGCCGAAGATGAAGGGGCGCATCTTGGGGTTCCAGCGGCGGGTCTGGTGGCCGAAGTGAACTCCGGTCTCCAGCATCTGTTTCATGGATACGTAAGGCATGGTTGATCTCCTTGGTTTTTTTCCTCCGCCCGCATGAGCCCGGATGGGCCAAACCAGAGGCGCGGGCGTGTGGAGTGTTTGAGAACTGCAGTCCGTACGCGAAGCTGCAGGATTAGGCAAGGGAAAAAATCAGACCCTGGCCACGAGGGGGATGACGATGGGGTCGCGCTCCAGGACCTTGCGGAAGAAGCGGCGCAGGGCCGACCGGATGCGTTCCTCCAGCTTATAGGCCTCGCAGTTCGGATTGCCCTCCATGACGTCGAGGATGATGCACTTGGCGTCCTCGAGGATGTGGGCGAAGTGCTGCTCGAAGATGAAACCCTTGGACTGGATGCTCGGGCCGAAGACGATGGTCCCGAACTCGTCCTGGACCAGCAGGACGACCACGAGGCCCTCGCCGCCCAGAATCTGGCGCTCCTTGAGCACGCTCTGCCCCACGTCGCCCACGCCCTTGCCGTCGACCAGGATGGACTCGGCGTTGACGGCCTCCTCCAGCCGGATGCCCGCTGGAAAAAGGGTCACGGGCTGGCCGTTTTCAAGGATGATGGCCCTCTCGGGGGCCACGCCGTGGGACACGGCCAGTTCGGCGTGCTTGAAGAGGTGGCGGTACTCGCCGTGGACCGGCACGAAGAATTTGGGCCGGACCGTGTCGAGCATGATCCCCAGCTCTTCCTGATGGGCGTGCCCCGATGCGTGGATGGCCTGGACCTTCTCGTAGAGAACGGTCGCCCCCTGGCGGTAGAGGTCGTTGATGACCCGCGTGATGGCCCTGGTGTTGCCGGGGATGAAGCGCGAGGACATGATGACCGTGTCGCCCTTGTGGATGTTGATCTGGCGGTGCTCGCTGCGGGCCACGCGGCTCAGGGCCGAGAGGGGTTCGCCCTGGGAGCCCGTCAGCAGGATGACGATGCGGTCGTCGTCGAGGTAGGCCAGTTCCTCCATCTCGCAGGAGTTCTCGCGGTTGAAGCGCAGGTGCCCCAGCTCCCTGGCCGCCTCGATGTTGGCCACGAGGCTGCGGCCCGTGAAGGCGACCTTGCGGCCGTGCCTGGCGGCCAGGTCGAAGATCTCCTGCATGCGCTGGATGTGCGTGGCGAAGAGGGTGACGAGGATGCGGCCTTTGGCTCCGGCGAAGACCTCATCCAGCCGGGCCTGGATCTCCCGTTCCGTCAGGGAGAACCCTTCGCGTTCGACGTTGGTCGAGTCCGAGAGCAGGAGCGTCACGCCGTCGCGGGAAAAGTCGGAGAAGGCTTCGAGGTCCGTGGCGTGGCCGTCCAGGGGGTTACGGTCGATCTTGAAGTCGCCGGTGTGCACGATGCGCCCGACCGGGGTCTCGATGCCCAGGCCGTACCCTTCGATGATGCTGTGGCAGACGGGGATGAAGGTCACGGCGAATTCGCCGAGGTCCAGGCGCTCCCGCGGCTTCACCGGCCGGAGCGCGACGTGCGACTCGAGGTTGCGCTCCTGCAGGCGCTTCAGTGCCAGGCGCAGGGTGAACTCGGAACCGTAGAGCGGGGTGTCGTGCAGGTAGGGGGCGATCCAGGCCAGGGCGCCGATGTGGTCCTCGTGGCCGTGGGTCAGGATGATTCCCTTCAGCTTGTGGCGGCGGCTGACGATGAAGTCCATGCGCGGGATGACCACGTCCACGCCGTAGAGGATGACGTCCGGGAACATGAGCCCGCAGTCGATCAGGATCATGCTCTGCTCGGTCTCCAGGGCCATGCAGTTCATGCCTATTTCGCCCAGTCCGCCCAGGGGCGTCAGGGTCACGTGCGCTTCGGACATCAAGGGGCTCCGATGGTTATGAGGTTCCGTTTTTTGAGGAAACTAAGGGAAGAGGGGGGCGAGGACAAGGCAAAAAAAAGGGCCGCCTGGAGAGGCGGCCCGGAGGGGGGCGTCTGCACCCTAGATCTTGAACTTCCCGACCATGGTGTCGAGCTCTTCGGCCAGCCCGGACAGGCCCCGGGCGTTGTCGTGCACGGCCGCGGCCGTGGCGGCGACGTCGCCGGAGACCTCCCGCACCTTGCCCACGTCGCGGGCGATCTCGCGGACCGCCGTGTCGGTGTGGGCCACGTTCTCGTTCACCTGCTGCACGCCCACGGATGCCTGACCGACGTTCTCGGCGATGTCCTTGGTCGTCACGGACTGCTCCTCCACGGCCGCGGCGATGGTGCCGACGATGGCGTCCACGTCGCCGATGACCTCGGTGATCTGTTCGATCTCGCGTACCGTCTGGCTGGTGGCCTGCTGGATGCCCTGGATGCTGTTGCGGATTTCCTCGGTCTCGCGGGCGGTCTGCTGCGCGAGCTCCTTGATCTCGTTGGCCACAACGGCGAAGCCGCGTCCCGCTTCGCCGGCTCGGGCCGCCTCGATGGTCGCGTTGAGGGCCAGGAGGTTGGTCTGGGACGAGATGGCCATGATGGACTCGGTGATCTTGCCGATGTCCCGCGTCGCGGCGCCGAGGTCGCTGACCTGGGTCGTGGCCTTGTCCGCCGCTGTCACGGCCTGCACGGTCATGTCCTTGGCCTTGCCCGTGTTCACGGCGATTTCGGAGATGGTGGCGCTCATCTGCTCGGAGCTGGCGGCCACGGTGCCGATGTTGACCGCGTATTCTTCCATCGCCGCGGCCACGGTATTCATGTTGGCGCTCATTTCGTCCGTCGATGATGCGGCGTCGGACGCCGAGCGCGTCATGACGTCGGAATACTCCCTGAGGCCCCCGGCGAGTTGCAGCAGCCCTTCGGAGGCCCGTGCGACCTGTCCGGAGTTGCGGGCGACTTCGCCCAGGATGTTGCGGATCTTGTCCAGGAGCTTGTTGAACCACGAGCACAGCTCCCCGATTTCATCCCTCGACTTCACGGTCAGGCGGTCGGTGAGGTCGGCCCTGTCTTCGGTGATGTCCACGATGCGGGACATCATGTCGCCCAGGGGCCGGACGATGAGGCGCTGCAGGACGAAGGAGCTGACCAGTCCCGCGGCCACGAGGATGAGGCCCATGAGGGCCAGGATGTAGAAAGCCACGTCGTGGATGGCGGCGGTCCAGGACGACGCGTCGAAGGCGTAGACCAGCACGCCGACCTGGGTGCCGGCGTAGTCGTTGACCGGAAAGGCCGCCAGGGCCATGTCCCCGAAGCGCTGGTAGGCTGTGCCCTTCTGCCCCGCAAGCAGGAAGTCGGGGGTGACGAGGCCTTCGACCCGCCCGTCCTCGGTCGGCGTCACAAGCACGAACTTCCCGCCCACCACGGGGTTCTTGTCCGGATTCTGCAGTTCCGTGGCCACGGAGAGGTTTTCGGCGTTCATGTAGACTGCCATGCTCCGGCCTTCCCCGGAGGCCGCCCCGGCGATGACGGACTCGAAGGATTCGAGGGTCTCCACGGATCCGAGCTGCCTGCCGCTCGCGTCCTTGACGGGGGCGATGCCCCGGATGGCGAAGCCGCCGCTACCGACCTCGATGCCCCGCAGGGGCTTGCCGTCGGCGTTGACCTGCATGACCGTCTGCCGAAAACTCGACAGGTCGTCCGAGATGTCCACCCACTCACCCTTGCGTTTGGTCTGCTTCTCGCGCCACAGGCGCACGAGGCTGCGCGCCGGCGGGAGGTGGAAATGCAGTTGCATGGCCTTGCCCGAAACCTCCTTGAAGCCCGAGAGGTCGTCGGACAGCAGGGCGCGCAACTCTTCCCTGGCGCGCTGCAGGGTGGGGTCGCTTTCGTTTTCGAGGTTGCCGAGGTGGGCGAGTTCGAAGGCCTGGATGACGTCCGTGCGGCGGGAAAAAAGGGCGGCCTTCTCCAGGCCCTGGGCCGCAAGCGTCTCGATGGCCGTGTTGACCTCGCGCGATTTCTCTTCGGCGATGGAGCGCAGAAGCTGCCCCTGGAATTCGGTGAGTTGGCCGCGGATGAGCAGCGCTCCGGCAAGCCCGAGACAGACCACTGTCAGGAAAAGCGGGAGTACGAATTTTGTCCTGAGTTTCATACAGTTCTCCATAAAGCAAATTCTGCTCCAAAGCATTGACGCATAGGAGGTGAATCGTCACATATCATGGCAATTTTTCGATATCAACTTTTGAGCAGAAATAAAATCTTGTCTACGAATAGGAATTGATATGCATAGGATGCATTGATTAATTGTCGAGAAAATAAAGAAAAAAGCCCCGGGATTGACTCAATCCCGGGGCGCTTGTGCGACAAGCAGAGTTTTGAGCTATTTTTTTCGTTCAAGACACAGCGCGTGTGTCGTGCATGCAGTCACACAGGCTGGTTCGAGTCCTGCGTCGAGCCTGTCCATGCAGTAGTCGCACTTCCCGACGACATTCTCCTCTTCATGCAGAACGGGAATGTTCCATGGGCAGGCGGAGATGCATGATTCACACCCGATGCAAAGCTCCTTGATCACGTAGACCAGGCCGTCGGATTCTCTGCGCACCATGGCCTGCGTAGGGCATGCCGCGACGCACGCCGGATCTTCGCAATGGTAGCAGCTGCGGAAGGACGCCTTCATGACGATTTTACCGTCCTTGAATTCAGGAGCTCCGGATGTATGCACGGCGTACTTGATGCCGACGGGATTGTTGTTCTTGACCTTGCAGTGCACCTCGCAGGCTTTGCAGTGGATGCAACGCGACTTGTCCAATTTCATTCTGTATTTGCTCATCGTTGCCTCCCCTAGATTTTGCGCACGCCGACAAAGTGTTCCTGCATGGACAGACATCCGCCGCCCTTGTCCCAGGATTCAAGACCGCCAGGCATCAGTTCGTTGTCGGATGCGCCCTTGCCGATGGCCCTGGATTCGGGCGGCAGCTTGTGGCCGAACCCGTGCACCATGAACAGGGCTTCGGGGTGGACGCATTCGGTCACGAAGGCCTTGAGCTTGCCGGTCTGCCCTTTGCCCGAGAAAATCTCGACCATGTCGCCATCGGCGATGCCCAGCTTTTCGGCGCGGCTGGGGTGAATCCAGGCCGTGTTTTCAGGCATCTGCTCGGCCAGCAGCGGGTTGTTCACGGTGTGCCCCTGGGTGTGGACGCCGACTCGGCCGAAGGCGATGCGGAACATGCCTTCGGGCGGGCTTGCCGGCGAGACGTACGGGGGAAGGGTCTCGTGGCCGGCCTTGGCCCACTTGCCGCTGACCATCTCGATCTTGCCCGAAGGCGTCGGCAGCTTGATCTCGGACATGGGGCGGTAGAGGGGCTTGTCGGCCAGTTCCACGAAGCCCTTGGCGTCGAAGTCCTCGATGGTCACGCCCGTGTCCTGGAGCTGGTAGTTCCAGATGTCCTCGATGCTGTCGAAAGCCAGGCCGTCGACGCCCAGGCGTTTGGCCAGACCGCAGAGGATTTCCCACTCGGCCTTGGAGTCGAAGGTGGGTTCCTGGGCCCGCTTGCGCACGAAGAACTGGGGCTTGAGACCCGACTTTCCGGCGATGATGCTTTCCCGCGCCAGGTAGGTGGACAGGGGCAGAACCACATCGGAGTGCCAGGCCGTGTCGGACCAGGAGAAGGTGACGCTGACCAGCAGGTCGAGCTTTTCCCATTTCTTCTTCACGGCCTCGGGGTCCGGCATGGCCATGAGGGGGTCGTGGCGGAAACACAGGTAGGCCCGGATGGGGTACGGCTCGCCCGTGACGATGGCGTCGTAGGCCAGGTTGACGAGGCCCGGGCCGGCGTCGAACTGCGGGTACTTCCAGCCCACGCCGTCGGCGCGCTTCTCTTCGGGTTTGGGGAAGAGATCCACAAGCTTCTTGAGGCCTTTGCGGCCCACTTCCTTGGCCGTGTTGACGAAGGGCAGGCCGCCCTTGGCGCCGAAGGCCCCCAGCAGGGCGTTGATGATGTAGGCCGTGCGGCAGACCTGGAAGGAGTCGTTGTAGCGGGCGACCATCCAGCCCGGATGCCAGATGACGCTGGGCGCAGCGGCGGACAGCTGGCGGGCCAGATCGCGGATGCCCTCGGCCGTGGCGCCGGTCTCGGCGGCGGCCCACTCGGGCGTGTAGGGTTTGACGAATTCCTTGAGGCGGTCGAAGCCTTCCACGAACTGCTCGACGTATTCCTTGTTGTAGAGGTCGTCGTAGATCAGGGCGTGGATGACGCCCAGGTTGAAGGCGTAGTCCGTGCCGGGGCGGATCAGGAAGAAGTTGTCGGCCTTGCTCGCGCTGACCGTGCCGCGGATGTCGATGACGGTCAGCTTGGCCCCGCCGGCGATGCCGTCCAGAGTCGCATTGACCTCGGCGACGTTGATGGCCTCCATGATGTTGCGGGTCTGGAGGATGATGTGCTTGGCGTTGCGCAGGTCATAGGCGACCATCTTGCGGCCCACGCCGATGACGGACTGGGCGCCGTGCTGCACGTTGCGGGCGCAGGACGCGTCGTGGTTGCAGTAGTTGGGCGATCCGATGCCGCGCATGAACGCCTGATGCAGGTCGGGGAAGGGGCCGCCGCGGTCGGACCAGAGCACGGAACGCGGGCCGTGTTCGGCCATGATGCCTTTGAGCTTGTCGGCCACGTAGTCCAAGGCTTCGTCCCAGGACACGGCCTTCCACTTGCCTTCGCCGCGTTCGCCCACGCGGATCAGCGGCGTCTGGGGTTTTTCCGGATCCTGCTCCAAGGCGATGCCCGCAGCGCCGCGGGCGCACAGTCCGCCTTTGAGGGGGGAAAATTCGTTGCCCTGGATGCGCGCGGCCTTTCCGTCCCGCACGTCCACCTGGATGGGGCAGCGCACGGTGCACATGCCGCAGACACTGAACACTGATTTGGTTGCCGTCATGGCCTTCTCCCGGTGCTAAAGCGCGAAGCACGAATACGCAGGCCTCGCTGGGGTTTTCACGATATGATTTCTCGTCACTAACTCCAGACGGCTTTTCTGCAAAACGGAGGGCCAGAAAGTTCATTATTTCACAAGGCAAAGTGGGTGCGTCGTGCGCGCATCGGCCGCGGGCGGCTTCGCTTGTGCCAAAAGTGCGCAATCAGCCCGAGTCGGGCATGGATCGAACCGGCAGGAGCCTTACGGCGCAGACGGCCGGGGCGTTTCCGTGGCCACGTCGGCGCCGAGGATGGCCATTCCGCGGATGCGGTCCAGAAAGGCGCCCCACCTGACGTCCGGTCTGTCCTCACCCGGCCGGAGGGTCGAGATGGCGAGGCGGCCGATGACGGCTCGTCCTGTCCCGCCGTCTGGCAGGACGGTGCGTACTCCCCAGATGTTGTGCAGCAGCAGCGGTTCGCCACGCGGGTCGGTGCCCAAGTAGAGCCCGATGTGGCCCGGCATGGAGATGAGCGAGAGGAACGGTTTGCCCTGGCTGCGGATGGTCGAGAGCTTCTGCTCGGCGTTCAGGCTTTCGAGGCTGATCTGGCGTTCGCCTTGCCTGGCCTGCTGCGACGAATTGCGCGGCAGCCAGATGCCGAAGGGCAGGAACAGGTCGCGCAGGGTGGATGAGCAGTCCCGGTTTTCATACAACCCGCCCCAGCCGTACAGCTGGCCTGCCATGGCGTCGGCCAGGCCCGCCACCGCGCGCGATGTCAGGGGCAGGGGCATGGGAGCGGCCTGCAGCGTTCCGAGTTGGGCCAGCCCCATTTGCGCCCTGCCGTCGGCATCGCGCAGTGGGACTTTGACCACGAGGTCCTGGCCCGTGCGGGCATGCAGGGGGAAAATGGCGCCGATATGCGCCTGCCCGAGATATCTCCCGTCTCCGATGAGCGGCGTGTCGTCCGCGCGCACGGCGGCCATGACCCGCGTGCGGTAGCCTTTGCGGAACGGTTCGTCGGTCAGGGCGACATCCTCGTGGCGCACCCAGCCGGAGGTGAAGGGCGTCTCCACATAGACCCAGGCCCGGTCCCGGGATTCGTGGGAGATGAAGACCGGCGTGCCCAGCCACAGGGCGCTGTTCTGGAAATAGTCGAAGGGAAAGCCTTCTCCCGGCAGGGATGGGTCCAGGAAGAACGGGCGCAGCGACGGCAGGACGCGCAGGGCCGTGTTGCGCGTGACGATGGCCGGGGCGGCCATAGACGGGTAAAAGGCCATGTCCTGCAGGGCAACCACGGTTTCCCAGCGCTCCCTGGGATAGGGCTGCAGGTTTTCGGCATAACCCTGCTTGGAACCGTAGGCGGCCGTGCCCCAGAAGGCCTCCTTGGCCGGGATCGACGTTCGGGCCAGGTCCCACGGGGCGAAAAAGCGCTCCAGGGCCCGCTCATGCAGGACGATCTGCTCTGCAAGCCCCAGGAGCGGTTTGTCCGACAGGGGAACCGCCTGGCCCACGCGCTGAGGAACGTGCAGGAGGACTTCCGGCACCGTCTCGGGCAACGTCGGGATTTCCGCCTGGACCGGGGCCGGGGGTTGCGGTGGCTGGGGCGCCTGTTTGGCGGCGCAGCCGGTAAGGGCCGCAACGGCCGTGCACGCGGACAGCAGCCAGAGGCCGAGGAGACGCTTCATGCATCGCATCCTTGTTCGAGGTGTTGCTCGGCGGGTTGCGCGGTGTCAGTACACCTTGCGCCGTGAAAACCCTTTGCCGATGACGTTGAACGTGTTTTCGAAAATGACGAAGGCGTCCGGGTCCAGGGTGAAGATCAGCTCTTCGAGTTTTTTCTGCTGCACGTTGTTGACCACCGTCATGACGACCTGCTTCGGCAGGCCCGTGTAGCCGCCTCGTCCCTCCAGCAGCGTGACTCCCCTCTGGGCTTCCTTCATGATGGCGTCGGCGATGCTCCGGGCGTGCTCGGAGACGATGAAGACGAGCTTGCGCTGGTTGAACATGCTCAGGACGTAGTCCGTGACCTGCCCGGTGACGAAGACGAGGATCAGGGAATACAGGACCAGGTCCGGGTCCATGAGGGCGAAGCTGGCCGTGAAGAGGGCGGCGTTGAAGAGGAAGCTGATCTGCCCGATGCGGAAGCCGAAGCGCTGGTGCAGGATGATCCCGATGATGTCCAGCCCCCCGGATGAACCGAAGGAACGCAGGCTGATGCCGACGCCCGTGCCGGCCAGGATGCCGGCGGCGATGACCGCCAGGAGCCGGTCGTGGACGGGCAGGGTGAAGGTGATGAGTTCCATCCAGGCCGTGATGGCCAGCATGCCGTAGGCCGTGTAGAGCACGAAGCGACGGCTGACCATGATCCAGCCGAGCACGGCGATGGGGATGTTGAGGATGAGCAGCCAGACGCCCGGGGTCAGGGTCTTGGTGAAGTAGAAGATGAGCAACGCGATGCCCGAGACGCCTCCGGTCAGGACGCCGTGGGGCACGGCCAGGGATTTGATGCCCAGGGCGAAGAAGAAGCTGCCGACGGTCAGCAGTGCCAGGTTCCAGGGGATGGAGAAGGCGAAGCGCCTCAGGTTCGCGTTCATGCGCCTGAGCTTGCATCGTTTCGGGGAAATGTCCATACATGAACGCATGCCCGGGCCATGTCCCTGTTTGCTTCCCGCGGTCGCCCCCTGTACATGTCGGCGACGACCGGGACGTCCCGGGAACGGAAAAAACCGCCCAGCGCCAGGAGGCTACATGCCAGTTTCACGGGTCGCGACGCATATCGACTTTCCGGCCATGACCAGGCTGTTTCAGGGCGCCGCCGCCGAAAACAGGCGCTTCCTGTTCGAACACGAGGTCTACGACCTGCTGCGCAACCTGGGCTCCGAAACCCCGCCGCGCACTGTCCTCCTGCGGGCGGGGACGCGCCCTGCGGACGAGGAGCTCCTGTCCCTGCCCGGGGACAGGGTCGTGCTCAAGATCGTCTCGCCCTACATCGTGCACAAGAGCGACGTGGGCGGCGTGCGGGTCGTGCCCAAGCAGCCGGACAGAATCCGTTCAACCTGGCGACGGATGATGTACGAGGTGGCGGAGAGTTACGCCGACCGCATCGAGCGCCGGCCGGGACATGCCCCGCAGCGATACTCCGGTCTGACCGGCGACGCCCTTGTCGCGGCCGTTTCCCAGGACATTCGCGGCGTGCTGATGGTTCAGTTCCTGCCCCAGGAGTCGTGCAGCTTCGGCAACGAACTCATCGTCGGTCTGCGCGCCACGCGGGAGTTCGGCATGGTCCTCACGGCCGGCGTGGGAGGGACCAATACGGAACTGCTGGCCGAAAATTTCCGCAAGAACCGCAGCATCATTTCCGCCTCCACGGAACTCAACGACGGCGAATCCTTCTTCGAGCTTTTCCGGCGCACCGTGTCCTACAAGGTCCTGACGGGCAAGACGCGCGGCCAGAAGCGCGTGGTGGCCGACGAGCAGCTCATCGAATGCTTTTCGGCCTTCATCAAGGTCGGGAACCACTTCTCGCCCACCAGCGCGGACGCGCCCTTCGTCATCGAGGAACTGGAAATCAACCCCTTCGCCTTCCAGGATTTCATGATGGTGCCCCTGGATGGCATGTGCCGCTTTTCCGAGCGGTCGTCTTCCTTCAAGGCACCGCGGCCCGTGGAGCGCATCGATGCGCTGCTGCACCCGCAGCGCATCGGGATCATCGGCGTGTCGACCTCGCGGCGCAACTTCGGTCGGGTCATCCTGCAGAACGTCCTGGCCCAGGGCTTTCCGGCCGGAAGCGTCACCGTGATCCACCCTTCGGCCGCCGAGGTGGACGGAGTGGCCTGCGTGCCGAGCCTGGCCGCGCTGCCGGCGCCCGTGGACCTCTTCGTAGTGGCCGTGGCCGCCGGGAGCGTTCCGGAACTCATCGAGGAGGTCCTGGAGACGGGCAAGGCCGGGTCCGTCCTGCTCATCCCCGGCGGTTTGGGCGAGACCCCGGACAGTCGGGACCTGGCCCGGCGCATCATGGAGCGCATCGACGAGGGGCACCGCAGCGGCGACGGTCCGGTCTTCCTCGGCGGCAACTCCATGGGCGTCATCTCCCACCCGGGGCGCTACGACACCTGGTTCATCCCCGAGGAGAAGCTGCCCAAGGCCCGTGGGCAACATCGCCGCAACTCGGCCTTCATCAGCCAGTCCGGGGCCTTCATGGCCACGCGCATGAGCCGCACGCCGGAGCTCGACCCGGCCTACCTCATCTCCATCGGCAACCAGAACGACCTGACCCTGGGCGACCTCATGGCCTATTTCAAGGGGCATCCGGACATGGACGTCGTCGGCGTCTACTGCGAGGGCTTCAACGACCTCGACGGCGTGGACTTCACCCGCGCCGTGCGCCAGGCGGTCCTGGCCGGCAAGGAGGTCGTCTTCTACAAGGCCGGCCGCACGCCAGAAGGCAAGACCGCGACCTCCAGCCACACGGCTTCCCTGGCCGGGGACTACACGGTCTGCGAGGCCTGCCTGACCCAGGCCGGGGCCATGGTGGCCAGGTCCTTCAACCAGTTCACGGAGCTGTGCATGCTGGCCAAGGGGCTGCACGGCAAGGCCATCGGCGGCAATCGCATGGGGGCCGTATCCACGGCCGGGTACGAGGCCGTGGGCATGGCCGACAACATCAGCGCCGACGACTTCGAGCTGCGCATGGCCACCTTCGCGCCGGCAACGCGGGATCGCCTGGGGAAAGCCCTGGCCGCCTGCGGCCTGGACCGGCTGGTGGAGGTCAAGAACCCGCTGGACATCAACCCGGCCGCCACGGACGCCCTGTTCGTGGAGGTGGTGGAGGCCCTGGCCGCGGATGCGGGGGTGGATCTGGCCGTCATCGGCATGATCCCGCTGACGCCGTCCATGTCGTCCCTGGCCATGGACCTGAGCCAGAACATCGCCGAACGCATCGGCGACATCGCCAGGCAAAGCCCCAAGCCCCTGGTGGCGGTGGTCGACGGGGGAGAAATGTATAACCCCTTTGCGGCCATGCTGCGCGAACATGGCATGTCCGTGTTCAGGGATGCGGACCGCGCCGTGCGGGCCCTGGGGCTCTATGTCCAGGCCAGGCTCGGCGCCGAGAACCTGCGGTGCCGACAAGGCGGCGATGTGGGCGAGGAGGGCTAGTTTTCGGCGCCTTTGCGCAGGGCCTTGAGGCGGGAATGTTTGGCCTTGGATGCCAGACGGCGTTCTTTCGACGCGCGCGAAGGCTTGGTGGCCTTGCGTGCTTTGGGACGGACGGCGGCCTGGGCCACCAGCAGGGCCAGCCGCTCCAGGGCGGCCTTGCGGTTGGCCTCCTGCGTTCGGTGGGACTCGGCCCGCAAAACCAGTTCGCCGTCGGCCGTCAGGCGTCTGCCGGCCAGAGCGGCCAGACGCGCCAGGCCGTCCTCGTCCAGCCCGGTGATGGCGTCCAGCCGCACCCGCAGGCGCACGGCCGTGGCCACCTTGTTCACGTTCTGGCCGCCGGGGCCGCCGGCGCGGATGCACTCGAAGCGGATGTCCTCGTCCTCGATATGGATGCGTGAAGTGATGCGCATGCGTCCGACCTAGCGGAAATGCCTCGGCCTTGAAAGCGGAAAGGGCTGCCGAAGCAGCCCTTCCCGAGTTCGAATCCGGTGCGGCCTAACTGCAGCTTCCGCCGCAACCGCACGACGAGCAGCCCCCGCCTTCGGGAAAGACCATGCTCGACTCGACCGAAAAGCCCGTGTTCTGGTCGAAGAGGACCGTCACGGGTTTGGCCTGCTCGAACAGCGCCTCCTCCATCAAAAATGAGTATCCGTCGATCTCGAAGACCTGATCGCCGGTCTTGTGTTCGTCCAGGGCCAGGCCCAGCCTGGGGCCGCCGCATCCGGACGCCAGGTATATGCGGATGGGTTCCTTGTCCTTGCCGTTGAAATGCTGGTCCAGCTGCTCTTTGGCCGCCGGTTGGAGAATAAACATAGATGCCTCCTATTTAATGAATAGGAAAATCTTTAATAATTGCCCCTGCCCTGTCAAGGAGTCGCCACAAAGAAAACGGCCGGACATGGAGATGACCGGCCGCCTGCTTGCTCCCGAGAAGGCGAATGTCAGCGCATGAGGTAGAATCCCAGGTCTGTGTCGTAGCTTCTCTGGTCCGTGAACTGGCATCCGACATAGCGGTCGTTCATGTAGCGGACCCGTACCACGCGGTTTATTTCCGAACGCCGCGAGTCGTCGAGGCGGAAGGTGACATTGAGGAGTTCGTTCTTGTTCAGGCGGTGGCCAAGGAGCGTCGTGAAGCCCAGGCCGTTGAGGGACACGTTGTCCACGAGAAAGTCCCCGGTTTCGCCGGTTTCGGTGTTGGCGAAGCTCCCGGCGAGCTGGACGTCCTTGCGGTAGTACTGGCGGCGCTCCGTGGCCTGTTTCTCCTCGCTGAACATCTGGAAGAGGTTGGAGCCGACGTCGCGAAACTTGCGGAAGCCCTGCGGCTCGTTACGACAGGCTTCACAGATGCCGAGCACCGGCACCACGTCGTCCTGCACGGCCGAGAGGGTTTCAAGGGCCAGGGAAAAGTTGGGCATCTGGCGCGCGGCGGACTGCTGGGAAATCTTGGCGCTCAGGCGGTTGCCGACATCTATGGCCGGCACCTTGAGCGTATTGGGCATGATCACGGCGAAGGTGTCGGCCTTGATGCGGCAGGGAACGTCGACCTTGCGGATCTCTTCCTTGAGGACCGTGGCCACCAGCTGCAGGACCCGGTCGATGGATATCGTGCCATGGTCCTCGTTGAGCTTGCGCAGGTTTTCGATTTTCAGCAGCACGACGCTGGAGGGGATGCCGTAGCGTTTGCAGACCTCGATCTCGCGTTCCATGTGGCGGTCGAAGGTCCGCTTGTTGGCCAGGCCCGTCAGCAGGTCCGTCTCGGCCATGCGCTTCATGGCCTGGAAGTAGTAGGCCTTCTCCAGCACCAGGGTGATGATTTCGGCCATAGCCGAGAAATCCTGCAGATGCTTGGCGGTGAAGGATCCGCCGCTGCGCGTGTCGATCATTTCCAGGACGCCGTAGACAGCGTCGCCGCTCTTGAGGGGGACGGCCACGAGACTTTTGCAGCCCTTGGTTTTGGCTGTCAGGAACAGGGCGGGGAACCGGGGGTCGCTGTCTGCGTCCTCGACGAGGAGCGCCTCTCCGCCGCTGGCGACCCACCCGGCGACGCCCTTGCCCTTGCGGAGCTTCTTGCCGCCAAGGAGTTCGGCCTTGTCGCCGGCCACGTAGGTGAAGGTCAGGTCGCCGGTTTCAGGCTCAACCAGCAAGGCTGCGAGATGTCTGGGGGCAAAGTAGCGTTCCACGCTGCCGCAGATGTCGCTCAATGTTTTCTGGATGCTGGCCCGATGCGAAGTCCCGCGCGCTATTTCAAGAAGGACTTGAATGCACGAAGAAGCGGTCTGCGATTCCATGGCGTCACTCCTGCGGTACGTCGATATGACTTTATGAATATCTTTCTTCCATTGGAGAAAAAGCCTTTCTTTGTCAAATGTCTTTGATGGAGCAGATGGTTACGTTCATGTCGCGGGTTCGTGCCCATGTTTCCAGTGCGGACAGGGTGGCCGGATAAGGGTGCCCTATGGCCACGGCCACTCCGGTGCGCTTGGCCAGGGACTCGGCCTTGCGCAGTTGCAGGAGAATGGCATGTTCCGTCGCTGAATTGTCGAGGAAGATGTGGCGCCTGTAATATCGCATGCCGAGTTTCCTGCTCACCTCGCGCACGCAGCTTTGCGGGGTGGTCAGGCTGTCCAGAAAGAATTTCCCGCGTCCTTTGAGGTGCGCCAGGACCACGGTCATGGCTTTTGCGTCGCTGGTCAGTTTCGAGCCCATGTGGTTGTTGACCCCGTCGACTTCCGGCAGTCGGGCCAGGTTGTCGGCCAAGGTCCGTTCCAGCGTCGCCTCCGACATGTTCGTGCGCAGGGTGCCGGGGCCGGAGTTGGCGGTCTTGGGGAAGCCGTCGGGTTCGCAGGGCAGGTGCAGAAGGAGTTCGAGCCCCTTTTGCCTGGCCAGGCCGGCCACCTGCCTGGCCTTGGTGTTGTGGGGCAGGACCGAGAAGGTGACCCTGAAGGGCAGCTCTGACAGGCGCTTGGCCGTGGCCATGCTTTCGCCGAGGTCGTCGATGACGATGACCAGCTTCGGCGCGGCGGCTACGGGTTCGCTCGTTTCCGGCGTTTCGGGCGGAAGCGTGAGGGGCAGGAAGAGGTGGTGCGTCGGCTCGCCGAGGATGGATATCTCGAGGTCCCGGGGGTTGCCGTCGACCGTGGCCAGCGAGGCCTCGGGCTCCAGCTGCGAGATGTTCTGCTTGAGCCGGGCCAGGAAGTCGAAGACGTCGTGCCCCAGCGAAACGGTCAGGTTCTGGTAGAAGAACTCCTGTCCGTTGTGCTCGCGTTCTTCCACGGCCTTGTGGCGCATGACCATGTCCCGGCCGCCCGCCGATTCCAGCGCCAGCAGGATGGCCAAGTCGACGTTGCGGACCCTGGCCTCGAAATCGTCTGCCTGGGCTTCGTATGGCTGTGCGGGGGCCTGTTCAGGATTCCCGGGTTCGGTGCGTTCCTGGGACGGCGCAGGTTCGCGAGTCGTGCCCGGAACCGTCGGCCGGGCCGGAGCCTGGACAGGGGCGGACCGCTCCACGGGCGGAGTCTGCGGCTTGGCGTCCACGGGCTCGGGGGGGCGCAGGGGGAGGCGCAGCGCAAGAAAAAGGCTCAGGCCGGTTACAAGGATGACGCTTGGCCAGAGGATGGCCCTGAACAGGGAGAATTTCGGGAGGCTGGCCGGAGCCTTTTTCCCTTTTCTTTTTTTGGGAGGCATAGGTCTTCGGAAAAGCATCGGGGCGGCATTGGCCGCCCCGATGTCACGTCATGACGATTGGTGAGATCAGTTGGTGAGCTGCATGAACCGAGGCAGGGATTTGACCATGCTCAGGCCCACACGCAGCTGGTTGTCCTTGGCCAAGGCGTCTTGCGCGTCGGTCGCCACTTTCCCCGCCTGATTGTCGCCGTTGGGGTTGTCCAGATGCTTGGCCAGGCTGGACTCCCTGAAATCGACGCCGTCCTCGGCGTTCTCGGTCGCAGCCACAAAGGGCAGTTCCAGATCGGGGTCGATGCCTTCGGCCTGAATGGAACGGCCGTTTGGGGTGTAGTAGAGGGCGATGGTCAGCTTGACCGCCGAACCGTCGGACAGGGGCATGATGGTCTGCACCGAACCCTTGCCGAAGGTCTTCTCGCCGATCAGGATGGCCCGCTTGCGGTCCTGCAGGGCGCCGGCCACGATCTCCGAGGCCGAGGCCGAGCCGGAATTGATCAGCACCACCACGGGGCAGTTCACGTCCGTGGACTGCTTCGAGGCCGTTTCATCCTTGCGGCTCTTGGGGTCGCGCCCCTGGGTGTAGACGATGAGGCCGTCGCGCAGGAAGGTGTCGGTCACGGAGATGGCCTGGTTCAGGAGCCCGCCGGGGTTGTTGCGCAGGTCCAGGACGATGCCCTTCAGTTCCCGGTTGGCTGTGTATTCGGCCAGCTTGCGGTGCAGGTCCTCGGTGGTGTTGGCCTTGAAGTCCGTCAGGCGGACATGCAGGTAGCCGGGTTCCAGTTCCCTGGTCTTGACGCTGATGAGCGGGATGGTCCCGCGCACGATGCTGACTTTTTCGGGGGCCTGTGAGTCCTTGTGCAGGATGGTCAGTTCAACGGCCTTGCCCTTTGGGCCACGGATCTTGGACACGGCCTCTTCCAAGGAGATGTCCAGGGCCGAGATGCCGTCGATTTCGAGGATGATGTCCCCGGCCCGCAGGCCGGCCTTGTCGGCGGGGGTGTCCTCGATGGGCGCGATGACGGTCAGGCGCTTGTCGCGCACGCCGATCTGGATGCCGATGCCTCCGAACTCGCCCTGGAACTCCTCCTGCATCATCTTGAACTTGTCGAGGTCGATGAAGGCGGAATGGGGGTCGATGGAGTTGAGCATGCCTTCTATGGCGCCGTGGATGAGGTCCGTGCGGTTGACTTCCTGGACGTAGTTCTTCTCGATCAGGTCGAGAACCTGACTGAACTGCTTCAGGGCCTGGTAGTGGTCCGTGTCGCGGGCCTGGCTGGATGAGACGGTGCCGCAGAGGGCGGCCAGAAGAACAATCGTGCCAAGAAGATGGCTAAGGCGCATGATGTCCTCCCTGAGGGATTGACGGGAAAATGTTCTGTTCACGGGGCGTCAACGGGTGTCGTGCGAACCGGCGCGCAGGGGCGCCGGGCGGACTTACCCCGATTGTAACCATTTCAACGGATTAATGACTTTCTGTTTAAAACGCAATTCGAAATACAGGCCGTCGCCCTTGGCCGCCGGGTAGAAGCCGCACACCCCGATCTGCTGCCCCTTCTCCACCTCCCGGCCGACCGGCAGCGGGGCGTCCGACAGGAATGCGTAGAGGGAGTAGTAGTCCTCGCCGTGGAAGACGATGACCACCTGGCCGAAGCCGCGCAGCTGGTCGTTGTGCACGACCTTGCCCCAGGACACGCTTCGCACGGGCGTCCCCGGCGACAGCGCAAGGCCGATGCCGTTGCTGGCCGGGTTGCCGTCGGGGTTGAAGGACACCACGCGCTTGCCTTTGGCCGGCCAGTCCAGCTTGCCCTGGAGCTTGGAGATCTTCTTTTCGGACTGCAGGCTGATCTGGTGGCGAAGGTTGGCGATGGAGCCCATGAGGCCCTGGATTTCCTTCTCGCTCTGCTGCTTCTGCGTACGCACCTCTGCCAACTGGGTCTCGAAGCGCGATTTGCGCTTCTCAAGCTCGGCCCTGGAGGCCTTGATCTTCTCGACCTGCGCCGCGACGCCGGACGCACTCTGATCGAGGGCGGACTGCTCGTCGGCGACGGTCTGGCTCTGCCGCTCGATCTCCTCCCGCAGCGTCTGGGCCTGACGATACAGGGCCGTCAGCCATTCGCCGCGACGGTTGGATTCGGCCCACTCGTCGGGGGACGCAAAGCCTTCTTCGCGAGCCGTCAGGTAGATGGGCCAGAGGGTCTGCATCATTTCGGCAAGCCGCCGCGACGTCTTCTCCCGCTCGGACAGCAGTGCCGCCAGGCGTTTTGCCCCTTCGGCCTGCTCCTTCTTGAGATCGGCGAGCTCCTTCTGGAGTTTCTCCAGGTTCGCGGCCGCATCCTTGAAAGAGTCTTCGAGCTTGGCCAGGTCCTTGTGCAGGCTGCGTTCCTTGGCCGTCAGGGTTTCAATGTCCTTCTTGCGTTCCGCGAGCTGTTTGCTCTTGGCCGACACTTCCTCCTCAAGGGAGGCGGGTGCGGGCGCCGCGAGCGCGAAGAGCGCGCACAGAACCAGGATCGCGATGGCGCAAGCGCGCAGCACAGGGCGGGAAAACGGCCGTTTCATCGGTTTGCGATGATGCTTTTTCCACCCAAGGTCAAGGGCCTTGCAGGTCCAGAAAGGGGGACAGCGGGCAGGTTCGGCATTTTCCCTCCTTCTTGGCGCACCAGGCCTTGCCCGTGCGCACGATGAGGGCGTGGTACTCGTTGAAGAGGGTCGCGTCCTGGGGCAGCGCGTCCATGAAGATGTCGCGCAGTTCCTCGTAGCCGACATCCTCGGGAACGAGCATGTGGCGGTGAAAAATGCGGCGGGTGTAGGCGTCGACCACGAAGGTGGGGTGCCCCAGGGCGTAGAGCAGGATGGAGTCGGCCGTTTCGGGACCGATGCCCGAGACCCGCAGCAGTGAATCGCGCAGAGTCCCGGTGTCGGCATTGCGCAGGCGCGGCAGGTCCAGGTCGCAGGCGTCCTCGAGGAAATTCAGAAAGTTGTGCAGTCTGGCGGCCTTGATGCGGAAGAACCCGGCCGGCCTGATCAGCTCTTCGAGTTCCGTCACGGGCAGGTCGCGCAGCTCTCGGGCGCTCAGGAGGCCGGCTGCGCGGAGGTTGGCGATGGCCTTCTCCACGTTGGACCAGGCCGTGTTTTGGGTCAGGATGGCGCCCAGGGCGATCTCGAAGGGGGTGTCGCCCGGCCACCAGCGGCTGGGACCGAGGGCTGCGGCCATGGCGTCGTAGTAGGCCAGCAGCAGGCCCCGGCGCTTCATGTCCGGAAGACGAGCAGGGCCCATTCGCCCGAGAACGAAATTTCGGGGGCCGGCAGCCCCTGGCCCATGTAGGCCTCGGCCACGCGGTCGGCCTGCTCGCGCAGGATGCCCGAGAGGACGAGCACGCCCGGTGCGGCCAGGCGGCCGCGGATGTCCTCGGCCATGTCGATGAGCGGGTTGGCCAGGATGTTGGCCAGGATGCAGTCGAAGCGGCGGTCGGCGGCGATGGAATCGATGCTTCCGACGCCGAGTTCGAGCCGGTCCTCGACGCCGTTCAGGGCCGCGTTTTCCCGGGCATTGTCCACGGCCACCGGGTCGATGTCCAGGCCCAGGCCCGCGAGGCCGAGCTTCGCGGCGGCGATGCCGAGGATGCCCGAGCCCGTGCCCAGGTCGAGAAAGGTTTGCCCGGCGACGATGATACCCGCGGACGTCAGGGTGTCCAGGGCGCCCAGACACAGGGCCGTGGTCTGGTGGTGCCCGGTGCCGAAGGCCATCTTGGGCTCGATGACGATGGGCTGCGCGCTCTGCGGCTCGTCCTTGAGCCAGGACGGCACGACCACGAAGCGCGTGCCGACGGGGATGGGCGTGAAATACTTCTTCCAGGCGCTGTTCCAGTCGGCGTTGTCCACGGACGAAGTTTCCAGGGTGACGTCCGGGCAGGCGTCAAGCAGCGCCGCTTCGGTCTCGGCCGACTGCTCCGGCCGGTCGAAGTGCACGGTCAGGCGGCGCAGGCCGTCCTTCAGGCCTTCGTCCTGCCAGCCCCAGGGCGTGTGCATGTACAGCAGGGCGGTGACGAGGTCGTCCCGCGCCGGGGTGTAGGAGATGTCGAGGCGAGTGAGCTTATTTTCCATTTGTTCTGGCCTGATAGCGGGACATGCTCCGCTCGAGTTTGCGGCTGAAGGCGGTCAGCACCCAGCAGATGACGAAGTAAAGGAGCGCGATGGCCAGGAAGATCTCCATGGGCGCCTTCATGGTCCGGGTGTAGATGTGGCGCGCCGAGAGGGTCAGCTCGTTGACGTTGATGATCATGGCCAGGGACGTGTCCTTGGTCAGGGACACGAACTGGTTGACGAAGGACGGGATCATGTTCCGCAGAGCCTGGGGCAGGATGACGTGGACCATGGTCTGGGTGTGCGACAGGCCCGAGCCGCGGGCGGCCTCGGTCTGGCCCTTGGGAATGGCCAGGACCCCGGCGCGGACGATCTCGGCCACATAGGCGCTGGTGAAGACGATGAAGGCCGCGATGGCGCTTTCGGTCTCGGGCACGGAGCGTCCCATGAGGATGGGCGCGAAGAAATAGAACCAGAAGATGACCATGAGCAGCGGCGTGCCGCGGATGATCTCAATGTAGACCAGAGCCGGCCAGGACAGCCAGGGCCGCTTGGAGAGGCGCATGAGGCCCACGGCCAGTCCGATCCAGAAGGCGCCGAAGATGCCGATGACGGCCATGATTATGCTCATGGCCAGCCCGCCCAGGGGGCCCTGCGGGTAGGCGCCTAGGAGCAGGTAGTCGAAATTTTTCCAGACCACGCCCCAGTTGGAGAAGAGGCCGACGAACCAGGTCACGAATGCGTCCATGCTCCCCTCCTATCGGCTGCGCACGTGCAGGCAGCGTTTGTTGTACTGGTTGATAGCCAGGGAGACCAGAAGGGACAGGGACAGGTACATGAGGGTCGAGACGGTGAAGGCTTCGAAGCCGTGGAAGGTGTGGGCCTCGACCTGGCGCGCCATGTAGGTCAGCTCCATGACCCCGATGGTCATGGCCAGGGAGGAGTTCTTGATCAGGTTCAAAAACTGGCTGATGAGCGGCGGAATGATGATCCGGAAGGCCTGAGGCAGGATGACGTAGCCCATGGCCTGCATGAAGCTCAGGCCCGTGGCGCGCGATGCCTCCAGCTGGGTCTTGGGAATGGACAGGATGCCCGAGCGCAGTTCCTCGGCGATGAAGGCCGCGGTGTAGGTGGACAGGGCGATGACGCCGGTGGCGAACTCGATGTTCTGCCGGTAGAGCCACTCCTTGAAGAAGCCGGGCAGCAAGGGGTCCGAGCCGAAGTACCAGAAGAAAATCTGGACCACCAGGGGCGTGTTGCGGAAAAATTCGATGTAACCCACCGAGAACCAGACCAGCGGCTTGATCTTGGAGAGGCGCATCACGGTCAGGAGCGTGCCCAGGACGAGGGCCAGAACGATGGACAGTCCTGAGAGCTGCAGGGTCACGGACAGCCCGTCGATGAACCATTGCGAGTATTCGCCGGAAAAGATGAGTGGCCAGTTGAACGTGTACTTCATGCGCGCCTGTGCGGTTCTGGGGGGTGATCATGGAAAGGCGGCCGATCCTGCGGAAACGGCCGCCCTTTTCGTCAGTGTTTGCGGTCTACGGCCAGATTTCCATGGCCCAGCCGTCCAGCGGGATGGAGAACTTGGTCTCCGGGCCGAACCACTTGTCGTAGATCTTCTGGTATTCGCCGGACTTCCACATCTCCATGAGGGTGATGTTGACGAAGTCGCGGAAGTCGGAGTCGTTCTCGGGCAGGCCGATGCCGTAGGGCTCGGCGGCGATGTCCTCGCCGACGATGGCGAAATTCTCCGGGTTGTCGTCGGAGTTGCGGATGCCCAGCAGAATGGGGGCGTCGGTGGTCACGGCCACGACCTTGCCCTGCTTCATGGCCAGGAAGGCCTCGGGGTAGGTCTCGAAGGACACGACTTCACAGGCGGGCTGGGCCTTCTTGACGTTCTGCTCGGAGGTGGAACCCTTGGCCGAGCCGACCTTCTTGCCTGCCAGATCGGCCACGGACTTGATGCCCGAGTCCTTCTTGACCAGGAGCTTCTGGGCGGCCGGGAAATACGTGATGGAGAAGTCGATCTTCTCTTCGCGATCGATCTTGTGGGTTACGGTGGCGGCGATGAGGTCGATGGCGCCCTGCTCCAGCATGGGGATGCGGGTGGAGGAGGTCACGGGTTTCAGTTCGAGCTTGACGCCGAGCTTGGCGGCCATGGCGGCGCAGAGGTCGGGTTCGAAGCCGACGAGCTGCTTGGTGTTTTCGTCAACGTAGCCGAAGGGCGGCTGGGAGTCCTTGACACCGGCGATCAGCGCGCCGCGCGCCTTGATTTCGTCCAGTTTGCCGGCAAAGGCGCCGGGCAGGCCCAGGAAGAACGAGGCGACAACCATCAACAATGCCACTTTCCACATTTTCGTCATGACACTTTCCTCACGTTGCAGGGTTTATGGGTCTAGAGAATTTCTCTCAGGAACGCCTTGGTCCGCTCATGCTCCGGATTGGTGAAGAAATGTTCCGGGGTGCCGCGTTCAAGGATTTCGCCGTGGTCCATGAAGATGACCCGGTCGGCCACCTCGCGGGCGAACCCCATTTCGTGGGTCACGCAGAGCATGGTCATGCCGTCGCGGGCCAGATTCTTCATGACGTTCAGGACCTCGTTGATCATTTCCGGGTCCAGGGCGGAGGTGGGTTCGTCGAAGAGCATGATCTGGGGCTGCATGGCCAGGGCCCGGGCGATGGCCACGCGCTGCTGCTGGCCACCCGACAGTTCGACGGGGTACTTGTGGGCCTGGTTGCCGATGCCCACCCGGTCAAGCAGGCGCAGGGCCGTCTTCTCGGCTTCGTCCTGGGTGACTTTCTTGACCTTCATGGGGGCCAGGGTGATGTTCTTGAGCACCGTCAGATGCGGGTAGAGATTGAACTGCTGGAAGACGATGCCGATCTCGGCGCGCAGGGCGTTCAGGTCCTGGGACTTGTCCGTGATGTCTTTGCCGTTGATGACGATCTCGCCGTTGTCCACGTCCTCGAGGCGGTTCACGCAGCGCACGAGAGTGGACTTGCCGGAGCCGCTGGGTCCGCAGATGACCAGCACTTCTCCCTTCTCCACGGTCTCGTTGATGTTCTTCAGGACGTGAAAGTCACCGAACCATTTGTTGACATTGCGGAATTCGATCATGGGCATGCATGGGTCCTGTCGTGATCGGGGTTGATGCGGTTTGGCGATGCCCAGGGGCAACGATGGAAGCAAGAAACCCTATTGGGCCATGGCTTTTTTGTCAAATCAGCGCGGTGGAAAGCCGTTCGGGATGGCGTTCAGCCTGCGGATTGGGCAAACTGCGGGAATGCGGGGTCCTGATATGTCGGGGTGTTGTGGAATGTTTTGCGGGCGGGGCGTAAAGCAAAGGCCAAGGAGCCGGAACTCCTTGGCCGAATCGGTGACAATTTTGGAAATCAGGCCGTGGCCAGGACAGCTTCCAAGGCTGCGGCAAAGGCGTCCAGCTCTTCCTCGGTGATGACCAGCGGCGGGAGCAGGCGCAGGACGGTATCCTGGGTCAGGTTGAGGACGAAGCCCTTTTCCAGCAGCGCCTTCCAGACGTCCGCGCCGGGCGAGGTCAGTTCGATGCCGACCATCAGTCCGTGCACGCGCACGTCGGCAATGCGCTCCGGGAACTTCTCCCTGAGGGCCGCCAGCCTGCCGCGCAGGTGCTCGCCCAGGCGCGCCGCACGGCCGCAGAGGTCGTCGCGTTCGATGATCTCGATGACCCTCTTCGCCACGGCCGAAATGAGCGCGTTGCCGCCGAAGGTCGTGCCGTGGCTGCCGGGGGGGAAGCCCTTGGAGACCTCCTCGGTGCACATGACCGCGCCCATGGGCAGGCCGCCGGCCAGGCCCTTGGCCACGGTGACGATGTCGGGCCGCAAACCCAGATGCTGATGGGCCCAGAATTTTCCGGTGCGGCCCACGCCGGTCTGGATCTCGTCGATCACGAGCAGCACGCCGCGTTCGGCGCACAGGGCGGCCAGCCCCCGGGCATAGGCCTCGGGCAGCGGCTTGACCCCGCCTTCGCCCTGGATCATCTCGATGAGCACGGCGGCCGTGCGGTCGTTCATGGCGGCTTTCATGGCGTCGAGGTCGCCGAAGGGTACGGTCACGAACCCTTCGGGCAGGGGGCCGAAGCCGGTCTTGATCTTGTCCTGGCCCGTGGCCGTGAGGGTGGCCAGGGTCCGGCCGTGGAAGGAGCCAGTCACGGTGATGATCTCGTAGCGCTCCTGGCCCCGCCCCTCGCGCATGTAGCGCCGGGCCAGCTTGATGGCACCCTCGTTGGCCTCGGCCCCGGAGTTGCAGAAGAAGACGCGCTCGAGGTGGCAGGTCCCGAGAAGCTTCTTGGCCAGTTCGACCTGTTCCTCCTGGTAGAAGAGGTTGGAGACGTGGATGAGCTTCTTGGCCTGCGCGCAGATGACCTCCACCAGTTCGGGGTGGGAGTGGCCCAGGTTGCAGACGGCTATGCCGGCCAGCAGGTCGGTGTAGACCTTGCCTTCAGGGGAGAAGAGCCTGGTGCCCTGTCCACGGTTGACGGCCAGGGGGTAGCGTGCATAGGTCCGGCAGAGGGCCGCCGCGTCGCATTTCTGTATTTCTTCGGAATTCATGTCGTACTCCTGGTGATGATGTCAGAGGGAACCTGTGTGCCCGAAGCCTCCGGCTCCGCGGGAGGTGTCCGTGAGGGACTGTTCGGCAACGATGCGGGCCCGGACGATGGGCTGGAACACGAGCTGTGCGATGCGCTGGCCGCGGGTCACGGTGCGGGTCTGGTCCGAGGTGTTCAGCAGACTGACCAGAATCTCGCCGCGATAGTCGGGGTCGATGACGCCCACGCCCTGGCTGACCACGAGCCCGTCCTTGGTGCCCAGCCCGCTGCGGGAATAGACAAAGCCGGCCACTCCCGGCATCGTGCATTCCACCGCGACGCCGGTGGGGAATCGGTGCCGTCCCCCAGGGGGGATACTGACCTCGGCTTCCTCCATGCAGGCCCGCAGATCGATGCCCGCCGAGCCATCGGTGGCGTAGGCGAACTTCTCCGGCGGGCAGGTTTCCGACAGGAAACGGACTTTGACTTCAACCGTGACATTTCCGGGACAGGGATTCATTTCTTCTCCTCGACATGCTAGCTGTCAAGCCAGACGCATGCAGGATCGCGTCACATTTTCCAAGACGGGGGATTTATGCAACCATTGCATGTGTATACGGTCGTACCCAAGCTTCCGGAGAAGCTCCAGCCCCTCAAGCGGCTGGCCGCCAATCTCTATTTCTCCTGGCAGCACGAGATCGAGGAGCTTTTCGCCCAGATTGACAGGGACTTGTGGGAGAAGAGCGGGCACAACCCGGTCTGGTTTCTGAACCACCTGCCCCAGAGCACGCTGGAGGAACTGGGGGAGGATGAATTCTTTCTGGATCGTCTGTCAACCATTGTGGCGGGGTTCGAGAAGTACGTGTCCCGGCGCGGGCCCATGACGGGCCTCGAAGCCCAGGAAGAGGGCCCGGTGGTGGCCTACTTCAGCGCCGAATACGGCCTGGCCCAATGCCTGCCCGTGTACTCCGGGGGCCTCGGCGTCCTGGCCGGGGACCATCTCAAGTCGGCCAGCGATCTGAACATTCCCCTGGTGGGCATCGGCCTGTGCTACCAGCGCGGCTTCTTCCGGCAGTACCTGACCCACGACGGCTGGCAACAGGAGCGGTATCAGCCGAACGATTTCGAGCAGATGCCTCTCACCCCGGTTCTCGACACCGACGGATACCCCCTCAAGGTCCGCATCTACATGCAGGGCAAACCCCTCTTTTTCCGCATCTGGCGCGTGGATGTGGGGCGGGTGCCTCTTTATCTCATGGACACCAATCTCCCCGAGAATTCCCCGGAGCGCAGGGAGCTGACCTCCCAGCTGTACGGCGGCGACCTGGAGATGCGGCTCATGCAGGAATACCTGCTGGGCATCGGCGGCATCAAGGCCCTGGGCGCCTTGGGTCTTTCGCCGCGGGTCATCCACATGAACGAGGGGCATTCGGCCTTCGCGGGCCTGGAACGCATCCGCGCCCTCATGGCCGACCGCAACCTGTCCTTCGAGGCGGCCCTGGAGGTCGTGGCCCAGAGTTCCGTCTTCACCACCCATACGCCGGTACCCGCGGGCAACGACCGCTTTCCGCCCGAACTCATGGCCGGGTACTTCCAGGAGTACGCCGCGGACCTCGGCCTGTCCTGGAAGGTCTTCATGGCCCTGGGCCGCGAGGACACCCGCAACGACGCCGAGCATTTCTGCATGACGGTGCTGGCCTTGCGCCTGTCGCGCTTCAACAACGGCGTCAGCCGCCTGCACGGCAAGGTCTCGCGCCGCATGTGGTCCAGGGTCTGGCCCCAGTACCCCGAGGAGGACGTGCCCATCGGTTCCGTGACCAACGGCATCCATTTCCCGACCTGGGTTGCTCCGGAGATGTCCGTGCTCTACGACCGCTTTCTGGGTCAGTCCTGGCGCGAGGACCCGGACTGCGAGCGCGTGGGCGAGAAGTTCGGGTCCATCCCCGACATCGAGCTGTGGCGGACCCACGAGCGCCTGCGTGAGCGGCTCGTCGACTTCGTGCGCCGGCGGCTCCAGCAGCAGATCGTGTCCCGTGGGGGCCGGAGCTGGGAGCTGGAGGTCGCGGACAACGTGCTCAATCCCGAGGCCCTGACCATCGGCTTCGCCCGTCGTTTCGCCTCGTACAAGCGGGCCTACCTGCTGCTCAAGGACGCCGAGCGCCTCAAGCGCCTCGTCGCTGACCCGGCCCGGCCCGTGCAGTTCGTCTTCGCGGGCAAGGCGCACCCGCGCGACAACGAGGGCAAGAAGATCATCCAGGACCTCGTCAGCCTCTGCCAGTCCAGCGAGTGCCGTCTGTCCATGGTCTTTCTCGAGGACTATGACATGCAGGTCGCGCGCTACCTGGTCCAGGGCTGCGACGTATGGCTGAACAACCCGCGCCGTCCCTTGGAGGCCTGCGGAACCAGCGGCATGAAGGCCATGGCCAACGGCGTGCTGAACCTGAGCACCCTGGACGGGTGGTGGGACGAGGCCTGGGCGCCCGACAACAGCCTGGGGTGGGCCATCGGAAACGCCGAGGAATACGACGACGTGGAGTATCAGGACTTCGTGGAGAGTCAGACTCTTTACAACATCCTCGAAAACGACGTCATTCCGCTCTTCTACGACCGGGCCCAGGGCTCCTTCCCGCGGCGTTGGGTGCAGAAGATGAAGCAGGCCCTGAAATCCCTCGGGCCGGTCTTCAACGGGCACCGCATGGTCGAGGAGTACACCAAGCGGGCCTACCTGCCGTCGAGCATCAGCTACGGAAAGCTCGCCGTCGACGGCTACCGTCCGGCCATGGATCTGGCCGAGTGGCGCATGAACCTGCTGACCCATTGGGGGAATCTCGACATCCGCAACGTGCAGTGCAACACCGCCCTGGAGATGTTCGTCGGCGAGAGCCTTGGCGTCAGCGCCGAGGTCCGGGTCGAAGGGCTGGCCATCGAGGACATCCGGGTCGAGATCTACACCGGGCCCCTGGACCACACGGGGGGATTCGCCAGCCGCTCGACCTTCCCCATGAGCCCCGAGGAGCGCACCGTGGACGGCTGGTACGTCTACCGCGGCAAGGCCATGCCCATGGCCACGGGCAAGTTCGGCTTCACCGTGCGCATCTTGCCCAACCACCATCTGCTGCGTGACGCCCACAGCCTGGGGCTCATCTTCTGGGCCGACGAGCACGCGTCCCAGGGGCAGGGGTAGTCCGTGGCCAAAGCCATGGAACGGGCCGATGTGGTCCTGGCCGAACAGGGCCTGGCCGAGAGCCGCGAGAAGGCCAAGCGGCTGATCATGGCCGGGCAGGTCCTGCTGGTCCTGGGCGCGTCCAGGACCCTCGTGGCCAAGCCGGGGCAGCAGATATCGCGCACGGCGGTTCTGGAACTCAAGGAGTCCGAGCGCTTCGTGTCCCGCGGCGGCTACAAGCTGCTCACGGCCCTGGAGCGTTTCGGCCTGGACGTTACGGGCATGACCGCCCTGGACGCCGGGGCTTCCACGGGCGGGTTCACGGACTGCCTGCTGCAGTTCGGGGCCGCGCGGGTCTACGCCGTGGACGTGGGGCACGGGCAGTTGCACTGGAAGCTGACGCAGGACCAGCGCGTGGTCAACATGGAGCGGGTCAACCTGCGCCATGCCGCGCCCGATCTGCTGCCCGAGCAGGCGGATCTGGTCGTGGCCGACTGCTCGTTCATCTCCCTGCGTCTCATCCTGCCGCCGTGCCTGCAGTTCCTCAAGGCCGACGGGCAGGTCCTGGCCCTGGTCAAGCCGCAGTTCGAGCTGGGTCCCGAGCACGCCGTCAAGGGCGTGGTCCGGTCCGAGGAAATGCAGCTCGCGGCCGTGGCCCAGGTCCAGGACTTCGCCCGCGACGAGCTGGGGCTCGTGCCCCTGGGCGTGGTCCCGGCCGGCATCAAGGGCCCCAAGGGGAACCAGGAATACCTGCTCCACCTCCGCCGCTGACCGCGGCTTTGCCAACGGGGGCGGTTCCGGGTAAAAGCTGCCCTGCCGGTTCAACCTCAACCACCATGCACACATGCCCGACAGATACCTGACCGACGGCCGCAAGGCGCGCCTCAAGTCCGTGCTGGCACAGCGCCAGCACGACCTGACCCTGGTCCTGAACAACATTCACGACCCGCACAACGTGTCCGCCATCCTGCGCAGCTGCGACGCCTTCGGCGTGTTCGGCGTGCACCTCTACTACACCAAGGAAAAGTTCCCCTTTCTGGCCAACAGTTCCTCGGGCTCGGCCAAGAAATGGGTCGAGCTGACCAGGCATCGCGACGCCGGGGCCATGGTCGAAGGCCTTCGAGCCGGGGGCATGCAGATCGTGGGCACGGGCTTCAGCCCCTCGGCCCGGCCCATCATGGACATCGATTTCACCCGGCCCACGGCGATCATCCTCGGCAACGAGCACCGCGGTATGGACCCCGACGTCAAGGCCCACGTGCCCGACGAGATCTTCATCCCCATGTTCGGCATGGTGCAGAGCCTGAACGTCTCCGTAGCCGCCGCAGTCATCCTCTACGAAGCCATGCGCCAGCGTCGGGCCGCCGGGATGTACGGGCAGAGCAGCCTGGACGACGGAGGATTCGAGGCCATCTACGCAGACTGGTGCAAGCGCGGCAAAGACTACTAGCCGGGGCCAGGCCCCTGGAGACCACATGGCGGGAAACACTTTCGGCACCGTGTTCCGGTTGACGACCTTCGGAGAATCACACGGACCGGCCCTGGGCGGCGTTATCGACGGCTGCCCGGCGGGCGTGGCCATCGACGAGGCGGCCATCCAGGCCGAACTCGACAGGCGCAGGCCCGGGCAGGGCGGCATCGCCGTCACCGCGCGCGTCGAGGCCGACCGCATCCGGCTGCTGTCTGGAGTGTTCGAAGGGCGGACCACAGGCACGTCCATCGGCTTCATGGTCGAGAACACGGACCAGCGCTCCCGCGACTACGGGGAGATCAAGGACGTCTTCCGGCCCGGGCACGGCGACATGAGCTACACGGCCAAGTACGGCCTGCGCGACTACCGCGGCGGCGGCCGCTCCTCGGGCCGCGAGACCGTGTCCCGCGTGGCCGGCGGGGCCGTGGCCGGGGCCTTCCTGGAGACGCTCGGCATCTGCGTCATGGCCGGGACCGTCGAACTCGGCGAGGTCGCCGCGGGCTCCGTCGATCTGGCCGGAGCCGGGGAACGGCCGTTTTTCGCTGCCGACGGCGAGATCGTCGTGGTCTGGGAAGAGCGGGTGCGAGAGGTCGCGGCCCAGGGCGACACCCTGGGCGGCATCGTCGAGATCCGGGCCACGGGCGTGCCGGCCGGGCTGGGTGAGCCGGTCTTCGACAAGCTCGACGCGCGGCTGGCAGCGGCCCTGATGAGCGTCGGCGCGGTCAAGGGCGTGGAGATCGGCGCGGGCTTCGCGGCCGCGCGTATGCTCGGCAGCCAGAACAACGACGCCATGCACGCCTCGGGCTTCGCCTCCAACAACGCCGGGGGCATTCTGGCCGGCATCTCCAGCGGCCAGGAAATAGTGGTCCGCGCGGCCATCAAGCCTATCCCGTCCATCGCCCTGGAGCAGCGCACCGTGGACCGCTTCGGGGCCGAGCGGACCATCCGCGTCGGCGGCCGCCACGACATCTGCGCCATTCCGCGCGTGGTCCCGGTGCTGGCCGCCATGGTCCGGCTGGTGCTGGCCGACATGGTCCTGCTGCAGCGGCGCATGGGCCAGGGCGGATGAGCGTGCCCGTGGGCTTCGTGCTGAAGAAGGCCCTGGGTCTCGCCTTCATGCCGCTCACGGTCTGTCTGCTGCTGTTCGCCCTGGGGCTGGCCTACATCCTCCTGCGCCGCTCCCGGGAAGCCCTGGCCCCCTTCGTCATCGGCTCCGTCCTGCTCTACGCCCTGTGCCTCAATTCCGTCTCCGGCTTCCTGATCCGCCCGTTGGAGCGGGCCTATCCGGCCCTGGATCTGACCAGCCCGCAGGTGGCCGGCAAGGACGTCAAATGGATCGTGGTTCTGGGTTCCGGGCACTGGACGGACCGCTCCCTGCCGCCGGGGGCCATGCTGAACGAGGACGCCCTGTACCGCCTGACCGAAGGGCTGCGCGTGGCGCGCCGTTTTCCCGGGTCCATTCTCGTTCTTTCGGGCGGAAAGTACCGCGACGAACAGACCAGCGCCCAGGTCATGGCCGCGGCGGCCGCGGGCCTGGGCTTCGATCCGGCGCGCATCGTCCTCGCGGACCAGTCCCTGGACACCCATGACGAGGCCCTCGGCGTGAAGAGCCTGGTCGGCGACGATGCCTTCGTCCTTGTGACCACGGCCTCGCATATGCTGCGCGCGGTCAAGCTCTTCGAGAACGCGGGCCTCTCGCCCATTCCGGCCCCGGCCTACTGGCGTTACAAGGGCGAACCCGAATATTTCCTGCCCTACCCCGCAAACATCCAGACGTGCCACATGGCCGTGCACGAGTACCTGGGCCTGGCCTGGGCCTTCGTGCGCGGGCAGGTGTCCTTCGGCGCGCCGTGATCGACATCCTGCCCACCCTGGCCCTGTGCACCGGCAGGGACAACCCGGACAAGGCGCTGCTTCGGGCCTGGTCCCTGGTCCTCTCCAGCCGCCGCTTCCTGAACCGCGCCGAAGGGGGGCGGCTCCTCGTGGCGCCAGCCGTGGCCCACTTGGCAGTGAAGGAGATCGTGGCCTACGAGGGCGAGAACAGGCCGCGCGTGCTGCCTGCGCCCCTGCCCGACAATTCCTGGGTATCGCTCCTGGTGGTGGGGCTCTTCGTGGTCGTGACGGTCTGGCTCGACAGCCAGGGGCTGGGCCGCAGCATGGCCTGGCACATGGCCGGAAGGGCCGACGCCCGGCTGATCCTCGGCGGGGAGTGGTGGCGGTGCGTCACTGCCCTTTTCCTGCATGCCGACGCCGGGCATCTGCTGTCCAACGCCGCGGCCCTGGCCGTGCTGGCCTCTATGCTTGGCCGGCGCATCGGTTCGGGGCTGACCTGGGCCCTTTTCCTCCTTTCGGGGAGCCTCGGAAACGCCGTGAACGCCTGGGCCCAGGCCCCGGATCACCTGAGCGTGGGCGCGTCAACGGGCGTCTTCGGTCTCATCGGGGTCCTGGCGGGAAGCGCGGGCAGGGCGCAGCGACAGTCCCGCGCCCAGGTCCTGCTGCTGGCCCTGGGCTTCGGGTTCGGTTTCCTGGCCATGCTCGGCGCGGGCGAGGAGAGGGTGGACCTCGGGGCGCACTTCTTCGGCCTCCTGTGCGGACTGCCTTTCGGGCTGCTGGTCGGGGACTGGCGTGGGGCCCATGGCTGGAAGGTCTGGCTGAACGCCATGGCCGGCGCGGCTGGCGCCGTGCTGACGTTCTGGGCCTGGGCGACGGCCCTGGCGGGTTTTGGCGGGTTCTGAAAACGACGCGGGGGGACGGGCCCCCCGCAGGTCAGTGGCGGATCAGAATTGACCGGTCCTGAGCATGACCAGTGTGCAGGCGTGTTGCCAGGGGATGCCGGCCTTGTCCAGAGCCTGTTCCAGGGCCGGGGATTCCGTGCCCGGGTTGAGGATGACGCGTCCCGGCTTCAGGGCCAGAATCGCGTCCTGCAGCTGGGCGCTGCGCTCGGGGCCGACGTAGAGGGTCAGGGTGTCGACGGGGCCTTCGATGCTTCTCAGGTCCGGCGCCACGGGCAGGTCCTCGATGACCGTCCGTCCAGGCGTGACCGGCACGACGTCGTGGCCGTACTCCTTGAGCATGCGCACGGCCTGGTTGGAATAGCGCTCGGGCTTGTGGCTGGCCCCGAGCACGGCGACGCGTTCGGCCATGGCTACGCCCCCGCCTTGCGGCTGACCATGACCTTGGCCGGCCGCAGCAGCCTGTCTTTCAGCATGTAGCCTTTCTGCAGCATCTGGCAGACCGTGTTCTCGTCCAGGTCGTCGCGTTCCACCTGACTCATGGCCTCGTGCACGGCGGGGTCGAAGGGCACGTCCACGGCGGCGATCTGCACCAGGCCGTGGCGCTTCATGGTGTCGAGGAAGATGTTCATGGTCATCTCCACGCCCGTGACCAGGTCCTTGCAGGCCTCGGCCTGCCGGCCGTGAGCCAGGGCCAGGTCCAGATTGTCCATGACCGGGATGATCTCCTCCAGGATGGCCGACGTGGCGAACCTGAAATACTCTTCCTTCTCGCGCGTCAAGCGCTTCTTGAAATTCTCGCCGTCGGCCAGAACGCGCAGGTTCTCCTTCTTCAACTCTTCGATATCAGCCAGAGCCTGGGCGTATTTCTCTTCCAGGGTCGGTTCCTGGATTTCTTCGACGGGCGTTTCGGCCTGGACTTCTTCGGGGCCGAGGCCTTCGCTTTCCTTTTTGGACATGAAAAACTCCTGATCCTTGAAATATTTGAGTAGTCGTTTCACGAAGCTCCCTAGGAGCGGGATTTGAGGCACTGACTAAGTATTTGAGCGGCAAAGTCAACCATGGGCACGATGCGGGCGTAGTTCATGCGCACGGGCCCGAGCACCGCCAGGGTGCCGTGGGCGCTGGAAAAGGCGCTGTAGGGCGAGGCCACCAGGGAGCAGCCGGCGATGCCCGGCATGTCCTCGGCCAGGTTGACGGACACGGACGCGCCGGCCGTGGTCTTGTCGAGGAGTTCCAGCAGCCGCGAGCGCTCCTCGATGAGCCGCAGCAGCTCCTGGATGGTCTCCAGTTCCGTGAATTCCGGCTGGTCCGCGAGATGGCTCGCCCCGCCGACGAAGACCTCGGGCTGCTCCTCCTCGGCCAGTGCCTGGGCGGCCAGCTCCCAGGCGCGGCAGTAGGCGTCGAGGGTCTTGCGGGCGCTTTGGAGCTGACGCTCGATCTCGCCGCGCACCTCCGTGGTGGTGCGGCCCTCGAAGAGGCTGTTGAGGTAGTTGCCGTAGCGCACGAGGTCGTCGGCGTTCAGGGACTCGTCCATCTGGATCATGCGGTTGCTGACCAGACCGCCCTGCATGACCAGCACGGCCAGGATCATGCCCGGCCGCAGGAGGACGAAGTCGATCTGCCGCCAGCGGGCCAGATCCTGGCGCGGCGCCATGACCACGCAGACCTGGCGCGTCAGGGACGACAGGGCCCGGGCTGCGCGGCGCAGCACCTGGGGCAGCTCGCCCTCGCCGGGCAGGATGTGCTCGTGCAGCCTGGACTGCTCGCGGCGCGACAGGGGGGCGAGCCGGAAGACCTGATCCAGGTAGTAGCGGAAGCCCCTGACCGTGGGAACCCGGCCGGCCGAGGTGTGCGGCTGCTGCAGGAGCCCTTTTTCGGTCAGGGCGGCCATGGTCGCCCGCAGGGACGCGGGGCTCAGGCCCAGCCCGGCGGCCAGGGTCTGGGAGGCCACGGGCAGGGCCGTTTCGACATAGGTCTCGATGACCGCGGCCAGGACCTGGGTTTCGCGTTTGCCGAGGATCATGACAGGCAGTCTTCCCGGGAAAAGAGGAATTCGCGCAGGGCCTGCAGCCATGGCCGCGGGGTGATGCCCGTGGAGGCCGTGAACTTCGAGAGGTCCAGGACAGAATAGGCGGGCCGGACGGCCTTCTGGGGGTACTGCGCCGAGGTGATGGGCTTGACCCTGCAGGGCAGGTCCGCGCCGCGAACGGCCTCGGCGGCCAGTTCGCACCAGCTGGCCTGGCCGGAGTTGGCCAGGTGGAAGAGCCCGGTTGCGCTCGCGTCCACCAGGGCCAGGGAGTTTGCGGCCAGGTCCGGGGTGTAGCTGGGGCTGCCGACCTGGTCGTGGACCACGGAAAGTTCGGGCCGCGAGGCGGCCAGTTCGAGGATGCGGGTCACGAAATTGATCTTGCAGGGGCCGAAGAGCCAGGACGTGCGGATGATCAGCAGGCCCGGCAGGCCAAGGGCGAGCAGCTCGCGTTCGCCCTGCAGCTTCGTGCTGCCGTAGACCGAGCGGGGGTCGGGCTGGTCCTCGGTGGTGTAGGGGGTGGCCTTTTTGCCGTTGAAGACGAAATCTGTGCTGTAGTGCACCAGCCGCACGCCCGCTTTGCGGGCGGCCTGCCCCAGGACCAGCGGGAGCTGGCGGTTGAGGCGCGCGGCCTCGGCCGGCTCGTCCTCGGCCTGGTCGACCTTGGTGTAGGCCACGGTGTTGAAGAGGAGGTCCGCGCCGGTTCTGCCCAGATAGTCTTCCACGGCAGGCCGGTCGAAAAGGTCGAGGTCGGCACGGCCCGGCGCGTGCACGGTCCAGCCCCTGCGGGTCATGGCCATGCACAGGGCCTGTCCCAGGAGCCCGGTCTTTCCTCCCAGGACGACGGCGTTCTTCATGCCAGCCTCGTCGTGTACCATGCGTCCATGAACTGGCGATAGGCGCCGCTCTGCACTTCGTCAAGCCAGGCCCCGTTGGCCTCGTACCAGGCCAGGGTGCGGGCCATGCCGTCCTCGAAGGCCACCTCCGGCCGCCACCCGAGGTCCGCGGTGGAGCGGTCGAAGGCCATGGCGTAGCGGCGGTCGTGGCCGGGCCGGTCCGTGACGAAGGTGATGAGGTCCTCGCTCTTGCCCGTCAGGCGCAGGATGGTGCGCACCACGTCGAGGTTCGTGCGCTCGGCGTCGCCGCCGAAGTTGTAGATCGCGCCGGGCGTGCCCCTGAAGAGGGCCGCCTCCACGCCCCGGCAGTGGTCCAGGACGTAGATCCAGTCGCGCACGTTCAGCCCGTCGCCGTAGACCGGGATGGGCTCGCCCCTGGAGGCCTTGAGGTAGACCAGCGGGATGAGCTTTTCCGGGAACTGGAAGGGCCCGTAGTTGTTGGAGCAGCGCGTGACGATGACGGGCATGCCGTAGGTGTGGAAATAGGCCCGCGCCAGGAGGTCCGAGGATGCCTTGGAGGCCGAGTAGGGCGAGTTGGGCGCCAGCGGCGTGTCCTCGGTGAACTGTCCGGTGGGCCCGAGGGTGCCGTAAACCTCGTCGGTGGAGACGTGCACGAAGCGCGGGACCCCTGCCCGGCGGGCGGCCTCCAGCAGGTTCTGGGTGCCGACGACGTTGGTCGTGATGAAGGGGAAGGGGTCGTTTATGGAGCGGTCCACATGGGACTCGGCCGCGAAGTTGAGGACCGCGTCGAAGGGGAAGCGGGCCAGCAGGTCGGGCACGAGCTCCTGGTCGCAGATGTCGCCGTGCACGAAATGGTAGCGGCCGCCCAGATGTCTTTCCTCCACCTCGGCCAGGTTGCGGCGGTTGCCCGCATAGGTCAGCATGTCGAGGTTGACGATGGTCAGGTCGTCGCGGGCTGCGAGCATGTGCTGGATGAAATTGGACCCGATGAAGCCGCAGCCTCCGGTGACGAGCAGGTGCATGTGTTCTCCGTGGTTCTTGACGGGAGCGTCATTGACGGCCAAGTGGTTGGGGGCGCTGCCCGGCGCCCCGGCCAGCCATAGAAAATATGCAAAGAGAATCCAAGATGCAAATTGCGCTTTACGAACCCGAGATCCCGCCGAACACCGGCACCATCGCCCGGCTCTGCGCCGCCACCACGACCCGTCTGAACCTGATCGAGCCCCTCGGGTTCAGCCTGGAAGACAGGTATCTGAAGCGCGCTGGTCTGGACTACTGGCCCCATGTCGACAAGCGGGTCTGGCCCTCCTGGGCCGCGTTCCTGCAAGGCCGGGACGCCGGCCGCCTAGTCTTCACCAGCGCCCGCCAGGGCACGGCCTACCACCGTTTCGCCTTCGAGCCGGGCGACATCCTCGTCCTGGGGCCCGAGACCAGGGGGCTGCCGCCGGAAGTTTTGCAGGACGCGCAGCATCTGGTGCGCATGCCCATCTGGGGCCAGGTCCGCAGCGTCAACCTGGCCAACGCTGCGGCCGTGCTGCTTTACGAAGCCTATCGTCAGACCGGCGAGCTGGACCGGCGCGAGGACGCGCCGCAATAACGAGGAACCGCCATGCTTGATGCCCTCTACGACCTGCCTCTGAACCTCTCCCTTTTCGTCTTCCTGCTGGGCTGCATGGCCCTGGACCTGCTCTTCGGCGACCCCGCGGACTGGCCCCACCCGGTGCGGCTGATCGGCCGGATTCTGAACCGGCTCGAAGGGTGGGCAGGGCGGTCATGGCTCGGCCCCCGGTTGGCCGGAGCCGTGGCCGTGGCGGGGCTGGCCGGAGGGTGTGCGTTGCTGGTGCGGCTCCTTATGGGGCTCCCTCTCGTGGGCGAGATGCTGGCCCTGTACCTGGGCTATGCGGGCCTGGCCCTGGGCTGCCTGCTGCGCGAGGTTCAGGCCGTGCTGAACCTGCTCGAAAGCGGGCGCCTGGCTGCGGCTCGGGCGCACCTCTCCGGCCTGGTCAGCCGCGACACGGCGGACATGACCGAGGAGGAGGTCCTGCGGGGCCTGGGGGAGACATTGGCCGAGAACTTCAACGACGGTTTCGTGGCCCCCTTCTTCTGGCTGTCCCTGCTGGGACCGGCCGCGCTGTGGGGCTACAAGGCGGTCAGCACCGCGGACTCCATGTGGGGCTACCGCACGGAGCGCTTCGAGGAGCTGGGCAAGGCCGGAGCGCGCGCCGATGACGTGCTGGCCTGGGTGCCGGCCAGGCTGGCGGCATTTCTGATCTGGGTCGCGGGCTGGGTTCTGGGGAACCGGGCGTCGTGGAAGACCATCGCCACCGACGCCCGAACCATGGATAGCCCCAACGCCGGCTGGCCCATGAGCGCCGCGGCCCATGCGGCAGGCGTCAGCATGGGCGGCCCGACGCGTTATTTCGGCGAAATCAAGGACAAGCCCCCGCTGGGGCCCTTGGGGGTGATCTGGTCCGCCGCAGGCATCCGCCGCATGCGCAGGGTCATCGTGGCGGCGGCGCTCATGGCCGCCGCAGGACTGACGCTGCTGGGCAGCACCCTGGCCTGGTGGAACCTCTAGCAGGCCGCCCCAAAACGGCGATCTGCTGCGTCAGCGAAAAAAGCCAGACCGCTTATGTATTCCCAATACACTGCGCGCCCTGGCTTTTTTCGCTTCCTTGCATCTCACCATTTTTGAACGGCCTGCGAATTTTGAGTTTTTCAACGGTCAGCCAGGCGGCCAGGCGTTTCAGCGCTTCGCTTCCCACCTTCCCCAGGTGCCGCTGGGCAGATCCATGACGCCTTCCCCGCCGCGCAGGAGCATCTCGCCGCAGGATAGGGCACCCGCTCCGAAGGTCTGTTCCAGGAGGTTGCGCAGCACGATGGGCGTGAAGCCCGGGGTGTGCGAGGTCAGCAGGACGAAGAGGGGGGTGTCGCTCAGGACCTGGCGGACCAGTTCCAGCGTCTCCTGCACGTTCTTCTCCACCTTGTAGAGCTCGCCGCGCTTGCCGCGGCCGAAGGACGGCGGGTCCAGGAGCACGCAGTCGTACTTGCGGCCGCGGCGCACCTCCCGCTTCAGGAAGGCCCCGACGTCGTCGACGATGAAGCGGATGCCCGCGTCCTGCAGCCCGTTCAGGGCCGCGTTGCCCCTGGCCCATTCGACCATGCCCTTGGAGGCGTCGAGGTGGCAGCTCTGGGCCCCGGCCATGGCCGCGGCCAGAGTCGCGCCGCCGGAGTAGGCGAAGAGGTTCAGGAAACGGGGGGGCTGGGCGCCTTCCGCCATGGCCTGGCTGATTCTGCCTGAGATCCATGCCCACAGGTCCAGGGTTTCGGGGAAGATGCCCAGATGTCCGAAGTCCGTGGTCGAGAGGCGCATGCGCACGCCGCGGGCCGTGACGACCCACTCCTCGGGCAGCCGTTCGCGGCCGTGCCAGTTGAGTCCGTCCTTGCGGTCGAAGGTGGCGTTGGCCGAGTCCCAGAGTTCCGGGTGCTTCGGCTGCCACACGGCCTGGGCGCAGGGGCGGGCCAGGATGACGGGGCCGAAGCGTTCCAGCTTCTGTCCGTTGCCGCTGTCGAGAAGTTCGTAATCGTCCGTGCTGCGCATGATGGCTCCATAAGCGAAAAACCCTTCCGGGCGGCTGCCTGGAAGGGTTTTGCGGTCTGTGGTGGGCGATACGGGATTTGAACCTGTGACTTCCACCGTGTGAAGATGGCACTCTCACCACTGAGTTAATCGCCCGAGGAGACAGCCTTTAGCCTCGGCCTCTGCGTCTGTCAAGAATTTCCCGGCAGCAGAATTCGACAGTGTCAGAGATTCTTTTCGAGTTCGAGGAAGGCATGTCCGTGCGGGCTGAAATGCCGGTCTCCGCTCATGCCGGTGACATGGGTGAACCCCAGCTTTACCCAGAACCGCAGGGCGTTCCAGTTTCTGAGCCCCACGCCGACCCGCAGGGTTTTCGCCGGTCCAGGTCGCAACACCTGCTCCAGGCGCAGGCAGATTTCCCGTCCGAGTCCCGCCCCCTGGAAGCGGGGGTGAAGGAACAATTCGCCGATGTAGGCGACGTCCCCGGCCGGGTAGCCCATGCACAGGCTCAACAGGCCCATGGGTTGCTCTGTGCGGACGTCGCACAGCAGGAAGTTGTGCAGCCGGGCGCTCGGGGCGCTCTGCGGCAGGTTCAGACCCTGCGTGAAGCGCCGGGACAGGGCGAGGGGATCGTGCTCCCGGTCCAGGAGGACGAGCAGGTCCCGGTTGCCCTCGTAGATTCCGGCAACGGCCCGGGCGTCGGCGTCGGTCACGGGCCGGGCGAGGATGCGTGCGCTGCGCAGTGTCTCGGCCATGAAAAAAGGCGGCCCGAGGCCGCCCTACTCCGCGAGTTCCCTGCTTCGCCGGGCGGCCGCCAGGACCGCCTGGGACAGGGCGAATTTGAATCGGTGCTCGTCCAGGGCGTTGAGCCCCGCGATGGTCGTGCCGCCGGGGGAGGTGACCATTTCCTTGAGGATTGTCGGGTGCGCCCCGTCGGCCTCGGCCATGAGGGCGCAGCCCCCGACCAGTCCCGTGACCATGTTCGTGGCCTGTGCCCGGGTCAGGCCCATGGTCACGCCGGCGTCGATGAGTCCTTCCATGAAGGCGTAGACATAGGCCGGACCCGAGCCGATGAGGCCCGTGTAGGCGTCGAAGAGTTTCTCGGGCAGGACGTGGGCCTGGCCGATGGACGAGAAGGTTTCGAGGACGGTCCGGCGGCAGGCTTCGTCGACCTTTTCGTGGTCGAAGCACAGGGCGTAGACGCCCTTGCCGACCATGGCCGGCGTGTTGGGCATGACCCGCACGACGGGGCAGACCCCGCCGGACCAGGCAATCAGTTGCGCCAATGTCACGCCGGCGGCGATGGAGACGAGGCACGTTCCGGGTCCAAGGGACTCGGCCAGCCCCTGCAGGACGGGCCGCATGACCTGCGGCTTGACGGCCAGGAGGACGAAGTCCGAATGCCTGGCCACGTCCTGCGCGGACGTGTGGATGGTCATGATGTCGGCGTTCTTGCCGCGCATGACGTCGCTGGGGTCGAAACCGTGCAGCGCGAAGGCGCCTCCCGCGGCCAGTCCGCGGGCGATGGCGCCGCCCATGTTCCCAAGTCCGATGAACCCGAAGCGTTTCATTATCCCACCAGTTCCAGAGCGTTGAAGAAGTACGCGATCTCGACGGCCGCGGTGTCCTGACCATCGGAACCGTGGCAGGAGTTCTTTTCGATGTCCAGCGCGTACTTGCGGCGGATGGTGCCTTCGGCGGCGTTGTCCTTGTTGGTGGCGCCCATCAGGTCGCGGTACTTCTGCACGGCGTTTTCGCCTTCAAGGCACATGACCACGCAGGGGCCGGAGCACATGTAGTCGGTCAGGCTGCCGAAGAAGGGGCGTTCCCTGTGCACGGCGTAGAAGCCTTCGGCCTGGGCCTTGGTCATGTGGATCATCTTCATGCCGACGATGCGCAGGCCGGCGTTCTGGATCATGGCGATGATTTCGCCCTGCAGGTTGCGGGCGACGGCGTCGGGCTTGATGATGGAGAAAGTGCGTTCCATAAATGCTCCTCAATGTGATTTTTTGCGGCGTCCTATACTCTGTAACGGGAAAATACAAGGAGCGGCTTTTTTCTCTGCGTTGTTTGGTCGCTCAAATTGCATGTTTGTGTCATGGGGAAATTGTGTTGGTCTCCCGGGCCGTCCTGGTGTATCCCCTCCGGGGAAGCCTTTGAATACAGCGGAGGAAATCATGAGTACAAAACGTCTTTACGAGATTTTTTATGAAGTGAGCCGCACCGTGAACTCCAGCCTCGACCCGGGCGAGGTCCTGAACCGCATTGCGGAGCAGGTCACCCGCGCCATGGGCGTGAAGGGATGCTTCATCCGCCTGCTGGACCGCGGCGGCAAGGTTCTCAAGCCGGCGGCCCAGTACGGCCTGAGCGAGCGCTACACCAGAAAGGGCGTGGTCGAGGTGGCCAAGAGCGGCCTGGACCGCGAGGCCTTCACCGGCAAGGTGGTGCAGATCGCCGATGCCGGCACGGACCCGCGATTCCAGTACGGCAAGGAGGCCGCGGCCGAGGGTCTGGCCTCGGTCCTGGTGGCGCCCATGTTCGTGGAGGGCAGCCGGCCCATCGGCGTGCTGCGCGTCTACACCGGCGAGCGCAGGGAGTTCGGGCCCGAGGAGACCGACTTTCTGCAGGCCATCGCCAACATCTCGGCCATCGCCATCGAGAACGCGCGCATGCACCAGACCCTGAAGCGTCAGATGGAACTGATCAACGCCTACGACTACCAGGTTTTCGAGGACTAGGGGGAGCATATGGGAAAGACACGCATCGGCATCAACGGCTTCGGGCGCATCGGCCGCCAGGTCCTGAAAACCATCTGGCAGCGCCACCGCGACACCCTGGAAGTCGTGGCCATCAACGATCTCTTCGACACCCGGACCAACGCCCACCTGCTGCGGCACGACACGTCGTACGGACGCTTCGCCCCCGAGGTCGAGGCCGACGACGCGACCATCCGCGTCGGCGGGGAGTGGGAGATCAAGAGCTTCGCCCAGCGCGACCCCAAGCTCATCCCCTGGAAGGCCTGCGGGGTGGACATCGTCATCGAGTCCACGGGCATCTTCCGCACCGGGCCCACGGCGGCCCAGCACCTGGAGGCCGGGGCCAAAAAGGTCATCATCACCGCGCCGTCCAAGGACGAGGATCTGACCGTGGTCATCGGCGTCAACGAGGGGCAGTACGACCCGGCCAAGCACCACATCGTCTCCAACGCCTCCTGCACCACCAACTGCCTGGCCCCGGCGGTCAAGGTCATGCACGCGATGTTCGGCGTGGCCAAGGGCGTGCTGACCACGGTCCACGCCTACACCAACGACCAGCGCATCCTCGACCTGCCGCACAAGGACCTGCGCCGGGCCCGGGCCGCGGCCTGCAACATGATCCCGACCTCCACGGGCGCGGCCAAGGCCGTGGCCAAGGTCCTGCCGGAGATGGCCGGCCGCTTCGACGGCTACTCCGTGCGCGTGCCCGTGCCGGCCGTGTCCCTGGTGGACTTCGTGGCCGTGCTGGAGCGCGACACGACGGCCGAGGAGCTGAAAGCCGCCTTCAAGGCGGCCGCAGAAGGGGAGCTGAAGGGCATCCTCGGCTACAGCGAGGAGGCGCTGGTGTCCTCGGATTTCATCGCCGACCCGCATTCGGGCGTGGTCGAGGCCGACTTCACCACAGTGCAGTGCGGCAACCTGGCCAAGGTGCTCATCTGGTACGACAACGAATGGGGCTATTCCAGCCGCGTGGCCGACCTGGCCCATCTCATGGGGCAGAAAGGGCTCTAGGCGGCTTCTTCGCCAGCGCATGTTCCCTCTGCCGGATTGCCCCGGCAGGGGGATTTTTTTCGGCCGGGTCCGGGCTTTGCAGTCCGCACCGATGGCATGATGGATTCCCGCCTTCGCGGGAATGACATCAAGGCGTGTGCGACTGTGCGCTTTATCGCGTGGCGGCTGAATGCCGAATTCCCGCCCCGCGGCAACGTCATCCCCGCGAAGGCGGGGATCCATCTTTCTGCGCATGAAATGCGACATTTCCAGCACAAGGCCCCATTCTCCTGTGCAGAAATTCGCACTTGATTTCAGGCGAAATTCTGTTCTAGCGCAGGCGTGTCCGAGGCCGCCTCCGCCAGGCGGCCGCACAACCTCAACCATTCCAAGGAGCTGCCATGATCGACGCACACAACCTGGGCATGCAGTTCGGCCCGGTCACAGCTCTGGCGGATGCCACCTTCGACGTCCGGCAGGGCGAAGTTCTGGGCCTGCTGGGCCCCAACGGGGCCGGCAAGTCCACCGTCATGAGGATACTGACCACCTACCTGCGGCCCACCCGCGGTTCGGCCACGGTCTGCGGGTTCGACACGGTCCGCGAGCCCCTGCAGGTCCGCCGCAGGATCGGGTATCTGCCCGAGAACCCGCCTCTCTACCTGCAGATGGAGACCGGCGAGTACCTGGACTTCGTGGCCCGGGCCCGCGGCCTCTCGGGGGCGAGCCTGCGGGAGAGGCTGGAGTGGGTGCTGGTCCGCACGGGCCTGACGCCCATGTTCCACCGGCCCATCGGCGAGCTGTCCAAGGGCTACCGCCAGCGCACCGCCCTGGCCCAGGCCCTGGTCCACGACCCCGAGGTCATCATCCTCGACGAGCCGACCACGGGCCTCGACCCGCACCAGATCCTCGAAATCCGCGACCTCATCCGCGAGCTGGCGGCCACGAGAACGGTCATCTTCTCCACCCATATCCTGCAGGAGGTCGAGGCCATCGCCGACCGCGTCGTCATCATCAGCCAGGGCGAAGTGCGCGCCCGGGGCACCCTGGCGGACCTGGCCCTGCTGGCCGGGGTCAGGGCCTTCGGCGAGGCCGAGATCGCGGCGCCCTTCGCCGATGTAGGACCGGCCCTGGAAGCCGCAGGGTTCGGCCGGCCGGAACTCGTGCACGAGGAGGGAAGCTGGAGCCGCGTCCGTTTTTGCGCCCCGGCAGGATCAACCGGATTGGAGGCGGTCGCGGCGCTGTGCGCGTCCAGGTCCTGGCCCCTGCGCGAGCTGACCACTCCGGGAGCGTCCCTGGAGGACGCCTTCCTGGCCCTGACGCAGTCCGAAAAGACGGCCTGAGGGGAGGACGACATGCGAAACTTTCTGACCATCCTGCGCCGCGAATTCGGCGCCTACTTCAATTCACCCATCGGCGCCATCTTCCTCATCGTCTTCACCCTCATGGCGAGCGCGCTCTACGTCACCGAGTTCTTCCTCTTCCCGGTGGCCGAGCTGCGCAGCTTCTTCAACGTGCTGCCCCTCATCCTCTGCGTCTTCGTGCCCGCCGTGACCATGCGCCTGTGGGCCGAGGAGCGGGCGGGCAACACCGTGGAGATGCTCCTGACCTTCCCCATGCACCCCATGGCCCTGGTCCTGGGCAAGTTCGCCGCGGCCTTCTGCTTCCTGCTCCTGGCCCTGGCCTCGACCCTGCTGCTGCCGGTCATGGTCGCGACGCTCGGACGTCCGGACCTCGGGCAGATGGCCGCGTCCTACCTGGGGGCGATCCTGTTGGGCGGCTTTTTCCTGGCCCTGGGCCAGCTCGTCTCGGGCTTCGCCAGGGACCAGATCGTGGCCTTCGTGCTGAGCCTCCTGGCCTGCTTCGCGCTCTTCCTGCTGGGCACGGATTTCGCGGCCACGGCTCTGGACGCCTGGATCGGCGGCCTGGGATCGACTTTGCGCGAACTGCTGGGCGTGACCGGGCACTACACGGTCTTCACCCGCGGCGTGATCGAGGTGGCGGATCTGGCCTACTTCCTGGTCTGGACCGGTCTCTTTCTCTTCCTGAACGGCATGTTCGTCGAAGGGCGCGGCCGCAGGGGCTTCGCGGCCCTGTTCGCGGCCTGCGCGGGCCTGTGCCTGGGCATCGGCCTGGTCTTCAACGCCCTGGCGGGCGACGCCAGCCTGGGCCGCTTCGACTGGACCGAAGGCAAGGTCCACACCGTGAGCGATGCCTCCAGGCGGATTCTCTCCGGGCTCAAGGTGCCGGTGCAGGTCACCTATTACGTCACCCCGGCCGAGGACATGCCTACGGAGATCAAAACCCTGGAGCGCGACGTCATGGACCGTCTGGAAGAGCTGCGGCTGGCCAGCGGCGGCATGGTGTCCTTCAAGCGCGTGCACATGCGCGCGGCCAACGTCGTGGACTCGGACCCCTTCGGCGCGTCGCGGGACAAGGCCGACCCGCTGGAGAAGCGGATGCTCGAGAAGGGCGTCGAGCCGTTCTCGGTTTCGGCCATGCGCCAGACCGGGTCCGTGAGCAACCTCATCTACTCGTCCATCGGCGTGGCCTACAAGGACAGGGCCGAGGAGATCATCCCGCGCATCGTGCCGGACTCCCTCGGCGAACTGGAGTACATGCTCGTGTCCACGGTCTACCGCCAGACCCTGGACCGGCAGCCCGTGGTGGCGCTGATCGGCGGCGACGGCTTCGGGCTCCTGCGGCAGGTTCTGGAACACGAGAAGTTCCAGGTTCGGCCCGTGGAACTCACGCCGGACAGCCCCATGCCGGCCGACGCCGACGTGATCCTGGCCCTGGCTCCCGCGAACCTGGACGAGCGCCAGGCGTGGGAGCTGCAAGCGGCCCTGGCTTCGGGAAAGAAGACCATCCTGGCCCTGCAGACCAGCCAGTGGAACTACGACATGGCCGCGGGCAACATCGCCGTGCAGCGCATGCCGGTGCGAAGCGGCCTGGAGGAGTGGCTGCGCGATTTGGGCGTGACCGTCGAGAACAAGGCGCTCATGGACCCGCAGAACACCGCCATCCAGGTGTCCCGCAGCCGGCTCGACCAGGTCTTCGGCGGCGGCATGAGCCTCACGCTCCCCATCCACATCGTCCTGACCAGGGACAACATGAATCCCGACGACCCGCTGACCGCTCGCCTGGAGAACCTGTTCTACCTGTGGGGCGCGGCCCTGACCCCTGACCCGCAGGCCCTGGCCGCAAAGGGCCTGAACGCCACGGTGCTCGCGTCCTCCAGTCCGGGCTCCTGGCTGGCCGACGTGCAGGGCGGCCTGACCCAGCGCGACATCGAGCCCCCGGCCGAGGGCCTCGGGTCCCATCCGGCCGTGATCCGGCTGACGGGGCAGTTCCCGCCGCCCCCCGAGCCGGCCCCGGCCTGGGCCGGAAATGCGGATGCCGCAGGCGAGAGGCGCATCGACGCGATCCAGACCCCCGGCGAGCTGCTGCTCATCGGCGGGGCGACCATGTTCGGCGACGACCTGCTGCAGAGCAACATCGAGCTGGTCCTGAACGCCGTGGACGCCATGGCCCACGGTACGGACCTGATCCAGATCCGGGGCAAGAAGCTCGTCCCGCGCTACATTCTCGACGTCGCGCCCGAGGAGGCGTCCTTCTGGAAATTCGCGACCTACTGCCTGCCCGGGCTGGTCATCGCCGGCCTGGCCGCGTCCCGCGCCTGGGGGCGCCGCCGCCGTCGGGCCCTGTTCGAGCAAAGCCTCGGAGGTGCGCGATGAACGTCAGAAACATCCTCATCCTGACCCTCGTCCTGGGCGTCCTGGCGGGTGGCCTCTGGTATCGCAAGGCCACGCGTCGGGGCGAGAACACGCTCACGGCGGATTCCCTGCACAGCTTCGTCTCCCCCGACCTGACCGCTTCCGTCGACGCGGTCGAACTGGCCAGACCTGGCAACGCCGCCGTGCGGCTGGAGAAACGGGACGGCCGGTGGGTCATCCCCGCCCTGGGCGGCGCGCCGGCCAGCGAGGGGAGCATCGCGCGCATGCTGGACACGCTGGCCGCCCTGCGCGGGGAACTGCGCTCGGCCGATCCCGCGGTGCTGGGCGATTACGGTCTGCAGGAGGATCAGGCCATGAGCCTGACCCTCATGGCAGGGGGGCAGGAGACGGCCAGGCTGCTTGTGGGCAAGGGCGATTTCCGCAGCGTATTCATCCGTCAGGCGGGAAGCCCCGAGGCTTGCGTCGCGCCCGGCGCCATCCTCGGCCAGCTCGGCGCCCAGGGGCCGGGCCTGTCCCCGCAGTTCTGGATCGACGGAACCCTGGCCTCCCTGCCTCGGGAGACCGTGAAGGAAGTCCGGCTGAAGGCTCCGGGCGTCGAGGCTGTCCTTGCCCGTCGCGCCCCATCCGGAGGGGAATCGGCCAATGCGACCCTGGAGGCGGAGTGGGATTTCCGCCTGTCCAGGGGCAAGGGCCTGGACAAGGAGGACATGGAGGGCGTCCTTGCGGTGCTGGAGCGGGTGCCCGTGACCGAAGCCGTCCACCCGCCGCAGACGGGGCCGAACTTTCCGACCCACCGGCTGGAGGTGGCTACGGGTTCGGCCGTCACGGTGCTGGAAGGCGCGCCCGAGGGTGAAAACGGCTTCCTGGTCAGGGTCGCCGGGTCGCCCCATCTCTACCGCATGGCGTCTTCCGTCGCGGCCCGTCTCTTTCCTGCGCCGGCCAGGAAAACCGAATAGGGCACCGTCCGGGTTGCCGAAAATGGCGGTCCCGTTCCGGTTTTGCACCGGTCGGGACCGTTTTTTTGTGCAGAAAAATGTCGGCCCGCCCTTTACAACCGGTTTTTAGGCTTTAATTTGAGCCCGATTTTTACGTGAACTTTTCGAATTCAAGCCACAGGAGACCACAATGGGCAAGATTATCGGCATAGACCTTGGAACCACCAACAGCTGCGTCTACGTCATGGAAGGCAAGGACGCCAAGTGCATCACCAATCCCGAGGGCGGCCGGACAACGCCGTCCATCGTCGCGTTCACCGACCAGGACCGCCTCGTGGGCGAGATCGCCAAGCGCCAGGCCGTGACCAATTCCGACAAGACCGTTTTCGCCGTCAAGCGCCTCATGGGTCGCCAGTTCGACGACCCCAAGCTCAAGGACTGGATCGCCAAGAGCCCCTACAAGATCGTGTCCGGCGCCAACAATGACGCCTACGTGCAGATCGGGGACAAGAAGTACAGCCCGGCCGAGATTTCCGCGCTCATCCTGCAGCGTCTGAAGAAGGACGCCGAGACCTACCTGGGCGAGGCCGTGACCGAGGCCGTCATCACCGTGCCTGCCTACTTCAACGACTCCCAGCGCCAGGCCACCAAGGACGCCGGACGCATCGCCGGCCTCGACGTCAAGCGCATCATCAACGAACCCACGGCCGCCTCCCTGGCCTACGGCTCGGACAAGAAGGCCAACGAGAAGATCGCCGTGTTCGACCTCGGCGGAGGCACCTTCGACATCTCCATCCTCGAAGTCGGCGACAACGTCGTCGAAGTGCGCGCCACCAACGGCGACACCTTCCTGGGCGGTGAGGATTTCGACCACGAGATCATCAATTTCCTGGTGAGCGAGTTCAAGCGCGAGAACGGCATTGACCTGTCCAAGGACAAGATGGCCCTGCAGCGCCTGAAGGAAGCCGCCGAGAAGGCCAAGAAAGACCTGTCCACCTCCATGGAGACGGACATCAACCTGCCCTTCATCACGGCCGACCAGAACGGGCCCAAGCACATGACCATGAAGTTGTCCCGGGCCAAGCTCGAATCCCTGTGCGAGCACCTCGTGGCCCGCACCATCGAGCCCTGCCGCAAGGCCCTGGCCGACGCGGGTCTGAAGACCGGCGACATCAACGAGGTCATCCTCGTCGGCGGCATGACCCGCATGCCGCTGGTGCAGAAGAAGGTCGGCGAGTTCTTCGGAAAGGAGCCCAACCGCAGCGTGAACCCCGACGAGGTCGTGGCCATGGGCGCGGCCATCCAGGGCGGCATCCTGACCGGCGACGTGAAGGACGTGCTGCTGCTCGACGTGACCCCGCTGTCTCTGGGCATCGAGACCCTGGGCGGCGTGTTCACCAAGCTCATCGACCGTAACACGACCATCCCGACGCGCAAGAGCAACACCTTCACCACGGCCGCCGACAACCAGCCGTCCGTGTCAATCCACGTGCTGCAGGGCGAGCGCCCCATGTGCTCCGACAACATGACCCTGGGCCGCTTCGAGCTGACGGGCCTCCCGGCCGCCCCCCGCGGCGTGCCGCAGATCGAGGTCACCTTCGACATCGACGCCAACGGCATCGTCAACGTTTCGGCCAAGGACCTGGGCACGGGCAAGGAACAGTCCATCCGCATCACGGCGTCGAGCGGCCTGAGCGACACGGACATCGAGCGCCTGATCAAGGAGGCCGAGTCCCACGCCGAAGAGGACAAGAAGAAGCAGAAGCTCATCGAGGTCAGAAACAGCGCCGACACGCTCATCTACACCACCGAGAAGTCCATCCGCGATCTCGGTGAGAACATCGACGCGGCCCTGAAGAACGACATCGAGACCAAGGCCGAGGCCCTGAAGAAGGTCATGCAGAGCGACGACGCCGAAGCCATCCAGAAGTCCATGGACGAGCTGGCCCAGGCCTCCCACAAGCTGGCCGAGAAGCTCTACGCCCAGAAGACCGACGCGGGCACCCATGCCGCGGGCCCCGAGGCCCACGGGCAGGCCGGACCCAAGAAGGATGACGACGACGTCGTCGATGCCGACTACACCGAAGTGAAGTAGCGGCAAGCATCGGCTTGACACGGCAAATTGCCGGTCCCTATACTTCGCGCCTGGCCCTTGAGGGGGCCAGGCTTTTTTTTACCCGATACCAACGTCCATCCCGGGCTGGCCGCCGCCCATCTCATCCTTATGAAACTCGGTTCCCTTTCCCTGTGCCTGCTTGTCCTCGTCCTGGGTCTGGCCTCGTGCATACCCAAGACGGTCATCCGCTCCACCCCCGGTCCCGCGACCTCGACCGGGCTGCCCGGCTACCGGGCCGAAGACCCGAAGAAGGCCCTGGAGAAATACTCCAGGCACCTGCAGACGACCAAGCCCGGCGACGCCGGGCGGCAGGAGGCCTGGAGCAAGACCGTGGGCAGCGCCGTGCAACTCGGCGAGTTCGACCTGGCCGAGCGCAACCTCCAGGCCTGGAAGGCCGAGAGCCGCAACGCCACCGCCTCCTGGGAATGGAACCAGGCCAATGCGCAGCTCCTGCTGGCCCGCAAGGGTCAGGACGCCTATTCCTCGTACCTTATCGACATGGTCGGCCGTAAGGACATGGACTGGACCACGCGCGAGGCGGCGGGCATGGAGCTGGTGGACCACTTCTGGAACATCCCGGAGTACGGCCTGGCTTTCGACGCGCTGGGTCTGGTCTACAGGTCGGCGCCGGACGACGACGCCCGGGGCGCCCTGGAGTCCACGGCCCTGACGCGGGCCGAGTCCCTGTCGTCCGAAGATCTGCAGAAGGTGCTGGACGGGGCGCTCGGTGCGGACCGCAACGCCTACCCCTGGTCCATGGTCGTCTGGGCCCAGAGCATGAAGCTCCTGGCCCGGGACAAGGCCAACTGGGCAGCGGTGTGGCCGAGCCTGTCGACCATCGTGCGCACCGGGGGGCTGGCCAACCGGGACTTTTTCGCGGGCAACCTGCGCTCCCTGGAGCAGCAGTTCGGCACGGTCAGCCAGAGTCTCGTTCTGCTGCTGCCCCTGTCGGGCCCGTATTCCCAGGTCGGATGGAAGATCGCCAAGGGCGCGGACACCGCCTGGCGGGAGAGCCGGGCCCAGACCGCAGCTCCGGCCATCAAGCTCATCAACACCGAATCGCCGACTTTCCTCGACGAACTGCGGGCCCTGGAAGGGTCGCCCGTCGTCGGCGGTCCGTTGCGCAAGGAGATCTGGGAGAAAATCCGGGTCGCGGGGCTGCACCGCAACATGCGTTTCCTGACCTTCATGCCCAGCGTCGAGGACGAGGGCGTCGAGGCCTGGCGCTTCTTCAGCAGCCCCGAGGATCAGGTCCGGGCGCTCATCCGCTGGTGCGAACGGCTCGGGGTCACGTCCTATGCCGTTCTCTACCCGCAGGACCGCTTCGGCACGGCCATGTCCCAGGTCTTCCAGGACCAGGCCCGGATGCTCGGGGCCAGCGTGCCCGTGGTCAGAGGCTACGAGGTCGAGAACCCTCCCGGCTGGACCAAGGCCGTGGCATCGGTCCTGGGCGCCAGCGGGGACAAGAACACCATGAACCCCGAACCGCCCTTCCAGGCGGTCTTCCTGCCCGACTCCCTTTTCCGGGTGCAGCAGCTGGCCCCGCTCTTCCATTACTTCGAGGAGACGCGGCTGATCTTTCTGGGGCCGCAGCTCTGGAGTCAGGGGCTGCCCGACGCCAAGCTCGAGATGCAGTATTTCGGCCTGACGGTCTTCCCCGGCGCCTGGAGTCCGGACCTGAACTCGCAGAGCGCCCAGAACCTCAAGCGCGGCATGCAGGAGGGCGGCGGCGAGGAGCCGGACCTGTGGGCGGCCATAGGGTATGACTTCGTGCGCTTCTGCGCACTGGTCGGCGGCGCCCAGAGTTCCCCCGACGCCTTCAACCGCGCCCTGGCCGAGGCGGCGACCCGCATGCCGTGGTCCATCGCGCCCATGCATTGGGACGGCGGCAAGCTCAGCCAGGACATGTTCCTTTTCCAGCCGACGCAGACCGGCATGATCCAGGCCGATCTGGCGAAGATCCAGCAGACCCGCGAGATGCGGCAGATCCGCCGCGAGGAGCGTCGGGCCCAACTTGACGAAAAGAGAAAAAAAGAGGCCAAGCAATGAAGATAAGTCCCGAGAAGGCCCTGGCCATCGCCACTCTGGCCCGGCTGGAGATCAGCCCCGAGCAGGCGGCCACGCTGGGCTCCCAGATGGATGACATCCTCGGCTACATGGACAAGCTGAACGAACTCGACACGGCCGACGTCGAGCCCATGTACACTCCCGTGGACCAGCCCGGCGCCCTGCGCGTTGACGAGGTCTCCAAGGAGTTCTCCCGCGTCCAGATCCTGAAGAACGCCCCCGAGACCGACGGACAGTACTTCATCGTTCCGCGCATCGTGTGACCACGGGTTTCATCCACCAGCCCCGAGAGGATTGTTCATGTCACAGCTTTTCGATCTTTCCCTGACCCGTGTCCGCGACCTCCTGCGCTCGGGCGAAGTCACGGCCGAGGCGGCCACGGCCGCCTGCCTGGAGCGCATCGCCGCCACGGAACCGGCCATCGACGCCCTGCTGCATGTGGCGGGCGAAGCGGCCCTGGACCAGGCCCGCGCCATGGACCAGGCCGGCCCCGACGCCGGGAGACCCCTGTGGGGCGTGCCCGTGACCATCAAGGACGTCCTGGCCACGGAGGGCCTGCCCACCACCTGCGGCTCGCGCATCCTGGAGAATTTCGTCCCGGTCTACGACGCCCACTGCGTGGCCAGGCTGAAGGAGGCCGGCGCCATCATCATCGGCAAGGCCAACATGGACGAGTTCGCCATGGGCTCGTCCACGGAGAACTCGGCCTACAAGGTCACGAAGAATCCCTGGAACACGGGACGGGTGCCCGGAGGTTCCAGCGGCGGGTCGGCGGCCAGCGTGGCGTCCGGGCAGTGCTTCGCGTCCATCGGCACGGACACGGGCGGCTCCATCCGCCAGCCGGCCAGTTTTTGCGGCATCGTCGGCCTTAAGCCGGGCTACGGCCGCGTTTCCCGCCGCGGCCTCGTGGCCTACGGCTCGTCCCTGGACCAGGCCGGGCCCATGACCCGCACCGTGGCCGACGCGGGCCTGGTCCTGCAGGTCATCGCCGGCCACGACCCCAAGGATTCCACCAGCATCGACGCCCCGGTGCCCGACTACCTCGAAGCCATCCGGGGCGCCTCCCTCAAGGGCCTGCGCCTGGGCCTGCCCGAGCAGTACTGGGGCGAGGGCCTGTCGGCCGAGGTGGACGCGGCCTGCCGCGGGGCCGTGGACCTGGCGGCGTCCCTTGGTGCCGAGATCGTGCCCGTGTCGCTTCCGCACACCGAATACGCCATCGCCACCTACTACATCCTGGCCATGGCCGAAGCCAGCTCCAACCTGGCCCGCTTCGACGGCGTGCGCTACGGGCGGCGCAGCACGAAGTCCGTCGACTTGGCCACCATGTACACCCGCTCGCGCTGCGAGGGGTTCGGCGAGGAGGTCATGCGCCGCATCATGCTCGGCACCTACGTGCTCTCGGCCGGCTACTACGACGCCTACTACAAAAAGGCCGCCCAGGTGCGCCGGCTCATTCGCCAGGACTTCCTGAACGCCCTGGGCAAATGCGACCTGATCTGCGGGCCGGCCTGCCCGACCACGGCCTTCGCCATCGGCGAGAACACGGCGGACCCGCTGCAGATGTACCTGACGGACATCTTCACCATTTCCCTGAACTTAAGCGGCCTGCCGGGCATGTCGCTGCCGGTGGGGCTGGGTCGGGACACGGGCATGCCCGTGGGCCTGCAGCTCTTCGCCGGCAACCTGCAGGAGGCGCCCCTGCTGGCCGCGGCCGCGGTCCTGGAGGCGAACCTGCCGGCCATGCCCGCGCCCCCCATTGCCTGACACACGGCCGGACCATCCGGCCTTTTTCTTATGCACAAGATCGCGATCGCACTGAGCGGAGGGGCCGATTCCCTCATGAGCCTGCTGCTGCTCCGGGAAGCCGGGGCGGAGGTCATGGCCGTGCACGCCCTTTTTCTGCCCTCGTCCGAAGAAGCCCTGATCAAAGGCCTCGGCGCGACGTGTTCGGCGTTGGGCGTGCCCTTCGACGTCATCGATTTGCGGGCCGAGTTCGAGGAACTGGTCGTCACCCCCTTCGTGCGGGCTTACCTGGACGGGTTGACGCCCAACCCCTGCGCGGCCTGCAACCCGGCCATCAAGTTCGGCCTGCTCCTGGACCGCGTGCGGTCGCTCGGCGCCGGGCGCTTGGCCACGGGCCATTACGCCCGCCTGGAGGACAGGCCCTGGGGGCCCGCGCTTTTTCGTGGCCTCGACCCGGCCAAGGACCAGAGCTATTTCCTGTCCAGGGTGCCGCGGGAGCGGTTTAGTCGCGTCGTCTTCCCCCTTGCGGGCTGGACCAAGGACCGGGTGCGCCTGGCCCTGGCCGAGCGCGGGCTCACGCCCCCTGCCGGCCGGGAGAGCCAGGAGGTCTGTTTCATCCCCGCAGACTACCGGGATTTCCTGCGCGGCCGCGGCGTCCGGCTGGGCGGCCCCGGGCCCATCGCCCTGGCCGACGGGCGGGTCGTGGGCCGGCACGAGGGGCTGTGGAACCACACCCTGGGCCAGCGCAAGGGGTTGGGCGTGGCCTGGAGCGAGCCTCTCTACGTCACGGGCAAGGATTTCGCCGGCAATCGCCTACTCGTCGGCCCCAGGCCCGAGGCCATGGCCCGCGGGTGCCGCACGGAACGGCCCAATCTGCTCTGCCCGCCGGAGGCGTGGCCGGCCGAGGTGCTGGTGCAGACCATCTACCGCCAGCGTCCCGAAGCAGCGCGGGTGAGCGTGGACGAGGGCGGCATGACGGTCGTCTTCCCCACGCCCAGGCCCATCCCCACGCCGGGCCAGGTGGCGGCGGTCTATTCGGCCGACGGCCAGGTCCTGGCCGGGGCCGTCATCCGGGAGGCGCTTCATGAAGCGTAGGCCGGGGCAGCTTTTTTTCCTGGCCACGCAGGGCTGCAAGGTCAACCAGTACGAGTCCCAGGCCATCCGCGAGGCCTGGCTGGACGAGGGCCTGATGGAAACCCACGACCCGGCCCTGGCCGACATCGTGCTCGTCAACAGCTGCGCCGTGACCGAGCGGGCGGTGCTGGATCTGGCCAAGCTGGTGCGGGGCTTCGCGGCCGTCTCGCCCAGGCCGCGCATCATCGTGGCGGGCTGCGCAGTTGAGGCCGACCGGGAACGCATCCTGGCGCTTGACGCCGTGGACGAGGTCGTCTCCCAGCAGGGCAAGGCGGATTTGGGGCATGCCGCGACGCAGGCCGGACCGTTTCCGTCCCTGCGCATTTCCGACTACAACCGCGCCCGGGCCGTGATCAAGGTCCAGGACGGCTGCTCCCACGGCTGCACCTACTGCATCATCCCCTCCACCAGGGGCCGTTCCGTCAGCCGCGATCCGCTCGACGTCGTGGTCGAGACCGAGCGCCTTCTGGACGTCGGCATCCGGGAACTGTCCCTGTGCGGCATCAACCTGCGCCACTACGGCCGCGACCTCTCCCCGCGCATCGATTTCTGGGACCTTCTGGCCGCCGTGGACCGGGCCCTGGCCCCGCAGTGGGCCGGCCGGGCCAGGCTGCGCATCGGCTCCCTGGAACCCGCCGACCTGCACGACAAGGCCCTGGAGACTTTGGCCGGATGCCGTCTCATGAGTCCGCACCTGCACCTGTCCCTGCAGAGCGGCAGCCCCGAGGTGCTGCGCCGCATGGGGCGCGGGCACTACGGGCCGGAGCAGATCTTCGGCTTTCTGGAGGGCCTGCGTCGCGTCTGGCCGGTCTTCGGACTGGGCGCGGACCTCATCGCGGGCTTCCCGGGCGAGGCGGAGGAGCACGTGCGTCAGACCATGGACGTGGTGGAGCGCCTGCCCTTGTCCTATGCCCACGTCTTTCCCTATTCCGAGCGGCCCGGCACCCCGGCGGCGGCGTTTCCGGGCAGCGTGCCCGCCCATGTGCGCAGGGAGAGGGCCAAGGCCCTGCGGCATCTCGTAGCCGGCAAGCGTGCCGCCTTCCTGCGGGGACTGCTGGCCCTGCCGCACATGGACGTGGTGCCGGAGGAAGGCGGCACGGGCATGAACGAATTCTACGTCGAATGCCTGCTGGAAGGCGCCGCGCCCCTGACAGTCCGAGAACTGCTCCGGGTCGCGCCGGTCGGGGTCGCCGCAGCGGGCCTGGTCGTCAGGCCTTTTGCCGGGACGGGGGACGCGTCGTGAGCACGCCCGTCATCCCCCTGCCGGCCCGCGCCTTCCTGTCGGTCCTGAGCGCGCGCTGGGACGAGTTCTGGGACGACCTGCGGCCCCGTCTCGAAGTGCTGCTCGGCCCCGTGGACTACGAGTCCGGCCCCATCTCCTTCAACGTGACCGGCTACTACGACGGGGAGCTTGGCACGCCCATCACGCGGCGCATCCTGTCCTTCGGCCGGCCTTTGGCCATGGACGCCCTGGCCGAGGTCAAGCTCGCCACCAACGCCATGGAGCGGCAGTGGAAACGGGACGGGCGGCGCATCTTCAACCTCGACCCCGGCTACATCAACCAGGAGCGGCTCGTGCTGGCCACGGGCAAGAATTTCACGCACCGCGTCTACCTGTCCCGGGGCATCTGGGCCGACCTGACGCTCATCTTCCAAAAGGGCGACTGGTGCGACCTGCCCTGGACCTTCCCGGACTATGCCGAGCCCGAAATCAAGGGGCACCTGACCCGCCTCCGGGAGATGTACAGAGCCTCCCTCAAGAACATGCAACCCCACGAGGACACCATATGCCACGAAGCATGACCGGCTACGGCCGCGCAAGCGCCCAGGAGAAGAACTGGGCCCTGACCTGGGAAATCCGCAGCCTCAACAACCGTCACCTGGACCTCAAGTGGAAGATTCCCCCGACCCTCTACGCCCACCAGAAGGAGTGGGAGAACGAGGTCAAGGCCGTGGCCAGCCGCGGCGGGGTCGAACTCTTCCTCGGCCTCAAGATTATGAACCCCGAGCTGCAGAGCCTGAGCCTCGACACGACCATGGCTGCCTCCATGCTGCGTGAACTGGATCTGCTGGCCGCGTCCATGGGCGTGCCGCACGCGCCCGACCTGAACCGCCTCCTGGGCATCTCCGCCCTGTGGAAGGACTCCGGCAGCATCGAGAACCCGGAGCTGGTCCAGAGCCTGACCGGGACCCTCAGGCAGGCCCTGGCGGACTGGGACGCGGCCCGGGTGCGCGAGGGGCAGGCCCTGGAGGAGGACCTGCGCGCCCGCTTCGCGCGGCTGGGCGAACTGGTGGAGGAGATCCGCGGCCTGGCGTCCCGGACGGCGGCGGACCGTTTCGCCCTGCTGCAGGAGCGCGTGGGCAAGCTGCTGGCCGAGAGCGGCGTGCAGGCGGACCCGGACCGCATGCTGCAGGAACTGGCCGTCATCTCCGACCGCATCGACGTGTCCGAGGAGCTGACGCGGCTCGACATCCACCTGAAGGGCATCGACGGCTACTTCAGCCAGACCGAGCCCGTGGGCCGCAAGCTCGACTTCATGGTCCAGGAGTGCTTCCGGGAGATCAACACCTGCGGCAACAAGAGCCAGAACACGGCCATCAGCCAGCTCGTGGTCGCCTTCAAGGCCGAACTGGAGAAGTGCCGCGAGCAGATCCAGAACCTGGAGTAGGCATGGAAAAGAAGAAGCTCCTCAACATCGGCTTCGGCAACGCCGTGGTCATGAACCGGGTGGTGGCCATCGTCGGCCCGACGTCGTCGCCCATGCGCAGGCTGAGAGAGGAGGCCAAGCAGGCCGGGAGGCTGATCGACGCGACCCAGGGCCGCAAGACGCGTTCCCTGATCATCACGGACTCGAATCACTGCATCCTCTCGGCCATCCAGCCCGAAACCATCAGCCAGCGATTCACCGCGGGAGGCAGCGATGAATAGTTCCGAAGGCGCCGCGGCCAACACGGGGATGATGCTCGTCATCAGCGCTCCCTCGGGCACGGGCAAGAGCACCCTCATCCGCCGCCTGACGGCGGAGTTCAAGGCCTTCGCCTTTTCTGTGTCCTGCACCACCCGCGCCCCCAGGCCCGGCGAGGTCGACGGGCGGGAATACCATTTCCTGACCCGCGAGGAGTTCGAGGAGCGCCGCGAAAACGCGTTTTTCGCCGAGTGGGCCGAGGTTCACGGCAATCTCTATGGCACGCCCCGGCAGGCCACCCTGGACCTGCTCGGCGCTGGGCGGGACGTCATCTTCGACATCGATGTGCAGGGCGCGCGGCAGCTCAAGGCGAGCATGGGGCAGGGCTGCTACGTATTCATTTTCCCACCCTCGCGGGAGGTGCTGGAGCGCAGGCTCACCGGGCGCGGCACCGACAGCTCGGAGGTCGTGGCCAGGCGGCTGGCCGCGGCCCGGGGGGAGATCATGGACAGCCACTGGTTCGACCACTGGATCGTCAACGACGACCTGCAGCTGGCGTACGATCAGCTTCGTGCCGTCTATGTGGCCGAAAAGACGCGGCCTGCGTACCAGCAGGCCTGGCGCGAAGACCTCGGCCGGCAGTGGGGTGATAGATGAAGAATCCTGCTTTGGTCGTCGCCCTCGATTTTGCCGATGCCGCCCTCGCGCTCGATCTGGCCTCGCGCCTGCGGGGTATCGTCCCCTGGGTCAAGGTCGGGCTCGAACTTTTTCTCGACGCGGGCAGAGAACTTCCGGTCCGGCTCAAGGACATGGGCTTCCACGTCTTTTTGGATCTCAAGTTCATGGACATCCCCAACACCGTGCGGGCCGCCGTGGCGCAGGGCACGCGCATGGGCGCGGACATGCTGACCATTCACGCCCTGGGCGGCCGCGCCATGTGCGAGGCCGCCGTGGCCGGGCGGGACCAGGCCCTCTCCCCTGGCCAGTCCGCGCCGATCATTCTCGGGGTGACGGTCCTGACCAGCATGGGGGCGGGCGATCTGGTCTGGAACCCCGGCGGCACCGACCAGGACGTGCGCGATGTGACCGTTGACTTGGCCAGGTCCGCCAAAAACTGGAAACTGGATGGCGTGGTCTGTTCAGGCCGGGAAGTTTCTGTTATTCGTCAGGCATGTGGAGCGGATTTTCGGCTCCTGACCCCGGGCATTCGACTTCCCGATGCCGACGCGGGTGACCAGACACGGGTCTGCACTCCGGCCCAGGCTGCCCGCGACGGCAGCGATTTTCTCGTGGTGGGCCGGCCCATCACCAGGGCGGCCGACCCGGTGAACGCCGCGCGCATGTATCTGGAGGCGACCGGGTAAATCCTGCTTGGAGGGGAACCCATGGCGGAAGCCGAATCTCAACGATCCCGCATCAAAGGGGTCTTTTCTTCCGAAAGAATCGCCAAGGTCGGCGCTGGAGCGACGGTCCGCAAGACCACGCAGACCATGTACTGGTTTGCCGAGGAGGATGAGGAAGAGCGGATCTGGATACAGCCCCTCAACCCCAATTACGTCCCTTCGGGCCCCAAGCAGGAAATACCCAAAGACGAGTTCCTGGAAAGCTATGCGCCCGAGCCCGAATTCTACTCGACCAAGGTCTACCCGAGCATCCGCAAGCTGAATCAGACCATCGCCAAGGCCGAGCGCCATCGCGCCAACGGCGAGACGTACAGCGCGGAGATGGAATACGGCAACGCCCTGAGGGTGGACGAGGAGAACATCCGCGCCAATTTCGGCCTCGGGCTGACCTACCTGGAGCGCGGGGAGACGGGCAAGGCGGACAACATCTTTCAGCGCTTGATCAGGATGGAGGCAACCTTCGAGGCGGAGCACAAGCATCTTTTCAACGACTTCGGCATCAGCCTGCGCAAGAACGAGATGTACGACCAGGCCATAGAGTACTACGCCAAAGCCCTGGAACTGTCCCCCAATGACGAAAACCTCCATTACAACATGGCGCGGGCCTGCTTCGCCAAGGCCGACATCACGAGAACCGTCGAGCATCTGCGCAGTGCGCTGACGTTGAACAAGGACCTGGAAATCGCGCATAAGTTTCTTTTGTATCTGAAAAAGAACAACCTGTTGCCGCAAAAACTATCCAGCGCGGAACCTTCGACCCCCGAATGAACCCGTGTGCGCGACGGAGGTAGGCATGAATCGAGGCGGCGATGCGTCCAGAAGTGACAACAGAAGAAGAATTGAACGCTTTTCCATGAGCATCCCCTCGAAGGTACGTTCGATCATGCACGATTACTCCGACCAGACATTGGCCACAACGAACATTTCCGCCGGAGGGGTCTTTTTCGAAACGGGCCAGACCTACCCGGTGGGCACATCCGTGACGCTCAACATTTCCCTGGATTTCGGCAGCCGCAAGCCGGGGATGTTCCAGTCGAGATTCCAGGTTGAGGGGACGGTCATCCGCAGCGAGTCCAACGGCATGGCCATCGCCTTCGATCCGGAGAGGGTGACGGCCATCCGCGTCAACGCCGCAGGCAAGGCCGGGCAGGCCGGCCCGGTCATGATCGGGGTCGTCGGGGAGGACCCGCTCCTGAACGACCTGCTCGCCGCACGCCTCAGCCAGGAGACCGGCGCCAACTGCAGCCACTCATCGTCCCTGCCCAAGATTCTGGAGGCTGCGCGACCGGACCTGACCCTCCTCGACTGCACGGGCCTGTCCATGGACGAACTGCTGCAGGAGGCAGGCGGGGAGGATTCGCCGTTCATGACCACGTCTGTGGCCCTCTTCAACGTGCCCGAAGACCGGTCGCTGGAACTGGAGGCCCTGAACACGGGCATCCGGGGCGTCTTCTACCGCAACGCGCCCTTCAAGATCATGGTCAAGGGCGTCAATGCCATGCTGGACAACGAGCTCTGGTTCTCCCGGGAAGCCATGTCCGCCTTTCTGTTGGGCCGGCAGAACCGCCCCGCGGAAGTCGTTCCCGCAGAAGAGGACCAGGGCGAACTGAGCCAGCGCGAGCGCGAGATTCTGCTCATGTTGGCCGAGGGCGCCACCAACAAGGACATCGCGGCCAAGCTTTTTCTGAGCCTCAACACCATCAAGTCCCACATCTACAACATCTACAGGAAGATCGACGTCCCCAACCGGCTGCAGGCCTCCCTCTGGGCCGCCAAGCACCTGCGGGGCACGGATAACTCTTGAATTTGCGCCGCAAGTATATCAAGAAGCATCGCACGCCGGGCAGGTCCCGGTTTTTTTCGTTCATCACACACACAGGATGCCGTTCATGAAGATATTGTCCATCTCCGAGCTGGATATTCAGCCCGAGTTCGATTTTTCCACATTCCTTTTTCTGGCCCAGGTCGACGAGGTCGGACCGCAGGAGATGCTTTCGGTGCTCGGCACCTGGGAGAAATGGCTGCCGAGCCTGAAGGTCTACCAGCTCGGGGAGCGCAAGGGGCACGTGCTCGTGTATCTCGAAAAGAAGGTGGAGGACGAGGTGGACGACATCTGGAAGGCGTCGCCCTCGGAGGGGTTCAAGCATGAAGCCATCGCCCAGACCATGATCATGGGCACCTTGAAGGCCCTCATGCCGGAACTGGGGGAAAAGGAATGCGCGCCCGTGCCCGAGCCGACCAAGCCCCTGCGTCGCACGCTGGAGAAGCTCGGCCTGGACCTGCAGGAGTCCGGGGCCATGAACCGCAAGTACGCGACCCTCACCCCGTATCCCCACCGCTACGGCTGTGACCGCTGCCACCTCAAGGACAGCTGCATCAAGAACATGAACTTGGATTTGGGTGGCATCATGAAGGGCACAGACCAATAGCGCAGATTTTTCGCCTTCACGACGCAGGGCGGGTCCGGCATTGCCGGGCCCGCCCTGCGTGTTTTTTCTGCCCTGTTCCGTCCTGGAGGCGAAGAACAGGCGGCGTTGCCGCCGCGTTTGGAACGAGGTCAGTCCCCGAAGGCCTGGGCCATGAGGTGCCGGTACAGCCCGCCCAGGTCGTCTGGCGTGCGGCTGAGCACGGCCCGCCAGACTTCGTCCGACTCCATGCACAGGTAGAGCTGCCGGTCCAGGCCGCCTCCTTTGAGCCGGTCGGCCAGGAAACGCAGCTGTTCCACGCGCAGGGGCCGCAGCAGGCGCTGCTTGCCGTCGATGCCCGTCACGAACTCGCCGTAGATATAGGACGACTGCGGAAAATTTTCGCTGATGCAGCGTTTGAGGTCGGGCATGTGCCGGAAGGACCCTATGCTGACGTAGGCGATATTTTCGGGGCGCAAATGGTCGAAGATCATCTCCACGGTGCGGGCGTACCCGTCCTGCCACCCCGGAAAATGGATGACGGGGTCGAAGTGCAGGCAGACCCGGAAGCCCGCCTCGGCGCAGCGCTTGGCCGCGGCCAGACGCTCCTCCAGGCCGGCGCATTCTCCCTGTTCTTCCCTCTCCGCGATGAGGGGCGCATTCATGGACCAGGCCGGCAGGACGCGGGACGGGTCCCGGACGGCGTCCATCCAGGACAGGTCGACGACCTTGGACTTCAGTTCCAGGCAGACCTGCGGGAATCGCCCCAGGAATTCCACCAAGTCCCGGCTGTAGCCCGTCAGGGCCTCCAGCACCAGGGAGTCGGTGAACTCGCCGGTGCCGACCCGGTAGCGGCGGCCCGGGACGGATTCGAACGCCCGCTCCAGTTCGGCCCAAAGGTCGTCCTGGTTGGCCCAGACCTTGAGCACGCGGTCCTGGAAATAGGCCTGCAGGATGCAGTAGGAGCAGCGCAGGGGGCAGTTTTCGCCGATGTGGATGATCTGGTACCCGCAGCAGCGGTAGTGGCTGGTGCCGGGGCAGTGGCGCAGGAAGCGTCCCTTGTAGCGCTTGAGGTAGAGGATGTCCTCGCGGTCCAGTCCCGGGGTCAGGCTCTCGCCCTCGGCCAGGGTTTCGGGCGTCAGGTGGGGGAGTTTGTCCCTGACGCGGCGTGCGATGGGCGCATTGACCACGGCCTCGTCCATGACGATGCGGCTGATGCCCTGCAGATGCGCTGGAAGGGCGGTCATGCGTCCTCCGCAGGGAAGAGGGAGGTCAGGTCTTCGCGGGCCGCCATGCGGGCCAGTTCGGCGCCGGCGGCGCGGATTTCGTCGACGCTTCGCGCGCGGACGGTCATTTCCACCGCGTCGCTCTCGAACTGGTCCGGCTGGATGATGCGCCAGCGCGTCCCGCTTGCCACCCTGCGGGCAGCCTCGGCGAAATCCTTCTCCAGGGTGCTGAGGCGAGGGAATCGGCGCTGCCGGATCTGCTGGGAGATGCGGGCCATGGCGTCCTTGGGGGAGAGGCCTTCGGCCAGGATGTCGTCCACGCCGCAATCCCGCAGCAGCTCGGCTGCGCCCGTGCCGTCCCGCAGGCACGTCTCCCGCAGCCAAGTCAGCAGGTTCACGGCGTTGCCGCGCGACCAGGACAAGCCGTCGAAGAGCGGTTCCAACGCGGCGAGGTCGCGGGCGGAAAACCCGGCCAGCAGTTCGGCGCAGGCCAGGGGAACCCCGTCGAGGAGGCGGTCCCAGTGCGCGGGCAGGCCGAGCCAGGCTTCGACCAGACGCAGGCGCTTGGAGCGCGGCTCCATTTCCAGAAGCTCGAAGACGGGTGCCATGTCGGTCGACGGGATGGCGCGGAAATAGCGCATGGCCGCCACGACCCGCTGGTCGGTCAGTTCGCGTCCGATGTTGGACTGCATGTACGCCAGGCCTCGTCCGGCCATATCCAGGGGACCCATGTCGAGGCACAGGACGTCACGGCCCGCCTCGGCCAGAACGGCCACCCGCGCCGCGCCCGCCACCAGCAGCGGAGAAGCTCCGCTGAGGTCCACCAGCACGGGAACCAGCTGTCCGTGGCGCTCCAGGCTGCGGCGCAGGGCCGAGGCGGGCTCTGCGGGCCAGAAAAGCCACGGTCCGGATACATCGATGCTCGCGGCCGGATGGAGCGAGATGCGTGCGTCTTCAGGTGCTTTCGGCGGGATGGCGGCTGTGCTCATGATTTTCTCTCAACGATTTTGCAGAATTATGCGTGGCTGAAAAATCCGCTGCTCTTGACAACTTCCAAGCCACCTCCCTATAGGGGTATTTCTTGAAAAAAGTTCAGGATAGCAGGAGGTTTGCAAGGTCGCCGGACAATGGAGCATGGGACCTTCATCCAATTTCTTCTCTTTTGCAAGCGATTTCCCGCCCTTCGTTCAGGAAGCCGGGAAGGTTTTATACCCTGTAGCCGTATGGTTGCGTAATACTTTGCATAAGGGGGCTGTATGCAGGATCAACTTCAAAAACAGAGGACTTTCGCCCTGATAGGGCATGGCGGAACCGGGAAGACGTCGGTGGCCGAGATGCTGCTGTTCAATTCCGGTTCCATCACTCGGTTGGGAAAGATCGACGAAGGGACCACCGCCCTTGACTACGAGCCCGAAGAAATCAAGCGTCGGGGCAGCATCCAGCCTGCCTTCGCCCAGTTCGCCTGGAAGAAGAATCTGAATTTCCTCATCGATACGCCCGGTGACAACAACTTCATCGGCGACCTTCCCTACCTCCTGCAGGGCGCGGACAATGTCGTCCTGGTCATCGACGCCATCGACGGGGTCAAGCCCCTGACCAAGAAGATCTGGTCCGAGGCCTCCAAGGCAGGCCTGCCGGCCATGGTGTTCGTCAACAAGATGGACCGGGAGCGCGCGAATTTCCAGATGGCCTACCAGGGCCTGTCCGACGTCCTCGGCATCAAGCCGGTCCTGCTGTTCATGCCCATCGGCAGCGAGACGAATTTCAGCGGCGTGGTCGATGTCCTGGCCGAGAAGGCGTACGCCTTCGACGACAAGGGTGAGCTGAAGCCCATCGACATGCCCGCGGACCTCGCTGACGAGGTCACCGCCGCGCGCGAGATCGCCGTCGAGAACATCGCCGAGAGCAGCGAAGAGCTCATGGAGAAGTATCTTGAGGAAGGCGCCCTGACCGAAGAGGAGATGACCGTCGGGCTGCGCGCCGGAGTGCTGAGCCGCGCCCTCGTCCCGGTCTGCGCCGGCGCCGCCATGCTGAACAAGGGCGGCGTGCCGCTGCTGGACATCGTGCAGAACTACATGGCCTCGCCTCTCGAACACGCCGCCTGGATCGACGCTGACGGCAACGAGCGTGCGTCCAGCCCCGACGCCCCCTTTGCCGCCTTCGTCTTCAAGACCATCGCCGACCCCTTCGCCGGCCAGCTTTCGGTCATGCGCGTGCTCTCGGGCGTCCTGGCCCCGGACGCCTCGGTGCTGAACGCATCCAAGGACGAAAAGGAGAAGATCGGCCAGATCCTGTTCCTCGAAGGCAAGAAGCAGAACCCCTGCAAGCAGGAAGTCGGCCCCGGCGCCGTGGTGGCCGTGGCCAAGCTCAAGAACACGACCACCGGCGACACCCTGTGCGCTGAAAAATCCCCCTTCATCCTGCCCAAGCCCAAACTCAGCCCCGGCATCATTTCCTACGCCCTGGCAGCGGCGGAGAAAGGCGACGAGGACAAGGTCTTCGCCGCGGTCCAGAAGCTCCTGGAAGAGGACATCAACCTGCGCTTGGAGCGCAACGACGAGACCGGCGACATGCTTCTGACCGGTATGGGCCAGCTGCACATCGAACTGGCCGTGGAGAAGGTCAAGCGCCGCTACAAGACCAACATCGTGCTGAAGACGCCCAAGATCCCCTACCGCGAGACCATCAAGGGCAAGGCCCAGGTCCAGGGGCGCCACAAGAAGCAGTCCGGCGGCCGCGGCCAGTTCGGCGACTGCTGGATCCGCATGGAACCCAACAAGCGCGGTGGCGGCTACGAGTTCCTGGACGAGATCGTCGGCGGCTCCATTCCGCGCAACTACATCCCCGCCGTGGACAAGGGCGTTCAGGAGGCGGCCGCGCGCGGTTTCCTGGCCGGCTACCCCCTGGTCGACTTCAAGGTCGCGGTCTACGACGGTTCCTTCCATACCGTCGACTCCTCGGAAATGGCCTTCAAGATCGCCGGCTCCCTGGCCTTCAAGAAAGCCGTGGAGATGTGCAACCCCATCCTCCTCGAACCCATCATGCTCGCCGCGGTCTTCATCCCCGACGAGTTCATGGGCGACGTCATCGGCGACCTCTCCAGCCGCCGCGGCAGGGTTCTGGGCTCAGACTCCATCGGCGGCATCACCGAGGTCAAGGCCCACGTGCCCATGGCCGAAATGATGAAATACGCCCCGGACCTGCGCTCCATGACGGGCGGCCAGGGCACCTTCACCATGGAGTTCGCCCACTACGAGGAATGCCCGCCCAACGTGACCGAGCAGGTCATCGCCGACAGCAAGAAGGAAGAGGAATAATTTCCCTTCCAAGTCTGGCGGTCCGCGTTGGACCGCATCGCGAAAAACGCAAAACCCCCGCCGCGAGGACGGGGGTTTTGCGTTTGGAAGCGCTCATTTCCGGTCGCCGGCTTCTTGACGGACGCAATGCCGCCCATTGCATGCATGGTGTTTTGGGGCTGGAGTGATCAGGGCGCCTGGTCAAGAAACGCCTTTTCCGGCTCCACCGCGACGGGTTTGCCGGACCTGTCCGTGCCGGCCATGGCGAAGCGGTATGTTCCGAACGGCAGTGGCCGGGAGGTCCATGCACGTCCGGCGGGATACACGCCGAAATGTTGGTCCGCGATCCGCCCGTCGGCATCGAACACGACGATGAGCAGCCTCGCCGCATCCGAGCGCGGCAGGTGGAATGAGGCGATCCCCCGGTCCGTATCCCCTTCTTCGTTCTCGCCGTCCTGATGCTCCGGGTTTCCGGACCAGGGCAGGGCGGACGCCCTTGCGGCGGCGAGCTTCCCGGCCAGTCGTTTCGTGCTGACAAGAAATGGCGGTGCATCGTCGGTGGTCGTGATTCTGTATGAGTCGAAGGGGGCCAGCAGGCTCATCTCGCACGTCATGATTTTTTCGTTCATTCCCGGCGGCGTGATGCGGTGGTCGGCCTTGAAGGCGCGTTCGTCGTTCTGGATCAGCACGTCCACGCCGTGCCTGGGCCGGGGTGCGGACATGACGACGGTGAAATTTGTCATCAGGGTTGCGGCATCCAGATCGATCTCGACAGCGAGTATTTCCTGACAGCGGGCCATGGCGGGCAGAATGAGGCTTATTCCCAGGCATGCGAGGCATACGGCGAGGACTCTCATAGGGTGCTCACCTGGATGTTTTTCATCCCTGCGGCTTCGCCGGGGATGAACTCGCCCAGTTCGTGGCTGCGGTTTCTGAATGGGGTTTCCTGCAAGAGCGCGCCCATGGATACGAGGCGTGTCTTGGGCACGTGCATGATCTGGAAGAAGTTCAATCTGTCGTAGATGATCAGTTGGCGTTCGTCTTCGGCCAGCAGAAAGACAGGGTGTGTCGGGGCCGTCTCTGGTGAGTCGAGGCGGAGAGTCACCACGGGGAAGACGAGGCTTCGGCCCAGTTTGCCGTACAGCGTCGAAAGCATGAATACCTGACTGGTGATGACGATGACCCAAACGGTCCTGCCCAGACGTTTGAGGGCGTTGTTGTCGTCCTTGCGGCAGGATCGAGCCAGGCTGCGGATGGTCAGGATCGTCCCGGCCACCAGGACAGCGAGCAGGACGGCCAGCGTGAAAATCTGCTCCCTGGGGCCCTCCTGGTCCCCATCGGCGTCGGGCTTGAACCATGGCCGCCGCGTCATGTGTTCGGCCATGTTCGAAGGGTTGGCCAGAAGGCGTTGGAGAAGATGGACTCGGTTCTCCATCTTCCGGAAATCCCCGGCCCGGCTTTGCATGGATTCGGCGAGGACTTCCGGTTTGACGGGTTGGAGCACGGCCTTGATATCGAAGACTTCCGCCTCCAAACTCATGAGGCAGAAATACCCGGCCAGGGCGCAGACCGCCCCGGCAACCAGCAACAGATCCAGAACGCGGAAATACGTCCTGTCCAGGAAGCTGTGGCGATGTCCCCAGATCAGCACGGCCAGCACGCCGACGATCGCCAGCGAGGCCAGGCAGGCCGAGAAGCACCACATCAGCGAAGCCTCTTTCAGCAGTGATTCCAGCAAGCCGACCCGAAAGCCGGCATCCGTCACTAGCCTGGCGAGGCTGGCGCTGACGGCCGTTATCGCGTCCAATGTGAACTGGATGTCCGCTTCGAGCGAGTTCACGGGGGCGTGACCGAGAAGGAGCCTGCCATGCTCCATTCGCGACCAGCGGCCAATGGCATACAGTGCGATGACGATGACAGATGATATTTTCAGGAGATGCATGAGGCGCTGGATAAACGTGACGAAAGCATCCTGCCACGATGTGAGCTGGGAGTGGTTGTACATGCCTGGGTCCTTGTTCGGCGTGGATTTGAAATACATGAGGCGAAAGATGGTTTCAGATCAAGGAATCACGGGAATTCCGATTCACGTTCCTTCCCCTCGGGACCGGTAACGGAGGCCGTCAAATCGCCGCGGACGTGGCTTCCGCGATGCCGCGAGTCGGGCACGAACCGCGTTGCATTTGGGATGGCCCGGACGCTGGCCGCGTACATCATGACCCTGTCGGAAGCCTCGGGCCCCAGGACCTCGGACTGTTCGCTTCGGCCTCGGACACCAGTTCGATCTTGAATTCACAGGGACGAAGGTCCTCCTTGGTCCCCGAGAAGGCCCAGGCCCTGAAGGCGTCGCCGCCCGGAGCCACGAATGTGAACGAGCGCTGGCGGCGTGATTGCCCATGGCTCTCGAAACGTGTTCAACAAGCTCTGGTCGTCTTGCGTTTCGATCGTGGCGACGCCCTGTCCAGGCCCACATGTGGGAACGTTGGGGCTTCTTCTGTCGCGGTGGTTTCACGCGTCGAAACCAGACGCTTCCCTCTCCCCCGCATGTCAAGCCGACCGCAGGACATTTCTCGCGCGGTCGAAAAAAGGGCTCGCGCACCGGCGAGCCCTTTTTCGATCTAGGCCTGGTTGGACATGGTCCTCCAGTCGTCGCTTTCGGACGTGCTGGCGATTTCGTGGGTTTTGATGATCTTGCGGTAGGTCATGTAGACATCTTCCAGGTGCGTGAAGTGCGCCATGCCAGGGTCCTGGCAGTTGGGCATGTAGGCCTGGATGTCGACGATGATGGCGTCTTCGAGCTGGATGGTGAAGTAGTGCTCCATGGTCCCCGAGGCCGAGGTGCGGTAGAATTTCATCTCGACCTTGGGCAGCTTTTCGCCGCTGGCCAGGGCCCTGAAGAGCAGGGGAGAGGCCTTGTCCATGACTTTGGTGATCTTCAGGGGCTTGTGTACGCGCTGGCCCGTCGGCTGCCCGGACTGGGGGTCGCGGGGCAGGATGATCTGGTGCTCGAAGGCTTCCACCAGGCATTCGTCCTCATGGCCTTCCTGGAAGATGTTGCCCACCGAGGCTTCGGTGAAGTTACCGGCGGTGATGAGGCCCTGACGCTCTCCGGTGATGCTGATATAGGCGGGAACCGGCATGATGCTCTCCTTATGGGATGAGATTATTGATGTGTTTCCGCCTGGGGCAACATCCGTACCCTTTTTTTATTGTCAGAAATATGAGCTTGTTACGTCGTGATTGTGCGCTGGGTTTGGCAAGATGTTGCCCTGGGATAAAGGCCGAGGAAATCTGAAACTATGAAAACAGATGAAAATCAGGCTGTTGAGTTTGGCATGCTTTTGCTTGAATTTTGAGGAGATTTTTTCTTTTGAATCCAACACTCTTAAATGGTTGGTCAATTGCCTGGCAATTGATTGCCGGAGAGGCAGTGTTGTCCGGGTCAGGCCGAGGATGCGGCATTTTTCAATGGCCCGGTTTTAGGGGAAGGCTACAGTTGCTACACGCATTCAAGTCAGAAATAATTTTTGCTTCATAGCACATTGGTTCTTCAGTTTTTTTATCAATTATACGTTCTGGAAAAAAATTAATATTAGTAATTTTATTTAGCTCCCATGTATGATAAGGAATAGTCTGTTCACAAACATACACAATAGAATTGATTTCGTCTATAAAAATGAATTTTAAATAGTCCAAACCATTTTCCATTTCAAGTTTTTTGTCCGCATTTATTGTAAAGTTGTCAGAAAATTTTCCAAAAAATAAATATGCTTGAATCTTATTTGAATAAATTAAAAACGTTGTATTTATTATATCAGCGCTATAGTTAGTGATTTTTATGCCTATCTTTGCGCTTCCACCAGCATTATATAAATTGTTCTTTGCTTCTATTTTAATATTTTCAATTCTAGTTTTGTTAACATAAAAAAAGTTGAAAGCGTTCATGTATTCACCGCATTGTAATAAGAGTTTTTGTGTAAAAGTACAAAATAAATAATGAGTATTGATATAATTTTCATGTGCCCTTATGGATAAATTGTTGCATACTCGAATTAAATTCTTTTGGAGTTTTGCCTGCTGTTGGGATTTCGAGTCCTCCTTGCTTTCTCCATAAAGAATAATCATTTGTTCCTTCCATTTTTGCACGCAATGTATTGCTAAGACCTTTGTGAGGGAGTGCTTTATGCGAGTTTAAAATATCTATTACATTTCCTTCACTTTCTTTTCGTTTCTCACGCAAGCACTTTGATAAGTCGCTACTGTTTTCTTCTCCTCTGAGTACATTTCCATAAAAAGTTCTCCTTAGAAATGCATAGACGTTTACTTTGAAATAGTTTGCAATTGTCTGAGCAAGGGATGATTGTGGATTCCCTGTTTGGCAAGCATATGAGTAGATATTTCCGTTTGCTAAAAAAATATTTTTTTCAATTTTATTAATTGTATCAGCACTTATTAAAATATTTTCAACGCCTGAATAATTAAGTGAAATATGATAAGGAGTTCCATGACAGAAAAAATACACATCTTTAATTTTTGTCTTGTCTCTTTCTCTATTCATCAAACTAATTAATGATGCATTGTCTTTTAAAATGAAATATTCGTATTTAAATTTTTCACAATATAGTTTAATCGCGCCTAATTCAAGATCATTATACCCGTATTCAACACACGCAATAATCGTTCTATCAGCTTCCCGAAGGCCTTTATTGATTTGACATGTCGCAGCTCCAATAAACATCATTTGTAACCAAAAAGATTTATAATGTAATTCTGACCCTATAAAAATAATGTTTTCGCATTTATCTTTTTCTTTTTCGTTATTGTCGCTGTTGGTTAAGGAGCACGGGCTGACTGAGTTGCAAAAGTCGTTAGTATTGTTGGTTGGTGATGATGTCGATTTTGCTGGGGGAGTCCAATCTATCCTGCGTCCAATAAAGGTTCCGTCTGGGAGACGGTTATCCTCCATAGTTGGCAATATAATAACATCATAAGCTTTAATTTCATGACGATTAATAATTTTAGGGTTACGTTTCATTATCTCGTCTTCACTTGTGTTATTATCTAGAGCAATTTGGCTGAGTACATCGCCAAGTTTAATAGTGTATAATTTTCCCATTGCATTAGCCTTCTCTGATTTTAGAGTCTATATTTTTAAATTAAACTATATAAGTTAGATTAAGTATGTCTAAAACATATCGAGTTGACATGTCGCAATATCTCTTGTTCCTTCATTATTCCATACGAGATGTCATTATCCAGCATACTCGCTGGCTTAACAAAGAGCGGGTCTTTAATCACAGAAACACCGCGGAGGAACATAAGACACGCGATGAGAACTTTGCCGACTTGCGCGTCCAGTCCGAGTTCACGCGCGTTTTCTTCTGCCGTGTATAGAATCTGTCCAGCCAAGGCTTGTTGGGGGACATGGGCGTAGCGGGAGGGATGGATTTGTTGCAGTATTTTCAAAATTTTTTGGTCGTTGGTCGCTTCTACCACTTGGCGGAAATCCAGATTTTGAGCGTTCTTGGTTGCGCCGGATTGACCAGCATTGCTCACAGTGCTGGTTTGTTTTTGAAACGAATTGAAGTGCCCCAACACCTCCTGGAGACGTACGAACGATTCCGGCATTTTTTCCTTTTTTCCCTTGTCCGGGAAGCGTTGAAAACGTGCCCATGGGAACATGGGGTCTATGTCGAAATCACAGCCGAGGTTGGTCATGAGCGTGATGAGTCCCTTGACTTCCCTTTCTGCAAGCATGTTGTAGTGCTGCGCTTTTTGCACGGCGAGATCTATGAATTCTCGAACTTTTATTTCACCTGCTTCGGCAAACCGCTCTGGGTGTTCTTCGGCAAACTCTTTTACGCAGTTGTCAACGAAATTGTTGATCGTAAATTTTTCAAAATCAGCGTACATTTCATTGCTTACAACAAACATAGATCATCTCGTATTTTTTACTTTGTTATGCGGAGAGACATTTGTAATTTTCCTGAGATTTCCAGTATGCTAATTTTATAGGAGTGAGCATTTTGATGACATGTGGATCGTTCATGTGATTCGCGATAACTTCAAAAATTTTTGGATCGTAAAATCTGAACAGGACTACATCATAGTTTGGCAATTTTGCCTCCAGATACTCTTGGAAATGAACGGTCAGATCTTTCAAGGGCAGGTCGGATACAAGGAGCATGGCTTTTCTTTTGTCCTCGGTCTCTCCGGCATACCAGGGCAAAAGTCCGTCCTCCCTATTTGTGATGCGTACCAGGCATGGGCTTACCTCCAACGCCGTCTCGAAGTATGTCCCACGGTAGAGTGGGATGTAATCAGGTCTTTCTTCCTGTTCGTAAATGAAGGCGTGAATGTTTTTGAAGCGCGCTCCGTCCATGAGTAGGTAGATGTTGCCTTGCTGACGCCTCAAGGCCACAAGGATGTCGAAGTCGGCATTCATCTGGTGAAGAATCATGATTGCTTCCTCGGCACATGGCCTATTTTGTTCACTTGAGAAGCAGATACAGGTCGTCTGGATTTAAATCGTTAAATGGGCGCGCGCCGAACTCCTTTGATGTCAGGACGCGCGGTGGCCCGACCGGTTCGGCTGTACGCCGATCGGTGTAAGCAACGCTGAAACCGGCAAGCGCGTATCCGTCAGTTGCCGGGGCAAATGTCATGATTTCTGTAATGAGGAACCAGCCTGAGCAGAGCTGGTTCTGCAGTTCAAAGCCGGAATCAACAGCTTTGGCTTGCACGAATCCATCTGCAGGGCAGAGGTCGTCAGGATCCATGCCACGGACTACGCGTGAATTTCGTGCCAAAACTTCCCCATCGGCAGCACGCAGAACCGCACATCCGTTCGCAACCTCCAAAATCAAGCCTGACGGAAGTGGCACACGCTGTATTATTTCTGTGCTCTCCGGCGGGATCGATTCCGTCTCTCCGGATTGCTTCGGGACAAAGAACGGTTGATGCGTTTCGGCACGGACCAACCAATGACTTTGGACGTAGCACACCATGACAAGCAGGACCGTAATGGTGATTGAATAATTGATTATCAAATATGTCTGTGCCATGTTCTGCTTTAGGTATGCATCCCAAAATTTTCAGTTATTTGTTAGATATTATATGTTTAAAGCTTATTGATTTGAGTTTGTTGTTTTTTTGTGTCGTTTTCTGATATAATAAATCATAAAAGAAAAAGAAGAAGAAAATAAAATGCTTAAGGGTAAAAATACATAGTATATCATATCAAACATGATATTTCCGCCTTCTTCACCGTAAAACTCTTTTCCATTATATAGTAATTTTGTGTACAAATTGTAAAAAAAATTGCTATTGAATATTAATATGCAAAAGAATAAAACAAACACAGTAAGTAAGAGAGCTGCATATTTAATTGCTGCTTTCATCGCTATAAATCTCCCAGAACAAAACAACAGGAGCTCTCGTTAAGTCAGACATTCTGAGGCGATTCTCGGATAATTCGGGAAAACGTAGGCGTATCCAAGTCCTAAGCCAGCCAATACTTGCCAATTTTGCGCCATCCCACAAATCTATATGATCTCCAGTAAAATTTTGCTCCCCATCCCTTCTCCAATAATCTTTAAAAAATATTATCCCTTTTTTCCCGCGAACATTTTCTTGAAATGTATCGCCAGACAGTCGAATTGATTTTGGACATCCAGCAAAAGGTTGAGCTTCCAGATAATCAGCTAATTCTTGCGCTCTTATAGCATGAATTCCTCCTCGACCATTAGCTTGAGGACATCCCCAGCACCTCGTTCCTTTGTAGCCTTTTAGTAATATACCATTTAAATATAATGCGTGGCTTAAATGAATTGCACAGTGATTATCAAATATATCACTGCCATGTTCTGCTTTATGGATTATGGCATCGTCTGGGTATGCATCCCATAATTGCTCAAAGCAAATCACTTTTTTTCAAGAGTTTTTTTAGATCCTGTTATACTATTTGTCTTAACCTGCAAGCTTTCATTTGGCATAGCCTTCCCCGTTTAATTTTTGCAAAGCTTCATCTCCAAAAAAGAACATAATATTTTGAGAATTCCCTGTATGCACTCTGCAAGTACACCCTTTTTCGTCTGTTATTCCTGAGAAAACAGCTCCGGATTCCGTTTCAACATGGTATGGGTAGTTTGTGATAGGCCTGCCGTTTTGGTCTATTAGCTCGACCATTTCGTCATACTGCTCTTTCATGTCGGCTTGATCACCTGCACTACACTCTTCACAGAACGGCTTATGCACAGCCCCTCTCAACGCATCAATCTGCGTTATCGGCGCCATGCCTTCGTCAACCAGTTCGCCGGCAATGGGCAGCAACGGCGCCGCGCCTGTACCAGGGCTGGGGGTTCCGCCGGAGTTGAGTTTGATCTTGGCCCCGTTGATGCTCACGCCTGACGGGTCGATCTTGATGAAGCTGCCGCCGGCCATGATGGTCAGTTCCGTGCCGGCCTCGATGATCGTCTTGATGTCGGATTTGAGGTGCGTCTCATCGCCGGACCGGACCAGCCATTTTTCGGTGATCTTGCGATGGCTGTTGCCTTTGACCGTCATGTGGTCGTCCGACAGCAACTCGACCTTGCGGTCCTTGTGCACGGTCTGGTGATCCTCGCCTTTGACTATGGAGTAGGAGAAATTGTCGATGGTGCGGTGCTGGTCGCGGAGGATGTGCTCTTTCCAGTCGTTCTTGACGTAGACGTTCACGTCCTTTTCCGCATGGGCGTAGATTTCCTCCTGGCCCTTCTTGTCCTCGATGCGCAGTTCGTTGAAGCCGCGTGGTTCGCCCTCCGCTCCAGGCGTGGACATGGACTTGAAGACCGTACGCGTCTTGTTTGCGGGCAGAGGGTACGGGACCGGATTGCGGGAGTTGAACACCCGGCCCGTGATGACGGGTCGGTCCGGGTCGCCCTCCAGGAAGGTGACCAGCACTTCCTGGCCGATGCGAGGGATTGCCAGTGTGCCGAACTGTCCTCCGGCCCAGCCTTGGGAGGCGCGAATCCAGCAGGTGGTGTTCTCGTCGCACCTCCCTTCTCTGTCCCAGTGAAACTGCACCTTCACCCGGCCGTGCTGGTCTGGGAAGATCTCCTCGCCGTCGGGGCCTGTGACAATGGCCGTCTGCACTCCGTAGATGGGTTTTCTGGGATGGTCCGAGGCGGGGATGAACCTGGTCGTGTTGGGAATGGCCCGCACGTTTGCCCCGTACGTCATGCCCCGGTCCGGGGCCTCGTGCTCCAGGACCTGGGGCTGTTCGCCCCGGTGCTCCACGCGGACCACCCACCAGGGTACGTTGTAGTCCTCGCGGCGGTGCCCGAAGAGTTCGAACACGTATCCCGGCGTCATCCGGGAGACATCCGTCGTGACGTCGACCCAGGCGCTCATGCTGAAATTGCGCATGAGTTCGAGATCCACATAGCGTCTGCCGTCCTTCTGCAGTTGGTACAGGTGCGGGTAGCGGTACTGCTCCAGGTTCATACCCGCAGGGACCGGCGCCTTGACGGGGTCGGTCTCGGATAGCTTGACCTGCAGGTCCAGGCGCGTCTTCTCGAAGTTCCACTCTCTGAAAGTGAAGGAGTCGCTACGGATGTCCCGGCCCATCTCGATGGTGCGCACGGTGGCCGTGTCCGTCTCGGTCCCGGCGCCGGGATGGAAACGCAGCAGGCTTTCCCCTTCGATCCGGGGGCCGTCCGGCATGTCCGAGAAGCAGAGCACGTGTCGGTCCTTGAAGTGATCGAAATAGAAGTAGAGGCCTTCCTCCTCGCACAGGCGGGAGATGAAATGCAGGTGCGTTTCGCCGTATTGCACGCAGTACTCGCGCGGCGCGTAGTCGAAGAAACATTTGAAGGCGTAGGAATCGCCCGTGAAGTTCTGCTCCTTGAGGATCTTTTCGATGATCTGGGTCACGTTCATGTTCTGGAAGATGCGGTGATCCGTGACCTGATTCAGGAAATGGAGCCTGGGCACGAGCAGGCAGCGGTAGTGGGTGCGCTGGTTGGCGGTGTGCAGTTGCATGAATCGGTGGATGACGCCGTGCACATGCCGCACGCCGCCGCTCCTGTCCCGAATGGACAGGCACGCGGTCTGCCCCAGGAGCGCGGCGAAATCGAGATTGTCGAGGTCGTGGACGAGCTCGATCTCGAACTCATAGGGGCGATGCGTTTCCTCGACGCCGGAGAAGGCGTAGACCCTGAAGCCGAGAGCGGCGGGTGTCTCGAAGGTGAACCAGGAGCTGTTGGCGCTGTTGCCCAGCAACTGCCACGGGTTGGAGGCGGCTTCTGTGAAATGCATGTGGTTCTCCGGCTTTTATAATGATTCGTATTCGATCATGTATAAGTTCCAGCAATTTTTATTTATGAAGTGGTACGTTGCTGATGTCTTGGTGTTCTCTCGTGATATTTTTATGCTGATTTTCTTTGTGTCGTACTTTTCATTTAAAATTGATATTGTTCCATCAGTATAAGTGTATGAATTTTTTAAAATTGGAAAAAGTAAGTCTTCTTCATTGCATAATTTTATATTTTTTGAATTTTTATCGCTTTTATTTGTCGTTGAGATGATAAGTTGAAAAATCGTGTATTCTTTTTGTATATCTATATCTGATATGTATTGAGCATAAAAAATGTTGAAATCTTCTGATATGCAATTTTTTTGTGAAAAATCGGTCTTTTCCTTGAGTGAATTGCTCAGTGGGCTTAAGAAAACAACTAGGAAAAGTATTCCTATTTCATTTTTGATCATGTGTGTCCCGGAGTGTTGCAGGCTTCGTGTGGGCCTCTCCGGAGAGCGTTCGTCATGACGCCTAGTCGACGGTCACGTCGGGGCTCCCCTCGATCATCTCTCCGATCCCGCCGCAGTGGGTTGTCGCGTCTCCCACTCGGGCCAGGGGTATGTTGTTGACCAGGACGGTTGGGCTGCCCTTGGCGACCTTCCATGTGTTGGGCCCACAGCATGCTGCGTGCGTGCCCCGATCCCCGACCCGCAGCGCCGGTTCGTAGTTGATGATGACGTCCGGTGACCCGGTCGTTGCCGCGCCGGTGACGGGATGCGGGCAACACGCCTTTCCGTGGGTGTCGGCTGGACAGAAGGCCTTGTCGCCATGTCTGCAGGCTTTGGGCATATGCGCTCCGTTACGAATTTATGTGGCCCGGTGCGATGAACGGAGGATGCTTGGGCGTATGGGCGAACCGTGCCTGCCAGCCTCCGTACAATTCGTGTGCGTATCCGGACGGTCGCGCCGGGCCCGGAACGCTGGTTCGAGCCCGGCGCGGCGTTCGCTTACCAGGCCGTTGAAAAACGGCGATCCGCTGCATCAGCGAAAAAATCCAGACCGCTTATGTATGCGAGAGTACACTGCGCGGCCTGGATTTTATCGCTTCCTTGCATCTCACCATTTTTGAACGGCCTGCGACGTTTGAATTTTTCAGTCCGTTATGCCTGGTTGGACATGGTCCTCCAGTCGTCGCTTTCGGACGTGCTGGCGATCTCGTGGGTTTTGATGATCTTGCGGTAGGTCATGAAGACATCCTCGAGGTGTGTGAAGTGCGCTTTTCCGGGATCCTGGCAGTTGGGCATGTAGGCCTGGATGTCGACGATGATGGCGTCTTCGAGCTGGATCGTGAAGTAGTGCTCCATGGTCCCTGAGGCCGAGGTGCGGAAGAACTTCATTTCGACCTTGGGCAGCTTTTCGCCGCTGGCCAGGGCCCTGAAGAGCAGAGGGGAGGCCTTGTCCATGATCTTGGTGATCTTCAGGGGCTTGTGAACGCGCTGGCCCGTAGGCTGCCCGGACTGGGGGTCCCGGGGCAGGATGATCTGGTGCTCGAAGGCTTCCACCAGGCATTCGTCCTCATGGCCCTCCTGGAAGATGTTGCCCACCGAGGCTTCGGTGAAGTTTCCGGCGGTGATGAGGCCCTGGCGTTCTCCGGTGATGCTGATATAGGCGGGAACCGGCATGATGCTCTCCTTTGGGATGAGGTTGTTGATGTGTTTCCGCCTGGGGCAACATCCGTGCCTTTTTTGTAGTGTCAATGAAAATGGCATGTTGTGTTGTTGCGTGTGCGGCGAGGTTGGCAAGATGCTGCCCGGGATGAAGGCGGAATAAAAGGAACACATGGAAAATAAATAAAAATCAGAATGTTGTATTTGGCAAAAAATGGCTTGAGTTTTTCGTAAGTTTTTTTGGTCTGCTTTTAACGTTCTGGAATAGTGGAGTAATTGCTGGGCAATTGATTGCCGGGCCGGGTTGAGTCGAGGCCCTTGTACGGGGCTCGGTTTTGAGAATGAAAGGTGCTTCGAGAGGCAAAATTTCTGCCCGATCTGGTCGGACGCAGAAGTCCCGGAAGGAAGTCGCCGATCCAAAGGTGGGGCTAACGAAATTTGTTAAAATTAGCTCATTTATTTCAGTTATTTAAAGAAAGATACCGGGGCGGTCATTAACCAGTCTTCTACAAGCCCATGGGACATAATTTGTAAAGAATACGTATTAAATGGCCTGAATTAAGTCTGGAATATTCTTATTTTTGTATACTTACAATGCATTTATGGTGTTCAATGGCATTTATTTTTTTTTCTGATTCATGCTTGCTGTCCCAATTGCATTGATTATATCTGTTATATAGTAAAAAAGCATGATTGATACATCATGCGTTAAGGGTGCCAACAATCTGCTCCCTTCTCTTCCCGATCCCATTTTTCAGACGTGGATCGCCCCCTTGAGCGAGGAGTCGCCGTGTGGCGAGGATATAGGCTTCTCCGACGAGTTCGAGTCTCTCAGGGAGGAAGCGGAGAAAGGGGCGTCACTGCATGGGGGGCGGCCTACGGACTGGCCCCTCGTTCTGCGCGTGGCTACGCAGATTCTCGGCGGGCGCAGCAAGGATCTGTGGGTGGTGTGCTACGGCGTCATGGCGGCCCATGAGTCCCATGGGCTCGTGTCGTGCGCGGCCGCTTTTTCCGCGACCTCGTCGCTTCTCGAGACGTATTGGGATGAACTGCATCCCGGCGTATCCCGGGTACAGCGACGAATCGCGCCCCTGAAATGGCTCGCAGCGCGTCTGGAGCCCAGGATGTCGGCTGTGGCCAAGACCGAGGAGAAAGGTGCGGTCGTTGTCCTGACAAAAGAGCTGGCCAGGCTGCAGGCGATCCTCGACGCCAGGTTCGGCGAAGCGGCCCCTTCCTTCGCCGGCCTGTTGCGCCTGCCTGGCAATGAAGCCCAGGCGGCGGCTTCCGGCAGCCCTCTCCGGCATTCCCGCTCCGGGAGCATCCCGCAGGTTTCTTCCGAACCGCCTGTTCCTTCCTCGGCGGCGGATGATGTTCTCGCCGCCATCGACGGCGACGGCCGCGTGCCGGCCGCGGTGCTGCCGCGTTTGCTCAGATCGGCTCAGGATCAGTGTCGGCAGCTGGCGGCGCATTATTCCTCGTACGATGTCCTGGACTGGCGAGTGGTTCTTCTGCACCGCACGGCCCTGTGGTGCAGCGTGGCGCAGCTGCCCCAGGCGGATGCCGCCGGCGTGACGCAGCTGCGCCCCGTGCCGCCCGAAAGGGCGCAGTCGTACGTGGCGGCGGTCGAGTCCAGACGATTCCTGGATATCCTGCCCCGGCTGGAGCGCTCCGCTGGCCAGGCCCCCTTCTGGCTGGACGGGCATTGTCTCGTCGCCCGCTGTCTCGAAGGGCTCGACGCCTCCGGGGCGCTGGCCATCCTGCGGGCCGTGCTCGCCCAGTTTCTGAACCGTTTTCCCGAACTGGTCCGCTACAAGTTTCAGGACGGCAGCCCCTTCGCCTCGCCGCGCACGGCGCAATGGCTCGATTCCCTCGAATCGCCGTTGTCCGGCCACGCCATGACGCGCGTGGCCATGGGCGCGGGAGAGGCTGTCCGCGAGCAGGAACTGCTGGATGAAAGCCTGGCCATCCGGGCGGAGCGAGGCTTCCCGGCTGGCCTGTCCCACCTGGAGAGAGTGCCTGCGGGCCGAAGTCGCGCGGCCGTGCGGCAGGGGCTTCTGCTGGCGCGATACTGCATTGCGGCCGGCAACAAGAAGGCGGCCGTGCGTCTCTTGCAGTCCCTCTACGCACAACTGGAGAAATGGGAGGTGCTGGACTGGGAGCCCGAACTCAGCGCCAGCATCATTTCCCTGCTTCTCTCTTTGCAGCCCAAGGAGAAGGGGAACGGGGCGGAGATCATGTTCAGCCGTTTGCACTGGCTGCATCTCGGAACGGCGGTGGGCAGTTTCAAGGACAACATCTGAGCGGAGATCCCGATACATCGATTCCGGCAAGACGTCGGCGGAAGTCGTAAGGGTGAAGCGCAGCCGAGTGCGCAAGGCCTTTCACATCGGAGAACTACACAGTCCGGAATCAATTTCGACGGTCTTATAAAATCAATTCTGTAACGGAGGCGTACATGGCCAAAGAGTCGTCAATAGCACCCAAGGAACGCATCAACGTCACGTTCAAGCCCGCTGCGGGCGGAGCCCAGGAAGAGATTGAACTGCCCATGAAGGTCATGGTCGTGGGGGATTTCCTGCAGCGGCACGATCCACGCAATCTCATCGATCGCAAGCCCGTGTCCATCAACAAGAACAATTTCGAGGAAGTCCTGTCCAAGCAGGAGCTTTCCCTGCAGATCGCCGTTCCCGACAGGCTGCGGGACAACGCCTCGGACTCGGACATCCCGGTCACCCTGAATTTCAAGGGCATGCGGGACTTCGAGCCCGCCGGCATCGCCGAGCAGGTCCCGGAGATGCGCAAGCTGCTGCAGCTCAGAGACGCCCTCGTCTCCCTGAAAGGCCCCATGGGCAACATCCCGGCCTTCCGCAAGGCCATCGAGAACGTTCTCGCCGATGACCGCCAGCGCGGGATGATCATGAAGGAGCTGGGCATGAGCGAGGCCGAGGTCAAAAGCTTGCTGACGGCGAAGGACCCCGGCGGCGAGACCGCCGAAACAAAGGCCAAGGGCCCCCAGAAGAAGAATTGAGAACACCCCTTCCATCAAGGAGATCCATAATGAACCAGACCCAGGAGGCCGCTCTGGAGCGGCACGGCACGGGCTCGCTTCTTGAGCAGATCATCAGGGAGACGAATCTCGATCCCCAGGACGAAGGCTACGAGGCGGCGAGGCTGGGCATCAGCGCCTTCATCGAGGAGATGCTCAAGCCTTCCTACGCTGACGAGCAGGTCAAGAAGGTCACGGTCGACCGCATGATCGCCGAGTTGGATCGTCGCCTCAGCGCCCAGACGGACGAGATTCTGCACAACCGTCAGTTCCAGGAGCTGGAATCCGCGTGGCGGGGGCTCAAGCTCCTCGTGGAGCGCACGGACTTCCGGGAGAACATCTTCGTGGAGATGCTGCATGTCAGCAAGGACGAACTGCTGGACGATTTCCTCGACGCTTCGGAGATCACCCAGTCAAGCCTCTACAAGCTCGCCTACACGGCGGAATATGGCCAGTTCGGCGGCAAGCCGCTCGGGGCCATCATCGGCAACTACTACTTCGAGCCCACGGCCATGGACATGCGTCTGCTGCAGAGTCTGGCCGGCGTTTCGGCCATGGCCCACGCGCCGTTCGTCGCCTCGGCCGGGCCATCTTTCTTCGGGCTGAACAGCTTCGAGCGCCTGCCGGTCCTGAAGGACCTGCAGGACATCTTCAGCGGGCCGCGATACGCCAAGTGGCAGTCCTTCCGGGAATCGGAAGACTCCCGTTACGTCGGCCTGACCGTGCCGCGCTTTCTCCTTCGCCAGCCCTACGACCCGGAAGAGAATCCTGTCAGGGCCTTCGTCTACAAGGAAAGGGTCGACGACAATCACGAGAATTTCCTTTGGGGTAACGCCGCCTTCGCTTTCGCATCGCGCATCACCGACAGTTTCGCCAAGTTCCGCTGGGCGGCGAACATCATCGGCCCCCGCTCGGGCGGCGCGGTGGATGACCTGCCCGTGCATCTGTACGAGAGCCTGGGCGACATCGAGATGAAGATCCCCACCGAGATCCTCATTTCCGACCGCCGGGAGTACGAGCTGGCCGAACAGGGGTTCATCGCCCTGACCATGCGCAAGGGTTCTGACAACGCGGCGTTTTTCTCTGCCAATTCCTGTCAGAAGCCCAGGTTTTTCGGGACGTCCGCCGAGGGCAAGGCGGCGGAGCTCAACTACCGCCTGGGCGCTCAGCTGCCGTATCTTTTCATCGTCAGTCGTCTGGCCCACTACATCAAGGTGCTGCAGCGCGAGCACATCGGATCCTGGAAGGAGCGGACCGATCTCGAGCGCGAACTGAACACCTGGATCCGCCAATACGTGGCCGACCAGGAGAATCCGAGTTCCGACACGAGAAGCCGCCGCCCGCTGCGTGACGCGCGCGTGGTGGTGGAAGACGTCGAAGGGGATCCGGGCTGGTACAGGGTTGCGCTCAGCGTCCGGCCGCATTTCAAATATATGGGCGCGTACTTCACCCTGTCGCTGGTCGGCAAGCTGGACAAGGAATAGCACCGTGGCGGGGAGTCTGTTTGACCGGTTGACGCGCGGCGAGGCGGGGCTGCGGATGGATGAGGACGAATCCATCCGCCTCCACCTCCTGCGCATGCTGACCACGCGCCAGGGAGCTGTCCAGGCGCTGCCGAACTACGGGCTCCCCGACCTCAACGACCTGAGCCTGTCCAGGGCCGAAGTCATCCGGCAATGCTGCATGGCCATCGAGAAGTGCATCGCCGGGTACGAGCCGAGGCTTCGCGGGGCCAGGGTTGCGTATGCGCCCCTCGATGACGGCCAGCTTCATATGGCCTTTCGCATCGAGGCGATGCGGGAGGATTCAGATGGAATGCAGGTCCCGTGGCGCTGGACCATCGTCATGGACGGCGACCAGGTGAGGGGGGCGGCGTGAACACCTTCAACCGCTATTACCTGGACGAACTCGTTTCGTTGCGGGAACTCGGCCGGGAATATTCCAGGAACAACCCGTCCCTTGCGCCCTTCTTCGACACTCCCCGGCGCGACCCGGACGTGGAACGCATCTTGGAGGGGGTGGCGTTTCTGTGCGGGCGTCTTCGCCAGAAGCTGGACGATGAACTGCCCGAGATCACGCACGCCCTTTTCAGCCTGCTGTGGCCCAACTACCTGCGCACCATTCCGTCCTGCAGCATTGTCCGCTACCGCCCCGCGGCGAACCTGACCTGGGCCGTGACCGTGCCCCGAGGGACCACGGTTGAATCCAGGGAGATGGAAGGGACGAAGTGCCGTTTCCGAACGGTTTACGAAACCCAGATTCTGCCCATTCGGATCGAGGACCAGACTATTTTCGAGCACGACGGGCAGATCGTCCTGGCCCTGCGGTTCGGCGTTGTCGGCTCCACTCTGGAAAATATCCCCCTTTCCAGGCTGCGCCTGTTTTTCACGGGGGAGCCGGCCATCGCCCATTCCCTGTATTTCACCATGGCGCGGGGCACTCGTGAGATACGTTTTCTGTTGCGGGGGGAGAATGGGGGGTACGAGACCGTCCATGTCCTTGCGCCCGATATGATGCGTCCTGTGGGCTTCAGGGAAGATGAAGGGCTGTATCCATACCCGGCGAACACCTTTCCAGGATATCGCGTCATCCAGGAGTATTTCTGTTTCAACGAGAAATTTCTGTTTACGGAGCTGTCCGGTCTCGACGCCTGCGTCGCGGCCGGGGGAGGGGCCGTGGCCGGCGCCGGTGAATTCGAGCTGCACTTTGTGCTGGAGGAATTTCCCGAGCAGTACGAATCTTGGAGGAAGGACAATATCGAGCTGTTCTGCACGCCCGTGGTCAATCTCTTCTCCATGGACTCCACTCCCCTGACCGTGGACCATCGTCAGTCCGAGTACCGAATCGTGCCTGACCCAAGGCTTCCCGATCATTACGCCGTGTACAGCGTGGAGCGGGTGCGGAGCTGGGGAGGGGACGGCAAGCTCAGGCGCGAGTACAGGCCCTTCGAGTCCTTCGAGCACGGGAGCGGCCCGAATGCCGAAGCGGCCTACTACCGCCTTCGTCTCAAGCCATCCCTCGACGGCGAGAGCACGGAGACGTTTATATCCATCGTCCATTCCCAGGCTTCGCCGGCGGCGCGGACCGAGGAGATCCTCTCCCTTGAACTGGAGTGCACGAACCGCCTCCTCCCGGTCCGGCTGTCCGTCGGCGATATCAACACGCATGTCGACGACTCGCCCGACACCGTGACCCTCGGCAACATCACCCCCGTCACCCCTCCCTACACGCCTCCCCTGGAGGGTGATCTGCTCTGGCGGCTCATTTCCAACATGTCCCTCAACTACCTGCCCCTGAACGACGTGCACGCCATGCGCGCGCTGCTGGCGAGCTATGACTTCCGGGCGCTCCATGATCGTCACCGGGCGCGTGTCCTGGACAAGGCGCTGGGCGGCATGAAGGGCATTGTTTCGGAGGACACGGACCGGATCTACCAGGGGCTGCCGGTGCGAGGGTCGGTCACGCGGCTGACCCTGGATCGCGGCGGTTTCAGCAGCGAGGGGGAGATGTATCTCTTCGCGTCGGTCATCAACGAGTTTCTGGCGCTGTATGCGACGGTCAACAGCTTTCATCAGCTCGTGGTCGTCGACTCGCAGAGGGGCGAGGAGTACCAGTGGCCGGCCAGGCTGGGGAGGAAGCTGATCCCGTGAGCGCTCTCCGAAAGTTTGAAACGTGCGGCATGTCTGACGTCATGGCGCGCATCTCCGGTGGCTGCGCTTTTTCTCGGGCAGTGGAACATGTGCTGCGCATCGGCCCAGAGGAGCTGCGGCCCAGGGATTGGCTGCGCTTCAAGGTCAATCCCAACCTGTCCTTTCCTCCGGGGGACATTCATGCCGTGGAGAGCGCCGGCGCCGAGAACGAAGCGGAACGCGTCTGGTTCGTGCTCAACCTCATGGGGCTGCACGGGGCCGCTTCGCCGCTCCCCGCCTATTTCACGGAACACGTGGCGCAGCACCAGGACGAGCCGGACGCCTTCCGCGACTTTCTGGATGTGATCAACCATCATCTCATCTCAATCTTTTACGGCATCTGGAATAAGTACCGCTACTACCTCCAGTTCCGCGACCACGGGGCGGACATCAATTCCAGGCGCTTCTTCAGCTTCATCGGCCTGGGGCACAAGGAACTGCAGGGCACGAGCGGCCTGCGCCGCGAACGCCTGCTTTCGTACATGGGCCTCATCGCCTTCAGCGGCGAGGCCGCCGGCTCCCTGGAGAGCATCCTGCGCCATTATTTCGGGCATCCCCTCGTGCACATCATTCCGTGCATCCGCCGTCAGGTACCCATTCCCGCGGATCAGCAGTGCGCCCTGGGGCTGGCCAACTGCAGGCTGTCCACGGACTTTCTGCTCGGCAGCGAGGTGCTCGACCAGACCGGAAAATTCAGGGTGCTTTTCGACGCCCTGTCCTGGAAACGCTTCACGGACTTTCTGCCCGGGGGCAGCCTGTTTTCGGAATTGCGGAGCCTCGTGCGGTTCGTGCTGCGTTCGCGCCTCGGTTTTGACGTGGAACTGCGGCTCAAACCCGCGGAGATTCCGGAATTCACCATTGGCAAGGCCAGCCCGTGCCGCCTCGGCTGGACGACATGGGCAGGGCAGGGCGGGGACGGCGTCATCATTCTCGAAACGGACAGCAGATATGTGGATTAGCCAATGATCACGATGAACCTGTCTTCCCTAGTCGCGGCCCTGGACGAAACATGCCGCCAGGCGCTGGAGGAGGCTGCCGGGGCCTGCGTGAGCAGGGGCGGCTGTGAAATCGGCATCGAGGACTTCGTGGAGAAGCTCCTGCCGACGCGCGAGATGCTGGATATCCTCACGCAGTTCGAGCGCGACCCGGAGGAAATGCGCCGGCTTCTGGCATCTGCGAGGCGGCAGGAGAAATCCGCTTCCCGTCCCGTGTTTTCTCCATTGCTCATCGGCTTTTTCCAGGAAGCCTACCTGTTGGCCAGCCTGGAGCTCCGCCAGGAGAGGGTGGGCGTCGGCGAGTTGGTGCTGGCCATGCTGCTCAATCCGGCGCGTTACGGGGCCATGCCCTTTTATCAGGAACTCGGGAAGATTCCTGGAGACGCCCTGCGCCGTCTCCTGGAGGGGTTGCGGGATGGCCGGGGCGGGTCCTTCAGGGGCGCGGCGCAGGCCGGGCCGCAGGGGTTTCTTGACAGGTACGCCACGGACTTCACCGCCGACGCCAGGGCCGGCCGCACGGACCCGGTCTTCGCCCGGGGCGCGGAAATCCGGCAGATGGTGGATATCCTGACGCGCCGCCGCAAGAACAATCCCATCCTCGTTGGCGATCCGGGCGTGGGCAAGACCGCCGTGGTCGAGGGCCTGGCCCTGCGCGTGGTCGAGGGCCAGGTGCCGGACACCCTGGAGGAGGTGCGCATCGTCGGGCTGGACATGGGGCGGCTGCAGGCCGGCGCAAGCGTCAAGGGTGAATTCGAAAAGCGGCTCAAGGGGGTCATCGACGAGGTCAAGGCTTCGCCCGTGCCGACCATTCTTTTCATCGACGAGGCGCACACCCTGGTGGGCGCGGGCAATACCCCCGGGGCAGGCGACGGGGCGAACCTCCTGAAGCCGGCCCTGGCGAGGGGGGAGATGCGGACCATCGCGGCCACCACCTGGAGCGAATACAAGAAATATTTCGAGAAGGACGCGGCCCTGGCCCGCCGTTTCCAGCTGGTCAAGCTGGACGAGCCGTCCATGGCGGAAACGGTGACCATCCTGCGGGGCATCGTCCCGCATTACGAAAAGAACCATAATGTCTATGTCCGCGACGACGCGGTCCTCTGCACGGCGGAACTGTCCTGCCGGTACATCAGCGGCCGCCAGTTACCTGACAAGGCCATCGACGTCCTGGACACGGCCTGCGCCAGGGTGCGGGTGAATCTGGGAGCCAAGCCCGTGGACCTCGAAGCCATGGAGGAGGAGCTGGCCTCGGTGCGCAGGGAACTCGACGCGATGGAGCGCGACTGTGCGACCTGCGGCCTGGACGTCGCGGATCTGCCCGACATCGACAGGCATGCGGCCCTGCGCGGGCGGCTCGACGCCCTTTCCCGGGATATGGACGCCCTTGCCGGACGCTGGAAGAGGGAGCGGAATCTGGCCGGTTCCATCCTGAAGCTGCGCAACACGGAAGGCGAACGGGACGAGGCGGCCTTGAGGGCGCTTGTGGAGGAACTTCGCGCGGAACAGGCCGATGGGCCCCTGGTGTTCCACGAAGTCACGCCCGACCTGGTGCGCGGCATCGTTTCCGAGTGGACGGGCATCCCCGTGTCAAAGCTGGGCGGCGGCGGGTCCGGAGCCCTCGGCGGACTGCGGGACGGCCTGCGCCGGCGGGTGCGGGGCCAGGAGCATGCACTGGATACCATTGAACGCGCGGTGCTCGCCGCCCAGGTCGGGCTGAACAGCGCCTCGAAGCCTACGGGCATTTTTCTGCTCGTGGGCCCCTCGGGGGTCGGCAAAACCGAGACAGCCCTGGCCGTCGCGGACGCCCTGTTCGGGGGCGAACGCATGCTTGTTTGTATCAACATGTCGGAATTTCAGGAAAAACATACTGTTTCGCGCCTCGTCGGGGCGCCTCCGGGCTACGTGGGCTTCGGCGAGGGCGGCCGTCTGACCGAGGCCGTGCGCAGGCAGCCATACTGCGCCGTCCTCTTCGACGAGGTGGAGAAGGCGCATCCCGAGGTGCTGAACCTTTTTTACCAGATCTTCGACAAGGGCGTTCTCGCCGACGGCGAGGGGCGTGAGGTGGATTTCCGCAACTGCGTCATCTTCATGACCTCGAATATTGGCGGCGACATTGTTTCGGCCCTGTGCGCTGGGGATGAAAATCCCGAACCCGAAGTTCTCAAGGAGGCCCTGCGTCCGGCCCTGCTCCGGCACTTCCAGCCGGCCCTGCTCGGCCGCATGACCGTCGTGCCCTACACCGCCCTCCGTGGCGAGACCCTGAGGGAACTCGTGGAAATGAAACTGGCCAGAGTGGGAGCACGACTGGCCGGGAGGCACCGCATCTGTCTGCGTTGGGAAGAAGACGTCATATCCTCCATCATGGCCAGTTGTTCCGCGGTGGAGACCGGGGCGCGCAACATCGACCACATCATCGGCGCCTCCCTGCTGCCGGGCATCGCGACCACGCTTCTCGGAGCTCTGGACGGCGGCAGAAAGGCGCACGGCGAGCTGCACGTGGGGCTGAACCGCGCGGACGGTTCCTTCGCCTTCAGCCTGGGAGGCCGGCCATGACCGAGGTTTTGGCCCTCAAAGAATGGGGTGGACGTTTGCGGGCCTGCTCAGGCCCCGCAGACGCGGCGCACTGTCTGGCCAGGGCGGTGGCGGGGCTGTCAGGGGCGCGGGTTTGCTCGGTAGGCGTCTTTCTTCTGGATCAGAGCGGAAAAGCGTTGCTTCTTGAGGGGCGTCACCCCTGCGACGCAGCCTTGCTCGCCGACCCGACGGCCATTCCCGCCTGGGAGTTGGACGATCCCCTGGCCTTCAGCGTGCACGGGGGCACGCCCAGCCGTGTCGATTCGGAATTGTTCGCAGGCCTTCCCCCGTCCCTGGAACTGCTCTGCCCTGATATGGAAGGAGATATCCGCAGCGCGGCCGTCGAGCCGCTGGTGGCTCCCGGAAATGCCGTTCTGGGTGGCGTCGTCATGGTCTCCCGTGGCAGGCTGCCCGCCGTGTCCGACCATGTCCGGATCGTGCTCGACTACGCGGCGGCCATTTTGGACGGGGCCGTCTTCAAGTCGCGGCATCATCTCCTCGTGAACGGGTTGAGCCAGGACTGCGCCCGCCTTGAGCGCGAGGCCAGGGACGCACGGCTGCGGCCCGAAAGCAGCATTCTCGGCATGAGCGAATCCATGGAGGCCATCCGGTCGATGGTCGTGAGCATTTCGGCCAGCGACGCGCCGGTGCTCATCACCGGCGAAACAGGCACAGGCAAGGAGGTTGTGGCCACGGCGATCCACAATGCAAGCCCACGCCGGCATGGACCCTTCGTGCAGATCAACTGCGCGGCCCTGCCGTCAAATCTCCTGGAGAGCGAACTGTTCGGCCATCGCAAGGGCGCTTTCAGCGGGGCCGACGCCGATCACCCCGGCCTCTTGCGCAGCGCGAACGGCGGCACGGTCCTGCTGGACGAGATTGGGGACATGCCGCTGGATGTGCAGTCCAAACTGCTCCGGGTGCTGCAGGAGCACACGGTGCGCCCCGTGGGCGAAGTGCGTTCCCATGCCGTGAACATTCGGGTCCTGGCGGCCACCAACAGGGACATGGCCGAAGCCGTCGAGAGAGGTGAATTCCGTCGTGACCTCTACCATCGCCTGGCCCTTGTTCATCTGAAGCTCCCGCCGCTTCGGGAGCGTCTCGAAGACCTGCCGGTTTTGGCCAGGCATCATCTGGCGCAACTGGCTGTGCGTTACCGACGCCCGGGTCTGTGCATCGCCCCGGAGGCCTGGGCTGCGCTGTCCTCGCTTCCATTCCTGGGAAACGTCCGTGAATTCTTCTCCATGCTCGAAAAGGCGGTCATCATGACAGACAAGAGTGCCACGACGCTTTCCGCCAGGGACCTGTTGGAGGGCGAGTCTGTCCGGAAATACGGCAGCCTGAAGCTGAACGATCTCGTGAAGTCATACGAGTCCTCCATAATTCTCGAGGTGATGAAATTTTACGGGAACCGTACCCGGGAAGCCGCGAGAGCGCTCGGTGTGCCCATAAGGACGCTGAATCACAAATTGAGCCGGATCGGCGGGGCGCAGGCCTCGATGGCCGGGTTGCCGGACGACAGTCAGTGCAGGAGCCCCCGTGGAACTCATGTTTGAAGTCATCAGCAGGCAGAAATTCTCGACCGGCTTCGCCGTCTCCCATGTTTTCAGCGAGGCGGGGGGCTTCATCGGGCGGGCCGGGGAATGCGAGTGGATTCTCCCTGACAAGGGGAAGCGCATCTCCCGCAAACACGCCGTCATCACCTGCGACGGAAATTCCTTTTTCATCGAGGATGTCAGCCGCAACGGGATCTATACGGAGCCCGGCAGGACCGCTCTGGGGAAGAGCGTGCAGCACAAGATCGAGCACGGCGACAGTTACATCATCGGGGTCTACGCCATCCAGGCGCGCCTGCTGCATCGTCCCGATGCGTACATCCAGCCCCGAGGGGGCGAGGACTGGCTGGTTCCGGCCGACAACACGCTTTCCTCCGACCCTCTTGTGGCCATGGACCAGCAGGAGGATTTCGAGGCCAAGCGGCGTTTGGGGTACTACGATGACCTGTTGGGAGAGACGCCCGCCAAGGTCGAAGTGCTTCCGGATCACAACAGCGTGGCCACAGACAGCCTGCCGCGCGTCTCCATGGTCCCGCCGCCTGAAGAAATGGACCTGCCCGAGGACTGGAACAGTGATGACGATGAGCTCTTGCCCCGGGAAGCCAGTCTCCCTGAGACGGTACAGAGTCTTCAGGTTCCGGAGAAGCGCCCTGAGCATGAGGCGCAGGAGCGCGTTCAGGTTCCCGAGACGGAAATTTTTTTCAAGGCCTTGGGGTTCTCACGCGCTCCCGATTCACACGAGGAGCGCGAACGGATCTTGCGCCAGGCCGCTGAAATCGTTGTCGCCGCGGTGGACGGCATGCACCACTGCCTGCGCAACCAGGCGGAATGCAAGAACGATCTGCGCCTTCCCGTGACCACGATGCGTCTGACCGGCAACAATCCCCTGAAATTCACGCCCACTCCCGGGGTGGCCCTGGAGCATCTTCTCGGTCCGGTCCGCGAAGGCATGATGGCGGCCGGAACAGCCATGCGAGCGGGGTTTGGCGATCTTCACGGCCACCATATGGGGCTTCTGGCCGGCGCCAGGGCATCCGTCAGGGCGGTTCTCGAAAAGGTGTCACCGGCGGCGATCGAGGTCCGACTGGATGGGAACGGGCCGGTGGGTTTTTTACGCAAGTCCAGGCTCTGGCACCTTTTCCGGAAAACGCATCAGGCCCTTCTGGATGACCATGAGGGTTTTGCTGCGTTTTTCCTCCATGATTTCGCCCGCGCGTACGAGGTGCAGGTCAGGACTCTCGGAGCATTGCCGGAGCGGTCCGGTTTCAAAGGAGACTCATGATGCGTTTGCCTCTTCAAGCGATCACGTTGTTTGCGCTCATCGCCACGAACCTGCTGTGCGGTTGCGCCAAGCCGAGCATAGATCTGGCCGTAGCCAGCCAGACCAATGTCAATCCGGATCATACCGGCCGCCCGTCGCCGGTCATCGTCAAGATTTACGAGATGCGCTCGGATCTGGCCTTCAGCCAGTCCGATTTCGGGCCCCTTTTCGAATCGCCCGTGCAGGTCCTGGGGGCCGACCTCCTGGCGGCGGACGAAGTGCTGCTCGTACCGGGAGAAGCCCGGCGAATAACGTACGAGCCAGTCGAGGGAACGAGGTTCCTGGGCGTGCTTGCCGGTTTCAGGCAGATGGAGAGGGCCAGGTGGAAAACCGTCGCGCCCATCGATTGCGAAGAGTCCAATGCCGTGGGCATCGAATTGCGCGACGTGACGGTTGCGCTCATTCCCGACGAAGATGTCTCGGCCTGGGATCCTCTGGAAGCGGTCAAAGGCTTTCACAATCCCGTCGGGGAAACCTTTCCTTCAGGCGAGGAGGCGGACCAGACGGCCTCCTCCCTGGAGGAAAAAGCGCGGAACACCCCCGTGAAGCAAAGTTTTTTTCCGTCCCTGCCGGGTGCACAGAGATAGGGAGCAGGAGATGGCGATGCTTTCCGAGAAGATTTTCTGGTTTGAGGGCATGGCTGTCGGGCCGCAACACTTTCAGCAGCAGGACCGCTACGTCGACTCCCAGATCCGCATGCGGACCCTGGCCCATGTCCATCATGGCTGGGGTTTCATGGAGTTCTCCATCGACGAGCAGTATCTTCCCTTGGGCAAGGTGGTGCTGAACCGGGCCAGGGGGTTCCTGCCTGACGGCACGCTCTTTGAGGTCGGGCAGGGGCAGGAGGTCCTGTCCCTGGACATAACCCCCGGGGTCACCAACAGACGAGTCGCCCTCGCCCTGCCGCTGTCGCCCGAGGGGGCTTCGGAGGTGCGCCAGGAGGGGCTCCAAGGCATTTCCACCCCGTACGTCGCCCACAGAATCCCTGTCCGGGACAGTGTCGCCGGTAGCCGCAAGGAGGTGGAAGTGGCCTGCTGCCGCCTGGACCTGCGGCTCATGCTCGAGGAGGAGACCGAGGTCAGAGGCTTCATCAGCATGCCCGTGGTCCAGATTCTGGAGTGCAAGCCCGACAGGACGATTCTTCTGGACAAGGATTTCATGCCGACCTTCCTGCACCTTTCGGCCTCGTCCGTGTTGTCAGGGTATCTGCGGGAAATTGTCGGACTCCTCTCCCATCGCGGAGACCAGCTGGCTTTGCGGGTCAGCAGCGCCGGACAGACGGGTACGGCCGAGGCGGCCGATTTCTGGCTCCTGCAATGCATCAACCGTGCGGAGCCCGTTTTCCGGCATCTCGGCGGCGCCCCCTGCCTGCATCCCGAGGAGTTCTATGTCTGTCTTCTCGGCCTTGTGGGCGAACTGGCGACCTTTGCCGAGTCCCGAAAGCGTCCGGGGGAGTTCATGCCTTACGACCACAGCGCCCAGGACGCCGTTTTCTCGAACCTGATGAGCCACGCCAGGCAGGCGCTGAGCATGGTTCTGGAGCAGCACGCCGTGGAACTGCCGCTGCAGCAGCGCAAGTACGGCATTCTCGTGTCGCCCATCCATGACAGAAACCTCCTCGCCTCGGCGATTTTCGTTCTGGCTGTGGGTGCGGACATGGATTCCGAAACCCTGCGCGCCACCATCCCGAAACAGCTCAAGATCAGTTCCGTGGAGCGCATCCGCGACATGGTCCGGCTGCAGCTGCCGGGCATCAAGTTGCGCGTCCTGCCCGTGGCTCCGCGTCAGATCCCCTTTCACGCCGGCAAGACGTACTTCAAGCTGGAGATCTCCTCCGAGGAATTGGCGCAGCTTGAGCTTTCGGGCGGTTTCGCCCTTCATGTCTCCGGCGCATTTCCAGGTATTCAGCTCCAATTCTGGGCCATCAAGGAGTAACGCATGCAGGTCGATGACAATGACAAGACGTGTTTTGAAGGAGAGGCACAGTCAATGGCAATCTCCCAGCCGCCAGGAGAGACCGTGCACGTGGCGCTGGATAAGAGTTTGCGCTCCCCTGGGTATATCGCCCAACAGGCCTCTCTGGAGGACTATACCCTTGGCTTGAATCCGCTGGTCAACTGTGCGTCGCACCTGCTGCTCGAAATGGTCTACCTGCGGACGCCCGGCGCCGGAGGCCTGGACTCGCAGGGGGGAAAGCGGCCGGCCGGCGAAAAGGGACTGGAGGATCTGCGGCGGCGGCTGGTGGCGGAGATTCGCGGTTTTGAAAATGTTGCCTTGGGGTGTGAGATCGATCACGCCCAGGTGCTCGCCGCCAAATACGTCCTGTGTTCGGCCCTGGACGAGAGTGTGAGCACCTCGCCTCTTGGGGCCGGAGGGGATTGGTCGACCCAGGCGTTGTTGAGCACCTTCCACAACGAAACGTGGGGAGGGGAGAAATTTTTCCAGATCACCGAAAGGTGCATGCAACAGCCAGCCAGAAATCTCTATCTTCTTGAACTTATATATCTTTTATTGAGTCTCGGGTTCGAAGGGCGATACAAGCTCCAGTCCCGGGGCCCCATCGAGTTGGAGCTGTTGCGGGAAAGAATATACCGGCAGGTGCGCATGCTGAGGGGGGAGCCCGACCAAGACTTGTGCAAGAAGGTGCCGGAAGGAAAATACAAGAACAAAATATACACGTACGTCCCCATTTCCCTGCTTATCACCTTTGTGATCTCCTGTCTGGCCGTTTCGTACCTGGGCTTTGCCCATGTCCTCGCGAACCGGGCCGAGCCGATTCTGCATCAGTTCGCCGTTCATGCCGGCGAGAGCGCGGGAGGAGATCGATGAGCCTCCGTTTTTTTCATGCCCTGCGCGAAGCCTTGAGGACGGCTTGGGTGCTGGGGCTCATTCTCTGCCTGCTTCTCATCCTGATTCTGTGGACGCTTGGCCCTCTGGTGGCCGTGGCGGGATACGTCATGTTCGAGAGCGTAACGGCCAGGCTGGCCGGCAGCCTCGCCATCGTGTTCGTGTGGGGGCTTCTGGTGGCGGTTCTGTCCTCGCGCCGGAAGAAACGCGAAGCCGACGATCCGGAGATCGCGGCCCGAAGGGAGCGCGAAGCCGCAGTGCGCGACAGGGTTCGCGAGGAACTCGGGCACATCGGGCACGTCGTCACATCAGCCATCAGGACCGTGACCACATCGAATTTCTACGGGCCGACGAGCCGTTCCCGCTACGCTTTGCCTTGGTATCTTGTCCTCGGTCCCTCCAATTGCGGGAAAACCTCCCTGCTTCTCAATTCCGGGCTACAGTTTCCCCTGAACGAGCAGGCGGACAGACATCTTTACACGATCACGGACACCGAGAGAACCGAGATTCTCTTCGCCAATCAGGCTGTCTTCATCGATACGCCCGGGGCATACACGGAAGGCGCCCCCGAGTCCGAAGCTCATGGCCTGTGGAGGGCTCTTCTGCGGCGCCTGTTCCGTGTCCGGCCTGGCAAGGCGTTGAACGGCGTGGTCGTCTGCGTCAGCATGCGCGACATGCTCGACGGGGAGTCGTCACGACGGGAACACCTGGCCAGGACGGTGCGTGCGCGTCTGAGCGAAGTTCTGAAACACCTGCGGTCCTATGTGCCGGTGTATATCGTCTTCACCAAGTGCGACGCGCTTCCTGGCTTTGCCCGGTTCTTTTCGCATCTGTCCCGGAGCGAGCGCGAGCAGATTTTCGGATGCCCCGCGGGCGGCAACACCATAGATGCCGGCAGGATGCGCAAGGAACTCCATGAGTTGCTGCAGACGCTCAACTCCCAGATCATCACCAAGATTCACCAGGAGAGGGACTGCCTGGCGCGTGCCGCTATGTTCCGCTTTCCGCAGGAGTTGGCGGCGATTGCTCCCCGGATTCTGGATTTCATCTTCGAGGCTTTCGGCCCTTCCCGCTATCACCGGCCCGTCATGTTCCGGGGGTTCTTTTTTTCGAGTGCACTGTCCTCATCGGACATCATGGCGGGCACGGCCCGTGACGGGGAGTTGAGCTACCAGAGCGGCTTCCAGGCGTCACTGGGCGATTACGCGAGGGGTTTTTTCCTGCTTCGGCTGTTCGAAAATTTCATCGTCCCCGAGGCTGGATTGGCGGACGTCGACCGGGAGCGTGTCTGGCTGCTCAACCTTCGCCGTTTTGGTTCGTGGGCGGTGGCGGGCCTGCTGCTCGTGGGCTGCGTTTCCCTGCTGGCTCTGAGTTTCAGGGAAAATTTCAATCGCATGGGCGCGTTGGAGGCCATGGCGCAAAGTTACGAACGGCAACGCCGGGAGCGTCCGCAGGTCACGGACGCTGCGGCGATCCTTCCGGAGCTTTCGCATCTTGAACAGGCCTTGCCGGTCTATCGCCCCGGCCTGGACCCGCTCTTGGCCCGGGGATTGGGCCTGTACCAGGGCGCGGCGTTCGAGGACGCCTCCAGGCGGGCCTATCTGGGCGCACTGAATGGAAGCCTTCTGCCCCGTGTGCGTCAGGCCGCCGCGGAAGCCATTGGAAAGTCATTGGATGACCTGGCGTCCTTGAAGGAGTCCATGAGGGCCTATCTGATGCTGTGCCAGCCCGCAAAGCTGGACGAAGCATTTTTGAAGAGTTGGCTTGAGCGGCGATGGTCCGAATCATATTCCGGGCGGGCAGACGACCAGCGGGCGCTCATGCGCCACATGGCGTTTCTCATCGAACACGGCATCTCCCCAGTTCCGCCTGATGAACGCCTCCTGGCCAAGGCCAGAGAGTCCCTGTTGAAGAAGCCGCTGTCGCAGCTCGCGTATCAGCAGATGCAGGAAGAGGCGTTCGAGGGCGGCCACCCCGCCTTCACCTTCCGCGGGGCGCTCGGCGGGCTCGTTTCGCCATTCTCCGGGGATATGCATCCGATTCCTTACCTGTACACAGCTGCGGGTTTTCAGGAGTACGTCGTCCGGCGCTGTCCGGAAATCATTCAGGGTTTGACCGAGGACGGTTGGGTATTCGGGGCCAAGGCGCCGATCTTCAGTTCCATGGACGTGGGCAAAATCTCCAAGGACGTGCGGACCATGTATTTCCTGGACTACACGCGCCACTGGGGCCAGGCGCTGGACGTCCTCTGCGTCCTCAGACCCGGGACCTTGTCCGGCGCCGCAGTCCTGGCGGAACAGCTTTCCGCCGGGGTTTCACCCGTGGTCCTGGTTCTGCGGGAACTGCGCAAGAACATCACGTTTACGCCTGAAGAAGGGAAGCAGGGAGGCCTGGAGACCGCCGTCGAGGACCAGGCGGCCATAAAGGGGACGCAGAAGCTTGCGGGCGTGGCCGGGACGAAGCTCGCAAGGGCGGCGACGGAAACGGTCCTGGATTCCGTCGCCCAAGCCCGGTCCAAGGCTGTCCTGGAGGCATTCAAAGATGCCCGGATGGTCAGGGCTTCCTTCAAGTCCCTGGATGGCTTGCTCGATACGGAAGACGGGCCTACGCCGGCCCTCAAGGCGACCCTTGACGCCCTGGCGCGGGCCGGGGACTATTTCCGTGGGATTCGCGAGAGCGACAACAGCGGGCGGAAGGTCCTGGACGCCCTTCAGGGCCTTGCCGAAGAGCGGGACGAAACGTTGCGCCAGGCGGCCAGCGCGGCCGGAAAACTGCCTGCGCCCGTCCGGCAATGGTGTGAAGCCGGACTCCATGGCGGTCTCCGGGACATGCTTGCCATGGGCGCGTCAGCCATCGATGCGGCCTATCGTGAGTCGGTCCTCAATGAGTACAAAGCCAATCTCAAATCCCGCTATCCCTTTGACACGGACAGCGAGAGCGATGCGAGCCTCACGGAGTTCGCCAATTTCTTCAAGAAGGATGGCGCGCTTGATTCGTTCTACGACAGGTACGTCCGACCCTTTGCCAGCGACAAGGGGGGCCTTCGTCCCATCATGGGGCAGACCCTTCCCATTTCGGTCGAGGCCATGAATCGTCTTGATCGCGCGCACAAAGTGCAGGATGCCTTCTTTGTCTCGGACAGGGATTTGGGTGTCAGTTTTCTCATGGAGCCCTACGCCCTGGACGTCACACTCAAGCAGGTCGACTTGAGCCATGGAGGCAGGGTGCTGAGCTACTGGCACGGCCCCGTGCAGGGCGCGAGCTTTTCCTGGCCGCTCGCGGAGGGGAGCCCAATGGAGGCTTCCGTCGCCACCTCCGATATCCATGCCGTCAAGGCGCACAGGGTCGTGCGCGGAGACTGGGCCCTCTTCCGCCTCCTGCAACGCGGCAAGATCACACGGCTGGCGGGAAACCGCTGTCTGGCCGAGTTGCGTGAAAACGGCAAGTGGGCTCAGTTCCTCATCCAGTTTCGGAACAAGGCCAATCCGTTCGACCCCGAGACATGCAGCTTTTCGCTGCCGGAGTCATTGCTCTGAATCGCAGGAGAGTCATGCGCATGCGTGAATCCGGTGAGGGCAAGGCGGCAATGGTTCTGATGTGCCTGCTCGTGCTTGGAACGGGCTGCGTGCGGACTGGGCCCGGAGGCCTCGATGGTGCCGGACCTCTCGCGTCGCGGGTGGTTTCTATGAGCAGAGAGGTGCTCGTCCTTCCCTCGACTCCTTCCAGCCCTCCTCCGCGATCCTTCCGGGGGCCCCGGGAGAGGTGGAAGTCCGATGAAGCCTTGGTCCGGCAGGATATTGACGAAGCCACGGGAACTGCCGCTTTCCAGGAGATCATTGCCCAGTGGCTTCCCCATGGCGAGGCGGGCACCATGCGGCGGTTCATGCGCCAGTTGAGCGCCGCCGAGGGGCCGCCGCCGTCGATGTTGAACCGGATGCGCAGGGATATCCCCATGATTCGGGAGGTCCTCATGGACTGCGATCTTCCACAGGAACTGGCTTTCCTGCCGGTGATCGAAAGCAGTTTCGAGCCATGGGCAGTATCCCCGGCAGGCGCGGCGGGGTTGTGGCAGCTCGTGCCCGAGACGGCCCGGCGCTTTGGGCTCACGGTTTCCGGCGGCGAGGATGAACGCTTCGACACGCGCCGGTCCACGAAGGCCGCTGCGGCATATCTGATCGAACTGTATCGGCTTTTCCGTGACTGGCCCTTGGCGCTTGCCGCCTACAATTGCGGCGAGGGAGCTATGGCTCGCGCCCTGGAGAGAACGGGCGCCCGAACGCTCTCGGAATTGACTGCCTTCTGCCGGGCGGATCGTGATTTTCGCAGGCTTTTGTCAAGCGAAACGCTTGATTATGTCCCGAGGTTTGTTGGCGCGATTCACGCCATGTCCGCTCTGCCGGAGTTCGAGGCCTTGATGTGTTCTGCGGCTGGCGATGCGTGGCGTTCGGCTTCGGACGCTTCTCTTCCAGCGGGAGTGGCGCAGGGCGGATCATATCGTGGCGGAGAAGCGATGCGGTTGGCCGACGCCGTTCTTGAGGCGGCCAGACGATGACTCGGAGGGACTCATGATGCCGGCTTCACGGGAGCCCGTCGTTGCGGCGGAGTCCTGGGGGGTTACCATGAAGGGGCATGCCCGTGCGGAGAATCAGGATGCGTTCCTGAGCTGGCCTGAACATCTTCTCTGGAGTGTGGCGGACGGCGTGGGGGGCGGAAGCCAGGGGCGGGAAGCCAGCCGGCTTCTGGTGAAAAATCTCATGCAGACGCCTGAGCCGTCGTCTCTGGATGCGCACATCCGCAATGTCAGGCATCTGTTGGAGCGGTCCAACCGTGAACTCCGCCAGAGCGCCCATGGCGACGCGGCCAGCACGATCGTCACCTTGCTGATGCACGGAGACCGCGCCGCCTGCCTGTGGTCTGGAGACAGCCGCTGTTACCTGCGGCGCGGCGACATCCTGTATCAGTGCACCCGTGATCATACCCTGCGGCAACGCGCCATCGACAGGAAGGAACTCACGGATCATGAGGCCAGGCGCATGGTGCGCGGCAATGTGGTGACCGATGCCGTGGGGGCCGGGGATGTTCTGCGGCTGGACACGGCTTGTTTTCCCTTGCGCCGGGGCGACAGATTTCTTCTCTGCTCGGACGGCCTCTCGAACTGCGTTTCCCCGGCGGCCTTGTCTGCGTATCTTGGCAGGCCGGGGGCCAGGGACGCCGCCCTGGGGATGGCCGAAGCCCTGCAGGGATGCGGCCATCCCGATGACGCCACGCTGGTCACGGTCTTTCTTTCCGGAGGGTGAGGGTGTCGGGAAAAAAGAAAAGACAACACCGGTCCACGGCCTCCGAGACGTCCACCTCTGCAAGATTTTCCCCTCCGGCAGAGGCAGCGGTCGCTGGCGGCGACAGGTTCGTGCTGCGGTCCCGGCTGGGTGCAGGCGGCCTGTGCGAGGTTTTTTCGGCCGTGGATCTGAGAAGGGTCGAATGTGGGGATTCGCGACCGGTTGTGGCCGTCAAGAGGTTGCTGTCCGAGTTCGCTCACGAGCGCCAGGCCCGGTCGGCCCTGGCCCAAGAATACTTCACCCTTCGCCATCTCACGCATTACGGAGTCGTGCGCGTCTTCGACCTGCACCGCGAAGCCTGGGGGATGTGCTTCAGCATGGAACTGCTGGAAGGGCAGCCTGCCCATGCCGCCCTGGGAAGCCATCCCGCCGGGCTGGGTGGCGCGGGCATCACCCTGGGCGCCAGAATATTCGAGTCACTGGCCTATCTGCATGCCCACGGCGTGTCGCACGGGGACGTCAAGCCGGCCAACGTATTTCTGGAGCAGGGCGGACGGACGGTGCTTCTCGATTTCAATATCGCACGGGTTTCGGAGCGTCCCGGGGCCGCCAGCGCCAAGGTGGTGCATGGGTTGCCCGGCGGTGCGCGCATTCCGGGCCTGAGCCGGCAGCACGCCAGTCCCGAGCGCCTGAAGGGTACGCCTCCTGACCCGCGAGGAGATGTCTTTTCGGCCAGTTGCACCGTGTACGAGCTGATCACGGGCGTTCATCCCTTCGGGACGCTGCCGGCCCATGAGGCCGCCTTCGGGAACCTCCGGCCCGAAAGGCCGTCAGTCCTGACCCGGGGGCAGTGGCGCGAACTCCGGAAAGGCCTTTCCTTTGACCCGCACGGGCGGCCGACGGCGCAACGTCTTGGCGCGGTTCTTGACGGCCATGGGCTGCTTGCGGGACTTCGACGGATATTTCCATATATGCGTCAAACTTGACGGCGACGTCTTTTTCGGCCTGCGCGGCGAGGGACAGCTTTTCAGAAAGGGAGGCATGTTTCATGCGCATGGGAGGTGATCCCTTGAGACATTTTGATGGCGAGTCTCCACTGCAGGACGAACCATGTTCGCGAAGTGTGATTTTATTTGCTGAACGCACCCAATGCGCCAGCTTACATAACCACAGGAGGTCGTATGCCGGCAGTTTGCAGGGTCGGGGCCAAGGCTCGTTGTCCTCGCGACTCCCATGGCAAGAATTGCTGCGCCAACGGTGTTTCGGGACCGGCCACGGCAGGTTCGCCGGATGTGACGGTCAATGGTCGCACCATGCTGCGCATCGGCGACAGCGACGTGCATGGCCGCTGTCGCGGGTCCAACATCTGGATAGTCTCGGCGGGGAGTGATCAGGTCCTCATCAACGGCATCCCCGCGTCCATGCTCGGGGATGCGACGAAGCATTGCGGCGGGAAAGGGCGGAGGGATGAGGCCCGCCCGGACGTGGAGATCGGTTGAGGGGATCGGAGGTTCTACATTCGGGGGGCCGAAGAAGAGACGGGGATGCGCTGTTGCATGCCCGGCAGGTGTCAAGGCCAAAGACAATGCGCACCCTTCCGGACTTCTCGGTCCGGAAGGGTGCGCATTGCGGGAGGGAGACCTTACCCGATGACTCCGGGGGAGTCGACGGCGTCGGCTTCGACGGGCGTGTTGCGCGCCTTGAGTATGAAGAGGACGAAGCAGACAGCGGCCACGGCGATGCCGATGGGGTAGCCGATATCGGAGCTCACCGCGATGGGGAATTCCGGGGCCACGCAGAGGTAGGTGGCGCAGACGGCGGTCATGAAGGTGGCCGGGATCGTCGCGATCCAGTGCAGCTTGCCGTGGCGGACAAGGTACATGGCCGAGGCCCACAGGACGATGGTGGCCAGGGCCTGGTTGGCGAACCCGAAGTAGCGCCAGATGACGTTGAAGTCCGTCTTGCTGATGATGAAGCCGACCACGAACAGGGGCACGGCGATCATCAGGCGTTTGGCGATGGATTTCTGCTCGATCTTGCCGAAGTCGGCGATGATCAGGCGGGCGGCGCGGAAGGCCGTGTCACCGGAGGTGATGGGCAGGATGATGACGCCGATGATGGCCAGGAATCCGCCGATGGGGCCCATCAGCGTCGTCGCGACCTGATCGACCACGGCTGCCGGGCCGCCGGCGGCCAGGGCAGCCTGCAGTGCGTCGGGGGTCTGGTAGAAGGTCATGCCCAGGGTGGCCCAGATCAGGGCGATGATGCCCTCGCCGATCATGGCGCCGTAGAAGATGGGTCGACCGCACTTTTCGTCAGGCAGACAACGGGCCATCATGGGGGACTGGGTGGCATGGAAGCCGGAGATGGCGCCGCAGGCGATGGTGATGAACATCAGCGGCCACATGGGCAGGCCCTTGGGGTGCACGTTGGCCAGGCCCACGCCGTTGGGGAAGAAGGTGTAGCCGTCGACGATGAGCATTCCGGACAGACCGAAGGCCATGATCAGCAGGCAGACCGTGAACAGCGGGTAGAGCCGGCCGATGATCTTGTCGATGGGCATCATGGTGGCCAGGAAGTAGTAGGCGAAGATGATGGCGGTCCAGACCACCACGGCCACGTTCTTGTCCAGGTCGAAGCCGATCTTGTTGGCCAAGAGCTTGGCCGGTCCGAGGATGAAGACCACGCCGACCAGGAGCAGCAGGATGACCGAGAAGACGTTCATGAACTGCTTGGCGAAGGCGCCCAGGTTGTAGCCCACGGCGTCGGGGATGGATTTGCCGTCGTAGCGCACGGACATCATGCCCGAGAAGTAGTCGTGCACCGCGCCGGCGAAGATGCTGCCCAGGACGATCCACAGCAGGGCGGCAGGACCGTACAGGGCGCCGAGGATGGGTCCGAAGATGGGGCCCAGGCCCGCGATGTTCAGCAGCTGGATCATGTAGATGGTTTTGGGGTTCATCTTGACGAAGTCGACCCCGTCCTCCATCCGGCAGGCCGGAGTGACCCGGCAGGTGTCGGCGCCGAACTGCGCCTCCACGAACTTGCCGTAGACGAAATACCCGGCGATGAGCGCCGCGCAGGCAAGAAAGAAATAGAACATGTCTCACTCCTTTGGAAAATTTGTCTTGGGTGGGCGAGCCCTGCGTCGGGACCGCTCCGGGAGCCTAGCTGACCCAATACATCAACTGCGAAGAGGCGGACAATGCCCCTCGCGCCAATTGTCGCAAATGACGTTTGAACGTTCCATATGGAGTGATGAACCGATCAGATATGCGCGGGCATGGGCAGCAGAAAATCCACCTTCGTGCCCTGGCCCGGGGCGCTGACCACGGACGGCAGGTAGGACGGGCCGAAAATCTGCTCCAGGCGCTGGAAGCAGTTGCGCACCCCTATGCCCCCGGACCGGGAATCGAGACGCGTCTTGTCGAAAAGTTTGTCCACCTGGTCCGGGACCATGCCCACGCCGTCGTCGCGCACTTCGACGTGCAGGTGTTCTTCCTTGCGGCGGATCTGGACGCTGATTTCCCCCCCGTCCTCCCGGGTCAGGATGCCGTGCCGCACGCCGTTCTCAACCAACGGCTGGATGATGAGCGGCGGGATGGGCCATGATTCGCAGCCTTCCTCCACATCGAAGTTGACCCGGACCCTTTCGCCGAAGCGGGCCTGCTCGATTGCCAGGTAGCAGCGGATCTGGTCCAGCTCTTCGGAGAGGGGAATGAACCCTTTGCTCGCGTCCAGGCTTTTGCGCAGGTAGCTGGACAAATCCTGCAGAAGGCTGCGCGCCTTTTCCGGGCTGGTCCGGCAGAAGGAGGCGATGGTGTTCAGGGAGTTGAAGAGGAAGTGCGGGTTGATCTGGGCCTGCAGGCGGCGGATCTCGGCATGGGCCAGCATGCGCTCGGTGATCTGGATGTTTTCGAGCTCGAGCTGGGTCGAGAATAGGTTGCCCAAACCTTTGGCCAGCTCGAACAGCATGAGATCCAGAGTCCGGCCTGCCGTGCCGTAGAATTTGAGGGTGCCGACGACGTTGCCGCCCTTGTGCAGGGGGATGATGACGGCGGAGGCGAAGGGGCAGCCAGGGTGGGCGCAGCCGATGTTGTCCTTGTGGCTGACGTACATGGGTTCGCCGGTTTCGAGCACTTCCCGCGTGGCGCTGGTGACGACCGGACGCCCTGCGAGGTGGTGATCGCTGCCCTGGCCGACGTGGGCCAGGACGTTGACCCGGTCCGTGATGGCCACGGCGCCGACCGCGACGCGCGAGTGGATGATGCGGGCCGTAGCGGAGGCGCTTTCCAGGGTCAGGCCGGCCCGCAGGTGGCTGACGGTGGCGTTGGCGATGTCGAGGAGTTCCTGGGCCTGAATCGAGTCCTGTCTGGCCCGGAAGCGGAAGACCACGTTGATGACCTGCACGAAGGCCGCGGCGCCCAGGGTGTTCAGGATGATCATGGACGGGGCGATGATGCGGACCAGTTCCAAGGCCTGGGTGAACGAGTGGGACAATGCCAGGACCATGCCCATGTGCATGGTTTCCCCGACCAGCGCCAGCCCGGCCGCCCAGCGCCAGTCGACGCTGCGCTCCTTGAGGTACAGGGTCAGAAGGCCGGCCACGGCGCCCTCGATCATGGTCGACAGCCCGCACGGCACGGCGCTGAACCCGCCGATGTCGATGAGGATGCGGTGTCCGCCGGCGATGAGCCCCGACGCGATGCCGACCAGCGGCCCGCCGAAGAGGCCGCCCGTGATCACTGCCATGGCCCGCAGGTTGGCCACGGACTGGAAGACGAGGTTGCCGCCGTACGTGCCGAGGATGCCGGCGGTGCCGAAGAATGCGATCTGCAGTAGCGTCGTGCGCCACTGCGGCCCCTGCTGGAGGCGGAGCTTGTGGATGGGCGTCACGGTCAGGAGCAGGAATGCTCCGGCCACGATGAGCCCGAGCCGTTCGGCCAGGGCGAGTACGAGGGCGTCTGGGTTCATGTCGGTGTATTTCAGTCCAGGCCCAGGCGGTCACGGAAGTCGCGAACCCGGCCCTTGCTGACGGTGATTTCGGTTGAAGCGCAGTCGCGCATGGTCAGGACGTATTTCCCGTTGAACCAGGGCGCGAAGTCGCGGACCTGGGCCAGGTTGACGAGTTCGGCCCTGTTGGCGCGGAAAAAGGACAGTGGTTCGAGGCGCTGTTCGAGGCGGTCCAGGGTGCATGGTCCGTGGAACGGAAACCGCCCGTCGCGGGTGTGGACCAGGGTCCGGCGTTCCTCGGTGCGGATGAAGACCACGTCCCCGTGATCCAGGAGCATGACGCGCCCCCCGTTTTCCACGGACAGGCGGGTTAGCGACGGACCGAGGCCCATGCCCCGCAGCAGGGATTGGAAATCGGGCTGGGGAGCGGCCTGGGGAGCGGCCCGGCTGGTCAGGGCGCGCAGACGGTTCAGGCATTTGGCCAGCCGTTCCATGGACACGGGCTTGAGCAGGTAATCCACGGCGTTGTCCTCGAAGGCGCGGATGGCGTACTGGTCGTAGGCCGTAGCGAAGACGAAGAGCGGCGCCTCGGGCATCAGCATGGCCCGTTCCAGTACAGAGAAGCCCGTGCCGCCGGGCATCTGGATGTCCTGAAAGACGACGTCGGGCCTGAGCCGTGCGATCTCCTCCAGGGCCTGCCCGGCGGACCTCGCCGTGCCCGCGATTTCGACGTCGTCGAACCCGGACAGGAGGAAGGCCAGTTCGTCCAGAGCCGGGAGCTCGTCGTCAACCAGAAGGCATCGCAGTGGCTTGGTCATGGGTTCATCTCGCGTTTCGGACGCGTCGTAGCAGAATCTCCGGCAAAGTATACAGGCCGCTAACGGTCCGTGTCCTTTGGAAAATCAGGCAGTGCGCAGGCCGCGCATGGAAATCGAGCCCAGGGTGACCCGGTCGTTGAAGAAGCGAGTCCCCTCCCCCGGGTCCATGGCCCCCAGAACGTACAGCAGGGGCAGGTAATGCTCCTCCGTGGGTATGGCAAGACGGGCATGCGGCAGCCCTTCGTACTCGACCAGGGCGTCGTGGTCCCCGGCCTCGATGAGCCCGGCCATGGCCGCGTCACATTCCACGGCCCATTCGAACCCCTCGTCCTGCCAGGCCATGACCCCCAGGTTGTGGACCATGTTGCCGCTGCCCAGGATGAGCACGCCTTCCTTGCGCAGGGGGGCGAGTTCCCGGCCCAGCTCGTAGTGGAAATACGGCGGCGCCCCGGCGTCGATGCTCAGTTGGACCACGGGGATGTCCGCCCGCGGGTACATGCGGCACAGCACCGACCAGGCGCCGTGGTCCAGGCCCCAGGAGCGGTCGTGCCGGATGCGGGCGTAGCGCGTGGCGTCCATGACCTTGCGCGCCAGGGCCGGGGAGCCGGGGGCCGGGTACTGTATGTGGTTCAGTTCCGCCGGGAAGCCCGAAAAATCATGGATTGTCTCGGGCATCTGCGCCGAGGTCACGCAGGTGCCGTCGGTCTCCCAGTGGGCCGAGACGCACAGAATCGCCCGCGGCCGGGGCAGCTCGCGGCCGAGTTGCGCCCAGGCGCGGCTGAACTCGTTGTCCTCGATGGCGTTCATGGGGTTGCCGTGACCGACGAAAACAAGGGGCATCTTCATGGTTATCCTTTGGTGGTGAACACCCTGGTCCAGGCCAGGGTCAGGGCGATGGAGTAGAGGGCGGCGACGATGCCCAGGGCCACGTCGTACATGGCCGGGGCGGCTAGGGCCAGCCGGATGAAAAGGGTCGAGAGGGCGTAGCCCGAGTTGCGGAACACGGCGTGGAACGAGGGCCGGAAGCACTGCGAGATGAGCACGACCAGGATGTCGGTGAAGATCAGCAGCGTATAGAAGACGGGAAAGAAGTCGATGTGCGGCAGGCCCGCGAACTTGTTGTAGAGATTGTTCAGGCCCAGGGTGACGAAGGTGCCCAGGAGCAGCAGTGCGATGCCTTTCTTGGCCGCCACGAAACGGAATAGGTCGTGGGGCATGCCCATGTCCTGCTTCTTGGCGGGCTGGATGCGGTAGTAGACGCCCAGCAGGGCGAAGACCGCCAGGGCCCCGAAACCGTAGCCCAGGATGTGGTAGACTTGGGTCAGTTCGGACCCGAGGGTGATGGGCTCGGCGAAATGGGACAGCTCCTTGAAGGCGTCGCGCAGGAGGATGAGGGACAGAATCTCGAACTGTTTGCCCACGGACCTGGAAAAGGAGCACGGCAGGGTGAAGATGAGGCTTATGACTTCCAGGATCAGCACCAAGGTGAAGGCCAGGTTCACGGCGTGAAAATGGTTGGTCGGGATGTGGGCGGCCAGCGCTGCCGGGAGCAGGCCGTTTCTGTTGAGCTCGATCCCGGCCATGGCCCCCAGGAAGACGACGATGAGCCCCAGGGCGAAGCGGCGGTGCATGCGCTCGTGTTCCCAGAAGTGGTGCAGCGGGTCGAAGAGGTAGGTCAGGCGTTCGAATATCTGGTCCATTGGAGTGCTCCTTCGGGTCGTCGCCCTTAGAGGTGCCTGGAGACGATGGCCACGACCTCGCTCAGGTAGGATTTGCGGACGTCCTCGGAGACCGAGGCCACGCTGCCGAAGAATGCGTGGTGGAGCACCTCGATGCCGCAGAGTTCGAAAATCCCGGTGTCCGTGGTCATGGCCATGGCCTCGTGCATGCCCCGCGAGTCGCAGACGGTGCTGGGCAGCCCCGTGGTGCTGAAGAGGAGGGCTTTCCTGCCGCTCAAAAGCCCCGTCATCATGTTGTCGTGGAGCGCGTAGGCGAAGTCCTGGCAGAAGACCCGGTCGAAGTAGCCTTTGAGCATGGCCGGCATGCCCGTCCACCACACCGGGTAGACAAAGGTCAGGATGTCGGCCCAGGAGACGAACTCCTGTTCCTGCCGGACGTCCTGGGCCCGCATGTGCGGCGGCGCTTCCATCTCGACCCGCCCGAGCACCGGGTTGAAGCCGATGCCGTAGAGGTCGCGGCGGAGGATGTCATGCCCCATGGCCGAGGAGACCGCCTCCACGGAATCGGCGATGGCCGCGTTGAAACTCGTGGGGTTTGGGTGGCAGAAGATGATGAGATGGTTCATGGCGTCCCCTTGTATGCGCTGAGTTTCACGGGGTTCTTCCGTGTGTCCCCGGCCGATGCGCCGGAGAACAGGGAATGGGATTATGATGAACCATACGCCACGTGAAAAATTCTGGAAAGGTTTTTTTGGTTCGCGCGGTGAAGTTGCAGCAATTCAGGGATGTTGACAGGAAGTCCGCAGGATTTGGGCAATCCGCTCGTCTTTCGGGATGAGGCCTGTTTCAAGCTTGGAATGGACCAGGCGGCCATCGACGAAGACCTCAAAAGAGCCTCTGCTTCCTTGGCTCAGGCTCACCGATGCGCCGCACTCGACGCGCAGTCTGTCCGCAAGACCTGCGGCGCGCTGGGCATAGCCAGCTCACACGCCGCAATAGAGAATTCGTACCTGCATGTCGCACTCCGGGCGTTTCAGTTCTGGAAATATTCCGTCTTCCTGAGTTCCCCGCCTTCGAAGGTCAGGACGTAGTAGCCCCCGCTCACTTCGTAGGTCATTTCCGTGACGTAGAGCAGAACCTCCTGGCCTGCGCGCCTGACCGTGATCTCGCCCACGCGCTCCTCCCAGAGAGGGTCGCCGCATTTCTTGCGCACCTTGGCGATGATGGTGCCGGGGGTCATCAGGTCGCCCTGGCAGCGCATGTCCGCGGCCCATGACGGGCTGGCCAGGAATGTCAGGGCCGCCAGAATGAAAAAGGTCTTTCGCATCGGGCTGTCTCCGGTTAGGGGGAAATGCAGCGCCACACTAGGCCGCAAGACAACGGCGCGTAAAGGGGGGAGATATGGATTACCGGATCGAGAAGGACTCTCTGGGCGAAAGGAAGGTCCCGGCGCACGCCTACTACGGGGTGCAGACCGTGCGGGCCATGGAGAATTTCCAGGTCACGGGGATACACATCTCCCATTACCCGCTGCACATCGAGGCCTTGGCATGCATCAAGCAGGCCGCGGCCCTGGCCAACCTGGAACTGGGCATCCTGGACCCGGCCATCGCCGAGGCCGTCATGGCCGCCTGCCGGGAAGTGCGGGAAGGGAAGTTCAACGACCAGTTCGTGGTCGACGTCATCCAGGGCGGGGCCGGCACCTCGGTCAACATGAACGCCAACGAGGTCATCGCCAACCGCGCCCTGGAACTCATGGGCCACGACAAGGGTCAGTACGCCTTCTGCCATCCCAACAACCACGTCAACCTCTCCCAATCCACCAACGACGTCTACCCGACATCCCTGCGCATCACGGCCATCTGGAAGATCAGAGAGGTCATGCGCAGCATGGAGGATCTGGTGGAGGCCCTGGCCGCCAAGGGCGCGGAGTTCGCCGACGTGCTGAAGATGGGCCGCACCCAGCTCCAGGACGCGGTGCCCATGACGCTGGGCCAGGAGTTCGCGGCCTGGGCCGTGACCGTGGGCGAGGACATGGAGCGCATCCAGGAGTGCCGCAAGCTTCTGATGGAGATCAACATGGGCGCCACGGCCATCGGCACGGGCATCAACACCGTGCCGGCCTACGCCGCCTTCGTCTGCGAGAAGCTCGCGCACATCACGGGACTGCCCCTGACCAAGTCGCCCAACCTCGTGGAGGCGACCTCGGACACGGGCGCCTTCGTGCAGCTCTCGGGCGTGTTCAAGCGCGTGGCCGTCAAGCTCTCCAAAATCTGCAACGACCTGCGCCTGCTGTCCTCGGGCCCCTTCTGCGGCCTGGGCGAGATCAATCTCCCCCCGCGCCAGCCGGGCTCGTCCATCATGCCGGGCAAGGTCAATCCGGTCATCCCCGAGATGGTCAACCAGGTCTGCTTCCAGGCCATCGGCAACGACCTGACAGTGACCATGGCCGCCGAGGCCGGCCAGCTCGAACTCAACGTCTTCGAGCCCATCATCGCCTTCAACCTCTTTCAGACCATGGACATGCTCGTGCGGGCCATGCGCATCCTCAAGGATCGCTGCATCGTCGGCATCACGGCCAACCGCGAGCGCTGCGCCCAGCTGGTGCGGGCCTCGGCCGGCATCGTGACGATCCTGGTGCCCTATCTGGGCTACGACGAAGCCGCGGCCATCGCCAAGGAGGCGGCCTCGACGGGCAAGGCGGTCTACGACCTGGTGCTGGAAAAGGGGCTCATGACCCAGGAGGAGCTGGAGGACGCCCTCGACCCCATGAAGATGACCCACCCGCGCATGGTGCGCAGCGGGCGTTTCTAGCCTTCGGCGCCGCCGTTTTCCGGCCGAGCCGCGGCGATGCTGGCCGGACCTGCGGCCGGGCTTGACGAAAGCGCCGGAAGCGGCGATTTTTCGCCCATGTTGCGGACCATCGCGCACGAAGCGCTGCGCTACCTGCAGGCGGCGCCCTTCCCTCATCTGACCACCCTCAAGGTTTCGGGCCTGGCCTTGTTCACGGGCCTCGAGGCACGCCTCGTCCTGGCCGCGCCAGAACCCTCATGGCTGGCCTGGGGCTGGGTCGCCCTGAGCGGGCTGTTCGCCTGGGGCGTGGTCCTGTGCCAGGCCGACGCCCTGTCGCGCTACCGCGAGTTCAAGCGCCTGTGCGCGCTCCTGTCCCGCTACGGCTTCCGCCCCAGGGTCTTCAGGCTGGTGGCCTCGTCGCGCTGCCAGCGCGACGCCGCGCTCCTGGCGGCGCGCCAGGCCGGCTGCCGGGACCAGGCCCGGCGCGTCTTCCGGGACCTGGGCTACCGCTGGTACCACATCCTGCCCGACGCCATCGTGGCCAACCCTCTCTATTTCTTCCACCCCAGATTCCTGCGCTCCACCTTCGTGCCGGGCAAGCGCCCCTGACTGCGGCTACCAGTTCTCGGCCAGTTCCTCGAAATGGGCCTGGGGATGGTCGCAGGCCGGGCAGCGTTCGGCGGCCCTGGCGCCCTGGTGCACGTAGCCGCAGTTGCGGCAGCGCCAGCTGATCTTCTCCTCCCTCTGGAAGACCCGCCCTTCCTCGATGTTCCTGGCCAGGGCCCGGTAGCGGCGCTCGTGGTGCTTCTCCGCCACGGAGACGGCCTGGAAGAGGGAGGCGATCTCCGGAAACCCTTCCTCGCGGGCGACCTTGGCGAAGTCCGGGTACATGTGCCCCCATTCGTGCTGCTCGCCGTCGGCGGACTCCAGCAGGTTTTCGAGCGTCGTGCCGATGCGTCCCGCCGGGAAGGTCGCGGTGATCTCGGCCTCGCCGCCTTCGAGGTGCTTGAAGAAGGACTTGGCGTGCACCATCTCCTGGTCCGCCGTCTCGGCGAAGATGTCGGCGATCTGGACGTAGCCCTCCTTGCGGGCCTGCTTGGCGAAGAAGGTGTAGCGGTTGCGTGCCTGGGACTCGCCGGCGAAGGCGGTCAGGAGGTTCTTTTCGGTCCGGGTGCCCTTGATTGATTTCGACATGCTTTCTCCGTGTATGGGTTGTTGGGGGTGCGCCTTTCCGGGGCCTGGGCCATGTCCGCACACCGTGTCCGGCTTGACGCCCCGGGGATCGTGGTTAGTTATGTGCCATCAAAAGCCAGGAGGTGTCACCCATGGTTATCGATTTCAGCTCATATTACGATCTGCCCCGCAACATGGACAGCTTCTTCGAGGAACTCTGGAAGCCGAGTTCTCTGAGCCAGCGCCGGGTCGCCTATCCTCCCGTCAACATCAGCGAGAGCGACGGCGAGATCATCGTGACGTCCGAGATACCCGGCATGGATACAGGCGACATCGAGCTGACCCTGAACGAGAAGAGCCTCGTCATCAGGGGCACCAAGAAGAACGAGGTCGGCAACTACTACCGCCAGGAGCGCCCCACGGGCAGCTTCCAGCGGATCGTCAACCTGAACGTCCCTGTCCAGGCCGACGGTATCAAGGCGACCATGAAGGACGGACTGTTGCGGGTGGTTATGCCCAAGGCCAGGGAAAGCCGTCCGCTGACCATTTCCATCGACGCGCAGTGAGCGTCCGGCAAGAGGAGACGACGCCATGACCAACGATCTTGAAAAAAAGACGACCCCGACCCTGCCCCGCTTCCGCCCCAACACCGACGTGCTGGAACGCGAGGACGGCTTCCACATCTTCGTCGACATGCCCGGAGTGGGCAAGGACGGTCTGTCCATAGACCTGAGGGAGAATGAACTCGAGGTGCGAGGCAGGGCGGTCTACCCGCGCGAGGAGAACGCCAAGGCCCTGCACGTGGAGTTCGGGGACGGCGAATACGTCCGTACCTTCACCATCTCCGACGGCGTTGACCGCGAGGGCATTCGCGCGACCCTGAAGAAGGGGTTGCTTGAGCTCTTCCTGCCCAAGGCGGCCCGGCTCAAGCCGCGACGAATAGAGATTCTGGCGGGCTAAACCGCCTGCCGCACGGCCCGGGTTTCCGGGCCTTTCTTTTTTTGGCGCCCGGGTCAGGCCCAGCCCAACTTGGCGAAGAGGGTGCGCATCTCTTCGTCCGGAGGGCACTGCAGGCGCATTTCCTCACCGTTTGCGGGATGGCGGAAGCGCAGTTCGACGCTGGCCAGCAGGAGGCGGCGGATGCCGAAGTGCTCACGGAAGAAGCGGTTCTGGCGGCCGTCCCCGCGCAGGACGTCGCCGACGAGGGGGTGGCGGATGTGGGCGAAGTGGCGGCGGATCTGGTGGGTGCGGCCCGTGCGGGGTTCGACGCGGACCAGGCTGTAGCGGGCCGTGGGGTGCGGCCCCACGGGATGCGGGATTTCGACGAGCCCCAGGCGTGTGAATTCGGTGCGGGCCGGGGCTTCGGCTCCGGACTCGCTCTTCAGGGGCCACTCGATGGCGCCCTCTTCGTCCGTGAAGCCGCGGACCACGGCCAGATAGGCCTTGCGGACTTCCTGGGCCGCGAACTGCCGGGCCAGGACTGCCGCCGCGCCGGGCGAGAGGGCCATGATCATGAGGCCCGAGGTGGGCCGGTCCAGGCGGTGGACGGGATAGAGCCGCGTCCCCAACAGGTCGCGCAGCGTCTGCAGCAGGAACGGCTCGCGGCCGGCGTGGGTGTTGCGGTGCACCAGGAGCCCCGCCGGCTTGTGCACGGCCACCAGGTCGTCGTCGCGGTACAGGATTTCGATCTCAGCCCCGGTCATGGGGTTCGGTCAGCTCGCCGCGCAGGTTCCGCGGCATCTGCGCCCGGATGTCCCCGGGCGTGAGCCCGAGGCTGAAGAGGTAGATCATCTTGGTCAGGGCGGCCTCGGCCGTCATGTCCGCGCCCGAGACCACCCCGGCCCGGGCCAGGGCCGACCCGGCCGCGTACCCGCCCTGGTCCACGGTGCCGCGCAGGCACTGGGTGCAGTTGACGATGACCACGCCGCGCTCGCAGGCCTCTGTCAGGACGGCCATGAGTCCGGCGTCGTCGGAGGGGCCGTTGCCCATGCCGTAGGTTTCGAGGACCAGCCCCTGCAGGGGGGAGCGCAGCACGTTGGCCACGAGGTCGGCGGAGATGCCCGGAAAGAGGCGCAGGGCGCCGACCCTGGCGTCGGACAGCGGGTGGACGGTCAGGCCGTTCACGGGCCGCGCCGGCAGGATGTGCTCCGGGTGCGGCCGGATGGTCACGCCGATGTGCCCCAGATCCGGGTAGTTGGGCGAGTCGAAGGCCTGGAAGCCCGCCGCATCGACCTTGGTCGCGCGGCAGCCGCGCAGCAGGCGGTTGCCGAAGCACAGGCAGACCTCGGGGATGTGCGTCTGGGCCACGACCATGAGCGCGGTCACGAGGTTCTCGCGGCCGTCGCTGCGGACCCGGCACAGGGGGATCTGCGATCCGGTCAGGACCACGGGCTTGGCCAGCCCCTCGAGCATGAAGGGCAGGGCCGAGGCCGTGTAGGCCATGGTGTCCGTACCGTGGATGATCACGAACCCGTCGAAGTCACGGTACAGGTCTGCGATGTCCCGGGCGATGGCCAGCCAGTGCCGGGGCCCCATGTTGGAGGAGTCCAGGAGCGGCGAGTACTCGCGGATGACGTACTCGGGCATCTCGGGGCTCGAGAAGTCGGGCATGGAGGCCATGACCCGCCCCAGATACCCCGCCTCGGGGGCGTAGCCCTGGGGGGTGGGCTTCATGCCGATGGTCCCGCCCGTGTAGAGGATGCAGACTTTTTTCTTCATGCCGTTTTCCAGGCTTCAAGCTTCCAGTGGATGAACTCCATGACCTCCTCGTGCTCGTTCCTGCCCGCGCCATCGACGCGGATGGGCTCGCCGAAGCAGAACCGCACCGGCAGTTCCGGGCGGATGAAGCCGTAGTCCTTGATGAGGGAGCCCACGCCCCAGGCGTCGGTCTTCAGGGCCAGGGGCAGCACCGGCACGCCGGCCTTTTTTGCCAGCTTGATGCCGATGGTGTTGAAGGCCGATCGGTCCAGGCCCGGCGTGCGCGTGGTCTGGGGGAAGACGATGACCGAGATGCCGCGCGCCAGGCGTTCCTGCCCCTCGTCCATGACGGTCTTGAAGTCTTCGCGGGGGTTGACGCGGTCCACGGCGATGGGCTCGATGGCGTTCACCACCCGGTTGAAGACGGGGTACCTGGTCAGGCTGCGCTTGAGCACGTAGGCCACTGGCTTGTGGGGGGCGAGAATGCCCGGCAGGCAGAAGGTCTCCATGGTCGACATGTGGTTGGCTACGACAACGCACGGGCCGTCCAGCTTTGCGTAGGCCGAGGCGTTTTCGATGACGAAGCGCACCCCGGCCGCCTCGGCGCGGCGCATGAACGTCTGGCTGTCGGCGGCCCACTGCGCCATGGAGTAGCCGCCGCGGGTCCGCCAGGCAGCCTCGCAGACGATGGCCAGGGTGCGGGCGTAGAAGGCGAGGCTCGGGAAGAGCCTGGAGACCGGGTCGACCTGGATTGCGGGGGAGACGTAGGGATCGTCGAAGGGCGCGATGTGCATGCTGGAATCCACCGGTTGGGTTTGGCGGGCCCGGGGCCCGCCGTTGTCTCGTGCCGGGGACGGTAGCCCAAGTGGCTCCGGGCTTCCAGCGCTTTTTGCCCCTGCGGGCACCGGGGTGCCTACAGGGCCTGGGTCAGCTTGGCCAGGATGGAGGCGAACTGCGCCGTCTCCTCCGGGCTCAGGGCGGCCTGCAGTTCGCGGGTCAGGTGCAGGTGATGGTCGTGGTGCTCGCGGAAGAGCTCCTCCCCGGAAGGGGTCAGGGCCACGAGGATGGAGCGGCGGTCGGTCTCGTGGGGAATGCGCGCCACGAGGCCCTGCTTTTCCAGGCGGTCCACGTTGACCGTCAGGGTGCCCGTGGTCACGCCCATCTTGGCCGCCAACTCCTTCATGCGCAGCGGGGGTTGCTGGCCCAGGACCTCCAGGGTGTGCATCTGGGGCAGGGTGATGGACGTGTCCCTGACCACGGCCTGCTCCCAGGACGACAGCTTTTCGTAGAATTCGATGAGCAGATCGCTCAGGCGCTCCAGGTCATGCATGGCCGCCCCCCGGACATTCGCCGGTCTGCGCTTCAGCCGGGCAGGGGCAGGCGTGGACCTCGACCGTGACGCGCTCCAGGTCCGGGACCTCGGCGATGAGTTCCTTGTAGAACTCCGGCGGACGCGGGGCCGCGTCTTCGACCGTGACGTGGGCGGCCAGGCGCCTGGGGCCCACGTTCCAGACATAGAGGTCACGGACCTTGACCGCGCCGCCGTTTTCGAGGCGGCGCACGATGTTGTCGTGCAGAACCGGGTCGGCGCGGTGGTCGAGGAGGACTCGGGCGGTCTGGCGCAGCAGGCCCAGGGCCCAGCGGCCCACGACCAGCGCCCCGACGATGCCCATGACCGGGTCCAGCCAGGCCAGGCCCCAGAACCTGCCGCCCAGCAGGGCGAAGATGGCCAGGACCGAGGTCAGGGCGTCGGCCAGAACGTGCATGTAGGCGGCCTTCAGGTTGTGGTCGTGGGCGTGGGAGTGGTCTTCGTCGCGCAGCCACCAGGCGCTGACCAGATTGACCGCCAGACCGACCACGGCCACTAGGGTGGCTGGGCCGAAGGAGATGGTCACGGGTGACACGAGGCGCATGACCGACTCCGCGCCCATGAAGGCCGCCACGAGGAACAGGCCCACGGCCGAGGCGAACCCGGCCAGAGCGTTGACCTTGCCGGCCCCGAAGACCAGGTCCGGGTTGTCGGCGTTGCGGCGGGCCCAGACGTAGGCAAACCAGGCCACGGCCATGGCCCCGGCATGGCTGGCCATGTGCCACCCGTCGGCCAGCAGGGCCATGGAACCGAAGAGCCATCCCGAGACGATCTCCGCGGCCATGGTGGCCATGGTCAGCCAGAAGACGAGGCGCGTGCCGCGCTCGCCGTGCTCGTGCTCGTGATGGTGGCTGCAGGAACAGGAATGGTCGTGCATGTGGAGCCTCTTTTTGTTTGATTGGCTGAAATCTTGATGCTCAAATAAAGATGAGATGTTTGATTGTCAAACTGAATTTTCGAAGTGAGGGAAAGCTGCGCGACGTTCCTTTTGTCGCGGCAGGAGGCGCGGTGCTGACGATTCGGCCCTATCGAGGACGGCGCTGGGGGGGGCGTTGCCGTGGCCGCCGACGCCTGTCTGGGGATTGACAATTGTCTCGGGCTTTGAAAGTCCCGGGAACAAACATTTTTCTGGAGGCGACAGTGCAGGACAAGGACGGAATCTTCTATTACCCGAACCCGGCCAACAAACGCATCCGCATGTACGTGCGCGAGAACGAAGGCAGCATCGAGTTCAGGCTGAGCAATGTGGACCATCCCGAGATCTGGGAAAAGCACGGTTGGATCGATATCGACATCGTGCGCCGCGGTGCCAGGATGTTCGAGGAGCGCGGCTCCAAGGGCGACCCGACCTCGATCTACGACCTGGAGACGGCCCGCTATCTGATCAGGGAATCCAAGAAGAAGTGATGCGGCGGACCCGGGGCCTGGCCATCCAGGGCCTCGTGCAGGTGGCCGGGGTGCGCGGCCTGGAGGAGGCGCGCATGCTGCGCGAGTGCGGGGCGGACCTGCTCGGGTTTCCGCTGCGCCTGCCCGTGCATGCGCCCGACCTGTCCGAACCCGAGGCGCGGGCGGTCATCGAGGCGGTCGGCCCCGCGTGCTGCGTGCTCATCACCTACGAGGACGACCCGTCCCGCCTGGTGGAACTGTGCCGGTTCCTGAGCGTCGGCATCGTGCAGGTGCACGCCGACGTCCCCCCCGGGACCCTGGCCCGCATCAAGGCTCTTTCCCCCCTCGCCATCATCAAGAGCTATGTCGTCGGCCGCGAGGACCTCGGCCCCGACGAGTTCGCGCGGGCCTATGCCCCGGTCTGCGACGCCTTCATCACCGACACCTTCGACCCCGCCACCGGGGCCAGCGGAGCCACGGGCCTGCGCCACGACTGGGCCGTCAGTTCCGCGCTGGTCGGGTGTTCCCCGCTGCCGGTCATTCTTGCCGGTGGCCTGAACCCCGACAATGTCCGCGAGGCCGTCCTGACCGTGCGGCCCGCCGCCGTGGACGTCCACACGGGCGTCGAGGCGCCGGACGGCTTCAAGGACCCGCATCGGGTCCGCGCCTTCGTGCGGGAGGCCAGGGCCGGATTCGCCCGGGCATTCCCTTCCTGATTTCCCCGAAGTTCCCCCGGCTCACTCCAGGACGACGCGCAGGTCGACGCTGATCATGTCGTGCACGACATGGTAGCTCAGGTATTTGAAGAACCTGGCCGAGCCGTACAGTGCGCCCCAGATGGTGCGGTCCAGGTCCAGATGGGCCATGAGGGCCAGCCTGCCTTCGGCCAGGGGGCAGACGTGGGCGTCGAACGCGATCTCGCGGGCCACCCCGCGCAGGGTCATGACCGCCGTGGCGCGGAAGTTCGGCAGTGTGGCCGGGGCGTCCGGAACGGGCGTCATGTCCGTGATCTCCACGGTGCAGGTCGGGAAATGGGAGACGAAGAAGAAGTCGTCGGACTTCAGGTGGTTCTCCAGCACGGGCTGCAGATCCGTGCCTGCGAGGTCCGTGTTGGCGATGGAGTCCATGGCCAGGGTGAAGATGCCCTTGAACCCTTCGCCTTCGCGGATCAGCGTGCCTTCACGCATGGCCAGGGTGCCGGTGTGCCTGCCGCCCGCGTTGCGACCGGTCCAGATCAGGGTTGATTCCGTGGGGACGGCCACGTAGCGGGCCTTGCGCAGTTCCAGGACCGGGTGGGCCGAGTCGTGCTCGTCGGCCCGTGTTCCTTCGAGGGGGTGCCCCGCGGCCTGCCAGGCCGGAAACCCGCCGTGGAGCACGGACACGTTGACGTACCCGGCCCGGTGCAGCTTGCCGGCGGCCGTCACGGCATCCAGTGAGCCTTCGCCCGCGCCGTAGACGATGATCGGGGCGGTCTTGTCCGGCGCCAGGGCGGCCGCCTGGTCTAGGAACGTCACCTCGTAGACGCAGGCGTTGCGCGCTCCGGGGATGTGGCGGGCCTCGAAGTGCTCCGGCGGCAGGACGTCAAGGACGGTCTGCCGTCCGGATTGCGTGGCCGCAAGGATGTCTTCGGTAGATGCGGGCGTGCTGGGCATGGGATGTCCTCGCGCTGCGGTTCGGTGCCGGCCGGAGGCATCCGGCGTCGGGGGATTTCATCTCTCTCATCCGATTCCCGGAGCCGGTCAAGGGGCGGGCCGTCGCCGTCCCCACTGCGCGCCGGGCCTACTTGAGGTCGAAGAGGATGCCGCCCGTCCCGTCCGGCACCGGCACCGGCGGCTCGGGAGCGTGATAGATGCGCCGGATCTTCTCGCCGAGGTGCCGCAGTTCCTGCAGGCTCCGCTCGACCTCGCGGGCCTGTTCGAGGATGCGTGCGAGCAGCTGGTCCGAGCGTTCCGGGTCCCGGGCGGCCTTGAGGGCATCGATGTAGTCGAGCATGAGCCCGAGCTCCATGAGCTGGACCTGGGCGATGTTGTTCAGCCGGTCCGACAGGCCGCCCATGGTCCGCCTGTATGTTTCGATTTCCGTCTGGGCGATGAGGGCCCGCATGTCGTGCAGGATGACTTGGTAGCTCTCGGGCCGCCCGGTGTTGCGGTTGCGGCGGCAACCCGCGGTGACGGCCACGTCCACCATCTCCCCGTTGCGGGTCTGCAGCCTGAACGGTTGGCCGGTGACGCCGCCGGCCTCGTCGATGAGGGCCATGAAGGCGTCGCGTTTCCCGGGGTTGGGGAAAAGGTCCCCGACATTGGCGGCCAGGGCTTCCTCGCGCGAGGCGAAGCCGAAGAGGTGCACGGCCGCCTGGTTGATGTCGGTGAAGGTGCCGTCGGCCGAGGCCACGAAGATGGGGTCCGTGGAGTTCTCGAAGATTCGGCGGTACTTCTGTTCGTTGATGCGCAGCCGCTCCTCGTCGTTCTTGCGGTCCGTGATGTCCTTGATGAAATGGTAGACCTGCTGGACCCTGCCCAACCCCTGTTCCTTGAAGACCACTTCGCCCTCGTCCCGGACCCAGCGGATGTCGCCGTTGGCGTGGACGATGCGGTACTCGATGCGGTCGAACTCCCTGGCCACGAGGCCGGCGTAGAACGCGTGGACCTTGTCCGCATCGTCCGGGAAGACGAGGTCGATGGGGTGGAAGATGTTCCGCACGAACTGCTCGGCGGGCAGGCCGTAGAGCCCTTCGGTGGCGTGGTTGGCCGATTCGATGCGTGAGTGGTCCCGGTCGAAGGCGATGATGACCTCGGGGATGGAGTCCAGGATGCGTTTGAGCTTCCGTTCCGCCTTGGTCCGCTGCGTGATGTCCGTCAGGGAGCACAGCAGGGCGGGGACTCCGTCATGGGCGACCGCCTGGGCCTGCATGATCATGAAGGATTCCGCGCCGTCTATGTCGCGCAGGGTGAATTCGAGCTTGCCGGCGGCGCAGACCGAGCTGTCGGTCGGGATCGATTCCAGGTACCTGCCGACGCGGCGGTGGTGCTTGGGGATGACGAAGTCGAAAAAAGGGTGTCCCGGCAACCCGGCCTGGCCGGTCTTGCAGAACGCGGCGAAACAGGCGTTGGCGTGGCGGATGAGGCCGTCCTTCAAGATGACCGTACCCTGGCTGATGGCGTCCAGGATGCGCAGTTGGTCCGTGCTCAGAAGCTGCATGTGCGTTCGGTGCGTCCGGGTTTCCGGCGTGTTACTTGGTGTTGATGGTGATGGCCCCGAGGGTTGTCAGGCTGGTTTTGGCCCGGGTGCCGGGGGCGTTGAGCATGTGCCAGGCCGTGTACTGCTCGGCGTAGAGCGTGGCCGCCGACATGCCGTCTACGGGCACGATGACGGAGAGGCCCCGCATGGCCGCTCCCGTTGCCGTGTGCAGGACGGCGCCTTCGGCCGTGGTGCCGGTGACGATGACCGTGTGCACGCCGAGTTTTTCCAGGATGGCCTCAAGGTCCGTGCGGAAGAACTTGTCCACCGTGGACTGGACGATGGGCTCGCCGGGCAGGGGCAGGGCCTGGGGCAGGATGGTGTCGGGCGTGCCCCGGCTGGTCAGGCTGTGCACAACGGGCATCCCGGCCGCCCTGGCCTTGGCCAGGAACTCGCCGATGCGGGGTGCCGAGGCCACGCAGCGCGGACGGGTTTCCACGTTGCAGGTTCTCTCCTCGATGTCGAGGACAAGAAGTGCCGTGTCCGTGGCGTTGACCTCCACGGCTTTGAGTTCCACGGGCGCAGGGGCCTTTACGGCCGCCCATTCGTCGACGACGGTTCCCGCCGTGGCTGCCGGGGATTGGAACAGGAACAACACGGCGGCGATGACAAAGACCAGGGCTGAAGCGTTCATGGTGCCTCCTCACGGGTAGGGGTGTGCGCCTTTGCCTGGACGATGTCCGGCGCCTTGGCGCCCGCTTTTCGTATATTATACACGCCCCGGCCTTCGGCAATGACGACTTCCGGATTTGCGGCCGAAAAAATTTGCACCGTGGCGTTGCCCACGCGGTTGCCCAAAAGTCGGACCTCGCCGACGGCGATGAGGTCCGCCGGGTCGGCGGGGCGCAGGTAGTCGACGCGCATGTCGATGGTCGCCACGCGGTCGCGGACCGAGCAGGCCGCCCACACGGCCGATCCGCCGCAGGTGTCCACGAGCATGGAGATGAGGCCGCCGTGCAGGGCGGGCCGGCGCGGGTCGCCGATGAATTCGGGCCGGAAGGGCATGCGCAGGCGCGCGTAGCCCGGACGGATCTCTTCGACCACCAGGCCCAGGAAATGGTCGAAGGGGATTTCGTGTTCGATGACGTGGCGGATGTCCATGAGCACCTCGGGTGGAAAAACGGCGTAATTCATGTTCATCGGCGAGACCTGCGCGCCCGTCAAGGGCCGGGCGCGGATGGCCGTGAGACCGGGCTTGTCTTCGCCGCCGTCCCTCGGTAAACCCGCCGTTCGTTTCGACGCGAACCACATCCGCAACACTCAACCCGCTAAGGACATTCGCGTGTCGTCTTTCGAACTCAAGGGCAAGGTCGCCCCGTGCACCTTGTTCCGCCCCCTGACCACGGATCTGGCCGCGCTGGCCGGGGACGTGGCCGCCCGCCTGGCCGAGACGCCGAACTTTCTGCGAGGCCTGGCGGTGATCATGGATTTTTCGGCCCTGGGAGCCATGCGCGACCAACTGGACGTGCCGGGCCTCACTGCGCTGCTGCGGGACCACGGCCTCACGCCCGTGGGCATCCAGGGCGGGGGCGAGGCCCACGAGCGTCAGGCCGCCGACCTGCATCTGGGCGTGTTTTCCGGGAACAGGGCCGAGGCGCCCCGGGCCGGCAGCGCTCCCACGCAACCGGCCGAGACGGGGGCCATGGTAGTCGAGAAACCCGTCCGCTCGGGCCAGCAGGTCTATGCCAGGGGCCGCGACCTCGTGGTGCTGGCGCCGGTGGGCCAGGGGGCCGAGGTCATCGCCGACGGCAACATCCACATCTATGCGCCCCTGCGCGGCCGGGCCCTGGCCGGGGCCATGGGTTTCGAGGGCGCGCGCATCTTCTGCACGGAACTGCGGGCCGAACTGATCTCGGTGGCCGGTCTGTACCGGGTCAGCGAGGACCTTCCCGGGAATTTCAACGGCGCCTCCGTCCAGGTCAGCCTGAGCGGACGCCAGCTTGTGATCGAACCTCTCTAGACAGGACCAGGAGGGACTGTGGGTAAAATTATCGTTGTTACTTCTGGCAAGGGCGGGGTCGGCAAGACCACGTCCAGCGCATCCCTGGCCATGGGTCTGGCCCGACGGGGCATGCAGGTCGCGGTGCTGGATTTCGACGTGGGCCTGCGCAATCTCGACCTCATCATGGGGTGCGAGCGTCGCGTGGTCTACGATTTCGTCAACGTCATCCAGGGCGAGGCGACCCTGCACCAGGCTCTCATCCGCGACAAGCGGGTCGAGAACCTCTACATCCTGCCGGCCTCCCAGACCAAGGACAAGGACGCCCTGCGCATGGACGGCGTGGAAAAGGTCCTGGACGAGCTTACGGGCCGCTTCGACTTCATCCTCTGCGACTCTCCGGCCGGCATCGAGCACGGGGCGCTCATGGCCATGCACTTCGCCGACGAGGCCGTGGTCGTGACCAACCCCGAGGTATCCTCGGTGCGCGACTCGGACCGGGTGCTGGGACTTTTGCAGAGCAAGACGAAAAAAGCCAAGGACGGCGGGAACATCCGCGAGCACCTGCTCCTGACCCGCTACGACCCCGAGCGCGTCAGCCGCGGCGAGATGCTGAGCGTGGCCGACGTGGAGGAGATCCTGGCCATTCCGCTTTTGGGCGTCATCCCCGAGTCCAAGTCCGTGCTGGCGGCCTCCAACTCCGGCGAGCCCGTCATCCTCGATGACGCAAGCGACGCGGGCCAGGCCTACGACGACGCCGTGTCCCGCCTGCTGGGCGAGGATCTGCCGCACCGTTTCCTCACTCCGGCCAAGAAGGGCTTCTTCGCCCGCATCTTCGGAGGCTGACATGGGCATCTTCAGCTATTTCCGCACCAAGAAGTCGAGCGCAGAGGTCGCCAAGAGCCGGCTGCAGATCATCGTGGCCCACGAGCGCGCCCAGAACGGCGGGTACGAATTCCTGCCGCGGCTGCGTCAGGAACTGCTCCTCGTTGTCCAGAAATACGTGCACGTGGAACTCGAGAACATCCGCGTGGACGTGAACCGGGACGGAGACTGCGAAGTCCTGGAATTCAACGTGACCCTGCCCGAGAACAAGCGCTGAACGCAGACGCCCGCCGGGCCGCGTTGACATCGGCGCGGCGGGCGTTTTAACCACGGCCCAGGCACGTTTCACCCCAACCACCCGCACCATGGCCTCAGAACGCACCCAACGCCCCGACATCACCATCCGCGAGATGGAACTGGACGACCTGGCCCCGGTCTATCACCTGGGCGAGCGCCTCTTCACCTGCGACCTCTACCCCTTTCTCTACCGCACCTGGGACGAGTGGGAGGTGGTCGGCCACTACAACACGGATCCGGAGTTCAGCCTCGTGGCCGAGGTGGACGACGCCCTGGCCGGGTTCATCATCGGCACCCTCATCAGCAAGGCGTCCTGGACCTACGGCTACATCGTCTGGCTGGGCGTAGACCGCGCCTTCCAGTCCACGGGCGTGGCCCACAAGCTCTACGACAAGCTGGTGGAACGCATGGTCGAGGCCGGCGCGCGCTACCTCATCGCCGATACGGATCCGAGCAACGCCGCGGCCCTCAAGTTCTTCACCAAGAAGGGCTTCAAGGACGAGCGCGAACACGTGGTGCTGTCCCTGAACCTGAGCCGCACCGAGCGCTATCGGGCCCTGCTCGAAAAGCACGGCAACGGCCACGGCGAAGCCGAGCCGCGCAAGAAGCCCCGCCGCCCGAAGACGGCGGCCGCCAAAAACCAGGAAAAACCCCTCTGCGGAGCCACGTCCCTGGAACCCGAATCCTGATCGATAAAATCTTTCTGGCCGACCGTGTCCGTGTCAGTCCGTGCTGGTCCGTGTCCGTCCAGCCCCGCCTAATACTTCTTCTGGCACCCCGGACAATGCGTCGACGTCCTCCCCGCCACCTGCTCCGCCCTGAGGGCCCTGCCGCAGGCCGGGCACGGTTCGCCCTTCTTGCCGTAGACCTGGAATGAGTCCTGGAAGATGCCGCTCTTGCCGTAGGCGTTGCGGTAGTCGCTGATGGTGCTGCCGCCGGCCGCGATGGCCTCCAGCAGGATGCGGCGCAGTTCCTCGAAGAGGATCAGGCGCCGGGCCTCGGGGATGGCGGAGGCGATGCTCGCCGGGTGGATGCGGGCCGCGAAGAGGGACTCGTCGGCGTAGATGTTGCCGATGCCGGCGAGGATGGTCTGGTTGAGGAGCAGGGCCTTGACCCCGGCCCGGCGGGAGCCGATGCGCCGCGCCAGATCCCCGGCGCAGGCGTCCAGGGGTTCGGGGCCGAGGTTTTTGAAGAAATCCCACTGTTCGATCTCGCCGGGGCCGAAGACGGCGCAGTAGCCGAAGCGCCGCGTGTCCTCGAAGACCAGCCGATCGCCGCCGTCCAGCCCACAGACGAGATGCGTGTGCTTCGGCAGGGGCCGGCCCGGTCCGGCGACCCAGACGCGTCCGGTCATCTTCAGATGGAAAACCAGAAGCCCGCCGTTGTCGAGGTGCAGGCGCAGCAGCTTGGCGCGCCTGGAGACGTGGGTCACGGTCCTGCCCGGCAGGCTTTCCGTGACGCCTGCGCGCAGGATTGAGGGCGTGAGAAGGGCGGCGTCCGCGATGCGGCGGCCCTGGATCAGGGCGTGCAGTCCGCGGGCGATGGTTTCGACTTCGGGCAGTTCGGGCATCAGTCGAGGGGAAGGTTCAGGGGCACGGTCCGCCCCTGGCGCTGGACCGTCAGTTCGAGGGGTTTCTTGTCGCGGGATGCGGCCATGGCCGCGAAATGCAGGTCCGTGGCCTCCTTCAGTTCCCGGCCGCCGGCCGAGAGCAGGACATCCCCGGGCAGAAGGCCGGCCTTTTGGGCCCGTGAGCCTGGCTCGACGCTTTCCACGCGCATGCCGGAATCTGCGAAGACGACGTTCATGCCCAGGCGGCTTTTGTGTTGGGCCGCGCAGTGGAAAAAGACGGCCGAGCCCGGCATGGGGCGCAGGGACGGGTCGGCCTGTTGCCGGAAGTCCTCGCCGCCGCGCACGGGCATGACGGCCAGGCACGAGGCGTCGGGGTCCTGGGTGCGCAGGCGGTACTCGATGCCCCAGCCGTGCTCCACGTGGCCGGCGCCGGCCAGGATGAGCACGGGCAGGCCCAGGCGGTCGCGCCAGGCCAAGGCCTGTTCGGCCATCGTGGAGTCCCACAGGGCCTGCACCAGGAAGAATTTCTCGGCCATGGAGGCCATGTCCGGCATCTTTTCGGAGGTTGCATTGGCCGCGGCCTTGCGCATGGTCTGGTGCAGCCCGACCTGCTCCTCCAGGGCGGCCTGCTGGGCCGGGCTGACGGGGATGATGCGTCCGGGCAGGAGCTTGCGGTCCTCGAGGCTCAGTGCTTCGGCGCCCTTGTCGCGGAATTCCGTCAGCACCCGGCGGGGGATGTTCAGGGCCGCCACGGGCAGGCCGTACTGCTCGGCCAGTTCGAAGACAGGCCTGTACTGGGCGTAGGGGAAGCCCCACAGCTTCTCCCATCCGACCTCATCGCCCAGTTCCGCGGCCGACAGGGCGCGGGCGTTGAAGCGATCCAGGACGGGCTGGGCCGTGACCGGGAGCATCTCCAGGCCGATGGCGAAGCGCGCCCCGCCGCCGGCCATGCCCTCGATGAGGCGGGCCTTCACGGCGTGGTCGCAGAGGTTGGTGTGGCTCTCGCCCACCAGGACGAAGTCGGCGGAGCGGGCCAGGCCGACGACGGCGTCATCGGCCAGCACCGTCCCTTCGGCCGAAAGGAATGAGCCGGCCGGCGGCGACACCCAGGGGGGCGTCACCGCCGTCGGTTTGGCGCAGCCGGCCAGCACGGCCAGCAGCAGGGGCAGGACCAGGCGGGTCATCAGTCCCAATTGCGCTTGTCCTCGATGAAGCGGATCTGCGGCGGCAGGGTTCCGGGCGTGAGGATCTTCAGAGCCGGACGGATCTTGATCTTCTCGCGGAACATGTGCAGCAGCTCCTCCTCGCGCTTGAAGCCCGAGGTTTCGATGAGAAGCGTCATCTCGTCGATGCCGCCGGGGTTGGTAACCTCGATCTGCCATCTCTTGATTTCCTCGAAGCCCGAGATGACCTGCTCGACCTGGTGCGGGTACACGAACATGCCCTTGATGCGGGCGGTGGTGTCCACGCGGCCGACGATGGTCCCGAGGCGCGGGGAGGTGCGGCCGCAGGGGCAGGGAGCGCGGTCGATGTAGGACAGGTCGCCCGTGGCCAGACGGATGAGGGGGTAGGTCTTGTTGAAGGCCGTGACCACGATTTCGCCCACCTCGCCGTCCTTGAGCGGGATGCCCGTGTCGGGGTGGCAGATCTCGACGTAGGCGCGGTTGGCGATGTGCAGCCCGTTCTTGTGGAAGCATTCGTAGCCGATGCAGCCCACGTCGGCCGTGCCGTAGCCCTGGCGCATGATCAGGTCGAACTTCTTTTCCAGGGTGGAGCGCATCTTCTCGGAGAACTTCTCGCCCGTGACGAAGGCCACCTCGAGGTAGAGGTCCTTGCGCAGGTTCAGGCCCTTCTCCTCGCCCTTCTGGGCCAGGTGCATGAGGTAGCTCGGCGTGCCGACGTAGCCCGTGACGCGCAGCTTCTTCATGATGTCCAGCTGGCTGCCGGTGTTGCCGGGGCCCGTGGGCACCACGGCGCAGCTCAGCTGGCGCAGGGGCTCCTCGAACATGAGGCCGGCCGGGGTCATGTGGTAGTTGAAGGTGTTCTGGACCAGGTCGCCGGAACGGAAGCCCGCGGCGTAGAAGCTCTCGGTCCATCCCCAGTAGTCGTCGCCCCTGTCCTCGGGGTCGAAGATGGGGCCGGGGGACAGGAACACGCGGCGCAGTTCGCCCAGGTCCTTGGTCAAAAGGCCCCCAAGGCGCGGGCCCATGGACTGCAGGAAGATGAGTTCCTTCTTCTTCAAGATGGGGACGTGCTTGAGGTCGATGAGGTCGCGGAACTTCTCCACGGAGAACTGGGCGCGGTCGAAGCGCTTCTTCACGTCCTCGGAATATCTGTATGCGTACGAAAGCAGCTCCTTGAGCTGGATCTGGTAGTATTTCTGGCGCTCGGTGGCATCCAGAACTTCGCGCCGGCTGAAAATGCCTTCAGTGCGATCCTTGCGGGTCATCAGCGCTCCTCCTTGCGGGGCTCGGTCCGGCCGTGGGGTCGGGGTTGAAAGGTGAAAGAAAATTCATCTCTACAGGAATAGAAAAAGGATTTGCAAGAGGCTTCTTGCAAATCCTTGGAATAGAAAGCGATTTGAACTTGCGGCTATTCTTCCGGCAACTCGCCGTCCCCGGCGTCTTCATCCGCCGGGCCTTCGTAGTCCGGGGTTTCCGGCTCCTCGAGCTGGGCGTAGGTGCGCGCGAAGACCAGGAATCCCGTGTGGGCGACCATGCGGTCGTCGGGGCGCAGGCGCTCGGGCACGGGTTTGTAGTGGCGCAGGAATATCTCGAGCACCTCGATCTGCCGGAACGGTCCGCCCTCCATGGCTTTCAGCAGGTCCTGGACCTGGTTGGTGGTCGGCAGCAGAAAGCCGATCGGCGCGCCCGGAACTACGGCGCCGGGGATATGTTGGATGTAGTCGCAGGGTTCGCGCACGTCCAGGAACAGGGCGTCGGCGGCGTGAGGGTGGAAGCCTTCGGCGATGTCGTGGTGGAACTGTTCCACGCGATGGGCCAGGCCGATACGCTCCAGGTTCTGGCGGCAGAGGGTGTAGAACTCCTCGCGGCGCTCGTAGGTGTAGACCTTGCCCGTGTCGCCGACCAGCCAGGCCAGGGCCGTGGTCAGGCCGCCGGAGCCGCAGCCGGCCTCGACGATGCGGCAGCCCGGGCCGATGCCCAGCTTCATGGCGATGTACCCGATCTCCTTGGGGTAGATGATCTGGGTGCGGCGTTTGACGGACTTGATCAGGTCGTAGAGGGTCGGCCGCATGACCGTGAAGGGGTAGCCCTTGTGGGTCAGGACCTGCTGTCCCCAGCCCGCGGCGCGGACCTCGTCGAGGTGGAGAATCCCCTCGTTGGTGTGCATGACCTGCCCTTCCTGGGCGGAAACGAAATATCTCTTGTCCTTTGCGTTGAGCAGCATTACCAGCTGTCCCGGTTCGAGCATGTGGCCTCCTGTGCAGTGAGAAGGCGGGAGTAGCCATGGCAAAATGGGATGTCAAGCCAGCGCCTGCCCCTCGAAGGGTTTTTCTTGCTATGGACACGCCTGCCGGGTATGTATTCCCCTTGAATCGTGGCGCGGCGTGCGTCCGGCAGTGACCGGCCCCTTTCGCCTCCTCTAGAGCCCCGCGCCCAGCGATCGCAAATTTTCATCGGATTTTCGTCCGCAAATTTCACCATTTTTCCCGGCCCTGCCGGAAACCTTTTTCATTTGAGGATGTTCATGGGAGAAAAGCAGAAGCGCAAGATGTTCATCAGCGTGTTGCCTGGCGAACAGGTCGAGGTGGCTATCATGGAGGATGGCATCGTCGTCGAGTACTACGTCGAGATGCTCCACCAGAGCAAAACCAAGGGCAACATATATAAAGGAAAGATACACAACATCGACCAGGCCCTGCAGGCCGCCTTCATCAACTACGGGGCCGAGAAGAACGGCTTTCTGCAGGTCGATGAGGTTCACCCCGAATACTACCAGAGCGACGTGCCCACCCGCGGCAAGTACCCGCCCCTGCAGAAAGTTTTGAAGCCCGGCCAGGAAGTGCTGGTGCAGGTCGTCAAGGAGCCCGTGGGCTCCAAGGGCGCGTTCCTGACCACCTACCTGTCCATTCCTGGGCGCTATTTCGTGCTCACCCCGGGCCGCGAGCAGCTCGGCATCTCCCGCAAGATCGAGGACGAGAAGGAGCGCGACCGCCTGAAGGAGGTCGTGGAGGAGCTCAAGCTCGACGAGGGCCTGGGCGTCATCGTGCGCACGGTCAGCGAAGCCCAGAGCAAGAGCAGCCTCTCCAAGGACCTGCAGGTCCTGAAGCGCCTGTGGAAGGACATCCGCAAGAAGGGCATCTCTTCCGACTCCCCGTCCCTGGTCTACGAGGAGAAGGATCTGGCCTTCCGCGCCATCCGCGACTACCTGACCCCCGACATCGCCGAGTGCTGGGTCGACGACGAGGAGACCGCCCGGCAGATCACCGAGTTCGCGACCCTCCTGTTCCCGCGCCGCAAGACGTTCATCAAGGTCCACACCGAGACCGAGCGTACCCTCTACGAGCGTTTCCGCATCGAGGCGCAGCTGCAGAAAATCTTCAGCCGCTCGGTCAACCTGCCCAGCGGCGGCCAGCTCGTCATCGACCACACCGAGGCCCTGACGGCCATCGACATCAACTCCGGCAAGATCGGCGGCGAGAAGAATTTCAAGGAAATGGCCCTGCGCACTAACATCGAGGCCGCCAGGGAGATCCCCAATCAGCTCATGCTGCGCGACATCGGCGGACAGATCGTGGTCGACTTCATCGAGATGAAGGACGGCAAGCACATCCGCGAGGTCGAGAAGGAGCTGCGTCAGGCCCTCAAGGTCGACCGGGCGCGTACGGACATCGGGCGCATCTCCAAGTTCGGCCTGCTCGAGATCGTGCGCCAGCGTCTGGGCACGTCGGCCCTGTCCGGGAGCCTCGAGCCCTGCCCGCACTGCTCCGGCGCCGGCACCCGCCGCAATCTGGAGTGGCGTTCCATGCAGGCCCTCAAGGACCTGTACCGAGAACTGCGCAAGGACAAGCAGACCGAGCCCTTCACCTACACCACCGATGCGGACCTGATGCACTACCTCGTCAACCGCAAGCGTGAAAAGCTTCTGGAGTTCGAGCAGACATTCGAGCGCAAGATCTACATCATGCCCTCGGCAACGCCCAGCTGCGCATTCTGCTAGGTTCTTCGATGAAAATACTGGTTCACATGTGCTGTGGGCCGTGCGCCATCACGCCTGTCCTGGCCCTCCTCGAGGCCGGGGCTGGCGTGACCGGCCTGTACTACAACCCCAACATCCACCCCCTGCAGGAATACCTGCGCCGTCGCGAGGGGGTGGCCCAGGTGGCCGAGCGTCTCGGCATTCCGGTCATCTTCAAGGACGACGAGTACGACCCGCAGGCGTATTTCCGGGCCGTGACCTTCCGCGAACCCAACCGCTGCGCCCCGTGCTATGCCCTGCGCCTGGAGCGGACCCTGTCCATCGCCCGGCGCGGCGGGTTCGACGCCTTCACGACCACGCTCCTCTACAGCAAGTTCCAGAAGCACGAGCAGATACGGATCATGGGGCAGGATCTGGCCCAGGGAGCCGGCGTGGCGTTCCATTACGAGGATTTCAGGGCGGGGTGGTCCGAAGGCATCGCCCTGTCGAAGGAGTGGGGAGTCTACCGCCAGCAGTACTGCGGGTGCCTGTACAGCGAGTTCGAGCGGTATTCCTCCGAACTGCGCACGCGCGCCTGATCCATGCTGCTCTACGTTCATGTACCCTTCTGCGTGCGCAAGTGCGGGTACTGCGCCTTTCACTCCGGGCCATTTTCTGCGCCCGAGGCGGAGCGTTACGTGGAGCTCGTGCTGCGCGAACTGGACTGCCGGGGAAAGGCCCTTGGGCGGCGCGCGGTGGAGACGGTCTACATCGGCGGCGGGACACCCTCCCTGCTGACCCCGGCGCAGATCGGGGCCATCCTCGAAGGGGCGGCCTCGCGTTTCGACCTGGAAGCGGGGGCCGAGATCACCCTGGAGGCCAACCCCGAGTCGGCCCTGAAGACCGGCTTTCTGGCCGCTGTGCGGGCTTTGGGCGTCAACCGCCTGAGCCTCGGCGTGCAGAGCCTGCGGGACGACCTGCTGGCCACCCTCGGCCGCTCCCATGACGCCGCCCGGGCCCGCCTGGCGGCGCGCGAGGCGCGCGAGTCGGGGTTTGCGAATCTGAGCCTGGACATGATCTGGGGGCTGCCCGGCCAGGACGTGTCCGCATGGCTCGCGGACCTGGCCGGCATCGTGGCGCTGGCCCCGGAACACATCTCCTGCTATGGCCTGAGCCTGGAGGAGGGCGCGCCGCTAGCCGAGTCCGTCGACGCCGGGAGGCTGTCCCTGCCCGACGAGGAGGAGGGGGCCCGCATGTATCTGGAAGGATCGGCGTATCTCGAATCCGAAGGGTTCGGGCATTACGAGATCTCGAACTACGCCCGCCCCGGACGCGAGAGCCGGCACAACCGGGGGTACTGGTCCGGCCGGGACTACCTGGGCCTGGGGCCGGCCGCCGTGTCCACTCTGGACGGGCGGCGCTGGGCGAACCCGGCCGGTCTCGACGAGTACGCCCGCACGGCGGCCATTGGCGCCGAAAGGGAAGGGACGGAGATCCTGACCGCCGATGTGCGGCGGCAGGAAATGGTCATGCTGGCCTTGCGCACGAGGGACGGCCTGGACCTGCAAGAATTCATGGCAGCGACCGGAATTGAGTTTCCGCGGCGCGACCCGGCTGTCGAGCGGCTTCGCTCCAGCGGGCTGGTCCGCCTCGGCGCTGGTCGCCTTCAACTGACACGCGAGGGCATGCTGGTCAGCAACTCCGTCATCGAGCTGGTGCTCGGAGTCCTGGACCGCACGCCCGCATCAACCGCGCAGGAATCGTATGACTGACAACACAGAATTTGGTGAGACCCCGAACGGGACATCCCAAAACGAGAATTTCGAAGCACAGGCATTCACCATGGCAGACCTGCCGCCCGTCCTGCGGGCCGCATCGCTGCGCCTGAACTGGACCGAGCTCATGCCGGTCCAGACCCAGACCATCCCGCTCATGCTGGAGGGGCTCGACGTCATGGTCCAGTCCCAGACCGGCAGCGGCAAAACCGGCGCCTTTCTGCTGCCGACCCTGAACCGCATCGATACGGCCTTGGGCGCGCCCCAGGCCATGGTCCTGGTCCCGACCCGCGAGCTGGCCGTGCAGGTCACGCGCGACGCCGAGGAGCTGGGCCGGGAGTGCGGCGTGCGGCCCGTGTCCATCTACGGCGGCGTGGGCTACAAGGGCCAGATCCAGGGACTGGAGAGCGGGGCCCAACTGGTTATCGGCACGCCGGGCCGCATCCTCGACCATCTGCTCAAAGGCACCCTCAACCTGGACCGGCTGAAGGTCATGATCTTCGACGAGGCCGACCGCATGCTGTCCATGGGTTTCTACCCGGACATGAAGCAGCTGCAGCGCTACCTGCCGCGCGGCCTGCAGTCGGCCATGTTCTCGGCCACCTACCCCGGCCACGTGAAGCGCCTGGCCCAGCAGTTCCTGAAGGACCCGGTCTTCGTCTCCCTGAGCCAGGAGCACGTCCACGTCAGCGAGGTGCTGCACGTGGTCTACAAGGTGCCGGCCATGCAGAAGAGCCGCATCCTGGTCAAGATCATCGAGCAGGAGAACCCGGCCTCGGCCATCATCTTCTGCAACACCAAGTCCGACGTGCACTTCGTGGCCACGGTCCTGCGCCGCTTCGGCTACGACGTGGGCGAGATCAGCGCCGATCTGACCCAGGCCGCCCGCGAGGAGGTCCTGGAAAAGCTGCGCCTGAACAAGCTCAAATTCCTGGTGGCCACGGACGTGGCCGCGCGCGGCATCGACATCCACGAGCTGTCCCACGTCTTCCAGTACCAGCCCCCCCAGGACCACGAGGCCTACGTGCACCGCACGGGCCGCACGGGCCGGGCCGGGGCGGCGGGTGTGGCCATCTCCTTCGTCTCGGGCATGGAGGAGATCGAACTCGAGCAGATTGCCAAGAAGTTCTCCATCCCCATGGTCGAGCACCAGGTCCCGGCCGACGAGGAACTGGAGACGCTCATTTCCCAGCGCGCGGTCTTCCTGCTGGAATCCCGCCTGCGCAAGGCCGACAACATCCAGAAGGAGCGCATGCAGCGCTTCATGCGCACCGTGGGCGAACTGGCGACCAACGATGATTCCCGGGCCCTGCTGGCCATGCTCGTGGACGAGTTCTACCAGGCCACGTTCCATGCCCCGCTGGAGCAGCCGTCGGAGAAGATGGTCGACATGGTCCGCCCGGTGCCCATCGAGGTCCGCCAGGCGGCCCCGGTCGAGGGCGGCCGGGCCGAGGGCGAGAAGCGCCGCCGCAAGCGTTCCCGCAAGAAGCCGGGCAACGGAGGCGAGGCGCGAGAACAGGAGCGGACCGATGCTCCATTGACGTCGCAGGAAGAGGATGCATACGTCCCCGCACCCGAGGCGGCGGCAGCTCCCCAGGCGGAAGCTCCACTGCCGCAGCGTGATGCGGCCCCGGCTGTGGAGCCCGACCGCGAAGAGCCGGAAGACGAAGAGCTGACTCCGCTCGAAGAGGTTTCTGGCGGAAGTCCTGCGGAAGCGGTGGAGGGCCAGCCTGCGACCGCGCCGAAGAAGCGTCGTCGCCGCCGCCCGCGAAAATCCTCTGCCCAGAAGGCCGAAGGGGTCCGTGACGGCGGAGCCGAGCAGGCGCCTGCCGAGGCCCGTCCCGCGGCGCGCAAGGAGCCTGCGGAGCCGCGTCCGGCGGAGGAAGCGCCAGCGCCCAAGGGAGCGGGCAATGACCGGGGCCGTTCCCGGGGCAGGAAGCCTGCGGACCAGCCGGCCGAGCCTGCGAAGCCCAAGAAGAAGATATTCCTCGAATGAGCACAAGCCCCGGCCTCGCCGGGGTTTTTTGTTCAGGGCACATGCCGTGAGGACGGGGCTGCCGCCGGCCGGGTTCCGGTGATTGCTGCTTTGCGGTCGACGGGAAGGTTGAATTCGCGTAGGCGAAATAGTGCAGCCCCGCACTGAAAAATCGAGGCCGGTTTCATTTCGTCCCGGGAAAGGGGGCCGCTGCGGGACAGGAGGCAACATGACACACGAACGACGCACGAGAAGCCGCGTCAACCTGGAATTTCCCCTGACCATCGCCTTCGAGGGCAAGCGCGTCCGGGGGCGGGTCCATGACCTGAGCCTCAAGGGCCTGTCCTGCTCCACGGAGGAGTGGATTCTGCCCGGCAAGGAGTGCGAGGTGACCCTGGAACTGGAATCGGGGCTGCGCATGCACATCCACGGCCGCATCATCCGGGCCGGCCAGGACGGGGCCATAGACTTCCTGCGCATGGACGAGACGAGCTTCAGTCACCTGCGCAACCTCGTCAGGCTCTACGCCGAGGATGCGGATGTCGTGGACGAGGAGCTGCGTCGTCCGGCGTTCACTCCAGAGGGCGGGCCTTTTCCAGAGTGAGCAGGGTCTGTTTCAGGGGCAGGCCGGGACCGAACCCGCCCAGCCCCAGGTCCGCGGCCAGGACGCGATGGCATGGGTACAGCAACGGCCAGGGGTTGCGGGCCATGACGCTGCCGACGGCCCGGGCCGCGCGTGGCGAGCCGCACATGGCGGCCAGCTGTCCATAGGTGGTGAAGGCCCCGCGGGGGACGCGGCGGCGCAGGTTGTCCAGGACCAGGATCGAAAAGGCCGTAAGTCCGTTCCAGTTCATGGGCAGCTCAGGCCAGACATCCTCTTCCAGAAGTCCGTAGTCCGAGACGATCCGCGCCAGTTCCGCCCCGAACGGTGAGCGCGGCGGCGTGGCCGGCCTGCGGTCGCCGCTCAGGTCGATGGCCGTCAGCAGGCCGTCCCGCCAGTGAAACGTGGCTGAAAACCAGTCGTTGGTAAAGGTCTCCGCAGTCGTATTCATGATTATTTCCCTCCCTCGGGATTGAACCATTGCGGCAGTGGGAAGCCCAGCGCCTTGCCCTGCCAGGTATCCTCTTGCGCGAGCAGCCTCCTGGCGGCGTCGAGATATCCGGCTTTGTCCAGGGCCCAGTCCGGGGCGACCAGTTCACCCGGTGCGGGGTCGCCGCCGAGCCTGTGCACGACGATTTCCGGCCGTAGCAGGGCAAGGCCCCGCACCAGCCAGCGCAGGGACTCGTCCTCCGTGAGAAGGTCCACGCGCCCTTCGCGCCAGTCCCGCGCCAATGCCGTGCCCCGGCAGATGTACAGATTGTGGAATTTGACGCCGGCCACGGGCAGGCTGTTGACAACGGCCATGGTTTGTTCGAAGTCCGCCAGGGTTTCGCCGGGCAGACCGGTGATGACGTGGGCGCAGACCTTGATGGCCCTTTCCCCGGCCTCGCGCGCCCAGCGCATGAAGCAGGCCGCGTCGTGACCCCGGTTGATGCGCCGCAGGGTGCGGTCGTGGGCCGACTGCAGCCCAAGGTCCAGCCAGACCTCCTCGAAGGGGGCAGCCCGCAGGACGTCCAGCTTTTCCTTGTCCAGGCAGTCCGGACGGGTGCCGATGGCGATGCCGAGGAGGTCGGGCAACCCTTCAAGCTCCTGCATCATGGCCCGCAGCCGCGCGGCCGGTCCATAGGTGTTGGAGAAGGACTGGATGTAGCCCAGGAAGCGGATTCCCCCGCCTCTGGCCAGGATGCGTTCGCGGCCGGCCAGGTACTGCTCCGCAAGGGACATTGCGGCTGCCTGGCCCGTTCCGGAGCCCTTCTCGTTGCAGAACGAACAGCCTCCGACGGATATGCTGCCGTCGCGGTTGGGGCAGGAACTGCCCGCGTCCAGGGGGATCTTGCGGACCCGGCACCCGAAACGTCGCCGGAAATAGACCGAGAGGGAATGGAATCGGTTTGGTGACATGCCTGGTATGATTGAAATTTGTCCCCTGCCGGGGCGGTAGTTGCCTGCGCGTTGATCTTCTGGTATTCAGCGCGGCTCATTACACGTCATTTTTCCGGCCCACCGGGTCGGTGTTCCGCCTTGGCATGTCCCGGAAGTGTCCGCGCGAGCGGACCATGCTGAACATGATAAAAGAGGAAATATATGTCCAGAATTTTGGATAAGATTTTAGGGTTCTTCTCGAACGACCTGGCCATCGATCTCGGGACTGCCAACACCTGCGTCTATGTCAAGGGCAAGGGTATCGTCCTGCGCGAACCCTCGGTCGTGGCCGTCAAACGCGACAACCGAGGCAACAACAAGGTCCTGGCCGTGGGCTCCGAGGCCAAGCGCATGCTCGGTCGCACGCCCGGCAACATCGTGGCCATCCGGCCCATGAAGGACGGCGTCATCGCCGACTTCGAGGTGACCGAGGCCATGCTCAGGCACTTCATCTCCAAGGTGCACAACAGCCGCCGGCTGGTGCGGCCGCGCATCGTCATCTGCGTGCCCACGGGCATCACCCAGGTCGAGAAGCGCGCCGTGCGCGAATCGGCCCAGAGCGCCGGCGCGCGCGAGGTCTTCCTCATCGAGGAGCCCATGGCCGCGGCCATCGGGGCCGACCTGCCCATCACCGAGCCGACGTCCAACATGGTCGTGGACATCGGCGGCGGCACCACGGAGGTGGCGGTCATCTCCCTGGCGGGCATCGTCTACTCCAAGTCCGTGCGCATCGGCGGGGACAAGATGGACGAGGCCATCCTGCAGCACGTCAAGCGCAAGTACAACATGCTTATCGGCGAAAGCTCGGCCGAGGACATCAAGATGACCATCGGCTCGGCCTATCCCCTGGACGAGGAGCTGATCATGGACGTCAAGGGTCGCGATCTCGTCTCGGGCATCCCGCAGAATATTTCCATCACCTCCGAGGAGGTGCGCAAGGCCATCTCCGAGCCCGTGGACTCCATTGTCCAGGCCGTGCGCATTGCCCTGGAGCAGACGCCGCCCGAACTGGCCGCGGACATCGTTGACCGGGGCATCGTGCTGACCGGCGGCGGGGCGTTGCTCAAGGGCCTCGACAGCCTGCTGCGCGAGGAGACCTCGCTGCCCATCACCGTGGTGGAAGACCCCCTGTCCACGGTGGCCCTGGGTTCCGGCAAGGTTCTCGACAACCTGGACGTGCTGCGCGAGGTAACCATCGATTAGACGTATGTCGCCCCGTTTCAAATATCTGCTTCTGTTCTTCTTTCTTCCGCTTTTTCTCTACTTTTCCATGTACACGTGGAACTGGAAGACGGGGTATCTGGACCGGCTGGCCGCCATGGTCGGTCTGGATGTCGCCGGCTGGGCCATGACTCCGGGGCGTTGGCTGCAGAACAACGTCGACGAGTTCTGGTCGCGCTACGTCTATCTGGTGGGGGTGCGGCAGGAGAATGAGGACCTGACCCAGCGAGTCCGCGAACTGGAGCTTGAACTGGTCCGGCTCTCGGAAAAGGCCAAGTCGGCCGACCGCCTGACGTCGCTGCTGCGCTTCAGCCCCGAGGCCGGCTGGCAGACGCGCGGCGGCCGGGTCATCGGCCAGCGGCTCGGACCCAACGCCATCCTGGAGACGCTGCTCATCGACCTGGGCACGGTCCACGGCGTGCGGGCCAACGATCCGGTCATCTCGCCGCGCGGGGTGGTGGGGCGCATCGCCAAGCCAGGGCTGCATTTTTCCTCGGTCCTGCTCCTTTCGGATTCGACCAGCCGGATACCGGTCATCACCAGCGACGGGCGGGTCCCGGCCATTGTCCAGGGTCAGGGGCCGGGCGCGTTTCTTGAAGTCAAGTTCATCCCCCGCAACGATCCCGTCTCCCCGGGCGAAATCCTGATCAGCTCCGGGCAGGGCGGCGTTTTTCCCAAGGGAATCCCCGTGGCCCGCGTGGTCGAAGTGACCCCCGCCGACGTCTCCCTGTTCCAGAAGGTCTACGCCGAGCCGTTGCTGGCCCTGAGGTACTACGAAGAACTGCTGGTCCTGAGCCGCGCGGACGGGTACGATCCGGGGCAGCCCGTGGCTTCCGCCGGCGATGGGCAACCCGCGGCAAACAGTACCGCAGGTCCGGTCGACGCGACCGCCGGTTCGGCCAAGGCCGCGGCGAATTCGACCGGCGTCGCCGGCGGCTCCCAGGGGCCGTCTGCGGCCAATGCGACGAAGCCGACCGAACCAGGGACCGAGCCGTCCAAGCCAGCGCGCCATCCCGTGCGCAAGAGGTCGTGAGATTGTCCGCCACCCCTTACGGCCGGCGACGTCCGGGCCAGATGCCCGACCCGGTCTGGTGGGCGGGGTATCTCGTGCTCGCCCTCTGGGCCCAGGAAATGTCCGGAGGGTTCGATTTTCTGACCCCCGGACTTCTCGTCTGCCTTCAGACCGGGCGGTGGTGGACGGTGGGCTGGATGACCGTGCTGTGGACGCTCGTGCAGGAAGGGATCGGCAATCTGGCCTTCGGAGTGGCCGTGCTCTTCTACGCCGGGATGTTCGCCTTGTTTCTGCTCACCAAATGGCTGCTCGAGCCTGAAAATCCGCTCTTCATCCTTCTTTTCTCCCTGGTGCTCTCCGTGTGGGCCTGGGCGGTCCTGAGCGGCGCCATCAGCTTCCAGGAAATCGGGGCGCGGATGCATGCGCCTTGGCCGTGGATCGCAAAGCAGTGGCTGGCGTATGTGCTGTTCTGGGGCGGGATGCTGATCGCATACCGCAGGTGGGGCGGACATGGGCGCGTTTGACACCCCCGAAAGACCCCGGATTTTTTCCGGCCCCAACCTGCTGCTGATCTGCATTGTCCTGCTTTTTTGCGTTTTCGGTATCCGCCTGTGGTATCTGCAGATCTACAAGAACGATTTCTACACCAGCCGCGCCCAGGAAAACAGGACCCGGCAGAGCACAATGTTTTCGCCGCGCGGAATCATCCGCGACCGGGACGGCGTGCTTTTGGCAGAGAACACGCCTGCCTACGCCCTGGCCCTGGTCCGCGAGGATTGCCCGGACATCCCGAAGACCCTCGACCAGGTCAGCCGCTGGACAGGTCAGCCGCGCGACGAGTTGGAGAAGGTCTTCGAGATCGGTCGAAAGCGGGTCAAGCACTTTGACGAGCAGGTCATCGTGCCCAACATCCCCTTCGAACTCGTGGCCCTGGTCGAAGCGCACCGGCTGGACTGGCCGGGCCTGACCATCGCCGTGCGGCCGAAACGCTCGTACGCCTACGGCCCGACCCTGGCTCACGTTCTCGGCTACGTGGCCAGGGCCAACGAGGAAGAGCTCAACGACGACCCGGACCTGCAGCTCGGCGACGACGTCGGCAAGCAGGGTGTGGAGTACGTGCTGGAACGCCGGCTGCGCGGGGCCAAGGGGCTGGAGGAGTTCGAGGTCGATGCGTCGGGCCGTGTGCTGTCATCCAGGATCGTCACCCAGCCGGTCAAGGGCGAGGATCTGAGCCTGAGCGTCTCCCTGAGTCTGCAGGAAGTGGCGACCAAGGCCCTGGACGGTCGCGCGGGCTCCGTGGTGGTCATGGACGCGAACACGGGCGAAATCCTCGCCCAAGTCAGCCTGCCCAGCTACGACCCCAACGAGTTCGTGGTCGGCATCAGCCACGCCAAGTGGAAGGAACTCCTCGAAGACCCGGAGCATCCCATGCAGAACCGTCCCGTGCAGAGCGCCTATCCGCCGGGTTCGGTCTTCAAGCTGGTCGTCGGCGGGCTGGCCCTGGAAAGCGGCTCGGTGACCCCGGCCACGACCGTGTTCTGCTCGGGCAGCTACAAACTCGGCGAGCGGTCCTTCCGGTGTTGGAACAAAGGCGGGCACGGGCTTGTCGATTTCAAGAAGTCGCTGCGTGAGTCCTGCGACGTATACTATTATCAACTCGGTGAACGCCTCGGCGTAAACGCCATCAGCGACTACGCGACACGCTGCGGTTTCGGTGTCAGGACCGGCGTCGAACTGCCGCACGAGCGGTCGGGAAACATGCCCACCGCCGAATGGAAGCTCAAGCGCTTCGGCGAGAAATGGCAGCGCGGCGAGACCCTGAACTATTCCATCGGCCAGGGGTACACCCAGACGACCCCGTTGCAGGTGGCCCGGTTCGTGGCCGCGCTGGTCAACGGTGGGAAGCTCCTGCGGCCGACGCTGCTCGCCACGGCTTCGCCAGACGTCATCGGCGAGCTGCCCATGAAGGCCTCCACGCGCAAGCTCATCCTCGACGCCATGGTGGCCACGGTCGAGGAGGACAGGGGCACCGCCCGCCTGCTGCGCCGTACGGGCATCCGTATCGGCGGAAAGACGGGCACGGCGCAGGTCGTCAAACTCATGGACAAGTACGAGAAGAAGAAAACCCAGGAGATCCCCTACAAATACAGGGATCATGCCTGGCTGGCGGGGTTCGCGGAAAAGGACGGGCGGCGGTATGTGGCCGTGGCCATGGTCGAGCACGGCGGACACGGCGGCTCGGACGCCGGGCCTGTGGTCGCCGCGGTGTTCGACGCCCTTTTCGGCGTGCAGCAGGGGAATTGAGGGGAGACGCACATGTTCGACAGACGCCTTGTCTTCCACATCAACTGGGGGCTCGTGGCCCTGACCGCGATCCTCTTCCTGGTCGGGGTGATCAACCTCTATTCGGCCAGCGCCCTGCGCGTCGCGACGGGCATCGAACTCGACAGCTACTTCAACAAGCAGCTGCTCTGGGGCGGCGCGGGCCTGCTGGTCATGTCCTGCATCGTCCTTGTGGACTATCGCCATTTCAAGGCCGTGTCCTGGCCCTATTTCGTCCTGTCGCTGCTTCTCTTGGTCGGGGTGAGCGTGGCCGGGAAAACCATCTACGGGGCCAGGCGCTGGCTCGACCTCGGGTTTTTCAACCTGCAGCCTACGGAACTGGCCAAGATAGCCGTGCTCATCCTGGGCGCGCGACTTCTGGCCCGCATGGACGGGCGCCTCGGCTGGGTCAATCTGGGCAAGGTCCTCCTTGTGGGGCTCGTGCCGGCGGTGCTCGTGGTCAAGCAGCCCGACCTGGGGTCGGCCCTGAACATCCTGCTGATTCTGGGCGGGATGATCCTTTTCAAGGGCATCGCGGGCGGGGTCTTCAAAGTGCTGATCGTGGTTCTGCCCTCCACGCTGCCCTTCGGGTGGTTCTTTCTCCACGACTACCAGAAGCAGCGCATCCTGACGTTCCTCGATCCCGGCAACGATCCCCTCGGCGCAGGGTATCACATCATCCAGTCCCAGATCGCCATCGGGTCGGGCGGTTTCTGGGGCAAGGGCTTCCTGCAGGGCACCCAGAGCCAGTTGCGCTTTCTGCCCGAGAAACACACGGACTTCGCCTTCGCCGTGTTCGGCGAGGAGTGGGGATTTTTCGGGTCCGTGATCCTGCTGACCCTTTTCTGCTCCTTCCTCTACCAGATCTACATCGTGGCCATGGAAGCCAAGGACGATTTCGGCAGCTATCTCGCCGCCGGGGTCTTCTTCTACTTCTTCTGGCAGATCCTCATCAACATGGGCATGGTCCTCGGCATCATGCCCGTGGTCGGCATCCCCCTGCCTTTCATCAGTTACGGGGGCAGCGCTTCCGTGGTCAATTTTTGCATGATCGGCGTGGTTCTCAACGTGGCCATGCGCAGGTTCGTCTTCAAGAACGCCTGAAGTTTCTGACCCGTTTTTCGGAGCATGTCATCTTTTCAGACCGGAGGGGCCGGAAAATGTTCCGGCGCCGTTTCCGGTCGGCGCGTTTTCATGGGTCAGAATGGTGCATCCAAGGCACGTGAATTTCTGAACAAAGTGCGCAAACCCAGGACTTGCAAACCAATTTGCTGACAGTTTGTCCAAAAAGATTTTGACACGAAAATGGGAATCAGATAGAGGCCCTGTGACTTTGAACAAAAATTCACATACTTTTTGGGGGGCGGCATGATTGATCTCGATTGGACATTTTTTATGCAACTTGTGAACTTTCTGATCATCCTGACGGTGCTGAACCTGATCCTGTTTCGCCCGATCCGTGGGATCATCAAGAAGCGGGCCGAGGTCATGAGCGAAAAGCTCGGTTCCATCGAGGCCTTCACGGCCAAGGCTGAGTCCAAGCTCGAAAATTACAAGGCTTCCCTGTCCGGTGCCCGGGTCGAGGCGCAGCAGCTGCGCGTGTCCCTGAAGGCCGAAGGGTCCGAAGCCGAGGCCGCGGTCCTGTCCAAGGCCGGCGCCGAAGCCGCCGAGAAGGTCGCCGCCGCCCGCAAAGAGATCGATGGTCAGAAGCAGGCCGCCCTGAAGGCCCTGCGCAACGAAGTCGCGGGCTATGCCAAGAACGTCGCCGACAAGGTGCTCAGCAAGGCGTAGTCGGGCTGGAATTTCCTTGTGTGTCATAGATGTACTTTTTCATATAAGGAGGGCGGAATTTTGAAAAAATTCAAGACTGTCGGATTGGTGACGGCAGCACTGGTTCTTTGCGCGGCGATTGCCTTCGCCAGCGACGGAGAGGGTGGGGGTCATAACAAATGGCTCGACCTTCTGTATCGCTTTATCAATTTCGGCATCGTGGCCTTCCTGGTCTACAAGTTCGCGGGCAAGCGCGTTGCGGACATGCTGACCGGCCGCACCAAGCAGATCGAGACGGATCTGGCCGACCTCGACGAGCGTAAGGAAGACGCGGAGAAGCGCCTGCTGGAAGTTGAGTCGAGCATCGCCAATCTCGAGGCCGAGAAGGCCAAGATCCTTGCCGACGCCAAGGCCCAGGGCGAGGCCATGCGCCAGGCGATCATCGAGAAGGCCGAAGTCCAGGCTGCGCAGATCAAGGCTCAGGCCGAAGTTTCCGCGGCTCAGGAGGCCAAGCTGGCCATCGACGCCATCCGTGAAGAGCTGGCCGAAAAGATCGTCGCTGCCGCCGAAGACATGGTGAAAAAGCAGCTGAAGAAGAAAGATCACGAAGATTTGGTCAACGAATATCTTAAAAAGGTGGTGCTCAATTGACTGGGAATATCGTAGCAAGACGGTACGCCAAGGCGTTGTTCACCGTTGCGCAGGCGCAGTCCGACAAGGCTGTCATGGCGCAGTACGGCGACGACTTGGCCAGGCTGGCTGGAGTCCTGGAGAATGCGCCTGAGCTCACGAGGATCTTCCGCAACCCGATTTTCGGAGTGGAAGAAAAGAGAGGAGTGATCGTCAAGATTCTGGACAAGGTCGCGCCCTGCGCCATGGTCCGGAACTTCTGTCTGCTTCTGGCGGACAAGAACAGGCTGGCTTTTCTCCCCGAGATCAACGCGTCATACGGCATGCTCCTGGATGCGGCCCAAGGCGTTCTTCGTGGCAAACTGGTGACGGCTGTGAAGCTTTCCGACGGGGTGCAGAAGAACGTTGTCGACAAACTGCAAAAAGAGTCGGGTCAGAAGGTGGTCCTCGATTACGAAGTTGATCAGGACATCATCGGCGGGCTCATGCTCAAGATCGGGGACAAGGTCCTTGACGCTAGTATTCGGGCTCAACTGCAAATTTTGAAAGAAAATATCAAAAGGGGTGAGTAGAGGCTATGCAGATCAAAGCAGAAGAAATTAGCCAGATCATCGAAGGCCAGATCAAGAACTACGAGAAAAAGGTCGAGATGAGCGAGACTGGCGTGGTCCTGTCGGTGGGTGACGGTATCGCCCGCGTTTACGGCTGCGAAAACGCGATGGCCATGGAACTCCTCGAGTTCCCCGGTAACGTCATGGGCATGGTCCTGAACCTTGAAGAAGACTCCGTGGGCGTCGCTCTTCTCGGCGAGACCGAACACATCAAGGAAGGCGACATCGTCAAGCGTACGGGCCGGATCTTCCAGGTTCCCGTCGGCGACGCGGTCATGGGTCGTGTCATCGACCCCCTGGGCAATCCCATCGACGGTCTGGGACCGATTCAGACGGATATGTTCCGTAACGTCGAAATCAAGGCTCCCGGCATCATCGCCCGTAAGTCCGTTCACGAGCCCATGTACACGGGTCTGAAGGCCATCGACGCCATGACCCCCATCGGCCGCGGACAGCGCGAACTGATCATCGGCGACCGTCAGGTCGGCAAGACCGCCGTCGGCGTTGACGCCATCATTGCTCAGAAGAACAGTGATATCCACTGCTTCTACGTCGCAATCGGCCAGAAACGCTCCACCGTCGCTCAGGTCGTCGAAGCCCTTCGCCAGAACGGCGCACTGGCTTACACCACGGTTATCTCCTCCACCGCTTCCGAACCGGCTCCCCTGCAGTTCATCGCGGCCTACTGCGGATGCACCATGGCGGAGTTCTACCGCGACAACGGCAAGCACGCCCTGATCGTGTACGACGATTTGTCCAAGCAGGCTGTGGCTTACCGCCAGATGTCCCTGCTGCTGCGCCGCCCTCCGGGACGTGAAGCTTTCCCCGGCGACGTTTTCTACCTGCACTCCCGCCTGCTGGAGCGCTCCTGCAAGGTCAACGACAGCCTCGGCGCCGGTTCCCTGACCGCCCTGCCGGTCATCGAAACCCAGGCCGGCGACGTGTCCGCGTACATCCCGACCAACGTTATCTCCATCACGGACGGTCAGGTCTACCTGGAGCCGAACCTGTTCATGGCCGGCATCCGTCCCGCCATCAACGTCGGTCTGTCCGTCTCCCGAGTTGGCGGTGCGGCCCAGATCAAGGCCATGAAGAAGGTCGCCGGCACCCTGCGTCTCGACCTCGCCCAGTACCGCGAACTGGCCGCCTTCGCCCAGTTCGGCTCCGACCTGGACAAGGCCACCAAAACCAAGCTGACCCGCGGTGAGCGTCTGGTCGAACTGCTCAAGCAGCCTCAGTACCAGCCCATGCCCGTCGAAGAGCAGGTCGCCGTGCTGTACGCCGGCACCCGCGGCTACCTCGACGACGTCGCCGTGACCGACGCTATCCGCTTCGGCAACGAACTGGTCGACTTCATGCGCAACCAGAAGTCCGACGTCCTGGCCGAAATCGTGCAGACCAAGGACCTTGGCGCCGAAACCGAAAAGAAGCTGGCCGCAGCCCTGACCGAGTTCAAAGCCGGTTTCAAAGCCTAGGATCGTTTAAGGAGTCGTAAATGGCATCACTGAGGGACATTCAAAACAAGATCGTCGGTGTGAAAAAGACCAAGCAGATCACGAAAGCGATGAACATGGTCGCTTCCGCGAAGCTGCGTGGTGCTCAGAACCGAATCGAGCGCTTCCGTCCCTATGCTGATAAGTTCCATGACATTCTTATCGATCTGGCTTCCCGCGCCGACGCCAGCGTCCATCCCCTGCTCGAGAAGCGCGAAGAGATCCAGAACATAGGCATCGTTCTGGTCACTTCGGACAAGGGGCTGTGCGGCAGCTTCAACGCGAACCTCTGCAACGCCGCCAACAGGCTGGCCAAGCAGAAGGAAGCAGAAGGCAAGACCGTCAAGTTTATCTGCATCGGAAAGAAAGGCAGGGATTTCATCCGCAAGACGAGGTTCGAGATCGTTTCGCAGTACGCTGAGAATATGACCAACTTCGATTTCCAGTTGGCCAGCGAAACGGGCAACCTCGTCATCGATGGGTATCTCTCCGGACAGTTTGACGAAGTGCATATCGTTTTCGGAAAGTTCGTGAGCATCGCCAAGCAGGAAGCGACGTCGTCACAGATCCTCCCGGCCGAGACGGCCGAGGCGGAAGTACCGACCGTCGCCACGAGCGAATACATCTTCGAACCATCGGTGGAAGGGCTTCTGGCCGAACTTCTGCCCAGATACGTCAAGGTCCAGATGTACCGCGGCCTGCTTGACACTTCGGCCAGCGAGCATGCGGCGCGCATGTCGGCCATGGATAACGCGACCAAGAACTGCGACGAAATGGTCGGCAGCCTGACCCTTGTCTACAACAAGGCGCGCCAGGCGAGCATCACCACCCAATTAATGGACATCGTAGGCGGTGCCGAGGCACTGAAAGGATAAGGGGGCATAACGCATGAGTGCTGTTAATACCGGTAAAATAGTGCAGGTCATCGGGCCTGTTGTCGACTTGGAGTTTGCCGAAGGCAAACTTCCAGGCATCCTGAACGCCATTCTGATCACCAACCCGACCATCGACGCCGAAGAAGACAACCTGGTCGTCGAAGTCGCCCAGCACCTTGGCAACAGCGTCGTTCGCTGCATCGCCATGGACAACACCGACGGTCTGGTTCGCGGCCAGATCGGCAAGGACACGGGCAAGCCCATCCAGGTGCCCGTAGGCAAGGCCTCCCTTGGCCGCATCCTGAACGTCGTGGGTCGCCCCGTGGACGAAAAGGGCCCCATCGTCGCCGAGAAGAGCTACCCGATCCACCGCTCGGCCCCGAGCTTCACCGAGCAGTCGACCAAGATCGAAGTGCTTGAGACTGGCGTCAAGGTCATCGACCTGCTCGTCCCCTTCCCCAAGGGCGGCAAGATGGGCATGTTCGGTGGCGCCGGCGTCGGCAAGACCGTTATCCTCATGGAGATGATCAACAACATCGCCAAGAACCACGGCGGCATCTCCGTGTTCGCCGGTGTCGGCGAGCGCACCCGTGAAGGCAACGACCTGTACCACGAAATGATAGACGCGGGCGTTCTGGACAAAGCCTGCCTTGTCTACGGTCAGATGAACGAACCTCCGGGAGCCCGTTCCCGCGTCGCTCTGACCGCTCTGGCCGCCGCGGAGTACTTCCGTGACGAAGAAAACCAGGACGTGCTCCTGTTCGTCGACAACATCTTCCGTTTCACCCAGGCCGGCTCCGAAGTCTCCGCGCTTCTCGGCCGCATGCCCTCCGCCGTCGGTTACCAGCCGACCCTGGGCACCGACCTTGGTGAACTGCAGGAACGCATCACCTCCACCAACAAGGGTTCCATCACCTCGGTGCAGGCCGTTTACGTTCCCGCCGACGACTTGACCGACCCCGCCCCGGCCACGACCTTCTCGCACCTTGACGGAACCATCGTTCTGTCCCGTCAGATCGCCGAGCTTGGCATCTACCCCGCGGTGGATCCGCTGGACTCCACGTCCCGCATCCTCGACCCCAACGTCATCGGCATGGACCACTACATGACCGCTCGCGCCGTGCAGAGAATCCTCCAGAAGTACAAGGACCTGCAGGACATCATCGCGATTCTGGGCATGGACGAACTGTCCGACGAAGACAAGCTGACCGTTTCCCGCGCCCGCAAGATGCAGCGCTTCCTGTCCCAGCCCTTCTTCGTTGCCGCGCAGTTCACCGGCAAGGAAGGCCGCTACGTGAAGCTCGAAGACACCATCAAGGGCTTCAAGGAGATCATCGAAGGCAAGCACGACGCCATTCCGGAGTCCTGCTTCTACATGGTCGGCGGCTTGGACGAGGCTCTGGAAAACGCCAAGAAACAGTAATTCTTGCCCTGGGGTATTGATATGGCTAAGACAATAACGCTTGAAATTGTGACACCGGACAAGATGGTGCTGCAGGAAGAGGTCGACTACGTCGGCGCTCCCGGCATCAACGGTGAATTCGGTGTCCTGCCCAATCATATCCCGTTTCTCTCTGCGCTTGGTATCGGGAGCCTCTACTACAAACTGAACGGCAAAAAGTACTACGTCTTTGTTGCCGGCGGGTTTGCCGAGGTGTCCCCTGCGAAGGTGACAGTTCTTGCTGAAGTGGCGGAAAAAGCTGAAGAAATCGATCTGGAACGGGCCCGCAGGGCTCAGGAAAGAGCCGAGCAGCGCGCCAAGCAGCAACAGGAGAAATTGGATCACGCGGCCGTGCAGGCCGCCCTGGCCAGGGCGCTTCACCGCATGAAGTGTCGTGCTAGCGCCGTGAGCGAAGGCACGTGCCGCATGTAATGAAGGCTGTATGACGACTACGAAGGCAGGTTCTCCGGAACCTGCCTTTTTTTTTGCTTCAGGGGGTTGAACGGCGGCCCATCTGTCGATATTTTCCGGGCCTGTTTGCATACGGGATTATGAGAACATCTGCGACGCCGGCTTCCTGTCAGGCGCCGATATTTCCCGCCAGTCGGGAGACTTTCGCACAGCTATGGAGTAACGGATGAGCGCTACATTGGGTTATGTTCTTCTTGCGGCCGGAAAGGGAACCAGGATGCATTCCGATTCCCCAAAGGTGCTGCAAACGGTTTTGGGCAAGCCTTTGCTTGGATATGTCTTCGATGCGCTCGCGCATGTGCCGCCAGGGCTCGTTTGGACGGTCATCGGATTCGGTGCGCATGAGGTCCGCGCTGCATTTGCCGCGCGGGATCTGCAATTCGTCCTGCAGGAAGAGCAACTGGGCACAGGGCATGCCGTTTCGCTCGCCTGGCCGGAGATCGTCGCCAGCGGTCTGACCCACGTCTGCGTTCTGAATGGCGACACCCCGTACGTGCCTGTGCAGGAAGTGGAGGCCCTTGCGGATTTGTGCCGGGATGAAGGCGCTGCGATGGGCATGCTGACCCTGGAGCTGGAAAACCCGTTCGGATACGGGCGGGTAGTCCGGTCCCCGGATGGCACGGTCTTGCGTGTCGTGGAGGAAAAAGACTTCGATGCCGTGGAGTACGGAGGCGAGATCAACGAGGTCAATTCCGGCGTCTACGTGTTCGATGTGGCCCTGTGCTCCGGGCTTCTGGCGAAGATGGACCGGGACAACGCTCAGGGCGAGTTCTATCTGACGCAGTTGATCAGCCTTTGCGCCGAGGCGGGGCTGTGCGTTGCAGGCATGCCGTTCGGCAGCTCCGAGCTGCTGCGCGGCATCAATTCTCCGCAGGAGCTGGTTGACTTCGAGGACGCGCTCCGAGCGCGGATTGTCGCGGGACATCTGCGGTCAGGCGTCATTCTGCGCGGTGGATCATCGATCGTCATCGGGCCCGATGTCGAAATCGCACCCGGGGCCGAGATCGTCGGTCCGTGCGAAATCTACGGGCGCACACGGATTGAGCGCGGCGCGCGCATCTCGTCCCACTGCTGGATCAGGGACGCGGTTCTTGGTCCTTGCCAAGTGAAATCCTTTTCTCATATTGAGGGGGCACGCATCGGCGAAGGTGCGTCGGTTGGTCCCTATGCCCGTCTCCGGCCGGGGGCAGACATCGGCCGCAAGGCCCGGGTCGGCAATTTCGTGGAGGTCAAGAATGCGACCCTCCACGAGGGCGCCAAGGCGGGGCACCTGTCCTACCTCGGCGACAGCGACATCGGCGCGGACGTGAACATCGGCGCGGGCACCATCACCTGCAACTATGACGGGGTGCGCAAGCACCGCACCGAGATCCGCGAGAAAGCCTTCATCGGGAGCAACACCGCCCTGGTGGCTCCGGTGGTCGTGGGGGCCGGGGCGGTTGTCGGGGCGGGGTCCGTGGTGACGAAGGACGTCCCTGACGCGGCCCTCTGCGTCGCCAGGGCCAGACAGACGAACATCGAGAGAAGAAAGCGCCAAGAAAAACCTCAATCCTAGGACGTTACATGGATATCCTGAATCAACTCACCGAGAAGATAACCCTTCTCCTGGAACGCCAGGAGGCCTTGAAACTTGAGAATTCGCAATTAAAGGAATCTCTTGAGCAGGAACGACAGACCAAGGAAGCGGTCCTGGCCAAGGTCGAAAATATCTTGAACAGGTTGCAAGAGGTTGATAGAAACTAGTCAATGCCAGGATACAATTTGACCGTGCTCGGCCTCGAACTTTCCTTCGCGGCCGACGTCCCGCCCGAGCGGATTCACCAGGCGGTGGATTTCGTGCACAAGCGATACAGCGAGTTGCAGGGGCGGGCCAGCAACATGAGCAAGGAGCGGCTCCTGACATATCTGGCACTCAGTCTGGCCGACGATTATTTACATGATCAAGGGAGGCTGTCGCAGCTTGAAGGCAATCTGCAGCAGCTTCTTTCGAAGATAGATAGTCCTGAAGAATAGCAGACCTAAACCCTGGAGGGACAGTGATTGGTGATGCGTTTTTGAGCCAATAAAGCGCAATTAGGGTAGCTTACAACGGCCTTGTGTGCATGCTCCGGATATTTCCGGAGAAGCCTTATGGGCTGTAGCCAACCCCCTCTTAACTTAAGAGGTTCAAAATAAATCCCAACACTGCCTTCCGGGGCTTTTCAAAAGTCTGTTCCTTCGTCGAACCAGGCCCGCCCGATTCCCTCCTTGCAGATGCGATCACACGCGCTGTCGTTCCCGACGTCCGATTGAAGGACAGGAGCGTCACTTTATGGCCCTCGCGCAGGCGTTTCAATATATTGCGCCAAGGAGTTTTTCATGGCTGACATCATCATCACCGCATTCATCTGTATCGGCATCGGTGCGGTAGCGGGTTATCTTTTCAAGAAATATATCACCGACAAGGAAATCGAGGACGCGCAGAAGCTTTCCGAGCGCATTCTCGACGAGGCGAAGAAGGACGCCCAGGCGCACAAGAAGGAACTGCTGCTTCAGGCCCAGGACGAGGTCTTTGCCTTGAAGAAGGAGATCGAGCAGGACGCCAAGGACCGCGAGCGCGAACTCAAGAAGAACGAGGCCAGGCTCCAGGCCAAGGAAGAGCGCCTGGAAAAGAAGGTCGAATCCCTGGCCCAGAAGGAAAGCGAACTGGTCAACCTGGAAAAGAAGGTCGCCAGACAGGAGCGGGCAGTGGAGGAGAAGGAGGAGTCCCTGCAGGACCTGGTCACCCAGCAGCAGGCCAGGCTCGAGGAAATTTCGGGCCTCACGGCCGAAGAGGCCCGCACCCGCCTCATGCAGGAGATCGAGAGCAAGGCCCGGCATGAAGCGGCCAAGATGGTCCGCGTCATCGAGGTCGAAGCCCAGGAGACCGCCCACCGCAAGGCCCAGATGATCATCGCCAGCGCGGTCCAGCGCTACGCCGGTGACTACGTCGCCGAGCACACGGTCAGCTCCGTCGAGCTGCCGAGTGAGGACATGAAGGGCCGCATCATCGGTCGCGAAGGGCGCAACATCCGCGCCATCGAGGCCGCCACCGGCGTGGACCTGATCATCGACGACACCCCCGAGACGGTCATTCTGTCCGCCTACAACCCCCTGCGCCGCGAAGTTGCCAAGCGCTCCCTGGAGCGTCTCATCAGCGACGGCCGCATCCACCCCGCCCGCATCGAGGACATCGTCAAGAAGGTCGAGAAGGAGATGGACGTCCAGATCCGCGAGATCGGCGAGCAGGCCACCTTCGACCTCGGCGTGCACGGCATCCACCCCGAGATCGTGCGCCTGCTGGGGCAGCTGCGCTTCCGCACCAGCTTCACCCAGAACGTGCTGCAGCATTCCCTCGAAGTCGCGTTCCTGTGCGGCATCATGGCCGCGGAGCTGGGGCTGGACATCAAGAAGGCCAAGCGCGCCGGCTTGCTCCATGACCTGGGCAAGGCCGTGGACCACGAGGTGGAAGGTCCCCACGCCATCATCGGCGCCGACCTGGCCAAGAAGTACAACGAGTCGAGCGAAATCGTGCACGCCATCGCGGCTCACCACGAGGACGTGCCGCCCAAGTCCGTGTACGCGGTCCTGGTGCAGGCCGCCGACAGCCTGTCGGGCGCCCGCCCCGGCGCACGCAAGGAACTGTTGGAGAGCTACGTCAAGCGCCTGGAGGAGCTGGAAGGCATCGCCACCGGCTTCAACGGCGTGAGCCGCGCCTTCGCCATCCAGGCCGGCCGCGAGGTGCGCGTCATGGTTGACTGCGACGCGGTCAACGACGACCAGATATTCATGCTGAGCAAGGACATCGCCAAGCAGATCGAGGAGAAGATGACCTACCCCGGCCAGATCCGGGTCACAGTCATCCGCGAGAAGAGGGCCGTAGGCATTGCCAAGTAGCTCCTTTGTGCGGCTTCTTTTTCTCGGCGACATAGTTGGCAGAACAGGGCGGCAGATGGTGAAGGACCATCTGCCGCGTTTGCGTCGTGAAATGGGCCTGACCACCGTATTGGCCAACGGCGAGAACGCTTCCGGGGGCCTGGGGATTTCGGCCAAGAGCGCCATGGAACTGCGGCGCGCCGGAGTGGACGTGCTGACCACGGGCAATCACGTCTGGAAGTTCCCCGACATCCGGCCCGTGCTGGCGGGCGAACCCTGGATACTGCGGCCGGCCAACTACCCGGCCGGGGCGCCGGGACGCGGCTGCGGCGTGTTCAGTCTGGGGGAAGGACTGCCCGAGCTTGCGGTCATGAACCTCCAGGGACGGACGTTCATGGACCCCGTGGACTGCCCGTTCGCAACGGCCGAGGGCCTGCTGGCATCCATCCCGTCCGGGGCGCTGGTTGTGGTGGACATGCACGCCGAAGCCACCTCCGAAAAGCGGGCTCTGGCCCACATGTTGCGCGGCCGCGTGCAGGCCGTCGTGGGCACGCACACGCACGTGCAGACCAACGACGCCTGCGTGCTGGACGGTGTCACAGGGTACATTTCAGACCTCGGCATGTGTGGGCCCGAGGACTCGTGTCTGGGCATGGACAACGACGTCATTCTGCGCAAGTTTCAGACCTGCCTGCCGCAACGTTTTGAACTTGCGAAAGGACCGTGCATGCTGAACGGTGTTGTGATCGAACTGGACCGGGGAAAATGCCTGAGCATCGTCCCCTGGCAATACAGGGAACATAAGGAAGAGCCATGACAGACAAAGAGTTGGCCCGTCAGCTGGAACAGATCCGGCGCGGGAGTGTGGAGATCATCAACGAGGAGGAACTGGTCGAGAAGCTGCGCCGCGGCACGCCCTTGCGCGTCAAGGCGGGGTTCGACCCCACGGCCCCGGACCTGCACCTGGGCCACACCGTCCTCATCCAGAAGCTCAAGCATTTCCAGGAGCTCGGCCACCACGTCATCTTTCTGATCGGCGATTTCACGGGCATGATCGGCGACCCTTCGGGCAAGTCCGAGACGCGCAAGACCCTGACGCGCGAGGCCGTGCTGCAAAACGCCGAGACCTACAAGAAGCAGATCTTCAAGATCCTCGACCCTGAGCGGACCGAGGTCGCCTTCAACTCCACCTGGATGGACGCCTTCACGGCCGCTGATTTCATCGGCCTGTGCTCCCGCTACACCGTGGCGCGCATGCTCGAACGCGACGACTTCGAGAAGCGCTTCAAAGGCAACCAGCCCATCGCCATCCACGAGTTCCTCTACCCCCTGGTGCAGGGGTACGATTCCGTGGCCCTGCGCGCCGACGTCGAGCTCGGCGGCACGGACCAGAAGTTCAACCTGCTCATGGGGCGCCACCTGCAGCGCGAGCACGGCCAGGCCTCGCAGATCGTCCTGACCGTGCCCATCCTCGAAGGCCTCGACGGCGTGCAGAAGATGAGCAAGTCTTTGGGCAACTACATCGGCATCGACGAGGCCCCGGCCGACATCTTCGGCAAGGTCATGTCCGTCTCCGACGAACTCATGTGGCGCTACTACGAGCTGCTTTCGGACCGCTCCCTCGACGACATCGGGCATCTGCGCGAGCAGGTCCTGAACGGGGCCCTGCATCCCAAGACCGCCAAGGAGGATCTTGCCGAGGAGCTCACGCGCCGCTTCCACGGCCCTGAGGCGGCTTCCGCGGCGCGCGAGGGGTTCAACGCCGTGTTCGCAAAGCAGGGGATTCCCGAGGATATCGAGGTCTTCGAAGCGGCTGCCGGAACGACGCTGGTCGACGTGCTGAGCGAGAGCGGGGTCTGCTCGTCCAAGGGCGACGCACGCCGCATGTGCAAGCAGAATGCCGTGACCGTCGACGGCAGCAAGGAGGACGATCCCGCCTTTGCGTTCGATGCCGGCGAATACGTGCTCAAGGTCGGCAAGAAGCGCTTCCTCAAGGTCATGGCGAAGTAGGGGGGAGCATGTGGCGTAAAATCGTTCTCCTGGCCCGCATGGTCAAGATCGAGCATTCCATCTTCGCCCTGCCCTTCGCCTATCTCGGCATGCTCTGGGCTGCCGCCGGGTGGCCCGGTTGGCGGGTCTTCATCGCCCTGACCGTGGCCATGGTCGCGGTGCGCTCCTTCGCCATGGCCGTGAACAGGCTGGCGGACCTGCCCATCGACTCCAAGAACCCGAGGACCCTGACGCGCCCCCTGGTGACCGGGGAGATTGGGGTGGCCGAGACGCGGATCTTCATCGCTGCGAGCGCCGTCATCTTCGTCGCAGCCTGCTGGTTCCTGAATCCGCTGTGCCTGGCGCTTTCGCCCGTAGCCCTTGTCTGGTCCGGGCTGTACAGCTTCACCAAGCGGTTTTCGGCCCTGTGCCATTTCTTTCTGGGCTCGGTCCTGGGGCTGGCCCCGCTGGCCGGCTGGCTGGCCGTTTCGCCCGCGGTGGAGATGGCCCCGATCCTGCTCGCCCTCGGCGTGACCTTCTGGGTGGGCGGCTTCGATATCCTCTACGCCTGCCAGGACGTGGAGTTCGATCGCACCGAGGGCCTGCATTCCCTTCCGGCCCGGCTTGGCGTGGGACCGGCCCTGGCCGTTTCGACCTTCAGCCACGTGGTCACCAGTCTTTTTTTTCTGCTGGCGGGCTGGGCCTGCGGGGCCGGACTCGTCTATCTCGCCGTGTGCCTGGCGGTGGCAGCTATCCTGCTGCTTGAGCATCGACTCATATCGGAGCACGACATGAGCCGGGTCAACCTGGCGTTTTTCACCCTGAACGGTTTTGTGGCCGTCTTTCTGTTTGCCGGGGCCGTCCTCGATACGGTGCTCGGGTAACTCTGTCCTTTGAGGGGGCGTCTCATGCGCGAAGCCAATGTTTTCCCTTCCTACCGCGGGGAAATGGAATATGTCTGCCTCGGCTGTCAGGCCAGGTATCCCATCGACGAACTGCACTACACCTGCCCGCAGTGCAAGGGCGTGTTCCTGCTCGAGGACGCCCGTTTTGGCGAGCTCGAAAAGACTTCCGGCCAAGCCTGGCGCGACACGTTCGACCTGCGCGCTGCCACCAAGAACCCGGCGCTGCGTGGCATTTTCCGTTTCTATGAACTGATGGCGCCCGTGCTCGGCGAATCCGACATCGTCTACCTCGGCGAGGGCAACACGCCCGTGACCCGCTCTTCCCCCGCCCTGGAGCGTCTCGTGGGCCAGCCCATGGCTTTCAAGAACGACGGGCAGAACCCCTCGGCCTCCTTCAAGGACCGCGGCATGGCCTGCGCCTTTTCCTACCTGCGCCATCTCGTGGCCAAACACGGCTGGGACAACGTCCTGACAATCTGCGCCTCCACGGGCGACACCTCGGCCGCCGCGGCGCTCTATGCCGCCTACGTGGGTGAGCCCCTGACCTCCGTGGTGCTCCTGCCCAAAGGCAAGGTCACGGCACAGCAGCTGTCACAGCCCCTGGGCAGCGGCGCGCGCGTGCTCGAAATCCCCGGCGTGTTCGATGACTGCATGAAGGTCGTCGAGTATCTGGCCGACCATTACCGCGTGGCATTGCTCAATTCCAAGAACGCCTGGCGCATCTTGGGCCAGGAGAGTTACGCCTTTGAAGTGGCCCAGTGGTACAATTGGGACATGCGCGGCAAGGCCGTGTTCGTGCCCATCGGCAACGCGGGCAACATCACGGCCGTCATGGGCGGCTTCCTGAAACTTTTGCGCCTTGGCGTCATCGACGTGCTGCCGCGCATCTTCGGCGTGCAGTCCGAACATGCCGACCCGGTCTTCCGCTATTACGCCCAGACTGCTGGCGAGAGACGCTACGAGGCCGTCAAGGTGCGCCCCTCCGTGGCCCAGGCAGCCATGATCGGCAATCCCGTCTCCTTCCCGCGCGTGGCCTTCCTGGCGGACAAATACCAGGCTCTGGGCGGCTCCTTCCAGGTGGTGCAGGTCAGCGAGCAGCGCATCATCGAGTCCATGCTGCTGGCCAACCGCCACGGGCACATCGCCTGCACCCAGGGCGGCGAATGCCTGGCCGGGCTGCTCAAGGCCCGGGAGCAGGGCCTCATGGACAAGGGCGAGCTGGCCGTCCTGGACGCCACGGCCCACGCGCTCAAGTTCTCGGGCTTCCAGGACATGTACTACCAGAATTCCTTCGGCCCGGAGTACGGCATCACGCCCGACGAGAAGCTCGCCAACGCTCCGCGTCTGGTCATCGGGCAGGAGGACAAGGACCGTCTTTCCGAGGACGCCTTCACGGCCCAGGCGGCGCAGAACGTTGTAGAGATTCTGGGGCTGAACAAAAGGTAGTCCTGTCCGAGACGATCCGTGCAGGAAAGGCCGGGGCTTGCGTCCCGGCCTGTTTTTTTTGCGTAGAGCGACGGCGTCGCTTGGCTGTCGGAGGAGGAGCCGTGGATAGAGAGCGCCGGTGCGTTGTCTTGCGTGCGCAGCGGCGGGGATCAGGAAGCGCTTGCGGCTAAGGAGACGATGGCGATGCCGTTCGCGTCGGCGTATTCCAGGGTGCGACCCTGTTCGAAGAATATGCACCCTCCGGCCTCTACGGCCAGGCAGGTGGCCCCGACCTCGGCCATGACGCGCAGGGTGTTCGGACCGACGGCGGGCATGTCCAGGCGCCGGTCCTGTGTGGGTTTCGGACGTTTGATCACGACGGCGCCGGCCCCTCCCAGCTGACCGCCGCGACGTATGGCGGCGTCGGTGCCCTCTATGGCCTCCACGGCCAGGACGATCTTTTCCCGCACCACCAGGCACTGTCCGATATCGAACGACCCCAGACTTTGGGACACGTTCCAGCCGAAGGAGATATCCTCCTGTTCGCGTTCCGTGGGCTTTCGGCGGGTCAGGACGCCCTCGGGGGCGAGCAGGTCGGGGGAATAGAGATGGGGGGCCACAACCTGCATGCCCTCACGCTCCAGTTCCGAAGTGACGGCCCGCAGTAGCGCGTCGTCGCCGCGTGTCTTCGTTGAAAAAAGGAGCTTCGCAGCGCGCCAGTCCGGGCGCAGGTCAAGGGCGCGGGGTTTGTTGATGGGGCCGGCCATGACCACGTGGGTCACGCCATGGGCGGTAAAGAAGTCGATGAGGCGGCCGAGTTGGCCGAGCTTGAGCCATACAAAGGCGTCACAGCGCGCGGGGAAAGCCGGGTCGGTGTCTGACGCGAATCCGGCACCGACGACCCGCTCTCCCCGAGCCTTCGCGGTTTTGGCCACAGTGATGGGAAAGGCGCCCCCGCCGGCGATGATGCCAAGGGTCCTGCTCATGCCCGCTCAGATGCGTTCAGGCGTGATGGTGCCCCGTTTGCTGGCGCGGATGAACTCCAGGAGTTTCATGACCTGCGGGAAGCTGCCAAGCTCCGTCTCGACTTGCTGCATGACTTCGTTGCGTTCCTGGTTCGAGCGCCAGATGAGCTTGTAGGCCGACTTGAGTGCGCTGATCTCCTCGGACGAGAAGCCGTGACGCCGCAGGCCGATGAGGTTGAGACCGCGCAGGGTGGCGCGCTCGCCAACGGTAAGCATGAACGGAGGGACATCCTGTGCCACTCCGGTCTTGCCGCCGATGAAGGCGAAATCGCCGATGGTCACGAACTGGTGCACGGCTGACAGGCCGCCCACGACCACTTCGCTGCCGACGATGACGTGGCCGGCCAGGGTCGCGGCGTTGGCCAGGACGTTGTTGTCGCCGACGATGCAGTCGTGGGCTATGTGCGAGTAGGCCATCATCAGGTTGTCCGACCCGACTTTGGTCAGGCCGCCGCCGCCTTCGGTGCCGCGGTGAATGGTGGAGAATTCGCGGATTTTGTTGCGGTCCCCGATTTCGAGGCGGGTCTCTTCGCCGTGGAATTTGAGATCTTGGGGCTCGCCGCCGACACAGGCCATGGAATGGACGTGGTTGCCCGCCCCGAGGGTGGTGAATCGCTTGATCTGCGCCCCTGCGTCGATGACGGTGCCGTCGCCGATGCGCACGTCATCCTCGATGATGGCGAACGGCCCGACGGTCACGCCGGTGCCCAGGATCGCGCCGGGCGATACGATGGCGGCGGGGTGGATGGTCGTCTGCATCAGTCCTCCCTGGGTACCACGGATGCGGTCAGGATGCCTTCGGCCACGACTTTGCCGTCGACCATGGCCTTGCCGTTTGTCTTCCACATCATCATCTTGTGGCGCTCGTAGGTGACGTGCAGGTGCAGCTGGTCGCCCGGGAACACGGGGCGCCGGAAACGCACTTTCTCCATGCCCGTGAACAGGAAGATCTTCCCGACGGTTTCGGCCGCGGGCAGGCTCTTGATGACCATGATCCCGCCGGCCTGGGCCAGGGCCTCGAGGATGAGGACGCCGGGCATGACGGGGTAGGACGGGAAATGGCCCTGGAAAAAAGGCTCGTTGATGGACACGCTCTTGATGGCGTGCACGGATTTCATGGGTTCGAAGCTCAGTACCCGGTCCACGAGCAGAAAGGGGTAGCGGTGAGGGAGCAGGTCCAGGATGTCCCGGCTGACGATTTCGCCGCTTTCTGGTTTGGTGATCATGTCGTTACCCTTTGTTGGCGATTTCTTCCCGTAAGGCGGCCAGTTCCTTTTCCAGTTTCGAAAGGCGGCGTTTCATCTCCGGCAGCTTGGGCATGATGGCGGAAGTCCGCAGGAATGTGCCGTGGGACATGGCCGGGATGCCGCTCATATCCTGCTTGGGAGGCACGTCCTGCCCGATGCCGGACTTGGCCCCGATGCGGCAGCCGTCTCCGAGGTGGATGTGCCCGGCCACGCCGACCTGTCCGGCCAGGATGACGCCGTCGCCCAGGGTCGTGGAGCCGGCGATGCCGACCTGGGCCACGATCAGGCAGTTGCGACCGACGCGGACGTTGTGTCCGAGCTGGACCAGATTGTCGATCTTGGTGCCCTGACCGACGCGGGTCTCGCCAAGGGCGGCGCGGTCGATGGTCGTGTTGGCGCCGATTTCGACGTCGTCCTCGATGACGACCCTGCCGATCTGCGGGAACTTGGTCATGGCTCCGGCGCCCTGGGCGAAGCCGAAGCCGTCGCTGCCGAGCACCGTGCCCGCATGGAGGATGACGCGCTTGCCCAGACTCGTCCCGGCCATCAGGGAGCAGTTGGGGTAGATGACGCAGTCCTCGTCGACGACGCAGTCTTCACCGATGTAGCTGCCGTTGAAGATCCGCACCCCGCGGCCGATGCGCGCACCCTTGCCGATTGACGCGAAGGGCGCCACGGCGGCGGAGGGATCGACCTGAGCTTCAGGGTGCACGAAGGCCAGAGGGCTTACGCCCTCGAAGCAGCCTTGCGGCTTGGCGAAAAGCTGCACGCACCGAGCGAAGTCAAGGTAGGGGTTGGGGCTGATGAGACAGGGCTTGTCCCCAGGGGCCTGATCCGCCGAAACGATAACCGCCCCCGCCCTGGTCGTGGCCAGTTGGGGGGCGTACTTCGGGTTGGCCAGGAAGGACAGCTCCGCGGGCGAGGCGTCGGCCAGGGTGTTGACCCCGACGACTTCCATGTCCCCGCCCTGCAGAGGCAGTCCCAGGCTGGTGGCGATTTCGGAAAGACGCATCGCTGTCCCGGTTACTTGCGCATGGCCTTGTTCAGTTCGGCAATGATGGTGCCCGTCAGATCGACGTTGTCCTGGCTGAAGACAAGACCGCTGGCCTGCTTGTCGAAGATGGCGGTGAAGCCGTTCTTCTTGCCGTAGTCCTGGATGACTTCCAGAAGCTTGTCGATGATGGGCTTGGAGAGGCTCTGCTCGGCCTGCTGCAGCTTGCGCTGGTAGCTCTGGCCCATGTCCTGGAAGTCGCGCACCTTGCGCTTGTACTGGGCTTCCTTGTCCAGCTTGGCTTCCTGGCTGAGCATCATGGACTGCTTCTGCAGTTCGTCCTTGAGGCTGTCCAGGGACTTCTTCTGGGCGTCAAGGTTGTCCTTCATGTCCTTGAACTGGGACTTGAGCTGTTCCATGGCCTTGGAACCGGGCTCGGACTTGGCGATGACGGCCTTCATGTCCACAAACCCGATCTTCGTTTCGGCGCTGGCTGTCAGGCTCATGCACAGGACGAGAAAAAACGTCAGGATGAATACACGCATGGAAATCTCCTCGATATGTCCGTAATCTTTGGTTTGATGTTAAAAGAACTGTCCAACTGAAAACTCGAAACGTCCTTCCCGCTCATTGTTGATTTCGTCAAGCGGGTAGCCATACTCCAGTCGCAGGGGGCCGAGGGGGGAGTACCAGCGCACACCGGCGCCGACGCTCTTGTACAGGTCGGTGTCGATATTCTCGTCTTCGTCCCAGGCCTTGCCGGCATCGAAGAAGACCAGTCCGAGGATGCCCATCTCCTTGTGCAGGGGCACAAGATACTCGGCGTTGAAGAAGAAGCTCTTGTTGCCGCCCTTCTCGTCGCCTTCTTCATACCCTTCAGACGCGTCCTTGTCATCGTAGAGCGGTGAGACGCTGCGCTCTTTGTAGCCGCGCACGGAGTTCATGCCGCCGAGGTAGAACCTTTCGAAGGGCGGAATCCGATCGCCCCCGTTCTCCATGATGTACCCGGCCTGGGCGTGCAGATGGATGACGGTTTCCAGGAAGATGGGGAAGTAGTGGTTGGCGTCGGCGATGTACTTGATGAAGTCGTCGTCGCCGCCCAGGATGCCGCCGCCATACTCGGTGGAGAACTGGTGCGTCATGCCCTTGGTCGGGTTGATGCGGCGGTCAGTGGTGTCGCGCTTGATCGATGCGTAGAACGAACTGGCCCAGTTCTCGCCTTCGATGTCCTTGATGACCTTGTCGGCGTCGTCCTCCACGTCCTCGATGGTGTACTGCTCGAGGCGGTAATGCCAGTTCAGGTTGGTGTACTCGCCCAGGGGGTACCCGAAGAGCAGACGGCCGCCCATGGCCTGCTTGTCGTAGTCGGAATAGTCGTTGAGCTTGTTGTAGAGGCTCACGCCCATGCCGAGGTTGGTGTCGTTGTAGTGGGGGTTCCAGAAGGTCGCCGTGTAGTCGGCGGACTTGGCGCTGATGGTACCCGTGAAACCGAGCTGATAGCCCATGCCGAAGAGGTTGCGCTCCAGAATCTGGCCCGAGAAGAAGACCTGCGCGTAGCTGGAGTAGCCGACGCCGGCGGAGAACTGCCCCGTGGGCTTCTCCTTGACCTTGACCCGGAGGTTCAGTTCGTTGGGGGAGCCTGCGGGTTCCGGGGTGATTTCCACGGTCTCGAAGAAGTCGAGTTTGTTCAGGCGCGCGTTGGACCTGCGCAGCTGGGAGCCGCTGAAAAGATCGCCGTCAGCCAGGCGCATTTCACGGCGGATGACGTTGTCTCTGGTTTTGGTGTTGCCCTCGATCAGCACGCGGTTGATGGACACCTTGGCGCCCTTGGACATGGTGTAGGTCAGGGCCACGGTGTTTTCGGCGTCGTTGCGGTCGATCTTCACGTCGGCTTCGGCGAAGGCGTAGCCGAAGTTTGAGTAGTGCTCCGTGAGCTTCTGCAGATCCGAGCGCATGACCGAACGGTCGAGGTACTCCTTCTTGGCCACCAGATCGTCCATCTTCACCACGGAGTTCAGATCCTGGGGCGCGCCGATCATCTCGCCGGCGTATTCCACGGACGTGACCTTGTAGCGCGCACCCTCGTCCACCTGGAAGGTGACGGTGATGCCCGTTTCCGAGTACGTGACCTCGGGCTGGCCGACCTTGGCGTTGAGGAAGCCGCGGTTGCCGTAATACGCTTCCAGGGCGGCGGCGTCGCGGTCGAGGATCTCCTCGCGCAGGACGCCCGACCCGGTGATCCAGGACAGCATCCCGCGTTCCGACAGGGCCAGTTCGTCCTTGAGGTCGTCGGGGTCGAGCTGCTTGGCGCCCTGGATGATGATGTCCGTGACATAGAGCTTCTTGCCCTCGTCGACGAGGATGTTCAGGCGGGCGCGTTTGGCGTCAGCCTGTTCGAGACTGTAGCTGACCTTGGCGTTGTAGTAGCCGTCCTTGCGGTACAGTTCGCGGATTTTGCCCATGTCGTCGGCCAGGACGCGCGGGTTGAGGACGGCTCCGGTCTTGGTGGCGATGGCCGCCAGGAGGTCGTCGGCGTCCAGTTCCTGAGCGCCCTGCACGGAGATGGCCTGGATGAGGGGCTTTTCCTTGACCGTGATGATCAGGCGTTTGCCCTCGGAGCTGTCATCCATGGAAATTTCGATATCGTCGAAGTAGCCGAGGTCGTAGAGGCTTTTGAGCTCGGCGTTAACGGCCTTGGGGTCGTAGGCGTCGCCGGGTTGGATCTTGAGGCGCATGAGCACGACATCGTCGTCGAGGATTTCGTTGCCGCGCACGTCGATGGAGGCGATGCGATCCTTCTGCTGCATGCCGAGCTTGATCTTGGCCGCCGTCTCGTCGATGGCCGGGAGGATGTTGATGACCCCCTCCTTGACGACGAAGAACGGCTTGGGCTCGGTCACGCCGTAGGCCTCCACCAGACGGGTGTCCAGGCTGATGCTTTCGCCCACCTGGCTGAAACTGCCGTAGACGGCATGGCCGGCTCCGGCCAGCAGCGCCATGTCCTTGGCCACGTTCAGGTCCAGGTATTCGATTCGCTGTTCCTCAAGCAGGCGCATGGTCTCGCCCTCAGGCACCACGTCGAAGCCCATGTCCGTCAACCGTTCCCGAAGCATCTTCGGCAGGCTTTCCTCCAGATAGGCCAGATCCGGGCCCGCATTCACGGCAAAGGGCAGGACGATGACCTTTCCCGAAGTTTCCGCGAAGGACGGTCCGGCGCAGAAAAGACCGAGGACGAGAAGCAGAAGCAGGAACGCGTTACGATTCATACAGTTCTCCGGAACGAAGCTCCAAGGTGCGACGCATGCACTGGGCAAGTTCAACATTGTGGGTGACGACGACCAGGGTCACACCCTGATTCCTGTTCAAATGCAGCAGGAGGTCGTTGACCTCCCGCCCCGTTCGTTCATCCAGGTTTCCGGTGGGCTCGTCGGCCAGCACCACCGCAGGTTCGAGCAGGATGGCGCGGGCAATGGCCGCGCGCTGTCTCTCTCCTCCGGACAGAGTGGTTACCCTGTGATGGAGGCGATGCGCAAGCCCCACGCGCGACAAAGCAGCGTCGGCCATTTCCAGGGCCCGGCCCCGGGGCATGCCGCCGATGATGCCTGGCATGGCCACGTTTTCGCGCGTGGAAAATTCGGGCAGAAGGTGGTGGAACTGGAACACGAAGCCCATGTTCCGGTTGCGGATGCGGGCCCTCTCCTTCCAGCCGAGGGTCGAGATGTCCGCGCCGTCGAAGAGGATGGTCCCCCGGGACGGTACGTCCAGGGTGCCCATGATCTGCAGGAGTGTGCTCTTGCCCGAGCCCGAGGCCCCGATGATGGCCAGGGAGTCACCGCGGCCCACGGTCAGGTCTATGTCGTTCAGCACGGTGAGGGTTTCCTCGCCCTGCTGGTAGGATTTGCCGATGCCCTGCAGGCGGTAGACGTCACTCATAGCGCAGGGCCTCGGTGGGGTGCATCCCGGCTGCCTGGCGGGCAGGGTAGAGGGTGGCCAGAAAGCACAGGATCATGGCCGACACGGCGATGAGCGACATGTCCAGAAGCTCGGTCTTCACCGGGAGGTGGTCCAGGTAGTAGACGTCGGCCGGCAGCTTGATGAACTGGTACTTCTTGAGCAGCGAACAGATGGCCAGGCCCAGGCCGAACCCGATGCTCGTGCCCACGGCGCCGATGAGGGAGCCCTGCAGGATGAAGATGTTGCGGATCTGCGGCGGCGTGGCGCCCAAGGCCATGAGCACGGCGATGTCCTTGGTCTTCTCCATGACCATCATGACCAGGGTGGTGATGATGGAGAAGGAACCCACCAGCACGATCATGGTCAGGATCACGGCCATGGCCGTCTTTTCGAGCTTAAGCGCCGCGAAGAGGTTCTGGTTCATCTCGATCCAGTTGCGCGAATAGAGGGGAAAGCCCCCGAGGCTGCGGACCAGGAGTTCGCCGGTCTGCTGCACCGCGTCGATGTCGGTCACCCGGTACTCGATGCCCGTGACGACGTCGCCCTCGAAGCCGAGGATTTTCTGAGCCTCGGGAATGGAGACGAAGACCAGGGACGAGTCGTATTCGTACATGCCGGAATTGAAGATGCCGACCACGTTGAAGAAGAGAATCTTGGGCGAAAAGCCGGCTGCGGACTTCTTGCCGCTCGGGGCGAGCAGGCTGACGCGGCTGCCCATGGTCAGCCCCAGACGTGTGGCCAGCTCCTTGCCAATGACGATGCCCGGCGTGTCGGCCTGGTTCCCCAGATCCTTCAGACTGCCGCTGACCAGGTCCTTTTCCACGGACAGGACCTGGCCGGCCGTATTCGGGTCGATGCCGCGCAGGACCACTCCTTTGACCCCCGAAGGGGTGGACAGCATGACTTCATAGTAGATGAAGGGGGTGGCGGCCGCGATGCCGTCGAGCTGCATACTCTTGTCCACCAGACGGTCGTAGTTTTCGATGGTCTGCTTGACCGAGCCGACGATGAGGTGGGAGTTGATGCCCAGGATCTTGTCGCGCAGGTTCTCGCTGAATCCGTTCATGACGCCGAGGACGACGATCAGCGAAGCCACGCCGATGGCCACGCCCAGCACCGAGATGAGCGAGATGACGGAAATGAAGGCCTGTTTGCGCCGGGCCAGAAGATACCGCAGAGAGACAAACAATTCGAATTGCATGGGTTCTCGCTTGGTGGAGACGTGCCGGACAAGCAGCGCCGGGGCGCTAGCCGGCGATCTCGGGCCGCAGCAGCGGGAAGAGGATGACTTCCCGAATGGACGGCGAGTCCGTCAGCAGCATGACGAGGCGGTCGATGCCGATGCCCTGCCCTGCGGCGGGGGGCATGCCGTACTCCAGGGCGCGGATGTAGTCCTCGTCCATGGCGTGGGCCTCGTCGTCGCCGGCAGCCTTTTCGCGTACCTGCTCCTCGAACCGGTCCTTCTGGTCGTAGGGGTCGTTGAGTTCGGAAAAGGCGTTGGCCATCTCCTGCCCGCAGATGAACAGTTCGAACCGGTCCGTGATGTCGGGGTTCTGGTCGTTCTTGCGCGAGAGCGGGGAGATGTCCGTCGGGTAGTGATAGATGAAGTGCGGCTGGATGAGCTTGGGCTCCACCAGGTTGTCGAAGAGCTTGGCCTGGAGCTTGCCGAGCTTCTCCTTGGGCTGCACGGCTTCGCCGAGCTTCTGGGCCAGGTCCTTGCACTTGTCGTAGTCGGTGTAGACATCCGGGGACACGCCGCCGATCTTTTCCAGGGATTCGTGGAAGGGCATGCGGACCCAGCCGTCCTGCAGGTCGATGATCTGGCCCTGGTATTCCACGAGGTGGGTGCCGCTGACGGCCTTGGCCACCCCGCCAAGGAGTTCCTGGGTCAGGTCCATGAGGTCGACGAAGGTGGCGTAGGCCCAGTAGAATTCGATCATGGTGAATTCCGGGTTGTGCCGCGTGTCGATACCTTCGTTGCGGAAATTTCGGTTGATCTCGTAGACCCGGTCGAAGCCGCCCACCAGAAGCCGTTTGAGGTACAGTTCCGGGGCGATGCGCAGGAAGAGGTCCATGTCCAGGGCGTTGTGGTGCGTCCGGAAGGGTTTGGCCGTGGCGCCGCCGGCGATGGGCTGCATCATGGGCGTCTCGACTTCCAGGAACCCGCGCTCGTTCAGGAAATTGCGGATGTACTGCACAATGGCCGTGCGCTTGCGGAAGATCTCGCGGGCGCGGTCGTTGACCAGCAGGTCGACGTAGCGCTGGCGGTAGCGGGTCTCAACGTCCTTCAGGCCGTGGTACTTTTCTGGCAGGGGGCGCATGGACTTGGTCAGCAGGCGGACCTGATCCGCCTTGACGGTCAGTTCGCCGGTCTTGGTGCGGAACAGGCCGCCGACCACGCCGACGATGTCGCCGATCTCGAATTTCTTGAAAACCCCGTACGCTTCTGCGCCGAGGTCGTCGCGGGCCGTGTAGACCTGGATTTTTCCGCTCGTGTCCTGGATGTGGAAGAAGGTCACCTTGCCGAAAGAGCGGTGGGCCATGATGCGGCCGCACAGGGAAAACGAGCCGGCTTCGCTGGCCAGCGTTTCTTCATCCTTGTGCCCGTGGGCGTCGAGGATGTCTCCGATTTCGGCCGAGCGGCGGAAGTCGTTGGGATATAGCGGAATGCCCGCGTCGAGCAGGAACTGGGCCTTATCCTTGCGGTGGCGCAGCAGCTGCTTTTCGCTGGGGGCATTTGTCTGTTCTTGTGTCAAGGAAAGTCTCCTCGGGGGGTATTGCGTCGGTTAACCAGACGCGGGTATTGGAAATTGTACCCGTCGTCAAGAAAAGTCAATGCCGGGAGCTGGCGGCCGGCCTGCAAATCCGCCGGGTTGGAGGCTCTGCGCCAGCCGATTTCCGTTGCCCAGGATCGTGCTGTCGGACACACGCAGTTGCGCGAGAAGGCGGGTCAGGGCCGAACGCTCGGATTTCGGGGAGAAAAGCGGGTAGTCGCTGCCGAAGAGGATCCGGCTCCGTTCATGGCGGGCCAGAAGAGCGCCCATGGCCGAAGCGGGGACGACGTCATTGCAGCAGGACGTATCCATATAGATGTCCTTCCCGGCCAGATGCTCCAGGGTTTCCTCCCACAGTCCGAGCCCGCCAAGATGGGCGGCCACGACGTCGAGGCCGCGGTGGCGCATAAGGACGAGGGACAGGTCCCGCGGGCGGGAGAGCGTCGCTTCGCCGGGCCGAACCGGGCCCATGTGGACCATGACGAGGAAGCGGTTCCGGACGCTTTCCCAGACGGGGTCCCAGAGCGGCGAGTTCAGGGGGATGCCGGAGAGGTCGGGATGGATTTTCAGGCCGCGGATGCCGTTTCGCTCCAGGCGGTCCAGCTCCTCCGCCCAGGCGGGATGCTCCGGGTGGACCGTGCCCAGCGGGATGAGGTGTGCGTGGGTCCGCCGCAGCCCGATCATCCAGGAGTTGGCCGGAATCATCTGGTCCGGGCGCAGGGCCGCGGTGAAGCATATCGCCTGCGACAGACCGGCTTCGGTCAGGTGCTTGAGGAGGTTTTCGGCCGAGCCGTCGCCGGCCGGGTCGCGCCCGAACTCACGGCCTATGGCCGCCGCCAGCCTTGGGCCGATCTTGGGGGGGAAGACGTGGGTGTGACAGTCGACCATCCTAGACAAAGAGGGCCGAGAGCCATTCCGGGACGCGGACCGGCCGGCCCTGGGCGTTGACCACCGCGTGCTGGGTCGTGCCCCTGGTCAGGACGTGTTCGCGTGCCTCGTTCATGATCTCGTAGACGAAGTTCAGGCTGGCCCGCGACTGCCCCGCCAGACCGGTGCGGATGTGGATGACGTCGTCGTAGCGCGCCGGGGCGAGATAGCGGCAGGAGGCCTCGCGCACGGGCAGGAAGATGCCGCGCTCCTCGACGACGCTGTAGCTGAAGCCCAGGTTCCTGATCAACTCGCTGCGGCCGCGTTCGAAGAGGTGCAGGTAGTTGGCGTAGTAGACCACACCCATGGCGTCGGTCTCGCCGTAGGACACGCGGTGGGCGAGCCAGCACGAGGGCTTGGGGAAGGCGTCGGTCATGCGTCCGTTCCGAGGCAGAAGGGGAGGAGGTCAAGCCCCTGGGGCAGGAAAAGGCCCGAGGCCCCGGCCGTGCGCTCGTCGAAGACGGCCGGTCCGTCCGCGCGCGGGGCGCGGGTGCGGAAGAGCAGGAACGGCACCGGGTCCTCGGTGTGGGTGCGGCGGACTACTGGCGTGAAATGGTCGCAGGTCACGACGATGGTTGCGTCCTCGTTTTCCAGGGCCGCCAGGACCGGGGCCACGATGCGCTCGTCGAAGAGTTCGATGGCGCGCTTCTTGAGTTCCGGGTCGCCCATGTGGCCGCATTCGTCCGGGGCCTCCACATGCACGTAGACGAAGTCGCCGTGCTGCAGAAATTCCAGCGCCGCCCGGACCTTGCCTTCGTAGTTGGTGTCGATGAGGCCGGTGACGCCCTCGACTTCCAGCACGTCCATGCCCGCGGCCCTGCCCAGGCCCTTGACCAGGTCCACGGCCGAGACCACGGCCCCGCGCAGTCCGAAGCGGCCGGCAAAGGCCGGCAGGATCAGAGGGCGTCCCTGCCCCCATGGCCATACGGATGTGGCGTGGGAGGTGGGTTCGGAGCGTAGGAACTCATGGGCGGCCTTGAGGAAGGCCGCAAGTTCCGGAAAGGTCTCGAAGGCCGCCAGATCCTGGGCGATGGCCTGATCGAGGATGTCATGGGGCGGGCGAATGTTCAAGCCGGCCGCGCCGGTCAGGGCGCCGCCTCGCTGCACCAGGAGGTGGCGGTACTGGATGCCCTGGACCGGCTGGAAGGGAGTGCCCTGGGCCATTCCCGCCAGCCTGGCGACAAGGGGCGCGGCCACGGCGGTGCCGATGTGCCCGGAGGAATAGTCCAGCATGACGCCTTCGTCCGAGAGTTCCGTCAGGTTGACCAGGTTCATGCGCCAGACCAGGTCGTCGGCGTCCAGGGCCAGGCCCTGGGCCGCGGCCTCGATGGGGCCCCGGCCGGTGTGGTGTGCCCGCGGGTCGTAGCCCAGGAGCGACATGTTGGCCACGTCCGAGCCGGGGGGCATGCCTTCGGGCACGGTCCGGCACAGGCCACAGCGCGAGCGCGGGGCCAGGGAGTCGAGGGTGGGCTTTGCAGCGGCCTGCAGCGTGGTGCGCCCGCCCAGGGCGTCCAGGGGCCAGCCGGCCATGCCGTCGGCCACGAGAAAGACGGTCTTCATCAGATGATCCTGTAGTGCACCGGCGGGTCGAGCACGAAGCTGAATTTCTTGATGGTGTCCAGGGCCGCGGAAACGTTTTGCATCTGCGCTGAATGGCTGATGAAGACGATGGGTACGCCGGCGTCGGGCGCGTACTGGCGCTGTACGACCTGGGCGATGCTGATGTTGTACTCGCCCATGACCCCTGCGATGGAAGCCATGACGCCAGGCCGGTCGACCACGGTGAAGCGGAAGTAGTGGCGGAACACGGTCAGCTCCGGGGCCAGGATCTGGGCCTGGGGCAGGCGCGTCTCCAGGAAGCCCGTGTTGTTGGGCACGCAGTTGGTGCGGGCCAGGGCCAGAATGTCGGCCAGCACGGCGCTGCCCGTGGGCAGGTCGCCGGCGCCCTGTCCGTAGAGCATGACCGGTCCCACGGCGTTGCCTTCGAGCAGGATGGAGTTGAAGGGGCCGTCGACCTTGGCCAGGATGTGGTCCTGGCGCAGCAGGGCCGGGTACACGCCGGCGTGCAGAAGCCCCGACTTTTCGCGGACCTGGGCCAGGAGCTTCAGGCGGTAGCCGAATTCCTTGGCCAGGGTGATGTCGAACTGCTCGACCTTGGAGATGCCTTCCACCGTGAGCTTGCTCAGCGGGAAGTCCTGGCCGTAGGCGAGGCGGATGAGGATGACCAGCTTGTGCGCGGCGTCGATGCCCTCGACGTCCAGGGTCGGGTCCGCCTCGGCGTAGCCCTTGGCCTGGGCCTTGGCCAGGACCGTGGCGAAGTCCTCGCCCTTCTCGGACATTTCGGACATGATGAAGTTGGCCGTGCCGTTCAGGATGCCGGTCATGGCCTTGATGCGGTTGCCGGCCAGGCTTTCCTTGAGGGTCTGGATGATGGGGATTCCCCCGGCCACGCTGGCTTCATAATAGAGGCCCAGGTTCCTGCTGGCCGCCAGTTCGAAGAGTTCGGGGCCGTGCTCGGCCAGCAGGGCCTTGTTGGCCGTGACCACGGACTTGCCGCTGTTCAGGGCCTGGGTAATGAGCCTGCGCGGGAAATCGATGCCCCCGGCCAGTTCAACCACGATGTCGATTTCGGGGTCGCCGATGATGTCGTCGATATTCGTTGTGAAGGCGGTGTCCGGGGACGGGACGACGTTTCTGGGCTTGTCGAGGTCGCGGACCATGATGGTTTTCACTTTGAGGGTCTTGCCGAGCCTGCGCTCGATCCAGTCGCCGTTCTCCTGGATGATCTTGACGAGCCCGGAGCCGACCGTGCCCAGGCCGGCCAGGCCGAGATGGATGACGGAGTCTTTCAAGGGATTCCTCCACGCCGAAGCATTGAGAAAAAGATTATAGAGTCGAAGCATGCTCTTTGCCCCATCCGTGGCGCGCTGTCAAAAGCGGGCGCTCAGGGGCGGCGGGAAACGCTTGCGATGGTCATTTTTTGTTGACGCTCTATTCTGTTTTGTATAACCAGCGTTTTCTTCACACGAACGGAGAGGTGGCCGAGCTAGGCTGAAGGCGCTCGCCTGCTAAGCGAGTATAGGGGCGTAAACCTCTATCGAGGGTTCAAATCCCTCCCTCTCCGCCATCCCCTGGAGGGTTGGCAGAGTTGGTTGATTGCACCGGTCTTGAAAACCGGCATGCCTTTGCGGGCATCTGGGGTTCGAATCCCTAACCCTCCGCCACACGCGATCACTGCCGCTGGAACGTTATGTTTCCGGCGGTTTTTTTGTTTCTGCGCAGCTGGTCCTTCGGGGCTGGGTAGGCGTCGGCATTGTTTTCGGGCCGCTCTTTCTGTAGGGGAGGAGGCGCTTCAACCCCAAACCAAGGATGGCCGGCATGGATGTGACCCGCACCAACATACCAGGAGTTTTGCTGATCAAGCCCGAGGTGTTCGGCGACCACAGGGGCTTTTTCAGCGAGACGTACAGCCGCAGACGGTTCGAGGACAACGGCCTGGCCGTCGACTTCGTGCAGGACAACCATGCCTTCTCGGCCCAGGCCGGCGTGCTGCGCGGACTGCATTTTCAGTCCCCGCCCATGGCCCAGACAAAGCTGGTGCGCGTGACGCGCGGCGCAGTCTTCGACGTGGTGGTGGACCTGCGCAAGGGGTCGCCTGCCTATGGCCGCTGGGAGGGCTTCACGCTTTCGGCCGAAAATCATCGTCAACTGCTCATTCCTGCTGGTCTGGCCCACGGCTACATGACGCTGGAGCCGGACACGGACTTTCTCTACAAGGTCGACCGATATTACTCCCCCGAACATGACGGCGGTATCCTGTGGTGCGATCCGGGCCTGGGCATTGCGTGGCCGGACCTTCCGCCCGTGCTGTCGCAGAAGGATGTGCGCCTGCCGCGGCTGAAGGATTTCGACTCGCCGTTCAGCTTCTGAGGAGGGGTGAAAATTGCCGAGCGTTTCGGTCGGCAATAGGGCTTTTGGACGTTGATTTTCAAATGTTGCGAGGGAGTTAGGGGTGTTCGGAAGATCGTGATTTTTTTCATTATCTCTTGACACCCGACGAGTCTCTTGCATACACAGAGGCAATTATTTCTTGAGCGGTTTTTCACATTTCATCTTAACGCGGTAGGAGGAGAGGACTGTGGCAAAATGCAAGAGCTGCGTGGTGTTGCCATTCCTGATCGGTTTGGTGGCATCGATCGTGCTTGGTTGGTGGGGCTTTCCAAAAGTCCTGTACAGTCAGAAGACCCAACCCATCCGGTTCGATCACGTCGTGCATGTGGAAGATCAGGGCATGGCATGCGAAGACTGTCATGCTTTTCGGGAGGATGGTTCCTTTACCGGTCTGCCCACCAATGCGAATTGTGTCGGCTGTCATGAGGATGTCCAGGGGGAGGATCCCGACGAAGCCCGTTTCGTGACCGAGTATGTGCAGCAGGAAAAGGAAGTCGAATGGCTCGCGTACCAGACGCAGCCGGACAACGTGTACTTCTCCCACATCGCGCACAAGGAGCTCGAGTGCACTTCGTGTCATCCCGACGTGGCCAAGATGAAGACCCCGCCTGTGTACCACGAGAACAGGCTCTCGGGCTACAGCAAGGACACCATGAAGATGTGGCAGTGTGAAGAATGCCATGCCAAGACCGGCGCCAGCAACGCCTGTTTTGTGTGCCACAAATAAGACAGGAGCGAGTTACGATGGGAATCGACAGAAGAAGCTTTATTTCCTTGGTGGCTGGCGGTGTGGCGGGCAGCCTCTTCACTCCCGTGATCTGGAAATCCCTTGATGACGTGTCCATCTGGACCCAGAACTGGCCCTGGATTCCGCGGCTGCAGTACGGCGAGGAAGCGAAGGTTCCGGCCCTGTGCAAGCTCGGCGCCGACGCCTACGGCATCCAGGTCAAGACCGTGGCCGGCCGCCCCGTCGCCGCCGAAGGCGACGCGGACCACCCCCTGAGCCAGGGCGGTATCTGCCCCCTTGGCGCGGCCAGCGTGCACATGCTCTACAGCCCCTCGCGGGTGAAGAACCCCAAGCTCAAGGACGGCTCGTCCTTCAAGGACATCAGCTGGGAAGAGGCCGAAGACCTCCTGGCCGGGAAGATCAAGGAAGCCGGCGCCGGCGTGGCCATGATCAGCGGCGATGAGACCGGCTCCGTAACCGACGTGCTGGCTGGCCTGGTAGGCAAGGCCGGATCCGACAAGACTTTTCTGATGCCGGGCGAAAGCGCCCCGGCCGCCGCGGCCCTGGCCATGATCGGCGGGGACGGCCAGGTCGGCTACGACATCGAGAACGCGAGCTACGTGCTCCTGCTCGGCGCCGACGCCCTGGGCTCCTGGGGCAACGTGGCCCGCAACGGCAAGGCCTTGGGTGCCAGTCGCGAAAAGGGCGTGAAGTTCGTTTACGTGGGGCCTGCCCAGAACGGCACCTCCGCGGTCTGCGACAGTTGGGTGCCCTGCGCCCCCGGCACCGAAGCCGTGCTGGCCTTGGGCTTGGCGGCGGTGATCTCCGCAGGCGGCCGTGACCGCGCCTCCTGGGCCGGGTACGCCGATTTCGCCAAGTTCGTGCAGTCCGCATACGCACCTGAAAAGGTGTCGGAAATCACGGGCGTTTCCGTCGACGTGATCAAGGGCCTGGCCCAGGAACTGGTCCGCGCGGGCCGTCCGCTGGTCCTGACCGCCGCCGGCGCCGGACAGGGTCTGGGCGCCTTCGAGATGGCCGCGGGCATGAGCCTCAACCTGCTGCTGGAACGGGTCAACACCGTCGGCGGCGTGCGCATTCTGCCCTGGAGCCCCAAGGTCGTCGAGTCCGCCCCTGAAAAGAAGGCCCTGCTCGCCGCCGACCTCGCCGGCTACCTGACCTCCGTCGCCGAAGGCGCAGTCGAGGCCCCGGCCCTGCTCATGGTCCACGCCGCCAACCCGGCCTATGCCATGCCGAACCTGGCCAAGGCCCAGGCCGCCATCGATAAGGCCGGCTTCGTGGTCTCCTTCAGCCCCTTCATGGACGAGACCGCGGCCATGGCCGACCTGATCATGCCCGACTGCTACGCCTTCGAGCGCCTGGACGACGCCTACTCCCCGTATGGTTCCGGCCAGCCCAACTACACGGTGGCGGGCGCCATCATCAAGCCCGTCTACGACACCAAGCCCGCCGGCGACGTGATCCTGTCCGTGGCCGCCAAGGCCGGACTGGAACTGGGCTTCGAGACCTTCGAGGACGTGGTCAAGGCCAAGGCCGAGGCCCTGGGCGCCGATTTCGACGCCCTGGTCGAGGGTGGTCCCTGGCTCGGTGAGGAATTCCCGGTCCAGGAACTGGCCCTGTGGGCGACCCCGCTCAAGGAGATCCCTGTGGCCGCCGCGGACGGCAAGTCCCTGGCCCTGGCCGTGGCCTTCCAGCTCAAGGTCGGCAGCGCCAAGGTCGCCATCCCGCCGTTCAACACCAATGCCATCCGCTTCAACGAGATGCTCGGCAAGGACATGTACGTGCTGATGAACGGCGCGACGGCCAAGAATCTGGGCGTGAAGAAGGATGACGCGGTCAAGCTCTCCGCCGCTTCCGGCGAGTGCAAGGCCCGCGTGCGCATCTTCGAAGGCGTCATGAACGATACCGTGGTGGCCCCCCTCGGGTTCGGCCATACCGCCTGGGATGATTTTTCCAGAGGCAAGGGAGACAATGTCTTCAAGCTGCTGGCCGCCGAGGCCGAAGGCGAAACCGGCCTGTCCCGGTTCGCCACGGCGCGGGTCACTGTGAGCAAGGCGTAGTCGTTCCGTAAGCACCTGGCGAAAAGAAGAGGATACCCACAATGCAAGCAAAAGAATTCAAGGTGAAATGGGGCATGGTTGTCGATCTCGACAAGTGCACCGGATGCGGTGCCTGCTCCGTGGCCTGCAAGGCGGAGAACAACCTGCCGCCCGAGGTCGACGCATCCAACAAGCTGCGCACCAACGACTGGATGAACATATACGAGTTGTCCAACGAAAAGCCCTTCCCGGACCATGAGGTGGCCTATCTGCCTCGCCCCTGCATGCAGTGCGGCAAGCCTTCGTGCTCCACGGTCTGCCCCGTCGTGGCGACCCTGAAGGACGAGGAGGGCGGCATCGTCAGCCAGATCTACCCCCGGTGCATCGGCTGCCGGTACTGCATGGCGGCCTGCCCGTACCATGCCCGCTACTTCAACTGGTTCGATCCGATCTGGCCCGAGGGCATGGAGAAGGTACTGACCCCCTATACGTCGACCCGTCCCCGCGGCGTGGTCGAGAAGTGCACCTTCTGCCATCACCGTTTCATGGCGGCCAAGGAACAGGCCCGCATGAACGGCGAGGACCCGACGGAGCTGGCCGAGGACGCATACATCCCGGCCTGCGCCGAGGTCTGCCCCACGGGTGCGATCAAGTTCGGCGATCTGAACAACCCCGAGCATGAAGTCAGCAAGCTGGCCGCGTCCGAGAACGCCTTCCGCCTGCTGGTCAAGCTCGGCACCGACCCGCAGGTCTACTACTACTCCAAGCGCGAGTGGGTGAGGAAACTCGGGGACAACTACCTGAAGAATGCGAAGGGAGGCGAACATGTCTGATAGAGCGTACTGGCCCGAAGGGGTGGAACGTTGTTCTGTTGGGAAGTTCCTGGCCTGGTTGGGCGTGATCAGCATCTTCCTCGCCTGGGGCGGATACGGCGCGTTCAAGGTGCTGGGAACCGGCATCGGCGTGACCGGACTGGACAACTACTTCGGGTTCGGGCTGTGGATCACCTTTGACCTGGCGGTCATCGCCCTGGGCGCCGGCGCCTTTTTCTCCGGCTTCCTGCGGTACATCATCCGCATCGACGAACTGAAAAACATCATCAACCTGGCGGTCATCGTCGGGTTCCTGTGCTACTCCGGCGCCATGCTCGTCCTGGTGCTGGACATCGGCCAGCCGCTGCGGGCCTGGTTCGGCTACTGGCATCCCAACGTCCACTCCATGCTGACGGAAGTCATCTTTTGCATCACCTGCTACTGCACGGTGCTGATCATCGAGTACGTTCCGCTCATCCTGGAGAACCGCAAGATCAACGAGAACCGGTTCTGCCACCATCTGGCCCACAACTTCCACGTGTACATGCCGCTTTTTGCCGGCATCGGTACCTTCCTGTCCTTCTTCCACCAGGGTTCCCTGGGCGGCATGTACGGCGTGCTCTTCGGCCGTCCGTTCGTGTTCCGCGAAGGCTTCTTCATCTGGCCCTGGACCTTCTTCCTGTTCATCTCCTCGGCCATTGCCTCCGGTCCCGGCTTCACCATGATCTGCGCCGCCCTGATGGAAGCCATCACCGGCCGCAAGCTGGTCAGCTACGAGACCAAGAAGCTCATGGGCAAGATCTCCGGTCTGCTCCTGTGCGTCTACATCTTCTTCAAGATCATCGATACCTACGCCTGGGCCAAGGGCATCCTGCCCGGCATGGGGCTGACCTTCGACCAGATGTACAACAGCGAGTATGGCTACGGGCAGATCCTGCTCTGGCTCGAACTCTTCTGGTTTGGCGTGATCCCGGCCGTGATGCTGATCACTCCCTGGGTGCGCGAGCGTCCTGCACTGATGTACACCGCCGCGGTCATGACCGCCATCGGTGTGACCATCAACCGTTTCGTCTTCACGGTCCAGGCCCTGGCCATCCCGGTCATGCCCTTCGACCGTTGGACGTCCTACGCCCCTAACTGGGCCGAATGGTCCACCTCCGGTATGATCGTGGCCTACGGCTTCCTGGTCATGAGCCTTTCCTACCGGTATCTGCCGATCTTCCCCCAGGAAGTGAAGCTGAACAAGTAGGACTCATCCCGCTCTACACCAAGGCCCCTTCGGGGGCCTTTTTTATTGGTGACAAAAGGCGGGCGGTTGTGCTCATCTTCGACCTTGGACCGGCACCGTGCCGGACCGCAACACAGCGCGAGGAGCCGTCATGATTCGAAACGGGGAAGGGCGTCTGGACGCCGTCGACGCGGCACGAGCCTTGGGGCTCGGGTTGGTCTATTACGGCCATTTCGTCGAGCAGACCATGTACCTGCAGAACCCTGCTGCGGCTTTGCAGTACAAATGGATCTACTCCTTTCACATGATCCTCTTCTTCGTGCTGTCCGGCCTGGTCCGCGGTGCGCGTCCGGCCGTCGTGCCGCCGAAGGCCTTCGTGGCTTCGACCTGGGCGGGCAGGATCGTGCCGTACCTGTTTTTCAGCCTTGTCCTGGCCCTCATCTCCCTGTTTCTGCCGGGGTGGTTTCCCATCGTCGACCTCTCGAAGCCGGCCGGCTACCTGCAGGCCACCGTGGCCACGGCCATGGGGTTCCCGCTTTTCTGCGTTCCCCTGTGGTTCGTGGCCTGCCTCGTCAGCGTGGAGTGCGTGCACCGTCTGGCCGGTTGGGCGTTGAACACCCCCCGGCGCATCCTGCTGGCCGCAGCGGCCTGCTACATCGGCGGGTACGCCCTCAACGAGCGGTATTTCTTCTTCGGGCAGAACATGAGCTTCTGGCTTCTACACGAGGTGCCGGTCGTGTACGCGTTCTATCTCATCGGGGTTCTCCTGGGACGCACACGGGTGCTGGACAGGGTCGGGCCCGGGACGGCTGTCGCCATCTTTCTGGTCTCGGCCGCAGCGGTGCATCTGACCTTCGACCTCAACCAGGGCCCTTTCCGCTATCTGCAGGCAGTCATCATTCTTCTTTCGGGGCATGGCCATTTCCTGTGGTTCCCCTTCACGGCCCTGGCGGGCACGTGCATGGTCCTGGCCCTGGGCAAGGCGTTGCAGAGGTCTTCGTATCTGACATTGCTGGGCCGCAACGGCATGATCCTGCTGGCCATGAACGGGGTCTTCTATCACTTCGTCAATAAACCTCTGGCCGCATGGGCCCTGGCCGCGTTCCCCGGGGACGGGGGATCGATCTTTCTCGTCAGCTCCGCGGTCACCGTCTGCAGCATCGCGGCGAGCGTGCCTGTCATTCACGCCCTGAACCGGGCCATCCCCCAGCTTGTGGGCAAGCCTCGAGAGTCGGGGATGTTTTTCGGTCCGCTGGTGCGCGGATAGGGACGTCGTGAATACGCTGCGCATCCTGCCCGCGGCAGGTGCCGGGAGGTGGCGGTGATGGCCGACGAGCGCGGTTTGCGCAGGACGCTTCTGACTCTCAATGTCTTTGCGGCCCTGAAGATGACGCTCTTTCCCATGGCCGTCATCACCCTCTTCTGGAAGGACGAAATCGGCCTGTCGCTGACCGAGATCCTGACCCTGCAGGTGTTCTTCTCCCTGGCCAGCGTCGTGATGGAATACCCCTCGGGCTACGTCAGCGACCGGCTCGGGTACCGCTTCGCTCTGGTCACGGCCTGCGTCTTCGGGCTCCTGGGCTGGGGGTGGTATCTTGCCGCCGAGACCTTCTGGGGCGTCCTGCTGGCGGAGCTGCTGCTCGGGGTGAGCTACGCCTTTATCAGCGGCTCCGACACGGCGCTTCTCTTCGAAAGCCTGCGGGCCGCCGACAGGGTGGATCTCTACGCGCGCTGCGACGGTCGCATGGTCGGCTGGGCCCAGGGCGGCGAGGCGGCCGGGGCGCTTATGGCGGGCTTCATGTACGCCCAGTGGCCGCTCATGCCCTTTGTGGCGCAGATCGCCGTTTGGACCCTGGCCCTGGGGCTGTGCCTGAGCCTGCGAGAGCCCGTCGGGGATGACGGCGGACATGTCACCTCCCATCTGGCCGAGGCCCTGGGCGTGTGTCGCCTGGCCTTCACCAGCCCGGCCATCCGGTCGACCATTCTGAGCGGGACGCTTCTGGGCCTGGCCTCCTTCTACATGGTCTGGCTCATCCAACCCCACATGCAGGCCTGCGGCGTTCCTCTGAGCTGGTTCGGCCCGGCCTGGGCCGGCGCCAACCTGGTCGTGGCCCTGGCCGCCTCAGGCAGCCACAGGGTGCAGCGGAGCATCGGCATGCGGGGCATGTACGGGCTCTTCTTCCTGCTCATCGTCGCCGCCTATGCCGGCCTTGGCTTTTCCACAGCCCTAGGAAGCTTTGCCTTCTACTACCTGCTCACGGCCATGCGCGGCCTGCAGGGCCCGCTCATGCGCTCCCGGCTGCAGGCCCTGAGCGAGCGCCGCAACCGGGCGAGCATCCTTTCTCTGCACAGCCTGGTGTTCCGGTTGGGTTTCGTCCTGACCGGCCCCCTGGTGGGCCGACTGGCCGATGCCGAAGGGTTGCCCGCGACCTTCCTGACCCTGGCCTGTGCATTTGCGGTGGCGCTGCCCCTGGTGGGGAGAGAATTTTTGCGCCGCAACCATCCGGATTCCAAAATCTAGTTTGCCCTTCCACAATGCTTTGGAGGCCGTGTGGAAAAGGTTTCGGTTGCCGCAGCGAGTCGGATCGATTAAGAATGACTCCGTTCCGCTGATCCACTTCAGGAGCCTGGGAACCCGGTGCGAATCCGGGGCGGTCCCGCCACTGTAAGCCCCAAAGGGCGAGCCAGAAAACCGGTCTGAAGCATTTCTCTTAACCCTCTGCACGCGGATGCAGGGCGTTGAGATATTCAGAAAGAAACGTCCAAAACTTCGAGCTGACATGACGGACACGAGCCCTGTCTGGGATCGCGTGCGCGGCATTGAGCCGGTGAGTCTGTGCGACTGGCCCGGAAGGGTTTCCTGCGTGCTTTTCACCGGCGGCTGCAACCTGCGCTGCCCGACCTGCCATAACGCCTCCCTGGCCTGGACCTGGGAGAAACTGCCCGCCCTGGACAGGGCGACGGTGCTGGCCGACCTCGGCAGGCGCCGCCGCTGGCTGGACGGGATCACCGTGTCCGGCGGCGAACCGACCTGTCTGGACGGCCTGCCGGAGCTGCTCGCCGACCTTGCGGTCACGGGCCTTCCGGTCAAGCTTGATTCCAACGGCTCTGCCCCCGATGTCCTGGCCGATCTGCTCAGGGAGAACCTGGTCCAGACCGTGGCCGTTGACGTCAAGGGGCCGTGGCGGATGTACCCGGAACTGACCGGGCGCGCCATGACGCCCCAAGGGGCCAGGCAGTCTCTGGAGCGGGTTTTCGGCCTGGCCGCCGAGTATCCGGGTCGCGTCTATTTCCGCTGCACCAAGGTCCCGGCCCTTTCCCCGGATGATCTGGAGGAGACGAGAGCCCAGGTGCCCGCGGACCAGCTCCTGTCCTTCCAGGAGTTCGTGCCGCCCCGAAGTGCCGCGGACGTTTCTTGAGAACCTCAAACCAGATTTTTCGATCGGAGTATTCATGCCCCAGCAGATTGTGAAACGTGACGGACGGATTGAATCCTGGTCCGTGGACCGCATTGCCCAGGCCATCCTCAAATCCCTGAACGCCAGCGGCATCAAGGACCCCCTCCTGGCCAAACGCCTGGCCGGGAAGGTGGAGGCCAAGCTCGACGGCATGGACAATCCCGAACAGGAACTCGTGCAGGACACCGTCGAGCAGGTGCTCATGGAGTCCCGCCTCTATCACGTCGCACGCCGCTACATCGTGTACCGCGAAAAGCGCCGCCAGATCCGCAGCCAGACCGAGACGTTCCTGGACGTGACCGAGACCATCGACAGCTACCTGAACAAGTCCGACTGGCGCGTGAGCGAGAACGCCAACATGGCCCACTCCTTCCAGGGGCTCATGCTGCACCTCTCGGGCTCGGTCCAGGCCCGCTACTCCCTGGAGAAATACCCCGAGGAAATCCGGCAGGCCCACGAGCACGGCTATTTTCACATCCACGATCTGTCCTTCGGCCTGGCCGGCTACTGCGCCGGCTGGTCCCTGCGCGACCTGCTGCTGGAAGGCTTCAACCTCGAAGGCCGCTGCTCCTCGGGCCCCTCGCGCCACTTCGACGCGGCCCTGGGCCAGATGGTCAACTTTTTGGGCACCCTGCAGAACGAATGGGCCGGCGCCCAGGCCTTCAACAACGTCGACACCTACCTCGCCCCCTTCGTGCGCCATGACGGCCTGAACTACGACGAAGTCAAGCAGGCCATGCAGAAGTTCGTCTTCAACCTGAACACGACCTCGCGCTGGGGCGGGCAGAGCCCGTTCACGAATTTGACCTTCGATTTGACCCCGCCGGCACACATCGCCTCCGAGGCGGTCATCATCGGCGGGGCCCTGCAGGACAGCACCTACGGAGAATATGGCGCGGAGATGGAGATGATCAACCGCGCCTTCCTGGAAGTCATGCTCAAGGGCGACTACCACGGCCGCATCTTCTCCTTCCCCATCCCGACCTACAACGTGACCCCCGACTTCCCGTGGGAATCCGAGGTCGGCGAACTGCTGCTGAAGCTCACGGCCAAGTACGGGGCCCCGTACTTCCAGAACTTCATCAACTCCGACCTCAAGCCCGAGGACGTGCGCTCCATGTGCTGTCGCCTGCAGATGGACCTGCGCGAGCTGCGCAAACGCACGGGCGGCCTCTTCGGCGCCGGCGACCTGACGGGCTCCATCGGCGTGGTCACCCTGAACCTGCCCAAGCTGGCCTACCTGGCCCAGGGCGAGGAGGACTTCCTGGATCTGGTCGGCGAGTACGCGGCCCTGGCCAAGGATTCCCTGGAGTTCAAGCGCAAGATGGTCGCGGACAACATGGACAAGGGCATGTTCCCCTTCTCCCGGCGTTACCTCAAGAACGGCTTCCGCGGCCACTTCAGCACCATCGGCATCCTGGGCGGCCACGAGGCCTGCCTGAACCTCCTGGGCAAGGGCATCGAGACCGACGCCGGGACCAGGCTCATGATCCGCACCCTGGACCATCTGCGGACCATCACGGCGCGCTTCCAGGAGGAGACGGGCAACCTCTATAACCTCGAAGCCACGCCGGCCGAGGGCACGAGCTACCGCCTGGCCAAGATCGACAAGAAGCTCTACGCCGACATTCAGGCCTCGGGCAACGGCGTGCCCTACTACACCAACTCGACCCTGCTGCCCGTGGGCCACACCACGGACATCTTCACGGCACTGGAGCACCAGAACCGCCTGCAGCCCATGTACACCGGCGGCACCGTGTTCCACAGCTTCCTGGGCGAGTCGGTGCCGGACATCAAGGCCCTGCGGAGCTTCATCGTCAAGGCTCTGAGCGAGACCAAGATCCCCTACATCTCCGTCACGCCGACCTTCTCCATCTGCAAGGACCACGGCTACCTCACGGGCGAGCAGGCCACCTGCCCGCGCTGCGGCCAGGAGACCGAGGTCTACACCCGGGTGGTGGGCTACTACCGGCCGGTCAAGATGTGGAACCGCGGCAAGCAGGCCGAGTACAAGGACCGTGTGGAATACTCCCAGGCCTCCTGCTTCGGCGCCTAGGCCCTCGCGGGAAACAAAAAGAAAACGGCCGGGCTGCTTGTGCAGTCCGGCCGTTCGACGTTGCAGGCCAGGTCCCGGGGCGCCGGGAGGGGAGTCAGCGCAGCGTCGTCCGGTTCCCCTGCCCCAGGCTGCTGAAGACGGAGCGCAGCCCGGCGGCCAGCCGGAGGATGGCCTTGGAGATGACCGGTTCGGGCCGGTTGATTTTCTGGGAGTGCAGAAAGACGGTAATTTCGCGCATGATGAACCTCATATTCTGAAATATGGTAAATTTTGTGAATGTCGTTTTGAAGCGATGGTCAATTAGGCGCGAAAGATCTGTTCGTCAAGTGAATTTCTGACGATTCTATTTTTGTATGATTTCAGGTCGCTGGCCTGTCAGGACGGCGGCAGCAGGGCGTCCTGGGTGGCCCGGTCCCACTGGGCGGCGGCCGGCATAGCCAATGACGCGCGGAAACGGGCCAGGGCGGCCTTGGATCTTTTGCCCCACGCGCCGTCGATCTTGCCCTTGTAGAGGCCTTGGGCGGCCAGGGCCTGCTGGACGCGCTTGGCGTCGGATTTGTGTTTGAGGTCGAGCAGCGGGGCGGGGGCGGTCTTTGTCTTGACGGCTGACGGTGCCGCCCCCATGAGGATGTGGACCTCCTCGGTCAGGCGCAGGCGGCACGAGGCCGATGCCAGGACGACGTGGTCCGCGGTCTGCACGATGCGCGCGCTGACCCGCACCCCGCCGTCGGCCAGGGTGTATGTGCCGGTCAGCACGGCCTGCAGGCCCGAGGTCGAGCCGGCCTGATCCGGGCTGCCGGACAGGGCCGTCTCCCCGTTCTCCTTGAGGCTGTAAGGGCTCGGCATGAAGGCGCGGGTGTCGGCCACGCGGTACCCGTGGCGTGCGAAGGCGTTGCCGGTTTCCTCGGCCAGGATGCGCCCCAGGGGGGATGTCGACCTGAGGTCGTTCAGGTCCGCGAAGGGGGCGGTCATGATGGCGGTGGACCGGTCCAGGCGGACCTGGAGGTTCCCGGCCAGGCTGTCGGCCAGGGCGGTGCAGAGTTCCTCGATGCGCGACGCCCCGCAGCCGGCCGTGCCGGGGGCTGGGATGGCGCAGAACAGGGCGCAGAGGAGCAGGATGGCGCGGGTCATTTGTTCACCAGCGAATAGCGTTTGAGCTCGACGTCCCCGCTCGGCGCGCCGAGCTTGTACTGGGCCATGTCGCGGCCGTCGACGTAGAAGATGCTCGAATCCCGGTACAGGTAGCCGCCGTTGTGCACGAGGGCGGAGGTGACCTGGATTTCCGTCTGCGGCGTCTGCGGGTCGAAAAGGCCGCTCTCCTCGGACACCATGGGCACCTCGGGGTAGCGTCCCTTGTCGTCTTTGGCCTGCACGAAATCCGGATCCGCGATGAGGAGGCGGCCCGACCGGTTCCGCGTGAGGGTCCGGCGGTGCGTGACCGTTTCCACGCCCACTTCCAGAACGGCGGCTCCGTCCGGCGTGAAGGAGACCGGCACGCCGTAGTCCACCAGGCGGGTCAGCAGCGCTTCGCGGTAGGTTTTGCCGAACGTGGTGGCCGGCGCGGGGGCGACGTAGACGCGGACGTCCCCTTCGGGATGGAAATGTTCCAGCGCTTTGGCGCAATTGCCGGCGACCGTGGCCGCCAGACTGTCCCAGTGAGCCATGGCCTGCATTTTGGGCTGGGAGGACAGCGGGTACCCGGAAGCCAGGGGAGCCTGGGCCGTGGCAAAGCTGTCGGACTGCGCGCTGTTGATGCCGGCCGGGGAGCAGGCGGCCAGGGACAGCGCGGCTAAAAGGGCGAGAAGGGCGGTCAGGCGCATGACGTGCTCCTTGAAATCGGTTCTTTCCATGATCAGGTTATCGGCCGCGCCAAAGAAAACTTAAGGTCAGGCGGCAGGCCTTTGGCACGGGCCATGCTTTGCCGTGGTCAGTCGGCATTTTTCTCCGGGGGGTTCGACCATGTCCAGAATATTCATCGCTCTGGCGAGCGTGTTCCTGTGCGGCTGCATCCAGCTACCGGCCTTCGTCGGCAAGGCCTCGGGCCCTGCCGAGCCGCGCCTGCTGGATTTTTCCTACAAGGCGGGGGACCATCTGCACGCGCAGCTTTCGGGCGGCCCGGTGGCGTCCTACCCCATGCTCGCGGCATCCTTCGTCGATTCGGCCAACATGGAGAACGCCAATGATCTCGGCAGGCTCCTGTCGGAACAGGTCGCCTCGCGGCTCAGCCAGCACGGCTACTCCGTGACGGAAATCCAGCTGCGATCAGACCAGCTGCGCGTCGATCCGTCCGGCGGCGTCATGGCCCTGTCCCGCGACATCGCCGAGATCAACACCGATTCAGCCGCATATTCCATCCTGGTCGGGACGTACACGGTCGTGGGGCGCCAGATGTACGTCAACGCTCGCGTCCTGCGGGCCAGCGACGGCATCGCCCTGGCCTCTTCGGATTTTTCCCTGCCGTATGTCCGCCAGCAGAAGGCCGACGGAAGGCCTGCTGCCGTTCAGCCTTCAGTGGAAACGATTCTCAGATGACGCGCCCGCCCGCTTCGTGCTTGTTCTTGTGCCAAGATTGACTTATGTGGGGATTCGTGTGTCAATCTTTACATATTCGGAGGAAGCATGAAGAAATTGCTCTTGGTATTCGCGCTGTTGTTGCTGCCTGTCACGGGCATGGCCCAGGACAAGGTGCTGAAGATGTCCACCACCACCAGCACCGAGTCTTCGGGACTGCTTGAGGTGCTTCTGCCCGAGTTCAAGAAGGACACGGGCATCGACGTCCAGGTAATGGCCAAGGGCACGGGCGCGGCCATCAAGGACGGCATCGACGGCAACGTGGACGTCATTTTCGTGCATGACCCGGCCCGCGAGGAGAAGTTCGTGGCCGACGGCTTTGGCACCAAGCGCTATTACGTCATGTACAACGACTTCCTGCTGATCGGTCCGGCCGCTGACCCTGCCGGCGCCAAGGGCCCCGACGCGGCGGCGGCCATGAAGAGGATCGCCCAGTCCGAGGCGGTCTTCGTCTCCCGCGGCGACGACAGCGGCACCCACGCCAAGGAGCAGGAGCTCTGGAAGGCCACGGGGCTGCCCCTGAAGGAAGAGGATACCGTCTTCAAGGCCAAGGACAAGGAAATGAAGTTCAAGACCGTGCACCCCGAAGGCATGAAGGGCTACATGTCCATCGGCCAGGGCATGGGCAAGACCCTGACCTTTGCCGAGGAGAAGCAGGGCTACACCATCACGGACCGCGGGACCTACGTCCAGTACAAGTATGGCCGGCCCGAGGGCCTGCAGCTCGAGTCCATCAGCGAAGGCGACAAGACGCTCTTCAACCCCTATGGCGTCATCCCGGTCAATCCGGCCAAGCACCCCCATGTGCGCTTCGACCTGGCGGAGACTTTTGCCAAGTGGCTCGTCTCAGAGCGCGGACAGAAGGTCATCGGCGACTTCAAGCTGCTTGACAAGCAGCTCTTCTTCCCCGACGCGAAATAGGCCGAGGCGGCTCGATTTCGCGCGCCGGACGCCACGTCCAGGCGTCCGGGGAATTGACGTTTGCGGCCCGCTCCTCGAGCGGGCCTTTTTTTCCCGAGGGCCTTCATTTCAGGGGTATGCATGTTTTTTTGGGATAGTCTCTGGGCGGCGCTCCAACTGTTGTTCAGCTTTGACAGGGAACTTCTGCATATCGTCGGCGTATCGCTCAACGTCAGCTTTTGGGCCACCTTGGCTGCTTGCGTCATCGGCGTGCCGGCGGGTTTTTTGATCGGTATCGCCAGTTTCAGGGGCAAGCAGGCGGTCATCACCTTTTTCAACACCATGCTGGCCCTGCCGACCGTGGTCATCGGCCTGCTGGTCTACTCGCTGCTGTCCCGGCGCGGCGTGCTCGGTCAGCTTGGCTGGCTCTATTCCCAGAAGGCCATGATCGTCGGCCAGATCATTCTCATCACGCCCATTATCGTGGCCTTCACCATCGCGGCCGTCGGTCGAATCGACGACCGCTACCGGCGCACGGCCCTGACTCTGGGCGCGTCCTCGTGGCAGGTGGCCCTGGTGGTCCTGCGCGAGGCGCGATTCAGCATCATGGCCGCCATCGTGGCCGCGTTCGGCAGGGTCATCTCCGAGATCGGCATCTCCATGATGCTCGGCGGCAACGCCAGGGGCTTCACCCGGACCATGACCACGGCCATGGCCCTGGAATACGACAAGGGCGAATTCGTGCTGGCCCTGGGGCTGGGCATCGTGCTTTTGACCATCAGCCTTGTGGTCAACGTGCTGCTCGGGTACGTGCAGGGGAGGACGCAGCGATGAGCCTTTTCGAACTCCACGGCGTGCGCATGGCCTACGACGGACGGGTCGTGCTCGATCTGCCGCGGCTCGGGATCGAGCATGGACTCGCCTATTCCCTGCAAGGGCCAAACGGGGCCGGCAAGTCGACGCTCCTGGGGATACTGTCCTTTCTGACCGCGCCTCACGAGGGGCGGGTCCTTTTTCAGGGCGAGCCAGTGCTCTGGAAAGAATCCAGCTTGCGTCCACTGCGGCGCCAGGTCGCTCTTGTTGAACAGCACCCGGTCATGTTCAGCCGCAGCGTGCGCGAGAATGTGGGATACGGCCTGGCCATCCGGGGAGTGGCCAGGGCGGAGCGCAACAGGCTGGTGGACGGGGCGCTGGAACTGGTGGGGTTGTCCCACTTGTCCGAGGTCTATGCCCCACGCCTATCCGGGGGCGAAACCCAGCGCGTGGCCATCGCCAGGGCCCTGGCCAACAACCCGAAAGTGCTCCTGCTGGACGAACCCACGGCCAGCGTGGACACGCAGAACCGAATCGTCATCGAGCAGGTTGTGGCCGAGCTGCGCGACAGAGGGGACACGACCATCGTGCTCTGCACCCACAACCGCTCACAGGCTTGGGCCCTGTGCCCGCACGTCATCTTCCTGGAGGACGGGAAGCTGGTGCACCGTTCTCGCGCCAATTCTTACGCCGGGATCACGAACGTGACGGACGGACAGGCATGGTGCCGGATCGCAGAGAATTTTCGCGTGCCCGTCAACGGCTGTGAGCCGGGGAGGGTCAGGATATCCATCGACCCCGAAGGGGTGCGCCTGCAGCGGACCCTGGAGACGGGGCTCAACTGCGGCCCTTTGGCCAAGATTCGTCTGGAAGGGGACACAGTGGCCTTGAGCGTCAATCTGGGGCGCCCCCTGGATGTGCAGATGCCACTTGTTGATTTCAGGGCGGCGGGTCTGACCGTCGGGGATATGGTCCTGGCCGAGATTCGACCCGAGGCAGTCGAATGCCATGCCGGGCACTGATCCCGCCGCCACCAGGAAGACAGACCACGATGATGCCCCACGACCTTATCCCCGCGTCCGGTGCGGCCACCCGTCCCCACGTCCGCCCTGGCGAATCCGCCTGGCGGGAACTGTGCTCGACCCTCAACCGTCTCCGCCGCGACGAGGGCGGCTGGTGGTCGAAGATCGAGGCTGATGCCGAGGCCGTCCCCAGGATCGACGCATCAGGGGTCGTGGTGCGGCTGCGCGGGAACGTTTTCGCCGAGATCGGGCTGCGCGGCGGCGAGCCGCAATGCCGTATCGAGCCAGGGCACCTTCTGCTGACCCATCCGGGAGGGCGGACCGTGCTCGGGGACGGCGTGGCCTGCGCCCGCTCGGTCCAGACCCTGTCCGAACTGGCCGAACACTACGATCATGTCCGCCGCCATGCCTGCCGTCATGTGGACCGCCGCCAGGCCATCCTGGATCGCCTCTTCCTCCGCCACGCCTGCGTCCTGGCCCTTGACGCCCCGCTTGAAGCCCCCCTTGACGTGGGCAGGGTCGATCTCGTGGCCCTGTCGCCGCAGGGCGTGGCCGTTTTGTTTCTGCTGCGGCGCTACGCCGACGGGGACCTGCGCCTGAAGGGGCGCGGGGGCATCGTCTGGCGGATGCGGGAAATGGACCGCCGGCTCGCGGGCCAGGCGGCCGCCTCAGCCTGGGTCAGCGGTCTCCTGGAGCGCGGCGCCACCCTCGACACCCGCCATTCCCGGCGCTACCGCCTGCCACCATCCCTGCACGTCCACCCGCATGTCCGCCTGCTCATCGTCGACTTCGACCACGCCCAGCGTCAGGCCGGGCTGCCGTCTCTGCGAGCCGACCTCGAACGCGGGCTTGACCGCAGCGGCGCCCGGAGTGATATTCATTGCCTTGGCGACGCCGGAAACATCTCCTTCGGGACCTTTTTTTCCGGCCTCTGACAGTTTCCACGTTTTGCGGCGGAGGCGATATGTCCGATCTGCATTTGTGGCACCGCACGGAACTCGGAAAGCTCCGGCAGGACATGGAGGAGCTCTTCGACTCCCTCGTGCGGGATTTCTGCAGCCCCCTGGATCTTCGGCTGCTGCGTTGCGAGCCGGACGTGCGCGTGGTCAACGAAGGCGACGCCATCGTTGTCACGGCCCTTGTTCCCAACCTCGACCCGCGTTCCATCAAGGTCTCGGTGTCCGGGAGCAGGCTGTCCATTTCCGGCGAAAGGGTGGAGGAGGACCGGGACGCGGGGAGTCTGTACATTTCCCGGCAGGGGTTCGCCAGTTCCGTGCGGCTCTCCTCGGCCGTGGACGCGGACCAGGTGACCGCCAGCTACGCGGGCGGGATGCTCAGGATCGTCCTGCCCAGGCTCGCGGGCCGCACGCCGGTGCGGACGCGGGCGAACGAGCACAACAACGAGCGAGGTAGGCATGAGTGAATCGTTACGACTGACTCCCGAGGAATTGCGGTGGACCCTCGACACCTCCACCCTGCCTTTCGCCACCACGGACGAACTCGAGCCCCTGGACGAGATCCTCGGCCAGGACCGGGGCGTGGAAGCCCTGCGTTTCGGTATCGGGGTGCGCCGTCCAGGCTACAACATTCTGGTCACGGGTGCTCCGGGCTCCGGCCGCATGGACGCCGTGAAGAAGGTCCTGGCCATGGCCGTGGAGGGCGGGAAGGTGCCCGGCGACCTGTGCTACCTGAACAATTTCAAGGACCCCGAAGCCCCCATTCTGGTGCGCCTGGGCCAGGGGCAGGGCGCGCGTCTGAAGAAGAGCATGCAGGGACTGGTGGACGAACTGAGGAAGGAGGTCCCGAAGCTCTTCGAAAGCCCTGAATATCTTGCCCGCAAGAACGAAATCAACGAGGCCTACGAGAAGAAGACCGCGAGCTTCTTCATGAATCTCGAAAAGCAGGTCAAGGAGGCCGGCTTCGCCCTGGTCACCTTCCAGGGGCGCCAGGGCCAGCCGCCCGAGGTCATGCCCGTCGTCGACGGCGAACCCACCCCGATCCTCAAGCTCGAACAGATGGTCGACAAGGGCCGCTTCCCCCGCGACGAGTTCGAGCGCATCAAGGCCAAGCATTCCGAGATCAAGAGCGAGATCGACTCCATCTTCCTGCAGGTCCGCCAGCTCCAGAAGGAAATTCAGGAGAAGAACCGGCAGGCCGACAAGGCCATGTTCTCGAACCTGGCCGACGACCTCATCGCCCCCTTGCGCGAGGATTTCGCCTGCGAGGAGCTGAACGAGTACTTTCAGCACATGGTCGACAACATGGTCGAGAACATCGCCATCTTCTTCGCCCAGGAACAGCCGCCGCACATGCCCGTGGGCGACCCCTTCGAGCAGTACACGGTCAACGTGATGGTGGACAACTCCGAGCAGCAGGGGCCGCCGGTCATCATCGAGGAATACCCGACCTACCGCAACCTGTTCGGCAGCATCGAGCGCATCGTGGACCGCAGCGGCGTCTGGCGCACGGACTTCTCGCGCATCAAGGCCGGCTCCTTCGTGCGCGCCAACGGCGGCTATCTGGTCCTGAACCTCCTGGACGCCATCATGGAACCGGGCGTCTGGCAGTCCCTCAAGCGGGCCCTGAAGAGCCGCAAGATGGAGATCCAGACCTACGACCCCTTCTATCTGTTCACCACCTCTTCCATGAAGCCCGAGCCCATCGAGATGGACATCAAGGTCATCGTCCTGGCCGACACGTACATGTACCATCTGCTGCAGCACTACGACGATGACGTGCCCAAGATATTCAAGGTCCGGGCGGACTTCGACACGACCATGGACAACACCGGCGAGGCTGTGAGCCAGTTCGCCCGCTTCGTCCGCGCCCGCTGCACCGAACACGACCTGCGCCCCTTCGACCGCACGGCCGTGGCGGCCCTGGTGGAGGAGGCCGTGCGCATGGGCGGGCGGCAGGAGAAGATGGCCGCCACCTTCCCCAAGCTGACGGACCTGCTCATGGAGGCCGAGTATTTCGCCCAACAGGACGGCCGGGACACGGTCATGGGTGACGACGTGGCCCGCGCCGTCGAGGCCCGCATCCATCGTTCCAGCCTTATCGAGGAAAAGATCCAGGACATGATCGACCGCGGGTCCATCATGATCGACACGGACGACGTCAAGGTCGGCCAGATCAACGGCCTGGCCGTGTACAGCATGGGTGACATCATGTTCGGCAAGCCCAGCCGCATCACCGTGGCCACGTCCATGGGCAAGGCCGGCATCATCAACATCGAGCGCGAGGCCGACCTGTCGGGCAGCACCCACAACAAGGGCGTGCTCATCCTCGGCGGCTACCTGCGCAAGATGTTCGCCCAGGACAAGCCCCTGGCCATGAGCGCGTCCATCGCCTTCGAGCAGAGCTATTCCGGGGTCGACGGCGACAGCGCCTCGTCCACGGAGATGTACGCCCTGCTGTCGAGCCTCTCGGGCGTGCCCATCAAGCAGGGCGTCGCAGTGACGGGCTCCGTCAACCAGAACGGCGAGGTGCAGGCCATCGGCGGAGTCAACCACAAGATCGAGGGGTTCTTCGCCTGCTGCAAGGCGCGCGGACTGACCGGCGAGCAGGGCGTCATCATCCCCAGGGCCAACGTCAAGGACCTCATGCTCAAGCCCGAGGTCGTGGACGCCGTGCGCGGGGGTACGTTCCACATCTGGTCCGTGGACACCATTGAGCAGGGCATCGAGATTCTGACCGGCAAGAAGGCCGGTGCGCGCAGGAAGGACGGCACGTACCCCAAGGGCAGCATCTACGCCCTGGCGGACGAGCGCTTGAAGAGCCTGGCCGAAGGCATGGTCCGGTTCGGCAAGGACGAGAACAACACGAAGGACAAGGATTGAACGGGCGACTGCCCATAAGGAGCATATCTTGGAAAAGAACATGTACGATCTGGTCATTGTGGGCGGAGGGCCTGCTGGTCTCTCGGCGGGCATTTACGCCATGCGCGCGGCCATGAACGCCGTGCTGGTCGAGAAGGGCATGCCCGGCGGGCAGGTCGCCCTGACCAAGGACGTGGAGAACTACCCCGGCATCGAGGAGGTCGGGGGCTTCGAGCTGTGCGAGAAGTTCCTGAACCACGCCAAGCGCTATAATCTGGAGATTCGGGAGAATGAGGTGGCCCGAGTGGAGCCCGGCGTTGACTTCCACGAGGTGGTGCTGGCCGACGGCACCCGGCTGGACACCCATGCCGTGATTCTGGCCGCCGGCGGCTCGGCTCGCAAGCTGGGCGTGCCTGGCGAGATGGAGCAGTACGGTAAGGGCGTGTCTTATTGCGCGACGTGCGACGGGTTCTTCTTCCGCGGCAAGACCGTCGTCGTGGTCGGCGGCGGCGACACGGCCCTGGAGGATGCCCTGTATCTCTCCAAGATCTGCAACAAGGTCTATCTCGTGCACCGGCGGGAAGAGTTCCGCGGCAGCCGCATCCTTCAGCAGCGCGTCTTCGCCGAGCCTCGCATCACCCTGGTCCTGAGCTCCGTGCTGACGAACATCGCCGGCAACGACCAGGGCGTGACCGGCGTGACCGTCCAGCACGTCGAGAGCGGCGAAACCCGCGACATCGACACCGACGGCGTGTTCATCTTCGTCGGGTTCAGGCCGAACAACATGCTCGTGCCGGCCGGAGTGAAGATGAACGCCGCGGGATACGTCGTCACCGACGAAAAGTGCGAAACGAGTCTGCCCGGCATCTTCGCCGTGGGCGACCTGCGGCAGAAATACGCCAACCAGATCGTCCTGGCTGCGGCCGACGGCTGTGTCGCGGCCCTGGCCGCGGCGCACTTCGTGGAGGCCCGCAAGGCCCAGGCCGGCCGCAAGTAGGGCGGCTGGCGGACGCATGGCGCCGGACGCGGTCCGCGCCATGCGCCGGTTTCGCGCGGTGGTCGTGAAAACAAAAAACCCCTTGAATTTCAAGGGGTTTTTTGTCGCCTGTGGCGGGAAATCTGCTGGCTCCCCGGGACAGATTTGAACTGCCGACAGGGTGGTTAACAGCCACCTGCTCTGCCAACTGAGCTACCGGGGAACGTCGGCCAGAAGGCGCTTTTAGGGAAAGGGGGCTCGGCTGTCAACCGGGAAAGCCCCCTTCTTTTCGGCCTGCTCAGCTGATTTCCGGCCGGCTTAGCGGAAATCGCGAAAGAGCGGATCGAGACGCTCCTGAGGATAAAGTTTCCCGTAGGGCGGCAAGGACGATGTGATCGTGCCCGGAGTCAGTTCCATGGCGCGTATCATGACCGTGTCCACCGGCAGCCTGTCCAAAACCTTCACCTGATAGATCGGCGCCAGCTCGACTCCCGCGGCGGCAGCCTTTGCAAGATAGCGGCGATATTCGGGGTCCGTTGTTTCCGAGGGGAGCCCGTACAGGCTTTCGCGGAATGTTCGCCCGTTCACTTCGGTCTTGTACCCGCCGAGAAAGACGAAGACCTCCAGATCGCCCGTTTTGACGACCCGCGACAGCAGCAGGATCGAGGCCGGCCCCTCTCCCTCCCGCACAAAAACCAGAGTCTGGATCAGATCGATGGGCGGCAGGGACGTGTCCCTGGTTTCGCCCCTGACGTTGAACTGTTCCGCACCGATATAGCGCCAACCGGGTTCGACGGGGATGGTTTCGGAGCCCCACAGGGCAACCTCCGCGTCGCCGGGCTGGTAAAGGTCCGCAAAACGGTTGCCCGCGCATCCGGCCAACACGGCCACGATGGCCAGCGCTACCAAATTAAGAACGCCTATTCCTGGAATTCGCTTGCACATGTCGTCCTCCTCGGCTGAATTCGACAGCATCATACGCCATCGGGGCCCGAAGTCCATGCCGCGGCAGGTGCGCGCCTGTCCGTATGCGGACCGAAGATTCTAGTCGACGCGCAGGATGGTGGAATACGCGCCGAACACGGCCCAGGCCGCCGCTCCTTCGCACAGCCCGAGCCGGTCCAGGCTCCGGTTCGTCGCGATGGAGCACAGTTCCGTTTCCGGATCGATGCTCAGCACGCACTCGGTGTTGATCCGTCCGCGGGTCATGCGGACGATGCGGCCGAGGAATCGGTTTTCGGCCGAGCAGAGGGGCTCCGCTTCGGATCGGTACAGATGCACCCAGGGCGCCTTGACCTCGATGGTCGCCAGACGGCCCGCCTTGAGGCCCATGCGCTTCAGGCTGTCCAGGGTGATGATGGACGAAAGCGTGTGTCCGCCGGGGGTGACCAGCTCCACCACGGCCTGCAGGTCGGCCGGCAGGATGCGGTCGACCCGGCCGAAGAAGGCGTTGCGGGCGCTGGTCTTGCGCGCGCTTTCGCGCTGCAGGAATGTGGAGGTCACGGCCCGGATGTCCTCTTCGGAGAACGATACGTAGGAAGACGTCAGATTGGGGGTGGAGTGCCCCAAGTACTTCTGTACCGCCGGCAGAGGCATGTTGGACTGCATCAGCTCAACCCCGCGGGACTTGCGGATGGCCTCCGGGCTGCCCATTTGCTTGGGGAAACCGCAGGCCTGGGCGCGTTCGTAGAATTTGCGGCGCACGAAGGCAGGGTCCACGCTGAGGGTCTGCCCCGCGCTGCGAAGGAAGGCCTCGTCGTCCAGCAGCGCCCTGATTTCCCGCGACACGTTTTCGGCCAGCGGCACCGTCCGCGCCTCGGCGTCCTGGGCGTCGCGGCCGAAGGCAACGGTCAGGGCCCCGTGATCGACGTCGCGGACTGGGTTCAGCGTCAGCACCTCGTGCAGTTTGGCCCCGGTATGGCGGATGAGCAGGAAGATGAGCAGGATGCGCCTGCGGGACAGGGCCACGTCTGCGCGCGGCGTTCCGTCGGCCCATGTCCTGAACTCCCGTTCCAGGCGTTCGAGCTGCAGCGTGTCCAGACACGAGGACGGCTCGGCCACGATGCGGCCGTGGTCGGACGGGCGGGAGGCTGGTCGGGGCTTCTTGCTGGTGGGAGGGTTCATAAAATTTATTTTGGACTGGTCGGAGGGGAAAAGGCAAGAGGAGAATGCAGATTGGGGGGAGGCGGCTCGGAGGGGTCTTCGGCCGGGTGCCGTCCGTGCGGCGTCGGAACTCCTTTGCCGGCCTCGTAGGGGATAACCGTTGCGTGCACGACCGGAAACCGCGCTTCGGGCGAGGGCAACGGTTCTCCCGACGATGCCTGGCGCAGTCGGACAGCCGACGCCGCACGGACGGCACCCGGCCGAAGACCTGCGCCTTGGCGTCGAGAGGTGTCGAAGATTGGGGATACCGCAGGCCGTCGGGAAAAAGAAAAGGCCCTTCGATGTGAAGGGCCTTGGAAATTCTGGCTCCCCGGGACAGATTTGAACTGCCGACAGGGTGGTTAACAGCCACCTGCTCTGCCAACTGAGCTACCGGGGATCGCTCGTGAGAAGCCCCTTTAGGGCAAAGAGGGATGCGCTGTCAACCGGTTTGGGCCGCGGCGCGAATTTTTGTCTGTCCGGCTTCCTCGGCCTTGCCCTGCTGCTCCAGGGCCGAGATGAGGACTTCCCAGAAGGCCGGCGCGTCGGGCTTGAGGTGTACGCTCTGGCGGGCCAGGGATTCGGCGATCTCCGGGTCGTCCCCGCGCTCCAGGTAAATCTTGGCCAGCAGGTGGAAGGAGTGGGCGTCCTGGGGGTTGGAAGTGATGGCCTGGTGGAGCAGTTCGCGAGCCGTGTCGCGGTCGTCGCGGCGGAAGGCCAGACGGGCCAGGTAGCGGTGGGCCAGGCTGCTCGCCGGCGTTTGCCCGTCGCCTGCGGGTGCGGCCCCGACCTGCTCGTAGAGGGCCCAGGCCCGTTCGAAATCCCCTTCCTCCTCGGCCATGAGGCCCAGGCGGATGAGGGCGTAGATGTGGTCGGGCTTCACGGCCAGAACCTGTTCGAAGGCCTGCCGCGCCGCTTCGGGGTCGCCGTCCTTGAGGCAGGCGCAGCCGAAATTGTAGAGGGGCATGATCTGGTCCGGGTGGCTCGCCGCGAGATCCTGGAAGATGGCCCTGGCCGAGTTGTACTTGTTCAGGCGGGCGTAGCAGACGCCGAGGGAGTTGCGGGCCAGGAGGTTGCCTTCGTCGGCCGTGAGGGCCTTCTTGTACTCGGCGATGGCGTCGTAGACTTCGCCCTGGGCGAAGAGCCGGTCGGCGCTGATGTTCAGGGAGATGGAATCGAAGCAGGCGATTTTTTCGTCCTGCAGCAGCGCGGCGTGGTCCATGGCCTTGCGGGCGTTGTCCAGGATGTCCGAGCGGGTGAAGTCCAGGAAGGGGTAGCCCGCGATGCCTACGGACTTGTCCAGCCCGGCGAAGCGGTCGTCCTCGAAGAGTTCGCGCACCGCCCGCGCGCATTCGGACGGCTCCATGTCCGGCACGTGGTAGACGACGCAGTTCATGCTGTAGCGGCCGCCCAGGGCCGACGGGCCGAACAGGGTTTCGGCGCGGTTGGTCAGTGCCTGAAAGAACTGTTCCTCCTTCATCTGGTCCATGGGCGTGCGTTCGGAGTGGGGCGACTCCAGGCGCATGAGCAGCACGGAGAAGGTCTTGGACTGGCTGCGCGCGGTCTGCCACGTCTGCAGGAAATCGCGGTAGGGGTAGAGGCCGGTCAGCAGGTCCTTTTGCGGCGAGCGGGCGCCGGGCTGGGCTTCGCGCTGCTCCATCAGACCCGAATGCTCGTCCAGGAGCGTCAGCTTGTCCCCTTTCTCCACCACCCAGTCCGGGTCATTCTGGACCAGGATCTCGGCGATGGCCATCTCGTCCTGGACCTCCACCAGGGAGACCTCGGCCTTGTACATGGGCGGGTAGTGCCCGAAGACCACGTCCCCACTGGCGCCGACGATGGTCTCGCGGCCGTTGAACTTGCGCGACCAGACCAGGAAGCGCTGGCCCTCGTGGGCGTCCACGCTGCGGCCGAGGTTGATGATCAGCCGGTTCATGGGCATGACCTCGAGCACGACGCCGCCCTGGGCCAGGATCTGGTTGAAGGAGTAGACCTGCCCACGGCCGCAGGCCTTGGCCGTGTTCAGGGCCTTTTCGGCTTTCTCCAGCACCAGCCAGGCCTGTTCGGCCGGGGCCTTCTGGAACTGCGCGCCCTGAAGGTCCTGGGGATAGTTGACGAAGCCGATGCTGGCCGACACGGACACGTCCTCGCGCAAGGGGGCGAAGCGGGCCGTGACCTTGGACATCTCGATGCCGAGGTTCGACGCCAGATCGCGCAGCTTGGACCTTGATGCCTGGGGCCAGAGCACGCCGAAGGAGTCGCCGTCCAGGCGGCAGACCAGTGCCTGCTTGGGGCAGGCGTCGCGCAGCACCTCGGCCGCGAGGTTCAGGATGCGGTCGCCGAAGAGGTGCCCATAGCTCTCGTTGACCTGGCGGAAGCGGTCCAGGTCGATCATGATCAGCCCGAAGCAGGCGCTGTGCCCCTGCAGGGAATCGTCGGCCACGGCCTCGGGGCCGGGCATGATGGAGCCGAGGATGCCCGAGATCTCACGCATCAGCGCCCCGTGCAGGCAGTGGCGGTTGGCGAGGCTCGTCAGGGGGTCGGTGATGGCCAGTTTCCTGAGCCCGATCTGCTCCAGGCACAGGGAGGCCATGACTGGCAGGTAGGGCAGGGCCTGGGCCGTCTTGGCGGCGTCCACCCCGCGGGCCTCGAAGATTGCCAGCAGCCTGTCGCCGCGGATGAGGGGCAGCTGAAGACGGTCGTCCTCCAGTACGGCCCTGCCGTAGGGGTGCTCGGCGTCGGGCTCGAGTTCCTCCGGACTGACGGCCGGGAACATGAGGCTGTAGGAGGAAAAGGACAGGAGTTCCTTGAAGGAGCTTTTGAGCAGAGGCTCGTATTCGACGATGTCCTGCCGGCGCAGGGGAGAGATGGGACTGGCCGTGTTCATGATTGACCCCAGGGTGTTTCCGAAGCCTTTGCCTCATGCCGCACCCCTTGTCCAGAAAGGAGAATTGTGTTTTGGGTCGAAGGTGGCTACAGCCCGGGAAGACACCATTTCCGAGGGAGGAATCGATGCTTCACGTGACCGCCATGCCCCTGGGGCCTCTGGATACCAACTGCTATGTCCTGCACTCCGACCACGAGGCCGTGGTCATCGACCCCGGCGGGGACGCCGACGAGATCCTGTCCTTTCTTTCCTCCAGAAAGCTCGTTCTTCACAGCGTGCTCAACACGCACCTGCACTTCGATCACATCCAGGGCAACGCCGACCTGGTGGCGGCCGCTGGCGTGACGGTCATGGCCAATCCAAAGGACGCCTACCTCATGCAGACGGAGCTCGGCGGGGGCGGCATGATGGGGTTTCCCCGCACGCCTGCCTTCGAGATCACCCCCCTGGAGGAGGGCGAACTGCCCCTCCTGGGCACGACGTGCCGCGTTTTGGCCACCCCCGGCCACAGCCCGGGCAGCCTGTCCTTCTACTTCGAGACGATCAGGGCCGTCTTCGTCGGCGACCTGATCTTCTATCGCTCCGTGGGGCGCACCGATTTTCCCGGCAGCTCCGAGCGGGAACTCATGCGCTCCGTGCGCACCAAGATATTCACCCTGCCCGAGGACACCGTCATCTATCCCGGCCACGGGCCCGAGACCACGGTGCGGCAGGAACGGCTCAACAACCCCTTTTTCACCGAGTTCACCCGCTAGGGAGGACCGCATGATTCCCGAAGGTGAACACGATTTCCGGGACAAGTGCTGACACGTGGGTTCCGATGCCAGTTGGTATCTGCGTTTCAGCCGGACGGACCGGCAGGTTTTCTGGGTCAGCCCGGGCGTCGTTCCCCAGCTTGAGAACGCGCTCTACGTCGAAACCGACTGGACCCTGACCATGCAGCCGGTCGGGGAATACGTGCGGGCGGAATTCGTCCGCAAGCGCCGCCCATGAGACAGCCCGTCGTCATGTCCCTGAGCCCCCGTGGGGGCGGCAACAGCGATCAGGCCGCGGACCTTTTCGCGCGCTGCCTGCATGGCGAAAGCCATGCCCTGCGCCTGCGGGACCACCATGTGGAGCCCTGCACGGGCTGCGGCGCCTGCGCCGCCGCAGGCGTCTGCCGCATGAGCGGCGAGGACGCGGCGGATGACCTCTTCACGCGGCTTGATCAGGCTTCAGGGCTCGTCCTGACCGCGCCCGTCTATTTCTATCATCTCCCGAGCCAGGCCAAGGCCTGGATCGACCGCGCCCAATCCCGGTACCTGGCCAGGCAGGCCGGGCTGGCCGCGGCGGGAGCCGTGCGTCCGGCCTATGCCGTGCTCGTCGCCGGTCGCCCGCGCGGCGAGAAGCTTTTCGACGGCATTCTGCCGACCCTGCGCTATTTTCTGGATGTCCTGGATTTCCGCCTGGAAGGAACCGCCCTGTTGCGCGGCATCGACGAGGCCGGCGAGTTCTCGAGATGCCACGAGGCCATGCAGGCGGTGCGCGCCCTGGCCGGGAGGAGCGGATGGTAGGCGGCCTTGCGGTCACGGCCGGGCGCTGCCTGGACGCCCTGGTCTGCCTTGCGGGCCGACGTTGCCAGCTCTGCGCGGCGGTGCTGGACGACCCGCGCGACTATCCCCTGTGCCCGGAATGCGCATCGGAACTGGCGCCGCGCCGGGGCGGGCACTGCCCGCTGTGCGGCACCTGCTTTGCCGATGCCGGTTCGCCGGTCTACCGCTGCCTGGACTGCCGCATGTCCCCGCCGCCCTGGTCCGGGCTGGCCTTTCACGGTCCCTACGACGGCCATCTCAAGGAACTGGTGCACCGCCACAAGTTCGGCCACGAGCTCGGCCTGGGCCGCCTGCTGTCCTTTCTGACCCGCCAGGCCTGGGAGTTGCGGGGGCTGGGCCGGCCGGACGTGATCGTCCCCGTGCCCATGCTGCCGGGTCATGTGCTGCGCCGCGGATTCAACCAGAGCGCGGAGCTGGCCCGGATGCTGGGCCGGGTCATGGCCCTGCGGCCGCTGACGCACGCCCTGGTCAAGACCCGTGAGACGCGCACCCAGTCGAGCCTGGGGCGCGCCGCCCGCCGCGGCAACGTCGCCGGAGCCTTCGCCGCCTCTCCCGAAGTGCGGGGCCGGCATGTCCTCATCGTCGACGACGTCATGACCACCGGGGCCACAATGACGGCCTGCGCCCGCGCCTGTCTCGAGGCCGGCGCCGCGAAGGTGGATGTCTTCGTCCTGGCCAGGGCCCTATGAAGAGCGCTCTCGCCCTCCGCTGGAGGCATCCCGATCAGAAGCGCCTGCTGGTCATGCTGGTCTGCCTGGTGGCAGGGACCGTCGCGCTGATGAGCATCGAGGTGTACCGTTTTTTGAGCATCGACGAGCACCAGCAGCAGCTGCGTATTGACCAGCGCCATCTGGAGCTGGTGCAGAGTCTGCGTTTCGACCTCGGGGCCGCCCGCCTGGCCCTTTCCAGGCTGCCCGGGGAGAGTGACCCCTCCGTGACCAAGGGCCTTTCGGCCGAGGCGGACAGGCGGCTCTTGCGGGCCAAGGGACTGCTGGTCCTGATGCACCAGGGCGGGGAGCTGCGCGTGAAAGGGGAGACCGCCGGGGCCGTCCCCATTTCCCTGCCTGAACCCATGCCCCCCGAGTTCCTGGCAACGGCGGCGCCTCTCGTGCCCATGGTCCAGGGGATTCTGGACGCGAGCACGAATCTGACGGCGAGAACTGCAACGTCGGGAACGTTCGACCCGGCGACGGCGGTGCGGGTGGAGAGCCTTTTCATTCAGGCCGATGCGACGGCGCAGGCCGTTGCGCAGCGTATTGTCGAGAGCATCTCGGGACACATCGACGACCATCAGACGCGGGCCAACCGCGCGCTGGTGGGCCGCCTCGCGCTGGGGGCGCTGTTGCTGGCGGTCATGAGCGGACTGTGCCTGCGCAGCATGGCCGCAGTGGGCGGGCTTCTGGAGGAGCGGGTGCGGGACGCCGAGTCCGTGGTCGAGGCCAACGCCGGCATGGAGCGGATTCTGGAGGCCCTGCCCGTGGGCATCGCCATCCTTGGCCAGGACCGCACCATCCGCCGCGTGAACCTCGCCGCCACCAACCTCCTCGACATCGAGCCCGGCTGGTTCTTCGAGCGCCGCATCCCTTGGGACATGTTCTGTGAGGAGTCGGAGGCATCCGAACACGGGCCCAGGGTCGAGTTCGAGCACGAGGTGCGCATGCACGCCATGCAGGGCCGGACCCTCGATGTCATCAAGAGTTCCATCCCCGTCATCCTCAAGGGCGAGACGCTCATCCTCGAGGTCTTCATGGACGTGACCCAGCGCAAGCAGGCCGAAACCGCTCTGTTGCAGGAGAAGTCGCGCCTGGAATCCCTGCTGGCCGGCATCGACGAAGGCGTGGCCCTGAGCGACGAGGATGGGTCGGTGATCGAGGTCAACGCGAGCCTCAGCCGCATCCTCGGCCTGGACAGGCAGCGGCTGCTCGGGGCCAAGGTCTGGAACCTTTTCCCCGGAGGCGTTCTCGGGGACGAGATCGACGAAGGCCTGCGCAATCTCAGGCATGATCCGCGAACCCGCCTGCGCGAGATCCAGCTCGAATCCTTCCGCGACATGGCCCTGGTGGTGCGGATGCAGCCCGTGCTGGGCAAGGACGCCTTCGGCGGCATGATCGTCAGCGTCATCGAGGTCACGGAGATCGTCGACGCCCGGCGCAGGGCCGAGGCCGCCTCCCAGGCCAAGAGCATGTTCCTGGCCAACATGAGCCACGAGATCCGCACGCCCATGAACGCCATCGTCGGCCACGGCGAGTTGCTCTCCCACACCGCCCTGGACCCGGGGCAGGCCGAGTGCGTGCAGAGTATCCGGGTCTGCGCCGAAAGCCTGCTGGTCATCATCAACGACATCCTCGACTTCTCCAAGATCGAGGCCGGTATGATGCGCATCGTGCCCGAGGACGTGGACCTCGGGGCCATGCTCGAACGCCTGCGGACCATGTTCGGCGAACAGGCCCATCAGAAGGGCCTGGAGCTGCGGCTGACCACGACGGGGCTGCCCGCGACCGTGCGCACGGACCAGGGGCGGCTCGTGCAGGTCCTGGTCAACCTCGTCGGCAACGCCGTCAAGTTCACCGAGACGGGCAGCGTGGAGATCACGGTCAGCGCCGAATCGGTGCGCGGCGGCCGGGCCAGCGTGCACTTTTTCGTGCGCGACACGGGCATCGGCATTTCGGCCGACCGCCAGAAGGACATCTTCACGTCCTTCGAACAGGTCGACGGCTCCCTGACCCGGCAGTACGGCGGGACAGGGCTGGGGCTGACCATCGCCAACAATCTGGTTCGTCTGCTGGGCGGCGCCGGCATCTCCGTGCACAGCCTCCCCGGTCAGGGCAGCACCTTCTCCTTTGTCCTGCCTTTGGACGTGCCCGCCATCGTCATGCCGCGCGTGCAGGGCCTGCCACAGGATGCGGCCGGGGACGGGGCCTACGCCGAAGTCCGGGTGCTGGCCGTGGAGGACAACGCCTTCAACCGCGGGCTGCTCAAGAAGATGCTCGGCACCCTCGGCGTGACGCGTGTGACCATGGCCGAGAACGGGCAGGAGGCCGTGGACGCGCTGGCCGGGGGCCAGAGCTTCGACATCATTCTTATGGATATCCAGATGCCGGTCCTGGACGGGCTTGACGCCACGCGGACCATCCGGGCCATGGGCCTGGAGGTGCCCATCATCGCCCTTACGGCCCACGTCCTGGAGTCGGACCAGCAGAAAAGCCGGGAGGCGGGCATGGACGGGCATCTGCCCAAGCCCTACAGCCTGAAGGACCTGCGGGAAACGCTGGCGAAGTGGTGCGCGTGAGGCTTTTGGCAGATTTCGGTTGACGGCCTCTTTGGTTTCGTTTTATGTGCATCCTCCCTCTCGACGGCTGCTCTGCTCCGGGCGGCCTTGTAACGTGATGAAAGTCTTGACGGGGTTCCTCGGAAAAGGTAGCCACGTCGTTCAATATTTTGGAGGTCGCAAGATGTTTGCAATCGTAGAAACTGGCGGAAAGCAGTTCCGTGTAGAAGAAGGCCGCAGCCTGAAGGTCGCCAAGCTTGATGCGCAGGCCGGTTCGGAGATCACTCTGGACAAGATCCTGCTGGTCGGGACCGGCGCCGACGTGAAGATCGGCCAGCCCTTCGTCGACGGCGCTGCCGTGACGTGCGAGGTGGTTGAGCACGGTCGTGACAAGAAGATCATCATTTTCAAGAAGAAACGCCGCAAGGATTATCGTAGAACACAGGGCCACCGTCAGGATTTCACCACCCTGAAGGTGAAGTCCATTCAGGCCTAGTGTCGTCGGGAGGAAAACATGGCTCATAAAAAAGCAGGTGGTAGTTCACGCAACGGACGCGACAGTGCCGGTCAGCGGCTCGGCGTGAAAAAGTTCGGTGGCCAGGCTGTCCTGGCGGGCAACATCCTCGTGCGTCAGCACGGCACCAAGGTCCATCCCGGCGTCAACGTCGGTGTTGGCAAGGATTTTACGCTGTTCGCCCTGATTGACGGGGTCGTGAAATTTGAAAAATACACCCGCAAGAACAAGGTCCGGACCAGGGTCAATATCGTTCCCGCCGTCTAGACATTGTCGCTGCGACGATTTTTCAAGCCGCTTCAAGAGGGTGCTCTTGGGCGGCTTTTTTTGCTGTCCGGGTCGATCCCGGGCTTGGAGATCACATGAGATTCGTTGACGAGGCCAAGATCATCATCCGTTCCGGCAGCGGCGGCCAGGGCTGCGTGTCGTTCCGCCGCGAGAAGTACGTGCCCCGCGGGGGCCCCGACGGCGGGGACGGGGGCAAGGGCGGCGACGTCGTGTTCCGCGCCGTGGGCAACCTGCTGACCCTCTACGACTATCGCCACGCGCCCATCCAGGAGGCCGAAAGCGGCCGTCCCGGGTCCGGGCGGCTGTGCTATGGCCGGGCCGGGGTGGACAAGGTCATCGAGGTGCCCGTGGGCACCCAGGTTTACGAGGAGACGGATGACGGCGAAGTCCTCATCGCCGACTTGACCAGGGACGGCCAGGAGATCGTCGTGGCCGAAGGCGGGCGCGGCGGCAAGGGCAACGCCCACTTCAAGTCCTCGACCATGCAGGTGCCGCGCTTCGCGCAGCCCGGCGAGCCCGGGGTGGAGAAGTACATCCGCCTGGAGCTCAAGGTTTTCGCGGATGTCGGACTGCTGGGCCTGCCCAACGCGGGCAAGTCCACGTTCATCTCGCGCATTTCCGCGGCCCGGCCCAAGATCGCGGCCTACCCCTTCACCACCCTGTCGCCCAACCTGGGCGTGGTCATCGACGAGAACGACCGCAAGCTGGTCGTTGCCGACATCCCCGGCCTCATCGAGGGCGCGCACACGGGCCTGGGCCTGGGGCACACCTTCCTGCGGCACGTGGAGCGCTCGCGCTTCCTGGTGCACATCCTGAGCATCGAGGACGTGAACCCCGAAGACCCGTTGGCCGGCTTTCACATCCTCGACGACGAGTTGCGACAGTTCGACCCCGAGCTGGCCGAGAAGCCCCAGATGCGCGTCATCAACAAGATCGACCTGGCCGATGCCGAGCGTCTGGCCGAGGTGCGGGCGGCCTTTGACCGTCTGGGCCTTCGGGTGTACTTCATGTCGGCGTTGAATGAGATCGGCGTTGACGAGGTGCTTGCGGCCATGTGGGAGCTGCATCTCGCGACCGTGAAGGACGGGGGCGAAACCGAAGATGGAACAGTCGACTGATTGGCGCGCCCAGCGCCGCAGGATTCTGGAGAAGGCCAGGCGCGTGGTCGTCAAGGTGGGCAGCGCCGTGCTGACCACGGACAAGGGCCTGGACGAGCGGGTGGTCAACCGACTGGCCGACCAGATCGCGGGCCTGCATGACCGGGGCCTGGAGATCGTCCTCGTGACCTCCGGCGCCGTGGCCGCGGGCCGCTGCGTGCTCGGAGCGGACCGGGCCGCCGGGTGCATGGTGCACAAGCAGGCGGCCTCGGCCGTGGGCCAGAGCCGCCTCATGCACAGCTACGACGAGGCCTTTGCCCGCTACGAGAAGATCACGGCCCAGGTCCTCTTGACCAAGGACGACCTGCGCAGTCGCGAGCGCTTCCTGAACGCCCGCAACACCATGACGCGCCTGCTGGACTGGAAGGTCATCCCCATCGTCAACGAAAACGACACCGTGGCCGTGCAGGAGCTTAAGTTCGGCGACAACGACGCCCTGTCCTCCATGGTCGCCAACCTCGTCGGCGCTGACGTCATCGTCAACCTGACCTCGGCCGACGGCGTTTTCGATGACAACCCCCTGGAAAACCCCGAAGCGGCCTTCGTGCCCTGCGTCGAGAACATCGCCGAGCTGAACCTGCAGTCCATGTGCCGGGGCAAGACCGGGGCCGGGACGGGCGGGATGCTCAGCAAGCTCATGGCCGCCCGCCGCGCGGCCAGCATCGGCGTGCCGACCCTCATCGTCTCGGGAAAGGAGAAGTTCGTGCTGGAGCGCGTCTTCAACCTGGAGGAGCTCGGCACGTGGGTCGCGCCGACCCAGAAGATGCTCTCGGGCCGCAAGTTCTGGCTGGCCTACCATCTGGACCCGGCCGGGACCATCGTGGTGGACGACGGTGCCGCCCGCGCCCTGACGTCCAAGGGCAAAAGCCTGCTGGCCGCCGGGGTGAAGGATGTGGAGGGCAACTTCGGCATGGGCGCGCTGGTGCGCATCGCCGGCCTGGACGGCGCCACCGTCGGCGTGGGCCTGACGAACTTCAAGGCCGCGGAGCTGCGCAAGATCCAGGGTTTGAGCAGCGCGGAGATCGAGAAGGTCCTGGGCCCGTGCCCTCATCAGGAGGTCGTGCACCGGGACAATCTGGTGCTGGACAGTTCGCTCTGAAGAGTGCGGCGAGAGGCCGCACCCACTGTGAAATAGGCTTCTGCATTTTCATGCACGAAGCCTTTTTTTGCGCCCGCGCACGCCGAAATTCCCGCGGGCCGTGACGGTCCGTGTCCGCCCCAATGTTCCGGCTTCCTGCGCCGTTTTTTTGCATGCCGAAAGAGACTGCGCGGCAAGAACTGTCTTGATTCTCCCCCTGCCAAGGGGGAGTACCCGAAGGGGGAGGGGGTATTCCGCCTGGACCGACATGTCAGGTCAAAGCAAGAAGCAACCACCCCGCCCTTCGGGCACCCCTCCTTGGCAGGAGGGGAGTTGGAGCGGCAACTGTCGGATCTGTATGCTTTGTGTGTTCGCGACCTCGGATGAGTTTTGGCGGGCCGATTCTCGGTCGCAAACGGATTGAGCTGACCCATCATGCCGTGGAAAATTTGCTGAACGTGAGGCACAAACATTGAAGTGAATGCATGCCGAAAGCGAGTGCGCGGAAAGAACTGTCTTGATTCTCCCCCTGCCAAGGGGGGGTGCCCGAAGGGGGAGGGGGTATTCCGCCTGGACCGCCAGGTCAGGTCAGAGCAAGAAGCAACCACCCCGCCCTTCGGGCACCCCTCCTTGGCAGGAGGGGAGTTGGAGCAGCAGCTGTCGGATCTGCATGCTTTGTGCGTTCGCGACCTCGGATGAGTTTTGGCGGGCCGATTCTCGGTCGCAAACGGCTTGAGGTTACCCATCATGCCGTGGAAAATTTGCTGAACGTGACGCACACAACTGAAAATTTGCTGAACGTGAGGTGCAAACATTGAAATGAATGCCGAAAGCGAGTGCGCGGAAAGAACTGTCTTGATTCTCCCCCTGCCAAGGGGGAGTACCCGAAGGGGGAGGGGGTATTCCGCCTGAACCGCCAGGTCAGGTCAGAGCAAGAGGCAATCACCCCGCCCTTCGGGCACCCCTCCTTGGCAGGAGGGGAGTTGGAGCAGCAGCTGTCGGATCTGCATGCTTTGTGCGTTCGCGACCTCGGATGAGTTTTGGCGGGCCGATTCTCGGTCGCAAACGGCTTGAGGTTACCCATCATGCCGTGGAAAATTTGCTGAACGTGACGCACACAACTGAAAATTTGCTGAACGTGAGGTGCAAACATTGAAATGAATGCCGAAAGCGAGTGCGCGGAAAGAACTGTCTTGATTCTCCCCCTGCCAAGGGGGAGTACCCGAAGGGGGAGGGGGTATTCCGCCTGAACCGCCAGGTCAGGTCAGAGCAAGAGGCAACCACCCCGCCCTTCGGGCACCCCTCCTTGGCAGGAGGGGAGTTGGAGCGGCAACTGTCGGATCTGTATGCTTTGTGCGTTCGCGACCTCGGATGAGTTCTGGCGGGCCGATTCTCGGTCGCAAACGGCTTGAGCTAACCCCTCATGCCGTGAACATTTGCTGAACTTGACGCACACAACTTTTTGGGCGGCCTGTCAGGATCTGAAAAGGTGAAAAACGAAGAGCCGCCCCGAGCGCAGGGCCACGCTGGCGGTGGTTTCGGTGAAGACGTTGCTCATGCCCCAGCTGGTGCCGAAGGTCAGGGTGGCGTCGCGGAGCGGGTATTCCAGGCCGGAGAGCGTCACGCCGTGGACTTCGGCCGTAGCCGGGAGCAGGGACAGGGTGTCGCCGACGCTCCCGGTCAGGGTCAGGGGCTGGTCCGTGAGGTGCACGCACTGGCCCTCGTCCATGACGCAGGCCGGGACGCCTGCGGGCAGGCAGCGCGACAGCAGGAAGAGGTTGCCCAGGGTATGGTCCAGGCGCCCGCCGGTTCCGCCCAGGATGGAGATGCGCGTCGCGCCGCGCTCCAGGGCCAGTTCCAGGGCCAGCTCCAGGTCCGTGGCGTCCTTTTTCGGCGGGTGAAGGTCCATCTCGACCCCAGCGTCCCGGTAGCTGGCGAGGAGGTCCTCCGGAATGGAGTCCATGTCCCCTACGGCCAAGTGGGGGATGATGGACAGCGGCGCAAGGTGGCGGCTGCCCCCGTCCACACCGACGACGCGGTCGGCCGTGGCGATCAGGGTGCGGATGTTGTGGGAGAGGTCGAGGGGGCCGTTGGCCAGGAGAACCCAGTGCATGGAACGTCCTTGGTGTGAAGTGGGGAAATCTTGCTGTTTCGGGGGCATCCCGCTACGTTTCACAGAGTAATCACGCCGGTTGCCCAAGGCAAGGAGAACGGGCCTGGCCTTGGGCCGAACCGGCTTTTCCGGGCGGTCGGCGGACGCGGAAAAGGTCCGGCCCGGCGGCCATGATCCCATCACGGAGGCTTCAATGTTCGATGCGACGATATATGCGGCGAGGCGCGCGCAAGCGATGCGCTCCGTCGGGAAGGGCGTCATTGTGCTCCCCGGCAACGATCTGCTGGGCATGAATTACCGGGCCAATGAATATCCATTCCGCCAAGACGGCTCTTTTCTGTATTTCACCGGCCTGGATACGCCCGGCCTCTGCCTGTGGCTCGACTGCGAGAGCGGCGAGGAGGTGCTGTGCGGGCCCGAGCCGGACCTCATGCACACCATCTGGAGCGGCCCTGCGCCGTCACTGGGGGAATTGGCGGAAAGAACCGGTATCTCACGGCACGGAAGCGCGGCCGGTTTGAAGGAGCTTTGCCGGAAAGCGGTCGGGGACGGCCGCGAGGTGCACTATCTCCCGCCGTACCAGGGCGATGGAGTGCTGCGGCTGGCGGGATTTCTCGGCAGGACCCCCGATGAAATCGAGACGGGATTCTCGCAAAGGCTCATCAAGGCTGTGGTGGAGTTGCGCAGCCTGAAGGACGAGGCGGAGGTCAAGGAAATCCGCCAGGCCGTGGCCGTTTCGGCCGACATGTACGCCGAACTCATGGCCTGCTGCCGTCCCGGCGTGTCGGAAATGGAACTCTACGGACGCCTGCAGGGCCTGATCCTGTCGCGGGGGAGCCGGGAGGCCTTTCCCATGATCCTTTCCCGGCGGGGAGAAGTCCTGCACAACCACACCCATGATCAGATTTTGCGGCAGGGGGACCTGTTGCTTGTGGATTCCGGGGTCTGCTCGCCGCTTGGCTACGCCTCGGACATCACGCGCACCCTGCCCGTGGGCGGTGCGTTCACGCCGCGGCAGCGCGACATCTACGAGATCGTACTCCACGCCCAGGCCGTGGGCATCGCCTGCATGGCCCCCGGCATCCCCTTCCTGGACTGCCATCTGGCAGCGGCCAGGGTCATGGTCGAGGGCCTCTCGGTCCTGGGACTCATGCGCGGCAACCCGGACGTAGCCGTGGCCGCCGGAGCCCACGCGCTCTTCTGCCCGCACGGCCTGGGCCACATGCTCGGCCTCGACGTGCACGACATGGAGAGCCTGGGCGAGGACAACGTGGGCTACGATCAGGAGTTCAACCGCAGCGGCCAGTTCGGCCTGTCCGGCCTGCGCATGGCCCGCAGACTGCGTTCGGGCTTCGTTGTGACCGTAGAGCCTGGCATCTACTTTATCCCGGACCTGATCCGCCTGTGGCGCGAACAGGGCCGACATGCGCAGTTCATCAACTACGACGCTCTGGAACCATATCTGGACTTCGGCGGCATCCGCATCGAGGACGACGTGCTGATCACGGCAGAGGGTGCGGAGGTCCTGAGTTCCGCCATCACCAAAACCGCCGGAGAGCTGGCAGAGCGCACGGGACGGCCCGCATGAAACGCATCAGCCTCCACGGCGGCCACAGCGGCCAGTTCTGCGACCACGCCCGAGACAGCCTGGCGGAAATCGTCGCGGCCTACCACGCCGCGGGGTTTGAATGCGTGGGGCTTACGGAGCACATGTCACCGCTGAGCGATGCGTGGCTCTATCCCGACGAGGTTGAGTTGGGCAGGACGGCGGTGTGGATGCAGGAGCGGTTTGGGCAGTATGTGGCCGAGGCCAGACGGCTGGAGCGGGAATACGCCGGGCGGATGCGTATATTGGTGGGGATGGAGAGCGAGTGGTATCCGGGATGCGGTCCGTGGGTTGCGGAGCTGCGTGAACGGTTCGCGCTGGATTATGTGGTGGGCTCGGTTCACCATGTGGGTGGTGGATGTTTTGATTTTTCGAAAGCGGACTATGAGCGCATTGCGATGAAGTCAGGCGGGATAGTCTCTATGTATGCGGCCTATTTCGACGCGCAGCTCGCAATGATGCAGGAACTCGGACCCGAGTTGGTCGGCCATTTCGATCTGATCCGTCTTCACGACCCGAATTATCCCGAAACGTTGGCTGGACCGGATATTTGGCGGCGCGTGGAGCGCAATCTGGAATGCGTGCGGGATATGGGGGCGATACTGGATGTCAACGCGCGGGCGCTTATGAAGGGGCAGACCGAGCCGTACGTTTGCCGTCTCATTCTTGATGCGGCTGCCGCCATGGATATTGCTGCTGCGTATGGGGACGACGCCCATGGGGTGACTGATGTGGGCTGTCACGTGGACGAGATCGAAACGATGCTTGTGGCCCGCGGGATGAAGGGCGCCGAGCTGCCGAGAGGCTAGAGCGGAAAGGGGAGGGGCTTTTTCCAGGCTTTCCACATGAGAAGGCTGGAGAGCGCCAGGCCGCTGCCGACCATGACATAGATTCCGGTTTTCAACGATGTGTTCATCGAAATGGCACCCAGAGTCCGTCCAAAAAAAGACATGACGAGAATGAGCGCCCAGTTTCGGACGGAAAAGAGGCCGCCGAGACAGACCGGCCTGGGCTTTTTTTCGATGTTGAGGATGATTTTCCGCGCAACCTTGTCAAAGACAAGTCTGCTTTTGACCAATCCCATTCCCAAGCCGGCCGCAATGGCGACCAGGAACAGGTGGGCCGGCTCCTGGCGGGAAATCCACAGGCCTTTGGCGGTCAGCAAGAAACCAACCGCAGACCAGACCAGGGCTGCGGTCAGCAGGCGGGTGCGTGGATAGACGCGGGGCGTCAGACGGTCGAGGAATTTCGGCAGCATGGGAACTCCTTGGGTGACCGTCTGTTAGAGGGCGGTACGGGGAAAGTCAAACCGGCGAGGGCTAGGGATCCAGACGACAAAAAGGCCGCTTCCGGGGGCAAGCGGCCTTTTTGCTGCACTGGTGGTGCGTCATTGGGTTTCTATGGTGTGCCATCCGCCCCTGCCGGACTTGACGTTCGGGATGGGAAGGTTTGGTTGGTGGATTTCGATGATCGTCCCTGTGCTGGTCTGCACAAAGGCGCGGACGCCTTCCTCGCTTCCGAGGTGCAGGCTGGGCGAAACGCCCATGCCCTGGCCCAGGTCCACAACAAAAGGTACGTACTCGCCGGTACTGTCCCCAAAGACGTCCTCCTTCCAGGCAGTTCCTGTCAGATAATAGAGGGCATAGAGTTTGCTCGACCCCTCGGCCGTACAGTAGTCGCTGGAAGGGGTGAACGTGGTGAAGTTGGTCAGGCCGCCGAAGAGAGTCGGCTGGCCGATGACTCGTTCTCCGGTGTTGGTCATGGCCCGTTTCCAACCGTCGATGCTGTTTGAGTTCTTAATGTACTGGGCCAATTCCTCCACTGTCGTGACCCCCGACGGGAGGCAACTTGATCCGTCGGAGCAGACGAGGGTGCCAAGACCGTCGTTCTTGACCAGCATCTTGGTCACGTCGATGAGATTGCCCGCCGGGATCGTGCTGAAGTTGTAGGCGTTGCTGTTGGTGAATTTTGGCTCCTGAATGCCGTACATCCACTGCGTACGGAGATCAGTCTTGTCCGAAACATCCCAGAATTTGCCGGTGCCGAAGTAGACCCATATGTCCTTGTTCTTGAAGCCGACATTGGGGGCTCCGGTCATGGGGCCGGAAGTGTCGGTCATTTCCTTGCGTTCCCATTTGCTGGGGTCAGGTTCCCCTTCAACCTTGAGCCTGTGGATGCCACCGGTCAGCACTCCACTGTTGGGTGTGACGACGGTTCCGTAATACATCATGTCGACAAAGAAATCGAAATTGTAGTCCACGGAAACAAAACCCGTGCCCATGGCACTGTTCGAATCGGACAGGGACAGAACACCCATGGCGGTCGTCTTCGGCTTGGTCTTGTCGTCCGCGAGACGAAGAGGGAACGTCGACTTGGGTTTGTTGTTGGTGTCGATCACCTGATCGATCGGTACGACAATGACCTGCGCCTTTTGAGTGCTCGTTCCTGCAGCGGTCAGCGGGCCGGTGGCGAACAGCATGTACCAGTGCTTGACTTTGGAACTGTCCTTGACCACGACAAGAGTCGGCTGGTTGACGGTGTAGCCGAGGGTGTAGTTGCCGTCGAAGGTGAACTCGCCAAGCAGGACGGGTTCCTTTTCCGGGTTGGTGATGTCGAAGATGAAGAAGCTCGACCCGAAGTATCTCGAATCCTTGGCCAGATCCTGCTGTCCGTCGCCCCCGAAATTGAAGCCGCAGGCCATGAGGGTGCCCCATCCGTTGGGGTGGTCGCCATCGTCCGCAAACACCTGGGCGTCAAATACTCTCGGCTTGAGGTCGACATAGTACTGATGCTGGTATTTGGTGCTCGTCAGGCATGGGAGGTTGGGGAGGAGGTTGTAGGGCACGTATGCCCACATTTCCGTGCCGAGATCGAATCCCTGAGCATTGCTGTATGTGCCGTCCGTAGCCATGTGCTTGAAATACGCTCGGTCTTCCGGGCTGTAAAATCCGCTGTTGACGGCGTGAATCATGCCGTCGTTGCCGCCGAAATAGACCATGATCCTCCGGTTCTTGTACTTCCGGTAAAATTCACCGTACGAGGTGTCGTTCCAATACAGATCGTAGTTTTCAGCGGGCGCGGCTACAACGGTTGGCGAGGAGTTTATGATGTCGCCAAGGCGCCATATCGCGTTAGTGTCGTCAACGCCGTCATAATTCGTGTCTATGAATGTTGCCCGGGAACGCATGCCTGTTTGTTCCTGACCACGAATCCAATTTACCACGGTTGAATTGCAGTAGGAAAGATTAATGTTGGCAGAGTCGAAGGGGACGATTTCGCCCGATTCGATCTTGCCGTCGCCATCGTCTTTCCATGTCGTTATGTATCTGCGTACCAAGTCAACCGTGCTCGTTGAATTGTAACTGGACCGCTGTTCAGTCGGATTGAGCCCACTCTGGTTCAGCCATTTGGAAGCGGACCAGACATGCTTGACGGCTGTAAGTTCCTTTGTGGCACCGCCGACGCACGTCCCGTTGACGACGGTGCCTCCGGAGCAGGCTCGCGAGCGTTTGGGGGTGACGTTCTGGTCGTACCAGATGGTGATTTTGTTGTCGTCGTCGGCAAGTTTTTGTGGTGATGCCCCGCCGTTGTCCTCATGCATGATGCCTTCGTCATCGAGCCAATAGGCGTACACATCGCCGGTCCACGAGGTCTGGTTGCCGTTGGAATCTACACGTTCAGGCCAGAACACGGCCTGGTACAAGAGTCCTTCTCCCTTTCGGGACGTGGAAACGACGGATGCTGCGGAACCGGAGGAAACCCGGTTCAAGATGCTACTGAAGGCGACAATTAGGGCGTTTTCCAGTTCCGTCCCTGAAGACGCCTCGAAATAATTGTCCGGCACTCCGTCGCCGTTGGCGTCGTATTCGCTTGTTTCCGGCAGATTGTTGTTGTTCCTGTCGATGAATCCGCCCCATTTGGCCGCTTCCTGGAGAAGCTGGCTGCCCGAGCCGAAAGCGAACACGGTGTAAAGATTGACCGTCTGATTGCCCTGCAGGGCCGCGGCGCCGGAGGAACGCAGGTCTGTAGTGTGCGCCCAATAGGCGACATTCTCGAGATAGCCGCTGCCTCCGTCCGGATAAGTCAGGCCGTCGTTACCTGCTTTGTCGGCGGATATATCCGTTAAAAAAGATGGCAAGTTCGTGTCTTTTGTCGACTCACCGTCTGTAATGAGGATGACGTTTTGCTGCGTGCAGTGAACATTTTTTTTCAAGTCTGAGAAGTAAAATGGATCTTTTGCTGTGGCAATCCCTGTATCGTATGAATCGTTTTCGTATTTTGGTCCTGATGTTTTTTTTGTTCCGTCTTGCTGGATATACCCGCACACTGTGTAGAATGTTTCGGCTAGAGGCGTCCAACTGTCCATCTTGAGTTCATCGATGTTGTCAATTATCGTGTTAATTTGTGTCGGGTCTGATGTCATATGGTTTACAAGGTATCCACCGTTGTTCATCGTGTCGTCGTCGTCGTAGCGGAAAAGAGCCAGTCGCATACGATATCCAAAGCGATCGAGCATGCCATACTGTTTATCAGATTTTACTTTCAGTATGAATTTTCCAAGTTCAGATCCTCTGACCCATCTGTTTGGAGAGACGGATGTGTCTACTGATGAAATGCTATATACTGTCAAATAGTCATTGTCTTTTGATTGAGTAAGGGCGATGTTTTGCTTATACGGTGTCGAGTAAGCGCTGTTCCCGTTTTCAATTTCTTGTGTGTTAGCGTTGTATACGTGATACATTCCTCGATTTTCGCTGCCTTCGTCGGTGCGTGAAACCTTGTATGTCCCTGATGTGGTGTCATATGGTCCCCCAGTGAGAACCTTTCTGACAACGTCAGTCCTGTGCATGGATGTCCAATTCAGAAAATTGCCGCTCCATGATCCGCTCGCATCAGAATAGAAGTATCCGCCAGTGCTGTTGTAGGAGTAAAAAGATTTGGAGTCGAAAAATCCGTAATAGGCAAACGTTGAATTGTATCCTGTATACGCTCTCTTGTAGGACGATGGAGTCCATAAACGTACTTCGGTTTCTTGATACGCATGCTCATTCATGCTGCCAGAAGAATCAACGATTAAGGTCGTTGAAGGGGCGACGGCGTCTGCCAGAAAGGGGGGGGTGAGCGCGTAGTTGTCGCAGTTGAAAACTTCGACTTGCGGGGGTTTTGGGGCGGCGAAGGCTGGTGTCGCCAACACGGCAATCAATATGGAGCACATTATGGTTCTATGGAAAAAATGCATGTTGTCCTCCTTTATTCCGGCCGGCGCTTCTAGTTGCAAAAGATGAAAACGGACACCACGTCAGGGGTTCCGTTTGGAACTGCGGACGGGGCGCACTCAACTCTAACGGATGCTCCGGAGAGTTCTGGGTCGAGAGAAATGGGGTTCTTGTCGCAACCGTAGATTTTGGTCGAAGCGGAGAGGGGAAGGATGGTCCCTACTTCATTTTGCACGGTCCAGCCATAGGGATTGCCAATAACCCAGTTACCTGGGCATAATGCTTCCGTCGAGTTGGTTTCGCTGTCTGCAGCGAAGCCCGGGACGGCTGCCAGGAAAAGAAGTAGTATGGTTGAGAGAAGTGATTTCATGCGGTAACTCCTTATTTTCCCGAAGACAGCGATCTGTATATTTCGGCAGAGCGCTTTCGGGATTCACCATTGTCGGAAAGGCCGGTTGAGCGAAGGCTGTAAATGCGGGCCATGGCCCCCCCGGCGGCAAGTCCTTTCCCGACGCCTTCGTAGCCAGCGGCAAAGATTATGGATGTGCCGTCAGAGCTGAGCGTGCCGAGAAAGTTGATGTTGATGATCGAAGCGATTTCTCCATCGACGAGAAAATTGATCGTCGAAGTGTTGTTGTTGTTATAAATTGCGTCTCCAGGGTTCACTATTTCGTAAGTTGTTCCGTTGACATTGAGCGGGCCATCCTCTGGGAAGGATGAACTTGCGTCATCTCCGCGAGTGTACTCGGAAAAGCCGATAACTTCCTCTGCAACCTCAAGGCCGCTGTCGCTCCACAGAAAGGCCTGCTTCATTAGACGGACATTACGTCCTATCAAAAGGTCGATCTCCGTGTTTGAGCTCAGTGCGATGATGACCGCGGCAAGAAGGGCCATGACAATGAGCGCGAGAACCAGTGCGCTGCCTTTGTTGTTCTTCATAGTTAATTGCCTACGACTATGCGTTGATACTGGACAGACTTTTGGCCAAAATGGTCCCAAGTGACTTCGACGTTGATTTGCCAGAGGTCGAGTCCGTCGAGAATTTCGCCTTGAGTGATGGCCCAGGTTCGGTCGTACTGTACTCCTTGGGTTGCGACGCTGTCAGCATTCTCACTTTCGGTTGCGTTGCTCTGACATTGCAGGGCCAGTTCTTCGAGTTTGGCCATGCCCAATTCCGATGCCGTCGTGATTCCGTTGCTGATGGCCCTGTTTTTCGTGGTGCCCTGTTGTGCCTTGGCCCAGCCGAGAATGGCCACGGCGATGATGACTGTGGCTATCAGGAGTTCGGTGAGCGTGAAACCATGTTCGTTGTGTTTAGTCGGCATTGCGCAACCAGACCTGAGTTTGGAATTCTTGATAGTGAAAGCCCGCGGGAAGGTCTCCGCCGTTGAAAGTCTGGCCGATGTCCCACGGGAGGCGGAATATGCGTCCTTCCCGATGTCCGGGTTCGATTTGGCGTGTGCGAAGGATCATGTAGATCCATACGGCCTTGATATTTCCAGGGGAGGCCGGGTTGTCTTCCCATGCCGCAGCAGAGAGATTTTCTTCTTCCGTGGTGTATGCGATTTGAAAGTCCTGAACATCATAGGCGATGACCTCGTCTCGCACTCCGTCCGTTTCCTGCATCCGCAATTCGCCGTTGTTGATGTAAAATCTGATCGGGTTGACCCTGAATAAGCGAGAACCTGCCAAAAGTGACGATATACTCCGATTAATTGTGATGGTTGAGCCTGATACAGATGTTATTTCGTAAAACTCATTTGGAGCGAGTGATGGATAAAAGCATATATGCTTAAGATATTCTGTTGTCCCAATATTTGAGATGGTATTAATGTTGACTGTATTTTGTTCCGTTGAATTGATTGATGATGTCGAGTTGGCAACATTTTCATATCCGTAAACTATTGTTATGCTGTCTGGATTGAACCCTGTGAATGTTTTGTTTCCTGCGGTAATGAAATTATTCTCGCCTGCGACATCATTCCCAGCAGATATATTGTCGCTGCATCCAAATCCGGCATGACTGATGGCTTGAATGAGGATCTGCAATGTGGCTCTGCCGCTACTTTGAACTTCCAGTATGCCTTGCTGAGCTTGGTTTATCCTGTTTTGTTCGCGGTACAGATTGTATCCTGCCGTGGCTATAATCCCGGCCATGACGATGACAACGAGAAGTTCCGGCAGGGAAAAGCCTGCTTCAACTCGCGGGATGCGTGAGGAGAGTCTGTCAGTTAACACGAATCGCCCCTGTACGTAAGACTGTGGTCGTTAACATGGTACCCGCACTGTTTCGCAAGGTGACAGTTGCGTTTCCACTCCCCATGCCTTCCGCGCTGAACCGAACGCGGGCGCTCGTTCCTGATCCAAAGCGAATGCTGCCTCCGTATGCAAGGAGATTGACTGTCTTAAATGGGACGTCATCGCCAGTGTCCAGATTTCCATCGGCGCCAGAATCAATAATACTATAGGATTGCGCCCCCGTGTCGAAATCCATGGCCCATGGGCGGAATCTCTTCAGCGCATTCATCTGGGTGGTGCGCAAGTCTTGTGATAAGGTGTTTGCCGCCGCTCTCAGATTGTATTCTGGTAAATATTTGAGGAGGAAGAGGCCGGTCACGGCCCCCAATACTCCCAAGATGCCGACAACAACGAGCAGCTCAACCAAGGTTACGCCTTTTTGATGTTGAAGGTTTGAATCCAAGGTCAGCCTCTCTTGTGCGCTATCGATTTTGGTGGAACGGATTCCTTGCGTTGCGTACGTGGCCGATTGATGCGATGTGAGGCGCAAATTTCCAACTGCGGGAGCGGGAACAAAATTTGCCTCGGTCGAATAAATAATGTCATTGTGGAAGCCCAATCATTTCAGTCAGATCATTGTGTCGTGACAAGAGGCGGAGCCCATTGTCCTCAATTTCTTGTGTGAAGAATTCAATATGCCTGCGTAACAGTTTCAAGTTTATCACGTTTTTGTTAAAGGACGGAATTCGCACTCAGGGCGCAAATTTTGTCCATTTTCATCTGTACTGGTGGCTGTACTGAGTTTTTTTTGTTAATATAAACATGGATTTCTTTGGTGTCAAAAATTCTTGGCTCTTAATATCATGATCGGTTTATTAAGTATAGCATGAAGTATGCCGACGTTCGGGCAGGTGAGTGGAATTTTTCAGGATGTGCGCTCTGAGTAAGAACAAATGAGGACTGTGAGATGCAATCTGCGGGCTTGTGATTTTTCGAAGCGCAGATGGTTGGAACGCTGTGCAACGTTGAAAGAGGGTAAGTCTGGTCGCGCAGTCGAGTTGATTCGAGTTGGGCCGGGGGCCGACTAATTGCGAGGTTCTCAGTCGGGTATGTTGGATGGGTCGAGACGCTTATCCTGCGTACCGGCTCTTTTTTGCACTAGAAAAAATGCAGGCAGCATCGCATTTGTGCTGGAGTTGTACTTGCTCAATCGCCCCTATCTTCCATGGTGGCAAATGATCTGCGATAAGGCATGCAGGGAAGATGCCCTATTTTTTGCGCGGTTTGGGCTTGGGGAGACTTGGGAGAAGGGATTTGTCCACGTGCTGCGGCATGAGTGCCCGCATGTCTTCCGTGGTCTGCGCTGCGGGGAAGCGTTTGATGAGGAATTTCAGGTAGGCCTGGGGCTCGATCTCGTTGGCCTTGGCGGTTTCCACCAGGGGGAAGAGCATGGCGCTGGCGTCAGCGCCCTTGGGGGCGCCGGCAAAGAGCCAGTTCTTCCGGCCCAGGGCCACGGGGCGGATGGCGTTCTCCGCCGCGTTGTTGTCGGGCGTGAGCAGGCCGCAGTCCACGTAGCGCACGGCCCGGCTCCACTGGTTGCGTGCGTAGGTCATGGCCTGTCCGAGCAGGCTTTTGGGCGGGACGAGATCGATGCGCTCATCGAGGATGGCCCGTATCGCGTCGAGGACGGGAGACGTTTTTATTCCTATCCATGGGCATTCGTATTTTCATCCAAAGATGAAATTTTCTTTTCACTAAAAAATTGAGTTTTTTTGCCTTGACTTTGGATGGATATGTTTTTTCTGAAAATTTCCTTTTCAATACAGTCTACAATAAATGAATTTATACTTTTGCCTCGCATTGTCGCAGCGTTTGCGGCTAATTTGTGTAAATTTGTTTCCATGCGGACAGAAATTTTTCCAGAATATGGTTTTTCAGGCGTTTTTCCTATTTCTTTGCAGTGTTCAAGATAGTCATCAACGGCATCTTTCATGGCCTGTTTTAAATTTTCGACGCAGTTGGCATAAAAAGTTATGGTATCGTTAATGTCCAGTACTTCACCTCGGAATGAGTCGCACTCATTGTCAAATTCGATTATAGCCGAATACCCGTTGTAAATCATTGGCGTGTTCATGGTTTTACCCCTATCTTTTCAAAAAAATTGCGTAGGTCTTTAACTGCTGCCTTGCACAATACAGGACTTGGGTGCGGGTCATGCAAGTTTGCATAGTGCTCGCCGATGATAATCCGAATTCGTGACCCACTGGTCCGCCCCTTTGTCGAGATTGAGCCGCCAATGCTTTCGATCAGACTCTTCACATCATCACTTCTAATATTGCTTGATATCGGTTTTTTAAAAATTTCCTCAAGCGTTCGTCGCTGCTTCGAGTTCAGCTGTGGTATCATTTTTTGCCACCATTATTCTTGTTTCGCAATGAGTCAATAAGGATTTGAGCGCGAACCACTTTGGCCTGTTTTGTGAAATCGTTACAAGAACGGGCGCTTTCGATGACTGGCTCGGTCAACGACATTTTCCCGTGTTTATCCTGGCCTGCTGCGGGATCCGCCTGGATATGCGTGTAGATGTGATGGCGCATGCCTGGTCCAAATGGCTTGCTGCCCCAATCAATTCATATTCTTTCGCCAAAACAGGCCCCCGGACTTGAAGGGCTGGGGGCTGGTGACTTGGGTGGCTTTGAGATCGCCAGTGTTGGATTGGGTGATGGCCTTTATGTTGGGATTTTCCCCGATGTGCAGCGTGGGGTGGGCGGCCATGGTTGGGCCGAGGTCGATGAAGGCTGGGAAGTTGCCGCCGGAATGATCCAGCGAGGGCCAGAAGTACGGGGTGCCCGTCTTGTAGTACAGCGACCAGAGGCGGCTTGATCCTCCGGCGGCGCAGACCTCCTGCGCCGGGATGACGCTTGTGAACACCACTGTTCCACCCAGAACCGCCGCTTGGCCCAGAACCCGTTCGCCCGGCGTGCTGAAGGCGTGCTTCCAGCCGGGGGCCTGGTCCAGGGTGCTGGTCAGCCAGGCCCAGTCGCGGGTGGCGTTGGAACTTTCTTCCGCCTGGATGATTCCGACACAATTCTCAGAAAATTTTCCTTCCCCGCAGGTACCCCGTGTCACGGCTACTTTGCTGCTGTCGAAGAGGAATGCTGTGAAGACCGTGTCCCAGTTCCGTGTCCCGGCTGTTTGCGGTTCCCTGATCCCGTAGAAGCCCATGGAAGCGGGTTGGAGGATGTCGTCACGGTTGAAAAATCGCCCCGTGCCAAAATAAACCCAAAGACTGCCTTTTTCGTCGACGGCGACCGCGGGAGCGGCGCTGACCGGCTCCGCCACATCGACGAGAATGGACAGCTGCCAGTCTTCGGGCGGGCCGTTGCCGGTTCGTAGCCGGTAGACCTTGCCCGCCGGGCTGGCCGAATCTCCGGCTACGGTGCCGAAGTAGACGAGGTCGGTGCTGAATTTTTCGGCTTCGCTTTTGGATGGGATGTCCAGATCCACGCACACCGGTTCGGAGACGAACGATCCCGCCTCCGCAAAGGCGAAAGCGTCGCCTTCTGACGAGACCAGGCCCGTACTGTCTATGGTTTTGACGGTTTTTTCCACGTACAGGGCGCTGAGGTCCAGCACGAAGAGCTTGCCGGGCTGGTCGCTCTTTCCGCGCATGAGCGTGCTCCTGTCGGCGCGTCCGGCGGCGTCGGCCGGGCCGGAGCCGAAGACCAGATACCATTTGTTCTCGTTCGCATTTTGGGCATTGGGGCTGCTCATGGGCATGACCGCAGGGAGGCAGGTCGTGAAGCCCTGGCCCGGCAGGGATATTTCAGCCAGCACGTTGGGGGCAGATTCCGGATCGGTCACATCCATGATCACATAGGCCGAGGACACGGTGCGGTCGAGGCCCTTTTTGAAGGCGTCGCCGTCGGTCTTGTTTATGTCCACCTCCATGACCGCCCCGCCCATGCGCATGCCCGCGACCAGGATGGTGCCCCACCCGCCGGGGTATCTGGCTTCGTCAATGGACGTGACCCCGTCGGACATGACGAAAATCCGGGCATCGAAAACCCTGGGCGTCAGGTCCATGTAGGCGACATGCAGATCTTTTTCGTAATCCGGGTGCATGAGCCACCTCAGATGCGGGAGCAGGTTGTAGGGCACGTAGGCCCAGAGTTCCTGGCCGAGGGTGAATTTCGTCATCCCGTCTCGCTCATCTTCGAAAGTGCGGGTTGTGGCGTTCCAGAAGCCGCCATTGAAGGCATGCAGCATGCCATCATTGGCTCCGACGTAGACCACTTGGCGTCGGTCCAGGTATTTTGTCAGGAACCTCTCGTATGTCGTATCATTATATATGAGGTGATAGTTTTCGGCAGGCTTGCCGATCACCGTGGGGGACGAGAAGACAATGTCGCCCAGTCGCCAGGGAGTTCCCTCGTGCGTGCGGCTGCGGGTAACGTCGCCGATTCCTTCGATCGTGGCATTGCCGACTTCCGCGCCGCGGATGAAGTCAACCTGCCTCTTGGCCAGCGCGCTCTGGAAATTGGAGAACGCAGACGAATTGTCTTCCCGGAGTGCGTTGATAGCGCCCTGCATGGGATCGGCAAGATCGAGTCCTAACGTTCCGGAGCCGGATTCGAACAGGGTCAGAAAGTTGTAAAAGAAATCCGGAGAGTTGAGCGTATTTCCGGCAGGGTTGGCCGGAAGCGCAAAGTGCTGGATTTCTCCGTTGGAGGCGACCATGTCCTGGTTTTTGTCCACAAAGGTCAAGATGTAGCGGTTCGGGTCGGCAACCCCGTAACTCGAACGCTGCGTGACCGCCTGCTGGTCGGTCAGGCTGTTGAGCCAGGCGCTGGTGGACCACAGGAAGCGGATGTCGGCGATGCTGTTCAGCGCCGTGGCATTTTTCTCCTCTTCCTCGATGACTCCGCTCCCGTCGGCGTCAACGTGGACGTATATCTCTCCCTTTGCGAATTCGACGATTCTGTCAGCGATCAGGTCCAGGCGTTGGTTGGCGTTGGTGTCCTCGCGAAAGTTGCCCTTGGCGTCCAACAGGAAGGCGTGGACCTGGCCCGACCAGGGCGGCGCGAGGCGGTCTGTTCTGCCCGGTGGGAAGAAAAGCGCCTGATATGCGGCCCCTTCGCCGGTTCGCGAAAGGGTTGTGACGGTCATTGCCGTGCCAGAGGTGATTTTGGGCGCGTCGAGCAGGAGGACTCGGGTGATGGCTTGTTCCAGCCTTCGTCCTGCCTGGGCGGTGTAATAATTGTCCGGCAGACCGTCGCCGTCGGCATCGAACTCTTCGTGCATGTCGGGCAGATTGTTGCCGTTCATGTCCCTGAATTTTCCGTGCCGTGCCGCGTCCAGGAGGAGGTTGCTCGGGCCGTCGTTTACGGAAACGGCGTAGAAGTCCGCGTTCTGCGTCCCCTCCATTCCGTCCTCGGGCCGCAAGTCCGTGGTGTGGCCAAAATATGCCATATCGATCAGATAGGTGCTCCCGCTTGAGTGCAGGGAATACTCTGTTTCCGGCCGTTTTATCGTTGCCAGATTTTTGAATTTGCCAGGAACGCCGTTGTCGCCGGAACTTTCGCCGGCACTGACCAAAATGACGCTTTGTCGCGAGCAGGGCACGGTTTGGCCCTTGGACGGGAAATAAAAAGGATCGTCTGTCTGGGAGGCCTGCCTGCCGCCCTGCCCAAGATATTCATGGACTGCGTACAAGGTTGCCGCGAGGGGCGCCTCTCCCTGTGGGCGCACGGAGTTGACGGTGCTTACGATGCGCGCGAGTTCGACCTCGTCGTCGCTCATGGGGTGGCGGAGATTTCCCCCGTCTTCGATGGTGAAAAGAGCCATGCGAGCTTTTTGCCCTATGGCTTGAAGCAACCCGCTTTCGGCTTCGCCCTTGACACGCAGCACGTATTGTCGCCCGAAATCCTCCCCGGACACGATCATTGCGTTCTCGCCATCCACAAGCCTGCAGGTGACAAGCCCGCGCAGTGGCGTCATGAACGAAAGTTGTCCTCCCTGGTCGCGCTGTGGTGTCGAGTCATCATACTCGAAGCCGTCCGTTCCATGGCCATGTTCCATTTCATAGCAGTTGTCGGTGGGCACGAATTTTCCGCCGCTCAGCAGTTTGCGCGCGACGTCGATGCGCAGCATCGCCGCCCAGTTCAGGAAATTGCCGCTCCATTGTCCTGTGGCGTTGTCTGGGGAAAAGTGGGCGTTGTCGGCTTCGTCAATGTAGGCGTAATACGAGTCGGGATCGAAATATCCGTAGTATTGCCGCGCAGCGTTGAACGGGCCGGAGTATGCCCGTTGGAGCATGCTCGCGGACGTATCCAGAACAACGGTGACGGACGGTTTTTCCTCCATGGTCACAAAGGGCGGGAGACAATGGAAATCGGCGCCTCGGTAGGCGGTGGCACCGGAAACCGAGAGCATGAACACGCAAACGACAGCCACTGCTACAGTTTGGGTATAGTTTTTTTTCTTCATTGATTGATGTGCCTCCAGCCCAGATCCACTTCCGCTACGCTGTTATGGGCACCCTGCCTGTGCGAGCGGATGAGGTAGCTGCTGAAGGTTCCTCCCGAGGAGGCTCCCCGGCCTGCGCTTCCATACCCCGTCCCGCCCTGTATGGCGCTGCCCGAAACAAGCCCTGTTTCGATGAGGCCGGCCCGGACATACGTGCCTTCGGACCCGTGACTGTCCCATTTGATGGGAAAGTCATCGGGGTCGAAGCTGCTCTTGTTTTCCCACGCGGATGCGTTGGTGGCGGGGGTGCCGTCGTCATAGAACGACGAATTGTCCGATGCGATGGCCCTTTCCAGGTATTCGTGGCCTGCGTTTGCGCCCGAGTCCGCGAGAAAGAACGCGTTTTTTGCGTCGTTACCGTTGGCCGCCATGAGGATGTTCAGCAGCGCCGTGTCGTTTGCGGCCAGACCGATCACCCCGAGCAGGGCGAGGATGATGATGGCCACGACAAAGACCATGCCGGAATGGTTCCGGGAGAGTTCCGGGCAGGGTTCAGAATTTTGGCGAGAGAACATAGATGTACCGTGCGCTTGCTTGGAAGCCGCTGGTGTTCCATGAGAGGGTGCAGGTCATTTCCTTGCAGCGCTCCACGGGCATGTTGTCGGTCAGGGCGCAGTTCAGGGAAAATCGTACGCCATCGATGACGGCGGTTGCGTTCGAATCAGCCAGGGCGTTGAATTCCTTGGCGCAATACTGGGCGGGAATGGACTTTTCCAGGAATTCCTCGACCAGATGGCTCCCCTTGGCGATGTGGCCTGAGCGGAACTGCTGCGTCGAGGCCTGGGCGATGAGGGTGGCGACGCCCATCAGTCCGATGCTCAGAACGGCCGCCGCAACGAGGACTTCGATAAGCGTGAAGCCTCGACAGGTCTGTTTTTCGCTTGGCTGAAGGGGGCGGGTTTTGGAGGGTAAAACTGCTTTCAGGGCTTGGTTCAGACGCAAAGGGAGGGAATGGCGTGTCATCGGTCGATCTACTCCGAAACCACACTGCCCGACGACCGAACCGTTACCGTGCGGGACAAGCCGGTGTTGTTGCGGATGGTTATGGACCCGGCCACGGTGGCCCTGCCGAGGCCGTTGAAATGGGTGGTGAAGGATTTGGTGTGGGCTACGCTGTTCCTCAAGCCGTTGAGATCGAAGAGCCGCAACAGGGTATTGTCGTCGCGCACCCTGATTTCACACGTGTTGCGCTGCATGTCGCACTGCAGCCTGATGTGTTCGTTTCGCTTGATGGCTTCGAGTCTGGCGTGTCGGCACATGCTGACAATGGTCCTGGTCGCACGGTCCATTTCGGCCCCAGGCAGGGCGGAGATGAGGGACGTGCCGCAAAGGGTCGTCAGTATGGCCACGACGCCCAGGACCATGAGCGCCTCAAGGAGCGTGAACCCCTTGGTCACGGCATTTTGTCCATGTACGTATTTCGGCACCAGACCATAGTGGACATGGTGCTGTTGCCGATGCCCATCCCCGCGTGGGACGGAGAGGGGATCGCGGTGATTCGCACGCGTACGCCGCGGATGCTTTGCGTGTGCGTTTGCGGGTCTTCGATGATGTCGCCGCGGTCATCAAAATACGTGAAACACAGCTCGCCGATGTTGGTGTTGACCGGCTGCCAGCGAACGGATCCGGTGTCGTATTTGCGCAGCACATTGTCGGGCACCGTCTTTGCGGAACCGTCATTGGCGACGTTGATTCTGAAGCCCGCGTGTTCACGCAGACTGCCGCTGTCGCCTTCATTGACAACCCCGTCGGCGTTCATGTCCTGGGTGCAATAGACTGAGCTTTGCGTCGTGGTTCGTCCGTAATCCGGTGCGCCTGTTCCGGGTCTGTGGGAGAATCCGAAGTCAGGCGCCGCGTGTGCCGAGAATCCGCACATCCGCAGTTCGTCGGAAATGAGCGAGATGGCGGAAAGAAGCTCCTGCTGCATGAGGGAGGCTTGGCTCTGTCTGATGGCCATGCGTTGATGGACCTGGAAAAGGGCGAAGATCGCGCCGAGGATCAGGCCGGACATGGTCATGGCGACAAGCAGTTCGACGAGGGTCATGCCTGATTGACCGCGAAGTTTCTGAAATACGTTGGTCATGGTGCGTGTCTGTGGGTCTGGGGATGGCTTCCAAAATTCACAGAACGCTACGCTTCGCAGCCGAGGATTCCTATAATGGCTGGGTCTGAAATTGGCAGGTCGGATAGTTGGCAGAAGCGGTGGTAAAAAAAAGGCGGCCTGGGCATCCGCTGCCCAGGCCGCCTTTGGAATTGATCCGTGCAATCGTTACTTATCAATAACCTCGCAGTCGGGGTTGGGGCACCACCATTCGTCCTTGTCGCCGGTGATGGCCTTGACCTCGCCCTCTTCGAGCATCGCGGCCGTCTGGCCGTTCAGTTCCTTGCACTTGCGGCCGGAAAGCTTCTTCTTCGTGTCGCCTGATATGGACAGGGGCTTTTCCTGTTCGTTCGTCATGGTAGACCTCCTTGGTTTCTTCTGCCTGGAGTATAGCCGCGGGGGCGCACGCTGACAACATGGTCCGGGTGGGGCCGCCGGGTGCTTTCTTCGTATGAATGCGGATGATGTTCTGCGTGCTGTGGGTATGATACCCTGTTTGAGTCTTCACGGATTTTCATATATCCACGTCTCATGAGCGGAATGCGACTACATATTTTATCGCCCTGCATCCTCTGCGCGCGGACGTCCCTGGACCATGGACGGCGGCAAGGGCCGGGACACGCGTGCATCCCCTGCGCGCGGGCGCCCCTCGTGTTCCGCCGACGTGCTTTGGAGATGGCGTGAATCGCGAGCGGTCCATCCTGGTCGTCGATGACGACGAGGGCGTTCGCCAGGTCCTGCAGGATCTGCTGGCTTCTGTCGGGTACAGGACGGTCTTTGCGGGCGACGGCGAGGAGGCTCTGCTCAGGCTTGAGAATGGGGATGTGGACCTCGTCGTGTCCGACGACAAGATGCCCGGCATGAGCGGGCGCGAACTGCTCTGGGAGTGCGTCCGGCGCTGGCCCGGGCTGCCTGTCGTGCTGCTGACCGGGTACGGCACCGTGCCCGAGGCCGTGGAGGCCATCAAGGCCGGGGCCGTGGACTATCTGCTCAAGCCCTTTGATGGCCGGGAACTGCTCGGCAAGATAGCGGCCATCCTGGCGGTCAGGGACACCCGCGCCTGGACCGGCGGGCGTGGGCTGCTGGCCGAGGAGCTGTGGGGCGGGAAGAGTCCGGCCATGCAGCGCTTGTGCAAGCTCATCGAACGCGTCGCACCGACGGAAGCCACGATCCTCCTGCTTGGCGAATCCGGCACGGGCAAGGAGAAAATCGCGGGCCTCTTGCACCGTCTGAGCCAGCGCGCGTACGGGCCGTTCGTTGTGGTGGACTGCGGTTCCACGCCGTCCACCCTGCTCGAAAGCGAACTCTTCGGGCACGCCAAGGGCGCCTTCACCAACGCCTTCAAGGACAAGAAAGGCCTGGTGGCCGAGGCCCACGGCGGGACCCTTTTCTTGGACGAGATCGGCAACATCTCCTCGGAGATGCAGCTGCGGCTGCTGCGCTTCCTGCAGGAACGCCGCATCCGCCGCGTGGGCGACGTGACCGAGACCCCCGTCAACTGCCGGGTCATCGCCGCCACCAACGCGGACCTGGCTGAACTGGTCCGGCGCGGTGAATTCCGCGAGGACCTTTACTACCGACTGAAGGTCATTGCCATCCAGGTACCCCCCTTGCGCGAGCGCAAGACCGACATTCCCATCCTGGCCGAACGCTTCCTGCAGATGTTCGCCGAGGACGGGCATGTCCGCAGGCTCGACCCCGAGGTGGCCGAGGCCATGCTCGACTATGCCTGGCCCGGCAATGTCCGCGAACTGCGGAACATGCTGGAGGCGGCCGTCATCCTGTCCTCGGACGGCGTCATCCGCATGGAGGACATGCAGTTTGAGGAAACCGACCTGGACGTCCCGCTGCCGGGCACCGTGCTCTCCCTTGAGGACAGCGAGCGGCAGGTCATCGTCAGCGCCTTGGAGAAAAGCAACTGGGTGGTTAAGGATGCCGCCGACCTGCTCGGCATCAGCCGGCGCACCATGCACTACAAGATCAAAAAATTCCGCATCGAAACGGGCAAAAGGGTAGGCTAGCCTTGCCCGAACATCGCGGCACGTAGCCCCGAATGAGCCCGCACGTCATTCCCGCGAAGGCGGGAATCCACTCTCTTCAATGATTTAAAACAGTTCTTGGCCCACTCCTTCTTCAAGGGGGCGTCTTGCTGCCGTGACGTCGTGTTCGGCTTTTCCCGGTTCGCGTCTTTCCTTCTTTCGAATCGTCCGTCGTCGCCAATCATTGTCATCTTCTTCGGAATGATTACCAAATGACAACTCGATTGGAGGGATGATCATGAAAAACATGCAGACTCTGAAACATTTCATGCGCTATTTCGAACCTCATTGCGAGGAGCGGGACGGACGCAAGTATTGTTACGTTTCGGCCCTGGAATACCCCGAGGCCCAGGAAGCCCTGGACCTGTTCGGCGGTTACGGGTTTTTCGAAGGCGCGCCCAATTCCATCACCCTGAAGTACGCACACCTCGTGGAGGAGGGCGGCGATGAGCGGTGGCATCTCGGCGCGGACCAGAAACCCGGCGCGTATCCCGTGTGGGTGGCATGGTAGGAGAGGCCGTCTCCGAGGCGCCTGCCTCGATGGAGGAATCAATGCGAATACTGACCATCATGCTCATGCTCTGCCTGAGCGCTGGAGGAGTCATGGCTGCGGAATACAAGAGCGCTGTTTTTGCCGGCGGGTGTTTCTGGTGCCTCGAAGGCCCTTTTGACGGATTGCCTGGCGTCATTGAAACCGAGTCCGGTTATACGGGCGGGACCGTGCAGAACCCTACGTACGAGCAGGTGTCTGCGGGAACCACGGGGCATATGGAGGCCATGCGCGTGGTCTACGATCCCGCGAAAGTCACCTTTGAAAAGCTGCTGTCCGTGTTCTGGCGGAACATCGATCCCACTGACGGAGGCGGCCAGTTTTGCGACCGCGGCCCGCAGTACCGCTCGGCGATCTTTTTTGCCGACGCCGGGGAGGAGACCGAGGCGCGCAGGCAAAAGGCGCAGCTGGAAGAGGAAAAGGGGCTGCGCATCGCCACGGAGATTCTGCCCCGGGCAGAATTCTTCCCCGCCGAGGAATATCATCAGGACTATTACACCAAGAACCCCCTGCGGTACCATTTCTACCGGCAGGGCTGCGGCCGGGATCAGCGCCTCCGGCAGATCTGGGGCGCGGAGGCCGGGGGCAAGGGATGACGCTTCCGGTGCGAGAAAAAGAAAGGGCCCGGTTTCCGCAACGAGCGGAAGCCGGGTCGACCTATATATAATGATATGAGTTGGGGTTCTTGCCCCCCAATGCTTCGAGGAGGTCGCATTGTCCCTCGCGTGTCATCGCGAGGTGCCTTCGCCGTGGCGATCCATGCCTCGTAAGCCTTTACCCACCGGAATATCTGGATTGCTTCGTCGAAGACTCCTCGCGATGATGGGATAGACCCGCCCCCCATATGCCCATGGCATAACGGCATCGAATGTGCCATAAGTGAGTATCTCCAAACACTTAATCTGGGAGGCGGGTCATGAAACAAGTATGCCGTATTGGGCTTGATATCGCAAAGCATAAATTCCAGGTGCACGGCGTGGACAAGCACGGAAAAGACGTTTTCAACAAGCAGCTGAACAGAAAGGATGTTCTGGCGTTTTTTGCCAACCTTCCCGTTTGCACGGTGGGCTTGGAAGCCTGCGGAGGTGCGCATTACTGGGGGCGGGAGATACAGAAACTGGGACACACTGTAGGTTTGATTTCGCCTCGCCACGTGAAGCCGTTCGTTATCAACAATAAAACTGACGCTGCGGATGCCCGGGCCATCTGTGAAGTCGCAGGACGACCGTCAACACGTTTTGTGTCGGTCAAAACTGAAGAGCAGCAAGACATGTCTGCCTGGCATTGTGTCCGTGAGCGGTTGCTCAAAAGCCGAACCGCCCTTGCGAACCAGATACGCGGTCTTCTGTCCGAAAAAGGAATCATTTTGCCTCAAGGCATCACCCATGTACGCAAGCGCTTACCGGAAATTGTGGAAGATCCTCAGAACGGATTAAGCATCAAGGCTCGTGATTTATTCTCCGACCTCTACACAGAACTCCATGAGGCTGACGAACGTCTTGCCGAATTGGATCACAAGATGGAGGCAATCACAAAAGCCAACGAGCATTGCACTCGACTGATGAAGGTACCTGGTATTGGCCCAGTGACAGCCTCCGCGCTTGTTGCCCATGTGGGCGATGCCAAACAGTTCAAAAACGGCAGAGAGCTTGCTGCATACTTGGGGTTGACGCCCAGAGAGCATTCTTCCGGCGGAAAACAGAAACTTCTTGGCATCACCAAACGAGGCAACACATACATCCGCAAACTGTTGATACAGGGGGCTCGGAATGTTTGCCGGGCTTGGTCCGGCATTGTGGAAACAGCCAATGATAAACGCAAGGCGTGGCTTCAAGGAGTGGTTGCTCGACGAGGGCAATTTGTGGCCTCAGTGGCTCAGGCGAACAAAACCGCTCGAATTGCCTGGGCGGTATTGGCACGAGGCGAGGAATATCAGGCAGCAAAGGCAACGAACTGAGATATGCCGGGGCTGTCACGGCCCTTGCTATGCGACATTTTTTTGGATGTCCCACGCAAGGGCCGCGCCAGCCAACTGTGGATAAACGCGGAAAAACTCATCCTGTGGAGTGCCGCAAAACATGATGCACAAACGGTCGAACCGGCTTTGGGAAATTCCGGAAGCGTCATCGGCAGAAACATGCCGTCGCAATGTTTGGATTCCAAAGCGCGGATTTCATCAGGGCACGGTCTCAGTGACCAGATGCCGGATACATGACTGCATTCCTCTCGTTTGTTGCAAAATGTTTTGACACTGAGGGCGGGTCTATACATGACTGGCTTTCACAACGATCCATCCTGGTTGAGCGGGTCCAGGGTCGACCTTTCGCGACCCATAAGCCCGTGGAGGCGCAATCCGGATGAACCTTTTTTATGCAGGCCTCGTGGGTAAAAATTCCCTCCTTCGCATGAATGGCGTCTGTGCCCCCACCATTCACTCCTCTCTGAGTTCCGCCTCGCTCATGAAGTTGCGCTCATAGCGCTGCCAGATGTCCAGGGCCATGCTCAAGGGCTTGATCATGGGCACCGTGTAGGTATGGAAGCGCTTGGCGTAGAGGTATTCCCTGAATCTCGCGACATGGGTGGACAGGCCGCGCGGGGAGACGATGAAGGGCTTGCCGATGGTGCGCCTGAATTCCACCAGCCGTTCGGGCAGGTACTCGGACAGGTAGGGCACCTGCAGGTAGATGGCGGCCATGATGACGTCGGTGTTCGGGTCCTCGGCGATGATCTCCAGGGCGCGCATGAGCCGCCGGTCGTCGCAGTTGCCGAGGAGGTCCAGCGGGTTGTTGCCGACGTTGACGAGCATCTGTTCCAGATCGTCGGGACTGGCGGCCTTGATGTTCTCGCGCAGCAGGGCCTGCAGGCGCCGCCGGGTTTCGGGGGCGAACTGGGCCAGCTCCATGCCTTCGGCCGTGATCTGGTCCGCCAGGAGCACGGCCGCGCCGCCGCCGACGCTGACCACGGCCGTGCGCTTGCCCTTGGGCCGTGGCTGGGTGGTCAGGATGGAGAGCACGTTGACCATGATCTTCGGGTCCTCGGTCAGCTCCTCGATGAGGTAGAAACCCGCTTGCGAGCAGCAGGCCCGGAAGGCCTCGTGGCTGCCGGCCAGGGAGGCCGTGTGGGACATGGTCGCCTCCTTGCCGCCGCCGGAGCCGCCCTTGATGATGACCACGGGCTTTTCCGCCGCCACCTGCCGGCCGATCTCCATGAGCTTCAGGCCTTCGGACAGGCCTTCGAGGTAGATGGCGACGACATCGATGCGCGGGTCCTGGCCCATGTGCGCCAGGATCTCCGGCACGCCCACGCTGCTTGAATTGCCGCAGGAAACCCACTTGCCCACGCCCACCCGGTCGGCGTCGAGCATCTCCATGAGTTCCATGCCGATGCCGCCGCTCTGGGAGATGATGCCGATGCCGCCGGGTTCGTGGATGATGCCCGTGCGGTGCGGCGGGATGAACATGGTGTTGAGCCCGGAGAAATTGTCGATGACGCCCAGGCAGTTGGGACCGATGTAGCTGACCCCGAATTGCTGGCTCAGGTCCCGCAGGCGGTTTTCCAGCTCCCGTCGGCCGGACTCGGCGAAGCCGTCGCTGATGATGATGGCGCCCTTGCCTCCGGCCCGGCAGAATTTCTCGAACTCCCGCACCACGGTCTCGGAGTTGACCACGAACACGGCCATCTCCGGCACCTCCGGCAGACTCTCCAGACTCGGGTAGCAGCGCATGCCCTGCAGCATGTCCGTGCGCGGGTTGATGGGGTAGACCTTGCCCAGGCGACGCAGGTTCTTGAGCACGATGCCGCCCACGGTGCCGGTGTTGGAGGCGCCATAGATGACGATGGAGGCCGGGTTGAAGATGGTCTGCAGGCTGGACATGGTGGCCGGGGAGACGTCGGTCCGGCAGGGGTAGTGGACGGGTTCGCCGGCGATGAGGCGGGCGTCGACGATGGCGAAACCCTTTTCGTAGACGATGACCGGGTTGAGGTCGAGTTCGTGGATCTCGGGGTGCTCGGCCATGAAGCGTGAGACGCTCATGGCCAGGCGGATGACGGCGGCCTTGTCCAGGGCCGGTCCGCGGAAGCCGTCCAGGATTTTCCCGGCCATGGTCCTGCCCAGCATGGCGCGGACATCCTTTTCTCCCAGAATGCCGATGCCCGGAGCTACGTCCGCGAAGAGTTCCACGAAGCGTCCGCCCGAGCCGATCATTGTCATGGGCCCGAAGCTCGGGTCCTGGGTGGCCCCGATGAGGATTTCCTGGCCGGCCTTGACCATGGGCTGGATCAGGATGCCGTCGACGGCGCTGAACCCGGCTGCGCGGACATTCTCCATGAGTCGGTCGTAGCCGGCTTCCACGGCGCTTTGGTCGGCGAGGTTCAGCAGCACGCAGCCCAGATCCGTCTTGTGGATGATTTCGCTGGAGACCGTCTTCATGGCCACGGGAAAACCGAGTTCCCGCGCCGTGCGCACGGCCTGCTCCCGGCTGCGGACCATGCGCCCCAGGACGGGGATGCCGTAGGCGTCGAGGAGAATACGGCCTTGTTCGAATCCGAGCTGGGATGGTTCCATGTTGGTGTCTCCTTGGTTTGGTGTCCGATGATCATGAAGTTGGCGCAAAGTTTTTGCAAGTGGGGGGACGTCTCCCGGGGCCTGTGCGTTCGTGACCTCAAGCAGAATCCAACCACCCGCTCTTCGGGTACTCCTCCTTGGCAGGAGGGGAGTTGGAGCGGCGAGTGGCGGATCTTGAGTTGTGTGCGCGAGCGACGTCCTATGAGTCCGCACGAAAGTTTTGCGGCAAGAACAATCTTGAATCTCCCCCTGCCAAGGGGGAGTACCCGAAGGGGGAGGGGGTATTCCCCTTTGATGAGCTTTGTGCGTTTGCGACCTCAAGCAGAAGCCAACCACCCCGCCCTTCGGGCACCCCTCCTTGGCAGGAGGGGAGTTGGAGCGGCGAGTGGCGGATCTTGAGTTGTGTGCGCGAGCGACGTCCTATGAGTCCTCACGAAAATTTTGCGGCAAGAACAATCTTGAATCTCCCCCTGCCAAGGGGGAGTACCCGAAGGGGGAGGGGGTATTCCCCTTTGATCCGATGAGCTTTGGGCTGGCCCATTCTCGGTCGCCAGATGCTTGAGGTTGCCCATCATGCCGTGGAAAATTTGCTGAACTTGACACACAACTACGCCCCCCATGACACGCAGAATCGGCGGAAGGAAGGTCCGACGTCCGTTCATCGTTCAATATATAGTCGTTTTGGCAGGAAAAACGCCGAACTCCCTTGACCTGAAGCAAAGTTGGGAGGATACGGACGGCAAGGTTTTTTTCGGTTTTTGAGCTATGGCAGTCTGAACATCAGCCAACCGCGGAGGGCGGACATGAGCATGGAGATTCTGGAACTGGTCAAGCGTCGGGATCCGGGCGAAGTCGAATTTCATCAGGCCGTGAGCGAAGTCATGGAATCCATTGCGCCGGCCCTGGAGCGCAATCCCGAATACCGGCGCGCGGGGATCGTGGAGCGCATGGTCGAGCCGGAGCGGGTCGTCATCTTCAGGGTCCCGTGGATGGACGATCAGGGCGAAGTCCACGTCAACCGAGGGTTCCGGATTCAGATGAACAGCGCCATCGGGCCCTACAAGGGCGGCATCCGCTTCCATCCGTCCGTGAACCTCGGCATCCTCAAGTTCCTGGCCTTCGAGCAGGTCTTCAAGAACTCCCTGACCACCCTGCCCATGGGCGGGGGCAAGGGCGGGGCGGACTTCGACCCCAAGGGCAAGTCCGACGCCGAGGTGCAGCGCTTCTGCCAGAGCTTCATGCTCGAACTCTTCCGCCACATCGGCCCCAACACCGACGTGCCGGCCGGCGACATCGGCGTGGGCGCGCGTGAAATCGGCTTCATGTTCGGCATGTACAAGAAGCTCTGCAACGAATTCACGGGCGTGCTGACGGGCAAGGGCGCATCCTGGGGCGGCAGCCTCATCCGGCCCGAGGCCACGGGCTACGGCGCGGTCTATTTCGCTGCCGAGATGCTCGGGGCCAAGGGGAAAACCCTCGAAGGCACGCGCAGCCTGGTCTCCGGTTCGGGCAACGTGGCCCAGTTCACCATGGAGAAGCTCCTGCAGATGGGCAGCACGCCGATCACGTTTTCGGATTCGTCCGGGTACATCTATGACGAGGCCGGCATCACCACGGAAAAACTGGCTTTCATCAAGCATCTGAAGAATGTCCGCCGGGGCCGGGTCAAGGAGTATGCCGATGCCTATCCCGAGGCCGTGTACACGCCCGTGGATTTCGGCCTGGGTTACAATCCCCTGTGGTCCCACAAGGCGGACTGCGCCTTTCCCTGCGCCACGCAGAACGAAATAGGCGGCACCGACGCCCAGCACATGGTCGACGGCGGGGTGCGGGCCGTGGCCGAGGGCGCGAACATGCCCACCAACCACGACGGCGTGCGCATCCTCCAGGACAACGGCGTGCTCTTCGGGCCGGGCAAGGCGGCCAATGCCGGCGGCGTCTCGGTTTCGGGCCTGGAGATGACCCAGAACAGCATGCGCCTCAAATGGACCAGGGAGGAAGTGGACGACCGCCTGAAGCTCATCATGAAGACCATCCACAAGGTCTGCATGGATACGGCCGAGGCCTACGGCAAGCCCTTCAACTACGTGGCCGGGGCCAACATCGCCGGCTTCGTCAAGGTGGCCGACGCCATGCTGGACCAGGGCGTGGTCTGATCGGACTTCCCCAGCCTCAATTCTGCAAAGCCGGTTCGCCGGCTTTTTTCTTTGCCTCGCCGCGTTGCCCGGAGAACGCGCATTGAGTAGGCTTGCGCCACCCAAGGAGGAGACGACATGCCCTTCACCCCCGCGCTGCAGCTCGTGGCCCAGGATTCGGAGTTCCGCAAATTCCACGACCTCATGGCCCGCAAGGTCCAGAACATCCTCCTTGTTTCCACGGCCTACGACGCCTGGGTCATGGAGGAGGACTGCAAGCTCTCGGAACGCATCGTGTCCGAGTACCAGGGACTCAACCTGAGCCGTCCGCCGCGCCTGACCTGGGCGTCAGGCGCCGACGAGGCCCTGGCCTTCCTGGCCGAGCGGACCTTCGAACTCATTATCCTCATGCCGCAGCTGGCCGAGCGCGAGGCCCTGACCCTGGGGCGGCGCATCAAGGAGCTGAACCTCGGCATCCCCGTCTACCTTTTGACCCATCGCGAGGTCTTCCTGCCCGGCGAGAGCCCGGCCGAGGGCATCGACCGGCAGTTCGTCTGGACCGGCAACGCCGACCTGCTGGTGGCCCTAGTCAAGAACGCCGAGGACGCCATGAACGTGGACTTCGACACGAAGAGCGTGGGCATCCGCGTCATCATCGTCGTCGAGGACTCGCCGCGCTACCAGTCCTGCCTGCTGCCCATCCTGTACCGGGAGCTTGTGGTGCAGACCCAGGAGGTTATCCGGCAGGGCCTCAACCAGGAACACCGTCTGCTGACCATGCGCTGCCGGCCCAAGATCCTCCTGGCCGGCACCTTCGAGGACGGGCTGAACCTGTTCCGGAAATTCGAGCCGTATGTCCTGGGCGTCATCTCCGATGTCCGCTACCCCCGGGCCGGGCGGCTCGATCCGTCCGCGGGCGTCGATCTGCTGTCCGCCATCAAGGCCCAGCGCTTCGACATTCCGCTTCTGCTCATGAGCAACGAGCCGGAGAACGCCAGGAGGGCGCAGGACATCCCGGCCAACTTCGTGGACAAGAACTCGCCGACGCTCTTGGCCGATGTGCGGCGTTTCGTGCTGGATCGTCTGGGGTTCGGGGATTTCGTCTTCCGCGACGCAGATGGCGGCGAAATCGCGCGGGCCGGAAGCATGTTCGCCCTTGAGGAGTGCCTCAAGACGATGCCCGCCGATGTCCTTGTCCACCATTCCCGGCACAACGATTTTTCGCGGTGGTTCTTCGCCCGCACGGAATTCGAGCTCGCCGACCGCCTGCGGCCCATGAGCGAGAAGGATTTCGCCTCGCCGGAGCTTCTGCGGCAGGGCGTGCTGCAGATGGTCCGGATGCGACGGGAGCAGCGGCAGAAGGGCATCGTGGCCAATTTCAACCCCAAGGATTTCGACCCGACCACCGATTTCTTCAAGATCGGCGAGGGCTCCCTGGGCGGCAAGGCCAGGGGGCTGGCGTTCCTGTTTTCGCTTCTGAACCGCATCCCGGCCCTGCAGGACAAGTATCCCGGCGTCGAGTTCGCCATGCCCAAAACCTTGGCCATCGCCACGGAAGGCTTCGACTCCTTTGTCAAGATGAACGACCTCAAGGGGTTGGCCGAAATGGACATCCCGGACGAGGAAGTGCTGCAGGCCGTCGGGAAGGCGCGCTTTCCGAGATGGCTGCGCAATCAGCTCAAGGCCTATCTGGCCCAGGTGCGCCACCCGCTGGCCGTGCGCTCGTCGAGCCTGCTGGAGGACGCGCAGTTCCAGGCCTACGCCGGGCTCTATTCGACCATCATGGTGCCCAACAACCACCCGGACCTCGATACCCGGCTGGAGGAGATGATCCTGGCCATCAGGCAGGTCTGGGCCTCGACCTTCTACCAGGCGCCCAAGGCCTTTTCGCGTCGGGTCAGCCAGCGCACGGACGAGGAGAAGATGGGCGTCCTCGTGCAGCAGGTCATCGGCGAGGACTACGGCGGCTACTTCTACCCGGCCATTTCCGGCGTGGCCCAGTCCTACAACTACTACCCCTTCGGCCGCATGAAGCCCGAGGACGGGGTGGCGACCATCGCCCTGGGCTTCGGCAAGATCGTCGTGGACGGAGGGCAGACCCTGCGCTTCTCGCCGCGCCATCCCAACATTTTGCCCCAGTGCCCGACGGTGGAGCTGGCCCTGCGCACGGCCCAGACCGAATTCTACAGCCTGTCCCTGGAACGATGGCCCTGGCCGCGTACGGATTTTTCCCTGGTGCGGCGCAACATCGTCGAGTCCGAGGCTGCGGGGCCGCTGCCGCTCGTGGCTTCGACGTTTCTGCCCGAGGAGGGGCGTATCCGCGATACGGCCTCCATCCCCGACAGGCCGCGCGTGCTCCTCTTCGCCCCGGTTCTCAAACACAAGGTCCTGCCCCTGGCCGAAATTCTGCAGGACGTCATGGCCGTGGCCGAGTCGGCCATGGGCTGCCCCGTGGAGATGGAGTTCGCCTGCAACCTCTACCCCGGCAAGGAGCGCAAGCCCGTGTTTTCGCTCCTGCAGCTGCGCCCGATGTCGGCGCGGGCCGATCTGAACCGCGTGAGCATCAGCGAGGAAGACCGGGCGCGGGCCTTCTGCCTGTCGACCCACGCCCTGGGCAACGCCGAGAAAGCGGACGTGGAGGATATCGTCTATGTCCGGCCTTCGGGCTTCGAGGTGGAGAAGACGGTGCAGATCGCGGCGGAAATCGGGCGCATCAACGCTCGGCTCATGGACGCGGGGCGCAAGTACCTGCTGGTTGGCCCCGGCCGCTGGGGCACTGCGGACCGCTGGCTCGGCATCCCCGTGGCATGGAACGACATCTGCGGCGTGGCCGCCATCGTCGAGACCGCCTCGGCCCAGCTGCGGGTGGAGCCGTCGCAGGGCTCGCATTTCTTCCACAACATCACGACGCTTGGCATCAACTACATCATGGTTTCAGGCAAGGAGGGGGAGCGCTTCGATTGGGACTGGCTGGAGGCGCAGGAGGTCTCGAGCATGGACGAGCATGTCGTGCATGTCCGGTTGCGGAAGCCCATGCGCATCAAGGTTGACGGTCGGACTTCGCACTGCGCCATCATCCCCGATGACGAAGGCGGCCGGGGGCGGGAGATTACCGTCCCGCCTGCGCCGGGGTGCTGCGCGACGGGGAGCGGGGCGCAAGGTGGGCCCGGGCCGTGCGCACTATGATGTCGCCGACGCGTTCCGAAAGGGCGCTCTGCAGGCTCCAGCACTGGTAGTAGTGGGGCACGCGCAGGGTCTCTCCGGGGGCGAGGTCGACGAGTTCGCCGTTTTTTAGGTGCGGTTCGGCCAGGTTGCGCGAGACCATACCGAAGGCTCCGCCCTGCAGGATGAGGCCCTGGAATCCGATGTTGGACGGCATGACGTGCACGGGCGGGCTGACCTCCCGGCCGAAGCGTTGCTGCAGGAATTCGTGCTGAAGGGCGTCCTTGTGGCTGAACATGACCATGGGCGCCAGGCCTGCGGCCTCGATGCCGAAGCCGTCCGGGCAGTGTTTGGCCCGGAAGTCGGGTGTGGCCACGCAGAGGTATTCCATGTCGCCCAGGTCGCGGGTCGCCAGGCCCTGGAAATTGGCCGGGGTCGAGGTGATGGCGCCCTGCACCTCGCCCGAGCGCAGGTAGGCGTGGGTCACGGACTGGTCGTCGACCAGGAGGTCCAGCAGCACCTTGGCCTCGGCCAGGATTTCCCGTGCGCCCGCCAGGAACCATGTGTCCAGGCTGTCGGCGTTGACGGCCAGGGACACGGTGACGAAGTCTTCCGACCGCTCCGGGGCCAATTCCTCGAAAAGGGACTGCTCCAGCATGGAAAGCTGTCGGAAATGCCGCAGCACGGCCATGCCCGCCGGTGTGGGCCGCACCGGGGCCGACCGGACCACGAGCATCTGGCCCACCCGCTCCTCCAACTGGCGGACTCGTTGGGAAACGGCGGATTGAGTCAGGAAGAGCGCGCGGGCGGCCTTTTCGAAGCTCTGTTCGGTGATGACCGTGGCCAGGGCCTGGAGGTGTTTGGCGTCGAGCATAAGATTTTTTTATGATGAAGAAAAATTATTCGTTTTCCTTATGTCTCGTTCTCCCTTATTTGCCAGGGCAACACAGCGCAAGGAGAACATCATGATCACGACGCCATTTCTGCAGGGCATGGGGACCGGGGCCGGCCTCATCATCGCCATCGGGGCCCAGAACGCCTTTGTGCTGAACCAGGGCCTGCACCGCAACCATCACCTTACGGTGGCGCTCATCTGCGCCATGAGCGATGCGCTGCTCATCACCCTCGGCCTGTCCGGCATGGGCATGGTTTTGGCGCAGAGCGGCGAATCCGCGGCATGGGCCACATGGCTCGGCGCCGTGTTTCTGTTCTGGTACGGCCTGCGTTCCTTCCGCTCGGCGCTCCGCTCGGGCGGCCTGGAACCGGGCGAGCGCGTGCGCATGGGCCTCGGGGCCACCGTGGCCGCCACGCTGGCCGTGACCTACCTCAACCCGCACGTCTACCTGGACACCGTGCTCCTGCTCGGCTCCATCGGCGGCCGTTACCCCGAGGCGGAGCGCTTTTTCTTCGGCGCCGGCGCGGCCACGGCCTCCCTGGCCTGGTTTCTGGCCCTGGGCCTCGGCGCGCGCCTGCTGTTGCCCTTTTTCCGCCATCCGCGCTCTTGGGCCGTGCTCGACGTTCTGGTGGGCCTGACCATGTGGGGTGTGGCCGCGTCCCTGGTCACGGGGGCCCTGGGCGCATAACGCCGCCACGGCCCACTTTACCCCGGAGCCTGCGGCGGCTATCACCTCCCCAACGGAGGAACGATGGCCAAGAACTACGACCCGCGCATGCACACGGCGGAACACATCCTCAACCAGACCATGGACCGGCTCTTCGCCTGCGGCCGCTGCTTTTCGGCCCACGTCAACCCCGACAAGGCCAAGTGCGACTACCATTTCGACCGCGACCTGACCGAGGCCGAGGCCCGCGACGTGGAGGCGAGAGTGAATGCCGTCGTCGCCGCCGATCTGCCGGTCTTCGCCGAAAGCATGGCCAGGTCCGAGGCCGAAGCTCTCTTCAACCTTGAGCGGTTGCCTGATGGCGCGTCAGAAGAGCTGCGCATCATCCGCATCGGCGACTACGACGCCTGCCCATGCATCGGCGAGCACGTTGACCGCACAGGAGCGCTCGGCGCCTTCCGCCTGACCACCCATTCCTTCGAGAACGGGGTGCTCAGGCTGCGCTTCAAGCTGGCCAAACCCGCATGACCGGGGGCGCTCTTCCCGTTCACGGCGGTAACATCATTGCAGCGGCCAGGGCTCTGGGCTGCGGCCCGGAAGAGATTCTGGACTTCTCGGCCAACATCAATCCGCTGGGTCCGCCGCCCTGGCTGCGGCCGGTCGTGGCCAGGGTCCTGTCCGCGGCGGGACATTACCCTGAACCGCGCGCCGACGCCCTGCGGCGGGTGGCCGCGGAGCGTCTGGGGATAGGCCCTGAAAACGTGGTGGCCGGGAACGGCTCCTCGGAGCTGCTGTACGCCCTGCCGCGCGTTTGCCGGTCCATGGGTATACGCCGCGCTGTGCTGCCCGTGCCGTGCTACGGGGACTATGACCGGGCCTGCGCGGTTGCGGACCTTGTCTGCGAGCGTCTGACCCTGCGGCCGGAAACGGACTTCTGCCTGGACTGGGCGGGCGTCGAAGCCTTGCTGGCCGATCCCGCCCTGGTCATTCTCGGCCAGCCATCCAACCCCGCAGGCGTCCTGCTCGAGCCGGCGCGCATTCTCGACATGGCCGACCGGCACCCGGCAAGCTTTTTCCTGGTGGACGAGGCCTTCGCCGACTTCGTGCCCGGGCTCTCCCGGCTGGGAGGGCATATCCGTTCGAATCTTTTCGTGCTCCACTCCCTGACCAAGTTCTTCGCCATCCCCGGCTTGCGGCTGGGGCTCGGGTACGGGGCCGCCGAGGTCTGCGCGGCCGTCGGCCGCCTGCTGCCCGACTGGAGCGTCAACGCCCTGGCTCAGGCTGTCGGCGAGGAAGCGCTACGCGACGCGGATTACGCGGCTCGAACCATGGAGGCGGTTGCCGAGCTGCGGGACCGCCTGTCGGCCGATCTTGCGGAATTGGGACTGACCGTGTTTTCAGGGAGCGCCAACTATCTCCTGTGCCGCAGCCCAGGCCAGGACGCCTCCGACGTGCAGGCCAAACTCCTGTCGCGCCGGATTCTCATCCGCAACTGCGTCAATTACGCGGGCCTGGACGCCGGCTATTTCCGGGTGGCCGTCCGGAGCGCCGAAGAAAACGGGCGGCTGGCCGAAGCCCTGGCGGAAGTTTTCGTGCCCGGCAGGCTTCGGCGCAAAGCCGTCCGCAGGACCCCGGCCATCATGCTGCAGGGCCTGTCCTCCAATGCCGGCAAATCGGTCCTGACGGCCGCCCTGTGCCGCATCTTCCTGCAGGACGGCCTGAGCGTCGCCCCGTTCAAGGCCCAGAACATGTCCCTCAACTCCTTCGTGACCCAGGGCGGCGGCGAGATGGGAAGGGCGCAGGTGCTGCAGGCCCAGGCCTGTAGGCTTGAGCCGGACGTGCGTATGAACCCGGTGCTTCTCAAACCCAATTCCGAGACGGGCTCCCAGGTCATCGTCCTCGGCCGGCCCGTGGGCAACATGAGCGTGGGAGAATATATCCGCTTCAAGCCGTCGATTTTCGAGACGATCACCGCGGCCTACGACGAATTGGCGGCAGCCAGCCAAGTCATGGTCCTCGAAGGGGCGGGCAGCCCGGCCGAGGTCAACCTGAAATCCCACGACGTGGTCAACATGCGCATGGCCCGCCACGCCGGGGCGCGCGTGCTGCTGGCCGGCGACATCGACCGGGGCGGGGTTTTCGCCTCCTTCGTCGGCACCATGGAGGTCATGGAGGAGTGGGAGAGGGCGATGGTGGCGGGCTTCATCGTCAACCGCTTCCGGGGCAAGCGGGAACTCCTGGGTGACGCCGTCGACTACGTCCGCCGCTTCACCGGGGTGGAGACCTTCGGTGTGGTGCCGTACCTGCATGACCTGGGCCTGCCCGAGGAAGATTCGGTCAGCTTCAAGGAAGCTCGGACGGGCTGCGGCAAGGCGGAACTGACGATCGTGGCCGTGGATCTGCCGCATATTTCCAACTTCACGGACCTCGACGCCCTGCGGATGGAACCGGATGTGCACGTGCGCATCGCCCGCGCGCCGCAGGATTTGGAGGGAGCCGACGCCGTCATTCTGCCGGGCTCGCGCAACGTGTTCACGGACCTGGAGTACCTCTGGAGTTCCGGGCTGGCTCAGGCCGTGCTGGCCAGTTCCGCCGAGGTCATCGGCGTCTGCGGGGGCCTGCAGATGCTCGGGGAGCGGATCGACGACCCGCAGGGCGTGGAAAGCGGCGGCCGCTCGGCCCGTCCGCTGGGCCTGCTGCCAGTGGCCACGGAAATGGCGATCGACAAGGTGCTGTGCCAGGCGGACTGCGTCTTCCTGCCCACGGGCGAGGGGGTGCGGGGCTACGAGATCCACCACGGCCGGACGCGAGTTCTCGATGGGGCCGCCCATGCGGTCATGAGCCGCGCCGACGGGGCCGTCATCGGCTGGGGCCGGAAGGACGGCATGGTCTGGGGAACGTACCTGCACGGGGTATTCGATGCAGACGCGTTCCGCCGGTCCTTCCTAGACCGTCTGCGGCTTCGCAAGGGACTGGCGCCGTTGCGAAGCGTCCAGGCGGTCTACGACCTGGAGGCCGCCCTGGACAGACTGGCGGGTGTGGTGCGCGAGAATCTCGACATGGAGAGGATTTACCGTCTTCTCGGGTAGTCCGTTCGTGCGGCAGATCCCCCCGTTTCGCAGTGGTTGCGCCGGCGCGTGGCCAAGGCCGCCTTGACAAATGCCTTCCGCCGTGTTCCCGAAATCGTCCATGACTCCCTCTGCATCCGATGCTTCCGTGCCAGTTCGTGGCCGGCTGGCTCCCAGTCCGACCGGCCATCTGCACTTGGGCAACGCCTGGGCGTTCCTGCTGTGCTGGCTGGCCGTCCGTTCGGCCGGAGGGCAGTTGGTACTGCGCATGGAAGACATCGACCCGGCGCGGTCGAAGGCGCATTTCGCCGATGCCATCATGTGCGATCTGGACTGGCTGGGGCTGGACTGGGACGAGGGACCCGACGTGGGCGGCCCGTTCGGTCCGTACACGCAGAGCGAACGCCTCGGGCGCTATGCAGAGATCATCGAGACGTTGACCCGCCTTGGGCACACCTATCCCTGCTATTGCACGCGCAAGGAACTCAAGACCATGGCCTCGGCCCCCCATGCCGAGGACGTCGGGCCCGTCTATCCAGGAACCTGCCTCGGGCTTTCGGCCGACGAGCGGGCCGAACGCGAAGGGCAGGGGCGCAAGCCGTCCCTGCGTCTGCATGGGAATGCGGAGACGGTCTTTGAGGATCTGGTGCATGGTGAAGTGCGTCTTGGGTGGATGGACTGCGGAGGGGATTTCCCCTTGCGCCGTTCCGACGGCGTGGTGTCCTACCAGCTGGCTGTAGCCGTGGACGACATGGATCAGGGCATAAGCCTCGTGGTCCGTGGGGCGGACATCTTGCCGTGCACGCCGCGCCAGATCCTGCTCTTTCGGCTCCTCGGCCGGCCGGTTCCGCAATACGCCCATGTCCCTCTGTTGCTGGATCATTCGGGGGAACGGCTGGCCAAGCGCCATGCAGGATGC
>NZ_BAAHYA010000001.1:0-752500 GCF_054657795.1 Desulfomicrobium salsuginis | reverse complement strand
GAGTAACGGAGGCGCGCAAAGGTTCCCTCAGGCTGATTGGAAACCAGCCGTCGAGTGCAAACGCATAAGGGAGCTTGACTGCGAGACAGACATGTCGAGCAGGTACGAAAGTAGGTGTTAGTGATCCGGTGGTCCCGCATGGAAGGGCCATCGCTCATCGGATAAAAGGTACGCCGGGGATAACAGGCTGATCGCATCCAAGAGTTCACATCGACGATGCGGTTTGGCACCTCGATGTCGGCTCATCACATCCTGGGGCTGGAGCAGGTCCCAAGGGTACGGCTGTTCGCCGTTTAAAGTGGTACGCGAGCTGGGTTTAAAACGTCGTGAGACAGTTTGGTCCCTATCTTCTGTGGGCGTAGGAGAATTGAGTGGGTCTGTTCCTAGTACGAGAGGACCGGAATGGACGATTCCCTAGTGGACCTGTTGTCGCGCCAGCGGCATAGCAGGGTAGCTATAATCGGAATGGATAACCGCTGAAAGCATCTAAGCGGGAAACCAGCCACAAGATAAGTTCTCCCTTGTCGCAAGACACTTAAGATCCCAGGAAGACCACCTGGTAGATAGGCCGGAAGTGTACGCGCAGTAATGTGTTCAGCTGACCGGTACTAATAGATCGTGAGTCTTAACTCTCTCTCTTCACCTGTTTTTCTTACATATTTCGTCCTGGTGACCACGGCGGAGGGGCCACACCCGATTCCATTCCGAACTCGGAAGTTAAGACCTCCAGCGCCAATGATACTGCCAGTCCACTGGTGGGAAAGTAGGTCGTCGCCAGGACTTTTTTTATTTCTGCTCTCCCTTCCCCATGTCCGCCATAATCTGAGCTCTCGTCTTCCACTTTTTCATCGCCTTTGCTACGCCATCTTTGTAGTCCCATCTCCTCGTTATTACTGAATTATTTTGGCATATGAGTCTTTCTGGCCTTGTGCGGTACGATCAGATAAAATGATCGTGTGTCGCTAACTGAGCACAATAGACATCAATCATGAAGCAAATAGTAGCGTGGGCCGGAAATGCCTACTTCGTTTCGCACATGCGCAATGCAGGATATCATGTCGTTGTCCTGCCAAAAAGTTTTCGCGCGGTCGGCTGGGATGACATCATTGAACACTGCGGCACCGTTCCCGACATGTTCATCTACGGTGATTGCAGCGTCCTCCCATTTCTTCGGGATATTGAATCATTCCCGTGTCCCACGATTTTTTACGCGATAGATACGCATATCCACAGTTGGTATCCACGGTTTGCACAGGCCTTCGACTTGTGCTGTGTTGCGATGCGCGATCATCGTTCAGAGTTTGCGGGGCATCGGCTCAGAGATGATCAGATCTCCTGGTTGCCGCTATTTGCCAAGGACCAGGATCGGCGCACCGATATCCATGATGGCCCGCGCTACGATGTCGTATTTGTCGGCAAGAACGATCCGTCGCTCACTCCAGTCAGGCACAGGCTCCTTCAGGAATTAGGTGACAAGGTCCCCCTGACGGTTTTGCAGGGCAGGTACAATGAAGTGTATGCCCGCGCAAAACTCGTGCTGAACATATCCGAGCATGGCGATCTGAACTTCCGGGTGTTTGAGGCCCTTGGATGCGGTGCCTGCCTGATCACGCCTCGAGTCGGTCATGGCCTTCTCGATCTTTTTTCTGACGGGAAGGATCTGTTCACCTATGATGCGGATGATCTGCCGGCGCTGGTGAGGCTCATAAGGGAACTGCTGGCGGATGAAACGAGGCGGGACAGAGTTGCCGACGCCGGTCTGGCTGCCGTTGAGGGGAAGCACCGAGCGGCAGACCGTGCGCGCGAGTTCATGGAGTGGATTTCAGCCCAGGACCTCACGCACCTGGTCCGGGAAAGGCTGGCCGCGAAGGAAGGGATCAGGCAGGGCTATCTGCGCCTGCTGTACCTTCATCTGGCCAAAGCCGAGGCTGACGCCGAACGGGCGCGGATGTATATGGAATTTGCCGGTTCGGGACCGGTCCTTTGATTGCCTGCGCACCTTCCGCATGATTCGCGGATGATGGCAGCTGCAGATTATCGGTGCTGGACCGGTTATCTCGCCGTCATGTCGACTGCTCACCCAAGGGTGGCTTTGAGCGCCCTGGCGACGTCCTCGATAATCCACGACGGTGTCGACGCACCGGCGGTGAGGCCGATACGTTCGAAGGCTTCAAGTTCGCCCCAGGGCAGCTCATCGGAGGTTTCGACATGCACTGTGAACACGCCAGCCTCCTGGGCGATTTGGGCCAATCTGCGGGTGTTGCCGCTGTTTTTTCCTCCCACCACGACCATGGCCTGAACCTCCCGCGACAGGATGCGCACCTCTTCCTGCCTGTCTTTCGTCGCCGTGCAGATGGTGTCCAAAATGGTCATCTCCTGATCGATTTCACCCAGAAGAAATTCGCGGATGGCGGTGAATGACTCGCGGTCCTGCGTTGTCTGCGCGGCAAGGAAATATCTGCTGCCCTGCGGAAGCGTCATGGCTTTCACTTCCTCAAGGCTTTCAAACACCGTGTGCTCCGTTGCGTAGCTGATGAGCCCCTTGACTTCGGGGTGGTCCCGCTCGCCGAAAAGCAGGAGATGCTTGCCCTGCTCGGCCTGTTTTTGGATGAGGATCTGCGCCTTTTTGACTTTCGGGCACGTGGCGTCGATCAGGGTTACACCAAGCCTTTCGAAGTTTTCCTGCACCTGCTTAGGGATTCCATGCGCCCTGATGATGACCACATCCGCCGGGTCGAGCCGTTTCGAGCCGTCCGTCTGCTTCACCCCGAGGTTCTGGTAGCGTTCGAGCACCTGCGGGTTGTGGATGATCGGTCCCAGAGTATGGATGGTGCCCGTGCCGGGGGGGGTGCGAACGGCCTTGTCGAGCTTGTTCAGGGCCATGTCAACGCCCATGCAGAATCCCGCGGTTTTAGCGATGATGAGTTCCATGTTCCTCCTCCGTCTCCATGTGCGTTGCTTGTCCTTCCAGCAGGGCAAACACTTCGTCCCAGGTTTTGCAGAACACGATGTCGCGCCGCAGGCTGCGCGCGCCGGGCAGGCCTTTGAGAAAGCGCGGCACCAGAGTGCGCATCTTCAGAAGTCCCAACCGGTCCATGCCGTGTCCCGTATAGAGTTCGCACAGCCTGCGAACCATGGTGATGGCCTGGTGGCCGCTCTTCTCCGATGCTTCGGCATGTCCGTGCAAGGCCAGGTAGCGCTCGAAAATCGCCGGATCGTTCAGGGCGCCCCGCGCGAACATGATGCTGTCGACACCGGTCTGCTCGACGCAGCGGACCGCGTCTTCCGCCATGAAAAGGTCTCCGCTGGCGATGACGGGCAGGCCTACGGATTTCTTCAACTCGGCCAGCCGAGGCCAGTCCGCCTGGCCGGTGAACCCCTGGGCCCCGTAGCGTGGGTGCATGGTCACCCAGCCGGCGCCCAGATCTTCGAGCCCCTTGGCTACATCCAGAAAGACCGGCTGTCCGACGTACCAGCCCAGACGGATCTTGAATCCCATGCATCCGGGTTCCGTGGCGCCGATCATGGCCTTGGCGAGTCGCAGGAGGTGCTGCGGCTCCTTCAGCAGGGCTGCGCCGCTGCCTGTTTTGGAGACTTTGCGCACCGGGCAACCGCAGTTGAGGTCGAAGTAGCGGAAACCGGCCTCCCGCAGGCGCTCAACAGCCTGCACGAGGAATTGTTCCTCGGATCCGAAAAGCTGGACGACCAGGGGCTCGTCCGCCGCACTGGTCATGAGCAGTTCCTGGGTGCCGGGGCTTTGGTAGATAAGTCCTTTGGCGCTGACCATTTCCGTCACGGCCATACGGCAGCCGTGTTCGCGGCAGAGCAGTCTGAAGGGCAGGTCCGAATAGCCGGCCAGAGGGGCAAGCCATGGCGCGTCGGGAGAAAAGGATATGCGTGGGGTCATGGGAGCTGTGGTCTATGGTTTCAATTCGATGTGTCGCTCGGATCGTGGCGGGTCGCGGTGGTGGATTTCAGGTCGAGGTAGCTCGAAAATTCCCGGGGCATCAGGATTCGGTCTTGGGCTGGTCGAGGATCAGTTCCACCTCGTCGACACTGAGACCCGTGGCCTGAGCCAGGGCCTGGGCAGACTGGCCGCGCCGGAACCCGCTCAGGATGGTCTGCCGCAGGAACTGGGGCGATTTGGTGAAGTTCTCGGCCTGTTCGAGGAGGCGGCGCATTTCCGTGGAGCGCTGGTGCAGCTTGTCTTCGAGCAGGGCCAGCTCTTCCTGCCGCTTGGCGAAGGTTTCGACGATTTCTTTTTCCAGGCGCGCGTTGAAGTCGAGCTTCTGCAGGAATTCCTGCTGCTTGTCCTGCAGGGAGCGGACGAGGAGCTCCGACTTCTTGAGTTTCATGTAGAAGATGCACGCCAGCGCCATGAGCAGGAGTTCCACTGCCGTGGACGCTGCCAGAATCCAGTAGGAAAAATCCGTGTTCATCTAGACCTGCGTGTCGATCAGGCGGCCCTGATCCGATTCCGGTTCAGGTTGCGTGTCCTGGGCTTCCCCGTGCCCGGCAAAGAACTGCCCGCTCGACTGGCTGTGGCCCTCGGGATCCACCAGGTTGCCGGAGTCTGTCGCTTCACTTTTGATGACCTGTTTCTGCTCCTGGCGCTGGCGGCGCAGCACCGCTTCCTGGGCAAGGGCCTGCTGCGCTTCGGGGTGGGCGACTTGGGTATGGTGGATTTTCTGGGCCTCCGGAATCTGGCTGATGAGCGTCGTCAGATTGAGATTGTCGACCATTACCGCACCACATATTCCTCGATAAGGATTTCCGACACGGTCCCGCTTTTCATGTGCCGGTTGATGACCGCCGCCAGATCGCTTTTGAGCTTATCGGAATTGGCCGGGTTGTCCAGAAAGGACAGGGGCGCGCTCTTCAGGTAGCCGTAGATGCCGTCTCTGATGAAAACCGACTTGACCTGCATTTCCAGGCGCATGATCTCCGTCACGTTGGGGATCGACAGGGTGAAGGTAAGGATGCGAATCTGGTCCGCAAGCGCGAATTCCACCTGAAACCGCTCCAGGCTGTGGGTCACGAGCACCGGAGGCTGCTTCGTTGCGTTGTCGGCTTCGGGCGACGAGGCTTCGGGCTGGGGATGGGGAGCGGCTTCAGTCTGTTGCCGTGGTTCTTCGGCTTCCGCCGGTTGCTTTGTTGGCTCGTCGGACGAGGATTTCATGAAGAAATACGCTCCGCCCGCGCCGAACAGCAGGCAGAGTGCCGCAGCGAGACCGAATATCAAGATTTTTTTCCGCGAACGTTTGGGGGCTGTCAGCTCTTGGGGGGCCAGAGCCGGGACTGTCTGCTCGGGCTCCTGTTCGGCGGGAGGGGGAGGCGGTTCTTCCTCTTTCTCCTCGAATTCAAGGAACAGGGCGTCGTCCAGGTCGAGTTCGACCTTCTGCAGGCCCTTGGGGACCTCGTCCCGCAGACGTTCATCATCCAGGGCGACATTGGTGTCGCCATTCTGGAGCGGCTGGGCGAGAAGGACGAGAAGGATCATGGGGCGGCCCCGACCGGCAACGGGGGACGCTGCCGGCCAGGATGGTTATTCAAAGATTTTGTTGATTTTCTGGCCCAGGGTTTCCGCAGTGAAGGGCTTGACAATGTAGTTGGAAACCTTGGCCTGCACGGCCTCGATGATGTTCTCCTGCTGGGCCTCGGCCGTGACCATGAGGAAGGGCAGGTCCGCGAACTCCTCGCTGGCGCGAACCTTGCGCAACAGTTCGATGCCGGTCATCTGGGGCATGTTCCAGTCGGAGATGATGAAATCCACCTGGTCCTTGTTCAGGAGCTCCCAGGCCGCGGCGCCGTCGTCGGCCTCGATGATGTTGGAGAAGCCGAGCTGTCTGAGAATATTTTTAATGATCCGGCGCATGGTCGAGAAGTCATCGACAATGAGCACCCGCATGTTCGTGTTGACCGCCATGTATTCCTCCGCATTGGAAATTCATGAAATCGAAGGGCCCGTCAGGTGATGTCCCCGTACTCTCGCATGAACATATGCTTGAGCTTCCCCAGGGCCTGCGAGTGCAGCTGCGAGACCCGTCCCTCGGTGATGTCCAAGGCGGAAGCCACTTCCTTCATGTTGAGTTCTTCGGTGTAGTACAAGCTGAGCACCAGCTTTTCCCGTTCGCTCAGTCTATCGATGAGATGCCCCAGCTTGTCAATGATATCCTGGAATGCCGCGGCGGCAAAGGGTTCCTGGTGATTGCGCCCCTCTCCGGCCTGCTCTCCGTGCTCCTGGATCGCCTCGAGACTCAGGATGATTTGGGAGTTCAGGGCTTCCAGCGTCGACTCCAGTTCCAGGCGGTCCTGGCCCGTGACTTCGAGCAGTTCATTGCGGGACGGGGCGTGTCCGTTCTCCTGCTCGAACTCGCGGATGACCTGTTCCAGCTTCTTGATTTTCTGTCTGAGCCCCCGCGAGAGCCAATCCATGCGCCGCAGTTCGTCGAGCATGGCGCCGCGGATCCTGTTGTCGGCGAAGGTTTCGAAGCGGATGCCCAGATCTGGCCTGAATTTGCCGAAGGCCTCCATGAGGCCCAGGGTCCCCGCGCTGATCAGGTCCGGCAGTTCGATGTGGGACGGGAGTTTGGACTTGAGGTGCAGGGCGCTGGCCTTGATGCGGGGGGCGAAGGCGCGGGCGATGCGGTCCTTGTCGGCGGGGGACAGGGACGAGAAGGAGGTTCCGGTCTGCTCCAGCACGGACCAGACCGGTTCGGCGGCGTTATTCCGCAAAGAGGAGCTTCTTCCAGAAGAACTTGATGTTCCCATCGAGATGGTCCTGCGGTTTCCATTGCGCCAGCTTGCGGGCCACGGCGGACATGGCTCTGGACGCCTCGGCCTCCGGGTTCAGGCTGCAGAAGGGCTGCTGCCGGATGACGGCCTGGCGCACCGTCGGGTCCTGGGGGATGGCGCCGACGAAATCCAGGGAGATGCCTCCCAGGAAATGGTCGCAGGCGTTGTAGAGCTTGGCGAAGATTTCCCTGGCCGCTTTTTCGCTGCCGGCCATGTTGACCAGCACGTGGAACGAGTCGACCCCATGCCGCAGCTTCAGGACCTTGATGAGGGCGTAGGCGTCGGTCAGGGACGTCGGCTCGGGCGTGATGACCAGCAGTCGGTTCTGGACGGCCAGGTTGAAGTAGAGGACGTTGTCGTTGATGCCCGCCCCCGTGTCGACGATCAGAAAGTCGATGCTGTCCTCCAGGACGTCCATGGCCTCCAGGAGTTCGAGCTTCTGTCCCGTGGACAGGGATAGCATGCCGCTCACGCCGCTGGCCGCCGGCAGGATGGAGAACCCGAATTCCGTCGGGTGGAGGATGTCGCCGATGGACACGCCTTCGTGAAAGACGTGGAACAGGTTCTTTTCCGGTGTCATGCCCAGTACGACATCGACGTTGGCCAGGCCCAGGTCCGCGTCAAGGATGACGCAGCGCTTGCCCAGCCGTGCGAGGCACAGGGCGAGATTGACGGAGACGTTGGTTTTTCCGACGCCCCCCTTGCCGGAGGTGACCGAGAGAACGATGGGGAGGTTGGCGCTCATGCTCTGTCCGGGACGTGTTATCAGTTGGTTGCGAGGGGCAGCTCGTGCCGCAGCAGGAGTTTCCAGACATCGTGCCCGCAGGGCTGGGCCAGGGTGTTCTTCAGATCCGGCCCGACGGAAAAGAGGGAGACGGGCAACCCGGTGCTGCTGGCCAGATTGATTATTTCCCCGTAATTACAGGCTTCGTCCAGCTTCGTCCAGATAATGCTGGACGCCGACGGACAGCGCAGCCGGCTCATGAAGCTCTCCATCTGGGACGAGCCGAACAGCGGGCTGAGGACCAGGTGCACGTGGCAGGGGGGCAGGGCGCCGCCGGCGGCGTCGTCCAGCCAGGACGTCAGGCTCTGGCGGCCGGGCAGACCGGGCAGGTCCACCAGGATGAGGTCGTAACTTTGCGCGTCGCCGCGCAGGGCCTCCCAGTGCTCCCTCGTGTCCAGTTCCCGGTACGAAAGCCCCGAAAGCTCGGTGTAGTGGCGCAGGTAGAGGCGCCCCTTGCCCTGGGAGCGGTCGGCGTTGACCACCAGGATGCGCGGGCCTTTTCCGTTTTTCTTCGCGGCCAGGGCCAGGCGCAGGGCCGTGCTGGTCTTGCCGCTGCCGAAGGGGCCGGCCAGGAGATGGATCTTGTGTTCCCAGGGCGTGTCCAGCCAGGGAGCGACGCCGACCATGTCGTTCATGACCGAGAGGGTGGGCGTGTCGGGCGAACGGCGGAATTTCTCCCACAGGTCCATGAGCACGTCCTCCTTCACTCCCTCGCGTTCCAGGTATTCGAAGACCAACTGCTGTCGGGGCGTGAGCAGGCCCACATCCATCTGGGGCTTGAGCACGGCCATGAGCTGCTTGCGCAGCCTCGTCCACTCCTCGCGCAGGCAGGATGCGTCGTCCTGGCCCAGGGGCGGAGCGATCTCGGCCGTTTCCGTGGCGGCGGGGGGCACATCCAGGGCGGCCATGATCTCGTAGGTGGTCACCCCTTTGACGGACCGCTTCTGGTTGCTGAGGATGATGGCGTCAGGGCCCAGCTCGTTCTTGATCCGGGCCATGATGTCCTTGGTGCTCGTTCCGGTGAATGTCCTGACCTGCATGCTAGATTTCCACCATGGCTACGGATTCGAGTCTGATGTCGGCCGGAATCTCCGCCTGGGAGATGACCGGCATGGTCGGCAGGAAGCGGGCCAGGAGCTGGGCGAGGTGCTGCCGGATGACCGGGGAGGTCAGCAGCACGGGCTGGCCCTCGGCCACGATGCCCTTTTCGGAGGCCTTGTTGATGGCCTGGATGATCTTGTGCGCCAGCCCCGGCTCCATTGCCAGGTAGGTGCCGTTGTCCGTGCGCTTGATGCTCTCCTGGAAGGCGTTTTCGATGGCCGGGTTCAGGGAGATGATGGGCAGCAGGTTGCCCGATCCCAGGTAGGGCTTGATGATGGTCCTGGACAGGCGCTGCCGCACGAATTCCGTGAGCTGGTCCGGGTCCTTGATGGAATGGCCGTAGTCGGCCAGGCATTCCACGATGCTCAGCAGATCGCGGATGGACACGTTCTCTTTCACCAGGTTCTGCAGGACCTTCTGCACCGAGCCCAGGGCCAGGATGCCGGGCACCAGTTCCTCCACGACCTTGGGGGCGCGCTGGGACAGGTTGTCCAGCAGAGCCTGGACCTCCTGGCGGCCCAGGAACTCGTGCAGGTTCTGCTTGAAGACTTCGGTCAGGTGCGTGGCGATGACCGTCGAGGGGTCGACCACGGTGTATCCGGCCATGACGGCCTCGTCCTTCTTGGCGTCGGGGATCCACAGGGCCGGAAGGTTGAAGGCCGGCTCCAGGGTCTCGATGCCCTTGATGCGGTGGCGCGCGTCGCCAGGGTCCATGGCCAGGAAGTGGTCGATCATGATCTCGGCCGAGGCCACACGGTTGCCCTTGATCTGGACCACGTACTCGCCGGGCTTGAGCTGCAGGTTGTCGCGCAGGTGCAGGGACGGCACAATGACGCCCATGTCCAGGGCGAATTGGCGGCGGATGGAGCGGATGCGCGCCAGCAGGTTGCCGTTCTGCTCCTCGTCCACAAGGGGGATGAGCCCGTAGCCCACTTCAAGTTCCATGACGTCGAGGGGCAGCAGGGCCTGGACCTCTTCGGGGCTGTCGGGCGCCGCGCCCTTCTTTTTCCTGGGTTCGGGCTCCTTGGTTTCGGCCTTGATGCGGTCGGCCAGGACGGACACGCCGAAGAGGGCGCCGGAAATGATCATGAAGGCCAGGGTCGGCATGCCCGGTACGATGGCGAAGAGCAGCAGCACGCCCGAGACGAGCTTCAGGGCCTTGGGGTGGTTGGTCAGCTGGCCGATGAACTCCTCGCCCATGCGCGCCTCGGCCGCCGCGCGGCTGACGATGATGCCGGCCGAGGTCGAGGTGATCAGCGAGGGGATGGTCGAGACCAGGCCGTCGCCGATTGTCAGCAGCGAAAAGGTCTTGGCCGCTTCCATCCAGCTCATGTCCTTCATCAGAACGCCGATGAAGATGCCGCCGACGATGTTGATGAAGGTGATGAACATGCCCGCGTTGACGTCGCCGGAGACGAACTTGCCCGCGCCGTCCATGGCGCCGTAGAAGTCCGCCTCGCGGCGCAGGTTCTCGCGCTGCCTGACGGCCTGCTCCTCGTCGATGAGGCCGGCGTTCAGGTCGGCCTCGATGGCCATCTGCTTGCCGGGCATGGCGTCCAGGGTGAAGCGCGCCGCGACTTCGGCGATGCGCGTCGTGCCGGCCACGATGACGGTCTTGTTCAGGATGAAGAGGATGAGGAAGATGACCGCGCCGATGGCGAAGTTGCCGCCGACCACGAACTCGCCGAAGGCCTGGATGACCTTGCCCGCGGCCCCGGTGCCCTGGTCCCCGTGCAGCAGGATGAGCCTGGTGGAGGCCACGTTCAGGGCCAGGCGCAGGAGCGTGGTCACGAGCAGGACCGACGGGAAGATGGAGAATTCCAGCGGCGAGGTCATGAACATGGAGGTGATGAGGATGACCAGGGAGAAGGAGATGGAGAAGGCCAGCAGCACGTCCAGGATGATGGTCGGCAGCGGCACCAGCATGACGAAAAGCGTCAGGACCACACCGCCGGCCAGGAGGAAGTCTCCCTGCTTGGTGAAGCGCTTGTAGTTGATGGTCATGGCCTGGGCGCGTGAAGACATTATTTTGACGTCCTGAAGCGGTTGCGGTTCTAGGGGCGGCGCTGCCTGGTCCGGTAGATCTGGGCCAGGATCGCGGCCACTGCCTGGTAGAATTCCTCAGGGATGGTGTCCCCGACCTCGACCACCTTATACAAGGCCCGTGCCAGGGGTTTGTTCTCGCGGATGGGGATGCCGTGTTCGCGTGCGATCTCCCTGATGCGTTCGGCCACCTTGCCGGCGCCCTTGGCCAGCACCACCGGTGCGGGAGCTTCCTGGGCGTTGTAGCGGACGGCGATGGCCAGGTGGGTCGGGTTGGTGATGATGACGTCGGCCTTGGGCACGTCCTGCATCATGCGCCGCATCATGACGGCCATCATTTTCTGGCGCTGCTTGCTCTTGACGACCGGGTCGCCCTCGGCCTGCTTGCGCTCGTCCTTGATCTCGCTCTTGGTCATCTTGATATTCTCCTCGTAGTCCCAGCGGGAATAGAGGAGGTCGGCGATGCCGATGATGAGCATGGGCGCCAGGGCGTACTGGAACATGGTCTGCCCGGCCGAGAGGACGTAGGCGGCGATGGCCTCGGGAGTCTGGTAGAAGAGGGGGATAACCTCGCCGAGAGCCTGCTTGAGGACCACGTAGGGCCCGATGGCCACGGCCACGGCCATGAAGATGCTTTTGAGCAGGCGGACGACGGACTGCTTGCTCAGGATCAGCTTCTGGAGGCCGGACACGACGTTGAGGAATTTGAACTTGGGCTTCATGACCTTGGGCGCCCAGAGCTTGCCGACCTGCAGTCGGACCATGACGAAGGCCGCGACGGCGATGACCAGCATGACGGGCAGCACCATGACGGCGATGCTGACGAGGCAGTCCTTGAAGAGCGCGTAGACCGAGGTGCGGGTCAGTTCGAAGGTGAAGCCTTCATGGAAGAACCAGCGCATGAGCTTGTCCATCTCGGCGTGGATGGTGTCCAGATACAGGCGCAGCATGATGATGCCGAAGAGCAGGGTCACGGGCTTGGGCAGCTCCTGGCTCTTGGGCACGCTCCCCTCGCCGCGGGCCTTGTTGCGGCGTTTGGGGGTGGCTTGTTCTGTGCGGCTCGGATCGTTCTGGGACATGGGGTCCTAGCGCATGGCGCCGATGAGTTGGGAGAAGAGGAGCGGCATGCGCGACACGAAACCCTCCATGTGCAGGGTCAGAATCTCGAAGATGATGCCCAGAAACAGAAAGCCGACGCTGATCTTGATCGGGAAGCCGATGATCAGCACGTTCATCTGCGGGGAGGCGCGCGAAACCAGGGCCAGGGCCAGGTCCACCAGCAGGATGGCGGCGATGACCGGGGCGCCGATCTGGATGGCCAGGACAAAAATCTGACCCGAGAGGGCGAAGACCTGGGAGACCAGCCGATCGGTGATGAGGATGGAACCCGGGGGCAGCAGGTCGAAGCTCTTCATCAGCCCGCTCAGGAGGTAGAGGTGGCCGTTGAAGCTCAGGAACGTCAGCAAACTGACCATGTAGAGGAAATGCGCCGTGACCGCCTCGGACGCGCCTGAATCCGGGTCCACGACGTTGACCATGGCGAAGCCCATCTGGAAGCCGATGAGCTGGCCGCCGGTCTGGATGGCGGCGAAGACGAAGCGGATGACCAGGCCCAGGATCAGGCCGATCAGCAGTTCCGCGCCGAGCATGACCGCCAGGGAGAACGGGTGCGCCGGCAGTTGGTCCCCGACCAGCGGCAGCCGCGGCCAGAGGGCCAGGGTCAGGGTCAGGCAGAGGGCCGCCTTGGCGGGCGTGGGCAAGGTCTGGCCGCCGAAGAAGGGCATGAGGAAAAGGATCACGCTGATGCGCATGAGCGCAAACAGAAAGGTCAGGGTGACGCCCGGATCGAAGGAGAAGAGGTCCATGCGCCGCGTAAAGCAAAACACGGACCACGGGACGGGGCTGGCCCCGATCTGCCTTTGCTGGCTGTGGAAAAGCTCGAAATTCGCAGGCCGCTCAAAAACGGCGGATTGCTAGACCATGCCTGGCCAGGACTCGGTCTGCCAGCGGCGCAGGGCGTTGAACATGTTGGTGCGGATGCGCTTGTCGCCCTTGCACAGGGACAGGGCGGCGTCCAGGGTCTCGCTGCGGGCCGTGGCGTCCTTGGATGGGCAGTCATTCTGCCAGAGGGGGAGCTTCCACTGCCGGCAGGCTTGGGAGATGGTGGACTTGTCCAGCAGGAGCAGGGGGCGGATGAGGGTCAGGCGGCCGCCGAAATAGGTCTCCTTGGGCACCAGACCGTATATTTTCCCCGTCTTCAGCATGTTCATGAAGAAGGTCGAGATCAGGTCGTCGGTGTTGTGCCCCAGGGCCAGGTGGGTCAGGTTGTACTGGCGGCAGAGGTCGAAGAGGCGCTTGCGGCGGTGCCAGGCGCAGAAGAAGCACGGCGATTTCTTGCGGTTTTCGGACGAGTGGGCCCGGGGACCGAAGTCCGTGGTTTCGAGATGGCCGGCCACCCCGTGCTCCCGCATCCAGTCGGCCAGGGGGGCGTGGTTCGTCGAGTCGAAGCCGGGGTTCAGATGGATGACGAAGAGCTCGAAGGGGAAAGGGACGATGCGCTGGCGCATGGTCATGACCTGGAGCATGACCCAGCTGTCCATGCCGCCCGACACGGCCAGTCCGATGCGGGCCCCGGGCCAGGCCATGCCCGTCTGCTGCATGAGTTTGCCGGCCTGCCCGAGGCAGGACTGCTGGGCGTATTTGAGTTTGCCCCACTGGGCCATGGCGGTCTCCGGAAATCGGCTTGCAGCGGAGCGCACAGGCGCACCCGCAGGGGTTTGACAGATTCGCGATGCGTATTATGAGCCTTAAGTGCCCGCCTCCCTATCGACGCCGCAGGCCCGTGTAAAGGGCTCGCCCCGGGGAGGAGGCGAGTTGCACGTTGACAGGGCCCGAAGGTTGTGCGTAACGTTAAATGTTATTCCCGACTCGATCCGTTGAGCCGGGCATTTTTTCTGTGTATTCTCAACTCGATATATATTTGCGGAGGTGCAATGGCCAGGATTACCGTTGAAGATTGCCTGGAGAAGGTCAACAACAGATTTCTGATCGTGCAGATGGCCATCAAGCGGGTCAAGCAGTATCACGAAGGGTACGATCCCCTCGTCTCGTCCAAGAACAAGGAAATCGTGACCGCCCTGCGCGAGATCGCCGAAGGCAAGGTCCTGCCCGATGTGGAGCACATCGAGGATTTCAGTTTCGAAGCCGACGATCAGGATGAGTGATGGCTGACAAGCGTGATTACTACGAAGTGCTGGGCGTCGGCCGCAGCGCCTCGGCGGACGAGATCAAGAGCGCCTATCGCAAGCTCGCCCTGAAATACCACCCCGACCGCAACCCGGACAATCCTGAGGCCGAGGACATGTTCAAGGAGGCGGCCGAGGCCTACGAGGTTCTGAGCGACGCGTCCAAGCGCGCCCAGTACGACAGGTTCGGTCATGCCGGCGTCAACGGCCAGGGCTTCGGGGATCATTTCCACTCCTCCGAGGACGTGTTCAGCGCCTTCGGCGACATCTTCGGGGATTTCTTCGGATTCGGCGCGGCCGCCGGTGGCCGGCGCCGTCCGCGTGCCGGGGCGGACCTGCGCTACAACCTGACCGTGTCCTTCCGCGACGCGGCCAAGGGAACCGAGGTCGAACTCAATATCCCCAAGAAGGAGACCTGTTCCGACTGCGGCGGGTCCGGCTCCACGCCGGGGCACACCCCCGAGACCTGCCAGCATTGCCGCGGGCAGGGTCAGGTCACCCAGAGCCAGGGATTTTTCCGCATCTCCGTGCCGTGTCCCGTCTGCCGGGGCGAGGGCAAGGTCATCACCCACCCGTGTGCCAAGTGCCGCGGCCAGGGCGTGACGCAGATCAACAAGAACCTCAAGGTGCGCATCCCCGGCGGCGTGGACAACGGCAGCCGCCTGCGCCTGCGCGGCGAGGGCGAGCCCGGTGATTTCGGCGGGCCGCATGGCGACCTCTACGTGGTCATCTACGTCGAGGACGACAAGATATTCACCCGCCGTGGCCAGGATCTGGTCATCGTGGCGGAGATCTCCATCGTGCAGGCCATCCTCGGGGCCAAGATCGAGGTCCCGACCCTCGACGAGCCCGTGAGCCTGGAAATCCCCAAGGGCACCCAGTCCGGCAAGATCCTGCGCATCAAGGGCCTCGGCCTGCCGCACCTGGGCAGCACCCAGAAGGGCGACCTGCTGGTGGAGGTCTCGGTGCGCATCCCGACCAACGTGACCAAAAAGCAGGAGGAGCTGTTGCGCGAGTTCGAAAAGCTCGAGGACAACCGTCCGCTGAACAAGGTCAAGGATTTCTTCAAGAAAGCCATGGGCGACTAGTCCGGGCGAAAGCTGCGAACGGCCGGAACCTGTTTCCGGCCTTTTTCATTTCAGGGAGGGCGTGTGGAAGAGAAATTGACGCATATCGACGAGGCCGGGAACGTGGTCATGGTGGACGTCGGCGGCAAGGCCGACACCAAAAGACGGGCCGTGGTCCGCTGCCGCGTGCTTCTGAACGCGCACACCTTCGACCTGCTGACCAAAAACGCCCTGCCCAAGGGCGACGTGCTGACCACGGCCAAGGTGGCCGGCATCATGGCCGCCAAGCGCACCTGGGAACTCATCCCCATGTGCCACCCCATCCTGCTTTCCAAGGCCGACGTGCGCCTGACCCCGGTGCCGGTCGACCTGTCCATCGAGATCGAGGCCGAGGCCCGCACCACAGGGCCCACGGGCGTCGAGATGGAGGCCCTCATGGCGGCCCAGGTGGCGGCCATGACCATCTACGACATGTGCAAGGCCGTGCAGCGGGACATCCGCATCACGGACTGTCGCCTGACGCACAAGAGCGGCGGCAAGAGCGGCGAGTTCAACGCCGAGTGACGTTCATCTCGATTTCCGGTTTTCACGGCGCGCCCCGGTTCATCCCCGGCGCGCCTTTTTTCGCGGCCCAGGCATCCCGTGGCGGCATATGCCGCGCAACCCTTTGACACACAAGACAAGGATATATTCGTGACCACTGAGAGCATCATCAAGGACTCTTCGGCCAATCCCGCCCCCCTGGGCCTCCTCGGCTTCGGGCTGACCACCATTCTCCTGAATATCCACAACGCCGGGCTCTACCCGGTCAACTCCATGATCATGGGCATGGGCATTTTTGTCGGCGGCATCGCGCAGATCTTCGCCGGCCTGCTGGAGTCCAAGAAGAACAACACCTTCGGCCTGACGGCCTTCACGGCCTACGGCTCCTTCTGGCTGTCCCTGGTGGCCATCTGGGTCCTGCCCGCCCTGGGCCTGGCCGAGAAGAGCGACGAGACGGCCATGGGTATCTATCTGGCCATCTGGGGCCTCTTCACCTTCTGCATGTTCCTCGGCACCTTCCGCCTGAACCGGGCCCTGCAGGTCGTCTTCGGCACCTTGGTCGCCCTGTTCTGGCTCCTGGCCATCGGCGACCTGACCCACATCGCGGCCTACAAGACCACGGCCGGCTACGTCGGTATCCTGTGCGGCTTTTCGGCCTTCTACGCGGCCATCGCCCAAGTGCTGAACGAGGTCTACGGCCGCACGGTTCTCCCGCTGGGCCCGGTGGCGAAGAAGTAGCTCGGGGACGCCATGGCGCCAGGAAAGGCCGATCACGCTGTGGTCGGCCTTTTTTTCGGCGTGCGCCCGGCAAAAGAAAAGCCCCCGTCCGGGAACGAGGGCCTTTTATCGGTCGGATGGGGGCGCTACCAGATGCGGCGCACCTTGACCCCTTTGTCGGCCATGTAGTTCTTGAGGTCCGTCACCGTGTACTCGCCGTAGTGCACGATGGAGGCGATGAGGGCGGCCGAGGCGCGGCCTTCGGTCACGGCGTCAACCATGTGCTGCGGGTTGCCGGCCCCGCCCGAAGCGATGACCGGGATGCGCACGCTGTCCGCGATGAGCCGGGTCAGGGTCAGTTCGTAGCCGTCCTTGGTGCCGTCGGCGTCGATGGAGTTGACGCACAGTTCGCCCGCGCCCAGGCGCTCGACCTCCCTGGCCCACCACAGGGCGTCGATACCCATGTGCTTGCGGCCGCCGTGGATGACGATCTCGTAGCCCGAGGGGATGGTCTCGGACGCGGGCACGCGCAGCACGTCCATGCCGACGACGATGCACTGGGAGCCGAAGGCCTCGGCCCCTTCGGTGATGATGTGCGGCGTCTTCACCGCGGCCGAGTTGACGGAGATCTTCTCGGCGCCGGCCAGGAGCACGTCGCGCATGTCGGCCAAGGTGGAGATGCCGCCGCCCACGGAGAAGGGGATGAAGATCTGCGAGGCGACGGCCTCCACGACCTTGAGCATGATGCCGCGGCCCTCGTGGGAGGCCGTGATGTCGTAGAAGACGATCTCGTCGGCCCCTTCCTCGTAGTAGCGTTTGGCCGTCTCGACCGGGTCGCCGATGTCCACGTTGCCTTCGAACTTGACGCCTTTGGTCAGCTTGCCGTTCCTGACGTCCAGGCAGGGGATGATCCGTTTACTGAGCATTGGCCGCCTCCCTGCAGTACGCGTAGAAGTTGGAGAGCAGTTTCAGGCCCGGTCGTCCGCTCTTCTCCGGGTGGAACTGGGCCGACCACAGCCCGTCGCGGCCGTGCACGGAGCAGAACTCCCGTCCGTAGTAGGTCGTGCCGATGATGTATTCGGGGGCGGGGTTGGGGTAGTAGCTGTGCACGAAATAGAATTCGCTCTCCGGGGAGATGCCGTCGAAGAGAGGGCAGTCCTTCTTGAGGGCCACGGTGTTCCAGCCCATGTGCGGGATGTTGATGGGCGAGCCGTCTTCCTCGGTCAGGTCCGGGGTGAAGATGTCGCAGCGTCCCGGGATGAGGCCAAGCGTCGTCGTGTCGTTTTCCGGGCTGTATTCGAGCAGGATCTGGCAGCCCAGGCAGATGCCCAGGAGCGGTTTGCCCGAGGCGATCTCATGGGCCATGATTTCTTTCAGCCCCGACCGGCCGAGGTAGGCCATGGCCGAACCGGCCGCACCCACGCCGGGGAAGATGAGCCCCTCGCAGCCCGCGATGACGTGGGCGTCGGCCGTGATGGTGCAGGGGATGGAGAGGTAGTCCAGGGCGCGTTTGACGCTGGTCAGGTTGCCGGCCTTGTAGTCAAGGATGGCGAGCATAGGGTGCTCCTCGTGGAAGTGGTGGACAGGAAGGCGGCACTGTAGCCAAAGCCCGTGCAAAAACCAAGACCCGAATGTTCCTCTGGCCGGAACGCCGGAGCGTCAGGCGGACTGGAATCAGTCCCGTACAGGGGCTGGCGTCTTGCCCCTGGGGCCCTTTCAAGCTAGGGGCGGTGGGAGAAGACTCGAAAGGGAGGCACTATGATCATCATCACCGGCGGCGCCGGCTTCATCGGCAGCGCCATGGCCTGGGAACTGAACCGCCAGGGCATCCGCGACATCCTCGTGGTCGACAACCTTGCCAGCACGAACAAGTGGCGCAACCTCGTGGGCCTCAAGTACCACCGCTACATCCACAAGGACGAATTCCTGGGCCTGACCAAGACCCGGTACATGGAAGGCCGCATCGAGGCCGTGATCCACATGGGCGCCTGTTCGGCCACCACCGAGGCCGACTGCGACTACCTCATGCGCAACAACCTCGAATACTCCAAGGCCCTGTGCCGTTTCGCCCTGGAGCGCGACGCGCGCTTCATCTACGCCAGCTCCGCCGCGACCTACGGCGACGGCAGCCGTGGCTTCGACGACTCCGACGAGGCCATGGAGTCCCTGCAGCCGCTCAACATGTACGGCTATTCCAAGCATCTCTTCGACCTCTGGCTCAAGGGCGACGGGCTTCTGGAAAAGGTGGCGGGACTCAAGTTCTTCAATGTCTTCGGCCCCAACGAGTACCACAAGGACGACATGCGCTCCGTTGTCTGCAAGGCCTTCACCCAGATCCGGCAGACCGGGAAGCTCAAGCTCTTCAAGTCCTACCGCCAGGAATACGCCCACGGCGAGCAGCGCCGCGACTTCGTCTACATCAAGGACTGCGTGAGGGTCATCGACTGGCTGCTCAAGAACCGCGGCGTCGGCGGCGTCTTCAATGTCGGTACGGGCCAGGCCCGGACCTGGAATGACCTGGCGCGCGGGGTGTTCGCGGCCATGGGCCGGGAGACGCAGGTCGAGTATGTCGAGATGCCCGACGCCCTGCGCGGCAAGTACCAGTACTACACCTGCGCCGACCTGAAGAAGCTGTCCGGCCGCGGCTGCGACGTGGACTTCCGTCCCCTGGAGGACGGCGTCGCCGACTACGTCCAGAACTACCTGATGCACGGCTACGCCCACCTGACGTCGCGCTACTGACGGTCGGAGCGCGGGGCGAAAAAGGCGGCCGGGTCTCCCGGGCCGCCTTTTTCAATTGCGGCGCGCTTCGAGCATGATGGAGATGATTCTCGGGTCGAGACAGGAGCGCATGAACGCGTTCATGTCCGTCTCGTCGCCCGAAGGATAGAAGGCGAGCATCAGCTCGTTGAATTCCAGGCGGCGGCTGGCCGGCAGGTTGATGGCCGGGTAGCCGTTGGCCAGGAGATGCCCGTTCATGAGGAATCTTCCCATGCGCTTGTTGACGTCATAGAAAAATTGGCAGCGGGCCATGGTCAGGAAGATGTGGATGGCCTGGTCGTAGATGTCGGGCATGCTGGCCGCGGTCAGCAGCACGTCCTCAAAGAGGCGTGGGAGTTCATCGGAAGGCGGCGGCGTGAACTTTGTTCCTGCGATCAGCACGCCGCCCGAGCGGAACCGTCCCCATTCCAGGGCGTCCTCGCGCGCAGCCAGAGCGTGAAGGGCGCAGGCCTTGTCCCGGGAGAGCTCGAATTCCCCCGCCTCGACCCATTCGAAGAGCCGAGTCCAGGCTTCGCGCTGGTTGAGGGCTATCCTCTGGTCCGAAAGTCTGTGCCCCCCGACGGTGACACCCTGCAGGAGTGTCTGGATTTCCGGCAGCGTGAATGGGATGCCCTCCAGGTTCACGGCGTCGCAGACGAATTCCGCAAGCTGTCGCTTGGCCAGCATGAGGGCCTTGGACCGGTCGGGCGTCATGCCCCAGTGCGTGTCCGTCATCAGGCGGCTCCTTGGTTGTCGGTAGCGGCTGTTCCGGCTGGCATACCTTCAGTTCCCCGCCCTTCGCAAGGCTCGGTTCACAGCTCCAGAAACGGCCCCGTGACCGAGCCGGGGTTTTGCTTCAGTTCCTCGGGCGTGCCCTGGGCCACGACCAGGCCGCCGTTCTCGCCGCCGCCGGGGCCCAGGTCGATGACGTGGTCCGAGGCGGCCACCACGTCCAGGTTGTGCTCGATGACGATGACCGAGGCGCCCTTGTCCACCAGGGTGTGCAGCACCGAGATGAGCTTGCCGACCTCGTGCATGTGCAGGCCCGTGGTCGGTTCGTCCAGGATGTAGAGGGTGCCGGGGAGGCTCCGCTTGCCCAGTTCGCGGGAGATCTTGATGCGCTGGGCCTCGCCGCCGGACAGGGTCGTGGCCGGCTGGCCCAGGCGGATGTACTCCAGGCCCACCTCCTCCAGGACCCCGAGCTTGCGCTCCAGGGCCGGGTGGTTGGCGAAGAACTGGCGGGCCTGGCGGACCGTCATGTCGAGAATGTCGGCTATGGACTTGTCGCGGTACAGGATGTCCAGGGTCTCGCGGTTGTAGCGCTTGCCGCCGCAGACCTCGCAGGTCACGAAAACGTCGGGCAGGAAGTGCATCTCGACCCGGATCTGGCCGTCGCCCTGGCAGGCCTCGCAGCGGCCGCCGCGGACGTTGAAGCTGAAGCGCCCGACGTTGTAGCCGCGCTTGCGGGCGTCCTTGCTGCCGGCGAAGATGCCCCGGATCTCGTCGAAGACCTTGGTGTAGGTGGCGGGGTTGGAGCGGGGCGTGCGGCCGATGGGGCTCTGGTCGATGGAGATGATCTTCTCCAGGGCCTCGGCGCCGTCGATGCCGCCGATGGTGCCCGGCGCCTCGACCTTGAGGCCCTGGGCGAGGGCCAGGTGCTTGTACAGGGAGTCCACCACCAGGGAACTCTTGCCCGAACCCGAGACCCCGGTGATGCAGACCAGGGAGTCCAGGGGGAAGCGGACGTCGATGCCGCGCAGGTTGTTGGTCGTCACCCCGCGCAGGGTGATGGCCCGGCCCGATTTTCTGCGCGCCGGCGGCCGGGCGATGCGCAGGTCGCCGCGCAGGTATTTGCCCGTCAGGCTCTGGGACTCGTTGACCAGCTTTTCGGGCGTGCCGGCGAAGACCAGGTCCCCGCCCAGGAAGCCCGAGCCGGGGCCGAGTTCCAGCACGTGGTCGGCCGAGCGGATGGTGGGCTCGTCGTGCTCGACCACCAGCACCGTGTTGCCGCGGCTCTGGAGCTGGCGCAGGGTGCTGATGAGGCGCACGTTGTCGCGCGGGTGCAGGCCGATGCTCGGCTCGTCCAGGACGTAGGTCACGCCGACCAGACCCGAGCCGAGCTGTCCGGCCAGGCGGATGCGCTGGGCTTCGCCGCCGGACAGGGTGGTCATGTTGCGGGCCAGGCAGATGTAGTCCAGGCCCACGTTGGCCAGGAATTCCATGCGGTGGCGCAGCTCTTTGAGTAGCGGCGTGCTGATCTCGGCGTTCACGCCGGCGAAGTCCAGGCCCTGCAGCCACTTCAGGGCGCGGGCGATGGGCAGGGCGCAGAAGTCGAAGATGTTGAGCCCCTCCACGCGCACGGACAGAGCCTCGGGCCGCAGACGGGCGCCCCTGCATTCGGGGCAGTCCATGGTCTGGCGGTAGCGCGCAAGTTCATCGCGCCAGATGTGGCCGAGTCCCTGCCCCTGTTCGAGGAAATGGATGACGCCCGGCCAGTCGCCGTCGCCGTGGAACAGGGCGTGCCGGGCCTCGATCGCGAACTCCCGCAGGGGCGTGTCCAGGGTGAAGCCCTGCCGCAGGCCCAGAGCCTTCAAGTCGGCGGCGAAGCGGTCGAAGGCGCGGCCCTTCCACGGCAGGATGGCGCCCTGGCGCAGGGACAGGCCGCCGTTGGGCGCCAGCAGCACCGGCTCGTAATATTCCACCGCGCCCAGGCCCGAACAGTGCGGGCAGGCTCCCTGGGGGCTGTTGAAGGAGAAGAGCTGGGGGCTGGGTTTGGGCAGGCTCAGGCTGCAGCGGGGGCAGACCGCGTCGGTGGAGAAGAAGATGTCCTCGCCGCCGATGACGGACACGACGATGCGCCCCTCGCCCGACGTCAGGCCCAGCTCCACGGAGTCGGCCAGGCGCTTGCGCATGTCGGCCTTGAGCACCAGACGGTCCACCACCAGGTCGACGCTGTGCTTCAGGTTCTTGGCCAGCTCCGGCATGGGGTCCAGGGGCCGCACCTCGCCGTTCACGCGCACGCGCACGAAACCCTGGCTCTTCAGTTTCTTGAAGAGGTCGGCGTGGGTGCCCTTCTTGTGGTCGACCATGGGCGCCAGGAGCATGAACTTGGTGCCTTCGGGCAGGCTCATGATGCGGTCCATGATCTGGTCGCCGGTCTGGGCCTGGATGGGCACGCCGCATTCGGGGCAGCAGGGCGTGCCCAGGCGCGCGTAGAAGACGCGCAGAAAGTCGTAGACCTCCGTGACCGTGCCCACGGTGGAGCGCGGGTTCTTGGAGATGGTCTGCTGCTCCAGGGAGATGGCCGGGGTCAGTCCCTCGATGAGGTCGATGGCCGGCTTGTCCATCTGAGGCAGGAACTGGCGCGCGTAGGCTGACAGGGACTCGACGTAGCGGCGCTGGCCTTCGGCGTAGACGATGTCGAAGGCCAGGGTGGACTTGCCCGACCCCGAAGGGCCGCAGACCACCACCAGCTTGTCGCGGGGGATGTCCAGGGTCAGGTTCTTGAGATTGTGCTCGCGCGCGCCTTCTATATGTATGACTTTGGTATCCATGAACGCCCTGTTGCTGCTGCAGGGAAAATGCAGGTTTAGACTTGCGGGATGCTACCTATAACCATATGAAAATCACTGGCAAGTGGGACATGAGGAAATGAACGTGACGCCATCCCGGAGACGACCATGAAAATCTCCCTCGGGGCCAAGACCCTGGCCCAGCCGACGCCCTTGTGGATCATCGGCTCCTATGACGAAAGCGGCAAACCCAACGCCATGGCCGCGGCCTGGGGCGGGATCTGCTGTTCCAAGCCGCCGTGCGTGGCCGTTTCCCTGCGCGAGGAGCGGCACAGCTTTTCGGCCATCACCGCCCGCAAGGCCTTCACCGTGAGCGTCCCCTCGGTGCGTTTCGCCGCCCAGGCCGACTTTTTCGGCATCGCCTCGGGCCGCGACACCGACAAGTTCGCCGCCGCGGGCCTGACCCCGGTGCGCTCGAAGCTCGTCGACGCCCCGTACGTCGGGGAGTTCCCCCTGGTGCTGGAGTGCGCACTGCTGCGGACCGTGCCGCTGGGCATGCACGTGCAGTTCATTGGAGAGATCGTAGATGTCAAGGCTGACGAGGATGTCCTGGATGCGAAGGGATATCCGGATGCGGCCAAGGTGCAGCCCCTCATCTTCACTCCTGTTTCCAGAGCCTATCACGCCGTGGGTGAGTATGTCGGGCAGGCTTTCGAAATGGGTCAGCTTTTCTGCAAGAAAGACTAGTCCGAACCTCAACCATGCGGATTTAGGGCCATGACCGAGCACTACGCCGATTTCTTCTGTTCCCGCGACCTCGTCCTGTCCCTCGTCAAGGCGGGCGTCCCGGCCAACTCCAAGTGGGGGGCCCTCATCCTCTACATGCGCTCCATCACGGAATACGACTACCTTTCCGCCGAGCAGAAGCAGCAGATGCAGGACCTGGTCATGCAGGTCATCCGGGAGCGGGACTACTCGGAAACGCGCTTCAAGGAGTTCGTGCGCCTGCAGGAGCAGATCCTCTACAAGCCCTGGAACAAGAAGCTCGAAGAGGCCTTCCGCGAGACCGTGGGCCTGATCGAGCACATCCGCTCCCAGAACATCCAGCGGGCCAAGGAAGTCAAGGACCTGCGCGAAACGACCATCAACACCGTGCGCGATCAGAACGCCCTGGAGGACATCGTCGTCGAGATCCGGGCGGCCTTCGAGAAGGTCATCTCGCAGCTGGAGGAGGACACGCGGGACCTGGTCGAGATGAGCTACACCGACCAGCTGACCAAGCTCAACAACCGCCGGGCCTTTGATCGCTACTTCCGGGCCACCCTGGCGGAGCACGTGGTCACGGGCAAGCCCATGAGCCTCATGTTTCTGGATATCGACCATTTCAAGGCCTTCAACGACTCCTACGGGCACCGCATCGGCGACCAGGCCCTGGTCACGGTGGCGGGCAAGCTCATGGGCTTCGCCCACAAGTACCGCACCATGCCCAACCGCAGCTTTTTTCCGGCGCGCTTCGGCGGCGAGGAGTTCATCGTCGCCCTGCCGGGCGTGGGCCTGGACGAGGCGAAGGAGGACGCGGAATCCCTGCGCACCATCATCGAGGAATACAATTTCATCATCCGCGATCACAACGGCCAGGTGCTGCAGAAGGGCATCAAGATCACCGTGTCCATCGGCGTGGCGACCCTGCGGCCCGAATGGACCGGCAGCCACGGCGAACGGCTCCTCGACGAGGCCGACCGGGCCATGTACCGGGCCAAAAATCAGGGCCGCAACCAGGTATGCGCCATGGGCGAGTGCTGAAGGGTTTCTTCGGGAAACGCGAAGGGCTCCACGGGATATCCGGGGGCCCTTTTCGCTTTTCAGGTGCTATGTCCGGGTCGCGTCCAGAATGACCTCCAGCCTGCGGGCGTAGGTGTGCTCCGCCAGGATGTGCTCCTGCCAGGCCAGGCGCAGCTCTTCCTTGCGTTTTGGCGCGGCGGCCAGGGCTGCCAGCAGGTCCGTGGCCTGCTCAGGGGTTTGGAAGGCCACGGGGCGGGTCAGTTCCGGCGGGAAGATCGAGAGGCCCGGCGTGTCGTCGGTCAGCAGGAAGCCGCCGCAGGCCCAGACGTCGAAATGGCGCTGGGTCAGGCCGTGGGGCAGGAGCAGACTCGTCAGGTTCAGGGTGAAGGATGCCCGGCGGCAGGCATCGGCCAGACCGGCGTAGTAGTCCACAGGGGGCAGGAGGCGAACTCCGGGCACAAGGCTGCGCCAGGCGTCGTCCCCGATGACGGTCAGGTCCGTCGCGGCGTTCAAGGCGGCCAGGCAACTCATGCGCCACGCGGCGGACGCCGTTTCCGCCCCCAGTCCCAGGACCCTTACGTCGTTGCCTGGCCAGAGGGGGATGTCCGGCAGCCTGTCGCGCCACCAACCGAAATGGGCCTGCCTACCCGGCAGCGTCCCAGCCTCGTCGGCCAGGCTTTGCGGAATCCTGCAGGCGGCGAAGAAGCGGTCCCGGTCCGGGAAGGACGAGCGGCCGACGAAGGTCAGGTCGCGGCCTGCCGGACACGCGGCTCCCGGGGCGAAGAATTTCGGGCTCCCGGCCAGGGGCAGATGCCTCGCCTCGGCGCCCATGGAACGCAGGGGCCGGGCGAACCAGTCGTCGGTGACGAAGAGGGGCAGGCGTTTCCAGAGCAGGTTTTTCTGGCCCGTGAGCAGGTGGAAGGGGTTGTCCACGCACCACACGGCCACGGGTACTCCGGCCGCCTCCAGCAGGGCCTGGTTCTCGCCCCAGGGGTCCAGGCCGTGGAAGTTGACGCTCAGGAACAGGCCGGGCGCTTCCGCTTCGAGGGCCCTGGCCAGATCGGCGGCCGGGATGGCTGCGGGCAGGCGCCTGGGCCGAAGTTCCAGGGCAAGGGCGGCGTCCTCCAGTTCCGGGACGATGAGCCCTTTATCCGGGCAGGGCAGCCAGACGTCGGCAGGCTTGCGGGCCTTGGGCGCGGGGTGCAGGGCGGCCAGCAGCGGCGCGTAGACCGAGGGCAGCAGGCGGGTGGCCGGCGTGTAGTGCAGGACTCGCACGCCGGGCAGCAGGGCCGGGGTGGCCTCCATGGAGACGGGCTCCCAGTCCGGCGGGAAGGCGCCGGGCCATGCGGGGGGCATCCGCCTTTCGAACTCCGGTTCCCGGAGCACGAGGACGCGCCGCGCTCCGGACAGCAGCGGCGCGCACAACTCGGGCTCGGGCCCCGGACAGAGGACGAGGATGTCCTCCCCACGGCCCAGCAGACGAAGATATTGCTCTCCTGCGGGGAGCGTTGTAGATATCCCAAGCTCGTTTTTGAACTTTACACGTATGGGTCTGGCTGGCATGAAGGCGCTCGCTTGGGTGGTCGGGATGCTGCCCCGGTCATGAGAGCATGAAACAATACCGCGATTACTATTTCAAAAAGGCCAAGCAGGACAACTACCCTGCCCGCTCCGTATACAAGCTTCAGGAAATGGACAAGGCGCACAAACTGTTGCGCCCCGGCCAGAAGGTCCTGGACCTCGGGGCCTGTCCCGGCTCCTGGACCCTGTACGCGGCCGAGCGCGTCGGCCCGGGCGGGCGGGTGCTGGGCGTCGACCTGAACATGCCGGACACTGTCTTTCCGGAGCAGGTGACCTTCCTGCAGGAAGACATCTTCGCGCGCTCGCCCGTGTTTCTCGGGCATCTGCAAACCCTGGCCCCCTTCGACGTGGTCATGAGCGACATGGCCCCGAAGACCACGGGATCGAAATTTACGGACCAGGCCCGCTCCATCCAGCTCGTGGAGGCGGCCTTCGCCGTGGCCGAGGAGTGGCTGGCGCCGCGCGGAACGTTCATCGCCAAGGTCTTTGAAGGCCCGGACGTGCACCCCTTCGTGCAGTCCCTGCGGGGGCGCTTCGCCAAGGTCGTCATGGTCAAGCCCAAGAGCAGCCGCTCCGAGAGCAAGGAAATCTTCATCCTGGGTCTGGGGTTCGTCCCGGCCGGACGCGAAGAGCATCGCGCATAACGAATTTTTTTGGAGGAAAACATGGCAGGACATAGTAAATGGAAGAACATCCAGCACCGCAAGGGCCGTCAGGATCTCAAGCGCGGCAAGATGTTCACCAAGGTGACCAAGGAAATCATCCTCGCGGCCAAGGGCGGCGGCGACCCGGACATGAACGCGCGGCTGCGCGCGGCCATCGATGCGGCCAAGGCCGTGAACCTGCCCAAGGACAAGATTGACACGGCCATCAAGAAGGGCACGGGCGAGCTGGCTTCCGAGGCCCTGGAAGAGATCATGTATGAAGGCTACGCGCCCGGCGGCGTGGCCATCCTCATCGAGGCCGTCACGGACAACCGGAACCGCACCGTGGCCGAGGTGCGCCACATCCTGAGCAAGGGCGGCGGCTCCATGGGCGCGGCCGGCTGCGTGGCCTGGATGTTCGACAAGAAGGGCGTCTTCGCCTTCGACAAGAAGTACACCGAGGATCAGCTCCTGGAAGTGGGCCTGGAGGCCGGCGTCGAGGACGTGCTCGATGACGACGATTCCTGGCAGGTGCAGTGCGCGGTCGAGGATTTCCATTCCGCCAAGTCCGCCTTCGAGGCCGCGGGCATCGAGATCATGAGCGCCGAGCTGAACCGCATCCCCCAGAATACCGTGGCCGTGGACGTGGAGACAGGACGCAAGGTCCTCAAGCTCTACGACGCCCTGGACGACAACGACGACGTGCAGAACGTCTACGCCAACTTCGAGCTGCCCCCGGAACTCCTGGCGGAGATGTAAGCCCGGAGCATGGCTGCCGAACGCGTCATCCTGGGCGTGGACCCCGGGTCGCGCTGCATGGGCTACGGCCTGGTGCGGGAGCGGTCCGGGGTTTTGTCCCTGGTCGAGGCTGGCGTGGTCCGGCCGGCCGAGGAGGCCATGAGCGCCCGGCTGGGGCTCATGTACTCGCGCATCACGGCGCTGCTGCAGGCCCATTCTCCGCAGGCCGTGGCCGTGGAGAATGTATTTTTCGCCCGCAACTCGGCCTCGGCCCTGAAGCTCGGGCAGGCGCGCGGGGCGGTGCTGGCCGCCTGCGGCGTGCATGGGGTCGAGGTCTTCGGCTACGAGCCCACCCTGGTCAAGAAATCCCTGGTCGGCGCGGGGCGGGCCGAAAAGAGTCAGGTGTCCTTCATGGTCGGCCAGCTCCTGGGCGTGCGCCCCGACTGGGCCGAAGATGCAGGCGACGCCCTGGCCCTGGCCATCTGCCACCTCAATCACTCCCGCTTCCTGGCCGCCGTTGCGGCTGGTCAAGACGGGGCAACTCGTCTATAGCCTCTGTCCATGATCGCATATCTCGAAGGAACCGTGCTGCGCCGCGACGCGGAGGCCTGCATCCTGCTGACCTCCGGCGGGGTGGGGTACCAGGTCCACATGACCGTCGGCGCCCTGTCGTCCCTGCCCGGGGCCGGCGACACGGCGCGCCTCTTCGTGCACACCCTGGTGCGCGAGGACGCGCTGGTGCTGTACGGCTTCGGGACCTGGGAGGAGCGGGAGGCCTTCGAGACCCTGCTGGCCGCGCCCAAGCTCGGCCCCAGGACGGCCCTGGCCATGCTCGGCTGCTACGGTCCCTCGGAGCTTGCGGCCTGCATAGCCAGGGAGGACGTGGCCGCCCTGACGCGGGTGCCCGGCATCGGGGCCAAAACGGCCAAGCGGCTGCTTCTGGACCTCAAGGACAAGCTCGTGGCCTCGGCCACGCTCTCGCCCGGCAGGACGGCCCCGACGGCCACGGCCGAGTCCGACTGCGCCGCGGCCCTGGTTTCCCTGGGTTACGGCAGGCACGAGGTGGACGAGGTGGTCCGGACCGTGTTCGAACGCGAGCCGGACCTGGACGCGGGCAGCGCCATCCGGCAGGCCCTCAAAATTTTCGCGTCGAAATAACATGGTGCACAACCCAGGCGAAGAGCACATCCGTCCGCGCACGCTGGACGATTTCATCGGACAGGAGGACGTCCGCGGCAACCTGAAGATCTACCTTCAGGCAGCCAAGGAACGCGGACAGCACCTGGACCACTGCCTGCTCTACGGCAACCCGGGCCTCGGCAAGACGACCCTGGCCCAGATCATGGCCAGTGAGCTGGGCGTGAATCTGGTCTCCACCTCCGGCCCGGTGCTGGAGCGCAGCGGCGACCTGGCCGCCATCCTGACCAGCCTGAACCGCCACGACCTGCTTTTCATCGACGAGATCCACCGCATGCCCGCAGTCGTGGAGGAAATCCTCTACCCCGGCATGGAGGATTTCAAGCTGGACCTCATCGTCGGCCAGGGGCCCGGGGCGCGTACGGTCAAGATCGAGCTGGAGCCCTTCACCCTGGTCGGGGCCACGACGCGCATCGGCCTGTTGACCTCGCCCCTGCGCGACCGCTTCGGGGTCATCTGCCGCCTGGAGTTCTACAACCCTCGCGAACTGGCCCAGATCGTGACCCGCGCCGCGCGCATCCTCGGCCTTGAGATCAGCCACGAGGGCGCCCTGGAGATCGGGCGGCGCTCCCGCGGCACGCCGCGCATCGCCAACCGGCTGCTGAGGCGCGTGGCCGACTACGCCCAGGTGGCCTGCAGCCCGGTCATCGACGCCGAGGTGGCGGCCAAGGGCCTGGACATCATGGACGTGGACTCCATCGGCCTGGACATGATGGACCGCAAGATCCTGGAGTGCATCATCGACCACTTCGGCGGCGGGCCCGTGGGCGTCAAGACCATCGCCGCGGCCTGCTCCGAGGAGGTCCGCACCATCGAGGACATCTACGAGCCCTATCTCATCCAGTGCGGGTTCCTGAAGCGCACCCCGCGCGGCCGCGTGGTAACGGCCAAGGCCTACCAGCACATCGACGGCGGCCTGAAGCTGCGCAACGCCTAGCCGGGTCGCGCGTTCAGCCGGCCGGTTTCCAGGCGGCGTGCCATTCATCCTTTCACCAACCAGTTCAGCGAGGAGCCATGAAAGTCATCGACCCCAGTTTCTCCTTCATGCACCTGCCCGACGGCGAGTTCATCCTGCAGCACCTCGAACTGGCCGCCCGCACCTGTTACAAGTCCGAGGACAAGGCCAGCCCGGACTCGGCCCGCAAGCTCCTGTCGCGTATCGTCCGCCTGGGCCACGACAGCGTCCTCGAACACATCTCCGTCACCGTGCGCATCGTCTGCGACCGCGGCGTGACGCACGAACTGGTCCGCCACCGCCTGTGCTCCTTCTCCCAGGAGAGCACCCGCTACGCCAACTACGCCCAGGACAAGTTCGGCAGCGAAATCACCGTCATCCGTCCCTTCTTCTGGGCCGCGGACGACGCACGCTACGCCCTCTGGCTCTCGGCCATGCAGGCCTGCGAGGACACCTACCTGCGCCTGGTGGACGCCGGCGCCACGGCCCAGGAGGCCAGGAGCGTCCTGCCCAACAGCCTCAAGACCGAGATCGTGACCACGGCCAACATCCGCGAGTGGCGCCACATCTTCAAGCTACGCTGCGACAAGGCCGCCCACCCCCAGATGCGTCAGGTCATGCTGCCGATGCTTGCCGCCTTTGCCCAGCGCATTCCGCTGCTCTATGACGACCTGGCCGAGCGTTTCGCCGATTCCATCCGCGAGATGAACGATCAAGGCGCCGCCGCGTCCGTCTTCTGATCCCCCCTGCCAGCGCGTTTTCATCCGGGCATGTTCAAAAAACGTGCCCTTTTTTTCGTTTTCTGATGTGAGAAATTGTCCGACAAAGATGTCGGCTCCCCTCCAAACGGCGCCACAAACGATAAATCACGTGTTTTGGCCCTCCGATGCAGATATTTCGGAGCGCTCCTGCCGGTTATTGTCTGCCCAAGCCTTTACATGCAAAGCTGTAGAAATTTCTTCGTGTACCGGGGTAGTTTTATTTTATTCATTATTTCAGCATATTGTTCAAAGATGCTCCCTGCTTGGGCGCTGAACGGAGATTTGTTCCCATTAAGGGTCCCGTGATCTAAAATTTGAAGAAAATAAAAGAAAAATTCAAATAATAAATTTGTAGATGTGGATAAATTTTTTCCTGATGTTGAAAAATATGCGTTGACAATCCGGGAGCGTCGGCCAAGCGGGACAATGACGTTTCCGCGTCGAAGCCCCGGAAGTCGAAGGAAATATGGAAATTGTTTAATTACGCAATGTTAGCCTGTATAGAAAGAGTTGGCCCGAGTCGCGACAGGCTCCCCTTACCGGAGTTGTCGCAGGTCTGTCGCTTGGCTAAGACCCCTTCCCATGATTGACGCATGGGACCGAATTTCACACTCGCTGGAGAGGACGCTTTCTCCGGGGCACTTTCAGCTCTGGGTCAAGCCGTTGCAAGGCTGCCTCGAGAACGACACGCTCGTGCTCCGGGCGCCGAACGACTTTGTCTGCACCTGGGTCAAGGATCGCATACTTGGCCGGATCAGGGATGCTGCGGCGGACGTGTTGGGATTTGCGCCCCGCGTCGACCTGGGTTCCGCCCAGGCCGGCGCTCCCATGCTTCCCGTGGAACCGGCCGCGCCCCAGAGGCGCATTGTCACCCAGCAGATGGGGCTGCCCATGGCGCACGCCCTGCCAACCCAGACCATTCACAACTGGCGGCATCAGTTCGACGATTTCATCGTCGGCCCGTGCAACAACCTCGCCTATGTCGCGTCAAAGAGCTTCTGCCAGGACGTCGCGGGCTCGGATCAGCTTTTTCTCTGCTCGGCCCCGGGCCTGGGCAAGACCCATCTCGCCCAGGCCATCGGCAGCGAGATCGCCCGCCAGACCAACCGCCAGCATCTGCGCGTCTGCTATCTGAGTGCCGAGGAGTTCTCCTCCCAGCTCGTCATGGCCATCAAGGCCAAGGCCGTAGAGCAGTTCAAGACGCGTTTCCGCTCCGATCTGGACCTTCTCCTGCTCGAAGACGTGCATTTCCTGCAGGGCAAGGAAAAGATGCAGGACGAGCTTCTGAACACGCTGAAATCCCTGCAGAACCAGGGGCGGCGCGTGGTCATGACCAGCACCTTCCTGCCGCGGGAGCTGGCGGACATCGACCCCAACCTGACGTCGCGCTTCGCCCAGGGCTTCATGGCCGTGATCAACAAGCCCGACCACCAGACCCGGCTGTCCATCATTGACGCCAAGGCGCGGGCCGCTCAGGTGAGCATGCCCGGGAGCGTCGCAGAGCTTCTGGCCACGCGCATCACCTCTGACGTCCGCCAGCTGGAGAGCTGCCTCAAGAACATCTTCCTCAAGTCCAGGCTCCTGAACATGGACATCTCCATGGACCTGGTCTGGGACATCCTCCAGAACTACGACCTTGGCGGCGGCTCCATCGACCTGGACAAGATCATCAGCTTCGTCTGCCAGGCCTACGGCTTCGGCTTCGACGACCTGTGCTCCAAGAGCCGCAAGCGCGATCGCGTCGTCGCTCGCAACACGGCCTTCTACCTGGCCCGCAAGCACACGGACCTGTCCCTGGTGGACATCGGCCGGCGTTTCAACCGCAAGCATTCCACGGTCATCAAGGGCATCGCCTCCGTGGAGCAGGAAGTGGCCCGCAAGACGTCGCTCGGCAACCAGATCGCCCGGACCATCAACCAGCTGCAGGCCTGAACCGGCCCCCCACGCTTTTTTCGCAACGCGAAAGGCCCGGATGCTGTCAAGCGCCCGGGCCTTTCGCGTTGCGTGTCGTCGATCAGCGGCTAGGAGCAGACCACCGCGCACTCCATGGCCTTTTCCAGCACCCGGCCGCCGCGGGCCGTGCCCAGGGCCGACTGCAGGGCGTCCAGGACCTGCGGGTCGTAGCTTCCCGCAGAAGCGCGCATGATCTCCAGAGTCTGGTCCGTGCTCATGGCCGGGCGGTAGGACCGGGGGCGGATCATGGCGCAGAAGCTGTTGGCCACGCTTAGAACCCGGGCCTGGAGGCTGATTTCTCCGTTCTGCAGACCCTTGGGGTAGCCGCTGCCGTCCAGGCGTTCGTTCATCTGGTAGACGGCCTCGTAGACGGGCAGCTCGAAATCGATCTGACGCAGGATGTCCCCGGCGTGCTCCACGTGCTTCTGGACCATCTGCTTCTCCTCTTCCGTGAGCTGGTCCACCTTGGTCAACAGCGACTTGTCGATGAAGATCTTGCCGATCTGGGAGAGGTGGGACGCGATCTCCACAGTGGCTTTGTCCTCGGGCGAGAGCTTCAGGGTCTCGGCCAGCAGGGACGCCACGTCGCGCATCAGGATCGAGTGGCCGGCGAGGTACGGGTCCGTGAACTCGATGGCCTTGACCAGGGCCTCAACCGTCTGGGAGATGGCCTGACGCTTGCGCTCCTCGGCTTTGACCATGCTCGTGATGTCGCGGAACACGGACACGATGCCCGTGGGCGCGCCCGAGTCCTCCTTGAGCATGACCTTGGTGATCTGGAAATAGTGCTCCTGCGACTTCAGGAAGATGCGTTCGGTGAAGGTCACGGGCCGGCCTGTCTTGAGGGCCTGGTCGTCGGACTGTTCCAGGCGTTTGCCCGTGTCGAAGCCGAACAGGGCGATGTCGTCGAGGCCCAGGACCTCCTCCTCGGGCCGCCCCACGCCGTCGGCCAGGGCCGGGTTGGCGTAGGTGTAGTTGCCGCTCAGGTTCTTCACCACGATGAAGTCCGGGATGGTGTCATTGATGGAATCCAGGAAGTTGCGCTGCTGTTCGAGCTCCTGGGCCAGGTGCTGGAATTCCCCGGCGATGCGCTTCTGGTTCTGGCCCAGGGTGCGCCACCAGATGGCGCCGAAGAGCAGGCTCAGCACCATGGCGATGAGCCCGGCGATGAGCACGGAGATGCGCGTGTAGTCCTGCAGGCTCTTGGTAGCGTCCTGCACGTCCACTTCCTGCACCATCCACAGGTCGAGGTCGGGAACCTTGATTCCGAGGGAGAATACGGGAGTCTGCCCGCCCAGGCTGTCACGCTTGGCGAACCCGAGGCTCCGGTCCGACTGCAGTTCGGGCGCCGCGGCCAGGGCCACCGTTCCCTCGGGCTTCCAGGGTACGATCTCCTGGAATCCGGCCTCGGTCAGCTGCATGAGCCGCGTGCGTTCGCCTTTGGCCGACAGCGGCGTGTTGGAGACCAGGGAGGTGACGGTCGTGCCCGCGCTCTTGGTCAGCATGACCACGGCCACGGCCTTCTTGGTCCCGTTGTCCTCGGCCGTGGACAGGATGGGCACGAACAGGTCGATGACCATGCCGTTGTCCGTCTGCCGCAAGGGCGAGAAGTGGGGCATGGGGTAGGCGAAGGTCATCTTGATCAGGCCGGACTGGACCGGCGAGAGCGGGACCATGCGGTTGTCCGAGCCGATGTAGGACTGGCCGCTGCGGTGCACGATGCGCCCGGACAGAAAGCCGGCGAAGGACGTGAAGTCGGCGAAGGTCTGGTGCATGAGGGGGAACTGGTCCGTGAGCTGGGCCAGGTGGTCGTAGTTCTTGCCCTCGGGGATGATGCCGGTGATCAGGAAGCTCGGGTCCACGTCGATGAGGTCCATGTCCGTGGCGTACAGTCGGAACAGGTCCGAGGAGATGAGCTTGTCCGTCTGCTGCACCAGCCCCGACAGCCAGGTGCCGAAGACTTCCGCGCGGCTGTTGGCCAGAAGCTCCAGGCGTTCATGGACCTGCTCCTGCAGTTCTCCCTGCTTGACCCTGACGGTCCAGGCCACCCATGCCAGCAGGGCCGTGAGGATCAGCGAAATGATCGCGACACCCATCACAAGTTCCGACTTGCTCCTGCCTACGGGTGGAGTCGTTCTGCCGTTGTCTCGTGTCATATTCCCATCTCCATTAAGGTTTTGTGTCCAGAGGGATGTGCGACCACCTGTACCGTTCGTTCAAGGAGTAGTACGGCGCGTAATGCTTGTACTTGTCGTGCGAGAAGACCACGCTGGTGACGTTGTCGAGGACCAGGGCGTCCCCGTCGATGAAGACCGCCAGGATCGCGTGCGCGATGCCCCGGATGCGGTCCTTCAGGATGACGATGCGCAGGCTCTCCGGAGAGAAGCCCAGTTCCCGCAACGCGAAATACTTGGTGATGGCGAAGTCTTCGCAATCGCCCGAAATCTTGAGAAATTCCTGCGGCGTGGCCCACCAGTCCGAGGTTCCATAGGCATCCTGGTCCAGGCGGTAGGGCCATTTGTTGAAAAACGTGTTGACCGCCTTCAGCTGCTCCATGGGCGCAAGGCCCCTGGCCTGGGACATGATGCGCTGCCAGCTCGTGGCCCCCGGGGGGCACCCCGCGCCGCTGCAGGAGTTCAGCACCCGGACCTGGGCCTCGGCCTTGGACAGGACCCGCTTCCATTTGGGCAGGGCGTCAAAGTTGCCCCTGAAGGCCGCGGTCTGGAAGAGCCGCACGGGCTGGCCCTTGGCGTCCTGGCCGGACTGCCCGGCAGGCGCCGTGCCCGCAGGTTGCGCCTGTCCTGGCGTGCGGCCTGGCGCGGTTTGCGCCTGGCTTTCGCCCCGCCAGGGCCTGGCCGCAGCCTGGCCCGTCAGGGGGCGGGTCGGAGCGGTTTCGGCCGCATCCGCGGGCGGCTGGGGGCTGGCGACCTCCGCGTCCGCCACCTGCGTCGGAGCCGGGTCAGCCGTTCGCTCCGGAGCCGCGTCCGCCACCTGCTCCGGAGCCGGGTCCGTCTCTGCGGCCTTCACATCGGGGTTCGCCGGGACCTGCTCCGGGGCTGCGTCATCCTCCATCCTGTCCGACGCATCGCGGGCCGGCGTCTCCCCGGCCCGGTCCCGGGCCGCCTGGTCGTTCAGCCTGGCGGGGGGCGCTGTCCGGCCTTCGCGCCCCTCGTCCCCGGCCGCGACGTCGCTGGGCCTGGGTGGCGGGGTTTCGTCAACCCGGCCTGCCAGGCCAGGCTTCGCCTCCTGCCGCGCATCGGTTCCGCCGATCTGTTCCGAACCGGCCCTGATCTCCGGCCCCGGCCCCTGCGCACCCATTGGCTGCGCCCGCTCCGCCAGGAACAGGCCCGGCAGCAGGAGGGCCGCCGCGATCAGCGTCAGGAGTGCCCGGGGCCGTCGCGTCAAGACATCACCGCTCCCTCAAGGCGTTCTCCTTGGCCTTGAGAATGGGTTTCAGGAGGTAGTCCAGCACGCTCTTCTTGCCCGTCAGGATGTCCACGCTGGCCGTCATGCCGGGGATGATGGGCAGCTTCTCGCCGCGGTAGACGATGGCCGCGGCCTTGGTGCGCAGCTTGACCTTGTAGAAGCTTTCGCCCTTCTGGTTCTCGATGGTGTCCGCGCTGATCTGCTCCACCGAGCCTTCGAGACCGCCGTAGATGGAGAAGTCGTAGGCCGTGATCTTGATCATGGCCTTCTGGCCCGGGTGCAGGAAGGCGATGTCCGCGGGCTTGATGTTGGCCTCGACGAGCAGGGTGTCGTCCAGGGGCACGATTTCGAGGATGGGTTCGCCGGGTTTGACCACGCCGCCGATGGTGTTGAGGATGACCTGCTTGACCGTGCCGCGCACGGGGCTGCGCACGTCGGTGCGCATGACCCGGTCCTTGCCGGCCGAGAGGGCGTGCAGCTTGGAGTTCAGCTCCACCTGGTGCTGGTTCATCTCCTGCAGGGCCATGGCCTTGAACTCGGCCATGCGCTGGGCCTCGCGCTGCTTGATCTCCTGGGCCGCCTGCTGGGTGCGCGGGATGGCCACGTTGAGGCTCTGCACGTCGCCGCGCAGGGAACTGACGGCGCGCTCCAGGGAAAGGTACTCGACTTTGGGGTAGACGTTCTTCTCCATGAGCGGCTTGGCGATGCCCAGCTGCTCTTGGGCCAGCTTCAGGTCCTGGGCGGCCTGGTTGCGGCGGATGGTCATCTCCTGGGCTTCCTGGACGCGCTGGGAGTACTGGCTACGCAGGATGGCCATCTCCTGGTTCAGCTGGGCCATGCGGGCCTGGTAGATGGCCAGTTGGTCCCGGACGGCGTCGGGGGCCTTGGCGCTGACCTCTTCGGGGAAGGACGGCTCCGTGCCCGTGGCCTCGGCCTGGAGGCGGGCGATGGCGGCCTTGTGCTCCAGGGCCTGGCTGGCCACGTCCTTCAGGGTGCTCTGGGCCAACTCGTTGCTGATGCGCACCAGGATGTCGTCCTTCTCCACGATCTGGTTCTCGCGGACCAGGATTCCTTCGAGGATGCCGCCTTCGAGGTTCTGGATGACCTGCACCCGCTGGGACGGGATGACCTGGCCCATGCCGCGCGTGACCTCGTCGAGGATGGCGAAGTGGGTCCAGGCGAGGAAGGATCCCAGCAGCAGGCAGATGGTCAGGGACAGGACGTAGGCCCAGCCGTGCCCGCGGCGGTAGAGGGCGGCGTCGACCTCGCTCATGAAGTTGAGGTCGGCTTCGGAATATTTCGGATTACTCACGTTTGGCTCCATTGCCGCGTTTCTGCAGTTCGGCCAGCACGGCGTTGCGCGGCCCGTCGGCGACGATCTTGCCGTCATCGAGGGCGATGACGCGGTTGGCTAGGGAGAGCAGGCTCGGGCGGTGGGTGATGAGGATCAGGGTCTTGCCCTTCAAGGCTGAGGCCAGGCGCAGCTTGAGCACTGCCTCCACGCCCACATCCATGGAACTGCTCGGCTCGTCCAGGATGACGATGTCCGGGTCCAGGAGCAGGGTGCGGGCAATGGTGATGGCCTGGCGCTGCCCGCCGGACAGGGCCAGGCCGCGTTCGCCGACCTGCAGGTTGAAGCCGGCCGGGTTGTTCTTCACGAAGTCCGTCACGCCGGCAATGGTCGCGGCCCGCAGCAGGGCCTGGTCGCTGACGTGGGGCGCGCCCAGGGTGATGTTCTCGCGCACCGTGCCGTAGAACAGGAAATTGTCCTGGGCCATGTAGCCGATCTTGGCCCGCAGTTCGGCCGGGTCCAGCTGCCGGATGTCCATGCCGCCGATCTTCACCGAGCCGCGCTGGGGCATGTAGAGTCCGGTGATGAGCTTGCCGAGTGTCGTCTTGCCCGATCCCATCTTGCCGATGACGGCCACGTGCTCGCCCTGGGCGATGTGGAAGTCCAGGTAGGACACGGCATTGGTCAGGCCGCTGGGGTACTTGAAGCTGACCCCCTCGAAGGTGATGGTGCCGCGCAGGTCCTGGTGCTCCATGCGCTGGGCCTCTTCGGGACGTTCGCTGGGGATCTGCATGAGCAGGTCCAGGTTCTTGAGGGCCATGCGGCTCTGCTGCAGGCGGGTCAGCATGGCGGCCACGGCGCCCAGCGGGCTCATGGCCCGGCCCACGAGGATGGAGCAGGCGATGATGCCGCCCGTGGTCATCTCGCCCTGGGCGATGCGGTACACGCCCCAGATGACGACGCCGCAGTAGACGACCTGCGAGGCGAACTGGGTGAAGCTCATGGAGAAGGTGGACAGGGCCTTGGAGCGGATGGCCGAGCGCGCGCCCTGGCCCACGATCTTTTCCCAGCGGCCGAGCATGGAGCCTTCGGCGCGGCTGGTCTTGATGGTTTCCATGCCGCTGATGGCCTCGACCAGCAGGGCGTTCTTCTGCGTGGACTCCTTGTAGCCGCCCTCGATGGCGCGCTTGAGGGGCCCCTGCATGACGATGCCGACCAGGATGACGATGGGCGCGACCACGCCCGGGACCACGGCCACGGGGCCGCCGATGTAGGCGATGATTATGATGAACAGGATCAGAAAAGGCAGGTCCACCAGGGCCAGGAGGGTCGTGGAGCTGAAGAACTCGCGCAGGGCGTCGAACTCGCGCATGTTGTTGACCAGGGCGCCCGTGGATTCGGGCTTGTGGTCCATGCGGATTGACAGGAGGTGGCTCATGAGCTTGCTGGCCACGAGGATGTCCGAGTTGCGGCCGGCGATGTCCACGAAGTATCCGCGCAGGTTGCGCAAGGCGAAGTCGAAGAAGAAGGCCAGGCCCACGCCCACGGCCAGGACCCACAGGGTCTCCACGGCGTTGTTGGGCACCACGCGGTCGTACACGTTCATGGTGAAGATGGGCGAGGCGATGGCCAGCAGGTTGATGAAGATGGAGGCCAGGATGACGTGTCGGTAGATGGGCAGGAAATGGAAGATGGTGCCCCAGAACCATTTCTTGGTGTCGAAGATCTTGAGGCCTTCGGTGCGGCTGTCGAGGCGTCCCTTGGGCCGGGCGAAGACCGCGTGGCCGGAGTAGTTCTGCCGCAGGGTCTCGATGGGCGTGTCGAAGGGCGCGTCGGGGTTCTCGGGCATGATGATGCGCGCGCTCTGCCCGTCCACCGCGGCCAGCACGCAGGCGCCGCCGTCGGTCATGAGCAGGATGCAGGGCATGTTCAGGGGCGAGATCTTCCCGATGTCCGGCTTGTGCCCGATGCGGGCGTCGATGCCCTCGCGCCGCGCTGCCCGGATGCAGGCGTAGGGAGTCAGTCCCTCCTGGGTCCGCGGCAGTCCGTTCTCCAGGGCCGTGACGGTCACGGGCCTGCCGTGCAGCCGGGAGACGATGGCCAGGCATTCGACCAGCGGGGGGGGTGAAGGCGACCTGGGAGGGCGCGAGTTGCAGGGTGATGGAGGGCCGCGCCGGTTTGGCGTCGACGGTGGGGTTGACCTCCACGGGAGTGACATTCGGGTCGTTCATGCGCTCGCTACCTCTAGGATACAGAATTTGTAGAACATTATGCGCTCCCCCCTGCGCATGCAAGGGAAATCGGGGGAGACGGCCGTCGCCCGAAAGTGTGAGGCCGAATCGGGCGACGGGAAAATGGTCACGGTTGGGAGTTGGAATATCGCTATTGTTGTCAGGTTGTTGCTGCGGCGAGGCGGTGTCTTGGTATGAGTTTCATGTAAAACACTACGTAATTGTATTTATTTCTTGGGCCTGCGTTTGTACTGTCTGCAGTATGTTGCGTCAAGAGTCTATGTAGGTATTTGGAGTGAAAGACTAATTCGATTTGCGAGTATGAAGATACGTTTTTCATACTTGCCCCTCTGTATCCCCTGCTTACCGGAAGGGCATGAAGAGTGATTTCCCGGTTTCGTTATCGGCCTGTCGGCCAGGGAAAGGAGGGCATCATGGCAGAGACAATCAGCAACACGACACGAGTGGTCGAGGCGCCGCTGGCCGACCAGACGATCGTCATCACGGCAACGGCGGGGCAGGACATTGCCCTGTCGGCGGCATTCGAACTGGTTGAACCCGTGCGCGAGGGGGAGAACGTCATTTTCGCCTTTGACAATGGCGGAAAGGTTGTCATCGATTTCGCCGATCTCGGTGAAACCCAGGTACCGAACATCGTTCTCGCCGACGGGACCATGTTGAGCGCCGAGGAGTTCCTGGCTTTCGTGGCTGGCGACCGCATGGCGGCCCTGGAAGGCGAGGGGGTCGAGCCCGCCGCCGGTCCGGCCGGGGGCGCTGCCGGCGGCGGTGTCGGCGCATACGTGGATGACGCGGGCAACATCATCGACGGCGTGGACAAGCTGGGCGGCCTGGACCCGCGGGACTTCGCCACCATCACGGTGGAGCCCCTCGAAGCCGACCCGGAAGAGGAAGTGGCGGCGGTAGTGCCGCCGAACAACCCCCCGAGCATCGTCATCAATCTCGACGCCATCGGCGACGAGGTCGACGAAGCCGGGCTGCCTGACTACGGGTCCAATGCCGGGTCCGATGCGGAGTACGCGGCGGGCAGCTTCACCCTCTCGGACCCGGACGGCCTCGACAATCTCGCTGCGCTCTCCATCAACGGCGTCTCCATCGCCATGGCGGATCTTGTCGGCAGCGCGATCATAACGGACAAGGGCACGATGACCATTACAGACTACGACCCGGCAACGGGCATCGTTACGTATGGTTACGTCCTGACAGCTGCGCAGGACCATGCAGGCGGTCCTGTCTCCGATTCCTTCACCCTGGTCCTGACCGACCTCGGGGGCCTTTCTTCCGCCCCGGTCGATATCGCGATCAACATTGTGGATGACATGCCGACGGCTGCCGACGACGGCCCGGCCGCGGTGACCGAGGACGCCTTGGGCTTCGTGTCCGGCAACGTCCTGGACAATGACGCCTCGGGCGCCGACGTGTCCAAGGAGTTCGTGTCCTGGACGGCGGACGGCCACGACAACACGGACGCCCTGGCCGCCCTCGGCGGGTACGGCAGTCTGGTCCAAGGCCCTGGCGGATCGTGGAGCTTCACCCTCGACAACACCCTGGCCTCGACGCAGTCCCTGACTGCCGAGGACAGCCTCAGCTACGACATCTGGTACACCATGAAGGACGCCGACGGCGACGAGTCGCCGGCCAGGCTGACCATCGTCATCAACGGCGCAGACGATCGCGCCACGGTGGTCACGGCGGCGGCTCAGGGCCCGGACAACACCGTCGACGAGGCGGGCCTGAACCCCGACGGGTCCAAGGCCGGCCTGAACATCGAGACGGACGACGGCACGTTCGCGGTATCCGCCACGGACGGCATCGAGAACATCGTCATCGGCGGACAGGTCTTCGCCCTTGATGAGATGCAGGCCTTCGACGGCACGCAGACGGTTGACACGGACGAGGGCATCCTGACCCTGACCGGCTACGCGGGTGACTCCTTCGGCGGAACGGTGAGCTACACCTACACGCTGAAGGCGACCATCGACAACGACACCAAGGCCGACGCGACGGACGGGCATTTCGACGACGTCGTGGCCTTGACGGTCAACGGCATCGGCGGGACCACGGCCAGCGACGACCTGGTGGTGCGCATCCTCGATGACACGCCCACGGCCGTCGATGACGCCGACAGCGTGACCGAAGGCCTGGGTCACATCGCCGACGGCAACGTGTTCATGGGCGGAGGCGGCGATGATGAGAATGTCACGGACGGAGTCCCCGACGTGCTCGGCGCCGATCAGGAAAGCTCGGGCTTCGCGGTTACGGGCATCCGACTTGGCACAGAGGCCGGCCCCGGCGCTCTGACGCTGGTGACGGCGGGAGGCGTGATCATCGCCGGCGCGTACGGCGATCTGAATATTGCGGCCGACGGCAGCTACACCTACACGCTCACGACGGATGCGATCCCCCTTGGCGTGGAGAGCGAAACCTTCACCTACGAGATCACGGACGGCGACGGCGACACGGATCTGGCCCAGCTCGTGATTGGTCTGAACCAGGACCTCCGCGTTCCCGACGTGACCGGCGACGCCCGGACCGTCTACGAGGACGGCCTGGCCGACGGTCAGCAGCACGGCGCCGACAGCGAGATCGTGACCACGGGCAGCTTCACGGTCGACGGCAACAACGAGAACTACACGCTGCTGCTCAACGGCGTGCTGATCGACGAAGAGGGTGACACCGTGGACACCGGCAAGGGCGTTCTGCAGATCACCTCCATATCCGACCCGGACGCGGGCGGCGTGGTGACCTACGGCTACACCTACACCCTGTCCGCCAACCTGGCCCATACCGGCCAGGGCGAAGTGAACCCCATCCTGGATGCCATTTCCATGACCGTCACGGACGCGACCGGCGACAGCGACCCGACGCCTGGTTCCATCCTCATCTCCATTGTCGACGACATCCCGACACTCTCGGCGGGGAACCTTGCAGTGGCCAACGAAGTCGGGACGCACACAGGGGAATACGCCTTTGAAGTCGGCGCGGACACGCAGGCTTTTGCCGACAGTTTCGACGCGGCCTCGCTGGTCTGGTTGAACCAGGCGTCCGGATTCGTCTTCGAGTACGACGGACTTGCGTCCAGCGCCTCGACGCTTGTCTACAACGCCAAGGACGCGGAAGGGAACGTGTTCTTCACCGTGTCGGTCAACAGCGACGGCACCTATGACTTCAACCTCGTCAACCCCGTGCCGGTAGCCGAGATCGAGATTCCGAGCCTGCTGGCCGGCATCTCCGGCGGCACGGGCCTTGAGAGCTACACCTTCCCGAGCGCCATGTTCGGCGGCCAGTTCGAGCTGGTGGCCACGGGCACGAGCGGCGGCGCGGACGACGGGCTCTGGATTTCCGCCACGGACCTGGGCGTGGGTGACAACGTCATGCACGGCAACAAGGGCGATGTCCTGACCTTCGATGTGGTGCCCGTCGACGGCTCGACGGCATCCATCTCCGAACTGACCATATCCATGTCGGGCACGGCCGGGACAAAGGACACGGACATGGTCACGCTCAAGGCCTACTACACGGACGGGACCTCGACCTCCGTCGATCAGGTCATCGGAAGCGATCTGGAAGTGACGTACGAACTCAATGTCGCCAAGACCGTGGATTACCTTGAACTGTACCCGTACGACAGCTCCGTGAGCTTCAAGATCGACGGGTTGTCCGCCAAGTACATCACCCAAGTCTACCCCGATGACTACGAACTGCAGTTCCAGCTGACGGGCGACGATTCGGACCTCGATACCGCTTCGGCCGGGTTCGTGGTCGCAGTGAACACGGAAGACGAAGACGGGTATGAAATCCACGGCACCAGCGGCCACGATTTCGTGTACGGCACGGACGGCGACGACGTCCTGTTTGGTCACGACGGCAACGACGTCCTCTTCGGAGGCAAGGGCGGCGACACCCTGACCGGCGGGGAAGGGGCGGACACCTTCGTCATCCTCGGCGGAGACCTGGACGGCGGCGTCGACCACATCACCGACTTCCATGTCGGCGGTGGGGACACCCTCGACGTGAGGGGCCTGTTCACGCCCGCAGCGGGCAGCGAGCTCGGGGACTATCTGGAATTCCGGAACGTGACGACCGTCGACGCGACGACCAGGACCGCGGACCTGTACGTTGACCAGGACGGCTCCGGAGCCGGCGCGGCCGTGCATGTGGCCACGATCACCATCACGGGCCTGGCCGCCGAGGCGGACACCGGGGCCGAGGTGCTCGGTGCCATGGAAAGCCAGATCAAGCCCGAAATGCCCTGACGGCGACGGATTGCGGGAGGGGGGCTTTGGCCCTCCTTCGCGCCGTTTCGCAGGTGTGTTCGCGAGTTGAAGGAAGCCATCGGAGGGAACTCCCATGATCGAGACACTGCGCATGATATCCTTCGCCGGTCAGCCCGTGCCCGATGACGGGCTGACCATCCGGACGCCCCAAGGCTGGGACCTGACGGTCTGGCCGGACGGGCACTACGCCTTCGCGCCGCCGGAAGGCGGGGCGGCGGACGGGCAGGCGCCGGTCACGACCTTCTACAGCTACGTCATGGAAGACATCGACGGTTCGACCTCCGTGGGGACCCTGGCCTTGAACCCGGGGGACGAGGCGCCCGGCCCTGCGGAGGATTTCCAGGCCTGGTCGCTGCCCGAGCTGCTTCACGACGAGGCCGGTGCGGCCCGGCTGCTGCTCGGCGGCGAGGACGGCCATGACCATGCGGCGGCCGCCGCTGCGGATGCCCTGGTGCATGAGCCTCACCTTGATTTCATGGGCGACGGCTCCTTCGATGACGATCTGACGCGTCTCATTCTTCACTCCCAGAATTCATGACCCGCTCTCCTCAAAAAGCGAGGCCGTTTCCAGGGCGCGAGGCGCCCTTTTCATTTCTGTCGGCCGGACAGAGCTGAACTTTCCTTTGCTTTGCGGGGGCGTCCAGCCTGTGCGCTTTTGGAGGCGGGCGGGGCTTCGTGATGCGAATGCGGCGTATTGATGGCTCTTGTCATGAAAGAGCATAAGTTCGGCATGTTGCGGGCGTGCTGAAAAGGAGGGAAGGCCGGAGGCTCACCCGAAAGTGTGAGTTGTGAGGTATGATTGGTTGTTTTTTAATAACCGCTCTTTTTAGCGCTTTCATCTCCTAAGCGTCTGAAATCATGCCCGTCGAGACTGGAAAAGTACGAGAACTAGTTTAATACTTTGGAAAATTTTTTTCATACTTGACCCTATTCTGGCTCACATTCATATACGTAACCATAATAAGAAAATTATTTTTTAATTCTTACCTATACCAAGTCCCGATCAGGGCGGAGGGTTCCATGGCTGAGACGACGCAGAACACCAAGCAGATAGTCCAGGCACCGCAGGCAGGCGAAACCATCGTCATCAAGGCCATGCCCGGACAGGACATTGTGTTGTCGGAAGCCTTCGAGCAGGTCGATCCTGTCCTCGAAGGCTCGACGGTACTCTTCGCCTTCGACAACGGCGGCAAGGTAGTCATCGACTTCGCCGACCTGGGCGAAGTCCAGATCCCGAACATCGTCCTCGCCGACGGCACCATGCTCGGCGTAGATGAATTCCTGGCCTCGGTCGCAGATAACAAGGAAGCGGTTCTGGGCGGTGAAAACATAGAGCCTGCAGCCGGGCCGGCTGCAGGCGGTGCGGCCAGCGGAGGTGTGGGCTCGTATGAGGACGGCGCCGGTGACACCATTGGCGGCGTGAGCAAGCTGGGCGGGCTGGACCCGAGGAACTTCACGACGATTACGGTGGATTCGCTGGAGGCTTCCCCTGAACCAGAAATCGCGGATGGCCAGCCGAGTGCCAGCGTGACTGCCGGGGCGGTGGACGAGGATGGCTTGGAAGGCAGAGTCGGGTTCAATGACGGTATCCCAGGCGGACTAGGCGATCATCCGACAGATTCCAGCGTATATTCGGGCTCTCTTGGTTATGATTTTGGTCCGGACGGGCCTTCGGCGACCGCCCCTTTTTCGTGGAATACAGGCGGTCTTTCCGCCATGGGAGTTACGTCCCAGGGCAATACTGTTCTTTACGAAGTTGTTGACGGCGGCCTGACGCTGAACGCGTATTATATCTACGGTGAGCCTCAGGGCGAAGCCGAGGGCGATTACGAATACGGTCGAGTGGAAGTATTCAGTGTGACAGTGACTGATGTCGCTGCTGGGGCATTTGTTTTCGAACTTTATAAGCCTCTCGATCACACCGTTTCGGGTACGGAAGACGATATTGTCTACAACATCGGCTTCACCATAACTGACGGTAACGGCGACGCCGCCACAGGCGGCCTATCCATGATTGTGGATGATGATTCGCCGGTGATCACCCTTGGTGGTTCGGAATTGCCGACCCTTATCTTGGACGAGTCCACGACTGGGTCAGGAATCGTTGAAAGCCCCCAGGATACTGGTAACTCAAATATTGCCAATGCAATTAGCCTTGATGGGCATTTTACATTGGGCGAAAATGCCGACGTGGCAAATTCTGGGACAATGCCATTTGTCTCCATTCATGCAGTTGGTAATGGTTCATATGATTTCTATTCATTCACGGTGACCCAGCCTGGAAGCGTTGGTGTATTTGATATAGATTACGGGGCTGGTCATGGTGGAAGCTTTGACTCTATTGTGAAGTTGTACAATTCAAGTGGGGTGCAGCTTGTTTGGAGCGACGATGCGAGTGTAAGCTATGGAGGCTCTGGGAGTACTTCTGGGCTTGATACTTTCCTCACGTACAATTTTTCAGTGCCTGGAACATACTATGTTGCGGTGGGCAGTTATTACGATGGCCCTCTTCCTGTAGGTGCAACATATCAACTTCAGCTGTCCCTTACGGATCCTGTAATGGGTGAGAGCGGAGGGTCTGGCGACGGAATCCACATTATGTCCGCTGATTTCTCTGGTAATTTCGATTATGCATACGGTGCGGACGGTCCCGGTGATGTGGATTATGCTCTGAAGCTTCAGGCAGACGGAGATGGACCTGTTGCTTCCGGACTTTTCGCTGTGGATTCTTCGGATACAGAGACAGAAGTTGATGGTTACGGCCAAGGAGCTGCGATCCTGCTGTCGATGGAAGGGGACGACATTGTTGGCAAGGTGGGCGGCAGTGACACGGTCTACTTCAGAATCACGGTCAACCCGGACACCGGCGTCGTCACCTTCGTGCAGTATGAAAATGTCTGGCACGCCAACACCGAGAATCACGACGATGCCTCGTGGCTGAACACGATGGGTGGAACCATCGTGCTCGGGGCCTCTGTGGTCGATGCCGACGGGGATTTGGTTACCGCAACTCTCAATCTGGGAGACGGTGTGTTCGCCATTGAGGACGACGGCCCGACCCTGTCGGTCGAGACCGAAGTGGACCGGGTTGAGGCCGCTGCGCTCGAGTCTCACCTCGACGAGACGGTGGGTCTGGACCGCGGCGCCGATGCCGATGGGAACACGGACGACGCGGGTCCCGGCCTTGGTCAGGTGACGACGAACGTGAGCGGCGGTCTGCTGAGCCTGTTCGCGGCTGTCGGCGGGGACTACGGTTCCGACGGCGCAGGCACGACGGTCGGAGCGCTGAGCTTCATCGGCCTTCCCGAGACGGGCGGGCTGGCGACGACGCTGTCCGCGACGGACGGCGGAGCGATCAGCCTTGAGGCGGACGGCGCGACGAAGATCAACGGCGTCGACGGCGATGGCGACGTGGTCTTCACGATCGAGATCGTGAGCGTGGGCGACCCTGCGGCGTACCAGCTGCAGACGACGCTGTACGAGGCCCTCGACCACGGCCCCGGCGGCAACCAGTTCGACTCCGCAGTGGACCTTCTGCTCTCGGGCGAAGGCTCCGTGCAGCTTCAGTACGAGGTGACGCGTACGGATGCGGACGGCGACTTTGTGACGGATTCCGCCGCGGTGGACCTGGTCACGAACGAAACGAGCTACTTCAGCTTTGACGACGACGGTCCGACCCTGTCGGTCGAGGTTGCGATGTCCGAGTCTGAGGCCGCTGCGCTCGAGTCTCACCTCGACGAGACGGTGGGTCTGGACCGCGGCGCCGATGCCGATGGGAACACGGACGACGCGGGTCCCGGCCTTGGTCAGGTGACGACGAACGTGAGCGGCGGTCTGCTGAGCCTGTTCGCGGCTGTCGGCGGGGACTACGGTTCCGACGGCGCAGGCACGACGGTCGGTGCGCTGAGCTTCATCGGCCTTCCCGAGACGGGCGGGCTGGCGACGACGCTGTCCGCGACGGACGGCGGAGCGATCAGCCTTGAGGCGGACGGCGCGACGAAGATCAACGGCGTCGACGGCGATGGCGACGTGGTCTTCACGATCGAGATCGTGAGCGTGGGCGACCCTGCTGCGTACCAGCTGCAGACGACGCTGTACGAGGCCCTCGACCACGGCCCCGGCGGCAACCAGTTCGACTCCGCAGTGGACCTTCTGCTCTCGGGCGAAGGCTCCGTGCAGCTTCAGTACGAGGTGACGCGTACGGATGCGGACGGCGACTTTGTGACGGATTCCGCCGCGGTGGACCTGGTCACGAACGAAACGAGCTACTTCAGCTTTGACGACGACGGTCCGACCCTGTCGGTCGAGGTTGCGATGTCCGAGTCTGAGGCCGCTGCGCTCGAGTCTCACCTCGACGAGACGGTGGGTCTGGACCGCGGCGCCGATGCCGATGGGAACACGGACGACGCGGGTCCCGGCCTTGGTCAGGTGACGACGAACGTGAGCGGCGGTCTGCTGAGCCTGTTCGCGGCTGTCGGCGGGGACTACGGTTCCGACGGCGCAGGCACGACGGTCGGTGCGCTGAGCTTCATCGGCCTTCCCGAGACGGGCGGGCTGGCGACGACGCTGTCCGCGACGGACGGCGGAGCGATCAGCCTTGAGGCGGACGGCGCGACGAAGATCAACGGCGTCGACGGCGATGGCGACGTGGTCTTCACGATCGAGATCGTGAGCGTGGGCGACCCTGCTGCGTACCAGCTGCAGACGACGCTGTACGAGGCCCTCGACCACGGCCCCGGCGGCAACCAGTTCGACTCCGCAGTGGACCTTCTGCTCTCGGGCGAAGGCTCCGTGCAGCTTCAGTACGAGGTGACGCGTACGGATGCGGACGGCGACTTTGTGACGGATTCCGCCGCGGTGGACCTGGTCACGAACGAAACGAGCTACTTCAGCTTTGACGACGACGGCCCGACCCTGTCGGTCGAGGTTGCGATGTCCGAGTCTGAGGCCGCTGCGCTCGAGTCTCACCTCGACGAGACGGTGGGTCTGGACCGCGGCGCCGATGCCGATGGGAACACGGACGACGCGGGTCCCGGCCTTGGCCAGGTGACGACGAACGTGAGCGGCGGTCTGCTGAGCCTGTTCGCGGCTGTCGGCGGGGACTACGGTTCCGACGGCGCAGGCACGACGGTCGGTGCGCTGAGCTTCATCGGCCTTCCCGAGACGGGCGGGCTGGCGACGACGCTGTCCGCGACGGACGGCGGAGCGATCAGCCTTGAGGCGGACGGCGCGACGAAGATCAACGGCGTCGACGGCGATGGCGACGTGGTCTTCACGATCGAGATCGTGAGCGTGGGCGACCCTGCTGCGTACCAGCTGCAGACGACGCTGTACGAGGCCCTCGACCACGGCCCCGGCGGCAACCAGTTCGACTCCGCAGTGGACCTTCTGCTCTCGGGCGAAGGCTCCGTGCAGCTTCAGTACGAGGTGACGCGTACGGATGCGGACGGCGACTTTGTGACGGATTCCGCCGCGGTGGACCTGGTCACGAACGAAACGAGCTACTTCAGCTTTGACGACGACGGTCCGACCCTGTCGGTCGAGGTTGCGATGTCCGAGTCTGAGGCCGCTGCGCTCGAGTCTCACCTCGACGAGACGGTGGGTCTGGACCGCGGCGCCGATGCCGATGGGAACACGGACGACGCGGGTCCCGGCCTTGGTCAGGTGACGACGAACGTGAGCGGCGGTCTGCTGAGCCTGTTCGCGGCTGTCGGCGGGGACTACGGTTCCGACGGCGCAGGCACGACGGTCGGTGCGCTGAGCTTCATCGGCCTTCCCGAGACGGGCGGGCTGGCGACGACGCTGTCCGCGACGGACGGCGGAGCGATCAGCCTTGAGGCGGACGGCGCGACGAAGATCAACGGCGTCGACGGCGATGGCGACGTGGTCTTCACGATCGAGATCGTGAGCGTGGGCGACCCTGCTGCGTACCAGCTGCAGACGACGCTGTACGAGGCCCTCGACCACGGCCCCGGCGGCAACCAGTTCGACTCCGCAGTGGACCTTCTGCTCTCGGGCGAAGGCTCCGTGCAGCTTCAGTACGAGGTGACGCGTACGGATGCGGACGGCGACTTTGTGACGGATTCCGCCGCGGTGGACCTGGTCACGAACGAAACGAGCTACTTCAGCTTTGACGACGACGGTCCGACCCTGTCGGTCGAGGTTGCGATGTCCGAGTCTGAGGCCGCTGCGCTCGAGTCTCACCTCGACGAGACGGTGGGTCTGGACCGCGGCGCCGATGCCGATGGGAACACGGACGACGCGGGTCCCGGCCTTGGTCAGGTGACGACGAACGTGAGCGGCGGTCTGCTGAGCCTGTTCGCGGCTGTCGGCGGGGACTACGGTTCCGACGGCGCAGGCACGACGGTCGGTGCGCTGAGCTTCATCGGCCTTCCCGAGACGGGCGGGCTGGCGACGACGCTGTCCGCGACGGACGGCGGAGCGATCAGCCTTGAGGCGGACGGCGCGACGAAGATCAACGGCGTCGACGGCGATGGCGACGTGGTCTTCACGATCGAGATCGTGAGCGTGGGCGACCCTGCTGCGTACCAGCTGCAGACGACGCTGTACGAGGCCCTCGACCACGGCCCCGGCGGCAACCAGTTCGACTCCGCAGTGGACCTTCTGCTCTCGGGCGAAGGCTCCGTGCAGCTTCAGTACGAGGTGACGCGTACGGATGCGGACGGCGACTTTGTGACGGATTCCGCCGCGGTGGACCTGGTCACGAACGAAACGAGCTACTTCAGCTTTGACGACGACGGTCCGACCCTGTCGGTCGAGGTTGCGATGTCCGAGTCTGAGGCCGCTGCGCTCGAGTCTCACCTCGACGAGACGGTGGGTCTGGACCGCGGCGCCGATGCCGATGGGAACACGGACGACGCGGGTCCCGGCCTTGGTCAGGTGACGACGAACGTGAGCGGCGGTCTGCTGAGCCTGTTCGCGGCTGTCGGCGGGGACTACGGTTCCGACGGCGCAGGCACGACGGTCGGTGCGCTGAGCTTCATCGGCCTTCCCGAGACGGGCGGGCTGGCGACGACGCTGTCCGCGACGGACGGCGGAGCGATCAGCCTTGAGGCGGACGGCGCGACGAAGATCAACGGCGTCGACGGCGATGGCGACGTGGTCTTCACGATCGAGATCGTGAGCGTGGGCGACCCTGCTGCGTACCAGCTGCAGACGACGCTGTACGAGGCCCTCGACCACGGCCCCGGCGGCAACCAGTTCGACTCCGCAGTGGACCTTCTGCTCTCGGGCGAAGGCTCCGTGCAGCTTCAGTACGAGGTGACGCGTACGGATGCGGACGGCGACTTTGTGACGGATTCCGCCGCGGTGGACCTGGTCACGAACGAAACGAGCTACTTCAGCTTTGACGACGACGGCCCGACCGCCGGTTCGACCGCCGCTGCGACCCTTGATGACGAGGGCCTCGCTCCTCACGGCATTCCCGGCCAAGGCACTGGCGATGTGGATGGCGTGCTGATCTCCACTTCGGGGGTTCTGCCTCACGACTTCGGTTCCGACACCCCCGGTGCTGTCGGGTTTAGCGCGATGCACAATCAAGCCGGTGTCGTGGGTGCCGAGGCCGTGACCTACAATTGGGATGCCGGCACGAATATGCTGACCGCTGTGTCCGCACGGGGCACGGTCTTCACCATCGAGGTGACTGATCCCGAAACCGGGGCCTACACCCTGACGCTCGACAAGAACGTCCTGCACGCATCCCTGGATGGCATGGTCGGCGACAACACCGAGAACGACGCCCTGGTCACCCTGAATTACACCGTGACTGACGGTGACGGGGACAATGTGAACGGCACCCTCAGCCTGACCTTCGATGACGACATGCCTGTCTTCACTTCGGCTCAAGCCGGAGAGGTCGACAATGTCGCCGACGAAGTGTTCCACGGAACGCTGAGTTTCGCCATCGGTGCAGACCAGCCCGTTCCCGGCGGCGCTTTGAGCCTCATCGGGAACGAAGCTCCCGCGGACTTGAGTGTCGGCGGTCTGCCGGTCTCCTACTACGTGGATCCCGACGCGCCGAACGTTCTCGTCGCCCACACGGGAGGAGACCCGGACATTGTCGCGAATCAGGTCTTCACTCTGGTATTGAACGAGTCCGGCAGCTATGACTTCACTCTGCTCAAGACGATCGACAACTCCACTCTGGTCGAGATCGGCTCCTCGACATCCTTCGGCGCCGGCCCCACCGGATTCCAGGTTCTGCAGGATGCCGGCGCGACGCAGCAGCTTGCGGTTCTTTCCGGCTGGGATTGGACCGGAACACCGGCCCAGCTCCAGTCCTGGCTGGACAATGGGGTGCTTGACCCCACCCTGACCACCCAGAAAAGCGTGAACGGAAGTACGGCCGGGTGGGGCATCGGAAACAACCAGTTCGAAGGGGCTGAAATTTTCCGCATCGACTTCGATGACTTCGATTCCTACGACTCCTTGGTGACGGATCCGGGCTTCAACGGCCCGCCCGTCAACTTTACAACGGTGGATTTGATCAACTTCGCGGATGCGGACAAGATCGCCTACGTCATCCATTACACGGACGGTTCTTTCGACTCCGACAGCGGTACGGTGCTGGCTCTGGCCGGTGACGACAACGTCATGACTCTGGGCGAGGCCGGCAAGTTTATCGACTACATCGAGTTCATGGACATCAGCGGAAATGGCAAGTTCGATGTGGTCAACGTTTCCACGGTGACACCCGGCGACGATATCGATCTGGGCTTCGACTTCACCGTGACAGACGCCGACGGCGACACCGTGTCCGGTAGCCTGGACGTGACGGTGAATGGTTACGAGGTCGAGCCCGACCCGCTGCTTATAGTCGGATCCTCGGTCGGCGACGACCAGCACTCCCTCGCGGACTACACCGTCGGCGATGGGCCGGGCGTCATCACTGGCGACGACGCCGATGATATCCTGGTGGGAGATCCCGGAGGGACGCGCCTCGTGTTCGAGCCGGGCAGTAATTACAACATATCACTCATAGTCGACTCGTCAGGCAGCATGACCGCAATGAGCGGGACGGACGGCCTCAGCAGGATGGATTTAGCCAAGGAGGCCTTGAAGCACCTTGTCGAGCAACTCGCCGGTCACGACGGGACGGTAAATCTCCAGCTGGTGGATTTCGACAGCGGGCTGACGGTCAACCTGCACTGGGCCGATATCACCCTCTCGGATTTGACGAATATCGATGCGGCCATCGACAACATGATGGCATTGGGCGGCACCAACTATGAGGCGGCGTTCAATGCATCCGCGGAATGGTTCAACTCCCTGTCGAACGGATTTGAGAACCGGGCGTACTTCCTCACGGACGGCGACCCGACATACTATCTCGATGACAATGGCGCCATACGGGGGCCTGGCAATACCACGGACTACGATGTGATGAGCAATTCCCTGGATGCGTTCGTCGCCCTGTCGAACGTCAGTCCCGTGTTCGGGATCGGCATAGGGAGCGGCGTGAATGAAGACTATCTGAAGTTCTTTGATAACACCGACCCCGCTGGCAGTGCGGCCGTGCCCCTGACGGACGTTGCCGTCGGATCGACGGTGCTTGCCGACTTCAGCTCCTCCGGCGGATTGAATGGCTCCGACGCGTGGACTAGGACGGGTGACAGCACTGGAAACGTCGCCATCGCGTCGGCTTCGGGGAATTCCTTTCTCGTGGTCACCGACAATACGGCCTCAGCTTCCGGGCCAGTGAATGCCACGAGCTCCAGTTTCACTGTGAATGCCGCAGTTGATGGTTCGGCAAGGTTGAGCTTCGATTACCAGACGGACAATTACAGCAATTCCGATGCGTTTACCTGGACCCTCCAAAAGAATGACGGAGGGGGCTGGACCGCTGTTGCCAATGGCCAGGAACCCGAACACATCAGCGGTTGGCGCGGGGTTGAGATCGATGACCTCGACAACGGCATGTACCGGCTTGTCTTTTCGGTCCTCAATGGTCAAGGAGGCGGCGATCTGGTCAGGATCGACAATATTGTGGTGGACTACATGGAGACGGCTCATGTCGGCCAGCCTGAGATCGTGAATACGGCCGCGGAACTCGAGGCCGCCCTGCAAGGCGGCTCGTCGACGACCACGGTCATCGACGCCGGTGATGACGTCATCGTCGGCCATGACGGAAACGATCTCATCTTCGGCGACTCGGTGAACACGGACGCCCTTGCGGATTCTCACTCCCTGACGACGCCCGACGGTACGGGCTGGGGGGTGTTCGATTCCCTTGGCTGGGATCGCCAGCAGGTTGTCGACTACCTCCACAGCAACCATGCGGCCCTCTCCGCCGAGAGCGGCAGGGACGGCGGGCATGATCTCATCTACGCAGGACTCGGCAACGACACCGTTTATGGTCAGGAAGGAAACGATGTCATGTACGGAGGACTTGGCAACGACTCGTTGAATGGCGGTTCGGGAGATGACGTCCTGGTCGGAGGGCCCGGTGCCGACACTATGGCCGGAGGCGCCGGCAGCGACACGTTTGCCTACCTTGGAGGCGACCTCGACGGCAGCGTCGATCAGATCACCGACTTTCATTTGGGGGCCGGGGGGGACAAGATCGATGTAAGTGATGTGCTTGAAGGTTATACAGCCGGGAGCGACAACTCCTACTTCAAGTTTGACAACATCACGATCGACACGGTTAACGACACCGCTTCCATCGACCTGAGCGTCGATGTGAACGGGGCAACAGGCGGGCAGGAGTGGACACCTGTGGCGCATGTTGAAATCCAGAACTTTACAGGCACAACTGATCAAGACGTGGTCAACGAGATGCTGAGCCATATTGTAAAGCCGGAAATGCCATAACAACTCGGTTGGCGAAAGGGCTGCTTGTTTCCCTTTCGCCAACTATGAATTTAATGTCTCGCTGTACTATTGATGCTAAGTGGATGTTTTTCAGAGAAGATGATGCTCTGAATGAGGAATTTCCGGGGTTCTCGCAGAGATTGCCGCATTTTATGATACTGACAGACAATGGGAGAACGCTCCTATGGCCGACACGATAAAAATTACAACCTTCGCCGGCCAACCCGTCCCCGATGACGGTTTGGTCGTTCACCCGCCCCAGGGCGGGGAGCTGACCATCTGGCCGGACGGGGGGTATGCGTTCATGCCTCCGGAAGGGGGTGTGGTCGTTGGTGGGCAGTCGCCTGTGACGACCTATTACAGCTTTGTCATGGAAGACATTGACGGCTCGAGTTCCGTGGGGACGTTTGCCTTGAATCCTGCGGAGGAGGTGCCGGGGGGCATGGATGATTTCCGGGCGTGGTCGTTGCCCGAGTTGTTGCATGATGAGGTCGATGCTGCTTTGCTCTTGGCTGGCGGGCATGATGCGCATGTGGATGCGGCGAGCGTCGACGCGCATGGGCCCCACCTGCATGTGGAGTTCGCGGCGGCCGATTCTTTCGACGACGACCTGACGCAACTGATCATGCACTCCCAGCATTCATGACGTGTCTTACGGAAACGTAAGGCGGATTATTTTGTAAAAAAGGGTGCATAGCGCCCTTTTTTCATTTACAAAGATTCATGGCGTAGTTACAGGATCAACAATATCGGAATTCATTCTGAACTCATCGGGACCTCATCAAGGAGAGGAAGTTATGTCCACATCGAAAATCGGCCTTTCCCTCGCATTCGCAATGTTACTGACTGGTGCCGCAGCGTACGCAGAGGATCAGATCACCGTGCAAAAAAGCGTGATCGATACCTTGCGCTACGCTCCCCGTCTTGAAATGATCAAACAGAACCGTCAGGCCGTGGGCCATGACCTCGAAAAATCCAAGGGCCGCTGGTACCCCAAGATCGACGTGCGCGGCGGGTACGGCGTGGATTCCTTCCATGACGGAATTTCCAATAACAACAATGACAGATCCGAAGATTGGCGCGAACGCTCGGAACTGGGCGGTTACCTGACCCAGCGCCTCTATGACGGCGGCGAGGCCTCGAGCCAGATCCGCCTGGACGAATCCCGTCTGGAATCCCTGCAGTACAGGGTTTTCGACAACGCCGAATCCCTGGCCCTGGACGCCATCATCGCCTCCCTGGAAGTCTACCGGCAGCGCGAGCTGCTCTTCCTGGCCGAAGAGAACGTCAAGGCGCACAAGGACATCCTGGCATCCCTCAAGGAACGTGAAAAGGCCGGAGCCGGCAGCGTGGCCGACGTGACCCAGACCCAGGCCCGCATGTCCATGGCCCAGGCCTCCTTGGAAAAGACACACACCAACCTGCGTGACGCCCTGTCCGAATTCCAGCGCCTGACCGGCTACCTGCCCGGTCAGATCGAAATGACCCCGTACCCGGCCGACAAGCTGCCCGCCACCATCGAAGACATGACCGCCCAGGCCAAGGCCAGCAACCCCAAGATCAGCGCCGGCACCCAGGACGTGACCTCCGAGCAGGAGCGCGTCAACGTGGCCAAGTCCAACTACCACCCCTATGTCTATGCCGAACTGTCCTCGCAGTACTCCGACGGCGTGCAGGACTCCGAAGACTGGGAACGCACGGACGCGGCCATGGTCCGCTTCAACTGGAACCTCTACAACGGCGGGTCTGACTTGGCCGCGACCAAGGCCGCCAAGGCCCGCATGCGTCAGAGCCAGGCCGACCTCGATGACCTGACCCTGGCCGTCGAGGACGAGACCAAGGTCACATGGGCGCAGTTCAACTCGGCCCAGAAGGAAGTGGCGGAATACACCGAGGCCGTGAAGCAGAACCGCGCCACCAAGGAAGTCTACCTCGAACAGTTCGGCGTGGCCCAGCGAAGCCTCTTGGACGTGCTGGATTCCGAGAACGAAGTCTTCCAGTCCTCCAACCAGCTGGTGACCTCCTCGGTCAACGAACACATTGCGGCGTACAAGCTCATGGCCCTGTCCGGTTCCCTCATCAAGAGCTTGGGCGTGGACCCCGAGTTGTACAAGAGCGCGGCCCGGAACCAGGAAGAATAGGCTTTCGGTCACCCGCACGGAAAAGGAGGCGCAAGCCTCCTTTTTTTATGGAGTTTTTTGAATTGGTGCTGGTGCATGCATATACCCATGGACGACCGGTCGGCACCATGGTAGGCGCTGGTGCGTTCCGGCCGTCCGTGCAAGCCGATATCCGCCACGGACGCCATGCGCTGACGCCTCTTGAAATTTTTTCTCAAATATTCATCTGGTTATGTTTAGGGGTGGGCGCACCGGGAAGGCCGGTAAAGGCTGGGGCCGATACAGAATTGTCCGCAACTTTGGAGGAGGAGACCGTGTTAGCTGATTTCGGAAAGAAACTGATTTTGGGGCTTATCGCAGCCGCCTGCGTGGTCGGCGTGCACGCAGCCATGATCGCTTCCGTAGCGGGGTGACGTTTCTACGTACCGCCAGACGATATATTCCGCGCAGTGAAGACGCGCGACGAAGACCCCGGGCCGGCAAGGCGCGGGGTCTTCGCGTATGAGGGGCAATGAGGACGGGGCGGCAGGCCTGTGCGCCTGCCACCCCGTGCGGAGGGAGGATGGTTGAGAGGTTACGCGGCCAGGCTGTCCCTGTTGGACGCGATGCGGGCGTAGAGCCAGTTGTCCGTGCCCACGCGGCTGGCGACGATGCGCAGGGACGAGGACAGGCAGCGTCTGGCCCGGAGGTGCATGCCCTGCTGGGCGTAGACCAGAGCCAGGCTGTTCAGGATCTTGGCCTTCATCATGGGCATGCCGGCCCGGCGCAGGCCGCCCATGGCAGTCTTGAGCAGGGTTTCGGCCTCGCCGGTCCTGCCGTCGTTGGCCAGGGCCATGGCCGCCTTGCATTGCCTGGCGGCCTTGATGGCCGGGTGGCTGCACCCGGTGCAGGTGGAAAACAGCGGGGTCATGGTGCCTCCTTGATGCGCGATTGGCTGACTGGTTAAAAAAACTCAACGTATACAGGCCGTTCAAAAATGGCCTGTCAGAGGGCCGAGCCGATCTGGTAGATGCCCGTGGACACGCCGAAGGCCAGGACTGTGTTGAAGGTCACGGAGAAGGCCGCCCATTTCCAGCCCAACTCCCGGCCGATGACGGCCACGGTCACGAAGCAGGGCGCGTAGAGGAGCACGAAGGCGATGAGGCTCGCGGCCACCCAGACGTTCCAGGCCGGGTCGGTGCGCAGCTGCTCCGAGAGGCCCGCGCTTTCCTCGGGGTCAACCTCGCCCAGGGAGTAGGCAGTGCCCAGGGTCGAGACGATGACTTCCTTGGCCGCGAAGCCGCCGACCAGGGCGATGTTGGTCCGCCAGTCGAAGCCCGCCAGGCTGGAGACGGGTTCCAGAGCCGTGCCGATCCGGCCCGCCACGGAGGCGCGCAGTTCCTGTTGGGCCTGGGCGTTGTCCACCAGGGTCAGCGCTTCGTCCCTGGCTTCGTCGGAGTCCCAGGCCGAGGCCTCGATGCTGGCGCGCTGGGCGTCGAATTCCGCGATCGTTTCCTCGGACGGGCCCGGGAAGGTCATGGCCGCCCAGAGGAGGATGGAGATGGCCAGGATGACCGTGCCGGCCTTCTTGACGTACTGCCAGACACGCTCCCAGGTGTGCAGGCACAGGCCCTTGAGGGTGGGCATGCGGTAGGGCGGCAGTTCCATGACGAAGGGGGTCGCCTCGCCCTTGATGATGGTCGAGCGCAGGAGGCGGGCCGTGAGCAGCGCCATGACCCAGCCGCCCAGGGTGATCCAGAACAGGGCGCTGGCGCCTGAGTTCGGGAAGAAGGCCGCGGCCAGGAGCAGGAAAACCGGCACTTTGGCGCCGCAGCTCAGGAAAGGCGCAGTGAGGACCGTGGCGATCTTCTCCTTGGGGCTTCTGAGGGTGCGCGCGGCCATGACGCCGGGCACGGCGCAGCCGCCGGGGATGCCGCCGGAGATGATGAAGGGCATGACCGAACAGCCGTGCAGCCCGAAGACGCGGAAGACGCGGTCGAGCATGTAGGCCATGCGAGCCATGTAGCCCGAGTCCTCCAGGAAGGACAGGAAGAAGAACATGATCATAATCAGGGGCGTGAAGCCGAGCACGCCGCCCACGCCGTCGATGATGCCCGAGACCACCAGCGAGGCCAGGAACCCTTCGGGCAGGATGGCCGTGGCCGTGTCGCCGAGCCAGCCGAAGAAGGCCTCCAGCCAGCCCATGGGCACCTCGCCCAGGGCGAAAGTCAGCTGAAACATGCCGTAGATGATGGCGAACATGAGTACCGGGCCGGCCAGGCGGTTGGTCAGGACGCTGTCGAGCCTGTCCGTCAGGTCGAAGCGGGCCCGGGTCGTGGGCCGCGTGATCACGCCGTCCTTGAGCAGGGCGGCGATGAAGCCGTAGCGGTAGTCGGCGATGATGGCCTCTGGGTCCGCGTCGAGGGTCGTCCGGCAGTGCTCGGCCAGGCCGGCGGCCATTTCCCGTAGCCGGTCGTGCACCTGAGGCGACGCCGCGCCCCGGGCCATGACCTCGGCGTCGTTTTCAAGGTACTTGAGGCCGATCCAGCGGGCGGGGTAGCGGCCTTCCAGAAAATTCGACGATTCGATGAGGGCCTGCATGCGGTCCAGGGTTTCATCCAGGTCATGCCCGTAGGAAATGCGCAGGCCGGGATGCGTGGCCCTGTCGCGCATGGCCTTGCGAGCCTCGGCCAGCAGACTGTCCCGGCCCTCGCCAGTGCGCGCGACCATCTCCAGGATGGGGGTGCCCAGCAGCGCGGATAGGCGCTTGGTATCGATGGTCACGCCCTTGCGGCGGACCTCGTCCATCATGTTCAGGGCGATGATGGCCGGCGTGCCGAGTTCCAGGATCTGGAGCACGAGGTAGAGGGAGCGCTCCAGGTTGGTCGCGTCGAGGACCGTGACCACCGCGTCGGGGCTCGTGTCCACGAGGAAGTTGCGGGCCACCAGTTCGTCCTGGGTGTACGCCGTCAGGGAGTAGGTGCCGGGCAGGTCGACCACGGTGATGTCCAGGTCTTCGACCAGCAGCCGCCCCTCGCGTTTCTCAACGGTGATGCCGGGGTAGTTGCCGACATGCTGCCGCGCGCCGGTCAAGTTGTTGAAGAGGGTCGTCTTGCCGGAATTGGGGTTGCCCATGAGGGCCATGGTCGCGTTCATTGCAGGGTTTCTCCGTTTTCGCCGACGCGGACGGTGATCAGGTCGGCCTCGTTGTTGCGCAGGGTCAAGGTGAAGTCGCGCAGGCGCAGGGCCACGGGGTCTTTGAGAGGCGCGCGGCCGATGATGGTCACGGCGGTTCCGGGCACGAGGCCCATGTCGCGGATGCGCCGCCCCAGCTCGCCCGTCGCGCTGACGGAGAGGATGGTTCCGGACTGGTTTTCCTGCATGTGTCTGAGAGGGATGGAGAGGAACATGGGGACTCCTGAATTAGATATGGCTAACTATGTGTGTAAAAAAAGGCCTCTGCGACGAGAGGCTGATTGTCATGGGACTGGGGTCAGTCTTTGCGGGATGGGCACGAGCCGTCGGGCCTGGGCTGGATCTCCCCGGAGCAGCCAGAACAGCCGCAACACCCGCCGCTCTTCTTCCGGAAGCGGGAGCCCAGGTATATCCCTGCGACGACAATGACGCCTAAGGTGACGAGAAGGTCGAAATTCATGGTGACTCCGTAAAAAGTTTGTCTTGATGAACTCTTTATGGGGGTGTGAGTGGGGAAGTCAATAGAAAAGTTAGTTGTGTGAAAAATATGAGAGTCGTCCTCGGGGACGTGCGTGGAAGGGCGGGCGCGGAAGGCGTCAGTTCGGGTCGGAGGAAATGAGGCCTGCGGCGGCGAGGACGTGCGCTGTCGCTTTGGGTTCCTGGCCGATGTGGCGGGCCATTTGGGCAAAGGAGTGCAGCATTTTGCCGCGCCTGGTTTTGTGGATGCCGCTGGCAATTTTCCCGACAGCCGAAATTTCGGCGGGGAGTTTGCATAGCGTTTTGCAGACAGATTCGACTTGTCTGTAATCTTTGTACTTTTTTGCCGCATTCCGACGTGCGTCGGCGACGATGAGTTTGTGCACGACAAATGCGGACATCGATGGCACGCACACCTTGCCGATATCCCTGGCTTCGAGGACAGTCGGGTTGTCCAGGAGGATTTTGAGATACGGCAGGGCCTGGGTCGTGATGCCCAGATTTTTTACCGCGTCGTCCCGTTTTCGCTGCTGTCCGTTGCCCTGCCTGTCCTGGAGGAATTCGACCACGAAGTCGTCACATCGGTATACGAAGACATTGCTGTGGTAATCGAATTGCTCCTCGAATCCCATGCTTTTCAAGATGTCTGCGATACTGACCTGTTTTCCCGAATACGGAACTCTTACTGCGAGATCGACATCAAGATGCGCATTCCGGAGAAACTGAACACTGATTCCATGCCAAACTGAACACGCGTTCCGGCTGAAACTGACCAGGAAATCGAAGCGAAGCGACGCTGGTTTTGGAACGCTATGGGAACTGGTCAGTTGGGGTCAATGATGGATTTCATCTTCCGCATGGATTCTCCTTTGAGGTTGAGCTGGTAGGCGTTGTGGACGAGACGGTCGAGAATGGCGTCGGCCATTGTCGCGTCAGCGAGGTAGTCGTGCCAGGCCGCGACGGGCAGTTGGCTGGTGACGATGGTCGAATGCCTTCCGTGACGGTCTTCGAGCAGTTCAAGCAGTTCCCTGCATGCGGCTGGGGTCATCGGAGCCAGCCCCCAGTCGTCGAGCACGAGCAGAGGGGTTTTGGCAAAGGACCGCATGAGCTTTCCGTACCGGCCGTCGGCTTTGGCGATCAGCAGATCCTCCATGAGCCGAGGCAAGCGCATGTACAGGGCGTCGAAGCCTTCCAGACAGGCCTTGTGAGCCAGGGCGCAGGCCAGAAAGCTCTTCCCTACGCCGGTCGGTCCAGTGATGAGCACGTTGTGTCCCTTGCCGATCCAGGAGCAGGAGCCCAGGCCCATAACCAAGGGTTTGTCGAGACCCCTTGGAGTGTGGAGGTCGATGTCCTCGAAGCAGGCCGCGTGCCTGAGCTTTGCCCTCTTCAGTCTGGTCGTAAGACGGCGGTTCATGCGGTGCATCTTTTCGCGGTCGATGAGAAGCGCCAAGCGCTCTTCAAAGGACAGTTCTTCGATGCCCTGCATGGCCCGCTGTTCCTCCAGAGCCCTGGCCATGCCGCCAAGGCCGAGGGCATTGAGAGTCTGCGTGGTTGGGTGACTCAGCATGAGGCCTCCTTGCGATAGTATTCCGGGCCGCGCACGTTGTCGTGGTGTATGGAGGTCTGATCAGCGTTGCGGATCGGCAACGGCAGACGGTCCAGTCCGGTCTTGAGGATGGACTTGAGGCTTTTCTGAGAAAGGGCGCCCAGATGCAGCGCCCGTTCGCAGGCCGCGTCCAGGCGTTCGGGACCGTGCTCCTTGGCCAGCCCAATGACGCCCAGGCAGGATCTGTAGCCCTGCACAGGATGTTTGCGCGAGTCTATGATGGCCTCGGCCAGCGCAAAGACATTGGGGCCGAGCTTCCGTGCCCATTCCATGATGCGCTCCGGGGTCCAGCCCGCGTATTCTTGGTGGCTCTTGGGCATGTGTTCCATCACGGTCGTATGCCGTCCTTTCTGCATGGACCTAGGATGCACGGACACGCGCTGGCCCTTGTGGAAGCATTCCACGCTGGTGGCCGTGATCCGAACGTCGACACGTTTTTTGATGAGGCTGCACGGCACGGAGTAATAATGCCCGTCCACTTCGACATGGTAGTCGATGTTGACCGTGGCCTGCTTCCACTCGGCAAAGACGTAAGGGGCGCACGGCAGCGGGAGGAGTGCTGGCTTGTCGAGGGTTTCGAAAGCCTCCCTTCGGCTGCCCGGCAGCTTTTTGAACGGTCGGGAGTTGAGGTCGGCTACCAGGGCGGCGATGGCAAGGTTGGCTTCGTGCAGGGACAGAAAGATCCGGTTGCGCAGTCTGGCCAGAATCCAACGCTCCACAATCTGCACGCCGACCTCAACCTTGGCCTTGTCCTTGGGCTTGCGCACCCTGGCCGGGATGACGGCCGAGCCGTAGTGTGCAGCCATGTCGTCGTAGGTCGGATTGATGTCGGGCTCGTAGCGGCAGGCTTTGTTGACGCCCGACCGCAGATTGTCGGGGACAAGCAGATGCGGGGCGCCGCCGAAAAAGGTGAAGGCGCGGACATGGGAGCCGATCCAGTCCGGCAGGCCCTGCGTCCACGTGGCCTCGGCAAAGGTGTAGTTGCTGGCACCAAGCACGGTCACAAAGATCTGGGCCTCGCGAACCTTGCCGCTGAACGGGTCCTGGATGGGAAGGGTCTGGCCGGCGTAGTCAATGAAAGCCTTTTCCCCGGCCAGATGGATTTGGCGCATGGATGGCTTGAGTTTGCTGACGAAGGCGCGGTAGCGGTCGCAGAAGCAACTGTATTGCAAGCCGTCGGGTTGCTCTGCCTTGTACTCCTCCCAGAGCAGAAGCAGGGTCACAGAGCGTCGTTTGCGCTCTATGTGGACGTCGGCCCAGTTCGGCTCCGGCCGCTTCACAGTGCTCGGCGGCAGGGGCGGAAAGAGCAGGCTCTCAATATCCGAGTCGGACAAGCCGGGCGGCAAAGGCCAACCTATATTGGCCGCCCGAGATCGACGCAGATACTCGATTGCGGTGTTGTGTGAAATGCTGAGGCTCTGACCGATCTGTCGCACGGTCAGCCCTGATTGAAAGTGAAGTCGTAAGACGTCTTTGATCTTGCGCATGGATAACCTCGAATTGGCCATGGGCACCTCCTGAAAAGGAGTATGCCCGAGTTATCCAGCGCCGCACCCGCTGAGGAAATTTTTCCCGTGGGATCGAACACGACCCGGTGTTCAGTTTGTTCCGGAATCGGTGTTCAGTTTCCCATGGATTCCGTGTTCAGTTTGCCGCGGAATCGGTGTTCAGTTTGCTCCGGAATCCATGTTCAGCTTGGATCGGAATACGCATCAAGAGTGCGTTCCGGGTAAAACTCAACCCCGAAATTGCTTTGGAACACTTTGAAGCACCACGATCCTATGAGCTGCAATCCGTCATCCCAAAGACCTTCATTGGCGAATTTTTCAAAAATGTCTCGCAATGATTTCGTATAGTCTTGATTTGTGAGTTCTTTTTTGCCTATATGAAGATCTTTCATCGCTTTTTTTACAGAACGTATGGATGATATATGTTTTTTTCTTTGGGATAGTTCTTTTGAAATTATTTCTGCAATGACTGATTTATGATGCCCTATATATGTGTCTATGCGCATATTATGAGATATTCTGCGCAAATATAGATAATATTTACCGCAAATAGACTTTGATATCAAAGTCCCTGTTGCGTTTACAAGAAGCCGTCCGACCAACTCTTGCTTCAAAGAGCGGTAATAGTCGCGGCTTTCTTGAAGGATGTCATGGATTGCTGCTGTCATGGTTGCGTCCTGTCGATAATATTTTTACCCACAGAAAATAGAAAAAGCAAGTTTCTGTGGGTAATTTTCAGGGCGGCCATGTCGTTTCCAAACGAATGTCGCAAAACGTATGGGACGGCGCAAGGCGTGGGTATACGTATTTCAATGAAGAAATAGATAATGAAATTGATGGAGTACGAGTTGGGAAATGGGTGGTTGCAAAGCAGTAGATGCGCGCCTCATGACGCACGGTACTGCCCTGTGGGGACGTGCGGTTTGTCATTCCCGCGCAGGCGGGAATCCATGTATTTGGGCATTCGAGAACCATGGATCCCCGTCTTCACGGGGATGACGCGGAGGCGTGGCGGACGTGCGGTTTGTCATTCCCGCGCAGGTGGGAATCCATGTATTTGGGCATTCGAGAACCATGGATCCCCGTCTTCACGGGGATGACGCGGAGGCGTGGCGGACGTGCGGTTCGTCATTCCCGCGCAGGCGGGAATCCATGTATTTGGGCATTCGAGAACCATGGATCCCCGTCTTCACGGGGATGACGCGGAGGCGTGGCGGACGTGCGGTTTGTCATTCCCGCGCAGGTGGGAATCCATGTATTTGGGCATTCGAGAACCATGGATCCCCGTCTTCACGGGGATGACGCGGAGGCGTGGCGGACGTGCGGTTTGTCATTCCCGCGCAGGTGGGAATCCATGTATTTGGGCATTCGAAAACCATGGATCCCCGTCTTCACGGGGATGACGCGGAGGCGTGGCGGACGTGCGGTTTGTCATTCCCGCGCAGGTGGGAATCCATGTATTTGGGCATTCGAGAACCATGGATCCCCGTCTTCACGGGGATGACGCGGAGGCGTGGCGGACGTGCGGTTTGTCATTCCCGCGCAGGTGGGAATCCATGTATTTGGGCATTCGAGAACCATGGATCCCCGTCTTCACGGGGATGACGCGGAGGCGTGGCGGACGTGCGGTTTGTCATTCCCGCGCAGGCGGGAATCCATGTCTTTCCACGGTCTCGCTGTGAATTCGCGGAGTTTACGGCTTGATGTAGGCGCAGCCCTGCTGCTGGAGTTTGATCAGGGCGACGACGCCGGCCGGGATGGGGGAACAGCCAGGGCAGAGGGCGTCTTCGGGGATGTCGAAGGCGCGCAGGGCGTTCTGGCAGACGAAGATCATCACGCCTTTGTCCAGCAGACCCTTGACGCGGTTGACGTGCTCTTCCGCGAAGTCGGCGCGGAAGAATTTCACCGCCGGGCCGTTGACCACGAGGTTGATGCGGGCCTCGGGCTTGGCCGCACGCAGGTTTTCCATGTTGGTCAGGGTGATGCGCAGAATTTTTTCCTCGTCCAGGTCCAGGTGGAAGACGACCTTCATCGGGCACTCCTTTTTCGCGGTTGCATGTCCGCGTGATGCATACGATTCAACGGCTCAGATTGCAATTGCGCAGGTTGTCCAGGTGGGTCGAGACATAGAAGGGCGCGGCGTCCGGCGGAAGCGGCAGGGGCCGGCGGCGGCGCAGGCCGTCGAGGTAGGCCAGGGTCCGCTCGATGACCTCCGTGCCGCCGCACGGGCCGTGCGAGGGGATGACGGTACGGACCCGCGTGTCCGCTCGCCAGCGTTCGAGCTCGTCGATCCAGCCGCCGAGATCGCACCCGCGGGGCACGCAGGGGCAGGGCAGTTCGACGGTGTCCCCGGCCAGCAGAAGGTCCAATTCCGTCACCAAGGCCACGATGGCGTCGGGCGTGTGGCCGGGAAGGGCCCGCAAGGAGACGGTGACTCCGCCGAGGTCGAGTTCCAGGCTGCGCTCGAAGGTGATGTCCGGGGGCAGCAGCCTTACGGCGTCCCATTTTCCGGGGTCCGCGCCCCGCAGTTCGGACAGGGCCGCCGGGGCCTCGGTCTGAAAGCGCTTGACGGCCGCCCGCTGGGCGATGATCAGTGGGGAGGCGAAGGCGGCCGTGCCCTGGATGTGGTCCCAGTCCGCGTGGCTGTAGACCACGAGGGGCGGCGCGTCCGCGCAGGCCCTGGCGAACGGGGCCATGTCGTCGGGATGGGTCAGGGTGTCCCAGACGAGGCTGCGCCTGGAGCCTTGGAGGAGGACGCCGCGGACCCGGAAGTCACCGGCGTCGACTTCATGGATGACAGGGGCTGTGCTCATGCGGGTTTTGTACGGATTATCGTTTCGGGAGGGAAGGGGGAGACGGTCATGACGGATGCGTGTACAAACGCGGGGCTGGCGCCGCAGGACGATGCCGCGCGGCGATGGGACGCGCTCCTGGAGCGCCTGCGCGGCCTGGGCGAGCTGACCGTGGCCCTCTCCGGGGGCGTGGACAGTCGTTTTCTGGCGCACGCGGCCCTGCGGGCCGGCACGGTCCCGCACCTCGTCCACGTGCGGGGCCCCCACGTGGCGCCGACCGAAACCGCCTACGCCCTGCGCTGGGCCCGGCGTCAGGGGCTTTCGGCGCGCGTCCTGGACCTCGACCCCCTGGCCCTGCCCGAGGTCGCGGCCGGCCACAGGGAGCGCTGCTACGCCTGCAAGTCCTTCCTGTTCCGCCGGATCGCGGATTGCGCCCGCGGGGCGTTGTGCGACGGGTCCAACGCCTCGGACGGGGCGCAGTTCAGGCCCGGCCTGCGCGCCCTGCGGGAGCTCTGCGTCCTGTCCCCCCTGGCCGAGGCGGGGCTGACCAAGGACGATATCCGCCGCCTCGGTCGGCAGACGGGCCTGGAATGGCCCGGCCAGCAGTCCCGGGCCTGCCTGCTGACCAGACTCCCCTACGGGATGCCTCCCGAACCGGGCCTGCTGGCACGCCTGGCGGAGGGCGAGCGGGCTGTGGAGGGCATTCTGCATCAGGCCGGGCTAGCTGACGCACCGTTTCGCCTGCGCGTCAGCGACACGGACTGTTATGAACTGCATGTGGCTGCCGCGTCACTGCCCAGGCACGTGATTGAACAGCTGATCGGTACGCTTCACGGCATGGGCTTTCCATCCAGTACGGTGCGCTGCATGAGCGCTGTCAGCGGCTATTTCGATGCGGCAGGGCCGGCACGAAATTCACATTCCTGAACTTGCGCAGCGTGGCGCAGTGATGCTACATGCCGGACGAGACGATTGATCAGTTCCGTTGCGTGCGCGTCATGGTGGCGCCGCGCTCCTATCCATGCTTGGAGTGATCAATCGTCTCTTTTTTTTCAGCATCGGCGGTCGAGCTTGAAGACGAGAACGATGCCCACCGCCACTGCTCCCGGGCAGAAGGCGTAAACCCCATGGAACTCTGCGCTCCGGGAATTCCGCCCACGGTGATGCCGATGAGTCCCGTCCGGCCCCCCCGGGGGCAGAAAGACGATCGTGACCACCGAGAGCAGGAGCCTGCGTCGGTTCAGCTTCTCCGGGAAATGATTGACGAATTCCTGGTGGGCCAGGATTGCGCGCTCTCGTAGGGCGTCCAAGTCTCTCGCCTGCCGAAGCATAAAAAAATGATAAAGGATTGCCGGGGGTTCGGCGCCGCCTTTGGCATTGCTTTTTGGCCCTGGCAAGCGTAAAGGCTGAGCGTCTCACGTATGAAGATCCGGGCATTTCGCCCGGACGAATGAACAGGAGAACAGACAGTGGATTCTGGCGACAGTTGCGGCCCTAGGCCCTGCTTCCGACATTTCAATCTTTTCTGCCGAGCCCCCCGTCCCCGAGCCTGATCAGGCCGCCTGACGGAGCCTCGGCGTTCCGGCAGGTGGAGCATGTTTTCAATCTTTCTTTCCCGTCGCCTGGCCTTCCGGCATTTTTTTGCCCGGACCGGTCGGGCCTTGCCTGCCGCGGGTCGCGCCGCGGACCCGTTCTCGTGACTCTTGCTTTGGTTTCCGGCTTTTGACCGCGTCGGGGCTTTCCCGTCGCGCCTGCACGAAGGCACTTACAACCACGGCATGGAGTCACGCCATGATCATCATCAACAAAACCATCGAAGGACGTCTCGTCCCCCAGGAGCACCTGGACGCCGACTGCTGGATCAACATGATCAACCCCTCGCAGGAGGAACTGCAGCGCATATCCGTTCTCCTGGGCGTATCCCTGGACCACCTGACCGACCCCCTGGACGCCGATGAGCGCGCCCGCCTGGAGTTCGAGGACGGAGTGATGCTCGTCGTCCTGCGCGTGCCGGTCGAGAACGTGTCCGATTCGAGAATACCCTTCCTGACCATGCCCATCGGCGTCATCATCACGCCCACGGCGGTCGTCACCGTCTCGCGTTCCCAGCAGGATCTGGCCACGGCCATCCTGAACGGACGCACGCGCATCGTCGACACGGCCGACCGCATACGTTTCCTGATCCACCTGATGCAGCGCACCTCGCTCATCTACCTGCGCTATCTCAAGGACATCATCCGCCGTTCCGATGTCATCGAACATCGCCTGCAACAGTCCATGCGCAACGAGGAGCTGATCGAACTGCTGGGCATCGAAAAGAGCCTCGTCTACTTCACGACGTCGCTCAAGGCCAACGACATCATCATGGACAAGGTCCTGCGGATGCGGCTCATCCAGTTGACGGAAGACCAGACCGACCTGCTCGAGGACGCGATCACCGAAAACAGGCAGGCCATCGAAATGTCCAAGATCCACAGTGACATCCTGTCGGGGACCATGGACGCCTTCGCCTCGATCATCTCCAACAACATGAACATGGTCATGAAGTTCCTGACGGGGTTCACCATCATTTTGATGATCCCCAACATCATCAGCGGCGTCTACGGGATGAACATCGTCACCCCGTTCCAGGACTCCCCTTACGCCTTTGCCATCGTGTCCGGGGTGACCCTGAGCGGCTGCCTCCTGGCGTGGCTGGTCCTGGCCAGGAAACGCTGGATGTAGGTTTTTGGACGCACCGCGAAACGGGCCCTCGGGCCCGTTTTTTTGTGGTCAGGCTGGCGTATTGGAAAATTCGAAATTCGCGGGCCGCCCCAAAACGGCGGCCCGCTAGCGGTCGGCCCAGAGCAGGCGCAGACCGAGCAGCATGAGGATGGCCCCTGCGCCCTTGTGCAGCCAGGCCGAGAGGGACGGGCGTGCGGCCAGGCGGGAGTTCAGGGCGCCGGCGCCCAGTGCCACCAGGCCGAAGCCGAACATGGTCAGGACGACGAAGGTCAGGCCCAGGACCGTCATCTGCAGCGCCGGGTGCCCCTGCGCCGGGCGCACGAACTGCGGGAAGAAGGCCAGGAAGAAGATGGCCACCTTGGGGTTGAGCATGTTGGCCATGACGGACTGGCGAAAGATGACGCGGGCCGTCTTGTGTTCGCCCTCGCCGCCGAGGGCGAGGGACGGGTCGGCGGCCCAGAGCTTCCAGCCGATGTAGAGGAGGTAGAGGCCGCCTGCGATCTTCACCGCAGTGAAGGCCACGGCCGAGGAGGCCAGGATGGCCGAGAGGCCGCAGACCGCCAGGAGGGTGTGGCCGATGTTGCCCAGGCTGAAGCCCAGGGCCGCGGCCAGGGCGGCGCTGCGCCCCTGGGCCACGCCGCGGGTCAGGACGTAGATGATGTCGGGGCCGGGCGTGAAGATGAGGACGAGGGACGCCAGGCTGAAAAGGACGATCTGGTCGATGCTGATCATGAGCGCTCCGGGTGTTGATCCAGGGTCGATAATCGATGATCCGGCCCGGGGCAAGGCTTACCCCGGTGCAAAAAAGAATCCCCGCCGACATGCGCCGGCGGGGATTCGTGCGTTTCAGAGGGTGGGCCTACTTGGCGAAGGTGCACTTGGGGTAGGTGCACGTGTTGCACTGCAGGCAGACGCCGCCTTCGGCCAGGCGCGCCAGGTCGCGCCGCGTGATGGGCGCGTCGGCCAGCAGGCGCGGCAGGAGCACGTCCAGGCTCGTGGTCTTGAAGAACAGGGCGCAGGCGGGCACGCCCAGGACCTGCGCCCGGCCGATGCGGCCCACCAGGGTCATGGCGCCGGGCAGCAGGGGGACGCCGTGCAGGGCGTCGGTCAGGCCCGCGTCCTCCAGACCGCCGCGGGTCACGTCGTCGGGGTCCACGGACAGGCCGGCCGTGGTCACGATGAGGTCCGCGCCCAGGCCCAGGAGTTTCTTCACGCCGTCGGCGATGGCCTGGCGGTCGTCGGGGGCGAATTCCTCGCCGATGACCGTGGAGCCCAGGGCTTCGGCCTTGGCACGGATGATGGGCGCGAAGCGGTCCTCGATGAGGCCCTGGAAGACCTCGGTGCCCGTGACCAGGGTGCCGATCCGTGCCCGGCGCAGGGGCAGGATGGACAGCAGCGGTCTTTCGCCCAGGGCGGCCAGGGCCCGGCTGAAGTTTTCGCGCGAAAGGAAGAGGGGGATGGCCCGGGTCCCGGCCACGAGGCGTCCTTCCTCGACCAGCGCGTACTGCTGGCGCGTGGCGCACATGACGTGGGGCACGAGGTTGAAGCGCTCCAGGGCTTCCAGATCCACCTGCAGCAGGCCTGCCGACGTCGCATGGAAGTCGATCTTCCCTTCCCGCGGCGTGTCCGAGTAGGTGATGCCGTCCCCGGACATCCGCTTGGCGAAGGCCAGGGCCGCGTCGTTCTCGTGGACCCAGGCGCCGTCCGGCAGGCTCTCGTCCTGGACGTAGACGGTGTTTCGGCCCATCTGCTGCAGGCGGCAGACGTCGCCGGCCGTGATGGTCTGTCCGGCGGTGAACTCGGCACCCTTGCTCTCGCCGGCCACGATGCGGGTCATATCGTGCAAGGCCTTGCGGCCCACGGCCTCGGCCACGGGCACGCGCGTGGGGCGGGCGCTGTCGCAGGCGGCCGCGGCGGCCCCGGATTCGACGTAGGGCGCCTCGCCCTGACAGCCGCGGCAGATGGCCCCGTCGCTGACCGGGTAGGCCTCGCGGCAGACCGGACAGGCCTCGATGCGGGTCATGTGCGCATGCCCCAGCAGGCGCGGCTGGACCGTGACCTTCTCCAGGCGCAGGATGGCGTCCCCGGCGTCCTCGATCTCGCGGAAAAGGGCCTCGGTGTCCTGCTCCTTCTTGGGCGTGAGCTTCAGGAACCAGCCCTTGATGTTCGGCCAGTTCTCAAGGGCGTCCAGGTCCACGCTGACGCGCACCCCCTCGCCCGTGTACTTGTCGTAGAGGGACACGGCGTAGCGGCCGAGGTTGACGATCTTCATCCAGTTGTTGCCGGTGCTGCACAGGGTCAGGAGTTGCACGGCGTCGGGCAGGCATTTCTTGCTCTCGACCACAGCCTCGAAGAGGATGCCCGCCGGCAGGGCGGCCTTGGCCATCTCGACCATGTACCCGCCGATCAGCAGGCCCGGGGCCGGGTAGCCGTGGAACGCGGCGGCCCTGTCCTTGAATTCCTGGAAGGTGTATTGTCCAATATTCATGAATACCTCACGATTTGAGAAAGTTTCGTGACCGGGAAGACCTAGCAGGCGAGGCGGCAAAAGAGAAGCTTGTGAAAAAGATTCGTAGCGTGACGGAAGTTCGGGGCCTCGCATCGTCCGGAGTCCCAAAACAAAAAAGCCGGTCGTGATGACCGGCTTTGATGTCTGGAGCCCACAAGCAGGATTGAACTGCTGACCTCGTCCTTACCAAGGACGCGCTCTGCCAACTGAGCTATGTGGGCTTGTGTCTGGTCGGGATGAGAGGATTTGAACCTCCGGCCCCTTGAACCCCATTCAAGTGCGCTACCAGGCTGCGCTACATCCCGACACGAGAAGACGCTTCTATGGAGAGCCTCGGTCTTTGTCAAACACTTTTTTGCGGAATATTTCGAAGAACATGCCGGGGCGTCCGGGACGGGAAAAGCAGGGAGCGGCGGCCCGCCGGCCGCCGCTCCCGGGATATTCGGCTCAGATCCTGAACCTGGACACCTGTTCGCGCAGGCGCTCGGCCAGTTCCGAGAGTTCCCGCGCGCTGGACTGCACGGTCTGGCTGCTGGCCGTCATCTCGCCCGATGCGGTCCGGACCTGCTCGATGTCCCTGCTCACGTTGCGCGTCATGGCCGAGCTGGCGGCGACGTTGGAATTGATCTCGGTGATGCCCGTGGAAGCCTGCCCCACATTCTCGGCGATGTCGCGGGTGGTCACGGACTGCTCCTCCACGGCCGCGGCGATGGTGGTGACGATGTCGTTGACCTCGGAGATGACGCCGGAGATGTCGGAGATGTCGTGGACCGTCTGGCTGGTCACGGACTGGATGCCGCTGATGCGGTCGCGGATGTCGTCCGTGGCCCTGGCCGTCTGCTGGGCCAGCTCCTTGATCTCGTTGGCCACCACCGCGAACCCGCGTCCGGCCTCGCCGGCGCGGGCCGCCTCGATGGTGGCGTTCAGGGCCAGCAGGTTGGTCTGCGAGGAGATGGCCGTGATGGTCGCGGTCACGGTGTTGATCTCCCGTGCGGCCTCGCCGAGCTCGTTGACCCGTCCCGAAGCCTGCTGGGCCCTGGTCACGGCGCTTTCCGTCGTGTTCTTGGCCCGCTCAGAGTTCTGGGCGATCTCGTGGATGGTGGCGGACATCTCCTCGGCCGCGGCCGCCACGGTGTTCATGTTGACCGAGGCCTGCTCCATGGCCGCCGATACGGACGTCATGTTCTCCGTGACCTCGCCCGTGGCCCTGCTCACGGCGTTGGCCATGCTCGCGGTCCGGTTCGACCCGTCGGTCATCTGGGTGGAGATGCTCGACAGTTCCGTGGATGCGGCCGCCAGGGCCTGGGTCGCGGCGGTGATCTCGCCGAGCATTTCCTTGGTCCGGCCGACCATGGTGTTCATGGCGTCCGACAGATGCCCGATGGCGTCCTTGGCGGCATGGTTGAAGGTGATGGTGTAGTCGCCCTCGGCCACCTTGAGGCTCTGCTCGGCGATGCGGTTCAGCGGACGGGTGATGGCCCGCACCAGCACGATGGCGACCAGGACGCCGAAGAGCATCGCGCCCGCTCCGACGAGGATGGTCTTGATGATGATCTTCCGGTCAATGCCCTGGACCATCTGTACGTTGTTCAGGCCCACGGCGATATGCCAATCCCAGGGCTCGAAGAATTTGGTGAAGGTGATCTTCTGTTCGCCGTTCCATTGGTATTCGAGAAATCCATCCTTGTGGTTCCGGAACGCATCGCCGATGCCTTGGACTTCGAAGATGTTTTGTCCTTCGAGAGTGGGGTGGATGAGCACATCGCCCTTGGAGTTGTATATGAAGAAATAGCCGACGCCGGCCGCCTTGGTCGTGTTGATCATGTCCCGCAGTTGCGGGGTGAGAATCCTGCGCCCCACGAAGAGGACGGCCACGATCTTGTCGTCGGCGTTGAGCACGGGCTTGTAGCTGGTCACGTACCAGTCGTCGACCACGAAGGCCCGGCCGTCGTACGTTTCGCCGTTCATGACGGCCTTGTAGACCGGGCTGTCGGAGGGGATGAAGGTGTCCACGGCGCGGTCTGTCTCGTTGATGCGGACGTTGGTGGATACGCGCAGGAGCTTTCCGTCGACGACCTGGAAAATGGTCGCCACGCCGCCCGTCATCATCTGGATTTTGTCGACGATGCCCGTGTTGCCGTTCATGACCGTGCCGCCGAGCATCAGGCGCGGTATCTTGACCTGTTCCTGGGCCTTGGTCACCTGATTGGTGACGGTCCGGTCGAGCATGTAGCTCGAATCGAGGTCGAAGGTTCCGTACCGCTCAAGTTCGCCTTCCAGGATGATCATGTCCGCGGCGAGCTTTTCCTGCAGCAGGGAGTTCTGCGCGTTGAGGGAGTTGAAGACCGAACTGGCCGTGCTTTCGACGGAATTCTTGCCCATCTCGAAGAGCCCCTTGCGGACGTCTATCGTCGTCACGGCGATGACCAGGACAAGGGACAGGGCCAAAATGGCCAGGATGCCCGTGAAGAGCTTGGTCGTGAATCTGATGGCGTGTATGTTCAAGGAACCTCCCTCCTGTCAGTGTGGTACTACGGCTATTGTAGTACGTTTATATGCAAGAAGTGAGTAATGATCAATATTACGAATAGGAAATTGATCTGCCCCGCGCAGGGGCTCGGATCAGAAGCGCAACGTGGCCTTGAGCCGCGATGGGTGCAGGAGCAGGTCGAGTCCGGCCTCGATGCCGGGGACGAGGATGTGCGCCGCGTTCAGGGCGGCCATGGCCACCCCTTCGGGTTGGAGCACCGCCACGGACAGGCCGGCGTGGCGAAGCATTTCCGCGTCGTTGTTGCCGTTGCCCATGCAGACGCAGGACTGCGGGCCCAGGGCGCGGATGAAGTCGGCCTTGGCTTTTCGTTCGTCGCCGGGTTGGAGGATGTGCACGTTGTGGTCGCTCGGCCCGAAGGTCGAACGCACGGTGCCGAAGGTGTCGGCCGTGAGGATGTGGGTGTTCAGGACTGCACCGAGCTGGGTCAGGCGCGAGAGGACGCCGGGCTGGATACGCCCGTCCAGGGCCAGGGTGCCGTTGTAGTCCAGGACGAGGTGGTGCAGCGTCAGTTGGCCGAAGCCGGGGATGTCGAGTTCGATCATGGTTCCGTCGTGCCGGCCGGCCTGGCGGCATGGCCGCCATCGGGGCATGGTTGGTGGTTGTGCGCGCGGGGCAGGTTTTTTTCCTCGTACATGCGGAGGTCCGCAGCGCGAATCAGTTCGTCCAGGCTCTGGTTTGGCCTGTGGCGGCTGACGCCCACGGAGGCCGATATGCCAAGCCGCGTGTCCATGCCGCACAGGTCCGAGACGTCGATTTCGTCCAGGGTTTCGCGCAGGCGCTGCACGAAGCATGCGGCCATGGCCGCGTCCGTGCCCGGAAGCAGGATGACGAACTCGTCGCCGCCCATGCGCACGAAGATGTCGTATTTGCGCACCATGCCCCTGATGGCCCGGGCCACCCCCACCAGGACCAGGTCGCCGGCCTCGTGGCCGAGGGTGTCGTTTACGGCCTTGAAGCCGTTTAAGTCGATGAAGAGCAGGTGCACGGGCAGCCCCTTGCGGACGGCGAAGTCCAGGATGCGCGGGGCGTGCCGCTCCAGGTAGGCGCGGTTGTTCACGCCGGTCAGGGCGTCGCGCACGGTCAGTTCTTCGAGCTGGGCGTGCTCCAGGGCCGTGATCAGGGTGCAGGCCAGGATGTCGCAGAAGTGGCCGAGGAAATCCGTGGCCTTGTCCGGGGCGTAGCGCTCGGGGTCGGGATCGTAGGCCGAGACGATGCCGATGGTCTTGCCCTGCTGGTATTTGTGTCCGAGAGCGAAAATGAAGCAGGAGCCTTGGGGCGGGTCGTGTTCGAGTCCCAGGAAGAAGCCCGGGTTCTCGATGCGCCCGACCTCGCCGAGGAAGAGGCGCGGCGCGTGGGGCGTGGGCGAGAACTGCCGGATGCGCTCGCGGATGATCCGGGCCGGGGCATGTCCGATGTCGTCCGGGATGCGGTCCTCGAAGATGTCCCGGTCGAGGACCAGGTGCAGGGTGTGGAGGCTGCGCAGCGTGCGGATGGATTCGAGGATCGCGGGCAGGTCTTCCAGGCGCTTGACCTGCTGGACCAGGTCGATGGTCCCGCGGAAGGTCTCGAAGGTGTCCAGCAGGGCCTTGTAGGAGGTCACCATGGCGTCGAAGCCGCCCTTGGAGACCCGGAGGCGCTGACGCAGGTCCTCGTTCTCCTCGACCACACGCTTGGCCGGGGACGGGGCGTGGATGATCCGTTCCCTGATCCAGGCCCCCAGGGCCTTGAGGTTCGTGCGCAGGCTTCGGGCGTCACCCAGGCCGGCGCTGGCCTCGACGGCGGACATGAGGTCCCGCATCTCGGCCAGCAGGGCGTTCGCGTTGCGCGCCATGGCGGTTGGTTCAGGCCAGGGACTGCAGCTTTGCCAGCACTTCGGCGGCGTGTCCGGCGGCTTTGACCTCTGGCCAGGCGTGGCGGACCACGCCGGCCGGGTCGATGAGAAAGGTCGAGCGGGCCACGCCCATGTATTCCTTGCCGTAGTTCTTTTTCAGGCGCCACGCCCCGAAGTGCTCCAGGACCTGATGGTCGGGGTCGCTCAGGAGGTCGACCAGCAGCTCGTGCTTGCCCGTGAAATTCTGGTGGGATTTGACCGAGTCGGGGCTCATGCCCAGGACCACGGCGTTCAGGGCCGCGAACTGGTCCTTCAGGGCCGAGAACTCCTGGGCCTCGACCGTGCAGCCCGGCGTGTTGTCCTTGGGGTAGAAGTAGAGGACCACCCATTTGCCGCGGTGGTCTTCCAGCCGGACGTCGGAGCCGGAGGCGCTCTTCAGGCAGAAGGACGGGGCCGGCTCGCCGGGGGTGGGAATCTTGAAATCCATCATGTGCTGCTCCTGTGGGGAATACGTACTCATGGGCTACGTAGCCCATCCCCAAGGGGCGTGCAAGCTCAGGGCGCGGTGGCGGCGCTCAGTCCGGCCAGATAGCCCGTGGACAGGGCCGCCTGGAGGTTGAAGCCGCCCGTGTCGGCGTCCATGTCGAGCACCTCTCCGGCCAGGAACAGGCCCGGGCAGACCCGGGACTCCATGGTCTTGGGGTTGACCTCCGTCAGGCTGACCCCGCCGGCCGTGACGATGGCCTCGCGCAGGGGGCGGTACCCGCTGACCGTGAAGCGCAGCTCCTTGAGCCACAGACGCAGCCGTTTGCGCTCCTCGGCCGAGACTTGGTGGGCGGCCTTGTCCGCGGCCAGGCCGGTCTGGTCGAGGCAAACGGGGATGAGCTTCGGCGGCATGAGCCCCTTGAGCAGGTTCTCCATGTGCATCTTGCCGTGCTCCTTCAGGTCGCGCTGCAGGCGGGCGTCGAGCTTGGCGGGGTCCAGGGCGGGCTTGAGGTCGATGAGCACTTCGGTCTTTCGGCCCTGGTCCACGGACTGCACGGCGGCCTTGCTCAGGGTCAGGATGATGGGGCCGGACAGGCCGAAATGCGTGAAGAGCATCTCGCCCATCTGTTCGGTCGCCTTTTTCCCGTCCACCCGGAGCTCCGCGCGAACGTTCTTCAGGGACAGGCCCTGAAGGCGCCCGGCCGTGTCGCCGGCCGTGACCAGGGGGATGAGGGCGGGGGCGATGGCGGTGATGCCGTGGCCGAGGCTGCGGGCCAGGTCGTAGCCGTCGCCGGTGGAGCCGGTGGCCGGGTACGACGCGCCGCCCGTGGACAGGATGACCCTGTCCGCCGTGAGGGTCTGGGCGCCGAAGCGGACCGCGAAGCCATCGGTCCGTCGCCGGACGTCGCCGACCCGGCAGCCGGTACGGATGGTCGCCCCGCTTGTGCGGGCGTGGCGCACGAAGGCGTCCACGAGGTCCTGGGCATTGTCGCTGACGGGAAAGAGGCGTCCGCCGCGCTCCTCCTTGACCGGGACGCCGAGCCCGGCGAGCAGTTCGATGGTGTCGGGGGTGAAGAAGTGGGCCAGGGCCGGCCGCAGGAAACGGAAGTTCCGGCCGAAGTGCGTCAGGAACTCGTCAAGGGGGGCCGTGTTGCCGATGTTGCCGCGCCCCTTGCCGCAGATCCTGAGTTTCCGGCCCGGGCGGTCCATGCGTTCGAGCAGGGTCACGCCGGCACCCCGGGAAGCGGCCGTGGCTGCGGCCAGGAGTCCCGAGGGGCCTCCGCCGATGACGATGACGGTATGTTTCATGGGCATCCTTCAAAAAAATGCATTCTGAAGGGCCTCGGGACGGAAGTAAACCATTATTGACGGATCCGGCCGCATCAGTCCTGCTTGACGCGCAGCGTGATGGCGGCGGGGCGGCCGTCGGTGATGCGATAGTCGAGGTTGAGCTTGTCGATGGCCACGGCCGGTCCGGGAATGTTGATCAGGCCCGAGGACTCGCCGGACTTGAGCTGCACGGGGATTTTGAGGGGGATGGGGTCGCCCTTGACCGGCACCAGGACCAGGCCGTTCAGCTGCACGGTGGCGCCGTCTATCTGGAAGCGCAGGTTGTCGATCTTGCCCATCTTTTCGCCAATCGGGAGGGAGGCGCCGGCGCCGGAGGCGGAGAGGGTCACTGGTTCAAGGGCCACCCAGGGGCCGGCCAGGGCCGGTGCGGCCAGTACAAGGCACGCGAGGAGAGCGAAAGCGGTTTTCATGTCAGGCTCCATGGAAGTGTTTTACCCCTGTTGTTTACGCCGGCCCGGGACCGTGATCAAGGACGGAAACGGAACGGGCGGGCCTGCGTGTTCAAATATGTTGGAAAATCGGGCCCGGCGGGGTAAAGGATCGCAGTGATATGGCGAAAACCGGCCAAGGGTGGGGTGTGCATGGCTCAAGAGACGATGTCGCGGGAAGAACTGCAGGACGAGGTCGCCCGGCTGCGCCGGCGCGTGGCGGAGCTCGAAGCCGGCTCCGGCTCCTGCCTCCGCTTGGGTGCCGGGGATGACGAGAGGCTCACGGCCTCCTTTCTCCTTGAAAACGCGCCTGTCGGGGTGATCATCCAGAATGCCGACGGCAGCATCCGCTTCTGGAACAGGATCGCGAGGGAAATTTTCGGCAGCGCCGAACACGAACTGGCCCCATCCTCCTTCCAGGTGGGCGTCTGGACCATCCTGCGCCCCGACGGAAGTCCCTGGCCTGTCGGCGACCACCCTTCCAGGGTCACCTTGGCGGACGGCAAGCCCCTGCGGAACCAGATCATGCGGCTGCGACGGGATGAAGGGACGGAGCGCTGGCTGTCCATCAACACCGAACCCGTGTTCGACGGACGGTTTGCGGCCGTCGCCGCGGTCATCATCACCTTTCTCGACATCACCTCCCAGCGGGAAGTGGCCGAAACCCTGGCCCGCAAGGACGCGCTCCTGCAGGCCATGCTGCGCAATCTCCCCTTCGATTTCTGGGCCCGGGACAACGAGGGACGGATCGTCATGCAGAGCGAAGCGTCCGTGGCCCTGTGGGGCGACCTCATGGCGACGGTGCCTGATCAGGCCGAGGTCGCCGGGGAAATTCTCGAAAACTGGAAGATCACCAACGCCAGGTCCTACGCGGGCCACGTCGTCGAGCACGACGTGGAGTACCTCGTGCCCGCGGGCGAGAGGCGCGCCTTCCACGGCATCGTCGCGCCCATCCGTAGGGGAGAGGAGATCCTGGGGATTCTCGGCGCGAACATCGACGTGACCGAACACCTGCGCTCCATCGAGGCCTTGAAGAGATCCGAGGCCAACCTGGCGGCGCTGCTCGACTCCATTGAAGAGTCCGCGGCCCTGTTCGAGACCGACGGGACCGTCATCACCTGCAACGCGACCTTCGCCGCCCGTGTGGGAAGGACCGTGGCCGAGTGCGTCGGCCGATCCGTCTACGATCTGGTGCCGGCGAACGTGGCCGCACGGCGGCGGGAGCGCCTGGAACGCGTCCTGCGTACCGGGGAGCCTCTGACCTTCGAGGACGAGCGGCTGGGGCGCTGGATGCGGCACAGCCTGAGCCCGGTCCTGGGACACGACGGGTCCGTCGCGGCCGTGTCGACCTTTGCCACGGACCTGACCGAGCGCGTGCGCAGGGAGCGCCTGCTGGTAGCGCGGCAGAGGCTGAGCGAGTACGCCATCAACCACCCCCTCAAGGAACTGCTGCGCAAGGCCCTGGACGAGGCCGAGGACGTGACCGGAAGCACGCTGGGCTTCCTGCATTTCCTGAACGAAGACCAGCGCACACTGTCCATGTACGCCTGGTCCTCCAGGACCATGGCCACGGGTTTCCGGGCCGTGACCCAGGACCTGCATTTCGATATGAACCACGCCGGGGTCTGGGCCGACTGCGTGCGGGAGCGGAGACCCGTCATCCACAACGACTACGCCTCCCTGGCGCACCGCAAGGGCGTCCCCGCAGGGCATCCCGAGCTGGTGCGCCAGCTCCTGCTGCCGATTCTGCGTGGTAACAGGATCGTGGCCATCCTGGCCGTGGCCAACAAGCCCGAGGACTACCACGACGGCGACGTGCAGACCCTGGACGAGCTGGGCAACCTGCTGTGGGACATCCTGGAGTACAAGCGGGCCCAGGAAAACCTGCAGAAGAGCGAGGACCTCCTCAACCTGACGCAGAGCCTGAGCAGGATCGGAGGATGGGCCTGGGACGCGGACACCCAGACCATGACCTGGACCAGGGAGATGTACCGTCTCCACGGCATGTCGCCCGACGAGTTCCCTGCCGGTTCGAAGGAGCACCTGCGACGCAGCCTGGCCTGCTTCGACCCCGGAGGCCGGGAACTCGTCCAGCGTTCCCTGGAGGCCTGCCGGCGCGGCGGGCAGCCTTTCGACCTCGAACTTCCGTTCACGTCTGCCGACGGGCGGAAGATGCTGGTGCACGTCCGGGCCGTGGCCGTCCGGGAGGGCGGGCGCGTGGCCAGGGTGCTGGGCACCGTCATGGATGTCACGGCCCTGCGGAATCTGGAACTGAGGTACATGGCCCTTTTCCAGAACATGACCGAGGGGTTCGCCCTGCACGAGATCATCGTCGACGAGGGCGGCAGGCCTACGGACTACCGCTTCCTGGACGTGAATCCCGCCTTCGAGCGCATCACCGGGCTTTCGGTTGCGGATGTCGTCGGCAGAACAGTGCGCGAGGTCATGCCGGCGACGGAGCCGGCCTGGATCGAGATCTACGGGCGCGTGGCCCTGACCGGCGAACCGCTCTTCTTCGAGGAATATTCCAGGGCCATTGACAAGTTTTTCGAGGTTTCGGCCTTCCGCCCCGCGCCCATGCAGTTCGCCTGCATCTTCTCGGACATCACGGCCCGCAAGCGCCAGGAGTCCGAGCTGCGCAAGGCCAAGGAGGCCGCCGAAGCGGCCAATGTGGCCAAGTCCGGATTCCTGGCCAACATGAGCCACGAGATCCGCACCCCGTTGAACGGCATCCTCGGCATTCTGCAGTTGCTCGAGTCCATGAGCCTCTCGGACGAGCATGTCCGCCTGGTGCGCATGGCGGCCGCCGCGGCCGGCCGTCTCACCGGACTCCTGACGGACCTGCTGGACCTTTCCAGGATCGAGTCCGGCAAGCTCACGCTGGCCAGCAGGCCTTTCGAAATGGCCGAGCTGCGGGACGCCGTCATGGGCCTTTTCGCCCTGTCCGCACGGGAAAAGGGCATCGAACTGAGCTTCAGCGTGGCTGCCGACGTGCCTTCCCGGCTGGTGGGCGACGAATCGCGGCTGCGCCAGGTCCTGTTCAACCTGGTCGGCAACTCCGTCAAATTCACGGCCGGCGGTTTCGTGCGGGTCGAGGCGGGTCTTCTGCCCTGCGGGCACGGGTCCCGGGTACTCTTTTGCGTCGCCGATTCGGGGCCGGGCATCCCCGACGCGCGTGTGGACGACATCTTCAAGCCCTTCGTGCAGGGCGAGGAGTCCTTTGTCCGCCACCACCAGGGGGCGGGTCTCGGCCTGGCCATCGTCCGGCGCCTGATGGACCTCATGGGCGGCTGCCTGTGCGTGGACAGTTCGCCCATGGGCACGACCATGTGCTTTTCCCTGCCCCTGGGCCGGGGCGAGGACGCCCGGGATGTCCGCGAGACGGTTCCGCCCTGTGCGCAGCCGTCGCAGGGCCTGCGCATCCTGCTGGTGGAGGACGACCCGGTGAGCATGTTCGCGGCCGGGCGGGTGCTCGAAAAGGCCGGCCATCTGGTCACTCGGGCCGGGGACGGGGCCGAAGCCGTGGAAACCCTGCGCAGGGAGGACTTCGACCTCGTGCTCATGGACGTGCAGCTTCCCGTCATGGACGGCGTGAAGGCCACGGGCGCCATCAGGCGCGATGTTTCCCTGGGCGCGAAATCCCGCATCCCCGTCGTGGCCATGACGGCCTACGCCATGAGCGGCGACCGGGAGAAGTTCCTGGCCGCGGGCATGGACGACTACATCGCCAAACCCGTCAGTCAGGCAGAGCTGCTGGCGGTTCTGGACCGGGTCGGCCTGTGCGGGGATAGGGCTGCGGCGAGGGAGAGGGACGGCGATGCGGACTCCTGAGGCCCGTCTGCAGGCGCTCGAAGCCGAACTGGCCAGCCTGCGCGCGAGGATGCGCGTCCTGGTCGACGGCTCGCCGTTGGGCATCTTTTTCGACGACGCGCAGGACAAGTGCGTGTTCGTCAACACGACCTTCTGCGAGATGATGGAGCTCTCCGAGGCCGAAGCCCTGGGCGACGGCTGGGCCAAGACCGTGCACATCGACGACCTGCCGGGGCTGCTGCGGGAACGGGCGCGGGCGGTGTCCGAGGGCACGGCGCTCTTCCGGGCCGAGTACCGTTACGCCTGCCCCAGCGGGCGCGCGGGGTGGGTCGAGGAGCAGACCCGGCCCGTGCACGGACCGGACGGGGAACTGCTCGGCTATGTCGGCACCCTGGCCGATATCACCGCGCGCAAGAACGAGGAGGAGCTTCTGGCCCGCCACAGCGAGGAGCTGGAAGAGCGGGTGCGCGAGCGCACGGCCGAGCTGAGCGGCATGAACGTCGCCCTGGAGGTGCTGCTGCGCAAGCGCGAGGAGGACCGCGAGGAGCTGGAGCGGGCCGTGCTGGCCAACGTCCGCCGCCGCATCCTGCCGGCCCTGGAGCGGCTGGAGACGGCCTGCCGCGGGGAGGCCGGGTCTCTGGCTGCCGAGATCAGGCACGGCCTGCAGGAGTTGACTGACCCCTTCCGGCATCGCCTGTCCACGGCCTGTCAGGACCTGACCCCGGCCGAGCTGCGCGTGGCCGACCTCATCCGCGAAGGGTTGTCCACCAAGGAGATCGCCGCCCGCCTGGGGATCGGCACCTCCACCGTCGACACCCACCGTCACGGCATCCGCCGCAAGCTCGGCCTGGACACCCGCCGGACGAACCTGCGCGCCTACCTGCTGTCCCTGGGCGTGTCCTGAATATGGAATTTTCTTCCATATTCTGTCCGCATTAATCCGCTATTGTCTTTTTTGGCCCCCGCTGGTTCAAGGACGGTCCAATCCACAGGGAGGACGACATGAACCAGGAAACACAGGAATTGCTCAACACCGGTCTGGCCCGCATGTTCAAGGGCGGGGTCATCATGGACGTGGTCGACCCGCAGCAGGCGCGCATCGCCGAGGAGGCCGGGGCCTGCGCGGTCATGGCCCTGGAACGCGTGCCGGCGGACATCCGCGCCGATGGCGGGGTGGCCCGCATGTCGGACCCGGGCATGATCCGCGGCATCATGGAGGCCGTGTCCATACCGGTCATGGCCAAGTGCCGCATCGGCCATTTCGTGGAGGCCCGCATCCTCGAAGCAGTGGGCGTGGACTTCATCGACGAGAGCGAGGTTCTGACCCCGGCCGACGAGGCCTTTCACATCGACAAGAAGGATTTCAGGACGCCCTTCGTATGCGGTTGCCGCGACCTGGGCGAGGCCCTGCGCCGCATCGCCGAGGGTGCGGCCATGATCCGCACCAAGGGCGAGGCCGGCACGGGTGACGTGGTCGAGGCCGTGCGCCACGCCCGCGCCGTGCGCGAAGGCGTCCTGCGGGCGCGGCACATGCCCGCGGAGGAACTGGTCGCCTTTGCCCGCGAAATCGGCGCGCCCCTGGATCTGGTCCGCCAGGTCAGGGATCTCGGGCGGCTGCCCGTGGTCAATTTCGCGGCCGGCGGCATCGCCACCCCGGCCGACGCGGCCCTGATGATGCAGCTCGGCATGGACGGTGTGTTCGTGGGGTCGGGCATCTTCAAGAGCGCTGACCCGGCGCGGCGCGCCCGGGCCATCGTCGAAGCCGTGACCCATTGCGACGACCCGCAGATCCTGGCCCGCATCAGCGAGAATCTGGGCGGAGCCATGTCCGGCGTCGCCGCGCGCACCCTTGAGGGCGAACGCAGGTTCGCGGGCCGGGGCTGGTGATGCGCATCGGGATTCTGGCCCTGCAGGGGGCCTTTGCCGAGCATCGGGAGACGCTCTCGCTCCTGGGCGTGCGGGCCGAACTGGTGCGCACGCCCGGCGGGCTCGAAGGGTTGGACGGCCTCATCCTGCCCGGCGGGGAGAGCACGAGCATGCGCCGCCTGGCCGCGTGGGGCGGTCTGGATGGGGCCCTGCGGGATTTCGGGTCGGTTCGCCCGGTCTGGGGCGTGTGCGCCGGGCTCATCCTGATGGCCCGGCGGGTGGAGGACGAGGAGCCCTTTGCAGGCCTCATGGACATGGCCGTGGCCCGCAACGCCTATGGTCGGCAGAATGAGAGCTTCGTGGCGGACCTGCGCCTGGAGCGCCTCGGCGGCGCACCGTTCCCCGGCGTATTCATCCGCGCGCCGCGCGTGACGGAGGCGAGTCCGGACGCGGAGGTCCTGGCCCGCCACGACGGCTGGCCCGTGGCCCTCGTGCAGGGATTTCTGCTGGCCACCTCCTTCCATCCGGAGTTGACGCCGGACCCTCGAATGCACGCATTCTTCCTGCAGCTTTGCGCTGCGCGGGCCGCGTTGCCGTAAAGGCGTGAAGTCTGTTATGGGTAGCCCACAGGAGGCACCCATGGACTTCACGCTGCCCGCATACCGCGAACCCGACTTTTCGGCCCCGGAACTCCGGGACGCCCCCGTGGCCCGCTTCGAGCCGGCCCCGGCCAATGGCGTGGCGCCGGCAAACTTCCACGCCACATCCATCTTTCCGGAATACATACATCTCTCGCCAGGCAACTGGTTCCTGCCGACGCATTCGCGCATGGACTGCGTCATGGTGCGCGAGGGCGAGGCCGTGGCCGTGCGCGAGTTCCGCAACCTGCGCCGGGGCGATGCAGTGGCCGTGGGGCGCGGGGAGAACGGCGAGGACGGCATTCTCGTGCACACCCGCGGGTTCGCAGGTCCGGACGAGGCCGCCGACAAGTTTTCCTTCCGCCGCAGCGTCAGTCGCGAGACCGCGTTTTCCGTGGACTACGACGAACTCTACGCCCTGCTGCGCCATGAGCGGGACCACGGCCGCATCGTCTGGGTCCTGGGCCCGGCCGCGGTCTTCGACTTTGATGCCCGCGAGGCCATGGTCGGGCTCATCCGCCGCGGCTTCGTGCATGCCGTCCTGGCGGGCAACGCCCTGGCCGTGCACGACCTCGAAGGGAGCATGTACGGTTCAGCCCTGGGTCAGGACATCTATTCCCGCCGGAGCCTGCGGTTGGGGCATTACAACCACCTCGACGCCATCAACGCCGTGCGGGGCATGGGCTCCATCGAAGGGGCCATCGCCGCCGGGCTCGTCACCGACGGCGTCATGCACGCCCTGCACGCCAAGGGAGTGCCCTACGTCCTGGCCGGTTCCATCCGCGACGACGGCCCCCTGCCCGAAACCATCGCCGGCGCCTACGAGGCCCAGGCCCGCATGCGCGCCGTGACCGCCGAGGCGACCACGGTCATCGCCCTGGCCACGCAGTTGCATTCCATCGCCACGGGCAACCTGACGCCGTCCTACGCCGTCTGGCAGGGACGCGTGCGGCCGATCTACTTCTATTGTGTGGACATGTCGGATTTCGTGACCACCAAGCTGGCCAACCGGGGTTCGCTGGGCGCGCGGGGGGTGCTGACCAACGTGCAGGACTTTCTGGTGACAGTGGACCGGGGACTGGGCGGCGAGAGGCGGAAGGGATAAGGAAGGCCGGCCGGGCCGGCCTTCCGTGCGGGAAAAGGGATCAGGCGCCGTCGGCGAACATCTTGCGGGGGTCGAAGCCCATGATGAAGGCTCCCCAGTGCTTGCCGTCCACGTAGATGGGCATGGACAGGTCGTTCAGGATCTCGCCCGTGTCACGCATGTAGGTCTGCAGGAGCAGCGGTTCGGTGTGGGAGCAGCGGCGCTGCTCGGTGCGGTTGTTCAGGTAGATGCGCTGGTGCCGGCTGTGGAGCAGGTCGCGGGCCGGGTCGCCGGTCATGGGCTGGGACACGGCGCCGTGGTGCACGGGCAGGTAGCCCTTGCGGTCGATGGCCAGGCAGTAGATCGTGCCCGGGATTTTCTTGACGTTCTCGTCCACCACGGACTGCATCTCCTTGACGAAGATTTCGCTGAAGGCCGTCAGGAACTTCTGGGGGTTGGTGTTCGGCACGGGCCTGTACTGGGTGTCGAAGACGTTGACCCCTCGGTCCTTCATGGCCTGGATGCGGGTCTGGTAGTCGTCGCGGAATTGCCTGGCCGTGGCGATGACGGCGTCGAACTTCCCCTCGCCGGTCTTGAAACGGGCCACGAGTTCGAGCATTTGCTCCGTGACCCCGTTCAGGGTGTCCACCGACGTGGCCGAGACGTTCATGTCCGCGGCGATCTCCTGGCTCAGGGCGTTGATGTTGTTGACCTTCTGCACGACGTCGCTGTTGTTGGTCGAGAGTTCCTCGATGGCTGCGGCGATCTTGATGAGCTGGTCGTTGGCCGTCTCGAAATCCCCGATCATGCGCTGGAAATTTTCCGTGGCCGCCGTGACCACGCTGTCCGTGTCGCGTGCGTAGTCCAGGATCTGGGCCGTCTCGGTCTGCGTGCGCTCGACGATCTTGATCATGGCCGAGATGTTGTTGGAGATCTCCTCCGTGGCCGGCTTGATGCGTCTCGACAGTTCGCGCACCTCCTCGGCCACCACGGCGAAGCCCTTGCCGTGCTCACCGGCCCGGGCCGCCTCGATGGTCGCGTTCAGGGACAGGAGGTTGGTCTGTTCCGAGATGCCGTTGATGATGGTCACGATGCTCAGGATGTTGGCCGAACTCTTGCCCAGGTCATCGACGGTGTTGCGGAAGGACTCGACGATGTCGTTGATCCTGTGGATCTTGTCCGTGACGTCCTGCAGTTCGGCGTGGGAGCTGTGGGCCGTGTTCAGGTTGCTGGTGGTCTTCTCGGCCACGTACTGGGTGTTCTGGGCGATCTCGGCGATGGCCGTGTTGGCCTCGTTGCTGGCCATGGCCACTTCTTCGGCGATGGCGCCCTGGCGGGACGTCTTGCTGCGGGTGTCGAACACGGACTTGGCCATGCGCGTGCTGTCCAGGGCGATGTCGATGCCCATCTTCCTGATGCGTTCGACCAGTTCCCGCACGCTGCCCAGGAAGGCGTTGTAGCAGGTGGAGATGTGCTGCAGGTCCGGGTTGTCCACGTCCTGCATGGTGCAGGACAGGTCGGCCTCCTGCCCCTGGAGATTCTGGAACACGGCGCCGATCTCGGCCACGCCCTTGGATGCCTCGCGCTGTAGCGCCTTCATGGCGAAGGCGCCGGCCGCGGCGGCCAGGATCAGCAGGACGACGAGGACGATGCGCGTGGCGGCGGGGAGGGAATCCCAGGCCGTCAGCAGCGCCCAGCCCACCCCCAGGGCGTTGAGGGCGACGAGGCCCGTGACGGCCGCGGCGATCTTGCCCCGCAGCGTGGAGAGAGCGCCTTTTCCGGAGGATGCGGAGGGGTCGGTCGTTTTCATGGGAGTCCCTTGGGTGAAAGTTGTATGACGAAACATAGACGAGCCCGAGGCAAAAGAGAATAGCCTCGGCCGTAAAAGTGTCAACTCCTCCCGTGCGGCGGATACAGTGGCCTTTCTATGGACAACGTCACGGCGATGCCGTTATCAGGTACCTCCAAACATCGGAGGTGCCCGTGAGCATACTGATCAGAAAGGTGCGCCTGAAAGGCGAGGTGGTGGACGTGCTCATCAAGGGGAGCCGCTTCGACTCCATCGGCACGGACGTCGACGCCGTGGCCGACGTGGTCATCGACGGCTCGGGCAAGGCGATCCTGCCGTCCTTCCACAACGCCCACACCCATGCGGCCATGACCCTGCTCCGCGGCTACGCCGACGACATGGAGCTGCACACCTGGCTGTCCGAACACATCTGGCCCTTCGAGGCCAGGCTGACCGAGGACGACATCTACTGGGGGGCCAAGCTTGCCTGCCTGGAGATGATCAAGTCCGGCACGACCTTTTTCGCCGACATGTACTGGCACTGGAAAGGCACGGCCCGGGCGGTGGAGGAGATGGGCATGCGCGCGGCCCTGTCAGCGGCCTTCTTCGATTTCGAGGACCAGGGCCGGGCCGAGGCCATGAAACGGCAGGTCATGGACCTGCACGAGGCCAGCTCGTCCTGCTCCGACCGCATCCGTTTCATCCTCGGCCCCCACGCAATCTACACCGTGTCCTCCGATTCCCTGCGCTGGCTCAGGGATTACGCCCTGGAGCACGGCCTGCTTATCCACACCCACCTTTCCGAAACGAGGAAGGAGGTGGAGGACTGCCTGGGCCGCTTCGGCAAGCGCCCTGTGGAGTACCTGCATGACCTGGGCCTGCTGGCCCCCAACCTGAGCCTGGCCCACGCCATCTGGGTCGATGACCGGGAGATGGCGCTGCTGGCCGAAAACGGTGTGCAGGTCGTGCATTGTCCCGTCTCGAACATGAAGCTCGCCTCGGGCCGGTTCGACTACGCCGCCATGCGCGCCCACGGCGTGGGCGTGGCCCTGGGCACCGACGGCTGCTCCTCCAACAACAACCTGGACATGGTCGAGGAGGCCAAGGTGGCGTCCCTGCTGGCCAAGGTCACGGCCATGGACCCGACGGTCTTTCCGGCCCAGGAGACCCTCGACGCGGCCACGGTGAACGGCGCGCGCATGTACGGCCTCGACGCCGGGCGCATCGCCACGGGCATGCTCGCGGACTGCATCCTCGTGGACCTGAACCATCTGCGCATGGTCCCGGGCCACAACCTCGTCTCCAACCTGATCTACGGCGCGGGCAGCGCCTGCGTGGACACGACCATCTGCAACGGCCGGGTGCTCATGCTCGGGGGCAGGGTCGAGGGCGAGGAGGAGATCCTGGAGCAGGTCCGCGCCAGCGTGGCCCGGCTGACCGGGCGGACGGCGCCCGAGGCGGACGCGTGCTGATCGTCTACACGGGCAACGGCAAGGGAAAGACCACGGCCTGCGTGGGGCAGGCCGTGCGGGCTCTGGGGCAGGGGTTGCGGGTGGCCTTCGGACAGTTCATGAAGAAGGACGGCCAGGCCGGGGAGCAGAAGATGCTCGCGGACCTGCTGGGTGAGCGCTTCCTGGCCTCTGGCGCCGGGTTTTTCCGCGACGCGGAGTTCCCCACGCACCGCCAAAAGGCCGAGGCCCTGCTGGCCTGGGCCGGGGAAATGCTCGACCGGGGCGTGGACATGCTCATCCTGGACGAGACCCTCTACGCCCTGAACCACGGGCTGCTGCTCGAAGGCGAGGTGCGCGGCCTCATCGAACGCTGCCGCGAGTTGGGTTGCCACCTGGTTCTCTCCGGCCGGGGCGCGCCCGACTGGGTCGCGGAGCTGGCCGACATTGTCTCCAGCGTGACCGAGGTCAAGCACATCTACGCCCAGGGCGGCAAGGCGCGGCGGGGAATCGAGTTCTAGCGCCCCTGTTCCCGCATCCCGGCCCACTCCTTCCTGATGACCTCCTGCCCGCAGTCCGGGCAGGCTCCCAGGCGCAGCCTGTTGCGCAACACGGTGAACCCGGACCGCTCGACCACGGTCTTGCCGCAGCCCGGGCAGACCGTGTTCTCCAGTCCCGACCCAGGGACGTTCCCGACGAAAATGTGGTGCAGTCCTTCGGCCCGGCCGATGTCCCAGGCCCGTTTCAGGGTGTCCAGGGGCGTGGGCCGGTGGTTCATCATGCGGTGGCAGGGGTGGAAGCGCGAGACGTGCCAGGGAACGTCCGCGCCCAGCTCCGTGCGCAGGAAGCGGGCAATGTCCCTCAGCTCCCCATCGGAATCGTTTTCATCGGGGATGACCAGCGTCGTGACCTCCAGGTGCCAGCCCAGCCGGCGTATGCGCGCGAGATTTTCGAGCACGGGCTTCAGGCGGGCGCCGCAGACGTCGCGGTAGAACTCGTCGCGGAAGGACTTGAGGTCGATGTTGGCGGCCTGGATGAACCCGTCCAGGGCGTCGAGGCACTCGGGGCTCTGGAAGCCGTTGCTGACCATGATGTTGGCCAGGCCTTCACGGCGGGCCAGGGTCGCGGTTTCGAGCATGAGTTCGAAGAAGACGGTCGGTTCGGAGTAGGTGTAGGCGATGGACGCCGCTCCGGACGAATGCGCCATGCGCACGATTTCTCGGGGCGAGACGGCTCGTCCCTCGATGGGAAGACCCTGGCGAGGCGGCTGGGAAAGGGTCCAGTTCTGGCAGAAGGCGCAATCCAGGTTGCAGCCCGGGGTGCCGAGGGACAGGGTCGTGCTGCCCGGCTGGAAGTGGAAGAGCGGCTTTTTCTCCACCGGGTCAAGGTTCAGGGCCGCGATTTTGTCGTAGGACAGGGAGACGAGTTGACCGCCGTCGTTTCTGCGCACGCCGCACTTTCCGGTTTCTCCCGCCTCGATGCGGCAGAAGTGGGAGCACAGCCGGCATTGCACCGTGTCATCCTTGAGCGGCCGCCAAAGCAGCGCAGGTGTCGTCATTTCCTTCCCCTCGTGTGGATTTCCGGGGCGATGATGAGCGGCCCCTGGTACTGTTGCGCGTCGGTGTTCCTGGGCTGCGGCGTGACCTGCATCAGGGTGCCGTTGTCGGGGTCTGATTCGATGCGCATGTTCCCGTCGCCTCCGTCGCTGCCGGCCCCTGGCCCGGTCTGCATGACCGTGTCCTCGCCTTCGCCGGAATGGATGACGATGTCCGAGGCCCATGCAGCCCCTGCGGCCCACGCGGCGCAGCAGACCAGGGCCATGACCAGCCTTGCCAAGGCCCTGGTTTTTGCTTTACTTGGACCAGTCACGAGTTTATGCAACGTGGCCTCCGGTGAAATTGATTTTCAATACGCATAGCTCGTCGAAGGCGAAGAAACAAGGAGATGTACATGTCCCAGCGAGACAAGGCCTACAAGGATGCAGGGGTTGATATCCAGGCGGGGAACACCTTCGTGTCCCGCATCAAGTCCCTTGTCGCATCGACCTACACCAAGGGCGTTGTCAACGATATCGGCGGGTTCGGAGGCCTTTTCAAGCCGTCCATGTCCATGTTCAACGACCCCGTGCTGGTGGCGTCCACCGACGGCGTCGGCACGAAGCTCAAGCTCGCCTTTCTTTTCGACCGGCATGACACCGTGGGTATCGACCTGGTGGCCATGAGCGTCAACGACATCATCGTCCAGGGCGCCAGGCCCCTCTTTTTCCTCGACTATTTCGCCACGGGCAAGCTCGATATCGACAAGGCCGAGGCCGTCATCAAGGGCATCGTCGACGGTTGCAAGGAGGCCCAGTGCGCGCTCATCGGCGGCGAGACGGCCGAGATGCCGGATTTCTACGCCGAGGGCGAGTACGACCTCTCGGGCTTCTGCGTGGGCATGGTCGACAACGACAAGGTCGTGGACGGATCGAGCATCGGCGTGGGCGACCTCATCATCGGCCTCGGCTCGTCGGGCGTCCATTCCAACGGCTATTCCCTGGTCCGCAAGCTCTACGCCCAGTCGGGTCTCGCTTCCGACGAGATCTTCCCCGGCACGGACAAGACCGTGGCCGAGGTGCTCCTGGCCCCGACGCGCATCTACGTGGAGGCCGTGCGCAACGTCATGCGCGACTGGGAAATCCATGGCATGGTCCACGTCACCGGCGGCGGATTCTACGACAACATCGTGCGCGTCCTGCCCAAGGGCGTGACGGCCCAGATCCGCTTCGGCTCCTGGAAGGTGCCCCCGGTTTTCGAGTGGCTGCGCTCCGAGGGCAAGCTGTCCTGGGAGGAGATGCTGCAGATCTTCAACACCGGCATCGGCTACATCATGATCGTGAAGAAGGACGTGGTCGTGGACGTGGTGCATCGCTTGGGCGCCCTGAAGCAGGATGCCTGGGTCATCGGCGAGATCGTCGAGCGTGTCGAGGGCGAGGAGCAGGTCCGCATCGACTTTCCCTCTCCCGCCGCCGACACCTGCGCATAGCGGCCGTTTCCGGCCTTTCTTTCAAGCGCTTGCCAAGGCCGCAGAACCCTGCGGCCTCTTTTTTTGCTCTTTTTCCAGGCCGATCAGCAGGCAGCACGTCAGGACGAGGATCATGCCCGCGGCGCTGACGGGGGTGACAGTCTCCCCGAAGGCGGCCACTCCGATGACGATGTTCGCCACCGGCGTGACCAGGGCGATGACGGATCCCTGGGACGCCGAGAGGGCCTTGTAGGAATAGGTCATGAGCAGCTGTCCGATGGCCGCGGTGACGCCGATGCCCAGCAGGATGAAGCCGCCGCGGATGCCGATGTCGGACGGAACGACGTTGGCCGGGATGAGCATGAGCCAGAAGCCGACCACGCACTGGGAGAAGAAGATGGCGTAGGAGGATTCCGTGGCGCGGAGCTTGCGCACGATGACGATGGCCAGGCCCGAGAGCATGCCGCCGGCCAGGGCCAGAAGTTCGTTCAGGCCGATGGCGGTCAGCAGGTCGTCGCCGCGGCCCGAGGAGGTCAGCGCGACGCCGAAAAAGGACAGGAGGATGAGGCCCCAGGTGCGCGGCGAAACGCGTTCGCCGAGCAGCAGGACGCCCCAGATGGCCGCGAAGACCGGGTAGGTGTAGCTCAGGAGCGTTCCCTTGCCCAGGCCGATGGCGTTGATGGACCAGAAAAAGAGGAAGACGGAGATTCCCCCGGTCAGGCCGCGGGCGAAAAGCAGGGCCGGGTTGTGGAAGTCGAGGCGGATGCGTCGGCCCATGGCCGCCGTGCCCAGCAGGGTCAGGCCGATGGCGAAGCGGAAGAGCGACGTCTTGAACGGGTCGATGCCCGGCGCCAGGTGGATGAGCGTCGAGGTGGCCGAAAAGAACAGCGTCGAGGCCAGCATGCTGAGAAGGCCCCGGGTCCGGTCGTTCATGGCTTACGTCCAGAGTACGGGTTCGCCGTCCCGCAGGAACGGGTTGAAATACCCGTAGTTGATCCAGGGGCAGGCCTTCTTGAGCCGCTTCATGAAATTGGCCAGGCCCATGCACGGTTCCGTCGGATCGCCAACGCAGCCCAGGTAGAGTTCCGGGTCGAGGCTCAGGTTGCGCATCTGGATATAGTCCGGCCTGGTGGCCGAGACGAGTTCGGTCAGGGCTTCCAGTTCGCTTTCCGTGTCGCTTACGCCGGGAAAGAACAGGTAGTTCAGGGACACGAACAGCCCGTGCTCCTTGGCCGTGGCGATGGTCCGCCGCACGTCGCCGAAGGCGTAGCCGTGGGGCCGGTAGTAGCTGTTGTAGACAGCCTCCCGCGCGCTGTTGAGGCTGACGCGGATGGAGTCGAGGCCGGCCTTGGCCAGACCGGGGATGGCTTCGGGCAGGCTCGCGTTGGTGTTCACGTTGACCGTGCCCTGTCCGTGCTGGGCGCGGAAGCGGCCGATGGCCTCGGCGATGAGGGCCGCCTCGGTCAGGGGCTCGCCCTCGCAGCCCTGGCCGAAGGACAGGACCGGGTTCTTGGCCCGCCGTGCGTGCAGGAGCATGACCTCCACGATCTCCTCGGGGGTGGGCGTGAAGTCGATGCGGTTCTGGGGCGAGGGGAAATCGGAGCCCGCCGGTTGGTGCGAGATGCAGCCGTAGCAGCGTGCGTTGCAGGCCCTGGCCGTGGGCAGGGGCCCCTCGTAGCGCCCCAGGGCCAGGTTCTTGGCCGCAGGGCAGCAGAAGGTCAGGGCGCAGCGGGCCAGGTGCTGGATGAGGCGGTTTTTCGGGTAGCGCCGGAGCAGGTCCTCGGCGCCCTTGGAAATTCTTTCGGGGGCCACGCCCGTGAAGACCTGGCGACGGTCCTTGTCGACCTGGGTGGCCGCGACCCAGAAGCGGTCGCGGGCAAACCCCACCGCGCCGTAGGCGAAAAGGGGCAGGTTCGGCGCGCCTTCGGATTTGAGATAGGCGGCTGTGGCCGAGAGGGTGTAGGACGGGCAGACGAAGGCGGCCACGGCCCGCTCTTCCAGGGCTTCGGCTTTGCCCGTGGCCGGGTCCAGGCCCAGGGCGCTTCGCCCGGGGAGGAGGTAGAGGTCGCTGCCCTCGGGCAGGGGGATGAGCTCGTCCGGGCGCGGCAGGGCCAGCTCCCGTCCCCTGCGCACGAGCATGAGCAGTTCCGGGTGGTCGTACACGCTGCCGTCCGCATCCGCGAACACCAGGACGGGTTGTATCTTTTTGCTGCTCATGCGGCGCTCCTTGAAAAAAAGAAGGCAGAGGTGCGCATGCACCTCTGCCCCGGAATGTTCGAAAACAAGAGGCGATTAACGCTTGGAGTACTGGAACCTGGCGCGGGCTGCGCGCTGACCGTACTTCTTTCTTTCCTTGACGCGGGAGTCGCGGGTCAGGAAGCCGGCGCGCTTCAGGACGCCGCGCATTTCCGGATCGAACTCCAGCAGGGCGCGGCTGATGCCGTGGCGCACGGCCTGGGCCTGTCCGGAAAGTCCGCCGCCGGTGACGCGGCAGGCGATGTTGAACTTTTCAATGGTCTTGGTCAGCTTGAGGGGCTGACGGATGATCATCTGCAGCGTGGCGCGGGGGAAGTAGTCGGCCAACTCGCGTCCGTTGACGGTGATGGTTCCGGTGCCCTTGTACAATCTGGTCCGGGAAACGGAAGTCTTTCTTTTGCCGGTACCGTAGAAGAAATCTTGGCTCATAATCCTCTCCATCCCTGCTTAGATGTCCAGCACTTCAGGCTGCTGGGCCTGGTGGGGGTGTTCCGTGCCGGAGTACACTTTCAGTTTCTTGATCAGCTGGTAGCCCAAGGCGCTCTTGGGGAGCATGCCGCGGACCGCCTTGTGGATGACCGTTTCGGGGCTTTTGCCCATCATTTCTTCCAGGGTGGTCTCCTTGAGACCGCCCACGTAGCCGGTGTGACGGTAGTACACCTTCTGGGTGGGCTTCTGCCCGGTCACTTTGATCTTGTCCGCGTTGATGACGATGATGAAATCGCCGTTATCCATGTGCGGGGCGAACTCGGCCTTGTGCTTTCCGCGGAGGCGGGTGGCTATTTCCGTCGCAAGACGGCCCAGGACCTTGTCCTTGGCGTCGACAAGGTACCATTTGTGGGTCAGTTCGCTTGCTTTGGGGCTGTAGGTCTTCATTTCTGTGGCTCCTGCCGGTAAAACCCGTGTCGTTGCGGGTGCTTTCAACCTTGAAATCGGTGGTAACGTGCACAAATGGTTGTGCTTTACCCCTCTAACCGCTACAACGTAACGAAACAATGCTTGTGGGATAAGGAACGAATCAGCTATCTGTCCTGGGCCCGCTTGTAAAGCATTTTTCGCAGGAATTCGAAGAAAATTTTTCACCCGCCGGGACGGTCCCGGCAACACCCGGAGGTCGATGGTGGCCAGCATACGCAAGGGCCTGCTTCAGCTCGTTTTTTCCGGAAGCTTCATGAAGCGCTGGAACGACAAGATGCGTCCCATGGAGCTTGTGGAGGTGGACAAGCAGGCCCACAAGATGATCGCGGCCTGGCTCCTGTTCGAGCTCAACTCCCAGGGCATGTCGCCCGAGGAGAAGTCGGCCCTGGGCGAGGACATCGTCCGCGGCGGCATCTTCGACTACCTCTACCGGCTGGTCATCACCGACATCAAGCCGCCCATCTTCTACCAGATCAAGGCCAACCCCGCCCATTACGAAAAGCTCACGGCCTGGGTCCTGAACGAACTCCAGCCCAGGGTCCAGCCCCTGGGCAAGGATTTCTGGGACGCCATGCGCACCCATTTCGAGCGCCAGGTGCGGCGCGACGAGAGCCTGGCCTCGCGCATCCTCGACGCGGCCCATCTCTTCGCCAGCCGCTGGGAGTTCCACCTCATCCGAGACCTGAACCAGTGGGACGAGGAGATGGACGAGATCGAGGAGAACTTCCGCCAGGGCCTTGAAGCCCACCTCGATCTGGCCGGCGTGCGCCAGCTCCTGGAAGGCCCCGGGACCAGGCTCGGCAAGTTCGCCTTCATGTGCGGCCGCCTGCGCTTCCAGAAGCGCTGGTCCCAGACCCCGCGCATCCCCGAGACGTCGGTCCTGGGGCACATGTTCATCGTGGCCTGCCTGGCCTATTTCTTCAGCATCGCCGTGGGCGCCTGTCCCGTGCGGCGGCACAACAATTTCTTTGCCGGCCTTTTTCACGACATCCCGGAACTCCTGACCCGTGACATCATCTCGCCGGTCAAGAGTTCCGTGCAGGGCATCGGCGACCTGATCCGCGAGTACGAGGGCAAGGAACTCGAGCAGCGCCTCTTTTCCATCCTGGACCGTTCGGTGTATACCGACCTCGTGGAGCGGCTCTCGTATTTCCTGGGCATCGAGGTCGGCTCCGAGTTCGAGGCCACCATCCTGCAGGACGGCGTGGCGCGCGTCGTCGGCTGGGAGCAGCTCCAGGGACAATACAACGAGGACCGCTTCTGCCCCAAGGACGGGCGCATGCTCAAGATCTGCGACCACCTCGCGGCCTTTCTCGAAGCCTACACCGCGCTGTCCAACGGCATAACCAACTCGCATCTGCAGCAGGCTTCATGGCGGATCAGGAACCTCTACCAGAACCAGTCCCTGACCGACGAGCTGCACATCGGGGCGCTGCTGGCCGATTTCGACTGAGGACACCACAGGGGCGGACCCTGTTTTTCGACATACTCAACACTGGAGTTCATCATGCTGGTTCGCAAAAGGGTCTGGGACATCATGCGTTCGGATTTCGCCATCGTGCGCGAGGACGCGAGTCTGTCCGAAGCCATCGGCGCCCTGCGGGACATCCGCGGCAGGCAGCCCGACGGCAGTTTCGTGCTGGTTTTTTCCAAGAGCGAGAAATTCCTGGGCATCCTGTCCATGTGGAATCTGATCCAAGGCATCGGACCGTGCCTGCTCAAGGGCTCGGTCCTGGACGGCAACGAGGTGGACTGGGACCGGGCCTTCTCCATCGCCTGCCGCAGCTGCGCCCAAGTCCGTATCACCGACTGTCTGCAGCACGATATCCCCATGCTCAAGCCCAACGATCCCCTGGCCAGGGTGCTCGAGGTCTTCCTCGACTACCGCCGCGGCCGGGCCGTGGTAGAGGAGGGCGGGCGCATCATCGGCGTGGTCTGTCTGGCCGACCTCTTCAAGGAGATCAGCGATTCGCTGATACCCTAGCGTGTCCGGTTGCGCAGGCTTCGTGTCGCGAAGCCTGCGCCACTTCGCGCCGGCCATGAGGCCGGGCGCAGTGCCCGAACGCCGTCCGCATGTCCAACCGGGAAGGGAGGCCTCTCCGATATGTCCGCAGCAAGATCGACCGTAGGACGCGCATCACTTCGTGGAAGACGGTTGTCGATCCCGGCCGCAGCCGTCTCGAATGCGGCCCGGCGTGGGCGCCTGGACGTCGAGACGGCTTCCCTGCGGAGCTCCCTGCGCGACGCGCGGGACCGTGAGGAGAAATTCCGCGTTCTCGTGGAGCATCAGACCGATCTCGTGGTCAAGGTCGACGCGCAGGGGCGCTTTCTGTACGTGAGTCCGTCCTATTGCCGCACCTTCGGCAAAGCCGAGTCCGAACTCCTCGGCACGGCCTTCATGCCCCTGGTCCACGAGGAAGACCTTCCCGCGACCCGGGAAGCCATGAAAAACCTCCTCATCCCTCCGCACCTGGCCTACATGGAGCAGCGGGCCATGACCGCCGCGGGCTGGCGCTGGTTCGCCTGGAACGATTCCGCGATCCTTGGCCCCGCCGGAAACATCGTCGAGATCATCGGCGTGGGCCGGGACATCACGGAACGCAAGGCTTCGGAAGAGCTGCTGCGCCAGAGCGAGGAGCGCTTCGCCAAGTCCTTCAACGCCAACCCCGCGCCTCTGATCCTCTCGGACATCGCCACCGGAACGTTTCTCGACGTCAACGAACGCTGGGTGGAGATGCTCGGCTACCCGCGCGAGGAGCAACTCGGCCGCACGTCCCGGGAGGTCGGCATCTGGGCCGACCCCGGTGAGCGGGACCGGGCCATAGCCGTGCTGCGCGAAAAAGGGTTTTTCAAGGACTTCGCCATCGAATTCCTGACTCGCTCGGGCGAGACGCGCTTCGCGCTGTGGTCGGCCGAAACCGTCAGCCTGCAGGGCCGGGACGTCATGCTCTCGCTGATCGTCGACATCACTGAACGCAAGCAGACTGAGGAGGCCCTCCGCCGCAGCGAGAAGCTCTACCGTTCGGTCATCGACAACATCCAGGACGTTTTCTACCGCACCGACGCGGCCGGGCGCCTGTGCATGGTCAGCCCTTCGGGCGCGCGTCTGCTGGGGTACGGCAGCGTCGAGGATATGCTCGGCAGACCCAACGAGGAGTTCTGGTTCGAGTCCCATCGTCGCGAGCAGTTTCTGGAGCTGATGCGGTCGCGCGGCCGGGTGACGGATTTCGAGGTGCACCTGAAGAGGGGGGACGGCACCCCCGTGCTGGTCGCCACCTCAAGCAATTTCTACCACGACGAGGCCGGGAACGTGCTCGGGGTCGAAGGCATCTTCCGCGACATCACCGACCGCAAACGCACCGAGGAGATGCTCCGCCAGTCCGAAGAGAAGTTTTCCCGCCTGTTCAAGCTCTCACCCGACGCCATATCCCTGTCGGAGCCGGAAAGCGGGGCTCTCGTGGATGTCAACGAGGCCTTCGTCTCCCTCTCGGGCTACTCCCGCGAGGAGCTTCTGGGCCGCACGACCCTGGAGCTCGGCCTGTTCGCGGACCCCGAAAGCCGGGCGGCCATGCTCGAGCGGCTGCTGCGGACCGGCCACGCGAGCAACGTCGAGATGGGTTGCCGCCGCAAGGACGGCACGTTGCTGCGCTGCAACATCTCCTGCCAGTTCATTCCCATCGGGCCCAAACGCTTCCTGCTGTCCGTGGTCCGAGACATGACCGAATTCAGCCGCATGCAGGAGATGATGATCCAGACAGAGAAGATGGTCTCCGTGGGTGGCATCGCCGCCGGCGTGGCTCACGAGATCAACAACCCCCTGGCCATCATCGTGCAGGCGGCTCAGAACATGGCCCTGCGGGTCAGGCCGGATTTCGCGAGGAACATCGAGAAGGCGGGCGAGTTGGGCGTCGACATGCAGGCCGTGTGGGCCTACCTGGAGGCCCGCGGCCTGCCGAACATGGTCCGGGACATCCAGGCGGCAGCCATGCGCGCGGCCAACATCATCCGCCACATGCTCGATTTCAGCCGTCTGAGCGAGTCCCGGCGGGAGCCCTGCGACATGGCGCTCATCGTGGACAAGGCCCTGGACCTGGCCGCAAACGATTACGATCTGAAGAAGACCTTCGATTTCCGGAAAATCCGGGTGATCAGGAGCTTCCCGGACAATCTCCCCCAGGTCGAGTGCTCCGAGATCGAGATCGAACAGGTCCTGCTGAACCTCCTGCGCAACGCGGCCCAGGCCATGGCCGATCCGCCGGCAGAGGACCCCTGCATCGAGATCCGCCTTGCCTGCGGCGACGGGGAGGTCCGCGTGGAGGTCGAGGACAAAGGCCCGGGGGTGCCCTATGAGGTGCAGCGCCGCGTCTTCGAGCCCTTCTTCACCACCAAGCCGCCGGGCATCGGCACGGGACTCGGACTTTCGGTGTCCTACTTCATCGTCACGCGCGGGCACGGCGGCAGGATGTGGCTTGATTCCGAGCCCGGCCGCGGTGCTGTTTTCGGCATCGGGCTGCCGGTTTCCGGCACCGGAAAGGCCAAGACCTCTGCGGCCTGACCCCCGTGAAGCATCCCTTCGCGGCCACGAGAAAAGCCCCCGGACCGGCACGCGGTCGCGGGGGCTTCTGTCTGGTTTGACCAGGACCTATGCCTTCTTCGTCGAGCGAACTTCCGGCCAGATCTCGTCGATGGCCTCCACGGTCTTGACCGTGATGCGCTTTCTGAGCTCCTTGGGAATCTCGTCCAGGTCGTGGGCGTTGCGGGCCGGGATGAGGACCTTGCTCACGCCGTGGCTGACCGCGGCCAGGATCTTCTCCTTGATGCCGCCAACGGGCATGACCCGGCCGCGCAGGGTGATCTCGCCCGTCATGGCCACGTCCGAGGCGATGGGCTCGTTGGTGATGGCCGACATGAGGGCCGTGACCAGGGTCACGCCGGCCGACGGGCCGTCCTTGGGCGTGGCGCCGGCCGGGACGTGGATGTGGATGTCGTGGGTGTCGAAGAAGTCCTCGCCGATGCCCAGGGTCGCGCTCTTGCTGCGGGCGTAGCTGAGCGCCGCCTGGGCGCTCTCCTTCATCACGTCGCCGAGCTTGCCCGTCAGGATGAGCTTGCCCTTGCCCGGCAGCAGGCTGCACTCGATGTGCAGGATCTCGCCGCCATACGGGGTCCAGGCCAGGCCCAGGGCCACGCCGGGGGGCATGGTGCTCTCGCGCTCCTCGTCCATGAATTTGGGCTGGCCAAGCAGCTTGACCAGGGACGCGTTCGTCACCCGGAAGGGGCCCTTCTTTCCTTCGGCCACCCTGCGGGCGTACTTGCGGCAGACGGAGCCGATCTCGCGCTCCAGGTTGCGCAGGCCCGCCTCGCGCGTGTAGCCCCGGATGATCTCGGCCAGTACGGCGTCGGAGATGACCAGGGTTTCGTCAGTGAGCCCGTTCTCCTTGATCTGGCGGGTCAGGAGGTAGCGCCTGGCGATGACAATCTTCTCCTGCTCCGTGTAGCCGGGGATGCGGATGACCTCCATGCGGTCCAGGAGGGCCGACGGGATGGTGTCCAGCATGTTGGCCGTGCAGATGAACATGACCTTGGACAGGTCGTAGGGCACGTTCAGGTAGTGGTCCGTGAAGGAGTTGTTCTGCTCCGGGTCCAGCACCTCCAGCAGCGCCGAGGACGGGTCGCCGCGGAAATCGCTGCCGAGCTTGTCGATCTCGTCGAGCATGATGACCGGGTTCACGGTCCCCGCGTCCTTCATGGACTGAATGATGCGTCCGGGCATGGCCCCGATGTAGGTCCGCCGGTGGCCGCGTATCTCTGCCTCGTCACGCATGCCGCCCAGGGACATGCGTACGAACTTGCGCCCCAGGGACCGGGCGATGGATTTGCCGAGCGACGTCTTGCCCACGCCGGGAGGGCCGACGAAGCACAGGATGGGGCCCTTCATGGTCGGGTTGAGTTTACGCACGCTCAGGTATTCGAGGATGCGCTCCTTGACCTTCTCCAGGTCGTAGTGGTCCTCGTGCAGGATTCTGGCCGCCTCCTTGATGTCGAGGCGGTCCTTGGAGGCCTTCTTCCAGGGCAGGTCGATGATCCAGTCGATGTAGGTGCGCAGGATGGTCGCCTCGGAGCTGTCCGGGTGCATGGACTCAAGGCGCGAGAGCTGCTTGTCGGCCTCCTTCTTGACCTTCTTGGGCAGCCCCAGGGCGTTGATGGTCTTCCGCAGTTCCTCCATCTCCTCGCCCTCGCCGCCCTTGTCGCCGAGTTCGCGTCGGATGGCCTTCAACTGCTCTCGCAGGAAGTATTCGCGCTGGGCCTTGTCCATGCCTTCCTTGGCCATGCTCTGGATCTTGGCCTGCATGGAGGCCACCTCGACCTCCTTGACCAGCTGGGAATTGACCAGGTTCAGGCGCTCGATGGGGTCGTGGCTCTCCAGGATGCGCTGGGCCTCGGAAGACTTCATGCGCAGGTTGGAGGCCACCAGGTCGGCCAGACGGCCGTGTTCGTTCACGGCGTTGAGCACGTTCATGATCTCGGCCGCATCGATGCCGCGCAGGGTCAGGATCTTCTCGCTCTGCTCCTTGACCGAACGCAGCAGCGCCTCCTCTTCGGGGCCGGGGTTCTCGACCACGAGTTCGTCGATGGTCTCGATGCGGACCTTGTCATAGGGGTCGTGCTGCTCGAATTCGAGGATGCGCGCGCGGGTCAGGCCCTGCACCAGGACCTTGAGCCGGCCATCGGGCATCTTGAGCATGCGCATGATCATGGCCACGGTGCCTGTGCGGTAAAGGTCGTCGGGGGTGGGGTCGTCGACGCTCTCGTCCTTCTGGGTGCTGATGAAGATGTAGCGGCTGCCGTTCAGGGCCGCGTCCACGGCCTGCACGCTCTTTTCCCGCCCCACGAAGAGGGGCAGGATCATGTAATTGAAGACGACGATGTCGCGCACCGCCAGCAGGGGCATCACGGTCGGGATCTCCGCCTCCTGGACTGCGCTTTCGGCGCTGGCTGTATCGGAATTTTCGCCCTGAATTTCTTCATTTTCGGGGGAAAAGGTTTTTTCGTCGCTCACTGTGGTCTCCTCGTGGGGTTGTAATCGCGAAATTTCGGCCGCGAAAAAAGGAATTCAGTCAAGTATAAGGCCAATCGATCCTCAGGCAAGCGGAAAAATGGGATTTTGGCCCCTTGAGACCAAAAAAATCAGATCAGGCCGAGGGCGCGGAAGCTGGAACAGCTGCGGCCGGTGACGATGATGTGGTCCAGCAGGCGCAAGCCCAGGTCCGAGGCCAGCCGGCCTACGGTTTCGGTCAGGGTGCGGTCCTGGCGGGACGGGGTCGGGTCGCCGCCGGGGTGGTTGTGGACGAGGATGAGGCCGCTGGCGTGGTGGCGCAGGGCCAGTTCGAGGATTTCTCGCGGGTAGGCCGCGGTTTGGTCTACAGTGCCCTGGAAGACGCGTTCGAAGCGGATGAGGCGGTTCTGGTTGTCCACGAGGATGACCCAGAACTCCTCCTTGGTCAGGTGCCCCAGGCGCGAGCAGACCATGTCGCGGACCTGCTCGGGCGAGGAGAATTTCTCCCTGGCGGCCAGGGGGCGGCAGGCCGCGCGTGCGCCGCATTCGCGCAGGGTGCGCCAGAGGGAGGCCGCGGCCTCGCCCAGTCCGGGCACTTCGGCCAGGCGGTCCGGGTCGGCCTGCAGGGCGTCAGCCAGGGACCCGAAGCGCGAGATCATGTCCTTGGCGATGGGCTTGGTGTCCCTGCGGGGCAGGGCGTGGGTCAGGAGGAGTTCGAGGAGTTCATAGTCGGACAGGGCCCGCGGGTCTGCGGCCAGGCGTTCGCGCAGGCGCTGGCGGTGGCCGTGGTAGTGGGCCGGCGCTTCCCTCACCACAGGCGCGCCGCGTCCTTGACGAGGTTTTCCATGACCTGGGCCGGTTTGAGGCGTCCGGTCTTGATGTCTGTGTCGGCCTTCAGGACCAGGTCCCAGAAGCGGCTGATGCGCACGGGCCCGAGGCGTTTGGCCAGGTTGGCCTTTTCGGCCTTGAGGCTCGGGTAGAGCTGCACCTTGGCGTCCTCGCCGTGCAGGAGCTGCCAGAGCATGCGAGCCTCGCGCAGCATGAGGGATGACACGGGGAAGACCATGTCGCCGCTGGCCATGGCCGGGTCGTTCATGAGCCGGTCCCAGGCCTGGCGCCGGCCCTGCGGGCTCTGCAGGGAGCGCAGGAAGGAGAAGAGGTCGAAGGGGTCTTCGGAGCCGAGGACCGTCAGGTGTTCGGGCTGGATGGTCTTTGCGCCACCGGCCAGGAGAAGGATTTTTTCCAGTTCGTTGCGCAGGGCGATGGTCGCCAGGGGCAGGGACTCGGCCAGGGCCTTTTTCACGCCCGGCGCGAAGGCCAGGCCGTGCCGGGCCGCGAAGCGGTCCAGTTCCTGGCCGATGTTCGAGCGGGTCAGGCCGGGGTGCTCCCAGATCCAGCCGCGCTTCTGGGCCGCGGCCCAGTACTTGCCCTTGGTCACGGCCTTGGCCGTTTTGGGCTTGCCCTTGTCCCACTCGGCTTCGAGGCAGAAGATGGGCCAGACCGAGGGCCTGGCCATGGCCAGCAGCGGTTCGATCCGGCCCCAGAACTCGTCGGGCTGTTCCTGGGCGCGGCGCAGGATCACGGCGTTGGGCGGCCCCATCATGGAGGGCACCGTCAGCGTCTGCCAGTAGCGGTCGGTCGGGTCCTCGTCACCCCAGAAGACCCGGGCCGCGAAGCCCTTGCCTTCGAGAAGCTCGTCCACCCGGTCCCGGATCAGCTCCGGGTCCGCGCAGACGAGGAAGGAGAACCCTTGCCTGTCCATGGCCCGGTCAGAACTTCTGGCTCAGCCTGTCGGCCACCGTGCGCACGGCCAGGTCGATGGCGCCCTGGGTGGCGTCCTTCTTGCCGCCTGAGCCGCGATAGGATTCCGAGGCCACCACCGGCCCGGAGGTCCAGATGAGGGCGCTGGTCTTCGTGCTGAAGAAGCTGACCTCCATCTGGATGGTGACTCGGGACTTGAAGGTCACGTCGTCGCGGCCCTTGACCGCGTCGGAGGTGCTGTACGAGCGCACGTCGACGTTGACCGTGGCCTCGGCCTCTTCCCGGTCGACCCAGGTCACGTTGCCTCGTCTGGTCAGTTCGTCCCGCAGGCTGCCTCTGAGCATGGGTTCGATCCAGGTTTCCGTGGTCGGGTTGGTGACTTTGGCCAGGAAGAGGCGCGTGCTGTCCTTGGGCAGGTCGATGGGCGCGTTGGCCGTGAGCTGGTACCCGCAGGCGGGCAGCAACAGGACGACGCCAAGAAGCAGCAGGAAGACCCTACCGGACCACGACATTGACCAGCTTGCCGGGGATGACGATGACTTTGACAATGTTCTTTCCCTCGATGTGACGTGCCACGTTTTGATCGTTCAGGGCCTGGGCCTGGATGTCCTCGGAGGAAGCTTCGGCCGCCACGCTGATCTGCCCGCGCAGCTTGCCGTTGACCTGCACGACCACGGTCACCTCGCTCGTTTTCAACGCCTCGGGGTCGTGGGTCGGCCAGGGCTCCAGGGCCAGGGTCCGGGTGTAGCCCAGCCGCGCCCACAGCTCCTCGCAGATGTGCGGGGCGATGGGCGAGAGGGCCACCAGCAGGGAGGAGATGGCCGAGGACAGGAGCCTGGGGCCGTTTGCGCCGCCGCGCACCTCGTCCTTGGTCGCGTACAGGGTGTTGACCAGCTCCATCATGGCCGCGATGGCCGTGTTGAACTGGAACTTGTTCTCCATGTCGCGCTCCACGCGGCGCACGGTATCGTGCTCCTTGCGGCGCAGTTCGGCCTCGGCCTCGGTCAGGGCCCCGTCCACGGCCGCGCAGGGGCCCACGGGCGAGAGGACGTCCTCAAGCTCGTCCACCAGGCGCCACAGGCGGCTCAGGAAGCGGCTCGAACCCTCGATGCCCTTGTCGTTCCACTCCAGGTCCTTCTCGGGCGGGGCGGCGAAGAGGCAAAAGAGGCGCACGGTGTCGGCGCCGTACTTGGAGATCATCTCGTCGGGGTCCACCACGTTGCCCTTGGACTTGGACATCTTGGAGCCGCCGAGGAGCACCATGCCCTGGGTCAGGAGGTTCTTGAAGGGCTCGTCATGGTTCAGGTAGCCCTCGTCGCGCAGGGCCTTGACGAAGAAGCGCGAGTACAGGAGGTGCAGGATGGCGTGCTCGATGCCGCCGATGTACTGGTCCACGGGCATCCAGTAGTCCACGTCGCGCGGGTCGAAGGCAGCGTCGTCCTTGCGGGCCGAAAGGTAGCGGGCGAAATACCAGGACGACTCGACGAAGGTGTCCATGGTGTCGGTCTCGCGGCGCGCGGCCTGTCCGCACTTGGGGCAGGTCACGTTGACGAAGCTCTCGCATGCGGGCAGCGGCGAGCGGCCGTCCGGGTTGACCTTGACGTCCAGGGGCAGCTCCACGGGCAGGTCCTGCACGGGCACGGGCACGATGCCGCAGGCGTCGCAGTAGATGACCGGTATGGGTGCGCCCCAGTAGCGCTGGCGGGAGATGTTCCAGTCGCGCAGGCGGTAGTTGACCGTGGGCTTGCCCAGGCCGTCCGTCGCCAGGTGGTCGATGATGGCCTGCTTGGCGGCCTCGCTGTCCATGCCGTCAAACTTTCCGGAGTTGGCCATGACGCCGGGCTCGGTGTAGGCCTCCGTCATGGACGAAAGCTCCAGGTTCCCCTCGCGGGGCATGATGACGATCTGCATGGGCAGGTCGTACTTGGTGGCGAATTCGAAATCGCGCTGATCGTGGGCCGGGACGGCCATGACCGCGCCGGTGCCGTAGCCCATGAGCACGAAGTTGGCCACGTAGACGGGCATCTCGCGGCCCGTGACGGGGTTCACGCAGTAGCGGCCCGTGAACACGCCTTCCTTTTCCAGGTCTTCGGCCGTGCGCACGATGCGGTCCATCTTGGAGATGCGCTCGACGAAGCTGCGCACCTCGGCCTCCTGCCCCGTGCCGGGGATGAGTTTTTCCACCAGCGGATGCTCGGGGGCCAGGCTCATGAAGGTCGCGCCGAAAAGGGTGTCGGGGCGGGTGGTGAAGACGGTGATGTCTTCGTCCAGATCCTTGACCTTGAAGGAAATCTCGGCGCCGACGCTCTTGCCGATCCAGTTGCGCTGCATGGTCAGGACGCGCTCGGGCCAGCCGTCGGTCAGGGTGTCCAGGGCCTGGAGGAGCTCTTCGGCGTAGTCGGTGATGCGCAGGAACCACTGGGACAGCTCCTTCTGCTGCACCTCGGAGTCGCAGCGCCAGCACAGGCCTTCCTCGACCTGCTCGTTGGCCAGGACCGTGTGGCAGCTCGGGCACCAGTTGACCGGGGCCTTCTTGCGGTAGGCCAGGCCCTTTTCCAGAAATTTGAGGAAGAACTCCTGCTCGAAGCGGTAGTACTTCGGGTGGCAGGTGGCGATTTCACGTTCCCAATCGTACGAATAGCCCAGGCGCTTCAACTGGGAGCGCATGTAGGCGATGTTCTCGTAGGTCCACTTGGCCGGGTGCGTGTTGTTCTTGATGGCCGCGTTCTCGGCGGGCAGGCCGAAGGCGTCCCAGCCCATGGGGTGGAACACGTCGAAGCCCTGCATGCGCTTGTAGCGGGCCACCACGTCGCCGATGGAGTAGTTGCGCACGTGCCCCATGTGGATGCGTCCCGAAGGGTAGGGGAACATCTCCAAGACGTAGTACTTCCTGCCGTCGCGGGTCTCGCTGGTCCGGAAACAGGCCTGGTCCTCCCAGGCCTTCTGCCATTTTTCCTCGATGTCCTTGAAATCGTAGTGCCTCATGCTGTCCTCAGGATGTCGTGTGTCCGGACTGTATTATTCGCTGTCCCGCTCGGCGTCCTTGGCCGCGGCGTCCAGGACGCCGTTGACGAAGGTCTTGGAGTTGTCGTCCCCGAAGTCCTTGGCCAGCTCGATGGCCTCGTTCATGGCCACCTTGAAGGGGATGTCGGGGCAGAAAAGCATCTCGAAGAGCGAGAGTCGCAGGATGGTCAGCTCGACCTTGGCGATGCGGTTCAGCTTCCAGTGCTGGGAATGCCTGGTGATGATCTCGTCGATGGCCGCGCGGTTGTCGAAAACCCCCTGCACCAGGGTCCAGGCGTAGGAGTCCTCGCGGGTGATGTCGAACTCTTCCTCGGCCCAGAAGTTCTCGAAGGAGCGGACGAGTTGCTCCTTGCTCATGGCCGTGGCGAAGTTCAGCGAATAGATGACCTGAAAGGCGAAGCGGCGTTGATGCCGTCTGTTGTGCGTCACGTGAATCCCCGGCCTCTCTAGAGCTGCTGCAGCACGCGCAGGGTTTCCAGGGCCGCGGCCGCGGCCTCGACGCCCTTGTTGCCGCCCTTGCTGCCGGCGCGCTCGATGGACTGCTCCAGGGTGTCCGTGGTCAGCAGGCCGAAGCCGATGGGCACGCCCGTCTCCATGGACACGTGGGCGATGCCCTTGGTGGCCTCGTTGCAGACGAAGTCGAAGTGCGGGGTCGCGCCGCGGATGACCGCTCCCACGCAGACGATGGCGTCGGCCTTGCCGCTTTTGGCCACCTTCTGGGCCACCAGCGGCATCTCGAAGGCGCCGGGCACGCGGATGATGGTCAGGTCTTCGCGGGCCGCGCCGTGGCGGACCAGGTAGTCGACGGCGCCGCCGATGAGGCGGTCCACGATGAAGTCGTTGAAGCGGCTGGCGATGATCGTGATCTTGAGGTCCTGGGCCTGCAGCTGGCCCTCGATGGTCTTGATGTGCAGCATGGCGTCTCCTTGTGGGAAATTATTTTTTCTCGGCGTCGAGGTGCAGCAGGTGGCCGAGCTTGGCGTACTTGGTGTGCAGGTAACACTTGTTGTCGTCGCAGGCCGGGATTTCGATGGGTACCCGCTCCTCGACCTTCAGGCCGTAGCCTTCGAGTCCGATGATCTTCTTGGGGTTGTTGGTCATGAGGCGCATGCGCTTCACGCCGAGGTCCACCAGGATCTGGGCGCCCAGGCCGTAGTCGCGCAGGTCCGGGGCGAAGCCCAGTTCGATGTTGGCCTCGACGGTGTCGCGGCCCTCGTCCTGCAGGTGGTAGGCCTTGATCTTGTTCCCCAGGCCGATGCCCCGGCCTTCCTGGCGCATGTACAGGATGACGCCCGCGCCCTCGTCGTTGACCATCTGCATGGCCCGCTGCAGCTGGCTGCCGCAGTCGCAGCGCATGGACCCGAAGACGTCGCCCGTCAGGCATTCGCTGTGCACGCGCACCAGCACCGGGGTCTCCTCGTTGATCTCGCCCTTGACCAGGGCGATGTGGGTGTGGCTGTCGATGTCGTTCTCGTAGGCCACGATGGTGAACTCGCCGTAGCAGGTGGGCATGCGCGCCTCGGCCACGCGGCGGACCAGCGAGTCCTTGCGGGAGCGGTAGGCGATGAGATCGGCGATGGTCGCGATCTTCATGTCGTGCTCTTCCGCGAACTTCTTCAGGTCGGGCATGCGCGACATGGTGCCGTCGTCGTTCATGATCTCGCAGATGACGGCCGCGCCCTTGAGGCCGGCCAGGCGGGCCAGGTCCACGGAGCCCTCGGTCTGTCCGGCGCGCACCAGGACCCCTCCGGGCTTGGCGCGCAGGGGAAAGATGTGGCCGGGGGTGGCCAGATCATCGGGTGTGGTCTCGTCGGCCACGGCCGTCTGGATGGTCAGGGCCCGGTCGTGGGCCGAGATGCCCGTGGTCACGCCCTGCTTGGCCTCGATGGACACGGTGAAGTTGGTGCCGAACTTGGAGGTGTTGCGCCGCGCCATGAGCGGAAGCTGCAGCTTGTCCACCAGGGACGGGTCCAGGGCCAGGCAGATGAGGCCGCGGCCGTACTTGGCCATGAAGTTGATGGCCTCGGGCGTGACCTTTTCGGCGGCGATGGTCAGGTCGCCCTCGTTTTCGCGGTCCTCGTCGTCGACCAGGATGATCATCTTCCCGGCCTTTATCTCGTTGATGGCCTCTTCGGCCGTGCATCTGTGCATGGTATCCTCGTGGTTGGACGCCGGACGGCTCGGATCAGAATCCGTGCTCTTTCAGGAAGTCCGGGGTGATTTTCGAAGGTTGGGGCCGGGCCGGACTCTCGTTCCAGGGGGCGAGCATGCGCTGGACATACTTGCCGATGACGTCGGTCTCCATGTTGACCCGCCGTCCCGGAGCCCAGCCGGAGATGGTCGTCTCCCGCTGCGTGGCCGGGATGATGTTTACTTCCAAATAATCCCGACCGCAATCGTTGACTGTCAGGCTGATTCCGTCCAGGGCCACGGAGCCCTTGGGGATGACCTGGGAGGCGCAGGCTTCGGGGAAGCCCAGGCGGTAGATGCGCGACTGCCCGGCCTGGCGGACGGACAGGACCTCGGCCAGGCAGTCCACGTGGCCCGAGACGATGTGGCCGCCCAGGCGGTCGCCCATGGCCAGGGCGCGCTCCAGGTTGACCCCGGCGGACACGCGCAGGGCGCCGAGGTTGGTCACGGACAGGGTCTCGGCCGAGGCGTAGGCCGTGAACCAGCCCTGGCCGAAGGTTTCCACCGTCAGGCAGACGCCGTTCACGGCGATGGACTCGCCCAGGGCGTAGTCGGTCAGGGCGAAGTCGGGGCGCAGGGTGAAGCGCGTCTCGCTCCCGCCGCCGTCCACGGCCGCCACCCGGCCCAGGCCTTGAATGATGCCTGTGAACATGGCTACTCCTTTGGTCGAAGTCGAAGGTACAGGTCGGTGCCGAAAAATCCCTGTTCCACGAGCCGGAATTCCCAGCAGTCGCTCATGGCCGCAAAGCCGCGACCGGCGAAGACGGGCCGCGCCCTCTCGTCGCCCAGGACCTTCATGGCCTGGAACAGGCGCAGTTCGTCCACCAGGCCCTGGCGTTGCATGGCTCCGGCCAGGTGGCCGCCGCCTTCGGTCAGCGTGTAGTGACAGCCGTGCTCACGGCGCAGGAAGCGCAGCCCCTCGGCCAGGTCCAGGCTTCCGTCCGGGTCGCCGGCCAGGGCCGGCAGCCCCCGGACCGTGACGCCCAGGTCGGCCAGGCGCGCCGCCATGGCGGATTCGCTCTGCGCCTTGGTGGTCCAGAAAACGGTCTGTCCCGGCCGGGAGGAAAGAAGGTTCGAGTGACCGGCCGGGTCGGGCAGGGTGCGCGTCACGACAACCGCCAGGGGCTGCGGGCCTACGTGGCCGGGCAGACGGCAGGTCAGGGACGGGTCGTCGGCGCGGTAGGTGCCGCCGCCGACGATGATGGCCCCGCACCAGGCGCGCAGCCGGTGCACTTCCCGGCGCGATTCCTCACCAGTGATCCAGGCGGCCCGGCCGTCGCGGGACGCGATCCTGCCGTCCAGGGTCGTGGCCAGCTTGAGGATGGAGAAGGGGCGGTCCGTGGTCTGCCAGACCAGGAAATCGGCGATGAGGTCCCGGCACTCCCGTTCGCGCACGCCCATGCGCACCGTCACGCCCCGGCTGCGCAGAAATCCGGCGCCGCCGCCTTCGACGGTGGCGTTGGGGTCGGCGCAGCCCACGACAACCTCCGGAACACCCGCTTCGAGGATGGCCCGGGTGCAGGGCGGGGTCTTGCCCTGGTGGTTGCAGGGCTCCAGGGTGACGAAAAGGGTGCAGGTGCGCGGGTCCACGCCCTTGGCCGCCGCGTCGCGCAGGGCCTCGACCTCGGCGTGGGCCTTGCCCCAGGCCGTATGCCATCCCTCGGCCACGACCTCTCCGTCGCGCACGAGCACGGCCCCCACGCAGGGGTTGGGCGCGGTCAGGCCGCGGCCGCGCTCGGCCAGCGCAATGGCCCGGCCCATGAAGCGCGCGTCATCTGCCATCGGTCTCCCTCTCCATGCGATGGTAGGGGATGCCGGCCTCGTCGAGCATCTCGCGCGACATGTCGTCGGGGTAGCCTTCGGCGAAATGGATGGCCCGCACCCGGCAGTTGATGAGCATCTTGGCGCACAGGATGCACGGCTGGGTGGTGCAGAAGATGTCCGCGCCCTCGATGCTCACGCCGTGGATGGCGGCCTGTATGATGACGTTCTGCTCGGCGTGCAGGGCCCGGCACAGTTCGTGGCGCTGCCCCGAGGGGATGCCCAGCTTTTCGCGCAGGCAGCCGATCTCCAGGCAGTGGGTCAGGCCTGCCGGCGCTCCGTTGTAGCCCGTGGCCAGGATGCGCTTGTCCTTGACGGCCAGAGCCCCGACCTTGCGGCGCAGACAGGTCGACCGCTCGGCCACGAGGTAGGCGATGTTCATGAAATATTGCGGCCAGGGGATGCGGTTGTCCATGGTCACCTCTTTGGAAACGAATCAACCACAGGGCCGTGGAAGCGGCCCTGTGGTTGGGGAAAGCCGGCGGGAAACGGCGCGGTTTACCAGGCGAAAAGCGGGAACTGGCCCGCGAATTTTTCCACTTCCCTGCTGATTTCGCGCAGCCGCGTCTCGTTGTCGAGACTGCCCAGGGTCGCGACGATCCACTTGGCCACCTTGCGCATGTCGTCGGTCTTCATGCCGCGGGTGGTCAGGGCCGGCGTGCCCAGGCGTATGCCGGACGTGACGAAGGGGGAGCGCGTCTCGAAGGGCACCGTGTTCTTGTTGACGGTCATGCCGGCGTGGTCCAGGCCGATCTCGGCGTCCTTGCCCGTGATGTCGTGGCTGGTCAGGTCCAGGAGCATGAGGTGGTTGTCCGTGCCGCCCGAGACCAGGTCGAAGCCCGCGTCGGTCAGTTCCTTGGCCAGGGTCTTGGCGTTGTCCAGGACCTGCTGCTGGTAGTCCTTGAACTCGGGGCGCAGGGCCTCGGCGAAGGCCACGGCCTTGGCCGCGATGACGTGCATGAGCGGTCCGCCCTGGATGCCGGGGAAGATCTGGGAGTTGAGGGTCTTGCCGAATTCCTCGGAGCTGAGGATCATACCGCCGCGGGGGCCGCGCAGGGTCTTGTGCGTGGTCGTGGTGGTGAAGTGGGCGTGCTTGATGGGCGAGGGGTGCAGACCCGTGGCAACCAAACCGGCGATGTGGGCCATGTCCACCAGGAGCTTGGCCCCGACACTGTCGGCGATGGCGCGGAAGCGTTCGAAATCCAGGGTGCGCGGGTAGGCGCTGGCCCCGGCGATGATCATCTGCGGCTTGTGCTCCCTGGCCAGAGCCTCGACCTCGTCGTAGTTGATCTGGCCCGTTTCCTTCTCCACGCCGTAGAACACGGTCTTGAAGAGGCGGCCCGAGAAGTTCACGGGGCTGCCGTGGGTCAGGTGCCCGCCGTGGGACAGGTTCATGCCCAGGATCGTGTCGCCGGGCTGGATGGCCGCGAAATAGGCGCCCATGTTGGCCTGGGAACCGGAGTGGGGCTGGACGTTGGCGTACTCGGCGCCGAAGAGCTGCCGGGCCCGCTCCATGGCCAGGTTCTCGGCCATATCCACGAATTCGCAGCCGCCGTAGTAGCGCTTGCCCGGGTAGCCTTCGGCGTACTTGTGGGTCATGACGCTGCCCATGGCGATGCGCACCGCATGGGAGGTGAAGTTCTCGGAGGCGATGAGCTCGAGCTTGGTGATCTGGCGGTTGGTTTCCAGTTGGATGGCTTTGGCTATCTGCGGATCCTGGCGTGTGAGTTCGTCCATGGCTTCTCCACTCTGTTGGGCCGCGCGTGCGGCGGATCGTTATTTGAAACTGCGCAGGATGATGGAGGCGTTGGTGCCGCCGAATCCGAACGAGTTGCTGATTCCGTATTCAAGCGCCATTTCCCGGCTGCCGTTCGGCGTGTAGTCGAGGTCGCAGTCCGGGTCCGGGGTGTCCTGGTTGATGGTGCCGGGAACGATGCCCGTGACGAGGCTCATGGCCGTGAACACGGCCTCGGCTCCGCCGGCGGCGCCCAGAAGGTGGCCGATCATGCTCTTGTTGGCGGTGATGGGCATCCTGTAGGCGTGGTCGCCGAATACGGCCTTGAGGGCCTTGGTCTCGGTCTTGTCGTTGAGCTTGGTCGACGTGCCGTGAGCGTTGACGAAGGATACCAGTTCCGGGGCCAGTTCAGCGTCGCGCAGGGCGCATTTCATGGCCTGGGCCATGCCCGTACCGGACTCCTCGGGGGCGGCGATGTGGTAGGCGTCGCCCGAGGCGCCGTAGCCCACGACCTCGGCGTAGATCTTGGCCCCGCGCTTCTTGGCGTGCTCGAGCTCTTCGAGCATGAGCAGGCCCGCGCCCTCGCCGATGACGAAGCCCGTGCGGTCGGCGTCAAAGGGACGGCTGGCCTTGGTCGGCTCATCGTTGCGCGTGGACAGGGCCTTCATGGCCGTAAAGCCGGACACGCCCATGGGCGTGATGGTCGACTCCACACCGCCGGTGATGCAGGCCTTGACCCGGCCGAGCTTGATGTCCGAGAAGGCATAGCCGATGGCGTGGGTGGCTGAGGCGCAGGCCGAGGTGGTCACCAGGTTGGGGCCTTTGGCACCGGTCTGGATGGAAATCTGCCCCGAGGCCATGTTGGCAATCAGCATGGGTATGAAGAAGGGCGAGATGCGTCCGGGCCCGGACTTGAGGAGCTTGGAATGGAAGTCCTCGATGGTCGACAGGCCGCCCAGGCCGCAGCCCAGCAGCACGCCGACCTCTGGGGCCGTCTCCTCGTCCATGACCAGGCCGCAGTCTTCCATGAGCTGCTTGCCTGCGGCCACGGCGATTTGGACGAAGCGGTCCATGCGTTTGGCGTCCTTGACGCTGGCATAGTCCGTGGGGTCGAAATTCTTCAGTTCGCCCGCAATCTTCGCGTCGAACTCCGAGGCGTCGAAGAGGGTGATGGGGCCGATGCCGCTCACGCCGGCCACAAGGTTGGCCCAGCTGTCCTGCAGGGTGTTTCCGATGGGGGTCAGGGCCGACAGGCCGGTTACGACAACGCGTTTACCAATCATGATCTTCTCGAAAAATGGGACATGCCCTGCGGACGGGTCCGCAAGGCGGTGCATGAAAAAAAAGGTACCCCAGACGGACCGGGGTACCGTGTCATGTCGACGGTGCGGGTCCTTAGGACTTGGACTTGATGTAGTTGACGGCGTCCTGGACCGTGGCGATCTTCTGAGCGTCCTCGTCATCGATCTCGATGTCGAATTCCTCTTCCATGGCCATGATCAGTTCGGTCAGGTCCAGGGAATCGGCGCCCAGGGACTCCACGAAGGAGGACTCGGGCTTCACTTCATCCGCGGAAACGCCCAGCTGCTCAACCACCAGTTCTTTGACTTTTTCTTCGATAGACATTGCTTTCCTCCAAAGTGTGTATGCGTACGAATTGAGGAACCAGGCTACAGGTACATGCCGCCGTTGATTCCGAGCACCTGACCGGTGATGTAGGACGCCTGGTCGGATGCGAGATAGGCCACGGCGTCGGCGATTGCCTGCGCCGACCCGAGGCAGCCCAGGGGAATGCGTTCCAGGTACTTGTCCCGCACTTCCTTGGGGAGTGTTTCAGTCATGTCGGTCTCGATGAACCCCGGCGCGATGGCGTTGACGGTCACGCCGCGCGACCCCAGTTCCAGTGCCGCGGCCTTGGTCAGCCCGATGAGGCCGGCCTTGGACGCGCAGTAGTTGGCCTGTCCGGCGTTGCCCATCTGCCCCACGACGGAAGAAATGTTGACGATGCGGCCGCGGCGCTGCTTGAGCATGATCTTGGCCGCCTGCTGCAGGCAGACGAAGGCGCCGGTGAGGTTGATGTTCAGCACCTGTTCCCACTGCTCGCGCTTCATGCGCATGATCAGCCCGTCCTTGGTGATGCCGGCGTTGTTGACCAGCACGTCGAGGCTGACCTTGTCCTTGATGTGCTCGGCGAAGAAGGCCTCCACGGCATCCCAGTCGCTGGCATCCAGCAGGAAGCCCCGGGCGGTCCCGCCTGCGGCGGCGACTTCGGCGCACACGGCCTCGGCAAGCTCCGGACGGCTAACATAGGTGAAATAAACCTGGTACCCCGAGCCTGCAAGTTTTTTTACGATGGCCCGGCCGATGCCGCGGGTGCCGCCGGTGACCAGTGCCGTCTTGATCGGTTCGCTCATGGTTGACCTCGTGGGGTTGCTGGAAACGCAGGAGTTGAGTGCGTACTCAATGACCGCTAAAATTGCAACAAGGCCGATGCCCAGGTAAATCCGCCGCCGAATGACGACAGCAGGACCTTCATGCCGGGCTGGATGCGGCCGATGGCCACGGCCTCGGTCAGGGCGATGGGGATGGAGGCGGCCGAGGTGTTTCCGATGCGGTCTACGTTGACGTAGACCTTGTCCATGCCGACATCGAGCTTCTTGGCGATGGCCTCGATGATGCGGATGTTGGCCTGGTGGGGGATGATGAGGTCGACGTCGTCGGCCGTCAGGCCGTTGCGCTCCAGAACCGTCTCCGAGACCTCGGCCATGCAGCGCACCGCGTACTTGAACACGTCGCGGCCGTTCATCTGCACGAAATATTCAGGACCCACGGGCTGGCCGAGAACCGGCTTGCAGGCCGAGCCGCCGCCGTGGATGGTCAGGAGGCCGCCGACCGATCCGTCGGCCTTGAGCATGGCGTCCAGGACCTTGACGGGACCGGGATTCGCCGCGCCCGTGACGATCGCCGCCCCGGCTCCGTCGCCGAAAAGCACGCAGGTCGTGCGGTCTTCGAAGTTGACGCGCGAGGTGCAGACCTCGCTGCCGACGACGAGAATCCGCGCTTCCGGGTGGAGGCAGGTGAAGGCCCTGGCCGTTTCCAAACAATAGAGGAAGCCGGAGCAGGCCGCGGCCAGGTCGAAGGCGGGCAGGCCCTTGAGCCCCAGCATGTCCTGCAGCAGGCAGGCCGTGGTCGGGAGGTTGTAGTCCCCGGAAAAGGTGCCGACGAAGATGTGGGTCAGGTCCTGGGGCGCGAGGCCGGCGTTGTCCAGGGCCTTGCGGGCGGCGTTGAAGGCCAGGACCGAACAGGGCTCGTCGCCCTGGGCGAAGTATCGATTCGTGATGCCGGTGCGGGTCACGATCCATTCGTCGGATGTGTCGACCATGCGTTCGAGGTCCGCATTGGTCATGGCGGTCCGGGGCAGATGGAGCCCCAGGCCGGAGATGTAGCACGGTGAAGACATGTGATTCCTACGTTCCCTTGGGATCGCCGGGCCGAGTCCGGGGCTAGAGCGCCGAGGCTTCCTGACGCGTGGCCGAAGCCTGGCCGCTTCTGGAGAACAGGCTCAGTTCCGTGTTGGCGTGCAGGCCGGCCACGAGTTGGTCGTTGGCTTTTTTCTGCACGAAGAGGGCGGCCTGCTGCAGGGCGGTTGTGATGGCGCGGGCGTTGGACTTGCCGTGGCAGACCATGGCTATGCCGTTGAGGCCCAGGATGGGGGCGCCGCCGTACTCGGCGTAGTCGATCTTCGTGGCGAAGCGCTTGAACGCGGGCAGGGCGATGAGCGTCCCGAGCCGGGACCAGATGGATTTCTTGAGTTCCGTCTTGAGCATGGAGGCCAGGGCCGAGCCCAGCCCTTCGCTGAGCTTCAGGGCCACGTTGCCGACGAATCCGTCGCAGACAATGACGTCGGTCTCGCCGGTGAAGACGTCGCGGCCTTCCACGTTGCCGACGAAATTCAGGGATGAACTCTTCAGCAGGGCATAGGCTTCCTTGGTCAGGGCGTTGCCCTTGCCTTCCTCCTCACCGATGCTCAGGATGCCGACCTTGGGATTGGCGATGCCCAGCACGTGCCTGGCCAGCACTTCGGCCATGAGGCCGAACTGGACCAGGTTGTAGGGCTTGCAGTCCGCGTTGGCTCCCACGTCGATGAGGACGATGGGCTTCTTGAGCGTCGGCATGATGGAGGCCAGGGCCGGCCTGTCCACCCCGTTTATGCGACCGAGGATGAACATGCCGCAGGCCAGGGCGGCTCCTGAATTGCCGGCGGTGACGCAGCCGTGGGCGCGGCCTTCGCGCACCAGGCGGAAGGCCACCTGCATGGAGCTGTCCTTCTTGCGTCGCAGGATGTCCGAGGGTTTCTCGGCCATGCCCGCCACCTGGGTGGTGTGCACGACCTCGATTTCCACGTCGGCGTGCGGATGCCTGTCCAGTTCCTTGCGGATGGACGTCTCGTCACCGACCAGGATGATCCTGGCGCCGGTCTCGCGGGCAGCGGCGAGGGAGCCCGGAACATTCACTTCCGGGCCGAAATCCCCCCCCATGGCGTCCACGGCGAGACAGATGTCTTTAGGCATCTGCAGCCTTGGTGTACTGGCGTCCCTTGTATTTGCCGCAACCGGGGCAGATGCAGTGGGACAGGCTGGCTTCGCCGCACTCGCAGTACACGACGTTGGGGATGGCCACGTGGTCGTGGGAACGGCGCATGTTTCTTCTGGACTTGGATGTTTTCTTCTTAGGCAATGGCATGATGGCACCTCTATCCTGAACGAGATCTAATTGGTTTTGATTTTAACGCCTTGCAGCGCCCGGGCCAGGGGGGACTGGCTGTCCAGGTTGCTGCAGACGCATGGCTCCAGGTTCCTGTTTTTGCCGCAGTGCGGGCATAGACCCAAACACGTGTCGGCGCAAAGTATTTTTTCGGGCAGGGCCAGCTGGAATTCCTCCCACAAAAGCCCGGCCACGTTGAGCTCCCAGCCCGCGTCCGTGGCGCGGAGGTGGCTCTCCTCGCCTTCGAGGGCCTCGACATCTTCGTGGGCTTCGAAGGTGTCGAAGGCGTGGTCCACTTCGACGGTCGCATCCTCCAGGCAGCGGTGGCACGAAGCCTTGATTGCGCCCTTGATGCTGCCGTGGATCAGGAATCCGTCCGCCTGGGGAACGATGAAGAGCGTTGACAACAGGGGCGTCATGGCTTCAAAATCGAACTGGAACTCCTTCCAGAGTTCCCGCCACAAGTCTTGATCCTCAAATGAAAATTCCCGACCGGTCGCCGGGAGATGTGTCAGCCCAATCCAATGTTCGACCATGAGTGTACCTCGAATCGAAACGTGTATATGGGTCTTCTTTTTCCTGTCAAGGATTTTTACTTGCCATTCTCGGCGGCCGGATATATGGGTGCAAATTCCTCTGGCGGCAAATTATGTTCATGGCCTGCCGGAAGGTCTCGGAGCTGCCAGGCCATGACAGCTTAAGATATTTTCACTACTCAGGAGGACGATATGTCAAAGGTATGCGAAGTATGCGGGAAGAGGCCCCAGGTCGGCAACAACGTCAGTCACGCCAACAACAAGACCAAGCGGCGCTTCATGCCCAACCTCCAGTCCGTTCGCGCCCAGCTGCAGTCCGGCGAAGTGAAGCGGATGCGTGTCTGCACCCAGTGCATCCGTTCCGGCGCCGTGACCAAGCCCGTCGCCAACTAGGCTGTCCTGTCTTTTCCAGCAAAAAAGGCGACCCTCGGGTCGCCTTTTTTGCTGATGATCGCTTTGCGCCTTCTCACTTCTTGAGCTGATGGTTCACGAAGTCCCAGTTCACGAGCTTGTCGAGGAAGTCCTGCAGATAGTCCGCCCGCCGGTTCTGGTAATCAATGTAATAGGCGTGCTCCCACACGTCGGCCGTGAGCAGGGCCTTGGCGCCGTGGGCCATGGGCGTGTCGGCGTTGGGGGTCTTCATGATCTCGAGCTTCCCGTTTTTCTCCACCAGCCAGGCCCAGCCGCTGCCGAACTGGGTCATGCCGGCCTCCTTGAAGGCCTTGGCGAAATTTTCGTAGCTGCCGAAGGCCTGGTTGATGCCTTCGGCCACGGCCCCGGTAGGTGCTCCGCCACCGCCGGCCTTCATGCAGCGCCAGTAAAAGGAGTGGTTCCAGACCTGGGCGGCGTTGTTGAAAATGCCGACCTTGGAGGGGTCGCCGGCCGTAGCCATGACGATTTCACGCAGGGTCTTGCCGTAGAGGTCCGTGCCCGCAATCAGCTTGTTGGTGTTGTCGATGTAGAGCTGGTGGTGCTTGCCGTGGTGGAAGTCGAAGGTTTTGGCGCTGATGTACGGGCTTAAGGCGTCCTTGGCATAGGGAAGATCCGGGAGCACGAAGATCATACAAGCCTCCTTTTGATGAATGGAACATTGTGCCGCTTGTTCGGTGAAAATCCGTCCGTCGTGCGGACGTGGAGTCACACGGGGGAAGTCGACTCCAAAGTGAATCAATGGGGTGGTTCTGTCAACAGGAGACGAAGAAAAGGGCGACTTCTCGCGGTCCGTCAGTACAGGGCGAACTTGGCCAGCCGACCGTCCAGGCCGCCGTTTTTAAGGGGCTTTTTCCATTCTGGCTTGAGCCCGATGTGCTTGAGCAGGGCCCTGTCGCCGAAATAGACGAAGGCCGTGGAGCCCTGGCAACGGCGCTTCAGGTGGTCGCCGAAATGCTTGAACCAGGCGCCCATGTCGTCTCCCTTGCCCAGGCGGATGCCGTAGGGCGGGTTGCAGACGATGGTCGTGCCGGCGAGGTCCAGGCGCTCGAAGAAATCCCTGCGTCCCACGATGACGTCCTCGCCGCCGGGCAGTCGGGAAAGGTTGACGCGGGTGGCCTCCACGGCCGCGGGGTCCAGGTCACTCCCTCGCAGGTCCGCTTCGAGCCCCGTTTCCGGGTCGATGGAAGACGGGTCGCGCCATTCCCGGTCCCACAGGCCCGGGTCGAAATCCGGTAGCCGCTGGAAGCCGAAATTGCCGCGCAGCAAACCGGCGGGGAGGTCGGCCGAGAGCATGAGGGCTTCGCACAGGATGGTTCCCGAGCCGCACATGGGGTCCACCAGAGGGGAGCGGCCATCCCAGCCGGTCATGCGCAGCATGGCCGCGGCCACGGTCTCGGCCATGGGCGCGTCGACGCTCTGCACCCGGTAGCCGCGGCGGTGCATGGAGCCGCCGGAAACATCCAGGCTTATGGTCGCCGTGTCCTCGTGGATGTGCAGGTGCAGCCATAGGTCCGGCTCGCGCGGGTCCACGCTCGGCCGGCGGCCCGTGTGGTCGCGGAACCAGTCGGCCACGGCGTCCTTGAGTTTGAGGCCCGCGTACTGCGAGTGCCCGATGGCGCTTTTGGACACGTTGGCGAAGACGGCGAAGGTCTGGTCCGGCGTCAGAAAGTCCGACCAGCGGACGTCCCTGGCCCCGGCGTAGAGAGCCTTGTCCGTGAGGCAGGGAAAGCGCACCAGCGGCGCAAGGACGCGCGAAACCAGCCGGGAACGGTAGACGATGCGGTACAGGGCCTGGGCGTCGGCGCGGAAACGCACGAAGCGGAAGCCGCGGGTGCAGTCCGTGGCCCCCAATTCGGCCAATTCGGCCAGCGCCAGGTCTTCGATGCCGTCGGCGACCTGGGCGGTGAAGAGGTTGGTTTTCTGGTAGTCGTACATGGGGTGGACCTTCTGGACGAGATGGACGGCATGGACGTGATGGACACGGCCGGAAGAGAAGGAAAAGGCCCGGTTGCCCGGGCCTTTTCTTACAGGGTCAGGGCCTTGCGGAAGCGCGCCAATGTGCGCTCGCGGCCGAGGACCTCCATGGTCTCGAAGAGGCCGGGGCTCATGGTCGTGCCGGTGATGGCCACGCGGATGGGCTGGGCCAGGGCCTTGAATTTGAGGCCGGTCTCCTCCAGGTAGGCCGCGGCCATGTCCTCCAGGGACTTGTGGTCGAAGGCGGGCAGGGCTTCCATGCGGGAGGCCATGACGGCCAGGTGTTCGCGGATCTCAGGCGTCAGGAACTTGGCCACGGCCGCCCCGTCGTAGGGCAGGGTGCCTGCGTCGTGCAGGAAGAAGGCGGCTTGCTCGGCCATCTCTTTCAGGGTCTTGGCCCGGGGCTGGTAGAGGGGGACGATGGCCTCCAGGTACTCCGGGGCCGGGTCGAACTGCGTGGCCTGGCGGACGATTTCGCCCAGCAGGCCCGCCAGCCGCTGCACGTCCCCGGTCTTGATGAAGTGGCTGTTGGTCCAGTTGAGCTTGTCCATGTCGAAGACCGAGGCCGATTTGCCCAGGCCCTCCAGGGAGAATTTCTCCAGCAGCTCGTCGCGCGTGAAGAGTTCGTCGTCGCCGTGGGACCAGCCCAGGCGCACGAGGTAGCTGAGCATGGCCTCGGGCAGGTAGCCCATGTCCTTGTACATCATGACCGAGGTCGCGCCGTGGCGCTTGCTCATCTTCTTCTTGTCGGGCCCCAGGATCATGGGAACGTGGCCAAACTTGGGCAGCGGGAAGCCCAGGGCCTGGTAGATGAGGATCTGCTTGGGCGTGTTGTTCTGGTGGTCGTCGCCGCGGATGACGTGGGTCACGCCCATTTCGGCGTCGTCCACGACCACGGCCATCTGGTAGATGGCCGAGCCGTCGGCGCGGCGGATGACGAAGTCGTCCATCTCCTGCACGTCCCAGGCGATGGGACCCTTGATGATGTCGTCGAAGACGACCTTGCCCGTGAGCGGCGTCTTGAAGCGCACCACCCGGCCAGGGCCGGGCCCGAGGCCCATCTCGCGGCACTTGCCGTTGTACTTGGGCTTGAGTCCTTTGGCGCGGGCCGTCTCGCGCATCTCTTCCACTTCCTCGGGCGTGCAGGAGCAGTAGTAGGCCCCGCCGGTCTCGAGGAGCTTGTCCACGTAGCTGTTGTAGATGTCGCCGCGCTCGCTCTGGAAGAAGGGGCCTTCGTCGAAGTCCAGGCCCAGCCAGTGCATGGCGTCGATGATGGCGTCGGTCATCTCCTGCGTGGAGCGGGCCTGGTCCGTGTCCTCGATACGCAGGATGAACTTGCCGCCGTTCTGGCGGGCGTACAGATAATTGAAGAGCGCCGTGCGGGCGCCGCCGATATGCAGGTAGCCCGTGGGGCTGGGGGGGAACCGGGTCACGATCTGGGTCATGGTGTCTTCCACTATCCGGCGGCTCACGCCGCCTGCTGCCGCGCCCCGCGCATGGCGGGGTGCGGGAAAAGGGTTTGGCTGTGTCGGGAGTGCCGAAGGCGCGACGGGCTAGACGGCCTCGACGGCCTTTATGCCGGGCACCATCTTCTTGACGGCGCGCTCGATGCTGTTCCTGAGCGTCATCTGGGACATGGGGCAGCCCTTGCAGGCTCCGGTCAGGCGGACCTGCACGATGCCGCTGGGCAGGATGTCGACCAGTTCCACATAGCCTCCGTCGGCCTGCAGGATGGGCCGCACGGTGTCGAGGGCCTTTTCGACCTGTTCTCGCATGGCGTTCTCCGGGGCCCGGGCACTATCCGTGGCGTCGGGCCCGTGTCAATCATTCCTCGAAGAGAAGCCCGGCCATGAGCTTTTCCGGATCTCGGCGCTCGGGCACGACCTCGTGCGGGATCCTGTCCTCGTTCCAGTCCGTGGACACGTAGAGGCCGCAGTAGCAGGCGCCGAACTCGGCCACGTCGGGCTCGCGGTACACGCAGGGGCAGAGGATGTCCTTGTCCAGGTCGCGGTTGCCCGAGGCCAGGCGGCAGGGGCAGGCCATGTATCCGTAGCGGTCGCGGTTGACCAGCAGGCTCTCCATGAGGTCCAGGACAAAGGCCCTGTCCCTGTTGAAAAAGTAGCCTTTGGCTTCCTGCAGGGGTCGCAGCTTGTCGAGCAGTTCTTCGGGTGTCATCATCTTTCCAGCGCCTCTTTGATCTGGTCCTGCTTGAAGCCGACGATGGCTTCCTCGTCCACCAGCAGGGTGGGGAAGGACAGCTTGGGGTTGACCTTCTTGATGGCTTCGATGATCTGCTTGCGCTCCTCGCCTTCGAGCTTGTCAACGAAGATGCAGTCATACTTGGCACCGCAGTCGTCGAGGTATTCCTTGGTCTTCTTGCAGTGGATGCAGGTGCTCAGGGCGTAGAGCGTGATGGATTTGCCGTTCATATATCCTCCTTGCTATGCAGGGGGCGTTGGGATAGCCCTTGGCCGTCTCATGGATTGGGAAGCTATAAAGATTAATCGCCCCGCCGTCCACGACGGGATGGGGCCTTCCTGTTGGAGAACACAATGCGCGAGAATTTTTTGGTTTTCGGGTCGCCCAGGATCGAAGAGGACGAAATAGAGGAGGTGGTTTCCTGCCTTCGCAGCGGCTGGATCGGAACCGGCCCGCGGGTGGCGGAGTTCGAACGCCGTTTCGCCGCCTACAAGGGCGCCACGCATGCCATCGCCGTCAACTCCTGCACCGCGGCCCTGCACCTGAGCATCCTGGCCGCCGGAATCGGGCCCGGCGACGAAGTCATCACCACGCCCATGACCTTCTGCGCCTCGGTCAACGCCATCATCCACGCCGGGGCCACGCCCGTACTGGCGGACATCGACCCGCGCAGCATGAACATCGACCCGGAAAAGGTCGGGGCGAAGATTACGCCGCGCACCAAGGCCATCCTGCCCGTGCACTTTGCCGGCCGTTCCTGTGACATGGACCCGCTGTGCGCCATTGCCGAAGAGCACCGTCTGACCATCATCGAGGACTGCGCCCACGCCATCGAGACGGAGTATCGCGGCCGCAAGGCCGGGAACTTCGGCGACTTCGGCTGCTTCAGCTTCTACGTGACCAAGAATGTCATCACCGGCGAGGGCGGCCTCATTCTCGCCCGCAAGCCAGAGCACGCGGCGCGGCTCAAGGTCCTGGCCCTGCACGGCATGTCCGCCGATGCCTGGAAGCGCTTCGGCGACGAGGGCTACAAACACTATCTCGTGACCGAGGCCGGGTTCAAATACAACATGATGGACCTGCAGGCGGCCATCGGTCTGCGCCAGATGGAGAAGGTCGAACCGTTCTGGGAGCGGCGCCGGGAAATCTGGACGCGCTACATGAACGAGCTGTCGGACCTGCCCCTAACCCTGCCCGCTCCCGTGGAGCCGGACACCCGCCACGCGTTCCACCTCTTTTCCATCCTGGTGGACGAGGCGCGGTCCGGAATCAGTCGCGACGCCTTCCTGACGGCCATGACGAAGTACAAGATCGGTGTGGGCGTGCACTATCTGTCCATCCCCGAGCACCCGTTCTATCAGGGCCGCTATGGCTGGTCCCCGGACCAGTACCCGCACGCCCGCGACATCGGCCGCCGCACGGTCAGCCTGCCCATCTCGGCCAAACTGACGGACGCCGACGTAACCGACGTTATCCAGGCCGTACGGGAGATTCTGGCCAAATAGGTCCATCCGGCCTGGCCGAGATCCAACATGCACGGGGTGCAGGGGGCGAGCCCCCTGCACCCCGGAGGCGACTTCTTCCTTAAAGCCGGACTGGCCGGCTTTTTTTACGCCCTGCTCACGACGGGCTGCGCAGTGCGCGGCCAAATCGCCAGCGTTCCACCAGAAAGAGGGCGACGGCCGCCCAGACCATGGAGAAGCCCGCCAGTTGGGTGCGGGTGAAGGGTTCGTGGTACATGAAGACGCCCAGCAGGAACTGGATGGTGGGGGCGATGTACTGCAGGATGCCGATCATGGACAGGGGGATGCGCTGGGCCGCGGCCGCGAACAGGGCCAGCGGTGCCGTGGTGACCGCGCCTGCGCCGACCAGGAGCAGGTCAGAGATCGTTCCGGCGTGGAGGAAGACGCCTTTGCCCTCGAATTCGCTCCAGGTGATCCAGGCCAGCGCGGGGGGAAGCAGGAGCGCGGTTTCCAGTGTCAGGCCCTCGAAGGCGGGCAGAGGCGCGCGTTTCTTGGCCAGGCCGTAGAGGCTGAAGGTCGATGCCAGCACCAGGGCGATCCAGGGCAGGCGCCCGTAGTTGAAGGCGAGGTAGACGACCCCGGCGGCGGCCAGGGCCAGGGGGGCCCACTGCAGGCCGCGCAGTCGTTCGCGCAGGAAGAAGACGCCCAGCAGCACCGAAAGCAGGGGCGTGATGAAGTACCCCAGACTCGCCTCGACGATGTAGCCCGCGTTGACGCTCCAGACATAGATGAACCAGTTCACGCCGATCAGCAGGCTCGCCAGCATGTAGCAGCGCCGGACCTCGGGGGACAGGCGGCCGCACAGGGGGCGCAGCCGCCCGAGCAGGCCCAGGAACACGGCCAGGGTAACGAAGGACCAGGCGATGCGGTGCGACAGGAGCTGGGCCGTGGGGACGTGTCCCAGGAGCTTCCAGTAGACGGGCAGCAGGCCCCAGCTGATGTAGGCCCCGGCGGCCATGAGAATTCCCGGTTGCATGTCGTTTTTTTCTTCCGTTGCGTTCAATGTTGTGGCGGCGTCGCTAGAGGCTGCTCAGGTACTCCGGGCCGAGCTGGCGCATCTGGTTCTGTATCCAATTCGCCCGCTGCATGACGTAGGGGGACGGGCACTGGGCCAGGAAACGCCTCGGGTTGGGCAGTACCGAGGCCAGGATCGCGGCCTCGTGGCGGCTGAGACGGTCGGGCGTTTTGCCGAAAAATCGCTTCGCCGCCGCCTCGACCCCGTACGTCCCGTCCCCGAATTCGGCGATGTTCAGATACACCTCCAGAATCCTCTCCTTGGACCACAGAATTTCGAGCAGGACGGTCAGGCCCGCTTCCAGCGCCTTGCGCACGTAGCTGCGCCCGGACCAGAGGAAGAGGTTCTTGGCCACCTGCTGGGTGATGGTGCTCGCCCCGCGGACCCGCGCGCTTTTCTCGTTGTGCTCCATGGCGCGGGCGATGGCGTCCACGTCGAAGCCGAAGTGGCTGGGGAAGTTCTGGTCCTCGGCGGCGACAACGGCCAGAGCCATGTGCCGCGGGATGTCCTTCATCGGCGTCCACGCATACATGACGGCCGGGCCGCCGTCACCGAAAAGCCGCTCGGCGTGCCGCACGAGCATGAAGGCGCTGGTGGGCGGGGGCACGAAGCGCAGGACGGCGATGAGGAGCACGATCCCCGGCAGGAGCCATCCGACCCCGCGCAGCACGCGGCGCAGCAGGCCTGTAGGGCCGCTGCCCGGCTTGCCGCTGGTGGAGCGCGCTGGGGTGCGGCGCGTGGTGGCGGAGGTTGTCTTGCGTGCCATGTTGGGGCTAGTGGTTCGGTTGCAGGGCGGGCGCCCGGCCAACGTTTGTGCGCCCGGGCCATGCCAAAGTCAATCCGCACCGTACGAGGGGACGAACATGAATCTTCTGCGCAACGCAACCCTGGACACCATCCACGCCCGTCACAGCATACGGCAGTTCTCGCCCGAGCCCCTGCCCGAGGACATGCTCACGACCATTCTCGACGCGGCCAACCAGGCCCCTTCGGCCCACAACCGCCAGTCCTGGAAGTTCGTCGTTCTGGAGGGCGACGCCCGGACGGAACTTGCCGAGCGCGTCTCGACCATCTCCAAGACCTTCGAGAAACCGGCCTCGTCGCTTCTGCGCATGGCCGCCCGCAGCATCGCCTCGGCCCCGGTGACAATCGCCGTGGTCAACACCGGCGACCTCATCAGTCACGGCACGGAGCTGTTCCAGGTCGACAAGGACCAGGCCTTCGACTTCTTCCGCACCATGGAGATTCAGAGTTCGGCCGCTGCCGTGGAGAACCTGCTCCTGGCAGCCACGTCGCTGGGTCTGGGCGCCGTGTGGCTGGGCATCCTCTACCTGGTCAAGGACCGGGTGCTCGATTTCCTGCAGGAGCCGGGCGGCGAGTTCATGGCCGTGGTGCCCGTCGGCAAGCCGCTTCGGCCCACTCAGGGGCCGAACAAGAAGCCCCTGGAGAACGTCGTCAAGAAAATCTGAGCAGCCTGCGGAGGGCGCCATGGCCGAAACGCGCATCGAGACCGACAGCATGGGACCCGTCGAGGTCCCGGCCGACCGTTACTGGGGGGCCCAGACCCAGCGCTCCCTGAAGTACTTCCGCATCGGGCAGGACGTGATGCCGCTGGAGGTCATCCGCGCCTTCGGCGTGCTCAAGCTCGCCTCTGCCCGGGCAAACATGGCGCTCGGCAAGCTCCCCGGAGACCTGGCCGAGCCGATCATGGCGGCCTGCCGCGAGGTCATGGACGGGCGGCTCGACGGGCATTTCCCCCTGCGCGTCTGGCAGACGGGCAGCGGCACCCAGACCAACATGAACGTCAACGAGGTCGTGGCCAACCGGGCCATCGAAATCCTCGGCGGGGTCATGGGCAGCAAGGGGCCCGTGCACCCCAACGACCACGTCAACATGTCCCAGTCCTCCAACGACACGTTTCCGGCGGCCATGCACATCGCCGCGGCCCGGATGCTTACGGGCGAGCTTCTTCCGGCCGTGGAGGCCATGCGGGCCGGACTGGAAGCCAAGGCCGCGGCCTGGGACCGGATCGTCAAGATCGGCCGCACGCACCTGCAGGACGCCGTACCCATGACCCTGGGCCAGGAGTTCTCGGGCTACGCGGCGCTGCTGGCCGACAATCTGGAGCGCCTGCGCGGCTGCCTGCCGCATCTGTGCCGGCTGGCTCTGGGCGGCACGGCCGTGGGCACGGGCCTGGGCACGCACCCCGACTTCGCGCGTGCGGCGGCGCGGGAGATCGCGGACATCACGGGCCTGCCCTTCGAGCCAGCCCCGAACTTCTTCGCCGCCCTCTCGGCCCATGACGCCGTGGTCATGGCGTCGGGCGCCGTGCGCACACTGGCCGGGTCCCTGATGAAGATCGCCAACGACATCCGCTGGCTGGCCTCGGGGCCCCGGGCCGGCATCGGGGAACTGGTCCTGCCGGCCAACGAGCCCGGTTCGTCCATCATGCCCGGCAAGGTCAACCCGACCCAGTCCGAGGCCATGACCATGGTCGCAGTCCAGATCATGGGCCTGGACGCGGCTGTGGGGTTCGCCGGGTCCCAGGGCAACTTCGAGCTTAACGTCTTCAAGCCCCTCATGATCTTCAACCTGCTGACCGGCATGCGTCTGGCGGCCGACGCCTGCCGGAGTTTCACCGAACACGCCCTGCAGGGGCTCGCCGCGGACGAGGCGGTCATCGCCAGGCATGTCGGGGATTCCCTCATGCTGGTCACGGCCCTCTCTCCCGTCATCGGCTACGACAAGGCCGCCGAGGTGGCGCACAAGGCTCACGCCGAAGGCACGAGCCTGCGTCAGGCCTGCCTTGAACTCGGGTATCTGGACGGGGGGAGGTTCGACGAACTGGTGCAGCCGCTCCGGATGGCCAGGCCGCACGGGACGGGCTGAAGGGCATCCCGCCGTTCCCGGAAGCGGGGCGGCGGGATGGACTAGGTGCCTTTTTTGCCCTTTTGGTTGAGTTCCGCCAGCCGGATGTATTTCTGGAAGGCGTAGAAGAAGGAGTTGACCGCCAGCACGAAGCCCGCCTTGCCGTCGAGGAAACCGCGGCGGAAGACGTAGATCTTCAGGAACCTGGCCAGGCCGTGGCCCAGGGCCTTGGCCACGCCCGAACGCTTGCCCTTGGCGTGCATCTCCTCGGCTGCGATCTGTGTGTAATAGTTGATCTTGTCGACGTGCTGCTTCAGGTTTTCGTAGGGGTAGTGGATGATGTCGCCCGTCAGGCGGCGAGTCTTGCCCCTGGGTTCGAAGCCGTAGTGCGGGCCCGAGACGTGCACGCCCGTGTCGGCCAATCGGAAGACGCGCGGCAGCAGGTCCGGGTACCAGCCGCTGTGGCGCAGGAAGCGGTCGAAATAGAACGACGTGCGCGGGCAGATGAAGGCGCTCATGCCCTGCGTGTCCTCCAGGACCGTCATGACCGAGGCCCGCAGCTCGTCGGAGAGGATCTCGTCCTGGTCCAGGGACACAACCCACGGCGTCTCGATGTGGGCAAAGGCGAACTCGAACTGCTTCTTGGGGCCGGGCCAGGGGTTGACCAGCACCGTGGCCCCGTGGCGTTCGGCGATGTCGCGCGTGGCGTCGGTGCTGCCCGAGTCCACGACCAGCAGCCGGTCGCAGAAGTCCAGCGATTTCAGACAGTCATCCAGATATTTGGCCCCGTTCAGGGTCAGGACCAGCCCCGTGACGGCGGGCCTAGCCAAGGCCTTTCTCCTCCAGCCCGCGCAGGATGGCGGCGAAGACGGCGTCCTCGTCCCTGTTGGCGTCCACCACCAGGAAGCGTCTGCGGTGCAGGGCGGCCCAGGTCAGGTAGCCTTCGCGGATGCGGGTGTGGAAGGTCATGCTCTCGGCCTCGAAGCGGCCTTCGGTGGCGGCCTTGTTGTCGCGCATGTTGCGGGTCAGGGCGCGTTTGAGGCCGATCTCCGGGTTCACGTCCAGGAGGATGGTCACGTCGGGCCACAGGCCCTGCACGGCCACGTCGTTCAATTGGTGCAGCAGGCTCGGTTCGAGTCCGCGGCCGTAGCCTTGGTAAACCACGGTTGAGTCGGCGAAGCGGTCGCAGATGACGGTCCGTCCGTCCTCCATGGCCGGCCGGATGATCGAGGCCACGTGCTGGGCGCGGTCGGCCAGGTAGAGGAACAGCTCGCTGGTGGGGCAGAGGTCGCTATTTTTGGGGTCGAGGAGAATCCGGCGCAGTTCCTTGCCCAGGCGGCTCCCACCGGGTTCAAGGGTGTGCAGGACGTCGTGGCCCTGCCTCACGAAATGCTCGATGAGTTTTTTGCACTGCGTCGATTTGCCACAGCCTTCCATGCCTTCGAACGTCAGAAACATGCATTCACCTCACTCGTGGTTGGATGTTGCGGTGAAGCCCATGGCCTTCAGCAGGGGCGAGGCGTCGGGTTTCGGGGCGGTCTTTCTGGCCTGTTTTGGCTCCGCGCCCGGGGTCTGCTTCGGCGTGCGCTCCGGCTGAAAGAGGTAGCGGCCCAGGGTGCGGTGGTACTCGCTCCAGCCCTGCGCATCCTCTCCTTCGGGGGTGGTCAGGGCGCCCTGCACGGTGTTGATCTTGGAATCCAGGTTGTCGGCGTAGTGCAGAACAAAAGCTTCCATGGTCTGCGGCACGCAGGGCGAACCGAAGGCCAGCTCGCCGTGGTGGGTGACGATGACGTGCTTGAGGTGCATGGCCAGGCCCTCGGGCAGGTCCTTGGCCTTGCGCAGGAAGGGCTCCAGCAGCTCCAGGCCGATCTGGATGTGACCCAGCAGGCGCCCGGCGTCGGTGTACTCGCGGCTGACGCCGTGGGACAGCTCGAAGGCCTTGCCCAAGTCGTGGCACAGGGCGCCCACGAGGAGGATCTCCTTGTCGACCTGCGGGTAGAGTTCCGACAGGGCCCTGCAGATGCGCATGATGGCCAGGGTGTGTTCCAGCAGGCCGCCGGCGTAGGCGTGGTGGATGGTCTTGGCGCCGGGCGCGCTCAGCAGGGCCGTGCGGATGGTCTCGTCGCGCAGGATGCTTTTGCACAGGGACGCCCAGGGTTTGTACGTCAGCTCGGCGTGCAGGAAGGCCTCCAGTTCCTCCAGAAGCCGGGCCGGCGGGACAGTGGAAGTGGGCACGAAATCGGCCATGTCCAGGCCCCGCTCCGCGGGGTCGATGACCACCATGCTGTTGATCCGCAGTTGCCGGACGCCGTTGTACGTCTCCTCCCGGCCGTTGACCTCGACGAACTGATCGACCTGCAGGGACTCGTAGCTCTGGCTCTGGGGGAACCAGATGCGCGCCTCGATGCTGCCTGTCCGTCCTGTCAGGGTCAGGTGCCAGTACGGTCCGTTCTTGGCCTTTTTGGATTGTGCCTGGGAAATGACAAAAACGCCTGAAACAGTCTGATCTTCGGGAAAATCGCTTACGGATTTTTTTTCATTCGTCATCGAGTTGCAATTCCTGTATGAATATGGGAAAATACCGTTACGTTGAAGTATTATAATTTTCAAGAAGATTGGACGGTTGAGTCCTCGCCTGCTATGGTGTCAGGCGGCGTCTTTTCCGTCCTTACAGGCAAGTTTTCGGCCTTGGCAAGGAGTGTGGCCCTGCCTGCCGGGTCAGAATGCTTTTCAGGGGGCGGGGGCGTGTCGTTCGTGTGACCTGCAACGGAACATCCAACACAAGCGAAAGTTATGTCCAAAAAGAAAGGTCAGGCAAAAGTGACGATTTACCCGGACTGGTGCAAGGGCTGCGGAATCTGCGCCGCCTTCTGCCCGGCCGGGGTGTTCGAGCTTCGTGCGGACGGCAAGTCGCACGTGGTCCGCGAGGCCGAATGCGTGAACTGCGGCTTCTGCGAACTGCATTGTCCCGATTTTGCGGTTTCCGTGACGCCGAAGGAGATCAGCCGCAGAAAGACCGATGCGTTCGTGGATCCGCGGGACGAGGTTGCGAATCCGTCCGCCGGGACGGATCCGGGTCCGGAAGAGAACGTTGGAACACCTAACCGGGAAGAGGATCATGGCCACAAAAAAGCGTAAGAAGAAGGAAATGTTCGCCCTCGGCAACGAGGCCGTGGTCGAAGGGGCCCTGCTTGCCGGTTGCACCTTCTATGCGGGCTATCCCATCACCCCTTCCACGGAGATCGCCGAGGTCATGTCCGCCCGGCTGCCCTTGGTCAAGGACGGCGTCTTTTTGCAGATGGAGGACGAGATCGCCAGCATGGGCGCCATCATTGGCTCATCCCTGGCCGGCCGCAAGTCCATGACGGCCACCTCCGGCCCCGGCTTCTCCCTTATGCAGGAGAACCTGGGCTACGCCTGCATGACCGAGGTGCCCCTGGTCCTGGTCAACGTCATGCGCGGCGGTCCCAGCACCGGCCTGCCGACCAGTCCGGCCCAGGGCGACGTGCAGCAGGCCCGCTGGGGCTGTCACGGCGACCACCCCATCATCGTGCTTTCGGCCAGCGACGTGCAGGAATGCCTGGAAATGACCGTCGTGGCCTTCAATTTCGCCGAAAAGTACCGCACGCCCGTCATCCTGCTCCTGGATGAGATCACGGCCCATACCCGCGAGAAGATCGTCATTCCCGACCCCGAGGATTTCGAGATCATCTCCCGCGTCACGCCCGCCATGCCGCCCGAATGGTACGTGTCCTACGAGGAAACCATGCGCGGCGTGCCGGCCCTGCCGCCGCTCGGTTCGGGCTACCGCTTCCACGTCACGGGCCTGACCCACGACCAGAACGGCTTCCCGACCTCCAAGCCCGACGAGGTCAAGGCCCTCATGCACCGGCAGTTCCGCAAGATCGACCAGTTCTTCTACGACATCCAGCTGGTGGACGAGGTGAACTGCGACGACGCAGAGGTTGTCGTCGTGGCCTACGGCTGCGTGGCCCGTTCGGCCGAGCTGGCCGTGCACATGGCCCGCGAGCGCGGGGTCAAGGCGGGGCTCCTGAAGCTCAAGACCCTCTTCCCCTTCCCCAAGACCGCTGTGCAGACCCTGGCGCGCCAGTGCAAGGCCCTCGTCGTGCCGGAGATGAACATGGGCCAGATTTCGCGCGAGGTGAAGCGCGTCAACAACGGCCTGACCCACGTCATCACCAACAACCGCGTCGACGGGCAGATCATCACCCCCTCGGAAATCTTCAAAAACATCATGCAGGCGTGACCATGGCACAGGTAACACAACTCATCCACGACTACCTCCGGCACAACAAGAAGTTCCCTCACGTGTACTGCGCGGGCTGCGGCCACGGCATCGTGCTCGGGTCGCTCATCCGCAGCGTGCACGGCCTGGGCTACGCCAAGGACGACATCGTGCTCGTGGCCGGCATCGGCTGCTCCGGCCGCATGGCCGTCTACGTGGACTTCAACACCGTGCACACCACCCACGGCCGCGCCCTGACGTTTGCTACGGGCATCAAGATGGCCAACCCGAACCTCAAGGTCATCGTCGTCATGGGCGACGGCGACGCCATGTCCATCGGCGGCAACCACCTCATCCACGCGGCGCGCCGCAACATCGGCCTGACCACGCTGGTCCTGAACAACAACATCTACGGCATGACCGGTGGCCAGTACTCGCCGACCAGTCCCGTGGGTACGGTTTCGGCCACCTCGCCCTTCGGGCAGCTTGAGCGCAGCTTCGACATCGTGGACATGGCCATGGCCAGCGGCGCGAGCTACGTGGCGCGCGGCACGGTCCTGCACGCGACCATGCTCGACGGGCTCATCGCCGACGCCCTGGAGAAGCCCGGCTTCAATCTGGTGGAGATCCTGACCCCCTGCCACACCCAGTACGGCCGCAAGAACAAGTTCAAGACCGTGGTCGACATGTACCAGTGGTACAAGAAGAACACGGTGAAGCTCGACCGCTACCGCCAGCTCACGCCCGAGGAGCAGGGCACGTTCACGCCCATCGGCGTGTTCCGCGACGAGATGAGGCCAGGTCTGGAAATGCGGTACGCCGAACTGCGCAACAAGCTTCAGGAGCAGCGACATGCCTAAGCAGCACGAACTGAATCGATTCGAGATCCGTCTCTCCGGCACGGGCGGGCAGGGCATCCTGACCCTGGGCAAGATCATGGGCCAGGTCCTGGCCATCGACCACGGCTTCAACGTCACCCAGACCCAGAGCTACGGCCCCGAGGCCCGCGGCGGCGCCAGCCGGGCAGACCTGGTCATCAGCTCGCACCGCATCAGCTATCCCAAGCCCGTAAACCTTGACATGCTCGTGGCTCTCAGTCAGGAGGCCTGCAACCTGTACTTTCGGAACCTGAAGCCTTCGGGCTTCCTGCTCGTGGACACCTCGCTGGTGACGCAGACGCCCTCGAACATCTTCTGGGGCCTGCCCTTCACGAGCATGGCCCGGGACAAGGTCGGCGTGGCCCAGGCCACCAACATCGTCTGTCTCGGGGCCTTGAGCCACTTTCTGCCGTTCATGAACTTCGCCAACGTGAAAAAGGCCCTGGCCGGGGTGCTCCCGGCCAAGATACTCGACGTCAACGTCAAGGCCCTGACCCTGGGCTACAACCAGGCCAGGAAACTCTATCCGGACGCTTCCGAAAAATGGACATTCTCCTCACCAACGACGATGGAATCCGAGCAGTAGGCCTGCGGGCCCTGTACGCGGCGCTGGTCAAGGCCGGCCACCGCGTGCACGTGGCCGCGCCCATGACCGAGCAAAGCGCCGTGGGGCACTCGGTCACGCTCTTTTCGCCCCTGCGGGTCAGGGAAGTGGAGGAGCCGGGCTTCTCGGGCCTGGGCATCTCGGGGACTCCGGCGGATTGCGTCAAGCTGGCCCTGAGCCACCTGCTCCCGAAGCGTCCGGACATGATCGTGTCGGGCATCAACGCCGGCGCCAACGTCGGCGTTGATGTCCTTTATTCGGGCACGGTCTCGGCGGCCACCGAGGGCGCCCTGGCCGGCATCCCGGCCATGGCCGTGTCCGTGGACGACTACCACCCGGAAGAACTCTCGGCCCAAGCCGGGTATGCCGCGGGCATGCTGGAGGGCGGTTTCTGGTCCTCGTTCCCGAACCAGTGCGTCCTGAACGTGAATTTCCCGGCCGGTGCCCTGGCCGACGCCAAGGGCCTCAGGGTCTGCCGCCAGACGTCCTGCACCTACCGGGATTGGTACGACGAACGCAACGATCCCCGCGGCAACCCGTACTACTGGCTGTGCGGGGTCATCCCGCCGGAGAACGTGGAGCCCGACACGGACCGCGACTCCCTGAGCCGCGGGTACATCACGGTCACGCCCCTGACCTTTGACTTAACCCACGCAGAGTATATGAAGACTCTTGCCCGGCAGTTGGCCGGGAACGACTAACCGGATTTCAAGGAGACGACCATGCCTCTGACCACCCCCAAGGAAATGTTTGCCCGAGGTTACGCCGAAGGGTTCGCCATCGGCGGTTTCAACGTGAACAACATGGAGATCATCCAGGGGATCATGGAGGCGGGCAATCTCGAGAAATCCCCGCTCATCCTGCAGGTTTCGGCCGGCGCCCGCCGCTACGCCGGACAGGTCTACATCATTAAGCTCATGGAGGCCGCCCTGGCCGAGAACGACCTGCCCGTCTGCCTGCATCTGGACCACGGACAGAATTTCGAGATTTGCAAGGAAGTCATCGACGGCGGCTTCACCTCGGTCATGATCGACGGCTCGCACCTGCCCTACGAGGAAAACATCGCCCTGACCAAGAAGGTCGTGGCCTACGCCCATGACCGCGGCGTATGGGTTGAGGCGGAACTGGGGCAGTTGGCCGGCGTCGAGGACGACGTGGACGTGGAGCACAGCGTCTACACCAACCCCGAGCAGGCCGCCGACTTCGTCGGTCGCACGGGTTGTGACTCCCTGGCCATCGCCATCGGCACCAGCCACGGCGCCTACAAGTTCGCCGGCGAAGCCAAGCTCGACTTCGACCGCCTAGAGAAGATCAAGGCCCTGCTGCCCGGCTATCCCATCGTCCTGCACGGTGCGTCGTCCGTACCCCAGGAGTTCGTCGAGATGGCAAACGCCTACGGCGCTCAGATCGCGGGCGCCAAGGGTGTGCCCGAGGATCTGCTGCGCAAGGCTGCCGCCTCGGCCGTGTGCAAGATCAACATCGACACGGACATCCGCCTGGCCATGACCGCCACCATCCGCAAGTACCTGGTCGAGAACCCGTCGCACTTCGACCCGCGCCAGTACCTGCAGGTCGCCCGCAACGCCGTGCGCGACATGGTCGCCCACAAGATCCGCAACGTCCTTGGTTCATCCAACAAGATTTAAGCCCACGAGGAACAGAACATGGCTGTCAAAATCGCACTGAACGGATTCGGCCGCATCGGCCGCTACCTGGCCCGCATCGTGGCCGGCAACAAGGATCTGCAGCTGGTCCGCGTCAACGCCCGCGGCGACAACGCGCAGCTGGCGTACCTGCTCAAGTACGACTCGGTCCACGGTACCTTCGCCGGGGACGTCACTCCCAACGAGCAGGGCTTCCTGCTGAACGGCCAGCAGGTCGAGGTCACCCGCAACGCCCCCGACGCCTGGGACTGGACGGGCATCGACATCCTGGTCGAGTCCACGGGCAAGTTCACGGATCGCGAAAGCTGCGAGAAGCACCTGGCCGCCGGCGCGAAGAAGGTCCTCATCTCCGCCCCCGGCAAGAACGCCGACCTGACCGTGGTCATGGGCGTCAACGACTCCCTCTACGACCCGGCCGCGCACAACATCGTCTCAAACGCCTCCTGCACGACCAACTGCCTGGCCCCGGCGGCCAAGGCACTGAACGACGCCTTCGGCATCAAGCACGGCCTGATGACCACCATCCACTCCTACACCATGAGCCAGCGGATGCTCGACGGCACCCACAAGGACATCCGCCGCGGCCGCGCCGGCGCCATGAACATCCTGCCCACGACCACGGGCGCGGCCAAGGCCGTGAGCCTGGTCATCCCGGCCCTGGCCGGCAAGCTGGACGGCATGGCCGTGCGCGTGCCCACGCCCAACGTGTCCCTGGTGGACCTGGTGGTCGAGGTCGAGAAGTCGACCACGGCGGCCGAGGTCAACGCGGCTCTGAAGGCCGCGGCCAGCGGCCCCGAGGGCGGCGCCATGGGCTACACCGAAGTGCCGCTCGTCTCCATGGACTACGTAGGCAGCCACTACGGCGGCGTGGTCGACGGCCTGTGCACCTCGGTCATGAACGGGAGCATGGTCAAGATCATCGTCTGGTACGACAACGAGGCGGGCTTCACCCACCAGCTGAAGCGTTTGGTCGCCATGGTCGGGGCAAAGCTCTAGGCATTTCTGCATCTTCCGCACAGAAACGCCCGGCCCGCCCGGGCGTTTCCGTTTTTGGGCGGCTTGCAATTCGGCCCCGCCTTTTCTAGTCTCTGGCGGTATATTTTGAACGATGTGCTTTGGCTGTGCAGAACAAGGTTATGAGACGGCGTGTGGAGGAACAGATGGACCAAGCCGCTTTGGTGGCAATTCTTGACCGGTTGTGTTCTGCCTCCGAAGAGACCGGGACCGTCGAGTTCAAGTCGAACTGGGATAGTCCTCGTGACATCGGCGAATACATTTGTGCCTTGGGCAACACCGCTCGCTTGGACAATAAGGATCGGGCCTGGTTGCTGTGGGGTGTGGAGAACGGGACCCATCGCATCACAGGGACGACGTTTGATCCTTTTTCGGCAAAGGGAGAGGGGAACCAATCCCTGATTATGTGGCTGATGCAAAAGATCAGTCCAAAGCCGGATTTTCAGTTTCATCGCCTGGAACATGCGGACGGTCCGGTTATCATGCTGGAAATCCACCCCCCGCGCATGGTGCCGCTGGCATTTCAAAGCGAGCGGTTTATTCGGGTTGATAGTCATAAGACGAAGCTTGCGAAGTATCCCGCCATAGAGGGGCGCCTTTGGGCTGCACTGCAGAGCCCCGAAGATTGGTCCAGTCAGATAATTCCCGGAGCCACATTTGATGATCTTGATCCTGATGCCGTGTCTTTTTGTCGACAACGGCTGCTTGATCATCTGATGAAAGGGGAAAGTGATCCGGAACGGCAGGAGAAAATTCGAACGGATGTACATGGGTGGGATATCGCCACGTTGCTCAACAAATGCCGACTGACTGTTCAGGGGCGGATAACTCGGTCCACGCTACTTCTTTTGGGCAGAGATGAATCCGCGCATTTTTTGTCTCCGGCAGACGTCAAGATCACGTGGATTCTCCGCGATGACCAAGGCAGGATGATCAGTAGCCAGCATTTTGGGATGCCTTTGCTGCTGGCTACTGATGCCGTGTTCCGCCGTATCCGCAATGTGCCCATCGAGTACATGCCGGATGGCAACCTTTTTCCCATTCCGATCCCGCAATATGACACGTGGGTTATCCGCGAAGCGCTGCATAACTGCATTGCGCACCAGGACTATCGGCTGGGAGGCAAGGTCAATGTGGTTGAATATCCTGACAAGTTGGTGTTTTCCAACTTGGGTTCGTTCATCCCGCAAAGTGTGGAGTGGATGTTGGAGAATCAGTCTCCGCCCGAGCATTACCGGAATCAGTGGCTTATAGACGGGATGATCCGCCTGCGCATGATTGATCAGGCTGGAAGTGGCATTCGGCGCATGTACGAAACACAACGAGAGAGGTATTTCCCTCTACCTGACTATGATTTCAAAGAGGAAATCGACGGTCTTCCTCGGGTGACGCTTTCGTTGAGTGGGAAGATTCTGGATGCCAACTATACACAACTTTTGATGAGCCGCGCGGACCTCAAGCTTGGTCAAGTTTTTCTGCTGGATAAAGTGCAGAAAGGGTTACCCATCGCGTCAGGAGAGGCAAGGGTCCTGCGTTCCGCAAAACTCATTGAAGGTCGCGCTCCAAATTTTTTCATATCGGCGAAGGTTGCTGAGTGGACGGGTCAAAAGGCTCAGTACATCCATAATCGCGCGTTTGACGACGATCATTATCGGAAGCTGATCACGGAATACATCCGGCAATACAAACAGGCGTCTCGGCAAGAATTGGATGAGTTGCTGCTGCCGAAATTGTCGGACGTTCTGACATTGAAGCAGAAACGAGATAAAATAAGAAATTTGCTTCAGGCTTTACGGCGTGAAGGACATATTCAAAGACAAGGAAGTCGTAAAACTGCCTTGTGGACGCCGGGTTCCGAGGCCGAACTTAATGGCTAACCTGTTGCCGGTTTAGCTCGTTTAGCTTTAAATCAAGTAATAAATTTAGTAATAAAATTGATTTAATAGTTCAAAATAATTGGATAATTAATGGGTCCGGGGCTGTGGTTTCCGGCCTTCGGCACACCGCACCCGAAGCCGTGTACACTCTTTGCCCAAACTCAGATTATACGGCAGATCGAATCCGTGATGACGCCGGGATCAGGATGTGCCCACTGGTTCAAGCGGGTGTTGGAGCCGGTTGTAATGGGTGGCAATTATCTGAAAGAACAGACTTTTTTCTTTGTCTTGCGGATACCCTCAACCTTTTCTACTTTCTTTATCCCCATTCCCGACAATCCCGTTTTCCCCCGAGAGCACCATGAGCGGTTTCACCCACCTGCATTGCCATTCCGAGTACAGCCTCCTGGACGGCGCCATCCGTCTGAAGGACCTGTGCGCTCGGGCCGTGGATTTCGGCTTTTCCTCGGCCGCCATCACCGACCATGGCAACCTCTACGGCTCCCTGCCGTTCTACCTCGAAGCCAAGAAACACGGCATCAAGCCCATCATCGGCAGCGAGGTCTACATCGCCGAGGACATGACCGACCGGGAGAACAAGAAGCGCTTCCATCTGGTCCTGCTGGCCCAGAACCTCACGGGCTTTCACAACCTGGTCAAGATCGTGTCCGCCGGATTTCTGCAGGGTTTCTACTACAAGCCCCGCGTGGACAAGAAGCTCCTGCGCGCCCACAGCGAGGGGATCGTCTGCCTCTCGGCCTGCCTGCAGGGTGAAGTGCCCTACTCCCTGCGCCACAGCACCTTCGACAAGGCGCTCGTGGTGGCCCGGGAGTACATGGATATCTTTCCGGACCGCTTCTACCTGGAGTTGCAGTCCAACGGCCTCAAAGAGCAGGAGGTCGTCAACGACCGGCTCATGGAACTGGCCAAGGAGACGGGACTGCCCCTGGTGGCCACCAACGACTGCCACTACCTGGGCAAGGACGACTACGAGGCCCACGACATCCTGCTGTGCGTGGGCACGGGCAAGATCGCCTCGGAGAAGCAGCGCCTCAAGTTCGACACCAACGAGTTCTACTACAAGGCCCCCGAGGAGATGGAGGCGGCCTTCGCCCATTGCCCCGAGGCCATCGAGAACGCCGGCCGCATCGCCGACATGTGCGAGGTGGAGCTTAAGCTCAAGCAGCATTTCTTCCCGGTCTACGACGTGCCCGAAGGGTCGAGCCTGGACGAGGAGTTCCGCCGCCTGGCGGTGGAGGGCCTGCAGGAGCGCATCGCGGCGTTGCCCTACGAGGTGGACGAGGACTTCTACCGCGAGCGCCTGGAATTTGAACTGGAGGTCATCATCGGGAAGGGCTTTCCGGCCTACTTCCTCATCGTCCAGGACTTCATCAACTGGGCCAAGTCCCAGGGCATCCCGGTTGGCCCGGGGCGCGGTTCGGCCGCCGGGTCGCTGGTCTCCTACGCCCTGAAGATCACGGACCTGGACCCCATTCGCTACAAGCTCTTCTTCGAGCGCTTCCTGAACGTGGAGCGTGCGTCCCTGCCCGACATCGACGTGGACTTCTGCTACAACCGGCGCGACGAGGTCATCAAGTACGTGACCCGCAAGTACGGGGCCGATCACGTGGCCCAGATCGTGGCCTTCGGGACCATGAAGGCCAAGGGCGCCATCCGCGACGTGGCCCGGGCCCTGGACGTGAGCCTCAAGGACGCCGACCGCATCGCCAAGCTCATCCCCGACGACCTGAAGATGACCCTGGCCAAGGCCCTGGACGAGGAGCCCGACCTGCGCGCCCTCATCGACAGCGAGCCGCAGTTCCGCAAGCTCTACGACGTGGCCCGCCGCCTGGAGGGGCTGGCCCGCCATTCGTCCATCCACGCCGCCGGCATCGTCATCTCCCAGAAGCCCATGGTCGAGTACCTGCCGCTGCACAAGGGCAAGAACGGCGAGATCGTGACCCAGCTGGACATGAAGAAGGTCGAGCTCATCGGCCTCATCAAGTTCGACTTTCTGGGGCTCAAGACCCTGACCGTCATCGACGACGCCCTGAAGCTCATCCGCAAGAACGGCAAGCCCGTACCGATCCTCGAAAAGCTGCCCCTCGACGACCCCCAGACCTACGAACTGCTCTGCCGCGGCGAGACCGACGGCGTGTTCCAGCTGGAATCCGACGGCATGCGGCGTGTCCTGCGGGGCCTCAAACCCTCCTGCTTCGAGGACATCATCGCGCTTCTGGCCTTGTACCGTCCTGGCCCGCTGGAATCCGGCATGGTCGACGACTTCATCGGCCGCAAGCACGGCCTGCGCAAGGTCGAGTACGAGTACCCGGAGCTGGCCCCCGTGGTGCACCCCATCCTGGAAGACACCTACGGCGTCATCCTCTACCAGGAACAGGTCATGAAGATCGCCTCGGACCTGGCCAAGTATTCGCTCGGCGAGGGCGACAACCTGCGCCGGGCCATGGGCAAGAAGGACCCGGCCGAGATGGCCAAGCAGCGGGTGCGCTTTCTGGACGGCGCGCGCGAGAACAACATCTCTCAAGAGGCGGCCGAGTACATCTTCGACCTGATGGAGAAGTTCGCGGGCTACGGCTTCAACAAGTCCCACAGCGCTGCCTACGCCGTCATCTCCTACCAGACGGCCTACGTGAAGGCCCACTACCCGGCCGAGTTCATGGCCGCCATCATCACCTCGGAGGTTTCCAACTCCGACAAGATCCTGGCCCACGTCAGCGCCTGCCGGGACATGAACATCGATGTCCTTCCCCCCGATGTGAACCGCAGCTTCAACGAGTTCACCGTCGAGGGCGAGTCCATCCGCTACGGCCTGTCGGGCATCAAGGGCGTGGGCGAGGGGGCTGTGGAGTCCATCGTCGAGGAGCGGGAGAAGGGCGGGAATTTCACCAGCCTGCTCGATTTCTGCCAGCGCGTGAACCTGCGCAAGGTCAACAAGAAGGTGCTCGAGTCTCTCATCAAGTCGGGCGCCATGGACGCCTTCGGGTGCTCGCGCCGGGCCCTGCTGGAGGGCCTCGACAAGGTCCAGGCCATGGCCCAGAAGCGGGCCAAGCGCAAAACATCGGGGCAGCTCTCGTTCATGGGCATGGTGGAGGAGAACACCTGCAACCTGACTGGCCTGGGCATCGAGGGCGACGAGGCGGCTCTGCCCGAGTACGGGGACGACGAGAAGTGCCGCATGGAGAAGGAGGCCTTCGGCTTCTTCCTTATCGGCCACCCGCTGCAGCCTTTCCGGCAGGAAATCCGCAGGCTCGGGTACACGTCGCTGGCGCAGTGCGTGGACCTGCCCGAGAAGACGCCGGTGCAGGTGCCGGTGCTGGTCACGTCCATCAAGACCATCACCACCAAGAAGGGCGACCGCATGGCCTTCTGCGGCATCGAGGACCTGGGCGGCTCGGGCGAGGCCATTGTCTTCGCCGAGCCCTACGCGGCCAGCCGCGACCTTCTGGCCTCGGAGGAGCCTCTGCTCATGACAGGCACCGTGGCCAAGCGGGAGGCTGCGGTCGGCGAGGAGGGCGAGGAAGGGCCCAAGAAGGCCAAGGTCCTGGCCGAGTCCTTCAAGCTCCTGTCGGACGTGGTGGGCTCGGGCTCCGAGCCGGTGGTGCTCCTGGTGCGGGCCAACGGCCGCGAACCGGACTGGGCGGGGCTCGGGGAGATCGTGCTGCGCTACCCGGGCCAGGCCCCGGTTCAGGTCGATTTGGTGCGCGAGGACTATGTGTGCCGTCTGCAGTTCGGGCCCGATTTCATGGTCGCGCCGTGCCCGGACTTCTGGCGGGAATTCGAACTGTGGCGGCAGGTCTGAAGGAGATATCGCTCCTGCACCAAAAGAGTTGGCGTCATGTGCCCGCGGACGCGTGTTTCTGCGGGGGGCGCGAGTCGGCGGGGTCCGGGCCGGGGCTGCCGGAACTCCTTCGCGGGCCTCGTAATGCCTCCCGGCCTTGCGGTTCGGCGAGGAGGCGTCGTCCGGCTTGGGAGGCGGCCGGCAAGCAAACGATGCCTGGCTCAGTCGGACAGCCGACAGCCCCGGCCCGGACCCCACCGACTCGCTTGAGGCTGCCCGTCATGCCGTGGAAAATTTTTCGGACGTGACGCACACAACGTCCGCTGGTCGGGGGATTCGCGAAAAATGGTAACACGTTGGGATTCGGAGTAACAACATGGGCAAGGGACAATGGCGGCTGCGGGTCAGCGGCGATTTCAGCTCGTCGCACCAGCTGCGGCATTACGAGGGCAAGTGCGAGAACATGCACGGCCACAATTTCGAGGTCGAGGTGGACGTGGTCGGCGACCGGCTCGATCCGAAGCTCGGCATCCTCATGGATTTCAAGACATTGAAGCGCCTTCTCAAGACCGTGACCGACGAGTTGGACCACCGGCACCTGAACGAGCTGCCCGTCTTCGCGGATCAGAACCCTTCTTCGGAGCTGCTTGCGCAGTACGTCTACCGCCGCATGAAGGACCTGCTGGCCGCGCACCCCGTGCGCCTGGAGCAGGTCATGGTTTCGGAGAAGGCCAGTTCCCGCGCCTACTACTCCGAAGGGACGGACTGATGCGCGCGGTCCTGCAGCGGGTGCGCAGCGCCAGGGTGACTGTGGGCGGGCGCGTGACGGGCGAGATCGGCCCGGGCGTGCTGGTCTTCGTCGGCTTTGGCAGGGGCGACGAGCCCGGTATGGCCGGCGGGCCGGTCTGGAACAGGTTTGTGGACAAGCTCCTGGGCCTGCGGCTCTTCCCCGACGCCGGCGGGCCCATCAATGCGAGCCTGGCCGACCACGGCGGGGGTATCCTCGTCGTATCCCAGTTCACCCTCTACGCCGACGTGCGCAAGGGCCGCCGCCCGTCCTTTTCCACGGCGGCCCCGCCCGAAGCCGCCCGGTCCCTGTACGACGCCTTCACCGCCGACCTGCGCCGCCGCTGGCCCGACGTGGCCGAGGGCGAGTTCGGCGCGGACATGGACGTGTCCCTGGTCAACTGGGGGCCGGTGACCATCTGGCTGGACAGCGACGAACTGTAGCGTGGCGGTCCGGGAAAGCTCGGGAAGCCGGAAATTGTTCTGATTTCGATTCCGTTCTGCCGCGCATGCTCCCCACCATTCTGTTCAGCGTCATCCCCGCGAAGGCGAGAATTCAGGGCAACAATTGCACGGCTTTTTGTGTCGGTCGGCGTCATCCCCGCGAAGGCGGGGATCCATGCGTTTTTGGCTTGAAGCATGGATCCCCGCCTTCGCGGGGATGACATGGTGCGTTGCCGACGGCCATGCCGTGTGACACGGGCTCCCGCTTGGCAGGCATGTTGCTAGGATGTCGGCGAACGTTCACTTTTTGACAGGAAGTCACATGCCGCGTCTTTTCATGGGATCGAATGGAATTTTTATGAGCTATTGCGACTGGATGGGCGCATTATGACCGCCTCCCCGTGTGGGTACACAGCCGAGGCTCTTCGATTCGAGGACGGCTCCCTGGACGTGCGCATCGTTCTTGACGGCCGCGTCCGTCACCTGGGCGGGCGGCGGGGGGTCGAGAACGAGGTGCGCCGCGCAGCCGACGTGCCGGGCGAGGGCGCGCTGCCCGTGCTGCTCGGTTCGGGCCTGGGCGCGGGGCTGACTGACATCCTGGCGCGGATCACGGGCCCCGTGGCCGTGGTTGACGCCGAGAGCGCGATTTACGGACTGACGGACGTGCGGGAGCAATGGCGGGGCGACTCCCGGGTGCTGTGGATCGACGAGCTCGACCCAGAAACCGTCCTGGCCGCATTGACCCGCTGGCAGCTCGGCCACGGCGGCCTGCCCTTCGCCCCGGTCCTCGACCCCTTCTACGCCCGGTTGCGTCCGGATTTGTACCGCGTCCTGGCCGAACGGCTCGAACTGTCCCGCAAGGTCGATTTCTGGGGTCGGGCGCGCTACCCCAAGTTTCGTTCGCCCGAGCTGCGGGTGCTCCTGCTGACGAGCTCCTATTTTCTGATGGGCGAACTGCAGGCGGCCTGCACGCGCCTCGGCTACGCCACCTGCTTCGTGCAGCTGCCCAGCCAGGAGGTGGGCAGCCAGGAGTTCGTGGAGCGCATGCTGGCGGAAATCCTGGTCTTCCGCCCCGACTTCGTGCTGACCATCAACCACCTCGGCGTGGACAAGGAGGGAATCCTGACCGGCCTCCTGGCCCGGCTCGAGCTGCCCCTGGCCTCGTGGTTCGTCGACAACCCCCATCTCATTCTCTACATCTACGAAAATCTCTCCTCGGACTGGGTCACGCTCTTCACCTGGGACGCGGACAACATCGCGTCCCTGAAGACCCAGGGCTTCGGGCGCGTGCATTACCTGCCCCTGGCCACGGACCCGCACCGCTTCGCCTTCGCGCCGGACACCAGGCCCGTGCGCGAAGTGGCCTTCGTCGGCAACTCCATGGTGCACAAGGTGCGGGCCAAGCTCGAACGGTACGCATTACCGGACGCGCTCGCGCGCGACGTCGCGGATCTCGGCCGCGCCTTCATGGAGAGCGGCCTCCTGTCCGTCGGGGATTTTCTCGACTTTGAGCGGCCCGGCCATGCCGCGCTGTTCCGGTCCCTGCCCGACGCGGACACGCGGCTGGCCTTCGAGACCCTGGTCACCTGGCAGGCGACCCTGCTCTACCGCCTGCAGCGGGTGGAATGCCTGTTGCCCTTCAATCCCATGCTGGTCGGGGACCCGGGCTGGCATGAACTGCTGCCCAAGGGCGGCTGGACCTATCACCGCGAACTCAACTATTATGACGATCTGCCCCGGTTCTACCCGGCCACGCGTGTCAACTTCAACTGCACGAGCCAGCAGATGAAGGGCGCCGTCAACCAGCGCGTCTTCGACGTGCCCGTGTGCGGCGGCTTCCTGCTCACGGACCATCGTCGCCAGATGGAGGATCTCTTCGAGCCCGGCCGCGAAATTGTCTGCTACGGCGATCCCGAGGAAATTCCGGACCTGGTGCGCCACTACCTGGCCCGCGACGACGCGCGGCGGAAGGTCACGGAGGCGGCGCGCAGCCGTATCCTGGCCGAGCACACCTACGACCTGCGCCTGGCATCCCTGGCGCGGACCATGCGCGAGATTTACGGGTAAGCCGTGAAGAGGCCCATCCTCGTCATCCAGATGCAGCGCATGGGGGACCTGATCCTGTCCTTCCCGCTTTTTTTGTGGCTGGGGCGGGCGTTTCCCGGCCACCCGGTCTGGGTCATGGCCGAACCCGCCTTCGCCGGCCCCCTGGCGCGCCTGAGCCCCGGCGTGCGCTATCTGGGGTACGGCCAGGCCGAGGCCGTGCTGCACGAGAAGTTTCATCTGGTCCTGAACCTGAGCCACCGGCCCCAGAGCATGGAGCTGGCGGGGCGCCTGCAGTCCGACGCGCTTGTCGGCGGGTATGCGCGGGACGGGGTCGTCCGCGTCAACGGCGCCTGGCAGGAATACCGTCTGTCCCTGACGCACAACAACCGTCACAATCGGTTTCACTGGGCCGATCTGAACGCCCTGGACGTGATCCCGCCGGGCGTCATGGCCGCGACGAGCTGGCCCAGGCCGCGCGCCATGCCGGCGGACGTGCGCCAAGTGGGGCTTTTCCTCGGCGCGAGCGAGCCGGACAAGCGGCCCTCGGCCCGGTTCTGGGCGGAACTGGTGGGGGCGGTCGAGAAGCGCGGGCTGACGCCCGTCCTGCTCGGCGGACCGGCCGAAGTGGAACTCGGCCGCGAGGTGCGCCGTCTGGCCGGGCGGCCCGTGGCCAGCGCCTGCGGCGCCCTGGGGCTGGACCGGTTCGCCCTGTTCGGCCAGCGCCTGGCGGCCATGGTCACGCCCGACACGGGGCCCATGCACCTGGCGGCCTGGACGGGTCTGCGGGTCCTGAACCTGTCCATGGGTCCGGTCCACGCCTGGGAGACGGGGCCGTACCAGCCGGGCCACCTTGTCCTGCGCAGCTCCCGCGACTGCGTGGGCTGCTGGCGCTGTCGCTTCGACAGCCCGCGCTGCCATGAACCCTTCCGCCCGGCGCGAGTCGCGCGGCTGCTCGATGCGGCCCTGCGCGGACCAGCGGATCGCCTTGCCGCCATGCGGTTGCCCGGCCTTGAACTCTTCGTGTCGGGCCGACGGGATGGGCTGTACCACCTTTCTCCGCTCTCCATCCGACCGCGGGCCAGTCAGGCCGTCGGCGCGTACTGGAGGGCCTTCTGGATGCACGCCTTCGACATCGGCACGGAGGCCGGGTGCCGCCTGGCCGCCGATGCCCTGCGCCGTGAGCACGGCGCCCTGGCCCGCGTCATGGCCGTACAGGGGGCGCGCTTTCTGCGCAGCCTGGCCGCCTGCGCCGATCCCGTGCGGCAGGCTCTGGAGTGGCAGCGCGTCTCGCCTTCGCTTCGCCCCCTGAGCGGCTACTGCGCGGCCCACGTCTCCAACCGGGACGGTTCCCCGGACAGCCTGCGGCGGGTCCTTGCCCTGTCCGAGGCGTACGTTGGATTTCTGACGGAACGCTGACGCGTCACGACTTCACCCAACAAAAAAGGCGACCTGCAGGTCGCCTTTTTTGTTGGATTTTTTGGTGAATGCTTTCCTCACTGGACCGATGTCTCGGCCCCTCCTTCCTCCCAGCCGCCGCCAAGAGCGGCGTAGAGTTCGACCACGGCCAGTTGCTTGGCCAGGCGCGCGGCCAGGAGGTCCTGGCGGGCCGAGAAGAGGGTGCGCTCGGCGTCGTGCACGGCGAAGGCGCTCTCCAGACCGGCTTCGTAGCGCTTGTCCACGAGGATGCGGCTCTGCCCCGCGCTGGCCACGCGCTGGGCCTGAGCCCGGGATTGTCCTTCAAACCCTTCGTTCTTGGCCAGGGCGTCGGATACCTCGCGGAAGGCGTTCTGCACGGCCAGTTCGTAGGCAGCGACCCTGATCTGCCGGTCTGCCTCGGCCACCTTCAGGTTGGCCTTGTTCCGGCCGGCGTCGAAGATGGGCAGGGAGATGCTCGGGATGAAGGTCCAGGTCCGGGCCGCGGCGTCGAAGAGGTCGTGGAGTTCGAGGCTCGCGTAGCCCATGCTGCCCGTCAGGCTGATGCGCGGGAAGAAGGCGGCCCGGGCCGCGCCGATCTGGGCGCCGGCGGCCCAGAGGCGATGCTCGGCCTCCAGGATGTCCGGCCTACGGGCCAGCAGTTCCGACGGCAGGCCCGGGGCCACGGCGGCGTCCATGGCCACGTCGCGAACGGCTCTGGCCGGCAGGTCCAGTTCGGCCACGGGGCGCCCCGTGAGCACGGCCAGGGCATTCTCGTCCATTGCCACTTGGGCCGTGAGGCGGGCTTCCTCGGACTGGGTCACGGCCACGGCCTCCTCGGCCTGATGGCGTTCCAGGTCCGTGGCCATGCCGTTTGCGATCCTGGCCAGGGTCAGAGCCAGGGTGGCCTGGCGGCTCTGCCGGGTTTCACGGGCCAGGTCCAGGGCCTCGCGGTCGCCGGCCAGGGTCAGGTAGGTCCTGGCCACCTGGGAGACCAGGGTGATGTGCACGGCGCGGCGCGCTTCTTCAGTGGCCAGGTACTCCTCCAGGGCCTTGTCTTCCAGGCTTCTGATTCGCCCGAACAGGTCCAGTTCGAAGGAGGAGACGCCGAGTCCCGCCGCCCATTGCCGGTCGATGCCCTCGATGCCGCCGCGTAGGTCGCCCGGGGAGCGGGTGTTGGAGTTCCGTCCCGAGGCGTCGATGTTGGGCAGGCTGTCGGCCCGGACAACTCCGTACTGGGCGCGGGCCTTGTCCAGGGCGAGCACGGCCTGGCGCAGGTCTCTGTTCTCCCGCAGGGCCGTTTCGATGAGTTTCTGCAGGGCGGGGTCCGCAAAGACCTCCCGCCAGCCGGTTTCGTTGATGTCGGACGGCGTCGTGCCTGCGTCGGCCTTGGCGGCCGCCCACGTCGCGGGCAGGTTCACCTCGGGTCGTTCGCGGTCCGGGGCCATGGTGGCGCACCCGGCTGCAAGGAGCAGGGTCAGGGTCAGGATTATTCTTCGCATGCTTCGCCTCCGCTGGGAATGATGACGCGCGACATGGCGTTCTTGGGGTTCCTGCGGGAGATGCCCAGCTTCGCCACGATGACGAAGAAGACCGGGACGAGCAGGGAACCCAGGATGGTGGAGGCGATGGTGCCGCCGATGACGCCCGTGCCGATGGAGTTCTGTCCGCCCGATCCGGCGCCGGAGTTCAGCGCCAGGGGGAGAACGCCCAGGCCGAAGGCCAGGGAGGTCATGATGATGGGGCGAAGTCTCTGGCGGGCCGCCTCGACGACGGCCTGCACGAGGTCCATGCCGGACTCCGCCAGGCTCTTGGCGAACTCGACGATGAGGATGGCGTTCTTGGCCGCCAGGCCCATGGTCGTCAGCAGGCCGACCTGGAAGTAGACATCGTTGCTCAGGCCCCGAAGGCTGACGGCGGCCAGGGCCCCGACCACGCCGAGGGGGATGACCAGGATGACCGATGCCGGGAGGCTCCAGCTCTCGTACAGGGCGGCCAGGCAGAGGAATACCACCAGGATGGACAGGCTGTAGAGCAGCACGGTCTGGGATCCGGCCTGGCGTTCCTGGAAGGACAGGCCCGTCCAGGAGTAGCCGATGCCTTCGGGCAGTTTTCCGGCCAGTTCTTCCATGGCGGCCATGGCCTGGCCCGAGCTTTTGCCTGGGGCGGGGGCACCGAGGATCTGCATGGCCGGGACGCCGTTGTAGCGCTCCAGGCGGGGCGAACCCGTGCTCCAGTGGGCCGTGGCAATGTTCGACAGGGGCACCATCTGGGCGGACTTGCCGCGTACATGCCAGCGGCCGATGTCCTCGGGCATCATGCGGTAGGGCGCCTCGCCCTGCATGATGACCTTCTTCACGCGGCCCTTATCCAGAAAGTCGTTGACGTAGGAGCTGCCCCATGCCGCGGCGATGACGCCGGTCACGTCGGACACGGCCAGACCCAGGGCGCTGGCCTTGTCCCAGTCGATGTCGATGCGGTACTGGGGCGTATCCTCAAGGCCGTTGGGCCGGACCATGGCCAGGTCCGGGTGCTGGGCGGCCATGCCGAGAAGCTGGTTGCGCGCCGCCATGAGCTTGTCGTGGCCAAGGCCGGCCATGTCCTGCAGTTCAAAGTCGAACCCGGCGGCGTTGCCGAGTTCGAGCACCGCCGGTGGCGCGAAGGCGAAAACCTGGGCGTCGCGGTATTGCGAGAACGCGGCCATGGCCCGGCCTGCCACGGCCTTGACCTTCAGGTCCGGGGTCTTGCGCGCGTTCCAGTCCTTGAGGCGGATAAAGCAGATGGCCGTGTTCTGGCCGCTGCCGCCGAAACTGAAACCCGCGACGCCGAGGACGGATTGAACCGTTTTCTCCTCTTTCTGCAGGAAATGGTTTTCGATGCGTTCCAGGACTTCGAGGGTTTTCCCCTGGGTGGTGCCCACGGGCAGCTGTGCCTGCACAAAAAGGATGCCCTGGTCCTCGTCGGGGAGGAAGGCCGTGGGCAACCGCTGGAAGAGGAAGAACATGCCGCCGAGCAGCAACGCGAACATGATGAGCGAACGGCCCCAGCGCCGGATCATGTGGCCGACGATGCCCTGGTAGCCCGATGCCATGCGATCGAAGGACCGGTTGAACCAGCCGAAGAAGCCTTTGCGGCCGTGTCCCGCCTTGGCGGGCCTGAGCATGGTCGCGCACAGGGCCGGAGTCAGGACCAGGGCCACGAGCACCGAGAGGACCATGGCCGAAACCACGGTGATCGAGAACTGGCGGTAGATGACGCCCGTGGAGCCGCCGAAGAAGGCCATGGGCACGAACACGGCCGACAGGACCAGGGCGATGCCGACCAGCGCGCCGGAAATCTGCGTCATGGACAGCTTCGTGGCGTCCTTTGGCGACAGGCCGTCCTCGTGCATGATGCGCTCCACGTTCTCGACCACGACGATGGCGTCGTCCACCAGCAGGCCGATGGCCAGGACCATGGCAAACATGGTCAGGGTGTTGATGGAGTAGCCGAAAGCCGCGAGCACCCCGAAGGTGCCGAGCAGGACCACGGGCACGGCGATGGTCGGGATGAGGGTCGCCCGGAAGTTCTGCAGGAAGAGGAACATGACCAGGAAGACCAGGACCATGGCCTCGATCAGGGTACGCACGACCTCTTCGATGGAGATGCGGACGAAGGGCGTGGTGTCGAAGGGTTCCACGACCTTCATGCCCGCCGGGAAGGTGGGCGTGATCGAGTCCATGAAGGCCCATACGGACTGGACCGTGGTCAGGGCGTTGGCCCCGGTGGCCAGCTTGATGGCCATGGCCGCCGAGGGCTGGCCGTTGAAGCGGGATATGACCTGGGCGTTTTCGGGCCCGAGTTCGACCTTGGCCACATCGCCCAGACGCACGGTGGACCCGTCGGGGTTGACCCGCAGCAGGACCTCCTTGAACTGTTCGGGAGTCTGCAAACGGTCCTGGACCGTGACCGTGAAGTTGAGGCGCTGATCCTGGACCGACGGCAGCCCGCCCAGTTGTCCGGCCGAGATCTGGGCGTTCTGGGCCCTGATGGCGGCGCTCACGTCGGCGGGGGTGAGGCTGTAGGTATGCAGCCGGTCGGGGTTGAGCCAGATGCGCATGGCGTGCTGGGAGCCGAACAGCGTGACCTCGCCGACGCCGTCCACGCGGCTCAGGCCGTCAAGGATGTTGGCGGCCACGTAGTCGGCCAACTGCACGTTGGTCATGGAGCCGTCCTCGGACACGAAGCCGAGCACGGTCAGGAAGTTCTTGGCGGCCTTGGTGACCTGCACGCCCTGGGCCTGGACCTCTTGCGGCAGGAGCGACATGGCCAGCTGCAGCTTGTTCTGGACCTGGACCTGGGCGATGTCGGGGTTGGTGCCGGCCTTGAAGGTCAGGGTGATGGTGGCCTGGCCCGAGGACTCGCTGGTCGAGGACATGTAGTCGAGGTTGTCGATGCCCTTCATCTTCTGTTCGATGACCTGGGTCACCGAGTCTTCGAGGGTCTTGGCCGACGCGCCGGGGTAGGTCGCGCTGACGGACACGGACGGCGGGGCGATGGGCGGGTACTGCGAGATGGGCAGGCCGGATATGGCCAGGACGCCGGCCAGCATGGTGGCGATGGCCAGAACCCAGGCGAAGACCGGCCGGTTGATGAAAAAATGAGCCATGATATCTCCTTCTCTTTCCGGCTGGGGCGCGCGGAATCCGTTCGCGCCCCGGCTGGGCCGGGGCAACGGGGAGCGAGTTTATTGATTGGGGGACGGAATCAGTTGGCGGTCTGGGCGACGCGGACCTGCGTGCCGGGTCGCACCTTCTGCAGTCCTTCGATCACAACGCGGTCGCCGGAGGCCAGGCCCTGGCGCACGATCCAGTCGCCGCCCACGGCGCGGTCCAGCTCCAGGGGGCGGGCGGCGATGGTCTCGCCGGCGTCCACGACCATGGCCATGGCATGGCCCTGGGCGTTGCGGACCACTGCCTGCTGCGGAACGAGCATGGCCTTGGCCAGCACGCCTTCCTCGATGACCGCGCGGACATACATGCCGGGCAGCAGGTCGCGGTCGGGGTTGGGGAAGACGGCGCGCAGGGTCACGGAGCCGGTGCTCTGGTCCACGCTGGCCTCGGCCAGCTGCAGGGTTCCCTGCAGAGGATAGCTCGATCCATCCTCCAGGATGAGACTGACCTTGGCGCCCGCCTCGCCGGCGGACTGCATGCTGCCGCTGGCCAGGGCGCGCTTGAGGCGCAGCAGTTCTACGTTGGACTGGGTCAGGTCGACGTAGATGGGGTCGAGCTGCTGCACGGCGGCCATGGCCTGGGCCTGGTTGGCCGTGACCAGGGCGCCGGCGGTGACGGAGGAGCGGCCGATGCGCCCGCCGATGGGCGCCGTGACCCGCGTGCGTTCCAGGTCGATGCGCGCGGCGTCGAGTTGGGCCTGGGATGCGGCCACGTTGGCCTCGGCCAGGGCCAGGGCGGCCATGACCTCGTCATGGTCCTGCTGGCTCACTGCCTTGGTGCGGATCAGGTCGCGGTAGCGCGCGGCCTTGAGTCTGGCCGGTTCGAGCTCGGCCTTGGACTTGGCCACGGCGGCCTTGGCTTGGGCCACGGCCACCTCGTAGGTGGACGGGTCGATCTGGTAGAGGAGGTCGCCGGCCTTGACTTCCGTGCCTTCGGTGAAGGCGCGCTGCTTGATGATGCCCCCGACCTGGGGCCGTATTTCGGCCACCTGGTAGACGGCGGTCCGTCCCGGCAGTTCCGAGGTCAGGGTCACGTCCGTCTCCTGCATGGTGACCACGGCCACCTCGGGGGCGGGCTTGGCTTGGGCCGCGGCCGGCTGGTTGGCCTGGGACGGCTTGTGCCAGGCGAGATATCCGAGGCCGACTGCGGCCATGACGGCGATGGCGATGAGTGTCTTCTTCATGAGTACCTTCCTGAAGTTCTGGTGCATGAAATTTATGAGTGACAGGTGATGATGCGGTAATACAATCAGGGGGCCACGGCCTGCAGGAACATCTGCCAGTTGGCCTCGGCCTGGGCCTTGGGGTCGATCATGTCGCCCCGGCGGCTGTAGAGGATGGCGATGGTCAGGAACTGCCCCAGGAACTGGACGAAAATGCGGTCGGCGTCGATGTCCCGGCGGATCTCCCCGGCGGCCTGACCTTCGCGGACGATGTCCGAGATCTGCGCCTGCTGCTGCCGGTGGCTCTCCACCAGGCGGGCCTTCAGGTCCGGTTCGTCGATCCAGATGGAATCGGAGAGGACGAGGATGGGCAGGGCGCGGTAGCGCTCGATGACGCTGACATGCAGGTCGAAGCAGCGGCGGAGTTTGGCCAGGGGCGGGCCCGGTTCCTCGAAGGCCATCCGGATGCCTTCGCTTTTCACGGAGTCGAGAAGGTCGAGGACGCTGGACAGAATGTCCGCCTTGCCCCCCGGGAAGTGCCTGTACAGGGCCGGAGCGGTCACGCCCACGGCCCGGGCCACGTTGCGCGCGGTCAGGGCGCCGACGCCCTGATCGGCCACGAGGGCGAGGGCGGCTTCGGCGATCTGTTCGCGGCGGATGGTGGTGGTCAGTCGTTTTGCCATGGGCGGCTAGTTAACGATCGTTCACTTTGGCGTCAAGAAGGAAATTTCAAACTTCACAAAATGTGTCCGAGCCCGGAAAAGGGAGGACGTTCTGTGCGGGATATGGCAGGACATGGCCTGCGCTACTGGCTTGCGAAAAGGGCAACGGGCTGAAATTTTTGCTTGCCAGCGCAGAATGATTTCTTTAGAGGTCTTCTTGATAATTTTTACTAATAATAAACAACGCAACCATAAGGAGTAACACCTGATGAGCAAGACTACCGACAACCTGAAGGAAGCTTTCGCCGGAGAATCCCAGGCCAACCGCAAATACCTGGCGTTTGCCAAGAAGGCGGACGAAGAGGGGCTGCCGCAGGTTGCCAAGCTGTTCCGCGCCGCCGCCGAGGCCGAGACCATCCACGCCCATGCCCATCTGCGCCTGCTGAAGGGCATCGGCTCCACGGCCGACAATCTGAAGGAGGCGGTGGCCGGCGAGACCCACGAGTTCAAGTCCATGTACCCGGCCATGATCGCCGACGCGAGTGCCGAGGGCGAGAAAGCCGCCGAGCGCTACTTCGGCTTCGCCAACCAGGCCGAGGAGTGCCACGCCAACCTGTACGCCAAGGCCGCCGAGAAGATGGCCGCCCTTGAAGCCGTGGACTACTACGTCTGCAGCGTCTGCGGACACATCCATGAAGGCCAGCCCTCCGACAAGTGCCCCATCTGCGGCGCTGCCCCCAAGGCCTACAACGTCGTGGGCTAGCGTTCTTTCGCCTGCCCATGACCGCTTGAGCCGCATCCTTTCGGGGGTGCGGCTTTTTCATGCTTGCCGAAGGCGCTGCCGGTCATATCTGACTGAAAATACGAGGAGGCGACCCATGAAAATCGCCGTGGAAATCACGATCTTCGGGCACCGCTTTTCCGAGGTGGTCGACTACCCCGGCACGCCGCATTCGCAGGCCGAGGTCATTCGCTGGCTCATGAACCAGACCGAGTTCCGGTGGGTCGACTACGAACACTCCCGCAGCGAGGAGCGAATTCTGTACGATCTCGAGGACGGCGTGAAGCAGTGATGCGGGTTGGCGTAAGGGCGACCTTGCGACGGTGGGTCGGGGGGCTGAAAACAAGAAAGGCCGCGCTGTGGGGCGCGGCCTTTCTTGCTGGCTATTTCCTGACGGGCGGCGGGGTCGGGCGCCCCTTGGCCTTGGTGAAGACGAAGCCGCCGTCCTTGCCCTTGCGGTTGAACATGGACAGCACCTTCTCGGCTTCCTGGAAGGGCAGGGACACGAAGGCGAAGGTCTCCATGATCTGGATGTCCCAGACCTTGCGCGACGGGATGCGGCAGTTCTCGTCCAGGAAGGTCAGCAGGCGCTTGGGGGTCAGACCGTCCTTGCGGCCCTGGGTGACGAAGAGGCGGGTCTTGCCTTTCTTGTCGACCACGAAGGCGTCCTCGATCTCGCGGTAGTTGGAGGCGTCGAGTTCCTCCTGGAACATGTGCTGCAGCAGGGCGGCCAGGGTCTCGCGCGGCTTGCTCTGCTCAAGCAGTTCCTGGGCCATGCCCAGAAATTCAAGTTCCGGCTCCGTTGCCACGATGGCCGCCAGTTCCGCCCGGATACGCTCCTTCTTCATCTGGATGACGTCGCTGACCTTGGGCAGTCGCGCCTTGCGGATGTCCGTCTTGGCCTGCTTGCTGATGAACTGCAGGCGGCGGTATTCGGACGGCGTGATGAAGGTGATGGCGATGCCTTCCTTGCCGGCGCGGCCCGTGCGGCCGACGCGGTGCACGTAGGCCTCGGGGTCGTGGGGCAGGTCGAAATTGATGACGTGGGTCAGGTCGTGCACGTCGATGCCGCGCGCGGCCACGTCCGTGGCCACGAGGATGCGCGCCAGGCGCTTCTTGAACTTGGCCAGGATCTTCTCGCGCAGGCTCTGGGACATGTCGCCGTGCAGGGTGTCGGCGTCGTAGCCGCGCTCCATGAGGCGCTGGGACACGGCGTCGGCGTCGACCTTGGTGCGGGTGAAGACCAGCCCGTAGAAGTCCTCCTCCATGTCGATGATGCGGCACAGGGCCTCGAACTTGTCGGCCGCCGACACCTCGAAGTAGATCTGGTCGGTCTGGGTGGCGGTCAGCTGTTCGGACGCGGCGCGGATGACCTGGTAGTCGCCCATGTATTTCTTGGCCACGCGCAGGATTTCCGGGGGCATGGTGGCGGAGAAGAGCATGGTCCGCTTCTCGGCCGCCGTCTGCTCCATGATCTCCGTCACGTCCTCCAGAAAGCCCATGTTCAGCATCTCGTCGGCCTCGTCGAGGATGAGGAAGCGGATGCTTGAGAGGTCGAGGGTGCCGCGGCGCAGGTGGTCGAGGACCCGGCCCGGGGTGCCGACGACCACGGACACGCCGCGCCTGAGGTTGCGCAGCTGGATCTCCATGGACTGCCCGCCGTAGATGGGGGTCACGCTGACGGTACGGCCGCCGCGCAGGGAGTTGATCTCCTCTGCCACCTGAATGGCCAGTTCGCGGGTCGGGGCCAGGACCAGGGCCTGCACCTTGCGGGCGTCCTGATCCAGGAGTTCCAGCAGCGGTAGGCCGAAGGCCGCGGTCTTGCCCGTGCCCGTCTGGGCCTGGGCCACGATGTCGCTTTCGCCGGCCAGCACGGCCGGGATGGTCTTGATCTGGATGGGGGTGGGCTCCTCGAAGCCCTTGCGGGACAGAGCCTGGATGGTCAGGTCGGACAGACCCAATTCGGAAAAAGTCGTCATGATGATACCTTGCGGGCCCGAGGCCACGCGGTCAAAAGTGCCCGGCTCTGGAACCGGGCCTGCACCATGAGACCGACTGTCCAAGACGGGGAAAACGCATTTCAGAAACGTGTGGAACCGGATGAGGCTGAAGCTCAAGAAGGTCGTGCGGATAGGGGGAACGCTCCCCCGCGAGGAAATGCTCGGGGTAAATAGACGACGTGCGCTCCGTTGGCAAGCAAAAAAGCGTCCTTTCCGGGGCCATCGCCCCGGCTCCGCCTTCAGCGGGCCAGGGCGATGGCGGCCAGGCTCTCCAGTTCCTCGGACAGGCCCAGGGCCTGGGTCATGCTCCCGCCCCAGCAGACCAGGCCGTGGTCGTCCATGAACACGGCCTGGAAATAGCGGGCGGCCTGTCCCGCGGATTCCCCGAGTTCCGGCGTGCCGGGTATCTCGGACGGGATGCGGGTCAGCTTGGTGGCGAAGACCTGCCCTTCGTAGAGGGGCAGCTGCAACAGGGAACCCTTGCCGCGCAGGGACAGGGCGATGAGCTTCGGGGGGTGGGTATGCACGATGGCCTGGGCCGCCGGCTGGTTGCGGTAGATTTCCAGGTGCACGGACAGCTCCGAAGATGCCTGTGCCGACGACAGCGCGTCGCCGCTCTCAAGATCGACCACGGCCAAGTCCCGGGGCGAAAGGTGGCCCTTGGCGCTGCCCGTGGCGGTGATGACCACCCGGGAGCCCTGGCGCACGCTGATGTTGCCGTTGAACCCGGCGAAGAGCCCGCGCAGCCAGCCGTCGCGGCCCGCCTCGATGATGGCCCGCCCGGTGTCCGGGTTGACCAGGGAGGGGAATTCCTCCCGGCCGGGGTCCGCGGAGTTGTCCGGCTTGATGTCGATGACGGGCGTGCCGTCGATGACTTCCAGGGGATGGACCTGCAGGCGCAGGCCTTCGCGTCCGGTGATGTGCACGTTGTGCAGGCCGATGGGCGTGGGCCGGTCCGGGGAGCGGGTGGAGAAGATGCCGCGCATGGGCAGGTCGCGATTGCCCCGGGGGTGGCAGCGCAGCACGGAGCGGTCGCCCTGGTGCATCCAGGTCAGCACGACGACGGCGTCGCCGATCTGGAGGTCCGTGGCCGCCGGTTCGAATTCGGGCATGATCTCGATCCAGACCGGGGGCAGGGCCGTGTCCCCGTGTTTGGGACATTCCTCGCGGGTGCGCAGATGGGAGCGGACGATGCCGACGATGCTGGGGTTCATGTACGGTCCTTGGTGGATGTTTTCGCTGGTCAGTCTGAACCTACCGTCCGTGTAACGGCCAGTCAAACACCTGGCTTATTTCCGGATGGGCCGGCGCAGGGCGTCGTGCATTTCCGAACGACGCTTGTATTGGGGCATCGCGGGTGGTAGCGTCTTGACAAGACCTAACCGCAACCCGGAGCGCGCATGAACCGCTTCTCCACCAGTCTCCTGGGCGAGGCCAAAACCCTGCTGCTGGCCACAGACGGCTCGAACTACAGCGACGGCGCCGTCCAGGAGGCCGTCTTTTTCGGGCAGGCCTGCCAGGCCAGGGTCGTCGTGCTGCATGTCGTCAGGATCGACACGGAGTCCCTGAAGTCTGCCAATTCCAAGGTCACGCGCAGGCAGCAGGAGATCGCGCCCTACATGGAGGGAGTCCGCAGGATGGCCAGGGACAGCGGGGTGGAGTGCGAGACCGTGGTCGTCGGGTCGTCGGTTCCGGAGCACGCCATCGTCGAACAGGCGCGCATGCGCGGGGCGGACGTCATCCTCATGGGCCGCCACGGCCGCGCCGGCCGGCTGTACCTCATGGTCGGGAGCATGACCTCCAAGGTCATCGGCCTGGGTTTCCCCATGGTCCTCGTGTTGCCCAAGGATTCCCTGCTGACCGGGACGCATGTCCTCGTGGCCGTGGAGGATTCGCCGAGCAGCCGGCTGGCCGTGGAGGAGGCCCTGAGCCTGGGGATGTGCTGCGTGACCCTGCAGCGTCTGACCTTCGTGGCCGTGGCCAGACGCGAGAGCGGCCTCGGCGCGGCCCGCAAGATGGTCGAGGACGTCTGCGCGCGGGGCCGGGAGAAGTGGCCGCACCTGCAGTTCGAAGCCGTGGCCGACGTCGGGCACCCCTCGAACGTCATCGTCCGGGCCGCCGAGGAGCGCGGGGTGGACATGATCATGATCGGCGGGGTCAACGGCAGTCGGCTGCCGAGGATGTTCACGGGCCGCGTGACCAAGGAGGTCTGCGGCTGGGCGCACTGCGCCGTGCTGGTGGTCACTGCCTAGGAGCCCGTCCAAAATCCGTTCTGGACTGCGTTGCTCCCCGATTCCTGAGGGCTCATGTAGACGGCTACACTTCGCCCTCCGGAATCGGGGAGCGCCTTGCCAGAACGAATTTTGAACAGGCTCCGTCTTCAACAGGAAAGTTTTCAGAAGAGGTCTGCAGGTGCGTTTCAGGGGCCTGGCCTCTTTTTCGAATAATCTGGCAAGGAACAGTCTCATGTCGATCAGGCTTTTGCGCTTCTTTCCCTTTCTGGCGTGGTTTCCCCTGTCCATGCTGACGGTGCGGGCCGACCTCATGGCCGGCATCACCGGCGCTCTGATCCTGGTGCCCAAGGCGATGGCCTACGCCCAGCTCTCGGGCCTGCCCCTCTACTTCGGCCTCTACACCGCCTTCGTGCCGGCCATCGTCGGCGCCCTGTGGGGGTCGTCCCGGCAGCTCGCAACGGGGCCCGTGGCCATCGTCTCCCTCATGACGGCCGCCGCGGTCACGCCCCTGGCCGTGTCCAACACCCCGGAATACATTGGCCTGGCTCTGCTGCTGACCTTCCTCGTGGGCCTCATCCAGCTGCTGCTGGGCGTGCTCAAGCTCGGGACCATCGTCAATTTCGTGTCCCACCCCGTGATCCTCGGGTTCATGAACGCCGCGGCCATCATCATCGGCCTGTCCCAGCTGGATCTGATCCTGGGCATCCCCAAGGGGCGCAGCGACTTTTTCCTGAAGGATATCTGGGAGATGCTGCGGCTCGTCTCCCACACGCATCTGCCCACCCTGGGCATGGCTCTGCTGGGCCTGACCCTGCTTCTCGGGCTGAAGAGGGTTCCCGCACTGTCCAAGGCCGGCGTCCTCGTGGCCGTGGTTATTGCCACGCTGGTCAGTGCCCTGGTCGGGTACGACAAGAAGAGCGGCGCCGTCCTGGAGGATATCGTCACGCCCCAGGCCCGCGGACTGGTCGCCGAATATGAGGCGACGAGCGGACGCATGAAGGAGGTGGCCGCGCTCATCGCCGACACCTCCGCCCGCCAGCGTCAGGCGGACAAGGACGGGCAGGTCTGGGCCGCGGCCGGCCTGCGGCATCAGGTCGAACTGGCCAGGCTGGACATGCGCTCCCTGGAGCGGCGGCACAACGAACTGCTGCGCGGCGTGCGTCAGCTGCGTTTCGTGCGTCCTGAAGGCATGGACTCGGGGCCCCTGTATGAGGAGGGGGAGGTGCCCGGCGACGTGGTGCCCGACGGACGGGCCTGGCACATCAAGGCCATCGACGGCGGCGTCATGAAGCTCGCGGGCGGCGGCGAGGTGGTGGGCTCGGTGCCGGCGGGGCTGCCGTCCCTGCAGCTCCCGGCCATGAATCTCGACGCGGCGCTGCAGCTCCTGTCCGCGGCTCTGATCATCGCCATGGTGGCCTTCATGGAGTCCATCTCCATGGCCAAGGCCATGGCCAGCAAGGCCAGGCAGCACATCGACCCCAACCAGGAGCTCATCGGGCAGGGCCTGGCCAACATCGGCGGTTCGTTCTTCCAGGCCTATCCGGCCTGCGGCTCCTTCACTGGCTCGGCCATCAACCTCCAGGCCGGGGCCAGGACCGGACTGGCCATGGTCTTCAACGGCCTGTTCGTGGCCGTGACCCTGCTCTTCTTTACGCCCTGGCTCTACCATCTGCCCAAGGCCGTACTGGCCGTGATCATCATCCTGGCCGTCGTCGGCCTGCTGACCCCCCACGCCTTCGTCCACACCTGGCGGGCCAACCGCGGGGACGGCGCGGTCGCGGCCGTGACCTTCGTCGTGACCCTCCTGGCCGCGCCGCACCTGGACCGGGGCGTCATCGTCGGCGCGGTCCTGTCCATCGGTCTGTACCTGTACCGGACCATGTCCCCGCGCGTGGCCATCCTCGGGCGGTACGCCGACGGCACCCTGCGCGACGTGCACGTCCATCCCGGCCTGGCCACGTCACACAGGGTCACGGTCCTGCGCTTCGACGGCTCCCTCTATTTCGCCAACGTGGCGCATTTCGAGGACGCGGTGCTCAAGGCCGTGGCCGACCATTGCGAGGCCAAGTACCTGCTGGTCGTCGGTGACGCCATCAATTTCCTGGATTCTTCGGGCGAGGAGATGCTGCAAAGCCTGGTGGGGCAGCTCAGGGAGGCGGGCGTGGAGCCCGTGTTCTCGGGCCTCAAGCGGCAGGTTCTGGACGTCATGCGGGCCACGAGCCTCTACGAGCGCATCGGGGACGAGAACATCTTCGCCACGGAATGCCAGGCCCTGAAGGATATTTTTCAGCGGCTCGGCGAGAAGGTCGAGGACGACGCCCTGTTCGACCACGTCAAGGCCATGGTCTGCTGAACGGGGAGAATCCTTCGGACCGCCGGAAATGGGGCGTCGGCCTGGCCGGCGTCCCGTTTCGTCATTCCAGTTCCACGAAGTCCTCGATGATGAGCTTGAGCCCGAAGCCGGGGAAATTGATCTTGTACTTGTTGGGCTCCACCCGCTGCACGACTTTGCCGCGGCCGAAGATCTTGTGCCGGGCGTAGGTGCCCTGGACCGGCGTGTGGCCTTCGGGCCTGGCCCGGGGCGGCTCCTGGCCGGGGAAGTCCTCGGCGCAGGTCGAGGGCGTTGGGGTCGTCTGCGGTCTGAGGGGCGTCCTTGGCGACGGGGCCGTCTGCAGCCCGACGCCGCCCGTGAACTGCTCCCGGTAGCGGGACATCAGGTGGGAGGGTATGTCCTGCAGGAAGGGGCTGATCCGGGCAGGGGTGGTAGCCGCGAGTTCCCGGCTGTAAAGGGTCTCGGGGGAGAAGAGGGTCAGGCTGTCGCGGGCCCGGGTGCAGGCCACGTACAAGAGGCGCCGCTCCTCCTCGAAATCGTCGTTGTCGTTCATGGCGTGACGCGAGGGAAAGCGGTCCTCGACCAAGTCGATGACCAGCACTGCGTCCCACTCCAGCCCCTTGGCCGAATGCACCGTGGACAGGGTCACGGCCTGGCCGCGGGCCTCCTCGGCGTCGGGGCTGTCCAGGCTCAGGTCGCCCAGGAAGGAGGGTATGTCGTCGTATCCCAGCGCGATCTGGGTCAGCTCCTCCAGGCCCGCCTCGCGGCGCGGGTAGTCGTCGGGGAACCGCTCCTTCATGACGGGCAGGTAGTAGTCGAGCACGAAGGTGATGGCCGTGGAGGGCCGCATGACCTGGGTGCGCAGGGTGTCCAGCACGCGCAGCAGTTCGTCCAGTTCCGGCTTCTTGGTCCGCTGGGCCTTGAGGAACGCCTGGTCGTTGATCATGGCCGCATGGTGGATCTTCTGGGCGCTCTTGGGCCCGATGCCCGGCACGTTGCCAAGCACCCGCTGCCAGGCCGGCAGGTCCGAGGCGTTCAGCCCCAGGCGCAGGCAGGCCAGCACGTCCTTGATGTGCGCCGCCTCGGAGAACTTGATGCCGCCGTACTTGCGGAAGGGCAGGGCGATCTTGTTCAGCTCCACTTCGACATGGTATGATTGATACCCCGCCCGGAAGAGCACGGCGATCTGGTCCAGTGGGTGGGTGCGGGTCAGTTCGGCGATCTTGGCCGTGACCAGGCGGGCCTGGCTGCGGTCCGAGAAGGGCAGGACGTGCTCGGGCAGACGCGAGTCCGTGCGCTCGGAAAAGAGGCGCTTGCAGAACTTTTCGCGGAAGCCGTCGAGGATGGCGTTGGTCAGTTCCAGGATGGGCTGGGTGGAGCGGTAGTTCTGCTCCAGCTTGACGACCCTGGCGCCGGGAAATGTCTTCGGGAAGTCCAGGATGTTCTTCACGTTGGCGCCGCGGAAGGCGTAGATGGACTGGGCGTCGTCGCCCACGGCCATGACGTTGGGCCGTTCGTCCCCCGGCTTGGTCAGCAGACGCACCAGTCGGGCCTGGACCAGATTGGTGTCCTGGTACTCGTCGACCATGATGTGCGAGATGGACGAGGTCACGGCCTCGCGCACGTGCTGGTGGTCGTTCAGCAGGCGCTCCAGCAGGAAGAGCAGGTCGTCGTAGTCCAGCAGGCCGCATTCGGCCTTGATGCGCTCGTACTCCTCGATGAGCCGGGTCAGGTCGTCCTCGTAGGTTCCGAGGTGGTAGGCCTCCTGGCGCAGGACCTGGGACAGGGGCAGCTCCTTGTTGCGGCTCTTGCTGTACAGGCCCAGGATCGTGGCCCGCTTGGGGAACTTGCGGTCCCCGCGGCCGATGCGCAGGCGGTCCTTGGCCTGGCCCAGGATGTCCTCGCCGTCGCCGCGGTCCATGACCGTGGCGCCGCGTTCGAAGCCCAGCAGGCCCGCGTACTGCTTGAGCAGGGAGTAGGCGAAGCCGTGGAAGGTGCCGCCGCGCACGCCGCCCAGGCCCTGGTGGCCCAGGAGCGCCTCGGCGCGGTGCAGCATTTCCGACGAGGCCTTGCGGGTGAAGGTCAGCAGCAGGATTTCAAAGGGGGAGACGCCGGACTCCACCAGACGCGCCAGGCGGTAGACCACGGTGCGGGTCTTTCCCGAGCCAGCGCCGGCGATGACCAGGACCGGGCCGTCCAGGGTGGTGGCGGCCTCGTACTGGGCCGGGTTGAGATCGTTTTCGTAGTCGATGCGCATGGGTCTCAGTTTTCCAGGATGGTGGCGGGGAGGCCGTAATGTTCGAGGATCAGGCGGCCGACGTCCGTGGGCGTGCGGGCTCCCGCGCCCATGGAGTCGTAGAAGAACACGTCGTCGGCCGTGTGCATGCCCTGGCGTCCAAAGTGTCCGAAGACGCCAGACCTGCCGAATTTGCCCTTGAGGTCGAAACCGGCCTCGGGAATCAGGATCAGGTCCGGGGCCAGGTGGGCCTGGGGGCCGTGGTAGAGGTCTGACCCGCGCAGGACGCTGCGGACGACCCTGCGCCCGTGCCAGGTCAGCCCGGACAGGGCCCGCATGAGTTCCGGCACGAGCCGTTCGCCCTCGGCGCGTGTCAGCGTGCCGCGGGCGAATCGCCCCTTCGTGTGCAGGTAGATGCGCCCCGGGTCAAGGGCGAAGGCCCTGGCGCCGGGGTCGATGGCGTCGGTGTCCCATTCGCTGCCGGGCGGGCGGGACAGGCGCAGCAGTCCCCGCTCCGCGAGCCAGGCGTTGAGGTCCACTTCCTGCACGAGGGAAGTGAAGCCGTGGTCGGCCATGATCACGAGGCGTTTGGGCCCAGGCAGGGCCTCGTACATGCCAAGCACCCTCCCGACGAGCCGGTCCCAGGCGGCCATGAAGCGCAGGGCCTCGGAACGCCAGGGATGGAAGGGCTCCGTCAGGGCCGGGAAGAGGAAATGCCCCAGACGGTCCGTTTCCGTCAGCACGAGGAAGAAAAGATCCCAGGACATGTCCGGCCACAGGAGTTCCAGGGCCTTTTCCCGGCAGGCCAGGGTACGGTGCAGTTCCTCCAGCAGGAAGGCCGGGTCCGTGGCCCCGCGCACGGTGTCGGCCTCGACCGTGTAGCCGTGGTCGGCCAGGATGCCCGCCAGGGCCGGGGGATGCACGGCGCCTTCCAGGGCGCTTGCCGGGAAGCCCGCCACAAGCACGGCCCGCATGGGCCGCACCGGGGCCAGGTTGGGCATGTTCACGACCTTGGAGAAGAGCCCTGCTTCGGCCAGCCGTTCAAAGATGGTCGGACCGTGCACATGGGTGAAATCCGTGAACCGCAGTTCGTAGCTCTGCGGGTCCATGTGCGTGAAGCCGAAGACGCCGTGATGGCCCGGGGGGCTTGCGGTGAACATGCTGGTCCAGTTCACGGGCGAGAGTTCGGGCAGCTCGGCGGAAATGGCCTTGCAGTGCGACGAGGCGACGACGGCCGAGAGGTTCGGCAGCAGCCCCTGGGCGCACAGTGTGCCGGCCAGGGACCAGGGCAGGCCGTCCAGTCCGAGGAAAACCAGTCGGGGAGAATGCATGGGGGCGATGTAGCAGGGGGCGAGGCCGTTGGCCAGACGTGAAAACCGGCCCGTCCGGCCGGCAAATTTCGAACAAAGTGGCTTTCCCCCCCTTGCGCATGAGCCCGTAGATATTAGAAAGCAAACTATTATCAATCGGCCCCGGAAGCCCCCTCGGACCATGCGGGACGCACCGGAGCGCAACAACGGGAGCAAGCAATGATCAAGAGAGATAACGTCGTGACGTTCATGGGCAACCCTCTGACCCTGGTCGGCCCCGAGATCACCTCCGGCATGGCGGCCCCGGATTTCTCCGTGGTCGACAACGACCTGGGCCCCGTGTCCCTGGCCGCCCTGAAAGGCAAGGTGGCCATCATTTCCGCCGTCCCGTCCCTGGACACCCCGGTTTGCGACATGGAGACGCGTCGCTTCAACCAGGAGGCCCAGGCCCTCGGCGACAAGGTCAAGGTGCTGACCGTGAGCATGGACCTGCCCTTCGCCCAGAAGCGCTGGTGCGGCAATGCCGGCGTGGCCAACGTGCAGACCGTCTCCGACTACCAGGCCGCATCCTTCGGCCAGGCCTACGGCGTGCTCATTGACGGCCTGCGTCTCCTGGCCCGGGCCATTTTCGTGGTCGATGCGGCGGGGAAGGTGGCCTACGTGCAGGTCGTGCCGGAAGTGACCCACGAACCCGACTACGCCGCGGTGCTCGATGCCGTGAAAAAGCTGCTGTAATTCGTCTTCAACACATCACACTACACTCCATATTACGAGGAAGGTGACCCATGCTCAGTCCCAAGATGGAAAAAGCCCTGAACGATCAGATCAACGCGGAAATGTTCTCCGCCTACCTCTACCTGGCCATGGTGGCCTACTTCCAGGACAAGAATCTGAGCGGCTTCGCCAACTGGATGACCGTCCAGAACCAGGAGGAGTCGTTCCACGCCATGAAGTTCTTCAGGTACGTCGCGGAGCGCGGCGGGCGCGTGACGCTCGGCGCCATCGACAAGCCCCAGTTCGAGTGGGAGAGCCCCCTGGCGGCCATGGAGGCGGCACAGCAGCACGAGGCCTACATCACCGGCCGCATCAACGACCTCATGAACCTGGCCATCAAGGAGAAGGATCACGCCTCGGCCAACTTTCTGAACTGGTTCGTGGCGGAGCAGGTCGAGGAGGAGGACAGCGTGAACGAGGTCGTGCAGAAGCTGCGCCTGGTCGGCTCTAACGGCGGGGGGCTGTTCATGATGGACCGCGACATGGCCACCCGCGTCTTCACTCCCCCGGTGGAATAGGGGTGAGCGGGGCAGGACGGCCTGTCCCGCCGAGCGGCCGCTTTTTCGCAAGGGGCGTGTCGCGAAATGCATTGACAACCTGCTGAAGGCGGCAATAGACCGGCCGCAGCAGTCATACCCTCGTCCTCATGAAGGCAGGCCGGGTCTCCCGGCCGCCTTTTTTTATGTGAGTCCATGGAAAGAATCTGGGTCAAGATAGCTCGCCTGAGCCGCTACACCTACCTCCGCATCGTGCGCATCAAGGCGCCGGCCGAATCCATCGCCCTGGGCCTGGCCTTGGGTGTCTTCGCCGGGGCCCTGCCTTTGTTGTCTCTGCAGATGGCCATCGCAGTGGCCCTGGCCCTGCTGCTGCGGGGGAACGTCATCGCCGCGGCCCTCGGCACGTGGTGGAGCAATCCGTTCAATTGGGCCATCGTCTTTCCCCTCTTCTACCTGCTCGGCAAGGTCTTCGTGCCCGTTGACGTCACGCCCCTGAGCATCGCCGAATTCATTCATCTGCCTCTGCTGGAACTCCTGCAGCGCGGTTGGCAATGGCTGCTCATCACCACCCTGGGCGGCACCATCGCCGGCATCCCCATGTCCATCGCGACCTATTTCATCACCCTGCGCGCCGTGCGCATCTTTCACGACAGGCGCGCCATGCGGAAGCTGGAACGCCAGCGTCGGGTGCTGCGCCGTGGCTAGCTCCGGGTTTTCCCAGCCCAAGAGGTCCCTGGGGCAGAATTTCTTGTCCGACCCCAACATATGCCGTCGCATCGTGGCCGCGGCCGAACTCGGCCCCGCAGACCCGGTCCTGGAGATCGGCCCGGGACGGGGCGCCCTGACCAGCGTTCTGGCCGGGCACGCCGGGCCGGTCATGGCCCTGGAGAAGGACTCGCACCTGGTCCGCTTCATCCGGCAGGAGTTTCCGCGCGTCGGCGTGGTGCACGCCGACGGCCTCGAATTTTGCTGGGAGGGTACGGGCGGGCTGCCCGGCCTGACCCTTGTCGGCAACCTGCCGTACAACGTGGCTTCGCCCATGATCTGGGAGATGGTCCACCGCTGCCGTTCCTGGAAGACCATGCTTTTCATGGTCCAGAAGGAGGTGGCCCTGCGGCTCACGGCCCGGGCCGGGAGCCGGACCTACGGCGCCCTTTCGGCCTGGGTCGGCAATTTCGTGCGGGCCGAGTACGTGTTCACCGTCCCCCCGCACGTCTTCACCCCGCGACCCAAGGTCGACTCGGCCATCGTGCGCTTCAGGCCACGGCCGGATCCGGCCCTCGCGGAGGCCGCCGCCCTGTCGCGCCTGCTCAAGGTTCTGTTTCAGCAACGCCGCAAGCAGCTCGGCACCATCCTCAAAACGTATTGGTCCGAAGCCATCGAGGACTGGTGCGGGCAGGCGGGCGTGGACCGGCGCGTTCGGCCCGAGGACCTGGACCCCGATCTGCTGCGCAGGCTGGCGCCGTTGATCGTGTACGGAAATGGGGGGGAGCGGGACCCGAAAAGCCCGAGAACGTAGGTATTGCCTGTATTTTTGGAAAATAGACTTGACTTTGCCCTGGAAATTCTGTTTGCCTGCGCTCTGGGCGTTTGCGCCGGAAACCAAGGCTGTATTTGGCTTCAGGCCTCTGGACATGGTCCTTTTCTTCCAGTAGGGAGAAGCGCATTCGCATCTGGGATTTTTTCGAATCAGGCTGGTTGTGCCACATGTTGACGGCTGCGGGGTGCATGAGGCTTCTGGAGAGTCTCTCCGCGTCCGTTTGGTGAATTACTGCAAAGGAGGAAGACTGATGACGAAAGCTGAATTGGTTGCCAAGATGGCGGAAAAGGCCGGATTGACCAAGGCGAACGCCGAGCGTGCCCTTACCGAATTTCTGAAGGCCGTCCAGGAGACCCTGGTGACTGAAAAGAAGATGACCCTGACCGGCTTCGGCACCTTCGTGGTCGAAGAGCGCCAGGCTCGCACCGGCCGCAATCCCCGCACCGGCGAAGAACTGAAGATTCCCGCCTGCAAGGTCGTCAAGTTCCGCCCCGGCAAGGAACTGAAAGAAGCCATCAAGTAAGTCCGACAAGGGGGAGCTATGTTGCACGGGGAAACTGTTCAGAGCCCTCTGCCCCAGGATCTTCCCTGGTGGCAGCCGGACCATGCCATCTTTTTCGGAGTTCTCTACGCGGTTCTGTTCATTATCGGAAGCGGCGTGGGTGTTGTCATCCTCAAGTCTCTCGCCGAGACCATCAAGGAAAAGATGTAGCCGCCTGATTTTCAGAGCTTTTCAAGGGCGCCCAGGCGCCCTTTTTTTTCGCGCTTATTTCTCTTGCCATGCCTTTCGGCTTTGCGTAAGAAGCACAATTTCCTGCACGGTACGAAGTGCAGCCAAGATCGAGAACGGGAGGTGATCCGTTTGCCAGGTGTATACATGGGTGACAGCGATACGTTTGACTACTCCCTGCGGAAGTTCAAGAAGCAGGTCGAGAAGGCCGGTATCCTTTCCGAGCTGAAAAAGCGTCAGCATTTCGAGAAGCCCAGCATCCAGAAGAAGAAGAAGGAAGCTGCGGCCAAGAAGCGTCTGATGAAGAAGATCCGTAAACTTCAGGTGATGTAATGAGTCTCTCCGAGCGCATTGAAAAGGACTACGTTGCCGCTTTCAAGGCGAAGAGGACTGACGAGGTGGCTGTCTTGAGAATGCTCAAGGCAGCCGTCAAGAACAAGCAGGTCGAACTCCGGCGGGAGTTGGCCGACAATGAGCTTCTCGACGTCGTGGCCAAGCAGGTCAAGCAGCGTCAGGAGTCCATTGACCAGTTCCGAGCCGCGGGTCGGGTCGATCTGGCTGAAATCGAGGAGCGCGAGCTTCTCATTCTGCGCACCTATCTCCCCACGGCCCTCTCTCCCGCAGAGTTGGAAGAGGCCGTCACGACGACCATCCAGGCCCTCGGCGCTTCCGGCATGAAGGACATGGGCCGGGTCATGAACGCCATCCTGGCCGAATACGCCGGCCGCATCGACGGCAAGGAACTGAGCGCCCTGGTACGGGCGAGACTCTCTTCATAATCCTATGGATTCAAGAACATTGCAGCTGCTGGAATTCCCCAAGGTCCTGCAGCACCTTTCGCATTTTGCGGTCAGCGAGGCGGGCAGGGATGCCTGCCTTTCGCTTTTGCCCGATACCGACCCCGTCCGCATCGCCGAGCGCCTGTCCCTGGTGCGCGAAACCATGCATCTGTGCGGCAGTCGGGACGTGCATCTTTCCGTATTTCCCGACGTGGCCGGCGTCTTCGCTTTCCTGAAGAACCCCCTGGCCTATCTCGACCTGGACGGCCTGGCCGGCGTGCGCGAGATGCTGGGGGCCGCCGCCAAGCTGCTGGACGGCCTGGGCGACGCCGACCCCGGTCGCTATCCCGGCCTGAGCGCCCTGGTCGCGGGTCTGACCCTGCCGCCCAAGACGTGGTCGGCCCTGTCGCGCTGTTTGGGCCCGGACGGGACCATTCGCGACGAGGCCTCGCCGGAGCTCTACTCCGTGCGCCAGGAAATCCGCCGCGTGCACCAGATGTGCACGCGCAAGGTCCAGGACTTCTTCCAGAACAAGGACCTGCAGTTCATGCTGCAGGACGAGTTCCTGACGATCTCCTCGGACCGCTACGTCCTGGCACTGAAGAACAATTTCAAGGGGCGCCTCAAGGGCATCGTCCACGACTATTCCCAGACTGGCGAGACGTGCTACTTCGAGCCGCTCTTCCTGGTGGAACTGAACAACGACCTCCAGGAGCACAAGCAGGAGGAGCGAGCCGAGGAGCAGAAGATCCTGCGCTTCCTGAGCGAACTCATCCGCTCGGAGCAGGGTGCCATCGAGCGCACCTTCGCGGAACTGGTCCGCTTTGACGGGCTCCTGGCCATCTGCCGCTTCGCCGCCAAGGCCGGCGCCCATGTGGTCGACGTGGCCCCCGACGCGCCCCTGCACCTCACGGAAGCGCGCCACCCGCTGCTCGTCTTCGGCCATGAGGGCGTCGTGCCCGTGGACCTTGTCCTGCACGAGGGCCAGAAGGTGCTGATCATCACTGGCGGCAACGCCGGCGGCAAAACCGTGTGCCTGAAGACCCTGGGGTTGCTCGGCCTCATGGCCCACGCCGGGCTGCCGGTCACGGCCGCCGAAGGCAGCACCATGCCCCTGTGGGACAATTTCGTCGTGTCCATGGGCGACGAGCAGTCCATCGAGCAGAGCCTGTCGACCTTCACGGCCCAGATTCGCCATTTCAGCGAGATCTGGCCGCGCATCGACGCGCGCACCCTGGTCGTCCTCGACGAGTTCGGCGTGGGCACGGACCCGAGCCAGGGCGCGGCCCTGGCCCAGGCCGTGGTCGACGGCCTGCTCGAGCGTGGCGCCTGGGTCGGCGTGGCCACGCATTTCCCGGCCCTCAAGGCTTACGGCCTGTCCCGCGAGGGCGTGCGCGCGGCCTCGGTCATCTTTTCGCCGGACACCAGAAAGCCGCTCTTCAAGCTCGGCTACGATCAGGTCGGCGCCAGCCGCGCCCTGGACGTGGCCCGCGAGCAGGGCCTGCCCGACTCCATTTTGGCCCGGGCCCAGGAGTACCTGTACCTGGACGCCGGCAACACCGAAGAGGTCTTCGACCGCCTGAACCGCCTGGCCGCGGAGAAGGAGGACGAGCTCGAAAAGCTCAAGGCCCGCACCCTGGAGGCCGAGCGCAAGTTCGCCCGCAAGCTCGAAAAGCTGGACCAGGAAAAAGCGCGCATGCAGACCGAGCTGCGCACGGCGGCCGGCGAGATCATGCGCGAGTGGCGCGAAGGGCGGCGCGGACGAAAGGAGGCCCTCAAGGAACTGGCCCAGCTGCGGGAAGGCGTGGCCCAGACGCGGGGCGAAGAGGAAGAGGTCAAGAAACTTTCCATCGAGGCCATTGCCCAGGGGCAGGTCCTGTTTTATCTGCCCTGGAACAAAAAGGGCCAGGTCCAGGAAGTGGACGGCAAAAAGGAACGCGTGCGCCTGGACATGGGCGGCGTGTCCCTGTGGGTCTCCCTGGCTGACGTCCAGCCCGGGGAGCGTGACAAGACCGACGGCGGCAAGGTCGTGGTCCGCAGCGCTCCCGCGCCGGTCACCCCCTTGCGCCTCGACCTGCGGGGCTACCGCGCAGACGAGGCCGAGGCCGAGCTGGCCAGGTTTCTGGACAAGGCGCTGCTGGCCGGGCGGAGCGAGGTTGAGATCGTGCACGGTATGGGCAGCGGCGTCATGCGCAAGGTCGTGCACGAGCATCTGAAGCGTTCCATGGCCGTGGATTCGTACCGTCTGGCAGACGCGGACGAAGGCGGCGACGGCATGACCAAGGTGGTTCTGGCGGGATAATTTCAGCAAACGGAGCCTGATGAGCACGTTCGACCAGGGACTCATCGCGCAGATCAAGGCGCGCCTGCGCATTGAGGACGTGATCGGAAGGCACGTGGAGCTTCGTCCGGCCGGTACCAGGCTGGTGGCCCCGTGCCCCTTCCATCAGGAGACCAAGCCGTCCTTCTCGGTCAATCCGGAAGGTGGCTTTTACTATTGTTTCGGGTGCCAGGCCTCGGGCGACGTCATCGAGTTCTACCGGGCCATCAACGGCCTGGAGTTCGGCGAGGCCGTGGAGGCCCTGGCGCGAGAGGCCGGTCTGGAGACCCGCCGGCGCCCTTCGTACCAGCCTGCAGGGGCCCTGTCCAAAGGACAGTGCCTGGAGATGCACGCCATGGCCGCGGCCTTCTTCCGGCAGACCCTCGCCCGGCCCGCCGGGCAGGCCGCTCGTGACTACATCGCGCGGCGGGGACTGGCGCCGGAGATCGTCGAGCGCTTCTGCCTGGGTTGGGCCCCGCCCGGATGGAACGAACTGCGCGACCATCTGCGGCGCGGCGGCTTTTCCGAGCAGCTGGCCGAGAAGGCCGGGCTGGTCAGCAAGTCGGCCAAGGGCTCGTACTACGACCGCTTCCGCGAGCGGCTCATTTTTCCGATCATGAACCTGTCGGGTCAGACCGTGGCCTTCGGCGGCCGCAGCCTGACGGACGGGGACGGGCCCAAGTACCTGAACTCGAGCGAGACGCCCATCTACACCAAGGGCGAGCACCTCTACGGACTGTACCAGGCCCGCCGCGCCATGTCGCACACCAAGAGCGTGCTGCTGACCGAGGGGTACGTGGACGTGCTGAGCCTGCACCAGTTCGGCTTCGAGAACAGCTGCGGCGTCCTCGGCACGGCCCTGACCAGGGAGCAGGTCCACCGCCTGTCCGGGTTGGTGGGTCGGGTGGATCTGGTCTTCGACGGTGACAACGCCGGCCGCAAGGCGGCCCTGCGCAGCGCCGAGATGATCCTGACCCAGGGCCTGAAGTGCCGGGTGCTGCTCATGCCCGAGGGCGAGGACGTGGACTCCGTGCTGCAGAAGTTCGGCCGGGAGCGCCTGGAGGAACTCGTGTCCCGGGCCGTGGACGGCCTCGATTACTGCATGCGTCAGGTTTCGGAGACCCGCTCTCCCAAGGAGGTGCTGCAGTGGGCCAGGGGCTTCGTGCGGCAGCTCGGCGACCACGACCTGCAGGCCTTTTACCTGCCGAAACTTCCGGCCGGGCTCGGACTGTCCGAGGCCGAGTGGCGGCAGGTGCTGCCGGAGCCGGGCGGCGGGGCGGACAAAACCGCAGGCGGCAGTCCCCCGGCCAGGCTTGAAGCCTGCAAGCCGGCGCAGCGGGACCGGGACCTGCTGGCCTTTGCCGTGCGCTTCCCCGAATACCACGGGCCGCTGCAAGAGCTTGGCATGGGATCGGCTCTGGCCACGGAGCGCGGCAGGATTTTCTGGAGCAAGATTTACGGTGCCAACCCGCATGAGGTCTTGAGCACCCTCGATCAGGGCGAGAAGCAGTTTTACGTGCAGTGTCAGATGCGCTCCGATGTCGCCATGGACGACGGGAGGGGCGAGTGGGACGAGATCAGGGAATTTTTGCAGCAGACCGGCCGGCGCCGCGAACTGGACAGCCTGAACGCGGGCCTGCGCAAGGCCCGCCTGGACGGGGACTTCCAGGAAGAGCTGCGTCTGCTGGCCCTCATTCAGGCCAGAAGGCAGGGCTGAAGTCCCGCGGCGTTCCTGCCGGCGGGTGCATGGTTTTCATCAATTTTGGGGGTACGGATGAGCAATATCAAGGATGTGCAGCAGATTCAGGCGCTCATAGCCGAAGGGAAGAAAAAGGGCTTTCTGACCTTCGATGAGCTCAACAAGGCTCTGCCTTCGGAAGTCAACACTCCCGAACAGATCGATGAGATCATCGTCATCTTCGACCAGCTCGACATCGACATCGTCGACGAGAAGCTGTCCCGCGGCATCGAGATCGCCGAGGACGACGGCGAGGAGATCAAGGAGGAGGAGAAGCTCGAGCTGTCCGAGGATGAGGACGGCGCCGACTATTCCTCCCGCAGCAACGACCCCGTGCGCATGTACCTGCGCGAGATGGGCGCCGTGGGCCTCCTGGACCGCGACGGCGAGGTCTACATCGCCAAGAAGATCGAGGCCGGCGAACTCGAGGTCATGTACGCCCTGGTCGAGGTGCCCGTGGCCGTCGAGGAACTGGTGCGCGTCGGCGAGGACCTGAAGAAGGGCCGCATGAAGCTCAAGGACGTGGTCAAGACCATCGAGGAAGACGACCCGTCCGAAGAGGAGATGAACCAGCGCGAGCGCGTCATCAAGCTTCTTGAGGAAGTGAAGAACATCTATCGCAAGAAGAAGCCCCTCTACACTCGCCTCGACGAGTGCGCGACTCTCGACAAGCGCGTCTTCGGCATCCAGAAGAAGATCATGGACTACAAGGAAGGCGTGGTGCAGTGCCTGCGAGACATCAAGCTCGAAAAGACGCTCATCGACCGCATCATCGAGACCGTGGGCGACTACGTGCGCCAGATGCACAACTGCCGCCGCGACCTGTCGGCCTACATTCTGTCGCTGGGCAAGTCCCAGGACGAGATTTTCGGCATCTTCAAGCAGCTCGACGCCCGGACCATCAACCCCGTGGCCGCCGCCGACCAGCTCGGTATGACCATGGAGGAACTCTTCTCCTTCAAGGAAATGGTCAACGGCAAGATCGAGATCCTGGGCAAGCTGCAGGAAAACGCCATGCATGACGTCGACCAGCTGGAGGAGATCCTGTGGCGCATTCGCAAGGGTAACACCGACGCCCTCGACGCCAAGCAGGAGCTCATCCGCGCCAACCTGCGCCTGGTCGTGTCCATCGCCAAGAAGTACACCAACCGCGGCCTGCAGTTCCTGGACCTCATCCAGGAAGGCAACATCGGCCTCATGAAGGCCGTGGACAAGTTCGAGTATCAGCGCGGCTACAAGTTCTCGACCTACGCCACGTGGTGGATCCGCCAGGCCATCACCCGCGCCATCGCGGACCAGGCCCGCACCATCCGCATCCCGGTGCACATGATCGAGACCATCAACAAGCTGGTGCGCACCTCGCGCTACCTCGTCCAGGAACTCGGCCGCGATCCCTCCCCCGAGGAGATTGCCGAGCGCATGGACTACCCGCTGGAGAAGGTCAAAAAGGTTCTCAAGATCGCCAAGGAGCCCATCTCCCTGGAGACGCCCATCGGCGACGAAGAGGATTCGAGCCTGGGCGATTTCATCGAGGACAAGAAGGCCGTGGCCCCGGCGGACGAGGTGGTCAACACCAAGCTGGCCGAGCAGATCGCCCAGGTCCTCTCCGACCTCACGCCCCGCGAGGAGCAGGTCCTGCGCAAGCGCTTCGGCATCGGCGAGAAGAGCGACCATACGCTGGAAGAAGTGGGTAAGCTCTTCAACGTCACCCGCGAGCGCATCCGCCAGATCGAGGCCAAGGCCCTGCGCAAGCTGCGCCACCCCGTGCGCAGCCAGCAGTTGCGTTCCTACTATGAATCCTGATCGAGGCCCCATCCGGATTTCCAAGGCAACCCTCCCGGTTGCCTTCTTTTTTGGTACACTGCGGACGCTTGCGGCCGCGGCCCTGGTGCTGGGCCTTCTGGCCCAGGCTGCACTGGCCGGGGACTGGCGCGTGCGGGTCGAGAAGGTGCTGGACGGGGACACGGTGGTTCTGGACGGTGGCGAACGGCTGCGGCTGCGCGGCATCGACGCGCCCGAGGTCGGGCACAAAGGCGCCCCGGGACAGTACTACGGTCCCGAGGCGACCGAGGCCCTTGCGGCCCTGGTGGCCGGGAAGACCATCGCCCTGGACAGGGACGAGCTGGACCGGGATCGCTACGGACGCCTGGTGGGCCTGGCGCGGCTCGCTGACGGGCGGCTGGTCAATCTGGCCATGATTGAACAAGGGGCCGCTTTCGTCTATCCACATCACTCGGACGGGGACGCGGAACTGGGCCATCGCCTTCTGCAGGCCCAGGTTGCGGCCATGACGCGCGGCAAGGGTTTCTGGCCGGCGCTGCTTCGTTCCCCGGCCGCGGGGCGCGGCTATCTGGGCAACCGTAATTCCCGGCGGTTCCATGCCTTGTCCTGTGCGCAGGGGCGCACGGTCGGCACGGCCAACCAGGTGCGGTTTTCCTCCCTTTCGGAGGCATTCGCGGCCGGTTTCGCCCCTGCCCGGGAATGCACCCCCTGGCCCGTTGAGCGGGGACGCTAGCTCACCACAACCGGAGAAATCTGCTTGAGAGTCATCATTGTCGGCGCGGGAGAGGTCGGGTTCCACATCGCCAAGCGGCTGGCGTCGGAAAACAAGGACGTCGTGGTCATCGACCGCAACCCGGCGGTCCTGCAGCGCATCCTCGACCACATGGACGTGCAGGTGCTCGAAGGGTCGGGCTGCAGCCCCCTGGTGCTGCGCGAGGCCGGCGTCGACAAGGCCGACATGCTGCTGGCCGTCACGGACAGCGACGAGATAAACCTCATGGCCTGCACCTTCGCCAAGATGCTCGCGCCCGGCCTGACCAAGCTGGCCCGCATCCGCAACGACGAGTACACGGCCTACGCCGGGCAGCTGGCGCGGGAGATCGGCATCGGCCTGATCATCAACCCCGAGGTCGAGGTCGTGCGCAGCATCGAACACATGCTGCGCGCCCCCGGCGCCGTGGACATCAGCGACCTGGCCGGCGGCCGGATCAAGATCGCCGGGACCTGGATCACCGAGGGCAACCCCCTGGCCGGTCTGCGCCTCCTGGAACTGCGCCGCAAGGCTGGCGACATGCCGCTCATCGTCGCGGCCATCGTGCGCAACGACAAAGTCATCGTGCCCACGGGTTCCGACGAGATCCGCCACGGCGACCTGGTCTACTTCGTCTGCGAGGACAGCCAGCTCCAGCGGGTCTTCTCGTTCCTGGGCAACCGGCAGGGCAGGAAGAGCAGCGTGCTGATCATCGGCGGGGGCAACATCGGCCTGCGACTGGCCCGCTCCCTGGAGAAAAAGCCCATCCACGTGAAGCTTCTGGACAAGAGCCCCGAGCGCTGCGCCGAGCTGGCCGGCGAACTGGACCGGACCGTGGTCCTGGTCGGGGACGGCACGGACCAGGAGGTGCTCCTGGAGGAGAACATCGGCGACATGGATGTGGTCGTGACCATGACCGGCAACGAGGAGAGCAACATCCTGTCCTCTCTGCTGGCCAGGAAGCTGGGCACGCCCATGGCCATCACGCGGCTGAACAAGATCGAGTACATGCCGCTGGTGCGCGCCATCGGCCTGGAGCACATCGTCAGTCCGCGCCTGTCGGCCGTGAACAGCATCTTCAAGCATGTGCGAAAAGGCGGGGTGCTTTCGGCCGTGGCCATCAAGGACGGGGCCGAGGCCCTGGAGGCCCTGACCGGGCCGGATTCGAGCCTCGTCGGCAACGCCCTGAAGGATCTCGCCTTTCCCAAGGGCGTGCTCGTGCTGTGCATCATGCGCGGCGACAGCGTGCTCATCCCCTCTGGCGACGACGTGGTCCGCAGCGGCGACAGGCTGTTCATCCTGAGCCTCACGGAGTCCATCCCCGAGGTCGAGCGGATGCTGACCCGAGGCCGGGAGGAGGACTGATGCGCTGGCCCGTCGCCCTGCACGTGACCGGGCTCATCCTCGTCTGCGTGGGCCTGTGCATGCTCGTGCCCCTGGCCTGCGGCTGGTACTACGCCGACTCGTCCGTGCCCCCGCTTTTCCTGTCCCTGTGCGTCACGGTGCTGACCGGGTTTTTCCTCATGTTCCAGTTCCGGCGGCCTGGCCCCATGGTCATCAACCATCGCGAGGGCATGGTCATCGTCTCCGTGGGCTGGGCCGTGTGCGGGTTCTTCGGCGCCCTGCCTTTCGCCCTGGGCGGCTTCCCGTCCTTCACGGACGCCTATTTCGAGTCCGTATCCGGGTTCACGACCACGGGTGCGTCCATCCTGACCAACATCGAGGCCCTGCCCAAGGGCCTTTTGCTGTGGCGTAGCCTGACCCACTGGCTGGGCGGCATGGGCATCATCGTCATGACCATCGCCATCCTGCCGTTTCTGGGCGTGGGCGGCATGCAGCTCTACAAGGCCGAGGTGCCGGGGCCTGTGGCTGACAAGCTCCAGCCGCGTATCAAGGACACGGCCATGAGCCTGTGGAAGGTCTATGTGCTGTTCACGGTCGCGCAGGTCATCCTGCTCCTTTTCGGGGGCATGGACCTCTTCGACAGCGTCTGCCACGCCTTCGGGACCATGGCCACGGGCGGCTTCTCCACGCGCAACGCGTCCGTGGCGGCCTATGGCTCGGCCTACATCGACTACGTCATCTCGTTCTTCATGCTCGCGGCGTCGCTCAATTTCGCCCTGCACTTCCAGCTCTTCAGAGGGCGGCCCCTGGTCCTGTGGCGGGACCCCGAGTTCCGGTTCTTCGGCGCCCTCGTGGCTGCGCTGACCCTCGTCGTGGTGCTGTCCATCCGGTTCATCAATTATCAAACCTGGGCCGACGCGGCGCGCTACGGCGTCTTTCAGGTGGCATCCATCATTTCGACCACGGGCTTCGCCACCGCAGACTACGAGCTGTGGGGCCCCCTGCCGCAGGGCATCCTGCTCCTGTGCATGTTCGTGGGCGGGTGTGCCGGGTCCACGGCCGGCGGCATCAAGGGCATGCGGGTCATGCTGCTCTTCAAGCACGCCTACCGTGAGCTGTTCCGCATGGTCCACCCACGCGCCGTGCTGCCCATCAAGTTCGGTCAGAAGCTGGTCAAGGAGGAGGTGCTGGCGAGCATCTGGGGCTTCTTCGTGCTCTTCATCGCCCTGTTCGTGCTGTCCTCTCTGGCCCTGGCGGCCATGGGCGTGGACGTGCTGACCTCATTCGCCGCCGTGGTGGCGTGCATCGGCAACGTCGGCCCCGGCCTGGGCGAGGTCGGCCCCGTGGACAACTACGCCCTGATACCGGCGATGGGCAAATGGGTGCTGATTTTCTGCATGTTGCTGGGAAGACTTGAAATTTATACTGTTTTGGTGCTTTTTGTGCCTGAATTCTGGAGAAAATAGCCCAAGGAGGCATTCATGACGCAGTGGATCGAGATGGGAAAATTCGCGGAACTGGACGAAACGGCGAAGAAGGAAGCCAACCGCCTGGCGGAGTATGCCATCGACGTGGCCCTGGACCCGTCCAAGGTCATCCGCTTCGAGGAGACGGAGAAAGGTTTCCGCCTCATGATCGACGAGGACTTGTACACGTTCTACCAGGGCATCTGATGACCCGGGAGGTGCTGCGGCGCATGCGCTCCCGGTTCGTGGGGCTGGCGGGCGGGTACGCGGAGCGGCTGGGGGAGCGGCGGGAGCACATCGTGCTCAAGCGCGACCACTCCCTGCGCGTGCACGCCCTGGCCGCCAGGATCGTGGCCGGCGAAGGGCTGGCGCCGGCCCTCCCGTACCTGGCCGCGTCCCTGCTGCACGACATCGGGCGCTTCCCGCAGTTCGAGCGCTTCGGCACGTACCGCGACGACGAGTCCGTGGACCATGGGGACGAGGGGGCCGCCTTCCTCGAAGGAAGCGACTTCCTCGACTGCTTCGCGGGCCGGGAGCGGGACTGCGTCGTCCAGGCGGTGCGGATGCACAACAAGCGGGAGATTCCGGAGGGCATGGACCCGCTGGCCAGGTCCATCTGCGAGGTGGTGCGGGACGCCGACAAGCTCGACATCGTGCCCGTAGTCCTGTCCAAGATGCTGGCCGCCGGGCCGCGCGACCCGGTGGTCACGCTTGGGCTCGCCGACGAGCCGCTGGCCTGGACGCCGTCGGTGCTGGAGGCTGTGGCCGCGGGCAGCAACCCGTCCTACAAGGAGCTTCGCTGCATCAACGATTTCGCGCTGCTGCTCGCGTCCTGGGGGCCGGTGCTGGTGTATGGCGCCAGCCGTCGCCTTTTCGCCGACCGGGGCTACCTGGACCGCCTGTTCGCCACTCTCCCCGCCGAGCCCGTCTTCGTCGCCCTCAAGGTCGATCTGGCCCGCCGTCTCGCGGCTTGAGCTGCAGCCATAAGAGCCCGTCCAGCGCCTGCAGGATTTCGCCGTACAGCCCGCCGTACCCTGGAAACTTGCCGAAGAGTTCCTGTTTGCTCCGCTGCAGGCTGGGCGAGGCGCTCGCTTCGGGCGAAGAGGGGGAGATGGCCAGAATGCGGCGCTCCTCCAGCAGGTATTGCCTGGTTCGGCGGCAGAACTCCCTGCACAGCGACAGGGTTGGCCCGCTACGTGCCTCCCACAAGGCCTGCGCCTCGGACGGCGCGGTCGTGTGCCGCGCCTGCCAGACCATGGCCAGCAGGAAGTTGAGGGGCGAGCCGGGAACGCCGCGCCGCCAGCCCAGGAGCCACGGCGCGCGCCAGGAGAGCAGGAAATGCCCCTGGCCGAAGGCGATGAGGCCCGCAAGTTCGGCCTGCATGTCGGCGAGGGCGCGGTCAGCCCACTGAGGGGCTTCCAGGCGAAGGTCCCAGGCCGGGACGGTGGCGCCGCGTTCAAGGCCCAGCAGACGGCAGAGCAGGGCGTTGGCCTGGGGCGAGTCCGGCGTCTCCAGGTGGGCGTAGCTGAGCACGAAGGCCCCGCGTCCGAACCTGCCCCGGACGACGCACGGTTCCCCGCGCAGCCTCTCCGGATTCAGATTGATGCCGTAGAGCTCCTCCCACTGTCCCACCTCGCCAGCCGCGACGCCCGACCATTCCAGGTCCGCCGACCAGAAATCACGGCCCGGACCTTCATAGCGAGCCACGACTTCCAGAGGCTGCGCCCCGTCGGGCTCGAACTGGGACGGCCACCAGACCGGCAGGTCCGCCTCGTAATCGGGGCCGCCGTCGCAGACCGTGCATCGCAGGTGCCCGCTGAAGTTGGGCAGCCGGCGGCTGGCCGCCTTGCGGGACCACGAGCACAGGTCCAGGCACGGCGTGCCACCTTCGGACCCCAGTGCCAGTCCGGCCCCGCCGCAAAAGCCGAAGTAGGTTCCCCCGCTTTCGACGAAGTCCCGGATTTCCTGCCGTCCTTCTTCTCCCAGGGCTTCGGACTTGAGGCGGGCCCATCCTCCGGGAACCATCAGCGCGGAAGGCCTGAGGCTTCTCAGGAGGCCGGAGCGGACTTCATTGGCTCTGACCAGGGTGAAGGAGGCTTCCAGGGCCGACAGGGCGCGGTGCAGGAGCAGGCCCCAGAGGTGCGATTCGTCCCACAGGACGGCCAGGGTGGAGGAAGGGGTGCGCATGGCCGTATCGCCTAGCAGGATACGGCATGGCGGGCAAGTCGGGCTTGATTTTTGGGGTGCGCCCCAGTACTCATTTTTGTTTCCGCCGCGCCGGGCCTCCCGGCGCTTTTTTCGCCGCAATCAGCTCACTGGAGTCCAATCATATGGCCAACGAGACGCTTTCCAAGGGATACGAACCCGCCGACGTGGAAGGGCGCTGGCTCGACTACTGGAAGTCGCACCAGAGTTTCACGCCCGACGCGGCCAAGGCCGCCGCGCACCCGAAGGACAACTACTCCATCGTCATCCCGCCGCCCAACGTCACCGGCGCCCTGCACATGGGCCACGCCCTCAATATCACCCTGCAGGACATCATGTGCCGCTTCATGCGCCAGCACGGCAGGACCGTCCTGTGGGTGCCGGGCACGGACCACGCGGGCATCGCCACCCAGAACGTGGTGGAACGCAAGCTCCTGGCCGAAGGCAAGCGCCGCGAGGATCTGGGCCGCGAGGCCTTCATCGAGCGCGTCTGGGAATGGAAGGAGGACTACGGCGGACGCATCCTGAACCAGATCCGCCGCCTGGGCGCCAGCGTCGACTGGACCCGCGAGCGCTTCACCATGGACGAGGGCCTGTCCAAGGCCGTGCGCGAAGTCTTCGTCTCCCTCTACGAACAGGGCCTGGTCTACCGCGGCAAGTACATCGTCAACTGGTGCACCCGCTGCCACACGGCCCTGGCCGACGACGAGGTCGAGTACGCCCCGGCCAAATCCACGCTCTACCACCTGCGCTACCCCCTGGAGGACGGCTCGGGCTCCGTGACCGTGGCCACGGTCCGCCCCGAGACCATGCTCGGCGACACGGCCGTGGCCGTGCACCCCGAGGACGAGCGCTACCAGGACATGGTCGGCAAGTTCGTCATCCTGCCCCTGGTGGGCCGCCGCATCCCGGTCATCGCCGACGCCTACGTGGACCGCGAGTTCGGCACCGGGTGCCTCAAGATCACCCCGGCCCACGACATGAACGACTGGGAGCTGGGCCGCAAGCACGGCCTGGAAGCCATCGGCGTCATCGACGACAAGGGCCGCATGAACGACAACGCGCCCGAGAAGTATCGCGGCATGAGCGCCGCCGAGTGCCGCACGCTCATCGTCGAGGATCTTGAGGCCTGCGGGTCCCTGGTGTCCGAGGAGCCCTACGAGAACAAGGTCAACCAGTGCTACCGCTGCAAGACGACCATCGAGCCCTTCGTGTCCGAGCAGTGGTTCGTGTCCGTCAAGCCCCTGGCCGAGAAGGCCCGGGCCGCCGTGGAAGACGGCCGCACGACCATCTGGCCGGCCCAGTGGAACAAGACCTACTACAACTGGCTCGACAACATCCGCGACTGGTGCATCTCGCGCCAACTGTGGTGGGGCCACCGCATCCCGGTCTGGACCTGCCGCGACTGCGGCGAGGTCATCGTGGCCCGCCAGGACCCGACGGCCTGCACGTGCGGCAGCTCCAACCTGGCCCAGGACGAGGACGTCCTCGACACCTGGTTCTCCTCGGCCCTGTGGCCCTTCTCGACCATGGGCTGGCCCGAGAAGACGCACGAGCTGGCGGCCTTCTATCCGACGTCCCTCCTGGTCACGGGCTTCGACATCCTCTTCTTCTGGGTGGCCCGCATGATGATGATGGGCTTGCAGTTCATGGACAACGTGCCCTTCAAGGACGTCTACATCCACGCCCTGGTCCGCGACGAGCACGGCAAGAAGATGTCCAAGTCCACGGGCAACGTCATCGACCCCCTGCAGATGATCGACAAGTACGGCTGCGACTCCCTGCGCTTCACCCTGACGTCGTTTGCCGCCATGGGCCGCGACATCAAGCTGTCCGAGGCGCGCATCGAGGGCTACCGGCATTTCATCAACAAGATCTGGAACGCGGCCCGCTTCGCGCTGATGCACGTGGACGGCAACGAGCCCGAGTTCGACCCGTCGTCACTGACCGGCCTGCACCACAAGTGGATCCTGCACCGCCTGGAGGTGCTCAAGAAGGAGCACGCGGCGCAGATCGAGGGTTACCGCTTCAATGAGGCGGCCCAGGGGCTCTACGGCTTCGTCTGGCGCGAGTTCTGCGACTGGTACCTGGAACTGATCAAGCCCGAGCTCTACGGTGAGGACCAGGCGGCCAAGGCCGCGGCGCGTTCGTGCCTGAAGCACGTGCTGTCCGAGATCATGGTCGTGGCGCACCCCATCATCCCCTTCGTGACCCAGGAGATCTGGTCCTGCATCCCGGCCCTGGACGCCGAGAGCCTGTCCGTGCGCCCCTATCCCAAGGCCCGCCCTGAATGCGAGGACGAGGGGGCCGTGCGCGACATGGAGTTTCTGCAGGGCGTCATCGTGGCCGTGCGCAACATCCGCGCCGAGCTGGGTGTGGCGCCGGGCATCGCCCTGAGTGTCCTGGTGCGCGCCGGCGGCGAGGACCAGGCGTTCCTGGCGGCCCACGAGACCGAGATCGCGGCCCTGGCCCGCGTCGGCTCCCTGACGGCGGCCCCGGACATCGAGCCGCCCAAGGGCTGCGCCTCGGCCGTGGTCCGCGGCTGCGAGCTCTTCGTGCCCCTGGCCGGCGTGGTGGACTTCGTGGCCGAGCTGGCCCGCCTGGACAAGGAACTGGGCAAGATCACCAAGGAACTCGATTTCGTGACCAAGAAGCTCGGCAACGAGAGCTTCGTCAGCAAGGCCCCCGAGGACGTGGTGGCCAAGGAGAAGGCCAAGGCGGCGGAGTTCGCCGAGAAGAAGGCCGCCCTGGAACAGCTGCGGGCCAAGGTGCAGGAGTTCGTTGGCTGACGTCCTTCATTCTTGAAAAGGCAAAGGCATGGATTCCCGCCTTCGCGGGAATGACTTGAAGTGACTCGCCGTTTCAGCGTCATCCCCGCGAAGGCGGGGATCCATGCCTTTACCAGACTGGCCGAAGGCCTCCGGCCGCGGACGTAAGCTGTCCCGGAAAATGTAAACCAAAGGAAAGAACATGGCCAAAGCGTATCTCATCGGCGCGGGTCCGGGCGACCCGGGCCTGATCACGGTCAAGGGGCAGCGCCTCCTGCAGGAGTGCGAGGTCGTCATCTACGACTACCTCGCCAACAAGAGCTTTCTGTCCCTGTGCCGCCCTGACGCCGAGATCATCTACGTGGGCAAGAAGGGCGGGGACCACACCCTGCCCCAGGACCAGATCAACGAACTCATCGTCAGGAAGGTCAAGGAAGGCAAGGACGTGGCGCGCCTCAAGGGCGGCGATCCGTACATCTTCGGCCGCGGCGCCGAGGAGGCCGAGGAACTGCTCGAAGCGGGCCTGGAATTCGAGGTCGTGCCCGGCGTGACTTCGGCCGTGGCCGGCGCGGCCTACGCGGGCATCCCGCTGACGCACCGCAAGTACGCCTCCTCCGTGTCCCTCATCACGGGCCACGAGGATCCGACCAAGCCCGACTCGGCCCACAACTGGCCGGCCCTGGCCACGGCGGCCAGCACCCTGTGCTTCTACATGGGCGTCAAGAACCTGCCCTACATCACGGGCAAGCTCATGGAGAACGGCATGCGCCCCGACATGCCCGCCGCCCTGGTGCGCTGGGGCACGACGAGCGAGCACCAGTCCTGGGTCTCCACCGTGAGCGAAATTTCGGCCCTGGCCGAGCGCGAGGGCGTCAAGGCCCCGTCCATGCTCGTGGTCGGCGAGGTGGTGCAGCTCCACGACACGCTGAACTGGTTCGAGAAGCTGCCCCTGCACGGCAAAGGCGTGGTCGTGACCCGCGCCCGCGAGCAGGCCAGCGGCCTGAAAGACACCCTGGAGCGCCTGGGCGCGGCCTGCTACGAATTCCCGACCATCACCATCGTGCCCCTGGACGACTACGCCCCGGTGCGCGAGGCCATCGACGGGCTCGGTGGCTACGACTGGGTCATCTTCACCTCGGTCAACGGCGTGCGCCATTTCTGGAACCAGCTCGAACTGGTCGGCAAGGACGCCCGGGCCCTGGGATCCGCGCAGGTCGCGGCCATCGGTCCGGCCACGGCCGAGGCCCTGCTTGAGCGCGGCATCCGCCCCGACTTCATCCCGCCCAAGTATGTGGCCGAATCCGTGGTCGAAGGGCTTCTGGAGCGCGGCGTGGCCGGGAAGAAGGTCCTTATCCCCCGGGCCAAGGTCGCCCGCGAGGTGCTGCCCGAGGAACTGGCCAAGGTCGCTGCGCAGGTCGACGTGCTGCCGGTCTACGAGACGATGCTGACCCAGGAGGACGGGGCCGAGATCGTCGACCTTCTGGAAAAGGGCAGACTCCACTACCTGACCTTCTCCAGCTCCTCCACGGTGGAGAACTTCTTCGCCCTGGTCCCGGCCGACACCTTGCGCCCCTACGTGGGCAAGGGACTCAAGATCTGCTGTATCGGACCCGTGACGGCCAAGACCCTGAAGGAGTATGGTTTCACCCCGGACATCATGCCCGAGGACTACACCATCCCGGCCCTGGTCGACGCGCTGGTGAAGGGGTGATATGAGTCTGGCCCTGGGCGTTCTGGTCTCCGGTTCAGGCTCCAACCTGCAGGCCATTTTGGACCGGGTGCGGGAGGGGAGCCTTGCTGCCGACATCCGCATCGTCATCGCCAACAAGGCGGACGCCCTGGGGCTGGACCGCGCCCGCGAGGCCGGCATCCCCACGGCCTGCGTCCTGCACGCGGACTTTCCGCGGCGCGAGGACTTCGACCGCGAGCTGGTGCGCCTGCTGCGGCAGGCCGGCGTGGAGTGGGTGGCCCTGGCCGGGTTCATGCGCATCCTGACGCCTGAGTTCCTGACGCCCTTTGCCGGCCGCGTGGTCAACATCCACCCGGCCCTGCTGCCGGCCTGCGCGGGGCTGCACGCCCAGCGCCAGCAGGCCGGGCACGGGGTGCGCCTGGCCGGGTGCACGGTGCACTTCGTGGACGAGCAGATGGACCACGGCCCCATCGTCATCCAGGCCGCGGTGCCCGCCTTCGCGGACGACGACGAGGCGTCCCTGGGCGCGCGCATCCTGGACATGGAGCACCGCATCTATCCTCAGGTCCTGCAGTGGATCGCCGAGGGGCGCGTCAGGGTGAACGGGCGTCAGGTCGTCGTCAACGGCGTCGCCCGGACGTTTACGGGCCCGCACTGGACCAACCCTCCGCTGGAACCACCTTTCGACCGCTAAGGAGGCAGGCATGCACGCATATCAGCTGGTTCTGACCGATGAGGAAAAGCGCTTCTGCAAGGACCTCATCCGCTACGTCATCGCCCATCATCTGGACCTGGCCGCCGGGTCGAAACCGGCCCTGGCCTCGGAGACCCTGAGCATGGAGCTCGGGGCCTTCGTGACGTTGAAGAAGCACGGCCGCCTGCGCGGCTGTATCGGCAACATCGTCGGCAACGGTCCCTTGGTTGCGACCATCGAGCGCATGGCCGGGGCCGCGGCCTTCGAGGATCCGCGCTTCTCGCCGGTTACGGCCGACGAGGTGTCCGACCTGGAGATCGAAGTCTCAGTCCTGGGCCCCATCACGCCATGTCCGGACCCGGAGCTGCTCGAGATCGGCCGGCACGGCCTGTATGTCCGCAAATCCATGCATTCGGGCCTGCTCCTTCCGCAGGTGGCCACGGAGTGGGGCTGGGACCGGGAAACGTTCCTCGACCAGACCTGCGTCAAGGCCGGCCTGCCCAAGGGGACCTGGCGCAAGTCCAAGGTCGAGATCTGGTGGTTCGAAGCCGTCATCTTTTAAAGGAAGGTACATCATGCGCGCATTTTTCTTCGCTTTCGTTCTGTTCTGCCTGACCGTCACCGCGGCCCAGGCCGGCAACCCCAAGGTCGCCCTGACCACGAACAAGGGCGTCATCGTCCTCGAACTCGATGCAGCCAAGGCCCCGGTCTCGGTGGAAAATTTCCTGACGTACGTGAAGGAAGGGTTCTACTCGGGCACGGTCTTCCACCGCGTCATCGAGGGCTTCATGATCCAGGGCGGCGGCATGGACACGTCCATGTCCCAGAAAAAGGGCCGCGCCCCAATCAAGAACGAGGCGGCCAACGGCCTGAAGAACGACAAGTACACCATCGCCATGGCCCGCACCGGCGAGGTCGACTCGGCCACGTCCCAGTTCTTCATCAACACGGCCGACAACGACTTCCTGAACCACGGCGTGCGCGACTTCGGCTACGCGGTGTTCGGCAAGGTCGTCGAGGGTCAGCAGGTGGTGGACGCCATCGACGCGGTCAAGACCGGTTCCAAGGGGATGCACGGCGACGTGCCGGTGGAACCGGTGGTCATCGAAAAGGCCGAAGTGCTGCAGTAGCCTGCATCGAGTTTGCAACAAGAAAGGGCGGTCCCGCAAAGGATCGCCCTTTTTCTTTGGCCTGCAGCGCGGCCCTACGAGGCCAGCAGCTTGGGCAGGATGGTGATGATGTCCGGGAAGAGGGTCAGCACCATAAGACTGGCCAGCAGTGCGTACAGGTACGGCAGCGACGCCTTCATGACCTTTTCCAGGGGGACCTTGGTGATGGCGCTGGCCACGAAGAGGTCCAGGCCCACGGGCGGCGTGATGCAGCCGATGGCCAGGTTGCAGACCATGAGCACGCCGAAGAAGAGCGGGTCGATGCCCAGGCTCTTGGCCACAGGCAGGAAGATGGGCGTCAGGATGACCACGGCCGCCGAGGCGTTGACCATGGTGCCGATGATCAGCAGCAGCACGTTCATGGCCAGCAGGAAGAGGATGGGCGAGTTGGTCAGGCTGGCCACGAAGGCGCCGACATGGTGGGGGATCTGCAGGTTGGTCAGGAGCCACCCGAAGACGTTGGCCGCGCCGACCAGGAACATGATGATGGTCGTGCCGATGACGGCCTGGAAGATGATCTTGGGGAAGTCCCTGAGTTTGAGTTCCTTGTAGATGAACATGCCCACGAAGATGCCGTACACGGCGGCCACGGCCGCGGCCTCCGTCGGGGTGAAGATGCCGCCGTAGATGCCGCCGATGATGATGACCGGGGTCATGAGGGCGAAGAAGGAGTCCTTGAAGGATTTCCACAGGGCGGAAACCGAGAACGTGCCTTCGGCCTTGAGGCCGCTTTTCTTGGCCAGCCACCAGCTGACCAGCATCATGGACACGCCCATGAGCAGGCCCGGCAGGAAGCCGCCGACGAAGAGATCGCCGATGGAGGTGTCGGCGATGACGCCGTACACGACCAGGGTGATGGACGGCGGGATGACGATGCCCACGGTGCCGCCGGCGGCGACGATGCCCGTGGCCCATTCGCGGGTGTAGCCCTTCTTTTCCATTTCATTGACCATGGTCGAGCCCAAGGCGGCCGTGGTGGCCGCGGAGGAGCCCGAGATGGCGGCGAAGAACATGCCCGACACGGCCACGGCCTGGGCCAGGCCGCCGGTGAAGGAGCCCACCAGGGCCTGGGAGAAGTTCACCAGGCGCCCCGTCACGCCGCCAGCGGACATGAAGGAGCCGGCGAGCATGAAGAAGGGCACGGCCATGAAGGAGAAGGAGTCGATGCCCGCGTACATCATCTGCGAGACCATGACGAGGGGCATGTGCATGAAGAAATGCAGGATGGTGGCTGCGGCCAGGCACAGGGCGAAGGCCACGGGCACGCCCAGGGCGGTCAGGCCCAGGAAGACGAAGAGAAGGACGAATTCCATGGCTATCCCTCCTGCCCGGTGCCGCGCCCGGAAATGTTTCTGAAGATGCGCAGGGTTTCCCGGAAGAGGTAGAGGAGCATCAATACGCAGCTGACCGGGATGATGACGTAGACCCAGCTCATGGGGATATCCAGGCCCGGCGCGCGCTGGAAGGTCATGATGGAGGTCATCTTCCAGCCCTGGGTCAGGAGCAGCCCGATGAACACGTAGCCGCAGACGTTGATGACGATGTCCAGGACCGTGCCGAAGGCCGTGCCCTTGAACTTGTCCGGCAGGAACTGCACGGCCAGGTGGCCGCTCTCGCCCATGATCAGCGCCGACCCCAGGAAGACCACCCAGACGAACAGGAATCGGGCCAGCTCTTCGGACCATTCAGGGGTATAGTTGAACAGGTAGCGCGTCACGACCTGGGCAAAGATGATCACGAGCATGACCGACATGGCGACGACGGAAAACCCGTACAGCACCGAGCGCACGCCCTTGAGAAGCTTGTCCATATAATCTCCTGAAATATGAAATGTCCGAGGTATGGCCGCCTTGAAGCCCGTCCCGGCATCCCGGGACGGGCTGGTTCCATGGCTTCTAGTTGCTCAGGGCCAGGACCTTGTCGATGTTGTCCTGCCCGACGGTGGGGGCGAATTCCTTCCACACGGGCTGGGTCGCTTCCATGAACGGCTTGCGATCCACGTCGATGACTTCGATCTTGCCGGTGGCCTTGATCTTGTCCCAGTACTCGTTGTCCTCCTTGGTGGACAGTTCGCGCTGCCAGGCGACGGCCTCGTTGGCCGCTTCCTGGATGATGGCCTTCTGGGCGTCGGAAAGCTTGCCCCAGGTGATCATGGAGATGAGCACCGGTTCCGGGGCGTAGGCGTGGGCCGTCAGGGAGGCGTACTTCTGCACCTCGAAGAAGCGCTTGGTGTAGATGTGGGCGCTGGGGTTCTCCTGGCCGTCGACCGTGCCCTGCTGCATGGCGGAGTAGAGTTCGCCGAAGGCCATGGGGGTCGGGGAGGCGCCGAGGGCCTTCATGGTCTCGATGTAGATCTTGTTGGACATGACGCGGATCTTGAGGCCGGCCATGTCGGCCGGAGCCTTGACCGGGCGGACGTTGTTGGTCAGGTGGCGGATGCCGTTCTCCATGTAGCCCAGAAGCTTCAGGCCGCGGGGTTCAAGCTCCTTGCCCAGTTCCATGCCGACGGTGTCCAGGGCCTTGTATGCGTGGGCGCGGTCCTTGAAGAGGAAGGGCAGGTCGAAGAGGGACATCTTGGGCTGAAACTGGCCCAGGTCGGCGGTGCCGGTCAGGACCATGTCGATGGTGCCGTAGATCAGGCCTTCGGTCATGTCCTTCTGGCTGCCGAGCTGGGAGGACGGGAAGACCTGGACTTCCATGTCGCCGCCGGACTTCTCGGCGACCAGTTTGGCGAAATAATCGGCGCCCTGGGCGTAGGGATGGCTGACCTCGGCGATGTGGCCGAGCTTCAGCACGGTCTTGGCAAACGCGGGCACGGTGAGCGCGATGGCGACAATGGCGACTGCGCACATGAAGAAACGTTTCATGACTCCTCCTGCAACAAAATCGTGTTGGGGGCGCGGATGCGCCGTGAAAGGGACCTCGAGTTTCTGAAGCCACGGATACGCCGGTCGGAGACGAAAATGTCGTTTGGAGCGAAAAAAGAAAAATCCCCATTTTGGGGATTTTGCTCATTGTGCTCACGCTGGAGCGTAAAGAGGGCCGGGTGCGTTCAGCAGCGGAAATACCGGCGCTCCGGACGGCCAACGCTGCCGTAAACCGCGTCGGCGTAGAGCGTGCCTTCGGAGATGAGGTATTCCAGGTAGCGGCGGGAGGTCGAGCGGCTGATGCCGATGAGATCCGCCACGTCTTCGGCGCTCAGCCCCTCTTTCTGGGGCTGGTCGAACACGCCGCGCACCTTGCCCAGGGTCAGGGCGTCGATGCCCTTGGGCAGGCTGGTCCCGGTTCGCTGGGCGCGCGACGCGGCGGGGTGGAGCAGGCTGTCGACGTCATGCTGTTCGATGGCGCAGCCCTGGCGCAGGCGGTCGCGGTAGGCGCAGAACTTGGTCAGGCAGTCGTGGAAGCGCTCGGCCGTGACGGGCTTGATGAGGTAGTCGAAGACCCCGCCGCGCAGGGCCTCCTTCAGCGGGCCCATTTCCCTGGCCGCGGTGATGAGGATGACGTCGATCTCCAGGTCCCTGGACCGGATTTCGCGCAGCAGGTCCGTGCCTGGCCCTTCGGGGAAATAGAGGTCCAGCAGGATGAGGTGGGGCTCCAGGGCCAGGGCCATGTCGCGCGCGTCGTCCAGGCGGTGGGCGACACCCACCACTTCGCAGCCCGGCACACGTTCCGTGAAGCGGCGGTGCAGGTCGGCGATGCGCACGTCGTCCTCGACGATGAGTACTCTGGTGACCATCAGGCCTCCTTGGGGATGACTACGGTGAACAGGGCCCCACCCAGGTGTCCGCGGCTGACCATGACCTGCCCGCCGAGTTCCTCCAGGCGCTGGCGCACCAGGGACAGGCCCACGCCCCGGCGGCCCTGGCCTTTGGTGGTCACGCCGCGCTCGAAGATGTGGGCCTGCTCGTCCACGGCCACGCCGTGCCCCGAATCCTCGATCTCGAAGACGATGTCGTTGCCCAGGTCCGTGAAGGACATCTCCACGGACCTCAGTCCGGCCGGGCGCTGCAGGGCGGCGTCGAAGGCGTTGTCCAGGATGTTGCCGAGGATGGTCACGATCTTCTCCTGGCTGATCCGGGCCGGCACGTCGGCCAGGGTGCTGTCGCGGTCGATGCTGAAGTTGACACGCAATTCCTTGGCCCGGTTGTACTTGCCCAGGATGATGGCGGCGATGACCGGGTGCGGCACCGCCTCGCCCAGAAAGCGAATGAACTCCTCGTACCCCGAGGATTCCGTGACCACAAGGTCCAGGGCCTCGCGATAGGCCTCGATCTGGATCAGGCCGGCGATGGTGTGGAGCTTGTTGGAATACTCGTGGGTCTGGGCCCGCAGCAGTTCGGAGTATTCCTGCACCCGCGAGAGTTCGGCCGCCAGGCGGTCCAGTTCGTCCTTGCGGCGGAAGCTGGCCACCACGCCGCGCACCTTCTGGTCCTGGAAGACAGGCACGATGTTGAAAACGAGTTCGCGGCCGTCCACGGTGCGTTCCTGGTCGAACTCCGCCTGGCCCGTGTGCAGCGTGTGCAGGAGCCCCGCTTCGGGGATGACCATGTCCACCGGCTTGCCGGAGAATCGTTCGTCCTGGGCCAGACCGGCGTAGCGCCTGGCGGCCTGGTTGCAGACGCGGATGTCCCCCTGGTGGTCGATGGCGATAACCCCTTCGCGGATGGTCTGCAGTACGGCTACGCGTTCCAGGTAGAGGTTGGTGATCTCGGAGGGTTCGAGCCCCAGGGTCAGCCTTTTGAGTCGTCCGGCGATGACCACGGCGCTCAGGATGCCGACCACGCTCATGCCGATGATGTACATGAGGGGCTTGTCCAGGTGGGCCGAGATGGACTCGTGCACACCCTCGGACAGGTAGCCCACGGACACGAAGCCGATGATGGACCCGTCGTCGCCCCGGATGGGCGTCATGCCGCGCAGGGAGCGCCCCAGGGTGCCCACGGCCTCGGACACGTAGGATTTGCCCTCCTTCAGCGCCGGCCCGGTGTCCCCGCCGACGAAGGTCTGACCGATGCGTTCGGGCACGGGATGGGAGTAGCGGCGCTCCTGCGTGTCGCCGATGACCACGAAGGACGCTCCGGTCTGGGTGCGGATGGATTCGGCGAGGGCCTGGATCTCCCCTTCCGGGTCTCCGTTTCCGAGAGCCTGGCGGATGCGCGGGATCTGGGCGATGGTTTTGGCCGTCTGCAGGGCTGTCTGGCCGACCTGTTCGTGCAGCATCTCCTCGGTCAACCCCGAGATGACATGCCAGCTGACGGCGATCTGGACCACGACCAGGGCCAGCACCATCAAAATGAGGTGCCCCTGGATCGTTGTCGGGCGCAGCCAGTCGAAACTCCGCATCCATGGCTTCATGAACATCCCTCCGCGTTGTGCGTGAAGACTCTTCGCGAATTGGGGCTCCCTGGCAAGCCCTGACAGTGGCGGGCGACGCAAGCCTGGCAAGGGCTCACCGGGCCCTGGCCCGCCAAGGAGTGAGAACCTTCGTCCCGCCTCTTGCCAGAATTTTTTGTGACATTAAATGCAAAATAATCCTTTCTGTTGACGATAAGTTGAAGTTGTGTATAAATATCTTCAAACATCTAAAATATTTTGGAGGCCGTTATGGTAAACATGGATTATCCAGGACCTGGTTGGGGATGTTCGGCTATTGAAGGTTGCATGTCCGACGAAGCAAAAAGGCTGGCTGTAAAGGGATATTGCAAGGGCGTCGAAGGAGAGCTCACCGCATGGAAGGCCACTCTGTATGACGTGATGGCCTCCTTTATGGATCTCAAGGACGCCGACCGCGGAAAGCTTCTGGATACCGTGACGGAAATCAAGGCCCTCGTTCGCGAAATCGAAACCAAGACCGCCCAGCTTGAATCCGAATGCCCTCTGGAAGGAGTTCAGGCGGCTTCAAAGGATCTGGAAGATAAGATCGGTCTGGTCAGGGTACACTACAGCAAGGCCATGGAAGTCATTGGCGCTGGCTCCTTCGGAGGCTGATACAGGGTCTTGGAAATGGTCTGACAGTGTCGCCCGGTGTTTCACGCCGGGCGTTTTTTTTCGCCAGCCGCACAGCATTGGGAGGGTTGCCATGAGTGTTCTATTCTGGATCAAGCTCTACCTTGCCACCGTACCCGTTTTTTTCGCCATCGACATGCTCTGGCTGGGAGTTCTGGCTCGGAGCTTCTACCAAACAAACCTGCGCCATCTCCTGAGCCCGGAAGTCAACTGGTCGGCGGCGTTCGTCTTCTATTTCATCTATATCGCAGGCATCCTGCTCTTTGCCGTGCGGCCCGGCCTGGAGGCCCAGTCCCTGGGCAGGGCCTGCCTGTGGGGGGCGCTCTTCGGCTTTTTCACCTACGCCACCTACGATCTGACCAACCTGGCCACCCTGCGGGACTGGCCCCTCAAAGTCGTGCTGGTTGATATCGCCTGGGGCACGGTCCTGTGCACCCTGGTCGCCGGCGGCAGCTACCTTCTTGCACTCAAGCTGGCCTGAAAGGGGGACGCGATGACGACAGTGTTGCTCGGCGCGGCCGTGGCCGTGCTCCTGGCCATGAACGCCATGTTCGTCGTGGGCATGTACACACGCGACAACAGCCGCATGGACATCGCCTACGGTCCGGTCCTGGCCTGGGTCGGGTTTGCCGCCTGGCTGGCTGGCGGGACGCCGGACCATTTCCGGCCCCTGGTCATGCTGGGGCTGGCCTGCCTGTGGGGGCTGCGGCTGGGCCTGCACATCGGCCTGCGCCACCGTGGCCGGGGCGAGGACTTCCGCTACCGGAACTTCCGCGAATCCTGGGGGGATACCTTCGTCTGGCGCAGCTTCCTGCAGATCTACATGCTGCAGGGCGCGGTCATTCTCGTCGTGGCCGCGCCCATCCTGCTTGCGGTGGCTCAGCCGGGTGGCGGTCCAGCCTGGTCCGACGCCCTGGGGCTCTCCCTCTTCGCCCTGGGCTTCTTCTTCGAGGCCGTGGGTGACTGGCAGCTCGCGCGCTTCAAGAAGAACCCGGACAACAGGGGCCGCGTCATGTCCACCGGTCTGTGGCGCTACACCCGGCACCCCAACTATTTCGGGGAGGCGACGCTGTGGTGGGGCTTCTTCTTCCTGGGGCTGGCGTCGCCGTTGGGGCTTTGGGGAGTGGTCAGCCCGCTGCTGATCGGGTTTCTGCTGCTCAAGGTCTCGGGCATCCCCATGCTTGAAGCCAAGTACGAGGGCAATCCCGAGTTCGAGGCCTACAGACGAGCGACGAGCGCCTTTTTTCCGAGGCCTCCGCGGAGCACGTCTTCCTCGGACGCCACCCCGGAGCCGGGAGGCGCGCCATGAAGCCCGCCGGAACCAGAAGGACCACGGCCGTCATCGGCGGCGGCGTGGCCGGGATCGTGGCCGCCCACCTGCTGCAGGACATCCGCGAGGTCACGGTTTTCGAGGCGGCGGACTATCTGGGCGGCCACACCCACACCGTCTCCGTGCCCGACGGGCCCGACGGCGGCACGCCCGTGGACACGGGATTCATCGTCTTCAACGAGGCCACCTACCCGTTCTTCATCCGCTTTCTCGACGAACTCGGCGTCGCGTCCCGGGAAGCGGAGATGTCCTTCGGCTTTCACTGCGAGCGTACCGGCCTGACTTACGCCGGCACGGACCTGAACGGGCTTTTCGTTCAACGCAGGAATATCGCGTCCCCCGAGTACTGGCGCTTCCTGTTCGAGATCGCGCGCTTCTGCCGCCAGGCCAAGGCCGACCTGGAAGCCGGCGGCAATCTGGGCACCCTGGACGAGTACGTCCGCAGCCGCCGCTATTCGCCGTTCATGGTCGAAAATTATCTCCTGCCCATGGCCGCGGCCATCTGGTCCACCCCAGCCGGGCGGGTGGGGCGCTTCCCGGCCCTGTCCTTCCTGCGCTTCTTTCGCAACCATGGCCTGCTGTCGCTGGTGGACAGGCCTCGCTGGAGGACCGTGAGCGGCGGCAGCTGCAGCTACGTCCGGGCATTCCTGCGCCGCTTTTCCGGCACCGTGCGCCTGAACGCACCCGTGGCCAGGGTTCTGCGCACGGGCGAGGGCGTGCGGGTGGAGGTGGAAGGGGAGGGGCCGCAGGTCTTCGACGAGGTCGTCATCGCGGCCCACGCCGACCAGACCCTGCGCATGCTGGGGGACCCGTCCGCGGACGAGGCGCGGCTGCTGGGAGCGTGGCGCTACGAGGAAAACAGGACGGTTCTGCACACCGACGTCTCGGTCATGCCGCGGGAGCGCTCGGCCTGGGCCTGCTGGAATTTTCGCCGCGTGGCGGGCGAGGACAGGAACGTCTTCGTCACCTACGCCATGAACCTGCTGCAGGGGCTGGCCGGCGACAGGCAGTTTCTCGTGACCCTGAACCGCCCGACACCCCATGACGCGTCGCAGGTCCTGGCCGATCTCGTCTATCACCATCCCGTCTATACCGATGAGTCCATGGCAACACAGGCCGAACTGGACTCGTTGAACGGGCGGCGGGGAACGTGGTTCTGTGGCAGCTATTTCGGGTACGGTTTCCACGAGGACGCCGTGCGTTCGGCCAACGCAGCGGCGGAAAGTCTGAGGAGGACCTGATGCGTTCGAGGATCTATGCCGGGACCCTGCGTCACAAGCGGCTGCTTGGGGTGGAACACGGCTTTGACTACGGCCTGCACATGTACGCCCTGGACCTGGATGACCTGGACGAGCTGGCCGGCTCCTGCAGCCTGTTCGGCCACAACCGCGTCCGGCCTCTGGCCCTGCACGACCGCGATTATCTTTTCCCCGGGGACTCCCCTCTGCGGGAGAAGGTCCTGCGCGCCCTGCGCGAGAACGGCATCGGGGAGGAGCCGGCCAGGGTCGTGCTGCTGACGGCCCTGCGCCAGTTCCATTACGTCTTCAACCCGGCCAGCTTCTTCTACTGCTTCGATGCCTCGGAGCGGCTTTTTTGCGTTCTGGCGCAGGTCAACAACACCTTCGGCGAGACCCACCTCTACGTGCTCACGCCCCACCCCGACACGGGCCGCTTCGGGGCGCCCAAGGCCTTTCACGTTTCCCCGTTCTTTCCGCGCGAGGGGCGCTACGAGTTCGAGTTTTCCGCCCTGGACGATGACATGCGGGTAGCCATCACCTACGTCCTGGGGGACGGTCCGGCCCTGACGGCGTCTTTCAGCGGCGTCTCGAGTCCCGTCACGTGCGCGAACCTGGCCCGGCTGCTCCTGCGCCATCCCCTGCGGGCGGCCGCCACGTTCCCGCGCATCCTGGCCCAGGCGGCGCGGCTCTATTTCCGGAAGAAGCGGCCCGTCTTTCCCAAACCCGAACCCGCCTCGGCCATGACCATCCGCCAAGCCCCGCCGACGGTGGCCGACAGGGTGGGCCGGGCGGCGCTGACCGGCTTTCTGCGCCGTCTCGACCATGGGCGCCTGACCATGACCCTGCCCGACGGCGGCCGGGAAACTTTCGGGCCGGATGACGGCGGACCACGGGTCGAGCTGGCCGTGCACAGGCCGCGCTTTTTCCAGCGCACGCTCTTTTCGGGGGACATCGGCTTCGGCGAGGCCTATGCCGACGGCGACTGGACTGCGCCGGACCTGACGGGCCTGCTGCGCCTGCTGGCCCTGCGCGAGGAAACATTGAACGACCGCCGGTTCCTGCCGGCACTGGCCGGCCGGACCCTGAACTTTCTGTCCCATCTGCGTCGGCCCAACACCGTGTCCGGAAGCCGGCGCAACATCACCGAGCACTACGACCTGGGCAACGAGTTCTACAGGCTTTTCCTGGACCGGACCATGTCCTACTCCAGCGGCATCTTTCAGCGTGACGGGGACAGCTTGGAGCAGGCTCAGCAGAACAAGATGGGCGCGGTCCTGGAGATGGCCGGCATCGGCCCGGGCGACCATGTCCTCGAGATCGGCTGCGGGTGGGGCGGCTTCGCTCTGGAGGCGGTGCGGCGTACGGGCTGCCGGCTGACAGGCATCACCATCTCCGCGGAGCAGTACCGACTGGCCCGGGAGCGCGTGCGCGAGGCCGGCCTGGACGACCGCATCGACATCCGGCTGGAGGATTACCGGCACGTGCAGGGCGTCTTCAGCCGGATCGTGTCCATTGAGATGCTCGAAGCAGTGGGGCACGGCAACCTGCCCGAGTACTTCGAGGCCGTGGACCGCCTGTTGGCTCCCGGCGGCAGGGCCGTGATCCAGGTCATCACCATGCCCGACCGGAAATATGATGCCTACCGCCGCGGTTCCGACTGGATCCGCAAGCATATTTTCCCCGGTGGCCATCTGCCTTCCCTGGGGGCCATGGTCGCGGCCATGAGCGCACGCACGCGGCTAGGTCCCACTCGTCTCGACGATATCGGGCTCCATTATGCGCGGACTCTGCGGCTCTGGCGGGAGGCGCTGCTGGCCCGTCGCGCGGACGTCCTCGCCCAGGGCTTTGACGAGACCTTCCTGCGCAAGTGGGAGTATTATTTCAGCTATTGCGAGGCCGGTTTTCTGTGCCGCACGGTGCGCAACTACCAAATGCAGTTATCCAGGATGGGCGAGCCCGACGCGGGTGGAGGCGTCTGATGTCCGGCCTGCTGCGCACCAGGGTCCTCAATTTCGTTCTCTACCAGTCAGGCTGGCTCTGCTGCGTTCTCGGGGCCGCCAACGGTCGGCCATGGCTGGGCGCGGGCCTTGGGCTTGTGCCGGTTCTTGCGCACCTGGGGCTGGCCCGCAGACGGGGAGAAGAGGCCTCCCTCATGCTGGGAGCACTGGCATTGGGCATCGTGGTCGACACGCTGCACATGCGAATGGGGACCCTGTCTTTCCAGGGCGGGCTCCTTGTGTCCGGGTTCCCTCCTCCCTGGCTTCTGCTGCTGTGGCTGCAGTTCGCCTCGACTCTGCGGTATTGTCTGAGTTGGCTCTTGGGGCGGTATGTGCTCGGGGCTGTTCTCGGATTCGTGGCCGGCGCAGTCGCGTATTGGGCAGGGGTGCGTCTCGGCGCAGCGACGTTCGGGGTGGACACGGCGCAAGGCCTCCTGCGCATCGGCCTGAGTTGGGGGATTTGTTTGCCGCTGCTGCTGATCATTGCCCAAAGGGCGGAGGAGGAGGGCGGGACGTACCGTTTCTTCTGAATGCGCGGGCACCCTCCCTTTGCGTGCATTACCGGCTTGCATGAACGAAAAACGCCCGGCGGGTTCGCCGGGCGTTTTTCGTTGGGAGCGGGAGAGGCGGCTGGAAGGTTTGGCTGAGAAGCCAGCTCAGCCAAACCGTTCACTGCCATGACGCGATAGTCGAGTTCCGATTAGCATGGCGGTGCGAAAAAAGTAAATCAAAAAGAGTATGTATGACAAAAATAGAGTGTTTTGTAGTACGTGTCCCAGAGGCCTTTCAGCCAGAGTCGTCTGGGTCCGGCAACGGTTTCAAGGCCGTATTTCGAGCTTTGGCCCGTCTTTTGATCTGCTTGCGTCAGCAGGAGGTGGATCATGCAGTTTTTTCCCGCCATGGCACCGGGTTTTGGACCCTCGTCGCAGGCCTTTTCCCGTTTCGATTTCATGGACGCGCGGGCTGGCCAGGATTTTTCAGGCCTTCTTTCCGAGCAGATGAAGCAGCCCGACCCGCAGGACATGACATCGAGGCCGATCGAAAGCGAGCCCGTCTCCGGTCCGGAACCGGCTGCGACGGAATACCGGACCCAGGACGCAGCCCCGGCCGCAGCCGTCGTGGACGAGGGCGCTCCGCAGCGGGAAGAGGCGCCCGCGAGTCATGAACGCCATGCGGAAAGCGATGCCCGGCCTGAAGCCGGTCGGGCCGACGATCCGGCAAAAGCTGCCGAGAATGTCCATGACGCGCCGCGCAAGGAGGAAGGCAAGGTCGCGAAAACCGGGAAGGACGACTCGGAGTCGACGTCGTCCGGGGTTTCGGACGGTGCTGCGCCGCAAGACGCCGGGTCTCCTGACACGGAAGCGTTGCAGGAGGAGCTGGACGCTGTGGAGCAGGAGGCCAAGGGGCGGGCGACCGTGAACCCCGACGTGGACGCCAGGATCAAGGCCCTGCGGGAACTGCTGGGCACCTTGCACCAGGCCGACCCGGCAGAGCGCAGCGAGTTGGCCGTGACCCTTGGGGCGCAGATCAAGGCTTTGCGCGAGGAGCTCGTCGCGCCGGGCGCCAGGGCCGAAAGGGCGGACCATGCGTTGTCCCGCGCTGCGGCCGAAGGGGCGGAAAAATCCGCTTCGCGTTCGCAGGCGCGGGCAGTCCGCAAAGGGCGAGACGGGGATGCGCCGGTCCAGGCTGCTGCAGCCGGTCGGAATGCGGGCGGCTCCGTGAAGGCCGCGCACGCGTCTGTTGCGCCAGACGCCGGAACGGACATGGCGCTGGCCGGCAAGGGTCGGGTCCAGGCATCGACGGACTCCGTCCATGAGGCCACAAAAGAGGTGACGTCCGCGCAGAACGAGCCGAAGGCGGCTGCCGGGGCGTCCGTGGCTGAGGGGTCCGCGGGTGCGGCCGGTCTCGCGGACGGTGCTCGCGCCGACGGCAAGGCGCAGGCGGAGGATGTGCTTGGACGCGCCGGGACCAAGGCCCATTTGGCGGACACGGGCGCTGCGCAGACGCCGGGCGAGGCCGCCGATGAGAACCGGGCCACCGGGAACAAGCCGGCGGCGTCCGCGCAGGAAACGGCCCTGAAGCCCCCTGTCGACAGCGCGTCGCGTGAGGCCGGGAAGAGTCATGGCGCCGCTCAGGCCGCCGAACTCATCGGCCGGGGCGAAGCAGCCAGGGACCATGGCGTTGCCGCGGACGCTTCGCGGGCCGATGCGACGGATGCGCGAAACGTCGTGTCGGCACAGGCCAACGGCGCCAAGGGCGACCAGGTCCGTCAGGACGCACGTCAGGGATTTTTCGGCGCCAGGGGTGAGGAGCAGCCCCGGCAGGCCAAGCCCGTGGCTTCGGCATCCGGCAAAATCGTACACGAGGCCGAGGCCCAGGCCCTGGGAACAGGGCAGAATACGCAGTCAGCCGCCCAGCAGCGTGGCGAATCCCCGGTCAGTTCCCGCTCCGCGGAAGTCTACAGGCAGGTCGAGACCGGCGCCTTCCGCAATCTCGGGCAGGGCGTCAAGCAGCTTGTCATCCGGCTGGACCCCGAGGAGTTGGGCCAGGTCAGCGTGATCCTGCAGGTCAAGGGCAAGGAGGTCCAGGCCGTACTGCGGGCCAGCAGCCAGGAGACCTCGCAGGCCCTGGGCGAACAGCTTTCCCAGTTGCGGACCCAGCTGGAGTCCCAGGGACTCAAGGTCGGCAAGCTCGAGGTCCAGACCCAGCTGGCGGACTCCCAGGGGCAATCCCAATGGCAGGGCGCCGAGCAGCACAACCGCTACCAGGAGAACCGGGAACTGGCCCTCTCGGGCCAGCGCTGGCGCACCCTCGAACGGGTGGACTCCGGACTGGTCCGGGAAGTGCAAAGTGGAGTCCAGAGGGAAAATCTTTCCCAAAGAGGACTGGATATCTTTGCCTGAGAGGGGTGGGTCATGATCGATCAGATTTTGTCGCAGCAGGGCGGTTTTTACGGGGCCGAAACGAAGAGCGCCAACGACGTGCTGGGCAAGGACGCGTTCCTCAAGCTGCTCGTGACGCAGCTCCAGAATCAGGATCCCCTGAACCCCCTCGACGACAAGGAATTCATTGCCCAGTTGGCGCAGTTTTCGAGCCTGGAGCAGATGTCCAACGTCGCCGAAGGCATCAACGCCCTGACGAACAAGACCGCCCAGCAGGACATGATGAGCGCCGTCGGCTACATCGGCAAGCAGATCGCGGCCTCGGGTTCCAGCATGACCAAGGTCGAGAACTACGCCACGCCGGTCTATTTCACACTGAAGGACGCCGCGGCCACGGTCCACGCCAACATCTACGACGCCAACAACAACCTCGTGCGCACGGAGAAGTTCACCTCCATGCAGGCCGGCGAGTTCGAGTTCAGCTGGGACGGCACCGACTACAACGGGGCCACGGTCAACAACGGCCAGTACAACGTGTATTTTTCGGCCGAAAGCGCCACGGGCAAGACCGTCTTGGTCGATACCGAAGTCACCGGGATCGTGACCGCGGTGGAGCAGGGCGATGGCCAGACCTATTTTCGCCTGAGCGATGGGCGCAAGATCGGCTTCAGCGACATCAAGAAGGTCGTGCAACCGGCGGCCACGTCAACGGAATCATAGATTTTGCCGCGTCAGCGGCGGAACAAGGGGGTAACATATGGGCTTGTCAGCATCGATGTATTCCGCGACCAGCGGCCTCAAGGTCCATGGCGAGGACATGACCGTCATCGGCAACAACATCTCCAACGTCTCGACCATCGGCTACAAGGCTTCTCGCATGTACTTCGAGGACGCCCTGAGCCAGCAGGTGACCACGGCCTCGGGCGTGGGCCAGGTCGGGCGCGGCGTGTCCGTGGGCACTGTCATGGGCGATTTTTCCCAGGGTTCCCTGGAGACCACGACGGAGGCCACGGACCTGGCCATCGGCGGCAGCGGCTTCTTTGTGGTTTCTCCGGCCGGGCAGGATGTCAACTACTACACGCGGGCCGGCAATTTCCGCTTCGACGAGGACGGGTTCCTGGTCGATCCCCACGGCTATCGCCTGCAGGGGTGGGCGGTGCAGCAGTCGACCACGAGCACGGCGTCCTCGGGAGAGACCACATCCACGGAAACAGCCGGCGTGCAGATCCAGGGCGTTCCGCAGGACATCAAATTGGAGAATTTCCAATCCCCGCCTCAGGCAACAAGCCGTATCGACGTCATCGTCAACGTGGATTCCGGCTCCGAGGACAAGTCGGCCAGCGATGTGACCCCGTTCACCTCGATGCTGTCCAACTACGACGCAACCGCCGAGAAGCCGCTCGGCGAGGAGCGGTATGCGTACCAGACCACGCTCAAGGTCTATGACGAGAACGGTTCCTCACACAATCTGACGGTGTACATGGATCCGGTAGCAAACGATGAGGTGGCGGATGTCGCTGGCGGCAAGCGCTACTGGGAGTACATCGTAGCCGTGCCCCCGGGCGAGGACAACCGCACGTTCTGGGATGACGGCGACACCAAGCGCGGTGTGCTCATGACCGGCACGCTGACTTTCAACGCTGCTGGCGAGTTGGAAAATATGTCGGCGTTCACGATCAACAACCCGACCGTTGCCGACCCGAACCTCCTTAGCTCATGGACACCGGCTGATTTTTCCCAGAACGGTTACCCCATCTGCACCGCCAATTTCCTGGGAACGGAAAACGGCAGCGTCACAGCTGCCGGAACCGTGTCCGAGAACACCAAGATCGTCGAGATCAATTTTGGACTGCGCAACAAGAACAACCTCTGGAATCCTGGTCCGTCGACCCAAGTGCCTGCACCGACCACTCCCGGTCTGGACAACCTGGGCTCGCTTGCCGCTCTCGATGCCGCAACGTTGACCTCAGCGGAGTTGGGCTCCATCAACGGCATGGATTCCAAAGAGATCAGCGCCCTGTCCTCGACCAACTACTCTACGGGCTCCACGACCATATTCCAGGCCCAGGACGGCTATACCGCCGGGTTCCTGCAGAACATCTCCGTGGACCGCGACGGCGTCATCACGGGACGATACTCCAACGGGCAGGTCTTGCAGCTCTTCGCCGTGACCCTGGCGACCTTCAACAACAACTACGCACTCTACCGCGAGGGCGGCAACCTCTTCTCCGAGACCCGCTCCTCGGGGCCGCCCATCACCGGTCTGGCCAACACCGGCGGCAAGGGCAGCATCGCCTCCAACTCCCTGGAGCAGTCCAACGTGGACCTGGCCACGGAGTTCGTGAAGATGATCACCACGGAAAAAGGCTTTCAGGCCAACTCCAAGACCATCACCACCGTCGACGGCATGCTGACGACCCTGATCCAGCTCAAGCGCTAACGAGCGCCTTTGAAGAAAAATCGGAAGCCCGCGCTGCCAGTGTGCAGCGCGGGCTTCCGATTTTTCCGTTGGCTGGGCGTTAGAGTGCCTTGTCGAGGAACAGGCCGACCATGTTCTCGATGGACGCGGCCAAGTCGAGCATTTCGTCGGCTGGGATCTTGCGGATGAGCTTGTCCGTTTCCGGGTCGCGCACTTCCACCTGAACCATGTCCGTGCGTTCGTCGATGTTGAATTTCAGGCTCACGCCGATGGAGGCCATGTAGGAATCGACGGCCTCTGTCAGGTGCTGCAGCTTCTGCAGGGAAATTTCTTCCGTTTCGTCCTGAGGGGCGTTCGCCGTCCCGTCACGAAGCAGGGCGTGCAGATCGCGTTCGCCGCTATCCGGCGCGGTTCGCTGCTGGGCGACGTGGTCGACAGCCGTGAGCATTTCCTGGGGTTCGAAGGCAAGGGAGGATATCTTCATGGCCGTGGCCTCCTCGTGATATTCTGATTCATCCTATTGATCGGCAGGCGGCGGCAAAACTTTAGAACGGTCGGGGAGGCAAAATTGACCCGGTTTTTGACACACAATCGAGTGCTTGTTTTTAATATATTGAAAATAAATGGAATATTAAAAGTGGCATCCGGAGTGCATTGAGGCGTGTACAACCGCACAAGGAGGTCATCTCATGTCTTTGGTCATTAATCATAATATGATGGCGATGAACGCCGCCAGGAATTTGTCCCAGTCCTATGGAAATCTTTCCGTTTCGACCCGACGCCTGTCCTCCGGACTGCGCGTGGGCACTGCCGCCGACGACGCGGCGGGCCTGGCCATCCGCGAGTTGATGCGCGCCGACATCGCCTCCCTCAACCAGGGCATGCGCAACGCCAATGACGCCATCTCCATGATCCAGACCGCCGACGGCGCCCTGCAGGTCATCGACGAGAAGCTCATCCGCATGAAGGAACTGGCCGAGCAGGCCGCCACCGGCACGTACACCTCGGACCAGCGCCTGATCATCGATTCCGAATACCAGGCCATGGCCTCGGAAATCACGCGAATCGCCAACGCCACGGACTTCAACGGCATCTATCTGCTGAACGGCAATCTTTCGAGCGACCAGTTCCAGGGAAGCGGCCTGCAGTCGAGCGGCAAGCTCAAGGTGCACTTCGGCTCCGGCAACGACTCGGCCGAGGACTACTACTACATCCAGATCGGCAACTCCACGGCTTCGGCCCTGGGCGTCGGCAACCAGAGTGATCCGGCCCTCGGCGGAGGCTACAGCATCTCCACGCAGGAGGGAGCCCAGAGTTCCCTGGACGCCATCAACAAAGCCATTGTCTCCAAGGACAAGATCCGTGCGAGCCTCGGCGCCCTCCAGAACCGACTGGAGAACACCATCACCAACCTGAGCATCCAGGCCGAGAACCTGCAGGCCGCCGAGTCGCGCGTCTCCGACGTCGACGTGGCCCAGGAGATGACCGAGTTCGTGCGCAACCAGATCCTGACGCAGTCCGCCGTGGCCATGCTGGCCCAGGCCAACCAGCTGCCGCAGATGGCCATGCAGCTCATGCAGGGCTAGTGACGGGTTTTCCGGCTAGTGGCGATGATCAAAGACGGAAAGCCGGGGTGTTTCACTCCGGCTTTTTCGATTTGCGGGGTGCGGGTTGCACGGCGTCGTTGCCGGTCATGTCCGGGTAGCGTTCCTGCAGCAGGTGCAGCGCCTGTTCCGCCGCACCCTGTTCGGCCTTGCGCATGCTGCGCTCTTCCCATTCGAGACGGGTGCCGTCCGGCAGCGTCACGATGACGGAATAGAGCTTGGCGTGTTCGGGGCCGCGGCTGGCCCCGAGGGCGTAGCTTGGCCGTGATTTCCAGATGCGTTGGGTGGCTTCCTGCAGCAGGCTCTTGAAGTCGCGCGGGCGGAAGGTCTCCGGAGGGGACGGCCAGTGCCCCTCGAACAAAAATTTGACGCGCTCCGAGGCGGCCTCCAGGCCGCCGTCGAGGTACACCGCGCCGAGGACGGCCTCCAGGGCGTCGCTCAGCACGGAATTCTTGTCCCGCCCCCCCTGACTTTCCTCACCCCGGCCCAGCAACAGGCAGTCGCCCAGGCCCATGCGTCGAGCCACGCCGGCCAAGGCCGTCTCGCTGACCATGGCCGAGCGCATGCGGGTCAGATGTCCTTCCTGGGCGTCCGGAAACTTGCGGTACAGTTCGTCGGACACGGCCAGTTCAAGGACCGCGTCGCCCAGGAATTCAAGCCGCTCGTTGTGGGTCCCGCCGTGCTCGTTGGCATGGGACGTATGTGTCAGAGCCTGGATTAAAAGCTTGACTTGCTTGAACTCATAATGGATTCCAGACTGCAGTGTCCGCAGTGCATCGGAAGGAATTTCCAGAGACATCAAGGTTCTCCATGAGAGACGTTTATCTTCACGCCCTGTTTTCTCCCAAGGCCATCGCGGTCGTCGGCTCCCTCGACGGCGCGGGGGGCCCGGCACGTGTGATCCTGGCCAATCTCGAAGGCTCCGGGTATCAGGGGAGGATCGTGCCCGTCAATTGGACCGGCGAGCGCCCGGCCGACGCATTGGAGTCCCTCGGGGACATCGATCTGGCCGTGGTCTGCCTGCCGCCCGAGGCCGTTCTCGACGCCCTGGAGAGCATCGCCGACAAAGGCATCCGCACGGTCATAGTCACGTCGGCGGGGTTCCGCGAGATCGGCGGCCAAGGCTACTACCTCGAGGAGGCGGTCATCCAGCTGGCCGAGCGCCGGAACATGACGCTTCTGGGGCCCAACTGCCTCGGCGTGGCCTCCTGGGCCGACCGCATGAACGCGTCCCTCATCTCCCGCCTGCCCGCCGAGGGCAACATCGCCTTCTTTTCGCCCTCGGGTTCCATGTGCAACGCCATCCTGGACTGGGCCGCCAGCGAGGAGATCGGGTTCTCCAAGTTCGCGAGCCTCGGCAACCGGGCCGTCATCGACGAGGCGTCCATGCTCCAGTTCTTGGCCGAGGACCCGCAGACCCACGTGGTCATAGGGTATCTCGAAGGCATGAACAACGGCCGCCGCTTCGCGCGCATCAGCCAGACCATCACCCGCGAGAAGCCCGTCATCATGCTCCAGGCCGGCATGACCGAGCACGGCCGCAAGGCAATTTCTTCCCATGTCGGCGCCCTGACCGGGTCCGAGCGCGCCTATCAGACGGCCCTCAGGCAGGCCGGCATCATTCAGGTCGACAACCTTTCGACCCTTTTCGACCTGGCGCGCATGTTCGGCACGCAGCCGCTGCCCAAGGGGGCGAGCCTGGCCATCGTGACCAACTCTGGCGGGGCGGGCATCCTGGCCGCCGATGGCATGGCCGGGACCAGCCTCAATCTTGCGCGCCTGGGCCGGGAGACGGCCCAGCGGCTGGGGGAAATCCTGCCCAGCCACATGCAGGCCTCCAACCCCGTGGACATCGGCATGCAGGCTACGCCCGAGCAGTATGCCCGCGCCGTGGAGCAGGTCGCCCGCGACCGTCAGGTGCACATGGTCCTCGTGGTCATCGCCCCCGGAATGGGGGTGGACATGCCGGCCATCGCGAAGGCCCTGGCCGCCCTGCCGAAAACCCTGGACGCCGCCATGGCGGTCTGCCTGCTCGGCCAGGAAGGCGTGCTGGAGGAGAAGCGATTCCTGCAGCGCAGTGGCCTGCCCTGCTATTCCAACCCCAAGGCTGCCCTGACCAGCCTCGAGGCCATGATCCGCTACGCGCAGTGGAAGACCACCGCCTACCCCGTCGAGGTCTGCTACCGTCGCGACAAGGCCAAGGCCGAGCGTTTTCTGGAAGAGTATCTGGAGATCGGCAAGACCGAGCTGTTCGGCTTCGAGGTGCAGCCCCTGCTGCAAGCCTACGAACTGCAGTACCCCCGGACCGAGCTGGCGCGCACCAGCCGCAGCGCGGCCAAGATCGCCAAGCGCCTGGCCTGCCCCGTGGCGCTGAAGATCGCCTCCCCCCACATCGAGTACAAGAGCGACGTGGGCGGCGTGGAACTCGGCCTGCAGACTCCCGAGGAGGTGCGGCAGGCTTTTTTGAACCTCACGTCCCGGGTGCAGTGCCTGCGCAGCGAGGCCTTCATCTCGGGCTGCCTCGTGCAGGAGATGATCCTCGGCAAATCCACGGAAGTCTGTATTCGCGCTCTCCGGGACCCCAAGTTCGGCCCCCTGGTCCGCTTCGGGCTTTCGGGCAGCCAGGCCGAAATCTTCCAGGACTATTCCCTGCGCCTTGCTCCCCTGTCCCTCGAAGATGCCGCGGGCATGATGCGCGAGCTCAAGGTCTTCTCGCTGCTCAAGCGCGAGCGGGGCCGGGACGCCCTGGACTTGCGGGCCCTGGAGGATGTACTGCTGACCGTGTCGCAGATGACGCTTGATTTCCCCGAAATTTACGCTCTGGAATTCGACCCTGTCCTGGTGACCTCGCGGGGGGCGTGGATCGCCGGGGCGCGGATGTCCCTTTTGCCGCATGCCGAAGAGCGGGGGCGTGACCGATAACCGAGCCTCAATATCTCAGTTCCGATCAGGAGGGTGTATGGTAGGAATTTATGTTGGCGCGACATCCGGCTATTCCGGAAAGAACATGATCGCCATGGGCATCGGGCTCAAGCTCCAGAAGGAGGGCTACCGGGTCGGCTACATGAAGCCCGTGGGCGCCCTGCCGCAGGAAAAGAACGGCGTTCTCGGCGATGCCGACGCGTTCTTCGTCCAGGACATTCTGGGCCTGGCCGAAAATCCGGCCCTGGTCACCCCTGTGGTCGTGGACCAGGATTTCAAGATGAAGGCCTTCACCGGCAAGTGCGACGACCTCATGCCGCGCATCAAGGCCGCCTACGAGGAGCTGAGCAAGGACAAGGACGTCATGATCGTGGCCGGGTCGGGCAGCATGTACTCGGGCAAGTACTGCGGCCTGGACGGCGTCAGCGTGGTCAAGGCCTTGGGCATCAAGGCCATCGTCATCGACCGCTTCGTCAAGGAGCTGAACTACGACTACCTGCTGTCCATGAAGGAGCGCCTGGACGACCAGCTCCTGGGCGTGCTTCTGAACGACATCCCGCCGTCCTTCAAGGAGGAGCTCGACACCCTCCTGCACCCCTTCCTGGAGAGCAAGGGCATCAAGGTACTGGGCAAGATCCCGAGCGACCCCCTCATGGGCGCCATCAAGGTCGCCGATCTGGCCGACCGCCTTGGCGGCCGCATCATCACGGCCCAGGACAAGTCCGAGCGCGTGGTCGAGAATTTCCTCATCGGCACCATGCAGGTCGAGAACTTCATGACCCATTTCCGCAAGAGCAAGAAGTCGGCGATCATCGTCGGCGGCGACCGCTCGGACGTGCAGCTGGTGGCCCTTGAAGGTCAGTGCCAGTGCCTGGTCCTGACGGGCAACCTCTACCCCAACGACATCATCATGACGCGGGCCGAGGTCCTCGAAGTGCCCATCGTCGTGGTCCGCGACGACACCTTCACCGTGGCCAAGAAGATGGAAGCCATCCTCTCCCGCCACAAGCTGCGCGACGTGATCAAGATCCAGCACGGCTCCCAGCTGGTCAGCTCCATCATCGACTTCCCGTTCATGAAGGACGCCCTGGGAATCTGAAAATTCTGGTCGGAACCCAAAAAAAGCCCCGAACTTACGGGGCTTTTTTTTGCGAGAGCGCCGACTGACGGAAGCTCCGTTCGCGTTCGGGACATGACACGAGGATGGATCCCCGCCTTCGCGGGGATGACGCCCAGGCAGGACGATTCGATTCGCAAGCTTCCAGCCCTCGCGGGGATGACGCCCAGGCAGGGCGATTCGGTTCGCAGGCTTCCCGCCTTCGCGGGGATGACGCCCAGGCAGGACGATTCGATTCGCAGGCTTCCCGCCTTCGCGGGGATGACGCCCAGGCTGGGCGATTCGATTCGCAGGCTTCCAGCCCTCGTGGGGGTGATGCCCAGGCAGGGCGCTTCGGTTCGCAGTCTTCCCGCCATCGCGGGAATGACGTCCAGCATGACGATTCTGCCCGTTGTCATTCCCGCGAAGGCGGGAATCCATCTTCTCTTGCGCCGGCATGGCGTCGCCAGGGCCGTATCCCGGATTTGCTCCCGAGCCGCCGTCAGATCTCCCGGATGGCCTGGGTCAGCTTCTTCTGGTCGTCCTTGAAGAGCTTGTAATTGATGGAATCCTCCAGGGCCTGGCGACTGGCCTCGATGATGTTGTAGGACACGCCCACCGTGGTCCAGCGGCTCTTTTGGTCCCCGGATTCGATCAGCACCCGCACGACCGACGCCGTCCCGCTGTGCCCCTCTTCCTTGTTCGCCACGGCCAGCACCCGCACCTTGAAGTCCAGCAGGCGCATTTCGCCCAGGTTCGGGTAGAAGCGCTCCAGCCCCTTGCGCAGCGCGCAGTCCATGGCGTTGACCGGGCCCTTGCCCGTGGCCGCCGTGTGCTCGACCATTCCGCCCACACGCAGCATGACCGTAGCCTCGGTGAAGGGCTCGACGCCCTCGGTGAAGACCGAGTCCAGGATGCGGAAACTCATCAGCCTGAAATAGTTGCGCGCCCGACCGAGCACGCGGTTGACCAGCAGTTCGTAGGAGGCTTCGGCGGCCGAGTACTCGTAGCCCTGGTCCTCGCGGTTTTTCAGCTCCGTCAGCAGTTCGAGGACGAAGGGGTCGCCCTTGTCCAGTTCGAAGCCGTACTGCTTGGCCTTGTAGAGGATGTTGGACTGGCCGGCCAGGTCCGAGAGGATGATGCGCTGCTTGTTGCCGACGAGTTCGGGCTCGATGTGCTCGTAGGTGCGCGGGTTGCGGCGCACGGCCGCGACGTGCACCCCGCCCTTGTGGGTGAAGGCCGACTGGCCCGTGTAAGGCTGGCGCTTGAAGCAGCGCAGGTTGGCCACCTCGGCCACGAAGGCCGCGGTCTCGGTCAGGCGCTCCAGGTGTCCGGCGGGCAGGCAGGACAGGCCCATCTTCAGTTCGAGGTTGGGGATGATGGAGCAGAGGTTGGCGTTGCCGCAGCGTTCGCCGTACCCGTTGATGGTGCCCTGGACCTGGACCGCGCCATGGCTCACCGCCGCCAGGGAGTTGGCCACGGCCAGCTCGCAGTCGTTGTGCACGTGGATGCCCAGGCGCGCCTGGGGCAGCCGCTCCCGCACGGTGTCCATGATGGACGCGATTTCCTCCGGGAGGCTGCCGCCGTTGGTGTCGCACAGGACCAGAAGCTCCGCGCCGGCGTCCCAGGCGGTGCGCAGGCAGGTCAGGGCGTATTCGGGATTGGTCTTGAAGCCGTCGAAGAAGTGCTCGGCGTCGTAGAAAAGCTCCTGGGCATGGGGCCGCAGGAAGGCCAGGGAGTCGCGGATGAGCTCCAGGTTGCGTTCGAGGGTGATCTTCAGGGCGTCGGTGACATGGATGTCCCAGGTCTTGCCGAAGATGGTCAAAACCGGCGCCCCGGACTCCACCAAAGCCAGCAGGTTCTGGTCGTTCTCGGCCGAAACCTTGGCGGCGTGCGTGGAGCCGAAGGCGGCCAGTTTGGCCGTGCTCAGCTCGTACTGGCGCATCTCGGCGAAGAAGCGCTTGTCCTTGGGGTTGGAACCGGGCCATCCGCCTTCGATGTAGGCGATGCCGAGCTGGTCGAGCCTGGTGGCGATGCGCAGCTTGTCCTCGGTGGACAGGTTCAGCTCCTCGGATTGCGTGCCGTCGCGCAGGGTGGTGTCGTAGATCTGGATGGTGTTCATGGTTCTCCCGGGATTATCTCCGGCTTCGCGCGCCCTGTGCGGGCGGCGTGTCGGGCGACAGGTTGAGTTCCCCCTCGAAAGCGAAAAAGCCCCCGGACCTTGCGGTCGGGGGGCTTTGCTTGCGCGGACGTCCGTGTGGTGCAGGCGCGTCACTCCCCCGACCGTGACCGGATGATCACGGAAATCAGAATAATAATAATGGAAATGGGGGTGGAAACGGTTTTCATATGCTGCACCTTTCTGCGTTGATGAACAATGGAGAATCGATTGTCAAGCCCGATGTTGCCGCTGTGCGGGGATCATTGGGCGATCTTGATCTCCAGGGCATCGATGAACTCGATGCCGTTGTCCCGCCCCTCGTCGCCCAGGACGATGGCCTTGCGGCCGTCCAGTCCCGAGGCATCGATGCCGCGCACGATATAGCTCGATGCCTCGGTCACCAGAATGGTGCCGGTGCTGGTTTCTTCCAGAATGCCGTGTACTTCTACGGTATCGCCGGCCAGTACGGCGGCGGGGGCGGCCAGCAGGATGGCGCCGGCCAGGGCTGTGCATGCGCACATCTTCATCATTCTTCCTTCCACTCTCATCTTCTCCTCGGAAATGTTCGGCCCGGGTGTGCGCCCCATGACCCGAAGGGGTCCGGCGCAGCAGGGCGCGCGTGCGGTAGCACAAAATATGCCCCAGATACAACATGCTGAAATTGCTGTATGCGTAAGAAAAGATGCGGCATCGGTCAGAATCGGCGATTCTTTTTTTGCGCACGGGCGTCGGAAAAGCGCAGAAAGCGGTCTCGCTGGGAAAGAACTGCTGGTTCCTATTTGAAAAAAAGGAATCAGGGGTTCCGTTTCGATCTGGGTCGGAAGGATTTCTTGTCGAGGCGGTGCCTGGTCATGAGCTTGTGCAGCTGGCGGGTGGTGATGCCGGCCGTGTCGGCGCTCTTCTTGATGCTGCCGTTGCAGGACTGCAGCAGGGCCCACAGGTAGCGGCGCTCGAATTCCTCGATGGCTGCAGCGCGGGCGGCGTGCAGCGGCATGAGGGTGTCGGAGCGTGTCGGCGAGTCGGTCTGGGTTTCGGGGCGTAGCGTCAGCAGCTCCAGGGGCAGGCTTTCGGCCTGGATCTGGTCAGTCTCCTCCAGGATGCAGGCCCGCTCGACGATGTTTTCCAGTTCGCGCACGTTGCCCGGCCAGGAATATTCCTGCAGGGCCCGGGCGGCGCGCGGGGCGACGGAGGTGATGTTGCGGCCCGCGTCGCGCCGGAAATTGGCGATGAACTGTTCGGCCAGGGGCAGGATGTCCTCGACGCGCCGGCGCAGGGGAGGGACCTCGATGGGAAAGACGTTCAGGCGGTAGAAGAGGTCCCAGCGGAACTTGCCCTGCTCGCACAGCACGGCCGGATCCTCGTTGGTGGCCGCGATGATGCGCACGTCGCAGGGGATGAGCTTTTCCCCGCCGACGCGCTCGAAGGCCTTTTCCTGCAGGATGTGCAGGAGCTTGATCTGGGCCGAGGGGGTGATGGTGCCGATCTCGTCCAGGAAGATGGTGCCGCCGTCGGCCAGTTCGAACTTGCCCTTGCGCGTCCGTGCGGCGCCGGTGAAGGCGCCCTTTTCGTGGCCGAAGAGTTCGCTCTCGATGAGGGATTCGGGCAGCGCGCCGCAGTGGACGCTTATGAACTGGCGGTTGCAGCGCGAACTGAGCTGGTGGATGAGCTTGGCCAGATAGCTCTTGCCCGTGCCCGTTTCGCCCGTCAGCAGGACCGTGGTGCGGGTGGGCGCGACCATCTGCACCTTGCGGTACACGTCGCGCATGGTCTGGGAGCTGGTCATGGACGTGAAGTCCATGCCCTGCGGGGTCTGGCAGCGCAGGCCGGCCGCACCGTTCATCTCCAGCCAGACGCGGCTCAAGGCCAGATGGACGGCGCGCGCCTCGTGGGGCGGCAACAGGGGTTCGGCGTGGCACTGGCGCAGCGCGCCCGTCTCCGGCAGCATGGCCGGGTCCTTGATGAGAAAGAGGATTCGGCAGGCCGGAGCCCTGCCGGAGAATCGTTCCAGGGTTTCCTGGACGGCCTCGGCGTCGGCCAGGTCGCGCAGGTCCATGACGATGATCTCCTGGCCGGGATGGTCGGGCAGGCTCTCGGGAGGCATGGTCTTGACCGTGGCGGCGAACTCGTCGCCGGCCGCGGCCAGGAGGATTTCGCGCATGTCGCGGTGGGCGCTGTAGATGGTCAGCGGGTGCGTCATGACGGTCTCCGCATGGTGTTCAGGACGATTTCCGCGGCCCGGCCGGCTGCTCCGCCGTTGCCGAGCAGGTCGGGGAGGCTTCCGAGCTGTGCGAGGATGCGGCCGCGCTCCGGGGTGTCGGGAATCCACCGGGCCACGGCGTCGGCCAGGGCAGACGGCTCGGCCCCGCGCTGCAGAAACTCGGGGAAGACCGGGGCGTCCAGGATGAGGTTGGGCAGGGACATGTACGGCACCTTCACCAGGAGCCTGCCCAGGAGATAGGTCAGGCGGGAAAAGGTGTAGGCCACGGCCGTGGGCGTTTCGAGCAGGGCAGTCTCCAGGGTGGCCGTACCCGAGGCGGCCATGATGGCCCGGCAGGAGCGCATGAGCTCGTAGCGGCCGGAGCTGTCGATCAGGGTCACTGGCAGTTCCGAGCGCCAGTTGTCCGTGATCAGGGTCCGGTCCATGCCCGGGGCGACGGGCAGCACGAATTCCAGGCCCGGAAAACGGGCGGCAAGGAGGTCGGCCGCGCGGGAAAAGATGGGCAGCAGCCCGGTGATCTCGCGCCGGCGGCTGCCCGGCAGGATGCCGATGCGCCGGGGTGACTGCGGCGTGCGCAGGATGGCGTCCGTGCGGATGGAGTCCAGCAGCGGGTGGCCGACGTAATCGACGGTCATGCCGTGGCGGGCGTAGAAGTCGACCTCGAAGGGCAGGATGCAGACGAGGCGGTCGACGTGGCGGCGCAGGAAATCCGCGCGCCCTTCGCGCCAGGCCCAAAGCTTGGGGCTGATGTAGTAGACCACCGGGATGCCCAGGCTCTTGGCGATCTTGACTACGCGGAAATGAAAGTCCGGGGCGTCGATGACCACGACGACATCCGGCCGCAGGGCTTCCATCCGCTCCCTGATGGTGCGCAGGAGACCCATGATGCGGGGCAGCTGGGCCAGGACCTCGGTGAAGCCCATGACCGAGAGGGACTCGGTCGCAAGCAGCGGTTCGACGCCTTCCCCGCGCATGGCCGGACCCGCCATGCCCACGAACCGCGCGTCGGGACGCATGTCGCGCAGGGCGCGGACCAGGAGCTGGCCGTGCAGGTCGCCGGAAGTCTCCCCGGCGTTGATCCAGATGGTGGGCGAGTTCGTCATGGGTCGCAAATAGTCCCTTGCCGTCGAAATAACAAGAAGTCTAACCCCTTGCCCCTCCAGAATGTTTGGCATAGGTGGGGTCATGCGAAATTTTGCGTTCACCATGTGCCGAAAGGCTTTCTGGGTCGCGTACGTGCTGGCCCTGGTCGTCTCCTCCCTCATGCCGGTCGCGTTCCCCGAGGCTCCCGAAGGCAGCGACAAGGCCCTGCATCTGTTGGCCTACTGCCTGCTCGTGGCGTTCTGGCCACCGGCTTGGCTCCGGCCCGCGGCGGTCATGTTCAGTTTCGCCGCAGTACTGGGAGTGGTTTTGGAGATCGCCCAGGGCGTCCTGCCAACGAGCCGCTTCGCCGACCCCTGGGACGCCGTGGCCAACTGCCTGGGCGCAGGCCTCGGCCTGGCCTGTCTCCAGGCGTGGCGAATAATGGGGAGGGGGGCGGCGTGAGCGCGGCGGAACTGTGGCAGCAGATTTTGTGGCCCCTGTGCAAGCTGGTGGGCCTGGTGTCCGTTGGCCTTTTCATCGGCAACCTCATCGAGGCCCTGCACTGGACGCGCTTCGTGGCCCGGCTGGCCATGCCCCTGGCCCGCGTCGGCCGCCTGTGCGAGATTTCGGCCGCCAGCTTTTCCGTGGCCTTCGTCTCGGGCATCACGGCCAACACCATGCTGGCCGAGGCCTACGACCAGGGCAAGCTGACGCGCCGGGAACTCATCCTCTCCAACCTGTTCAACAGCGTGCCGACGTATTTCCTGCACCTGCCGAGCATGGTCTTTATCACCGCGCCCATCCTCAAGTCCGCGGCGCTGGTCTACCTGGGCATCACCGTGGGCTCAGCCGTGCTGCGCTCGGTCTGCATTCTGGTGGTGGGGCGCTTTCTGCTGGCCGGGATTGACCGCTGCCATGCCGCCGAATTGCCCTCTGAGGAACGCATCGGCCTGCGGCAGGTCCTGGACAAGACCTGGAAACGCTTTCGTCGCCGCATCAAAAAGATCGTCATGATCACCGTGCCCATCTACATCGGCGTGCATTTCGCCCACGAGTTCGGATTCTTTGCCGCGGCCGAGGGTTTTCTGGCCACGCACATGGGCTGGCTGTCCTGGCTGCACCCCCAGGCCGTGGGCATCATCGTCTTCCAGCTCGCAGCCGAGTTCTCGGCCGGCATGGCCGCCGCCGGGGCGCTCCTCGACGCCGGCTCCATGGCCCAGCGCGACGTGGTCATGGCGCTCATCGTCGGCAACGTGCTGTCTTCGCCCATGCGCGCCTTCCGGCACCAGTTCCCCTACTACGCCGGCATCTACAAGCCCGTCCTGGCCCTGGAACTCATCGTCTGCAGCCAGGGCTTCCGCGTGGCCAGCCTCGTGGTGTGCGGGGCCGCGTATTACTGGCTGAGTTGAGCGGATAGCCGACGGCGGGTGAAAGGCATGGATCCCCGCCTTCGCGGGGATGACATGTCGAGGAAACGGTACGGCATGGCGCGGTTCCATGGATCCCCGCCTTCGCGGGGATGACGTTCATTCAATGCGACAGCCCCGAATTTTTTCAACCTGACGGAAGCAGTAATCCTTCACGCCAAGCCTAGCGTCATCCCCGCGAAGGCGGGGATCCTTCCCACGCACACGTTCAGTCGCCTGCCCGACCCACTCGGAACCGAAGGCCCAAAAAAAACCCGGCAAGAAGCCGGGTTTTTTTTCAATATGTGTTCTTGCGCTTAGCGGCGCGGTCCGCGACGTTCGCCGCCGCGGTCTCCGCCTCTGCGTTCGCCGCCGCGGTCTCCGCCGCGGGGACGGTCGCTGCGCGGGCGGTCGGAGCGGGGCTGAACCGGCTCGGGCTCTTCGCCGAGTTCTTCCAGGATGATGGCCTTGCGGCTGAGCTTGATGCGGCCGGAAGGCTCGATGTCGATGACGCGGACGCGGATGGCGTCGCCTTCCTGGCACACGTCCGTGACCACGTTGACCCGGTCGCGGGCCAGCTGCGAGATGTGGCACAGGCCTTCGAGGCCGGGCAAGATCTCGATGAAGGCTCCGAAGTCCATGATCTTCTTGACGATGCCGTCGTAGTCCTTGCCCAGTTCGGCCTTCTGGTCATAGTAGAGGACCATTTCGCGGGCCTTGGCCAGGGCGGCGGTGTCCGGGGCGAAGATGGAGATCTTGCCGGAGTCGTCGATGTCGATGTCGGCCTGGGTGGCTTCGCAGATGGCCTTGATGTTCTTGCCGCCGGGCCCGATGACTTCGCGGATCTTCTCGGGAGAGATGTGCACGATTTCCATCTGGGGCGCGTACTTGGACAGCTCGGGACGCGGGGTGGCGATGACGGCCTCCATCTGGTCGAGGATGTGCACGCGGGCGTCCTTGGCCTGGTGCAGGGCCTTCTGCATGACCTCGGCCGGTATGCCGGCGATCTTGATGTCCATCTGGATGGAGGTCACGCCGTCGCGGGATCCCGCGACCTTGAAGTCCATGTCGCCCAGGTGGTCCTCGTCGCCGAGGATGTCCGTCAGCACGAGGTACTCGTCACCTTCCTTGATCAGGCCCATGGCGATGCCGGCGATGGGCGTCTTGATGGGCACGCCCGCGTCCATGAGGGCCAGTGTGCCGCCGCAGACCGAGGCCATGGAGGACGATCCGTTGGACTCCATGATGTCGGACACGACGCGGATGGTGAAGGGGAAACCGTCCGGCGCGGGCAGCACCGGGGCCAGGGCGCGCTCGGACAGGGCGCCGTGGCCGACTTCGCGGCGGGACGGGGCGCGCAGCATGCGGGCCTCGCCGACGCTGTAGGGCGGGAAGTTGTAGTGCATGAGGAAGCGCTTGGAGATCTCGCCGGCCAGGGTCTCGATGCGCTGCTCGTCCCGGGTGCTGCCCAGGGTGCAGGTGCACAGGGACTTGGTCTCGCCGCGGGTGAAGATGGCCGAGCCGTGGGTGCGGGGCAGGAAGCCCACTTCCATGGTCAGGGGGCGGACCGTGGTCAGGTCGCGGCCGTCGATGCGGAGCTTTTCGGTCATGATGCGCTGGCGCACGAGCTTCTTCTCGAGCTTCTCCAGGATCTCGCCGACGTTGCGCACGCGCTCGGGCGTTTCGGCGAAGCGGGCCAAGAGCGCTTCCATGAGCTCCTGGCGGACCTTCTTCTTGGCGTCGCGGCGGTCCATCTTGCCGGGCACGGCCAGGGCCGTGGTCAGGGGGCCGGCAGCCAGTTCGGCCACGGCGGCGATGAGTTCCTCATCCTCCTGCGGGGGGACGACGGTGAACTTTTCCTTGCCGAGGATGGCGCGCAGTTCCTCCTGGACATCCAGGAAGGGGGCGAGCTGGGCGTGGCCCCAGGCCACGGCCTCGGCCATGATGTCCTCGGACAGGAACTGGGCCCCGCCCTCGACCATGACCACGGCGTCGCGCGTTCCGGCCAGGACCATGTTCAGCTGGCTGGTGGCCAGCTCGGAGGCCGTGGGGTTGAGCAGGAACTGCCCGTCGCGGTAGCCGATGCGGATGGCCGCGATGGGGCCGGCGAAGGGGATGTCGGAGATGTGCAGGGCCGTGGACGCGCCGATCATGGCCAGGACGTCGGCGTAGCGCTCCTTGTCCGAGGAGACGACCGTGGCGATGACCTGGATCTCGTTGGTGCAGCCCTTGGGGAAGAGCGGACGGATGGGCCGGTCGATGAGCCGGGAGGTCAGCGTCTCGTGTTCGCTGGGGCGGCCCACTTCGCGGCGGAAGTAGTTGCCCGGCACGCGGCCGGCCGCGTAGAGCATTTCCTGATAGTTGCAGGTCAGGGGCAGGAAGTCCACGACCCGGTCCAGGGCCTGGTGGGTGGCCGTGACCAGGACGACGGTGTCGCCCCACTGCACGGTGACGGAGCCGCTGGCCTGCAGGGCCAGTTTGCCGTGTTCGATGACGATTTCGCTGTCGCCCATGGGGATGGCGCGGCGGGTGATCTGAAATGCCATGATGTGCCTCATGCTGGTTGGCGCTCCAGCGGGGCAGCTGCGGCGGGTTTGGTGTTTAGGGCGTGTCCCGAAGGGAGTCGGGCCATGCACTAAACACAAAACCGCTGGCGTGAGAGTGCTGCCGGGAGCGCGGTTGATGAAAGGGGCAGGCGGGGCCGTGAGGCCCCGCCTTGGTGTCTACTTGCGCAGACCGAGTTTCGCGATCAGATCGCGGTAGCGCTGAATCTCGGTTTTCTTCAGGTAGTTCAGCAGCTGACGGCGCTTGCCGACGAGCTTGAGCAACCCGGTCCGGGAGTGGAAATCCTTCTGGTGACCCTTGAAGTGGTCCGTCAGGTAGTTCACGCGGGCCGTCAGCAGTGCGACCTGCACTTCGGCGGAGCCCGTGTCGGTTTCGGTTTTTCCGTATTCCTTGACGATTTCAGCCTTCTGCTCAGCGGTTAAGACCACAGCAATATCCTCCGGTTTTCATGTTTCTTCCGCTTTTCCATTATCCACGTGCGAACCGAAGCCTTACGCTTGCCAGAGACCGCGCATGATCGCCCAGGACAGGACCTGGCCCTTGGGCTGCGCTCCCGCCAGAGCCAGAGGCTCGCGGGACGGGGAGAGCAGCAGGGCCCGGTCCCCTTCCTGGGCCGGGTACTCCGGAAACAGGGTCGTCGGCAGCCATGCCCCGTTGCGCACCAGCTGGGCCTGCTCGGTGTTGAGCAGCAGCTTGGGCCAGTGGGGCAGGGCCTGGACCATGGGCAGGACCAGCTCTGTGAGCCGGTCGCCGCTTTCCAGGACCGTTTCCAGGTCGTGGGCCTGGGCGAGGGTGAACGGATGGCTCGCCTCACGCTCCAGTTCGCTGAGGACCGCTCCGCACCCAAGTCGCTTCCCCAGGCTGTGGGCCAGGGAGCGGATGTAGGTGCCTGCGGAGCAGGTCACTCGAAAAGTGACGCTGGGCAGATCCATGGACAGGATCTCCACGTCGAAAATTGTCACGTCCTTGACCTTGACCGGGACTTCCTTCCCGGCCCGGTGCAGGGCGTACAGGGGCTTGCCCTGATGCTTGGCCGCAGAGACGGGCGGCACTTCCTGGCTCATGGTCCCGAGCCAGCCCAGGATGTTGGCCCTGATCGCCTCCGGGTCCAGGTGCTCCCAGGGACTCTCGGCCATGATCTCGCCCTGCACGTCGTACGTGTCGGTCGTGCTTCCAAGGACGAGAGTACCGCGGTAGGTCTTGCGGTCCTCGCTCAGGTAGTTCGCGAGCTTGGTGCCCTGGCCCAGGAGTACCACCAGGACGCCCGTGGCCATGGGGTCCAGGGTGCCGGCGTGGCCGATCTTCTTCTGGCCGAGGTTGCGTTTGATCCGGTTCAGGCAATCCGTGGAGGTCGGACCTCCCGGTTTATGCAAAACCAGGACCCCGTCAAGTTGTTTCAGGGCTGTGGCATTCACGCGCGGTCCAGCTCCTCGGTCACGGCCCGGATCAGGGTCGCCTTGGCCTCGTCCATGGGCACCTCCAGGGTACCGCCGGCGGCGTTGCGGTGCCCGCCGCCGCCGAAGCGTGCGGCCACGGCCTGCACGTTGACGCTGCCCTTGGAACGCAGGGAAAATTTGATGCCCTTGTCCTCCTCGCGCAGGCTGACGGCCGCCTGCACCCCGCGCACGTAGAGGACGGTGTTGACCAGCCCTTCCGTGTCCTCGGGGCCGGTGCCCGTGCGCTCGAAGAGTTCGCGGGTGAAGGCGATGAGCGTCACGCGGCCGCCGGCGTGGAGGCCGGCCTGTCGCAGCACTTCGCCGCGCATCTGCAGTTGGTTCAGGGTGCCGGTGGACTGCTTCTGCTCATGGAAGGGGCCGGGCAGCAGGCCCAGGCGCAGGATTTCGGCGGCCATCTCCAGGGTTTCTGGGCGGGTGTTGTTGAAGCAGAAGTCGCCCGTGTCGGAGATGAGGGCCAGGTAGACGTATTCGCCCAGCAGTCCCACCATGGGCACGCCGAGCTTGCGCGACAGGATGCCGACCATCTCACCCACGGACGAGGAGCGCTCCTCGATCCAGTTCATGGTCCCGAACTTCGGGTTGCCCAAGTGGTGGTCGATGTTGATCACGGTCTTGGACGCGAGCCACGGGCGGATGACCTCGCCGGTACGCTCGGCGCTGCCGCAGTCCAGCACGATGATGGTGTCCGGCTCGTTTTCGGGCAGGGCCGTCAGGATCTCGCGCTTGGGGGCGAGCCAGGAGAAACGGCTGGGGATGCCGGACTCGTTGAACAGGGTCACGCGCTTGCCCAGGGCCGCCAGCAACTCGCCCATGGCCAGCATGGAGCCCAGGGCGTCGCCGTCGGGGGACACGTGGGAGAGGACCAGGAAGTTGTCGGTCTCCCGGATGTGCTCAATGATCGGCTTGAGGTGGGGCATCATAGACCATGTCCTCGAGAAAGGTGTCCCATTGGAAGCGCAGGTCGGGGATGCCCCGCAGCTTGAGCTCCTTGCCCAGGCGCGTACGCAGGAAGCCCTTGGCGCGAATCAGGGCCTTGGTGATCTCGGGTTCGGCCGAGCGTCCCCTGATGTGGGTGTAGAGGACCTCGGCGATGCTGAAGTCCCGGTTGAGGCGCACCCCGGTGATGGTCACGAGCTGCAGGGTCGGGTCCTCGACCTCCTGAACCAGGAGGGAGGCCAGGACCTGCATGATCTGGTCACCCATCTGCACGGCGCGGCGCGAATTGCTTCTTTGCATAGAAAATCAGGCTCCAAATACGTCCATGTCGGCATGGACCAGTTCGTCGGACGTCGAGGCTTCGACCATGGCCAGGACCTTGGACAGCTGGCTGTGCACGTAACCGGATTCATTGGACACCGTGACCACGCCCAGGACCAGGGTCTGGTGGGAGTCCTGGGACTCGGTCTCGGCCACGGCGACGTTGAAGGTGTTGCGCAGCTTCTGCTTCAGACTGTTGGCGCTTTTCCGCTTTTCCTTCAAGGAAAAAACGCCGTGCAGACGGAATTCCAGGCGCAGGGTGCCGATGATCATGGCCGTACATCCGTTGCGGTTCAGGCGTGGCGAATAAACGGAAGGCATGGATCCCCGCCTTCGCGGGGATGACAAGTAGGTAGCCCGGGCCGCCTGTGCGTCATTCCCGCGAAGGCGGGAATCCATGCCTTTTGTTCACGTTTTGCGTCCTCGCCTAGATGGTCCGGGCTTCCTCGACCAGTTCGAAGGCCTCGATGATGTCGCCGACCTTGATGTCGTTGAAGTTCTCCAGGGCCGCACCGCAGTCGTAGCCCTTGGTCACTTCCTTGGCGTCGTCCTTGAAGCGCTTCAGGGAAGACAGCTTGCCGGTGTAGATGACCACGCCGCTGCGCAGCAGGCGGATGCCGGCGTTGCGCATGAGCTTGCCGTCGCTGACCATGCAGCCGGCGATGTTGCCGATCTTGGGCACGCTGAAGACCTGCTGCACGTCGGCCTGGCCGAGGTACACTTCCTTGATGTCGGGCGAGAGCATGCCGGACATGGCCGCCTTGATGTCATCCACCAGCTTGTAGATGATGTCGTAGAAGCGGATGTCGACCTTCTCCTGCTCGGCCACTTCCTTGATCTTGGCCGTGGGCCGGATGTTGAAGCCGATGATGATGGCGTTGGAGGCCGAGGCCAGCAGGATGTCGGATTCGGTGATCGCACCGGCACCGCCATGGACGATGCCGATCTTGACCTCGTCCGTGGACAGCTTGCGCAGCGCCTCGGAGATGGCCTCCAGGGAACCCTGCACGTCGGCCTTGAGGAGCAGGTTCAGGTTCTGGGCCTCTTCGCCGGCCTTGGAGGCCAGGAAGCTTTCCAGAGTGACCTTGGATTCCTTGGCCAGTTCGCGGTCGCGGTGCTTGACGCGGCGGTCCTCGGCGATCTTGCGGGCGACCTTCTCGTCCTTGACGATGACGAACTCGTCGCCGGCTTCGGGGATGGCCTCGAAGCCCTGGATCTCGGTCGGGATGGCCGGTCCGGCGGACTTGATCTGGTTGCCCTGGTCGTCGAACATGGCGCGGACCTTGCCGCTGATCAGGCCGCAGACGAAGGCGTCGCCCTGGTTGATCTGGCCTTCCTGGATGAGGACCGTGCCCACGGGGCCGCGTCCCTTGTCCAGCTTGGCCTCGACCACGTGACCGCGGCCGGGCTTGTCCGGGTTGGCCTTGAGGTCGAGGACTTCGGCCTGCAGAAGGATGAGTTCGAGCAGTTCGTCCAGGCCCTGGCGCTTCTTGGCGGAAACGTGGGCGTAGATGGTCTCGCCGCCCCAGTCCTCGGGCATGAGGCCCAGGTCGGACAGCTCGCGCTTGACGCGGTCGGGGTCGGCCCCTTCCTTGTCCATCTTGTTCACGGCCACGACGATGGGCACGCCGGCGGCCTTGGAGTGGCTCACGGCCTCGCGGGTCTGCTCCATGACGCCGTCGTCGGCGGCCACGACCAGAACGACGATGTCCGTGACCTTGGCGCCGCGGGCGCGCATGGTGGTGAAGGCTTCATGGCCCGGCGTGTCTAGGAAGACCACTTCGCCGCGCGGCGTGTTGACGTGGTACGCGCCGATGTGCTGGGTGATGCCGCCGGCTTCGCCCGAGGCCACGCTCGTGGAGCGGATGGCGTCCAGGAGCGAGGTTTTGCCGTGGTCGACGTGGCCCATGATGGTCACCACGGGCGGACGCGGCTTCAGATCCTCGGCCTTGTCGGCCTCCTTTGGCAGCAGGAATTCGTCTTCGGAGAAGCCGACCTTCTCCACCTCGTACTTGAACTCGGCCGCCAGCAGCAGCGCGGTCTCGAAATCCAGCGACTGGTTGATGGTCGCCATGACGCCCATGGAGAAGAGCTTCTTGATCAGGTCCTGGGCCTTGATGCCCATCTGATGCGCCAGGTCCGTCAGCCGGATGGTGTCCTCGACGCGGATCTTGCGCTTGGACGCCTTCAGCGGCTGGGTGATCTGCTGCTGAGCGCGGGCTCCGCCGGCCCTGCGGGCCTCGGCGCGCTGGGCCTTCTTGCCCTTGCTCAGGTTGAACTCCTCCTTGCGGTACAGATCCTCGGCCTCCACGGTGCGACGACCCTTCTTCTTGCCGCGGGCATTGCGCGCGGCTTCGCCTTCGGGCGCGGGGCGGGGGGCGCCGGTGTCACCAGGGCCCATGGGACGGGGACCGGGACCGCCGGGGCGCGGGCCCGCGGGACCGGCAGGACGCTGGCCGGGTCCGCCCGGACGCTGGCCGGGTCCGCCCGGACGCTGGCCGGCGGGGCCCATGGGGCGCTGTGCGGCAGGGCCCATGGGGCGCGCGGCCGGACCCATGGGTCTGACGGGCGGCTGGCCTTCGGGGCGGGTGTCGGGAAATTCGACGATGGTCGGGCGGGAAATGACCTTGACCGCGACGGTCGGCGGAGCCGGCTTGGGCTTCTTGCCTTTCTTGCGGCCCTTTTTGGCCTCGTCATCGCCTTCGGCGGCTGTATCCGCAGTGGCTTCGGCCGTTTCGTCGCCCCCGTCCCCTGCGTCTTCCTCGGCTGCCGTCTCTTCGACGGCGACGGGCTGCGCAGGGGCTTCGGCGGTCACGGGCTCTGCCGGTGCTTCGGGTGCCTCGGCGGCCGCTACGGTCTCGGGCGCTGCCGGGGCAGCCTCTTCCGCGGCTTCCGGCGCGACCGGTTCCGGGGTGATGATGCGGGCCGGCGTGATGACCACGGCGCGGGCGGACTTGCGAGTTCTCGGCTTTTCAGCGGCTGCTTCGGGAGCGGCCTCGCCGGCTTCGGCCTCGGTTTCCGTTTCGCCGGCCGTGGCTTCGGCCGCGGAGGGGGCTTCGACAGCCGCGGCCCTGTGGCGCTTGCGTACGATGACTCCCGAGGTGGCGCGCGTCTCGACGACCTGCGGCTCGGCGGACCTGTTTCGGTGGTGGCTGCGCACCTGATCGGCCTCTTCATCGGTCAGGCTGCTCATGTGGCTCTTGGCCGGAATCCTGAGCTCCCGCAATATCGTCATCAAATCCTTGCTGGAGATATCAAGCTCCGTGGCCAGATCCCTCACGCGCAATCTAATGGACATTCCCAACCCCCTTGCATTTCTTCTGCCAGCCCTTGAATCGCTCGAATCTGTTCCGGCACGCCGCATCGCGGCAAAGATAAAATCCCCGTCCCGGCAGTTTTCCGGTGCTGTCAGCGGTCAGAGTGAGCTCTCCGTGAACAGGGCAGACAAATCTCAGCAGTTCGTCCTTGTAAAAACGCTGCCTGCAGACGACGCACATGCGCATCGGCCGATGGCCGCTTCGGGCCGGCGCGTCCACAGGTTCCATCCTATTCCTCTTCCCCGGCCTCGGCCTGCTCACCGCCGGCGTCTTCCGCCGGCTCTTGCGCGACCGTTTCCGGCTCCTCTTCCTTGTTCTGGCTGATGAGCAGGTTCAGGGCCGCGCGCAGGTTGCCGATGTTTTCCTCGTCGATGCCCTGGATGTCGAAGAGCTGCTCGTTGGTGCAGGCGGCGATGGCTTCGAGGGAGTCGAAGCCCGCCTCGAAGAAGTCGGCCACGGAGACCTGGGCCGCGCTGGCCAACTGCTCCAGGAGCTGCCGGTTCTTGTGCACCTTGTTGAAGCGGGTGTTGGTGAAGATGTCGATCTTCCAGCCCAGCAGCTTGGCGGCCAGCTTGACGTTCTGGCCCTTCTTGCCGATGGCCGGGGTCAGCTGGTCTTCGGGCACCACGACCTCCAGGGACTTCTCCTCGTCGTCGATGGCGATCTTGGAGATGCGCGCCGGGGACAGGGCATTGGCCGCGTAGGTGGCGATGTCCGGGCTCCAGAGCACGATGTCGATGCGCTCGCCGCGCAGTTCCTGCACGATGTTGTGGATGCGCGAGCCGCGGATGCCGACGCAGGCGCCGACCGGGTCCACGTTGGAGTCCTGGGACAGGACCGTGACCTTGGCGCGCAGGCCCGGGTCGCGGGCCACGCCCATGATGTTGACCGTTCCGTCGGCCACTTCGGGCACCTCGCGGCGGAAGAGGGCGACCATGTATTCGGAGTCGGAGCGGGTGATGATGATCTGCGGCCCGCGGCCTTCCTTGCGCACGTCGATGATCAGGCCCTCGACGCGGTCTCCCTGGCGGAAGCGCTCGCGCGGGATCTGCTTGTCCTTGGGCAGCAGGGCCTCGGTGCGGCCGAGGTTGATGATCCAGCCCGAACGGTCGCGGCGCTGGATGATGCCGCTGACGATCTCGCCCTTGCGGTTCTTGTATTCCTCGTAAATGATTTCCTGCTCGGCGTCGCGCATGCGCTGGATGATGACCTGCTTGGCGCTCTGGGCGGCGATGCGCCCCAGGTCCTCGACCTGCAGGCGGAATCCGATGGCGTCGTCAAGCTCGACGTTGGGGTCGTGCTTGATGGCGTCGGCCATGATGATCTCGGTGTCGGGATCCTCGACCTCCTCGACCACGATCTTGAACTGGTAGACTTCGATCTCGCCGGTCTCCTCGTTGAAGGTGACCTCGATATCCATCTTGTCGCCATACTTCTTGGTCACGGAGGCCCGAATGGCTTCTTCCAGGGTGTCGATCAGCATCTCCCGGTCGATGCCCTTGTCCTTGCTGATCTGATCGATGGCTTTCTTGAGTTCCAAATTCATGAACGTCCTCCGTTCTGAGGGCGGAAACAACCGCCGCGTTCCGAAATATTATCGTTTTCCGGGCTTGCCCTGGTCGTGGTGTTCGTAGACGAGATTGATCTTGCCCACGTCCTCCCAGTTCAGTTCGAAGGTGTTCGCGCCGTCGGACAGGGTGAACAGGGGGGGACTTATGGCAAGCAGGCTGCCCTTGAAATTTTTTCTGCCCTCAAGGGGCTTGTCCAGGCGCAGACGCACCGTCTGGCCGATGTAGGCGGTCATCTGCTCCAGCGAGAAGAACGGGCGTTCCAGGCCGGGCGAGGAGACCTCCAGGGTGAACGCCCCGGGGATGATGTCCTCGACGTCCAGGGCCAGGCTCAGGTGGCGGCTGATGTCGGCGCACTCTTCGATGCCCACGCCCTGGGCGGAGTCGAGGTAGACGCGCACGATCTTGTGGCGTCCGCCGGCTCCGAAGAGCAGGTCGATACCCCAGATCTCGAGGTCCCGCGCCAGACATAGGGGCGTGACCAGTTCCAGAAGCCTTGCGTGAATTTCGTTCATGTCCATAATTGCCTGCCGGAAAAAAAAAGGTGGACCACGAAAAGGCCCACCCCCATCAGCTACCGAATATCAGTATGACCACATACAGGAGTGGAGCGGGTGACGAGGGTCGAACTCGCAACTCCAAGCTTGGGAAGCTTGTACTCTGCCATTGAGCTACACCCGCTCTGCAACCGTTTCCCTTGCATGACTGGGGGGATGGCCGTCAAGTGTTTTTTTCCCGCGCCGTTTCCCCGCGGCATCCCGGCTTTGGCTCACTGGCCTGGTATGTGCAAGAAGCCTCGTGCCGAGGAGGATTCCCATGCAAGAAAGCAGCTACAGCGCCGTGTTCGGGGCCCTGACCCAGCAACACAGGCTTGATACCATCGCCAATAATTTGGCGAACGTGAACACCACGGGCTTCAAGGCGGACAAACTCTCGTTCCGGGACACGTTCCGCCGTTACGCCCACGACCTGTTGGACCCCAACACCAGCCTGCGCGACCGGGTGCCGTGGCCCCAGGGCAACGTCCTGGCCCAGCCCAGGATCGCCGAGCAGGTCATAGACTTGTCCCAGGGGACCATGCGCAGCACGGGCAACCCTCTGGATCTGGCCATCGCCGGTGACGGCTTTTTCCGAGTCCAGACGCCGGAAGGGGAATTTTTGACCCGCCAGGGCGTCTACCACCGCTCAAGCGAAGGTTACATCGTGGACGGCCACGGCAATCGGCTCCTGGGCGAGGGCGGTCCGCTGCAGATCCCCGAGGACGGCACGGTGCTCATCGATTCGAGCGGCCAGCTGTCCGTGAACGGGGAGGCGGTGGATATCATCTCCCTGGTCCGGGTCGAGGATCCCCGCGCGCTGGAAAAGGTCGGCAACTCCATGCTGCGCGTTCGGCCCGACGCGGGCGTTCAACCCGTTCCGGCCGAGGGCGCGACGGTGGAGCAAGGGTTCCTGGAGAGCGCCAACGTCGAGGTGGTCTCGGAGATGGTCAACATGATCGAGGCCCTGCGGGCCTTCGAGGCCTATCAGAAGATGATCAGCGGGACCTTCGAGCAGGACAAGAAGGCCATCGCCGAAGTGGGCGCGCCGAGATAATCATTATGGATGCAGGCTGCGTCGCCCGGTTCGGGCGTCCGGTCGCGGCGCACCGCGCCGCAAGGAGAAGGATATGATTCGAGCCTTATGGACCAGCGCTTCGGGCATGATCGCCCAGCAGCTCAGCCTGGACGTCACCTCCAACAACCTGGCCAACGTCAATACCACGGGCTTCAAGAAGAACAGGGCCGAGTTCGAGGATCTCATGTACCAGAACATGAAGATCGCCGGCGCGACCACTCAGGACGGCAACCAGCTGCCTGTGGGCATGCAGGTGGGCATGGGCGTGCGCCCCGTGTCCGTGCACAAGATCTTCACCCAGGGCGATTTCCAGAACACGGGCAACCAGCTCGATCTGGTCATCGAGGGCGAAGGGTTCTTCCGTGTCGATCGCAACGGTGAAGAGCACTACACCAGAAACGGCGCCTTCAAGCTCGACAGCGACGGCCGCATCGTGACCGACAACGGGCACCCCCTGCAGCCCGAGTTCGTCGTGCCGCCCGAGACCCAGAACATCGTCATCACCGAGGACGGACATCTGACCTGCGTGGACAAGGCGGGCGCGGAGATCGCGGCCACGGACATCCCCGTCTACACCTTCATCAACCCCGCCGGCCTCAAGGCCGTGGGCCGCAATCTCTACGTCCAGACCGACGGTTCGGGCGAGGCGGTGGAGAGCGTGCCCGGCGAGAACAACGCCGGCACCCTGGCCCAGGGGTTTCTGGAGATGTCCAACGTGGAGATCGTCGAGGAGATGGTCAACATGATCGTCGGGCAGCGCGCCTACGAGGCCAACTCCAAGTCCATCTCCACGGCCGACTCCCTGCTGCAGATCGCCAATCAGCTGAAGAGGTAGGGAATGCGTCTTTTCGTCATCCTGCTCACGCTCCTGTTCATTCCCGGCTTGGCCTTGTCCCAGGACAGGCTGGTCGTGGCGGAAGCCGTGTGCGTGGACGGGGAGGCCATCGCCCTGCGCGACCTGGCCAAGGCCGAGGGCCTGCGGGCCGAGGCCGTGCTGGCCGGGGTCGGGGACACCCCCCTGCTGGCCGCGCCGCGGTTTCCAGGCGCGCGGGCCAACCTGAGCGGGCCGCGGCTGCGCGAGCTCATCGAGCAGCGTCTGGGGCCGGGATTGCCGCCCATCACGGTTCCGGATCAGGTGCAGGTCCAGCGCGGGGGGCAGGTCGTCAGTGGCCGGAGCCTCATTCCCGGAATCGACAAAATTTTGACGACTGCCCTGGCCGGCTACGAAGGGGAGGTCGAGATCCGCGAGCACCGCATCGCCGACTACCTCTTCCTCAAGGACAAGACGCCCGTCCAGATGCGCGTCGTGCCCGTCGCGACGCCGGCCCCGGGCCGCATCAGCCTGCGGCTCGAAGCCGTGGACGAGGGCGGGCGTGTGGTGGAGAGCTTCACGGGCACGGTGTTCGCCGATGTCTGGAAGACCGTCCCCTGCGCGGCCCGGGTCCTGAACCGGGGCGACGTGCTGGAGGCCGGGCTGGTCGGTTTCGCGCGCAAGAATCTGGCCTACATGGCCCGGCCGCCCTGGGACGGGCGCGGGCTGCCCCTGCGCATGACCGCGCCCGTGGGCGAGGGGCAGGTCATTTCGGCCGAGGCCGTGGAGCCCATCCCGGTCGTGGCCAAGGGTCAGGTTCTGACCCTGGTCTACGAGGGGGAATCCCTGAAGCTGACCGTGCCGGTGGAGAGCCTCGAGGACGGGGGCATCGGCAGCACCATAAAGGTCCGGAACATGCAAAGCCGCCGGGTGGTGGCCGCACGGATCATCGACGCGGAAACGGCCCTGGTGCCGTAGTCCGGGAGGAAACATGCACAGACTGACGTACCTTTTCATAGCCGTTCTGGCCCTGGCCGGATGCCGGGCCACGAGTCGGCCGCCCATGCCCGCGGCCATCGTCACGCCTCCGCCACAGGAACGGGCGGACCCGGCGACCAACCCGGGCTCCCTCTACGACCCCGACGGCGCGACGTCGCTCTTCGCCGACGCCCGCGCCCGCAGGGTCGGCGACGTGGTGCTCATCAAGGTCGTGGAGACGACCCTGGCCAAAAACAAGGCCACGACCACGGCCGACAGGGCCAACAACGTGGACCTGGGCGTCAGCGCATATCTCGGGAAGGACAAGCTGCCGCTCATCCCCGGCGCGACGGTCGGCGCGGATTCCCTGGTCAAGGCCGACTCCTCCAGCAAATTCGAAGGCGACGGCGAGACCAAGCGCGAAAGCACCATCAGCACCACCGTGGCGGCGCGGGTTTCCCGCGTTCTGGGCGGCGGTCTCATGGAGGTCGTCGGCGCGAGGGAGACGAGAGTCAACGGCGAGACGCAGATCGTCGTGGTCCAGGGCGTGGTCCGGGACCGCGACATCGACGCCGACAACACCATCAAATCCACCAGCATGGCCGAAGCCCGCATCGAACTCTACGGCGAGGGCATCCTGGCCGAAAAGCAACGCCCAGGGTGGCTCGCAAGGATACTCGACAATGTGTGGCCCTTCTAGCCTTCGCGCCGGCCTGGTCCGGTTCGTCATCATCGTGGTCCTGGCGGTTCTCTGCGGTCCCGCCTACGGCGCCCGCCTCAAGGACATCGCCACCTTCGGGGGCGTGCGCTCCAACGATCTGGTCGGCTACGGCCTGGTGGTCGGCCTGCCCGGCACCGGCGACAAGAGCGGGTCCCGGTTCACGGTGCAGTCCATGGCCAACATGCTGGAGGGTATGGGCGTAAAGGTCGACCGTTCAGCCCTCAAGCCCAAGAACGTGGCCGCGGTCATGGTCACGGTCAAGATGCCCGCCTCGTCCCGGCCCGGGTCGCGCCTCGACGCCACGGTCTCCTCCGTGGGCGACGCGGCGTCACTGTTGGGCGGCGTGCTCCTGCTGACCCCCCTCAAGGGCGTCGACGGCAACGTCTACGCCCTGTGCCAGGGCCCCCTGGCCGTGGGCGGGTTTTCCGCCAGCGGCGAGGCGGCCTCGGCCACCAAGAACATCACCACCGTGGGACGCATCCCCGGCGGAGCGGTGGTGGAGCGCAGCGTGCCCTTTTCGTTCAACGAGCAGGCCGAGGTGGCCATCCAGCTCGGCGTGGAGGATTTCTCCACGGCCAAGCAGGTCACGGACACCCTGAACCGCGCCATGGGCGGGCAGTACGCCGCGGCGCAGGACGCGTCCACGGTCCGCCTGCAGGTTCCGCCGAAGTACCAGGGCAACATCGTGGCCCTCATGGCTTCCCTGGAAAATCTGGAGGTCCGTCCCGACACCCGGGCCAAGGTCGTGGTCGACGAGAAGACCGGCACCGTGGTCCTCGGGTCCAACGTCACCTTGTCGAAGGTGGCCGTGTCCCACGGCAACCTGAACGTCATCGTGTCCGAACAGCCGCAGGTTTCCCAGCCGGGGGCCTTCGCCCAGGGCCGCACCGTGGTCACGCCGTCCACGCAGGTCGGGGTGCGGGAGGAGCAGCGCCGCCTCATCCTCATGGACGGGGCGTCCATCCAGGAACTTGTCGACGGCCTCAACGCCATCGGGGCCACGCCGCGCGACCTCATTTCCATCCTGAGAACCATGAAGTCGGCCGGATCGCTGCACGCCGACCTCGAGGTCCTCTAACACGGGAGACGACATGAGCGAATTCCTCACACCCACGGCCCTGCCTGCCCAGGAAGGCGGCCAAAGCCTGCAGAACCGCCTGCGCGAGCTGCGCTCCCATCTCGAACCCGGCGACAAGGGCCAGGACGAGGCCAAGCTCCGCAAGGCCTGCCAGGATTTCGAGGCCGTGTTCATCGGGCAGATCTGGAAGCAGATGCGCTCCTCGGTGCCCAAGGACGGCATGCTCCACTCCAAGGAGGAGGAGAGCTACCTGTCCATGTTCGACCAGGAACTCTCGGTCAAGATGTCCCGCAGCGGCGGCATCGGCCTTTCGGACATGCTGTACGAGAACCTCTCGCAGCGTCTCGTCAACGCCAGTCGCGACACGGACTCCGCCAAGCCCTTGAAGCCCCTGGACCACAAGGCCCTTTCGAAGCTCCAGGCCGAGGCCCGCGTTCAGGACGTCCCGGCCGGAACCCTGGCCGCCATGACCGCCCAGCGCCAGGCCGAGCAGCTGGCCCGGAGCATCGAGAAGGCGAACGGTCCGGCCCCTGCGGAGCCGCCCGTGGCCAAGGCGTCCTCAGAACTCGAGGAAGCCTTGCGCGTGGTACGCATGGACCTGGAGAACGGCGACTGAGGAGCCGGAAATTCTTGCCGGGAAGGAGGGGGGCGCTCCGTCCCGCATGGCAGGAAACCGGCCGTGACGCCCCTCTGACGGTTCGCATCGCCCCGGTGGTCGGAAATTTGCACAGTCGTGGAAGAGGCCCCAGGCGGCGGGCAGGTCTTTCCTGCCCTACCCGAAGCAAAGTCCGTATTTTCGAAGGAAGTTCACCATGCGACAGATCACACTCGGCAGTCTCATTCGTCAGGCCAGGGGCACGGAGCTTCTCTGTCAGCTTCTGCGGGAAGAGCACGCGCTCCTGCGCGCGGGGCAGCCCGATGCGGTGGCGGGGCTGGAGATGTCCATTCAGGAGCTTATCCGGCAGTTGGTCCGCGAGCGCGAGTCCCTTGCCGATGCCCTGCAGCGGGCGGGTTTCGCCAAGCTCGGGCCCTTTCTGGATGGACTCGGCGAAGCCGAGCGGCGGGTTTTCGAGACGTGGCGCGCCAAAATCATCGCCGACGAACAGGAAAGCGCCCGCCAGGCCACGGTCAACGCTGATCTGGCCATGGCCCTGTGGAAGCAGAGCGGTTCGCTGCTGAGCCACTTCCAGAATCAGGTCGCCCCGAAAGAGCGCAACACCTACACCGCCAAGGGGACTTGGCACGACCGCTCGGCCACGGCCACCTTGCTGCGCGGGAGGTTCTAAATGGCCGGCATCGGCTCCATGCTCGAAATAGGGAAGAAGTCCCTGTTCGCCAACCAGGCGGCCATCGAGGTCGTCGGCAACAACATTTCAAACGCCAACACCCCCGGCTACAGCCGTCAGGCCGTGCGCCTGGAAGACGGCATGTACATCAGCTCGTCGCCCGGGCAACTCGGCACGGGTGTCAACGCCGTGGAGGTCGTCCGCTATTTCGACGAGTTCATCGAGGCGCAGTACTTGGACAAGAGTTCGGATGAAGCGCGTTGGCAGACCCTCTACGAGAACCTGAAGAATGTGGAGATGGTCCTGAACGAGTCGAGCACCGATGGCGTCAATTCCGCGCTGGCGGCGTTCTGGGCAGATTGGCAGACCCTGGCGGCCAATCCCGAGGACACGAGTGCCAGGTCGGCCCTGCTGGGCCACGCCGCCAACCTGGTCAGCGCCGTGCAGTCCGTGCAGGGCGATCTGCAACGCCTGCAGGACGGGGCCGATGACGTCATCTCCGCCGAAGTCACCGCCATCAACAAGCTTCTGACCGGCATCGCCGAGCTCAACCGGCAGATCACCGTCACCGAGGAGACGGGCAAGAACAACGCCAACGGCCTGCGCGACGAGCGCACGCAGCTCATCCGGCAGCTCGCCGAGAAGATGGACATCAACGTCATCGACAACGGCCTGGGCAACCTGACCATCACCACCACGGCCGGGCACACCCTGGTGGACGGGCCCAACTCCTTCCGTCTGGCCTTCGAGGCGCCCCAGACCATTGCGAACCTGAAGTCGGGTTCATCTTTCAAGGGTTCGATTGCCTATGATGGCGAGAGTGCTACGGAATACACGGTGAAGATCGTTTCCCAGGTTGGCTCCGTGGTGAAGTATGAGGTCTACGTCGATGGCGGGAAGACCCTTCTCAAGGACGAGAGCGGCAACTCCGAGTTTACCGCGAGCAAGGACGGCATTCTCATGCCCGACGGCCGCGGGGTCCTGAAGTTCGACATTGGCACGGGGACAAGCCTCCAGGCTGGCGACACGTTTCAGGTGCTCCCCAACAAGTCCCTGTTCTGGTACGAAACCTCCTCGTCCAAGGTGAACATCACGCCACAGGTCCAGAGCAACGGGCTGGATAACGAGCGCCGACTCACGGGCGGCAGCCTGGCCGGGTATTTCCAGTTCCGCGACGCGGGCATCGGCGGGTACCTGGAAAAGCTCGACGCCTTTGCCGAGAGCCTGTCCTGGGAGGTGAACCGGATTCATTCCCAAGGTACGGGGACGGAGCGGTTCGAGAACGTGATCGGCAGTTTCGGTGTCGGATCAACGAGCGCAGCGCTGGGGAGCGCGGCCGGGCTGGTGTTTGGCGACAAGCTTGCGGCCGGGAACCTCGTCATCAGCGTTTACGATGAACAGACCGGACAGCTCGTGCAATCTTCCCCGCTGGATTTCGATTTTGATGCGACGAATTTGGAGGTTAAGAATTTCAGCACGGCCAATTCGCTGCAGGATGTCGTGAAAGCAGTGAATGCCGCTTTCCCTTCCGGAACCGTTACGGCCGACATCATCGATGGACACCTGCAAATCAAAGCCAAGGACGGCTACGATTTCGCCTTCGGCTCCGACTCGACGGGCCTTTTGGCCGCCCTGGGCATCAACACCTTTTTCGAGGGTGCAAACGCGGGCGATTTGGCAATCAACTCGACCATCCTCGGCAACATCGCCTACATCAACACCGGACATGTCAACGGCGCCGGCGAGATGAACGAGGGCGACAACACCACGGCCAAGGCCATCGCCGCGCTGCAGTCCGCCTCCGTGCCCACGCGCACCCAGTCCGAAGGCACCACGCGCCAGACCCTGGGGGAATATTATTCCACCATCGTGGCCAAGGCCGGCTCCGACACCCAGAGCGCCAAGTTCAACTACGAGTACAACGAGGCCCTGGCCACGGACCTTCTGTCCCGTCAGGAAGCCGTTTCAGGCGTGAATCTGGACGAGGAAATGACCAACCTGATCAAGTTCCAGCACGCCTACACGGCGGCCGCGAAGCTGATCACCACGGCGGAATCCATGCTGCAGGTTCTGCTCGGGCTCAAGCAATAGGAGGCCGGCAATGCGCGTATCCCTTCGCAACCAGTACAGCAATTTTCTCTACAACCTGCAGAGCACCCAGTCCCGCCTGATGGAACTGAACATGCAGGCCTCCAGCCAGAAGCGCATCAACAAGCCTTCCGACGACCCCGTGGGCACGGCCAGGGTCCTCGACTACCGCAGCTCTCTGTCGGCCATCAACCAGTACCGCGCCAACATCGACACGGCCACTGGCTGGCTGAACCTGGCCGACGAGTCCATGCTCCAGTCCAGCGCCATCCTGACCAAGCTCAAGGGCCTGGCCGAGCAGGGGTCCACGGGCACCATGACGGCCTCGGACCGCGAAGCCACGGCCTACGAGGTCCGCCAGCTCTTCAGCCAGCTCGTCAACCTGGGCAACACCCGCTACGAGGGCAAGTCCATCTTCGGCGGCCAGAAGTTCGAGCAGAACGCCTTCGAGGAAGGGCTCATGGTCTATGACGAGGACGGCAAGAGCCTTGGGCTGGCCACAGGCGCCGCAAGCCGCAGCATCGTCGTGCAGTTTGTCGGAAACGAAGGCGACACGGCTACGGTGGGCGACGCTGCCATTGACTGCCGCTACTCCAGCGACGGCGGAAAGACCTGGACTACGGGCTCGGTGGGGGCGGACGGCGTCCTGGATATGGGCGGCGTCAGCCTCCAACTGCCCAAGGGCAGGGTCCTCGACCTTTCGCCCGAGACCAACACCAACCGGACAACCGGTTCCTGGCTGACCGTCGCGCCCACGGCCGTGTACAAGGGGGATCACGAGTCCCAGTCTGCGGTGGTGTATACAGCAGGCGGCCTCGACGTTGTGGCCGAGCCTCTTGGCGGGTTCGAGCGGGATGTTGATGTCGTCGTCGCGGCGTCGGGGACGGACTTGGCGATTACCGTTTCGGCCCAGGTCAACGGCTCTCCAGAGACTTGGACAACGACGATGCCGGACTCTCGACCCTTGCTGCTGGAAACGCCTTACGGCGCGGTACGCCTGTCAGGAACGAATCTTGTCGGAGCTGAGTTCACCGTGAAGTCCGGTTCGACGGGCGTGCTGCAGATGGGGGCGACGGTCAACGCGGAGGGAAGGGGGCTGTTCGGAGGCGACGTCATGGTCCGCGTCGACGAGGCCGCGACCATCGGGTCCGGCACGGCCTTCACCTATTCGTACAGCACCGACGGCGGCGTGAGCTGGTCCGGCGGTCACACCGCATCCAACCCCGCCGCGGGGGCGCCGGAGCTCCTCGTGCCGGGGGGCAAGCTCGTTCTTTCGGCAAGGGTCGGGACAACCGCCCTGGCCGAAGGGGCTCAGTTCGTCATCCACCCGCAGACGGCCGCCCACGAGGTCGAGATTTCGGCGGGCCAGTACGTGCAGCTCAACAACATCGGCTCCGAGGTCTTCGGCGGCTACTACGAGCACGGCACCCAGCCCGCCTTCGGCGATTCGGCCGGGGAGAAGAACATCTTCGTCGCCGTGGGCAAGCTCGTGGCGGCCCTGGAGAACAACGACCAGCAGGGCTGCGCCGAGGCCCTCAATAGCCTGAAGACATCCCAGGAACATTTCACCACCCAGTTGGCTTCCGTGGGCGCCCGGGAAAACAGGCTCGAGGTCGCCGACACGGTGCTCTCGGGCCTCAAGCTGAACGAGACCGAGCGCATGAGCAACATCGAGGATGTCGACCTGGCCACGCTCCTGACGGAACTGGCCAACCAGCAGATGTCCTACGAGACGGTTCTCAAATCCTCGTCCATGATCATGAAGATGAGCCTGGTCAACTACCTCTAGGAAGGGTTTATGCTCATACTCTCGCGTCGGCCCGGTGAAAGCGTGCATCTGGGCGACGACATCAAGATCACGATCCTGAGCATCAAGGGGCAGCAGATCAAGATCGGCCTCGACGTGCCCGAGCACATGCCCGTGTATCGTGAGGAGTTGTACCAGAAGGTGCAAAACCAGAACGCATCGGCCCTTGAACTCGACAACCACGACCTGATGATGGCGGCAGCACTATGGACAAGCACAGACAGACGATAAACACCCGCATCGGGTCCATCACGGTGTCCCTGGACAAGACTATCCGTTTTCCGCGTGGCCTCATCGGCTTCGAGTCCCTGCGGGAGTTCGCCCTGGTCGAGTTCAAGCCCGGCTCGCCGTTCCACTTCCTGCAGAGCATGGAGATGCCCGGCATGGGCATGATGCTGGCCGACCCGTTCTCCTTCCTGCCCGGCTACGAGATACGCCTGGCCTCGGTGGAGGAGCGCATCCTCCGCATCCGGAGCGTGAGCGACCTGTTCATCCTGGTCAGCGTCACGGTGCCCAAGGGAGACCCCGAAGGCTGCACCCTCAACCTGACGGGGCCCATCTGCGTCAACGTCCAGGAACGTCTGGGCCTGCAGTCCCCGCAGACGGACCTTCCCTATCCCTCGCGCGTGCTGCTGCGGGACTTGGACGGAGGGGACAGGCGCCTGGCCAACTCATAAGAAACAAGAAAAGCCCGACCGGCGGACCGGTCGGGCTTCTTCATTCCCTCTGACGACGCGGGTCTATCCCCAGACGTCGAGTTCCTGCCGCACAAGGCTGGCCGCGATGTCCTTGCCTTCGGGCTTGTATTCGCCGGCCTCGATCCTGGCCTTGAGGTCCGAGACCTTGTCGGCGCGCACCCCGTCGCTTTCCTGCGCCGTCTTGAAGGCCGCTGCCTTGAGGCGCCCCTCCTCGGAGATGGAGATGCGGTCGTTGGCGCCTTCCTGGTTTGCGGCCGCTTTCTGGGCTTCCTGGTGCTTCTGCTCCAGCTGCTCCAGGCGGTGCGATTCGTACCCGCTGACCTTGGTGGTGATGGTGTTGATGGTCATGTTCCGCTCCCTCCGGGTATCCCGGCTGCGCCGGCAGCGCCGGCCGCATCGGCGGTTTCCCGCCCGTGCATGAAAAATATCAGAGCATCGTCTCGTTGACCCTGCTCAGGGCGATCTCCCACAGCCGGCGCATGAAAACATCCTTCTGGCCGTTGGTCAATTCGCTGACGCCTTGTTCCGTCTTCTTCAGTACCTGAAGCCCGCTCCCGTCCGAAGGGTACCTGAAGACCATGTCCCCACCGAACTCGCTCATGAGCTGCTGCTTGATGTCCCGGACCACCGGGTTGGTGCTGTCCGAGCCGATGAGGTTGTCCACGATCTCCCGAGCGACCTTCTCCACGAGCTGGCGGCGCTTGGCTTCCTTGGAAATGGAAACGGAATCCCCCTGTCCGGCGCGGTCCATGTACTTCTTGAACCTGGCGATGCGTCGGCCGGTGTCTTGGTGCTGGTCATAGGTCCGCACCACGTTTTTGACGAGGAAGGGATTCACTGTCACGGGCTATACCTCTTACTTCTCCCTATCGGTTGTCATCGCGAGAACTTTAGGAAAATTCACAAAAATCAGGAACAAGAAATTCTCTTTGATTTCAGGCGGGACGACGCCGCTTAGCTTGGACAGGCTTTCCTTGAACACCCGTCGCCTTTTGCATACAGTCCCGCAAATGGGTAAAATCATCACCAAAATCGTCATCGTCCACAGCAGCGGAAACGAACTGGCCCACGGCATGGCCGGGCAGATCCGGGACTGGCTCTTCCACGAGGGCCGCTCGGCGCGCATCGTCGAGACGTCGCGCGAAGCGGCGCCCCCGGCCGAAACCTGGGCCGGCGCGGAAATGATCCTGACCCTGGGCGGCGACGGCACCCTCCTGGCCGTGGCCCGGGCCGTCCAGGACCTGAGCATTCCCATCCTGGGGCTGAACCTGGGCACGGTCGGCTTCCTGACGGAGATGTCGCCGACGGACTGGCGCGATTCCCTGACGGCCATCCTTCGCGGGGAGTACGACATGTCCCTGCGCCTGGTGATAAGCTTCCACGTCGTGCGGCGGGGCCAGGAGTTTTACAAGGGGTACGCCATCAACGACCTGGTCATCAGCTGCGGGAGCCTGGCGCGCATGATCCGCCTGGACATGTGGTACGGCAACGACCACCTCGGCACCGTCCGGGCCGACGGCATGATCGTTTCCACTCCCACCGGCTCGTCGGGCTATTCCATTTCCGCCGGCGGCCCCCTCATCTATCCGGAACTCAACGTCTTCGCCCTGACACCCATCTGCCCATTCCTGCACGCGTTCCGCCCCATGGTCCTGCCTTTCGAGAAGGACCTGCGCGTCCTGGTCCGCGACGCCGACGTCGACGTCTACCTGACCCAGGACGGCCAGACCGGCGTGGTGCTGGCGCCCGGCGACAACGTCATCGCCTCCAGGGCCGAGAAGCCGCTCAACCTGATCCGCCCCCTTCATTCCCACTACGCCCACAAACTCAAATCCAAAGGATTCGTGAGGGAGAGCTAGATGTCCAAGCTGCCCGACTTCTTTTCGGTCCGCGAGCTGCGCTACGGCCGCGACCCCTATCTCGACGCCTGGCTCCTTCATTTCATGACCGAGAACAACATCGAGCCCAGCGTCAACCCGGCCGAGAACGCCCAGCCCGAGCAGCTGCGCTTCATGGTCGACCTCGACGACGACCAGGTCTTCGTGCCCTGTTCGGATGAGATGTTCGAGAACCTGCTGCACACGCGCCTCTCGGATACCCTGCGGGCCGAGTACCGCGAAAAGTGGAGGATGCTGGTCCACCTGGTGCGCATCAACATCACGGACCGCTACACGCGGCGCAAGATATTTTCCCTGTCCCGGAACAAGATCCGTCAGGTGCTGCACGCGCCGTTTCTCATCCCGTCGCGGTTCCTGAAGCAGCTCCTGACCATCTTCATGGCCATGAGCGGCGTGCACGACCCCCAGCGCGCCGAAAAGAGGCTGGCCAACAAGCGCGCCGAGGATTTCATGGCCCGGCCGGCCATGAACCGCTGCCTGTACGCCTGCCCGGAAACCACCCTGGGCTGCACGTCCATCCAGAATCTGCGCTGGGAGCTCGACTTGCTGGAACTGGCCCGGCTGTGCCGGCTTTCGCTGCGCCCGGCGATCTGGGAAAGCCCCGGAGAGTTCACGGACAGCCCGGCCTTTTTCGACGACATCTGCGCCCCGTGGCCCGAATTCACCGAGGTCATGACCAGGGTCATGGGCCCCGGCGACGGCCGCAAGCCTCTCAAGATTCTCTTTCTTCCGGCCAGCAGCGGCGAAGTCGTCTTCGACCTGCGCTTTATCCGCGTCCTGCTGCGCCTCGGCCACAAGGTTATCCTGGCCCTGAAGGAGGGGTTCTGTCTCGACAGCCCCGTATTCTGGGACGTGGAGCACGACAGCGCCCTGGCCCGCGCCCTGGGTGAGACGCGTCTGGTGGAGAACAGCCGCATGAGCAAGAACGACCTCCTGCGCGCCCAGCGCGAGGACTCCCTCATCGTCATCTCCGACGGGACCCGCGAGCGCCTCAATCTGTGGCGCACCAGCGTGACCTTCGCCCGCGCCTGGAAGGAGGCCGACCTCGTCGTGGCCAAGGGCTTCGCCAACCACCGCCGCCTGGTGAAGAACTCGCACCTCTTCACGCGCGACGTCCTGTGCCTGTTCCGGGACGAGGACGGGCGCGACCGCGTCGTATTCAAGGAGAAGTCGCCCCGGGTGACGAAGATCACCGAGTCGCAGGTCGTGGCCCAGGCCGATTCCATCATCGCGCGCATGCGCAGCGCCCGCGGCATGGGCAAGCAGGTCATGTTCTACAGCGCCATCATCGGCAGCATCCCGGGCCAGACCAAGGTGGCCCTGCGCGTGGTCAACACCTTCGTCTCCCACCTGCGGGCCAAGCACGCCAACCTGATGATCATCAACCCGGCCGAGCACTTCATGGAAGGCATGGACGGCGACGACCTGATGTACATGTGGGAGCGGGTCCAGCGCAGCGGCTTCATCGACGTCTGGCGCTTCCAGACCGTGGCCGACATCGAGAACAGCTTCGAGCTCATGGGCGAGCCGGTCCCGGCCGAGTGGCACGGCAAGGACGCCACCTTTTCCACGGGCTGCACCAAGGAGATGAACATCGCTCTCGACATGCAGGACAAGCACCCCGAGATGCAGATCATCGGGCCCGACCCCAAGCGCTTCTTCCGGCGCATGGAATACGGCGTGGGCAAGTATTTCGACGCGCGCATCCCGGACAAGGGCCGCGGCCTGTGAGGCTTCTGGCGGCAGCCTTCGTCTTGGCGCTGCTGTGCGCCTGCGCGGCGCCGGGCAAGGCTCCGTCCCTGGTGGAGGCGCGGCCCGGCTCCGGGCTGGCCGCGCGTGTGGCCAATGCCGCCGCGGCCGACCCCGTGCCCATGGCCCAGGCGTTGCGGCGCTCCCTGGACTATGTCCGGACCAAGCCCCAGGGCGCGCAGGCCTTCGGACCCGGCGGTCCCGAATGCACGTGGGCGGGACTGGCGGCCTCCCTGGAGCACATGCTGGAAGTGCTGCCGCGCCTGGGAGGCGACCCCGGCCTGCTGGAGCGCGAGTTCGTCTGGCGCGAGGTGCGTCCCGAACCCCTCATGACGGGCTACTACGAGCCGGAGTTCGAGGGCACCCTGGAGCCTGACCCGCGCTTCCCGGTCCCCATTTACGGCCTGCCGGCGAACCTGCAGACCGTGGACCTCGGGGCGTTCCACCCGCGCTGGAAGGGGCAGAGCCTGACCTGCCGCGTGGAGGGGGGCAAGGTCCTGCCCCCGTTCACCCGCGAGGAGATCGACTCGCGCGGGGCGCTGGCCGGCGCGCAACCGCCCGTGGCCTGGACTCGCGACATCGTCGACGTCTACTTCCTGCAGGTGCAGGGCTCCGGGCGGCTGCGGCTGCCCGACGGGTCCGTGCGGCATATCCTTTATGCCGGGAAGAACGGGCATGAATATGTTTCGCTGGGCAAGGTCATGATCGACCGCGGGCTCGTTCCGAAGGAAGAGATGTCCATGCAGCGCATCCGGCAGTACCTGCGCGAGCATCCGGATGAGGTCACGGACTTGCTGAACACGAACCCGAGCTACGTCTTTTTCCGTATCGCCGACGACGGGCCCCTTGGCGCCATGGGCCGGGCGTTGACGCCGATGGTCAGCGTGGCTACAGATTCTGCCTTTCTGCCCCTGGGCAGCATCCTGGCCGTGGAGGCCGGGTTGCCGCAGCCGGGCGGCACGGCGGAGCCTACGGCCTTTCTCGGCTTGGCCCAGGACCGCGGCGGGGCCATCAAGGGCTCGCGCCTGGACCTTTTCTGCGGGGCGGGGGAGGGGGCCGAGTTTCTGGCCGGCCACCTGCAGGCCACAAGCCGCGTGTTTTTTCTGCTCAAAAAACAGGACGCACCATGACCATGACCCCTACGGCCCTCAAGGCCCTTCTGCGCGCCGCCATCTCGGCTCAGCTCGACCATGTGGCCCTCTGGCACCTCGAGGAGCCTGCGGCGGACATCCCGGTGCGGGACGGCGACGGCCTGGTGGAGCTGGTCCTGCGCCAGCACCTCAAGAATTTCCTGCTCTGGCACGTCGAAGACCGCGCCCGGCGCAAGGACGTGGACGACAGCGTCATCACCGCCTGCAAGCGCGAGATTGACGGGCTCAACCAGCAGCGCAACGACCTCATGGAGCAGGTCGACGCCTGGCTGGTGCGCGCCGTGTCCGCCTTCGAGGCCCAGCGGGACATCCACGAAGACCGTCGCCGCTACAACACCGAGACCCTCGGCGCGGCCCTGGACCGCCTGTCCATCCTGAGCCTCAAGATCTTTCACATGGGCGAGCAGACCGAGCGGGACGACGTGGACCCGTCGCACCTCGAACGCTGCCGGGAGAAGCTCGGCGTGCTCCGCGCCCAGCACGACGACCTGTCCCGCTCCGTCCTCGAAGTAGTGGACGAGTACGCAGGCGGCCTGAAGAGCCCCAAAGTCTATTTCCAGTGCAAAATGTATAACGATCCGGCCCTCAACCCGGAACTGTACGCCGCCAAGCCCGTCGCCGGCTGAAGCGAAGGAGTGCCCATGCGCGACTATGAAGTGGTCATCGGCCTGGAGGTTCATGCCCAGCTCAAGACCAACAGCAAGATATTCTGCTCCTGCTCGACCCAGTTCGGGGCCGGACCCAACGAGAACACCTGCCCCGTGTGCACGGGTATGCCCGGCATGCTGCCGGTGCTCAACGCCCGCGCCGTGGAATACGCCGTGAAGATGGCCCTGGCCGTGGACTGCGCGGTCAACCGCCGTTCCCTGTTCGCGCGCAAGAACTATTTCTACCCCGACCTGCCCATGGGCTACCAGATCTCCCAGTTCGAACTGCCCGTGGCCGAGCACGGGCACATCGACATCCACACGGAGAGCGGCGTGAAGCGCATCGGCATCACGCGCATCCACATGGAGAACGACGCGGGCAAGAACATCCACTCCCCTGCGGACAACGCCTCCTACGTGGACCTGAACCGCGCCGGCGTGCCGCTGATCGAGATCGTCAGTGAGCCGGACATGCGCTCAGCCGAGGAGGCCGTGGCCTACCTGAAGAGCCTGCGCGCCATCCTCGTCTACTTGGGCATTTGCGACGGCAACCTGGAAGAGGGGAGCTTTCGCTGCGACGCCAACGTGTCCATCCGGCCGCGCGGGCAGGAGGAGTTCGGGACGCGCGCGGAGCTCAAGAACATGAACTCCTTCCGCAACATCCAGCGCGCCATCGAATACGAGGTGGGCCGCCAGATCGACCTGGTCGAGGACGGCGAGGCCATCGTCCAGGAGACGCGCCTCTTCGACGCGGCCAAGGGCGTGACCCGTTCCATGCGCGGCAAGGAGGAGGCCCACGACTACCGCTACTTCCCGGACCCGGACCTGCTGCCGCTGGTCATCGACCCGGACCGGATGGAGGCCTGGCGCGCCGAACTACCCGAACTGCCCGCGGCCCGCTGCCGTCGCTACCAGGAGACCTTGGGCCTGCCCGAGTACGACGCCCTGGTCCTGACCGCTGAAAAGGAAGTGGCCGATTATTTCGAGGCCACCCTGGAGACGTACTCAGAGCCCAAGAAACTTTCCAACTGGGTCATGGGTGAGGTCATGCGCGAGCTGAACGACCGCGGCGCGACCCTGACGGACTGCAAGGTGCGGCCGTCCGAGTTGGCCGCGCTGGTCAGGCTGGTGGACGACGGCGTCATCAGCGGCACCATCGCCAAGAACGTGTTCAAGGAACTCTTCGAGACGGGCGGCGACCCCGAAGCCCACGTCAAGGCCAAGGGCCTGGTGCAGATCTCCGACACGTCGGCCATCGAGGGGCTGGTGGACGAGGTCCTGGCCGAGAACCCGGCCGAGGTGGAGCGCTACCGGGGCGGCGACAGGAAGCTGACGGGCTTCTTCGTCGGCCAGGTCATGAAGAAGTCCAGGGGCAAGGCCAACCCGGGGCTGGTCAACCAGCTGCTGGCGAAAAAACTCGGTTAGGCTAAAGCGCCAGATCTCGCAAAAACCAAACGGGCGGCCCAAGGGTCGCCCGTTTGCGTTGTGAACGGAAGGATACTGCAAACGGCCTGAGATATCATGAGAAGTCATCCCCGCGAAGGCGGGGATCCATGCCTTTTTTCGGAATGCTGAAAACACTGGATCCCCGCCTTCGCGGGGATGACACGTGGTGGCGCGGAGCGCCTTCGCATCGGCAATCGTCTTCGATCAAAAACGCAGTCTCCTAACTGACTGTTGAAAAATTCATAATTCGCAGGCCGTTCAAAAATGGTGAGATGCAAGGAAGCGGAAAAAGCCAGGACGCGCAGTGTACTCTCGCATACATAAGCGGTCTGGCTTTTTCCGCTGACGCCGCAGATCGTCGTTTTTCAACGGCCTGCTAACGCTGCATCAGCGCCGCCGTCAGCCGCGCGGCCTTGAGCATGTCTTCGACGAGGACGAACTCGTCGGTGGTATGCACGCGGCTCATGCCGATGCCGAGGTTGATGCAGGACAGACCCTGCCCCGCAAAGACGTTGGCGTCGCTGCCGCCGCCCGTGCCCTTGACCGCGCAGGTCAGGTTCTGGTCGTTGCAGGCGTGCAGGGCGCGGTGCAGGAGCATACTGTGGGCCGGGACGTCCATGGCCGGGTAGGAGATTTCGTGGCTGAAGTCGAAGCTGCCGCCGAGCTCCTCCACGGCTTTGACGCAGCACAGGCGCATGTGCTCGATCTGGGCCATGAGCTTGGCGTTCGTCTGGGACCTGGCTTCGCCCGTGAGGGTCACGCAGTCCGGGACGATGTTGGTCTGCCCGCCGCCTTCGATGCGCCCGAGGTTGGCCACGGTCTCCTCGTCGATGCGCAGCAGGCGCATGTGGCTCACGGCGTGGGCGGCCAGCTGGATGGCGCTGATGCCCTTTTCCGGCTCGATGCCCGCGTGGGCGCTGCGGCCGTGGAAGGTCACGCTGATGCCGGCCTTGCTCGGCGCGCGGACGATGATGGTGCCGACGTCTCCGCCGGCGTCCAGGACCACGACCTCGCGGGCCTTGATGCGCGAGAAGTCCAGGTTCTTGGCCCCGAACATGCCCGCCTCCTCGCAGACGGTGAAGAGCAGATACAGCTCGGGGTGCGGGATCTTCTCCTCCTCCAGGTGGAAGAGGGCCTCCAGGATGGCGGCGATGCCCGCCTTGTCGTCGCCGCCCAGGACCGTGTTGCCGGCCGCGCGGATGACGCCGTCTGTCAGCACCGGCTCCACGCCGATGCAGGGCGGCACGCAGTCCATGTGCGCCGAGAAGGCGATGGCCTCGCCCGGCCCCGTGGCCGGTACGCGGACGACGACGTTGCCCGTGTTCCCGCCGATGATGTCGCCGGCGTTGTCCACGCGGATATCGTACCCCCGCCCCGCGAGCAGGGCGCAGAGATGGTCGGCCACGGCCTTTTCGTGCAGGGAGGGGCTGTCGATGCGAACCAGGTCGAGAAAGGTGTCGGTCAGTCGCTGTGAGTTGATCATTGTCGCGGTGTGTCCTTGTGAATGGGAAGTGCCGGGATCATTGCCTTTTGTTCAAAAAAGGTCAACAAGGTCATGGCGGGCGGGGCATCCCCGCGTTTCGCCTGCATATTCGGACACGCACGGGCCTTGCAAACCGCACATCAACAGGAGGCAACCATGCCCAAGGGAACCATGGTCGACACGCACAGCACCTTCATGGGGTATCTGCTCTGGATCTTCGGGTTCACGGGATCGCACCGTTTCTACTATGGCAAGCCCATTTCCGGGACCGTCTACTTTTTCACCCTGGGCCTCTTCTTCATCGGCTGGATCGTGGACCTCTTCCTCATCCCGTCCATGGTCAGAAACGCCAGCCTGCGTTTCCGGCCCGGGCGCATCGACTACTCCCTGGCCTGGATTCTGCTGACCTTTCTGGGGCTTTTCGGGGTGCATCGCATGTACATGGGCAAATGGATCACGGGGATCCTGTACATGCTGACGGGCGGGTTCTTCCTGATCGGGTATGTCTACGATTTCTGGACGCTCAACGACCAGATAACGGTCATCAACGCGCGGGAAAGCTGATCCGTTTCGCCGGCTTGGACTCAGGGCCTCGCCGGTTTGCCGGGGTCGGGCGGCGAGAACCATTTCCTGGCCAGGGCGTCCAGTTCCCCTGAGGCCTTCATGTCCGCGAGGGCCGCGTCCATGTCCCCCTGCAGGCGGGTCCGGTCCTTGCGCAGGGCGATGGCCACGTCGGAACCCGGGTCCGGTGTGGTCAGGACCTTCACGCCAGTGCCCGATTCCCGTGCCAGATACCGTCCCACCTCAAGGGGCATGATGGCCGCCGCGGTCTTTCCTTCGGCCAGAAGACGCAAGGCCTCCTCCTTGGTCTTGGTCTGGGTGACGCGGATGCGCGAGAGGATGCCCTCCTTCCTCCAGAGCAGTTCCACATACGAGTGCCGGTCCCCGGTGATGATGCGGCCGAACAGGTCTTCCACCCCGGACGCCGTGCTGTTCGCAGGGACGAAGACCGCATCGTGGCGCCTGGAGTAGGGAGCGGTGAAGTCGAAATAGGCCAGGCGGAACTCGTTGACTTCCATGCCCGCGATGATGTCGATGCGGCCGATGCGCAGCATGCTGACCACGCTGTCCCAATCGCCTTGGACAAAGCGCGCCTCCATCCCGAGACGGGCCGCCACGCCCCTGGCCACGTCCACGTCGAAGCCGGCAGGCTGTCCATCGAGCGTGAACTGGTAGGGCGGAAAGCCCGACGCCACGCCGACGGCCAGCGTCTTCTCCTGGGCTGCCGCCATGCCGGGGCAAAGGAGGATGAGGGTCAGAATCTGCAGCAGGCGGCTCATGGGCGACTCCGGATTCGGGCTGGATCATGCCCGTTCTAGCCTATGCAGGCCCTGCGGACAAGTGTGGAGAGAAATTATTTGCTCCCGTCCGACTCGAGACGGTCACACAGGAGCGACAGCCAGCCGTGGAGTTTCGTGATGGAGGCGATGGACACGCACTCGCCGAGGCCATGCTGGGTGCCGAAGCCCTCGGCCCCCCAGATGGCGCCGGGGATTCCGCGGTCCATGAGGTGGCGCGCGTCGCTGGCGCCGTGCTCGCGGGTCAGGACGGCGCCGGGGGCGGTGTCCAGCAGGATGTCGGTCATGGGCGAAGGCGGCGAAGCGAAGACCGGGATGACCGAGAGGACGTCGACCCTGCTGCGCACCCGTTCGGTTATGGCCTCGACCAGGCGGCGCGGTTCGTCGTCCTCGGTGAAACGTATGTTGAACCAGCCCTGGGCCGTGTCTGGAACCTGATTGATGGATTCCCCGGCCCGAATCTTCCCGAAGTTGACGGTGCGGTGCCAGTGGTCGGGGCCGTCGTCGCCACCGAAAAGCTCGCGGATGCGTCCGTAGTCTTCGAGCAGCGTGTCGATGGCGTTGAGCCCGAGCCACGGCCGGGCGCCGTGGGCGGCCTTGCCCGTGGCCGTCAGCATGATGTCGATGACGCCCTTCTCGCGGGTCACGATCCGTTCCGGGCCGCCGCCGTCGAGGGCGATGGCGAAGTCCGCGTCGATCCCTTCCAGAGCCCGCGCCGCCCCGTTTTCCCCGCCCGTCTCCTCGTCCCCGGTGATGAGCAGGCCCAGAGCCATGTCGGCCTGGGACAGGCCGCTTCGTTCCAAGGCCCGCAACCTGTCACGGAACAGAACCAGCGACAGGGCCACGGCGTACTTGTCGTCGATGGCCCCGCGCCCGAGGAGCCTGTCTCCCTCGATGCGCGGCGAAAAAAGCTCCTCGGGCGCGTCCACCACGTCGATATGGGTCATGAGCAGCAGGCGGGCGTGTGCTCCGGGCATGACGAGGACCGACGGGGTCCCCCCGTGCACGATCTTTCGCGCGGCGATGTCCTGCCGCCCGCACCAACCCACGACGAAGTCCGCGCAGCGCATGATTTCCTCCGGCCGCGAGTGCATGGAGGGGATGCGGATCAGGTCCTGGGTCAGGCGGATGATTTCGTCGCAGGTGGTCATGGCGTGTGTCCGAGGTTTGCGTGTTGCCGGGCCGGAAAAGGAAAACCCGGCCGGGCCGGGTTGTTTTCTTACTTTTCTTCCGGGTTCAGGACCTTCTTGTCCAGAATGAAGACCGCTCCGATGAGCAGCAGGACGAAGATGACGAAGGAGAAGAAACCGAAGCCGCCGCCGGATGACCCTTCCTCGGCGTGGGCCGCTGCCTTTTCGTCATGGGCGGCGTCCTTGGCGGCGGGGGCGGCATGCTCCTCGGCCTTCTTTTCCGCCTTGGCGGGTTCGGCGTGCTTTTCGGCCGGAGCCTTGTCGTCATGAGCAGCGGTTTCCTTCCCGGTTGCGGCCGCTTCCGCGTGGGCCTCGGGGGCCGCGTGTGCGGCAGCCGGAGCCGCTTCGGCGCGTTCGATGATGCGCACCTTGCCCGTCAGGATGTCGTAGATGGCCCCGACCACAACGACCTTGCCCGCGGCGGCGCGTTCGGCGATGGCGTGGCTCTTGGTCATGATGTCATCCACGGACTGCCAGACGTTGGCCTCGATGGCTGCGTTTATGAGTTCGGCCTGTTCGGCTCCGGGATGCTCGTGTTTGGCCTTCTCCACGGCGGGCACAATGTTGTCCACCAGCTTGGGGATGCTGCCGTGGACTTCGGCGCCGGTGGTCACGGCCGTGACCGCGCCGCAGTAGGTGTGCCCGAGGACCATGAGCACGGGCGTGCCGAGATGGTCCACACCGTACTCTGCGGACCCGATCTCGTCCGTGTCGGCCACGTTGCCCGCCACCTTGATGACGAAGAGATCGCCCACGCCCTGGTCAAAGAGAATCTCGACGGGCACGCGGGAGTCGGAACAGGCGATGACCGTGGCGAAAGGCGCCTGGCCGTCGGTGGTGGTCACCAGACGGCGGGAGAAACTGGTGTTGGGGTGGGTGGACTGGCCCAGGGAGAAACGCAGGTTGCCTTCGCTCAGCATCTGCAGCGCCTGCTCCGGGCTGACCGGATGGGCGGCGTCGGAGGAGGCCAGGGCTGCGATCGGGGCCAAAAGGAACAGCAGGATCAGGACAAGACGCTTGATGAACATGGCAAACCCCTGTTTTTCATGTTTGATGTATGCAAGGGGGCTAGAACCCCCAGGATGGCCGGAGAAAGCTCGGGAAAATATGCACAAGCCTAGCCTAGCCTGGGGCGTATTTCAAGGATTCTTGTCGGAAAAAGGTGGGGTAAATAGGTAACGTTTTGGAAATCTGAAAGAAATAATCGGATTGCGGGGATAAAAAGGCTCGAGAGGGTTACACCTCCATGGGATTATGAATCACGAAAGGCCATCTCTGGACTCGCTCAAGCCGGATGGATCTTTGTGGAGCCCGTCATTGCGAGGAGTCTTCGACGCGGCAATCCAGTTTTTCGAGCGCTTGTGCCGACGCGTTCGGATCAACGCTCAACGACATCAGTGGGTATCCACTGACAGGGTGGGCGCTCTAACCGGAAGAGCAATAAAAAAGCGGCGCGCGACAAAAGCCGCGCGCCGCTTTGATGCAGGTTTGCCAGACTAGTCCTTGAGAACGACCTTGTCCAGGAAGACCACGGCGCCGACCAGGGCGACGACGAAAAGGATGATGAGCATGAAGCCGGACCCGCCTTCGGAGGAAGCCTCGGCAGCGGGGGCGTCGTGACCGGCCGCTGCGGGTTCGGCATGGTCTGCGGCCGGTGCTGCGGCGTCGGCATGGGCCTCGGCAGGCTCGGCCTTGTCCGCGGCCGGTGTTTCCTCGGTGGCCTGGGCATTTTCAGCGGCCGGGGCTTCGGCGGGCATGCCGAGCAGGTAGCGGCCGACCATGGTCTGCTGCTCCGGGTGCGCACCGAGGATCTTGACCGCGCCGGTTTCGGCGTCAAGGAGTGCGCCCTGGACAGTGACCTGGCCCTTGAGCACGGCATGGATCAGGTCGGGGGACGCGGTCAGGGTGTTGGCGTACACGGCCCAGACGGAAGCTTCGTCAAGACCCAGGACGAGGATCAGCGGCGCGGTGATGTCCTTGGCCTTGACGGTCAGGCCCGTGTCGGCGCCGAAGGGGGCGCGGACCGCGCCGACCTGTTCTGCCGCGAGATTGAACAGCGCCGCGGGTTCCTGGGCGATGCTCTCGTCCATGACCACGATGGTCAGAGGCTTGGTCTTGAGGCTCTTTTCGAGGGTGTACATTTCGTTGCCAAGGCTCAGGGCCTTGAGCGCCGCCTCGGGGGCCGCAGCCATGGCCGAGCCGGCAATGACGCACAGCAACACCGCCAGAGAGATGACTTTTTTCATGTTCCGATTCCTTAGGGTATGAAGTTTGCGGTTGTCAGGTTCCCGGCTCGGAGTGCTCGTCGTCTCCGCGGCAGAGCCCCTGTTTGAATGCTTCAATCTCGTCCTTGAATCGCGAGGCCAGAACATCGCTCCCGCAGAACCTGCAGGAGATGCGCGCCGCGGCTCATCTGCCCACGATACGCGCCGGCTTGCCACACAGTGGGCAGGGGATGGCGTCGTCCTCGAAGGCCTCGTCCATCATTTCTCCAGTTGCTGAATGCCTTCCACGACCCAGTGGCTGCCGTCTCCGGTCTCGTAGCGGCTGAAGTGCCACGCCTCGCGGACCTGTTCGGCCGGGGCCGCCGGGGAACCCTCGCGCAGTATGGTGTCGAAGAGGACTGTGGCGATGGTCTGGTTGCCGATGGTCTTGACTTCCAGAATGCGGGCCTCAAGCAGCAGGATCTCGGTCTTGCCCGGGCCCGGGTCGGCCGCGGCCTGCGACTGGATCTCGGCGAACACCTCGGGCGACGTGAACTGCTTCAGGTCATTCAGGTCGCGGGCGTCCCACGAGGCCTGCATGCGCGTGTAGGCCGCCTTGGCGCCGTCCAGGAATTCCTTGGCGTCGAAGCCTGGAGGGTAACTTTCCGCAGCGGACGCCGTCTGATGCTGGGTGGAGCGGAGGTTGTCCCAGGCTCCGCGCTGCATGTCGTGAACCCGCCCCGGACCGCCGGCAGTCTGGGGCATCGGTTGGCGGCTGCGCAGGAACCTGAACAGCAGGAAAAGACCCCCTCCGATGAGGAGGATATCGATGAAGGAAATTCCCGAGAAGCCCCCGCCGAAAAGCAGGGAGCCGAGAAGGCCGCCCATGAGCATGCCGCCGAGCATGCCACCGAACATCCCGCGTCCTCCCATGGGGGAGGCTCCGGGAGCCGCCTGTGGTGTCGGTGTGGATGAAGGCGCGGTCGGCTTTTGGTAGCTTCTCGAATAGGACGGCCTGCTCCCGAAAGAGCCGCCGCCTCCCAAACGCTTGGCGTCCGCAAGGTCGGGCATGGTCAGCAACAGCAGACCCAGTCCGAGAATGACGGCTGTCAGGCTTGAGAATTTTGTCACAATTCCTCCTTGAGAAGGTTTGTCCCGTACCCGATATGGGCAAGGGATGGAAAACGGAAAATCAAATCCGAACAATTTGGGATTATAATGGCAAATTGGCGATTGAAAAGGCCTGACCCGTCATGCGGCCTCAGGCGGGTAAAAAAAAAGGCAGGAGCGAAAAATTTCGCACCTGCCAGGGAAGCCGGGTACCCGGAAGCAACTGTTACCGCTGCTTCCTTTCGGACCTGACGGGGTTGGCAGCGCATCCGCCACCCGGCTTCGCTTGATTTGTCAAAAATGGCGGAGAGGAGAGGATTCGAACCTCCGGTACCCGTTAAGGTACACACACTTTCCAGGCGTGCGCCTTAAGCCAGACTCGGCCACCTCTCCGCGTTCGGGAAAAACGTCTCTATGTCAGCGTCTTCTCTTTGGCAAGAAGAAATTTGCGCGACAGGGAAATAAGCTTTGAGGGTTGATTGTTCTCGGCCGGCCGACCTGTTGGCATTATCCGGAACAGCGCGAACCCTGAGGATTCACTTTTCGAAGGATACGATTACCCACCCGGCGTGTTCAGTCTGCGTACCGTTAAGCCCTTCTGCTGCGAGGGTCGAGACGATAAGCTCCGTGTCCTTCTTTTTGGCCACAACCCGATATTTTCCCGACGCCGATTCAAGGAAATCGTCCAGAGCTTGCTTTCTGTCGCCACTGCCAGCACCAATCCAGCTCAGTTTGCCTCCTGCGTAGAATTGCAGCCCGTAAGCCTTGTCTTTGACCAGCGCAACGGTCTCGCCTTCTCCTGTCGCCAGAATAGTTTCGTGAAGGGCGCGCATGTTCTGATGCAATGGAAGGACGCCCAGAAGAATTCGTGCGGCCACGGCAAGAAAAATCGCCCCTGCAAAGATTGCTGCAGTGCGGCGAAGCGGAATGCGGTCGCGGCGATGGGCAATGCCGAATGCGATAAACATCGTCATGGGGATGGACAGCGGCAGTACGTAGAGGGGCAACCTGCTCTTGGCCAGGCAGAATACGGCCAGAGGCAGGACAATCCAGAGTCCTAGAAAGATACGCTGCTCCGGGGGCATGCTTTGCCAGGCGGCTCTGGGGTTCCCCATCGTCCAGAACCAGTGGAGCTGGCCGGCGAAGAGAACGGGCGCGTAGATGACAAATGGCTTCCACCATTCGGGGTTTCTGTGAAAGGCGTCCGAGGTCAGTCGGCCGACAACTTCCTCCTTGAGGAAAAATGAGAGCAGTTCCGGCCTCTTTATGATGATGGCCGCAAACCAACTCAAGCCGATGATTACGAAAATCATCAGACCGGCCGGCAGAAATACCTTTCCATCGCGAAACCGCCATACATGCCACGGGATGATGGCGAGTAGAGGCAGGAGGCCTGGCGGGCCTTTCGTCAGAAAGGCCAGGCCGAAAGCCGCCCACATCGCGAACAGCAGTTTTTTGGACTGGCCGGGGGCAAGGGACCAAAGGACGTAGCACGCCACGGCCAGACTCTCCCAGAGGGTCAGCACCATGTCAGTGCTCAGAAATGTGGCGCCTAGAATGGGAAGAACGGAGGTGGCGTAGACACCCAATGCCGTAATTGCGGCGAATTCCCCCCAGAGCGTCCATGCCAGCCAGGCCACCACCAGGCCCGTTCCGAGGAAGGACAGAGAAGTGCCGAGACGGGCACCGGCCTCGTTCTCCCCCGCGACGAGCATTCCAGCGGCCATGGACCAGTAGGCCAAGGGCGGTTTGGCCCAATGGGGAGCGGAGTCCAGCGTCGGTTCCAAAAAATTGCCGCTTGAAAGCATTTCAAGGGCGCACTCCGCGTAACGCCCTTCTGTGGTCTCAAGCAGCCCTCGTTCCAGGTTGCCAACGAAGGAAACAAGGAAAAACCCTGTTAGAACCACAGCCCACATGAAGACGCGGTGTCTGCGCCATGCATGTTCAAGGGATATTCCATCGTGATGTCCTGGCGTGCTGCTCATATGCGATGTCGTCTTTTTAAGAATTTATAAGATAGTTTGTACATGAGAAAACGTTGCGATGTGCGATTAAACCAGCGTTTTGTATGATTTTTTATTCAACAAGAACGCCATGATGTCAACCGTGCTGCTGTCTGGAAGTTATTTGGATTACAGATGCTGGCGCACCCACGTTTGGATCTGGCCCGCGGGCATGGCCCCGGACATGCGCGCCACTTCCCGGCCCTGCCGGAAGAGGACGAGGCTCGGTACGGACTGGATGGCGAAGCGCGACGGGACAGCGCGCTGGGCCTCGGTGTCCATCTTGGCCAGGACGGCCTGACCTTGGAGAGCGGCAGCAGCCTGGGCAAAGGCCGGGCCCATCATCTTGCACGGCCCGCACCAAGGCGCCCAGAAGTCCACGAGGACGGGCAGGGTCGAGCGGGAGACGAAACGGTCGAAAGTCTGGTCCGTGAGGTCGATTGGGTTGGCCGGCAGGAGGGGCGTCGCGCATTTGGCGCAGACAGGGTGCTGGCGGATGCGGTCGGTGAGGACCGCGTTCACGGTCTGGCAATTCGGGCAGACGGCATGTATTTTTTCCATGAGGGTGGCCTCCGGTTTGAAATGCGGTTGAACTCTTTGGGAATAAACATCTTTGGGGAGTGGGCAAGGTGTGTCGGCGTTGAAGATGGATTGGGCCATGCGGTTTGCGGCGTTTGGAAGGTGGAGGGATGAGGGCGTTGTGAGGAAGGGGGAGCTGAAGGCGATGTCGTGTGCGGAAGGGGGGAGTGGATGCGTCGCAGTGCGGAAAACGGCCTGTTGCCGGTGTGGCCCGTGGGCCCGTCGGAACTTCTTCGCCGGCCTCGTAGAGTTGAACCGTTGCGTGCGGGGCGGCAAGGCCGGACAATGCGCTTGGCAACGGTTCAACAACCGATGCCTGGCTCAGTCGGACAGCCGACGGACCCACGGGCCACACCGGCAACAGACCTTGAGGCGGGTATGGATCGGATTTGGGTTGCGGCGGGCTGCAGGAAGATGGATTCCCGTCTTCGCGGGAATGACCTGAGATTTCGCGGACGACCTGTTTTTCCGTTGAAAGTCAAAGAGAAACAGAATGTACCGCAAGCATAACGTCATTCCCGCGAAGGCGGGAATCCAATATTATTTTCGGACAGTTGAATAAGTCGTCCTCTCTACTTCTTCAAGGAGAGAGGACGACTTATTGCCGTGACGTCTTTATGCAGGTATGATGCGTGTCAATTGTAAAGTAAACGCTTCAGCATTTTTTCCGTCACCGAATTCGGAATTCTCCACCTGGAAAAGAAGGCGCGTCGATGCAGAATGCGCGCTGTTGTGTCCAGATCTGGGTCGGAAATTTCAAGGGACGATGCGTAGGACGTTTCAAGAATCTCGAAAAAAATATCTGGACGATTGGGACCAAGCAAAAATTTTGGTGAATGGAACTCGACAACAGGGAACACGTCCGTGTTCAAACCCTGTACGCCGCTAGTCATCGTTTTCAAAGAATTGCTGTCGAGATAATAGAAGCTCAGCAGCGAGCCTGGCGTGTCGATGTTCATATCTTGAAATTTATCGCGGATATCAGATTTGTCAAACAAGTGTCTTAGTCGTTCTGCGTTGATTTCGAGGGGATGCATTGAGCTGAGCAAGAATGTGTCTGTTCCCGACATCCACAGATGGACATAGGGAAAAACGCTTTGCAATGATTTGATGATCAGTTTGAAGTGCGAGCTGTCCATGTTGTAGTACGGAATCCACTGGCACAGAATGCCGCCTTCGTTGAGTCTGCTTCCGGCAATACGGAAAAAATCCGCCGTGAAGAGATTGGCGTTGCCTGTTTGCCAGGGGTTCGACGGCTCGGAAATGATCATGTCGTATTTTTGGGGGATGGAAGCGAGCCATGTGCGTCCGTCGAGAATCCGGAGCGTCGAACGGGCATCGGTGAAGACGCGCTCGTTCAGCGCGGAAAAGAAACGAGCCGCAGTCACGACTTCAGGAGAGATTTCAATGCTTTCCACGGACTTGACGGGCAGGTCGAGCACGCAGGCCGAGGTGATTCCGGTCCCGAGCCCGATAACGAGGGCATTATCGGTGTTTTTTGCGTACAGGTACGGCAGGTATCCCAGAAGCATCTGAGTGGTATTGTCGCCTTCGCTGGACCCGTCCGTCTTGCCGTTGACTCGCAGAAACCGGTGCCCGTGGGAGGATTCGAGCACTGCTACGCTCGCGGAGCCTTCCTTATAGAAAATCAGTTCGTAGTTCTTCATTTCCCGTTCCAGGGCGCCTTCGGAATCAAAGAACTTTGAATAGACGTAAACGCCTGAATTCATGCGCGTCGCATCCCAGGTCGTAAAAAAGATCGGAGCCGCCACGGCGATCAGGCTGAGGCACGCGGCCCAGGCCATACGGAATGACGAACGGGGTCCGGCGCCGAGAATGACCGCGGCAGAGCCGAGCAGGGTCAGGCTGGCCGCGATGATGAGACAGCGTTCGGATCCAACCAGCGGGATGATGACGAAACCCGCCACCAGGGCGCCGCAAATGCTCCCTGCCGTGTTCCAGATATAGGCGATGGATGTGGCCACACCGGTTCCCGTGTGCCGATTTTGCCTGGAGCGTGCGATGGTGTGCAGACAGAGGGGGAAAATGGCCCCGCCGATGCTGGTCGGAATCAGCATCAGGGCGGCGCAGGCCAGGAATTCCTTGGCGATGACCGTGTGCCACTGTGCCTGCATGTCCCCGAAGACGCCGACGAACCATGACGGGAGAAAGCCGATGACGGGCGTGACGGCCAGTATGGCCAGGCCGTCGATCAACAGCAGGGCGGAGAGCAGTTTGCCGGAACAGTAAGGCAAAAGGTATTTCGCCGCGAAATAGCATCCGACCGAAAGACCGATGAGATAGGCCGTGAGCATGGTCGAAAAGGCGTACACAGAAGTGCCGAAGACCAGGACGAGGGCGTGGCTCCAGGCATTCTCGAGCAGCATCCCGACGGTTCCGATAAGGAAAAGAACGAGAATCGGAAGGGCAAAGGGGATGTGCGGACCGTCATCAGGGGATTGCGTTCCCGTGACGGATCTTTTCGTGGTTTTCGACGGTGACGCCGGGGCATCGTCACGTTGGACGAACCAGTCGCGCAGAACGAACACGCATGTCAGGCCCACGATTACATTCAGGATCGCCGCAAAGTACATGGTCTTGTCGAGGCCGTAGTAGGGAATGGACAGGAATGCGCTGGCAAAGGATCCAAGCGCAGCGCCGAACGTGTTGATGGCATACAGGACGCCTATGCGCTTGCCAGCCTTTCCCGTGTCCTTTTCGACATACTGTGCCAACACGGGCAAAGTCGCGCCCATGAGCGATGTCGGAATGATCAGCAATATCAGGGCAATGATGAAACGGTACAGGGCAAGAGACAGCGCGCTTCCGTGGGACGCGGCAAAAATGGAGGCATGGACCGTTTCCGCGGCCGAGATGATCAGAGGAAATGCGAGGGCATAGACTCCGAGCGCAATTTCCAGAATGCCGTAGATTCTGCCAAGATTTTCTCCGCGCCTGCTGATTCGTGCGCCGAGATGGCTTCCCAAGGCCAAGCCCAGCATGAAGACTGCCAGAACCGTGGATATGGCTTGGTTGGTGCTGCCGAAAACGAGGGACAGCATTCTGGCCCAGACCACCTGGTAGGCCAGAGCGCACATTCCCGACAGGAGAAAGGCCAGGAAGAGAACGGCAAACCCGCGCGAGGGCATGGCTGCGATGGATGTTTGCGACGAAGTCATGCAGAGCTCCGGAAAAGGCGTATTTTACTGCTACGGTTGTCTTTGGATATGGCGGCAAGTGCCTGCAACAAAAAACCCCTTCAGCGGGAAGGGGTTGCCTGTGCGTTCGGCGATCCTCAGATGCCCATGATGTTGTAGCCCGAGTCCACGTAGATGACCTCGCCCGTGATGGCGCGGGACAGGTCCGAGGCCAGGAAGAGGCCGGTCTTGCCCACGTCCTCCTGGATGATGTTGCGGCGCAGGGGGGCGCGTTCCTCGATGGTGGCCAGGATGGTCTTGAAGCCCGAGATGCCCGAGGAGGCGAGGGTCTTCAGGGGACCGGCGCTGATGGCGTTGACGCGGATGCCGCGTTCGCCCAGGTCCATGGCCAGGTAGCGCACGCTGCACTCCAGGGCGGCCTTGGCCACGCCCATGACGTTGTAGTTGGTGATGACCTTTTCCGCCCCGTAGTAGGTCATGGCCATGACCGAACCGTTGTCGTTCAGCAGGGGATCGAAGGCCTTGCACAGGGCCACCAGGGAGTAGGCCGAGATGTCCATGGCCAGATGGAAGCCGTCGCGAGAGGTGTCCACGTAGCGGCCCTTGAGGTCGTCGCGGTTGGCGAAGGCCACGGAGTGCACCAGGATGTCGAAGTTGCCCCACTTTTGCTTCACCAGGGCCGCGGACTCGGCGATGGCTGCGTCGTTGGACACGTCGCACTGGAACAGGAATTCGCTGCCGAGTTCTTCGTGGATGGGCTCGACGCGTTTTTTGAGGGCTTCGCCGGCGTAGCTCAGGGCGATGGACGCGCCGTTGTCCTTGAGTTCCTTGGCAATGGCGTAGGCGATGCTCTTGTCGTTGGCCACGCCGAAAATGAGGGCCTTTTTCCCTTGAACGAGCATGTGTCTTCTCCGGTTGGTTGCGCCTTACGGCAATTGCAAGGGGGTGCCTGTGAGCAGTTCGTACGCTTCCAGGTATTTTTTCTGCGTTTCCGCGATGACCTCGGCGGGCAGCGTCGGCGGCGGCGGGGTTTTGTCCCAGCCGGTTCCGCTCAGCCAGTCACGCAGGTACTGCTTGTCGAAGCTGGGCTGGGACTGTCCGGGTACGTACTTGTCAGCAGGCCAGAAGCGGGAGGAGTCCGGCGTCATGACTTCGTCGATGAGCAGGATGTCCTTGCCGTCCAGGCCGAACTCGAATTTGGTGTCGGCGATGATGATGCCGCGCTCGGCGGCCAGGTCGCGGCCGCGGGAGTAGATGGCCAGGGACAGTTCCTGGATCTTTTTGAGCAGCCCCTCGCCGATGCGCGACTTGGCGTCGGCCAGGGTGATGTTCTCGTCGTGGGCGCCCAGGTCCGCCTTGGTGGACGGCGTGAACAGGGGCGTTTCCAGCTTGTCGGAATCGACCAGCCCGGCCGGGATCTTGTAGCCGCAGACGGTGCCCGTGGCCTTGTAATCCTTGAAGCCCGAGCCCGTCAGGTAGCCGCGCACGATGCACTCGATGGGCAGGGGCTTGGCCTTGCGCACGATGACGGCCCGGCCTTCGAGGTCCCCGGCGTGGGGGGCCAGGGCGGCGGGGAAGTCGCGCACGTCCGTGGCCAGAAGGTGGTTGCGGACCAGATCCTTGCAGGCAGCCATCCAGTACAGGGTGATCTGGTTGAGGACCACGCCCTTGTAGGGGATGGGCTCGTTCATGATCACGTCGAAGGCCGACATGCGGTCCGTGGTGACGATCAAAAGCGTCTGCGGGTCGATCTCGTATATGTCGCGGACTTTGCCGCGCGAAAGAAGCGGGTACTCGCGGATGCTGGTCTTGGTGACGATGTTCATGGTTTCTCCAGTCGTTGTTCCACGCTGCGGGCGTGGGCTTCGAGGCCTTCGAGGCGGGCCAGGCGGGCCACCTTGGCGCCGTTGGCGCCGATGTAGGCCTGGTCAGTGCTGATGAGGCTCGTCTTCTTGCAGAACGTTTCCACCGAAAGGGCCGATGAGAAGCGCGCCGTGGACAGGGTCGGCAGCACGTGGTTGGGCCCGGCGAAATAGTCGCCCACGGGTTCGGGCGTGCTGTGGCCCATGAACACGGCCCCGGCGTTGCGCACGCTACCGACCCAGGCCCACGGGTCGGCCACGCTCAGTTCGAAATGCTCGGGCGCCAGACGGTTGATGAAATCCAGGCCGGTCTGCAGGTCCGGGACATGGATGAGGGCGCTCCACTCGGACAGGGACTTGGCGGCGATGGTGTTCCTCGGCAGGGCCGGAAGCTGGATTTCGAGCTCCTTGCGCACCGCGGCAAGCAGTTCGGCGTCGGGCGAGACCAGGAGGCTCGATGCCAGAGGGTCGTGTTCGGCCTGGGAGAGCATGTCGGCGGCCAGCCATGCGGGGTCGGCCGAGGAATCGGCCAGGATGGCGATTTCGCTGGGACCAGCGATCATGTCGATGCCGACATGGCCCACCAGCAGGCGCTTGGCCGTGGTCACGAAGATGTTGCCAGGCCCCGCGATGACGTCCACGCGTGGGATGCTCCGGGTCCCGTAGGCCAGGGCGGCGATGGCCCAGGCCGATCCGCAGGCGAAGACATTTTCGATGCCGAGAATGGCCGCCGTGGCCAGGATGTAGGGGTTGAGGGTTCCATCCTTACGCGGCGGGCTGACCATGCAGACCGTCCGCACGCCCGCAACCTGGGCCGGTATGGCGTTCATGAGCAGGCTTGAAATGAGGGGAGTCTCGCCGCCCTGGCCACCGGGCACGTACAGCCCGGCCCGGTCCACGGGCAGGACAAGCTGGCCCAGGGTGGTGCCTGGAGCAGGCGTGGTGATCCAGGAGTTCTGCTTCTGGCGCTGGTGGAAGTCGCGGATGTTGGCCGCGGCCTCTGTGATGATGGCCCGGTCTTCAGTAGGGATGGCGTCGAGAGCGCTGGCGATTTCGGCAACCGGGACAGCCAGCCTGTCGACCGTCATGTCCGGGCAATCGAAGCGGCGGGTGTACTCGGCCACGGCTTCGTCGCCGCCCAAACGGACCTTGGTCAGGATGTCCCGCACCAATGGCTCGACGTTGTCCTCGGCCGCGTCGCGGCGGGACAGCCAGGACGAAATCTCCGGCCAGTCGGCCGAGGTGGAATAGAATATGGATTTCAGAGACATGGATGATCTCGCAACGTTTTTTCGGGGTTGAGCCGGGAGGCCGGGTCAAACGCATGGATTCCCGCCTTCGCGGGAATGACACGAGGCGGTACGCCGGGTTTCTGTCATTCCCGCGAAGGCGGGAATCCATCTTTTCTCCCAGGGAGTCGATCCGTTCAACTGCAGTTATCTATGCCGCGACCCCCCGAAAAGTCAAACCCTTCATCAAGGCTGAACCCGGCAAGACCCTTGTTCACGAAAAGTGTCGGGCCATAAAAAAGGGCCGGAGTTTTGCGTCTCCGGCCCTCGAGGCGTCAGGTGTGAAAACCCGAACTAGAACTTGTACTGGAAACCGACGGTGGCGAAGTAGGAAGCGTCGAGCTCGTAGTCAGCGTCGTCAGCAAGTTGGCTGTCGCCCTTGAAGTAGCCGAGTTCGTTGATAGCGGCCAGGTTTTCGTAGATCATGTACTTGTTGACCAAGTAGACTTCAAAGCCGGAGTCTTCTTCGGTGAAGAAGGAGGTGTCTTCGTCGCCGGTGCCCTGGGCGTAGGCGACGACCAGCTTGTGGGACAGGTTCTCCACGAAGGAGATCTTGTCAAGGACGATGCCAACGGTCCACAGACCGGTGCCGTCGGAGCCGACGCCGACGGCGTCTGTGGCGAAGGAGTCATAGGTGGTGCTGAAAGCGCGCACGCCGCCGATGTAGGGGGTCAGGCCCCAGCCTTCGGCCAGGGTGGGCATGATGTCCTGATCGTCGTCGCCGTCATCGTTCAGGCCGGTGGAGTAGGTGCTGAACAGGGTGGCGGTCATGAAGTCGAGCTTGTAGGACGCGGCCAAGGCGGCGTACCAACCGGCGGTCTCGAAGTCGTCGGACTCGCCTTTGCCGTAGATGAGGTCGGCGGCGAAGGTCAGCGGGTCGAACATGGTCAGAGCTGCGTTGGCGCCAACGACCCACACGGTGGCGTCATCTTCACCGACGAAGTCGCCGTAGTAGGAGGACACGCCCTGCTGAGCGGTGGCACCGGAACCAAAGTCAACATTTTCGCCAATCCAAGCGTAGCCGAAATAGGGGGTGACTTCAAAGCCGTCCAGGGTGATGGGGGCGGCGATGAAGGCCATGTCCATGTCGTCGCTCGCATCGCTGTCGGTGGGATTGGCTGCATAGGGGACAGCGTTATTGACGTCAGCAGCCTTGTCGGCACCGCGGGTGTAACCGACAGTCACGCCGAACATTTCGTTGATGGGCGCGCTCACGATCAGGGCGGCGGCGTCATCCTCGAAGATAGGGTTGCCGAACACGCTGGGCAGGGCCACGTACTGCAGGCCGGCCTTGACGTTGACCTTGGTGTCCGGGAAGTTGAAATCCATGTAGGCGTGCTTGATTTCGATGTTGCCCTTGCCGTCGGTGCCCCAGTCGCCGCCGGTTCCCTGGCCCCAAATCTGGTCCATTTCCAGGCCCAGAACGGCCTTCAGGTTTTCGTTGGCAATGTAGGTGAAGTAGGTGCGCATGCGCTGGGTGGTGAAGTAGTTGTCAGTGTCGCCGAAATCGGAGTTGTGATCTACCAGGTTGGCGGACCACATGCCGTACACGTCCAAGTTTCCTTTCACCTTCAGTTCGGTGGCGGAAGCGCTGGAGGCAACGCCGAACAGCATGGCTGCCAGCAGGGCTACGAGTGCAAAACGTTTCATGTTCTTTCTCCTTTTGCTATGAAAAAAACCGATCATCTGACGCCTGAATCCGCTCTATGACGACTCCGGTCCAAAAAGCAAGCCTTTTTTGGCCGATCCGGGCCTCAAAGTAAAATTTTTTTTACTGTTCAGTTTTTTGAATCTCCCCGCCCGCCTGGGACAGGTCCAGGGGGTAGGCCACGACCATGGTCTTTTTCTTGGCCGTGCCGGCCATGCCCGTGTGGGTGTTGATGTTGACCACCAGATCCAGGACGCCGTCGTTGTCGATGTCGGCCAGGGCGTAGTCGGCCACCGTGCCCTTGATGCGGGCCGTCTTCCACTGCAGGCTCATGCCCACACCGTCCCAGTACAGGCTGTGAATCTCGCCCTGGGGGTAGTCGCGGTAGTTGGAAAATATCTGGGCCGAGACCGAGATGTTGCGGCTAATGACCATCTCGAAGCGCTTGTCGCGGTCCAGGTTGGCCGGGAGGGCGCGCAGGGGGATGTAGACCATGTCCTGGGGGGCCTGCTTGCCGTCGGGGGCCTTCATGCCCAGGGCCGCGGAATGGTACTCGATGCCCAGTGTGGAGCCGGCGTAGGTCTCGTCGGTCACGGTCAGCAGGGCGCCGGTGGAGCTGAAGACGCGCATGCGGTCGTAGTCGTCGATCATGATGACTTGGTAGCCGTTATCAAACGGCAGGAAGGTCACGTTGAAGACGTTGCCGCCCTGGGGCAGGGAGATCCTCGGGCCGAGGTCGAACTTGCCGCCGGTCTTGACCATCTGGTGGATGGAGCTCTCCATGTACTTTATGCGGCCGATGCCCTGGCCCACCAGGGTCGGAGAGAAGGCCGGGGGCATGTTCAGCACGCCCAGGAAAAAGGGGATGTTGTCGTCCTGGATGGAGAGCTTGCCGTCGAAGGTGGCGACGAGGGACACCGGGTTCTTCTCCACGGCCCCGGCCACGACCAGTTCGTGGCGGCCGTCCCGGTTCAGGTCGATGCTGTTCAGGCGCACGTAGTTGCGCTCCTTGGGCAGCTCCATCTCGGCGACCTGCTTCATCTGGCCGCCTTCGACTCGGAAGGCGACAAGGGAGGTGGCCGTGAGCAAGAAGACTTCATTCTTCCCGTCCCCGTCGCCGTCGCAAACGACCATGCCGCGCGAGGCGAAGGACAGGGTCTGGCTGCGCCAGCGGCCCATGGAGGTGTCTGCGTCTTCGTACTTGAGGGACGGGTTTGCGTAGGCCGTGCCGGACTGGGTTTCGTTGACGATGAGGGCCTGGTTCATGGGCTTGGCCACGGGCTGGGCCGCGGCCGTTGCCGTCTCGGGGCGCTTGAAGACCTGGGCGTTGATGTCCGCGGCCACGGTCTCCAGGGTCGGGATGACCTGGTTCAGCTGCGTCTGCACCGGGCGGGGCTGGTTGGCGCCGGCCGGGTCGAGGGTGTTGACGTCCAGGCTGCATTCCTGACCCATGATCGTCAGGGAGCCCCACACGAGATAGTCCACGCCCAGGGTCTGGCGGATCTTCTCCGCCGCGGTGGCGTCGGCGGGTGGAGTGGCCACGCTCTTTTTGACGGCGCCCGTGTCGAGCGGCGTGAAGTTGTCGGGCCAGGTCAGGCGGGTGGTCAGCATGCTCTGGATGCCCTGGCTCAGGTATTGGTACTCCTGCGGCCCATGCACCCCGAAGGGGAGAACCGCGAAGGTCTTGGCCTGCTGGGCCAGGGCCGGGGCGGCGCACAGAAGCAGGACGGCGAGGCAGGCGAGAAGTCTCTTGAACATTGTCTCCTCCGGGAATACAAATTTCGGGCTGTGCCGGTTTTCTCACAATGAAGTGGCTCTTCATGGTAAGGAATCCTTGGAATGTCAACAGCGCGGCGCGATCACCGCGGTTCTCGGGGCGCCGGGCCGGGAACGGACGGAACCGAGGAGACGCCGGATTGTGGTTCGGAAGGCTCGCAGATACGTTGTGTTTGCGTGTCTGGTGAATGGAGCGGGGATTGTGTGTCTCGGGGGCGGTTTAGAAAGGCATGGATTCCCGCCTTCGCGGGAATGACATCGAAATGGGCACAGGTCCATGCAGAGACCATCCCGGCCGACCGCAACGCCTCCGGGTCATTCCCGCGAAGGCGGGAATCCATGCCCTCCGCCGTCGGGAATGCCGATGGCATATCTCGGCTCGTCGAGGCCTGCACGTCCATTGCAGCATCATCATTATAAATAGAGGTACCCATGATTTCCAGACGCGATCTTCTCTTCGGCATGGTCCGCCGCCTGCGCGAGGCCGACGGCGACAAGCCCGTGTCCGGCATCGGCGCGGACATCGGGGAGGCCGATGCGGCCTACGTGCGCAAGGACTATGCCGCTGCCCGCGACCTGTACAAGGAGGTGCTCAAGGCCAACCGGGCGCACAAGGAGGCCCGGATCCGGCAGGGGCTGTGCCACTATCATCTCGGCGAATACATGCAGGCCAAGGACACCCTGCTCATGGTCCACAAGCAGCAACCGAACGAGTACCTGGCCTGCCTCTATCTCGGGCTGGCCTATGCCCGCCGTGACCAGCTCGACAAGTGCATGGAGGTCTGGAAGAAGTTCGTGGACCGCGACCATATCGGCGTCATGCGCGAAATCAATGTCCACCGCGCCCTGTTCGAGACCGGCGAGCCCCTGACCGGGGCGGAGGTGGCCGAAGCCGTCGAGAAGGCCCTGGCCCAGGCTTAGTCCGAAGTTCCGAGCTTTCCGCACGGTTTTCTTCGTTTTTCTTTCCCGGGCCGCCTTTCTGCGGCCCCCCCCCGCTTTTTTTCGTCTGCGGCGGTGGGGCGAAATGCCCCGCAGGATGCCGTATTTGTGAATATCCTCTTTGTTTTCAGGGCATTGCCTGATCTGTAGACCGGTGTGGGGCGAAATGCACCTGTGGGGCGAAATACCCCGGTTGCCCCTCGCCGTATCCTCCGTTTCCGTCCTGTCTCGGTTCGGCATATCCGTCGCGACCACGAATGCCGCAATTCGCCTTTCAGAAAATCAGATAGTTAGGTCTTCTGGCCGTTTGTGCCGCATGAGGATCGTTCGTTCTTTCGCCGTTTTTTTGGCACAGGCGTTGCTTTTCCGGAAACAGGGCGCTGAGGACCGCGTTCCCGTGCGGTGGTGAAATCGTTCAAGGAGGGGTATGTGACGGACGCCAATATTTTGCTGGTTGATGACGACGCGCAGTTCGTCGACATCATGAGGAAGCGCCTGACCATGCGCAGCATGGAGGTGTTTCACGCAGGCAGCGGCGAGGAAGCCATGCAGAAGCTTGCGTCACACGGCGAAATAGAGGTCGTCATCCTTGACGTGAAGCTGCCCGGGTGCAGCGGGATCGAGGTGCTGCGGCTCATCAAGCAGCAGTACCCGCTGGTCGAGGTCATCATGCTGACCGGGAACGCCACCGTGGAATCGGCCATCGACGGCCTCCGTCTCGGGGCCTGGGACTACCTCATGAAGCCTTGCGGCATCGATGTGCTGGTCGAAAAGGTCAAGGAAGCGGTGGAGAAGAAGCGGCGGCACGAAGAGAAGATCGTCGACGCGCGGGTCCGGGAGATCGCCAGCCGCAGAGGCTGAAGGAGTTGGAATGGCCGAGGACAGAATCCTGCTTATAGACGACGAAGCGCACTTCGTGGCCGCCACGGCCAAGCGGCTTCGCCGGCGGGGGTTCTCGGTCCTGGAGGCGACCAGCGGCCCCGAGGGGCTGAGGCTCCTCGATCAGGAGCCCGTCGACGCGGTGGTTCTCGATGTCGGCATGCCGGACATGGACGGCATCCAGGTCCTGCGGGAGCTCAAGATGCGTTTTCCCCAGGTGCAGGTGCTCATGCTGACCGGGCACGGCAACATGGAGGTCGCCATTTCGGGCATGGCCATGGGAGCGTTCGACTATCTGATGAAGCCGGTGGAACTCGAAGTGCTCGTCGGCAAGATCCGGGAGGCCTGCGCCCGGAGGAAGAAAGCGGGAGAGGGGAACGGGATGGTGTGACCATCCGTATACATTTCGGGAAATTGCGATAAAGAGGAGGCGGAAACACGTATGGGATTCTTTAAAGATTGGGGATCATTCATGGTGGAGGGCTCACGGTCCTTTGCCCGGTGGGAAGTGGAAAACGCCCGAATTATCCTGGGTGACAAGAAACGGATCTGGCTGCTGGCGCTGCTGCTCATTCCCTGCATTCTGGGCGGGTGGGCTTTTGCCGATGAGATCGGGCAGGCCCTGCCGAGCGCCATCGGCGGCAAGGAGGCCTACAGCCCGTCTTACTACAGCCTGTTCATCTTTTGCGTGTCGATCTTCGTCGGCGTGGGCGCTGGCCTGATCTCCGGCTGCATCGGCGCGGGCGGAGGCTTCATCATCGCCCCGGCCCTCATGAGCGCGGGCGTCAAAGGCATTCTGGCCGTCGGCACCGACCTCTTTCACATCTTCGCCAAGGCCATCATGGGCTCCGTCCTGCACCGCAAGATGGGCAACGTGTCCGTTCCCCTGGCCTTCGTGTTCCTGATCGGCGCCATCGTCGGCACGACCGTGGGCGCGGGCATCAACCGCGCGCTCTACAACATCAACCCGGTACTGAGCGACGCCTTCATCACCGTGGTCTACACGGTCATGCTCGGTTTCCTGGGCTTCTACGGCATGTACGACTACTGGAGCGCCAAGAAGGCCGGTCATGCCGGCGGCGCCCATGACACCAAGGAAGGCGCGGGTATGACCGGTATCGCACAGAAGCTGCAGGCCGTGAACCTGCCGCCCATGGTCTCCTTCGACCAGGGCCTCATTCCTGGCGGCCGCAAGATCTCCTGGCTCTTCCTGGTCCTGTCCGGCGTGCTGGTCGGCATGGCCGCGGGCATCATGGGTGTCGGAGGCGGCTTCCTGACCTTCCCCATCTTCGTCTACATCCTGGGCGTTTCGTCGCTGACCACCGTCGGCACGGACATCTTCCAGATCGTCTTCACCGCCGGCTACGGCGCCATCACCCAGTACGCCATCTACGGCTTCATCTTCTACACCCTGGCCATGGGCATGCTGCTCGGTTCACTGGCCGGCATCCAGGTCGGCGCGCTGGTCACCAAGGTCGTGCCCGGAATCACCATCCGCGGCTTCTTCGCCCTTTCGGTCATGGCCGGTTTCGTGAACCGGTTTTTCGCCCTGCCCAAGAAACTGGTCAGCATGGAAGTCCTGCCCGCGTCCATGAGTGGCGCGGCCAAGGTCATGGACACGGTGGGCATGTACTTGTTCTTCATCGTCATCGCCTTGTTCGGCATCTGGGTATTCGGGGCGTTCTTCAAGAATATCAAGACTCTGAAGTATAAGGATTGATCATATGATTCATAATAAAAAGGAATTCAACGGAGGCCTCGCCCTCTTGGTGGTCTTCTTCATCGTCCTGTTCGCCATGTTTCAGCCCTTGTTCGACGGGCACAACGCCATGGCCTACCTCGACAACCTGTACAACTCCATTTCCAAGGGTTCGGCCTACTACGTGGACAACCTGAGGGAAGAGGTCAAAAGTGTTGGCGATTTTCAAGTCGATGTGACCATGGAACTGAAGACCGAGGCGCAGGCCGCTCAGAGTGTCGTTCTGATCACGGGCGCGGGCGCCATGGCCGAGGCCCAGGGCAAGAGCCTGACCGTAAAGGGCAGCTATCTGGCCATCCTGAATGCTTGTCTGGATGATTCGGACAAGATGTACCACAACGACGCCGCAGCACTGAAGGCCAAGTATCCGTCGTACGAAGGCATGGACGACAGGCTCGCTCTGTACAATTGGAACGCGATCCTGGGCGGATTTGATCGTCAGCTGAAGAAGCAGAAGGCCTTTTCCGAGGCCAAGGTCGCCGTCAATATAGCTGCAAAAGTAGTTGAGACAGCGTACAATTACTACAAGGTGGTGCCGGAGAAGATCAAGGACAAGATGGGCATCGTGTTCTTCTCCCTGGCCTTCTACGTCATCTACACCATGTGGTACGGCTTCGGCATCCTCTTCGTCTTCGAGGGCTGGGGCCTGAAGATCAGCGGCCACTAACCCTTTGTCCGGCTACAGTCGGAATCTTCGGCGCGGCCTCTCCCGAGGTCGCGCCGTTTTTTGCTTGGCCGGGCGTGGCCGCCTCTGCTAGGTGGGTTGGGGATTCCCGGAGGAAGCATGAACCTGTCCGAATACTACAACACCGTCATGGAGCTCAGCCACGGCATCGTCATCACCCTGGACGAGAAGGGGCGGATCATCCATGGCAATTCCCGCTTCGAGGCGGTGTCCGGTTTCGAGATCAGCCAGCTCGCCGGCCGGGACTGGTTCGAGTCCTGCGTCGACGCCAAGCGTCGCGAGCAGGCGCGCGTCCTGTTTGAGGACATCGTCCGGGCCGGCAGCATGGGCTTCATGAAGGGCTCCCTGCGGGCGCGGGACGGGAGCAAGGTCTACATCGACTGGAACATGAAGTCCCTTTACGACTCCCACGGCAGCCTGGTCAGCGTGCTGTGCGTGGGGCAGGACGTCACGGCCCACGTCGAGCGCCAACACCAGCTGCAGCACGAGCACGACCGGCTGGTGGCCCTGAACAAGGAGCTGTCCTGCCTGCACGCCATGAACCGCATCGTTTCCTCGGACATGGACAGTCCCCTGCCCGACATCCTGCGGGAGATCCTGGGCATCATCCCGCCGTCTTTCCAGTACCCGGAGTCCACGGGGGTGCGCCTCGTGCTCGACGGCGAGATCATGCTCAGCGGGAATTTCCAGGCCGACGCCGCCTGCCGTCTCGGGGAGGACGTCTTCGTGCAGCGCGTCAAACGCGGCCGGCTGAGCGTCAGCCTCGACGGGTGCGGCCAGGACGGCAAGTCCTTCCTGCCCATGGAGGCCGAGCTGCTCCGCGCCCTGGCCAAGCACGTGGGCTGGATCATCTCCAAGCGCGAGGCCCTGTCCACCAGGCGCAATCTGGAGCGCCAGCTGCAACACGCCGACAGGCTGGCCAAGATCGGGCAGTTCGCGGCCGGCGTGGCCCACGAGCTGAACGAGCCCCTGGCCAACATCCTGGGCTTCGCCCAGCTGGCGGCGCAGACGCCGGGGCTCCCCGCGCAGGTCGCCAGGGATCTGGACAGCATCGTCAAGTCCGCGCTGCACAGCCGCGAGGTCATCAAGAAGCTCATGATCTTCGGCCGCAAGGTGCCCCTGCAGAAAACCCTGGTGGACCTGAACCAGGTCGTGCGCGACACCCTCTATTTCATCGAGATGAGCGCCTCCCGCGGCCGGGTCGAGGTGCGCACGGACCTGACCGAGGGCCTGCCGCCGATCATGGCCGACCCGCAGCACATCAAGCAGGTCATGGTCAATCTGGTGGTCAACGCCATTCACGCCATGCCGACAGGCGGCGTCTTGACCATCCAGACCCAGTCCTTCAAGGATGACGTCTACCTTGCCGTGGGCGACACGGGCGTGGGCATGACCCCGGAGGTGCGGCGGCAGATCTTCAACCCCTTCTTCACGACCAAGGACGTGGACCAGGGGACGGGGCTGGGGCTTGCGGTGGTGCATGGCATCGTGTCCGCCCACGGCGGGGTCATCGAGGTCGAGAGCGAGCCGGGCCGGGGAACGCGTTTCGAGATCACCTTCCCGTGCAGAGCGACGGCCCCCGACGGTCCCGGAGGCGGCGGGGCGGCCGGCGGCGCCGGGACCGACGCGCCGGAAGCCGGGCAATGAGGAGACAGGACATGCAGGACAAGGGTGCGACCATCCTGGCCGTGGACGACAGCGCGGCCACCCTCGAGGTCATCTCGCGCAATCTGGCCGCGGCCGGCTACGAGGTCCATACCCGCGGCAGCGTCGAGGAGGCCGGGGCCTTCCTGGACGAGACGCCCGTGGACCTCATCATCACGGACTACAAGATGCCCAGGGCCAACGGCCTCGAACTCATCAAACACGTGCGCGACAATTTCCGGGACACGGAGATCATGATGATCACCGGCTACCCGTCCGTGAGCGGGGCCGTGGAGGCCATGCGCGACGGGGCCGGGGAGTACCTGGCCAAGCCATTCACGGGCGAGGAGCTGCTGGCCGCGGTGCGGCGCATCCTCGACAAGCAGGCCCGCAGGCGTGCCGCCCACGACGAGAAGCAGGAAGCCGGGAATTTCGGGATCATCGGGGACTGCGCTGAGATGCAGGGCGTCTTCGCCCTCATCCGCAAGGCCTCGGGAACCAGCGCCAACGTCTTCATTTCCGGCGAATCGGGCACGGGCAAGGAACTGGTGGCCCGGGCCGTGCACTACAACAGCGACCGTCGCGCATTCGCCTTCGTGCCCGTCAACTGCTCGGCCATCCCGGACACGCTGCTGGAGAGCGAGCTCTTCGGCCACGTCAAGGGCGCCTTCACCGGCGCCAAGGAGAGCAGGGCGGGCTTCTTCGAGATCGCCAACGGCGGGACCATCTTCCTCGACGAAATCGGGGACGCGAGCCCCAGCCTGCAGGCCAAGCTCCTGCGTGTCATGCAGAGCAAGGAATTTTCCATGGTCGGCTCCTCGCGCATCCGCACCGTGGACACCCGCATCATCGCCGCCTCGCACAAGAACCTGCGCCGCCTGGTCGACCAGGGCCTGTTCCGCGAAGACCTCTTCTACCGCATCCACGTCATCGAGATCCGGCTGCCGTCGCTGGCCGAGCGCGGCGACGACATCCTCATGCTGGCCAGCCACTTCCTGCACAAGTTCGCCACGGACATGAACCGCGAGGTGCCGCGCCTGACGGACGAGGCCCTCGAAGCCTTCCGTCAGTACGCCTGGCCGGGCAACGTGCGGGAACTCGAGAACCTGCTGCAGCGGCTGGTCATCATCGGCGACGGCCCGGTCATCGACGTGACGGACCTGCCCGAGTCCATGCGCTTCACCATCACCCGCTCCCGCCACGGCGACAAGACCCTGGCCGAGGTCGAGGCGGACCACATTCGCTCCGTCCTGGCCCGCACGGGCGACAACAAGACCCGCGCCGCCGAGATCCTGGGCATCGACCGCAAGACGTTGCGCGAGAAGTTGAAGCGCCTGGGGTTGGGGTGATTTTTTTCGACACGACCCGTCTCGCTCGGGCGGCGGATGGTCAGTCAAGGGGGAATACCCCCTCCCCCTTCGGGTACTCCCCCTTGGCAGGGGGAGATTCAAGATCCTTGTCTCTCGTGTTGTTTTGTGATCCGAAGAACGAAGGTGGATTGCCATGTCGAAGACTCCTCGCCATGCAGTTGTTCCACATCCGTCATTGCTAGCTTAGCGTGACAAGATTCGCCGGCAGCAGCTCCGACTCCCCTCCTGCCAAGGAGGGGGTGCCCGCAGGGCGGGGTGGTTGCCTCTTGCTCCATGTCTTGCATCCTTCGAGGCGCCGCAGAGCGGTCACGATCCGGAATGCCTACAGGAATTTATTGATCACCGCCTTCAGGCTTTCGGCCGTGAAGGGCTTGTGGGTGATGTCGTTGATTCCGGCCTCCAGGGCGGCGCGGTTGTCGTTGGCCTCGTTTTGCGTGGTAACCATGATGATCGGCAGCTCTTCCTTGGGGAAATTCCTGCGGATGGCCCTGGCCAGGTCGATGCCGGTGATGTCGGGCATGTTCAGGTCCGTCAGTACCATGGCCGGCCTGTTTTTCTCCAGCCACTCCAGTGCGCCGGCCGGGAACTCGAACAGGACCGGCTCGAAGCCCAGTTCGTGCAGGGTCGACTTGTAGATGTTCAGGATCATGCGCGAGTCGTCCACGGCGCAGATGCGCTTGCGGGCGGCGGCCTTCTTCGTCTCGGGCGCCAGCAGCCTGAGGGCCAGCTCCGAGTACCCCTGCTCCTTCAGCACGGCGTAGAAAAAATCCCGGATGTCCTTGTGGGATTTCGTCAGTTGCGCCACGGCCATGTCCTGGAAGCGCTCCTCGGTCATGAGGCTCAGGAAGATGCTCCTGGCCTGGGCGCTGATGACCGTGCGGATGATGCGGTGGGCGTCCTCGTCGCGGGCGCCGGCCAGGTTCTTGATCCCGGCGGCCATGATCTCGTTGAAGTTGCGGTCGATGGCCTTGGCCGCGGCGATGCAGACGTGCTCGACGGGGTCGCCCAGCCCCTGGGTCAGGACGTAGGCCCCCCGGTCCAGGGGCAGGAGGCCCAGGGCCTCGTAGGCGGCGAAGCGCACGTTGGCGTCTTCGGGGTGGTTGTGCAGGAGCTTGCGGATGGGGGCGATGGCGGCCGGGTCCCCGATGTCGCCCAGGACGTTCAGGGTGTGCACGCGCAGGTCCGCGTCGTCGAAGAGCAGGTTCTCGGTCAGCAGGGGCACGGCCTTGGGCCCGATGGCCGCCAGGGTCTTCTTGGCGTAGCTGCGCAGGTGGGCATAGTGGGAGCGCATGGCCTCGTTCAGCTTGTCCAGGGAAATGGCGTCCTGAACCTTGGCGAAGATGTCGAGGATCAGGAGGTCGAGCTGGTTGTCCGTGCCCATGCGTTCGGCCAGCCGCAGCATGGCCGTGGGCGTGCCGAGCTTGCCCAGGGCCTTGGTGGCCGAGATGATCAGGGTGCGGTTCCCGGAGTAGAGGAAATCGCTCAAGGGGGTGGTGGCCGTCGGGTCGCCGATCTCGCCAAGGGTTTCAATGAGTTGGTTGATCTCCTCCACGTCCGAGGCCGCAAGCAACGCGTCGATCAGGTCGCCGACCACGGATTCCAGACGCAGCTCCGCGGCCATGGCGATGTACGTCTTGCGGAACGGGGTCTGCGGGTCGCGGATCGCCCGGGAAACGAGGTCCGGCTGGGACAGGATTTTCATGGCCAGGATTTCCCGGACCACGGGCAGTTCCGAGACCATGTCGCGGTGTTCGGACATGAACCTGGCCAGGATGGGTACGGCGAAATCAGGATCGGCCGAACGGAATGTCCCCAGGACCTGCTCTCGCAGGGATCGGTCCACGTTTTCGAGGTACGCCAGCACCAGCCGGGCCTTGATGGGGTCCTTGCGGGCGATGTTTTCCTTGATCTCGGCCAGCAGATGGGTGTGTTCGGCCATGTCATCCTCCCAGGTTGGGGATGAGGGCGCGCAGCAGCGCGCCCAGGGCGGCGGCTGAACGGCCTGCCTGGTCCAGGATCTCCTCGTGGGAGGTGGGGGCCATGCAGTCCGGCAGGTTCTTGTTGGTCAGGCACGAGATGCCAAGCACCCTCATGCCCATGTGGCGGGCGACGATGGCCTCGGGCACCGTGGACATGCCCACGGCGTCGGCGCCCAGGATGCGCAGCATACGCGTCTCGGCCGGCGTCTCCAGGCTCGGTCCGGCCACGGCGACGTAGACGCCCTGCTCCAGGCGCTGTCCGCAGCGCAGGGCGGCCTGCATGGCCTTTTCGCGCAGGGCGGGGCAGTAGACCTGCGACATGTCCGGGAAGCGCGGCCCCCAGGCTTCGATGTTGGGGCCCGTCAGGGGGTTGTGGCCGGTCATGTTGATGTGGTCCGTCAGGACCATGAGCCCGCCCGTGGCGAAGAGGGGGTTCAGGGCACCGGCCGCGTTGGTCGCGATCAGGGTCGTGACGCCAAGTAAGCCCAGGACGCGGACCGGCATGGTCACGGTCCCCGCGTCGTATCCTTCATAGAGATGGAAGCGCCCCGAGAGGACGAAGACGGGCGTGCCCTGGACGTCGGCCAGGAGCAGGGCGCCGGCGTGGCCCTTGACGGTCGAAACCGGAAAGCCGGGGATGTCCGCGTAGGGAATGCGCAGGCGGATGGAGCCTTCCTCTACCCAGTCGCCCAGGCCGCTGCCGAGGATCAGGGCGGTCTTCGGCGCTTCGGGACATGCTGTTGCGATGCTGTCCGCGGCTTTCTTCACGTCTTCCATCCGTTGCTGCATGGTCGAAATCCTTTGCGTTTGAGAAGGGTTAGCGATGAGTTGAACCGGTCGCCCCATGAATCTGGACAGCGGAAAGACCGTTGGTGTAGGAGCGTAAGACCGGTCGGAGCAATCGCACGTGAGTCTGGCAACGGCGTTTTGACCATAGACGATATCGGAGCGCTCTTGCAACTCCTTGTCAAAACTGCCTGCCTGGCGCCTCGCGGCCCGTCCACCGGGGGAAACATGGTCCGCAAGGCTTGCTCCGATGCGATTATGCATATAAGCGGGTCCGGCCTTGTGGCGGATTTCCGCCCTTTAATCAACGCCCAACAGACCATCCGAGGAAAAAGGCTCTTGCAGACATGAAGAACTCAAGCGAACCCAGACAACATAAGATTCTCATCGCCAACCGCGGTGAGATCGCCATCCGCATCATGCAGGCCTGCCGCAAGCTGGGCCATGCCTTCGTGGCGCTCTTCACCGAGCCCGACAGGCACAGCGAGCACTGCGTCCTGGCCCGCAAGCTCGGTGGCGAGGAGTCCCTGTACCGGGTCAGTTCCTATCTCGACGCCAACGAAATCTTCGCCGTGGCCGACCAGGCCGGCGCCACCGCCATTCACCCCGGCTACGGCTTCTTCGCCGAGGACTATCGCTTCGCCCGCCGCGTGGTGCAGCGCGAGCGCAAGCTCATCTTCATCGGACCCTCCTGGCAGGTCATCCGCGAGCTCGGCGACAAGATCAACACCAAGCGCCTGGCCCGCAAGCTCGGCGTGCCGACGGTGCCCGGCTCGGACAAGCCCGTGACCGACGACCTCGAGGCCGAGCACATCGCCAAGTCCCTCTTCGATTTCCAGAAGGATCAGGGGATCAACAACCCCGTCATCCTGGTCAAGGCCTCGGCCGGCGGCGGCGGTATGGGCATCGAGGAGGTGGCTGACCTCGACAAGTTCCGCAGCACCCTGCGGCGCATCAAGAACTACGCCAAGCGCCAGTTCCGCGACGAGGGCGTGCTCATCGAACAGCGCATCTTCGACTTCAACCACCTGGAAGTGCAGGTCGTGTCCGACCGCACCGGCCAGAATCCGGTCCACTTCGGCACCCGCAACTGTTCGGTCCAGTCCCTGGGCCACCAGAAGCGCATCGAGGTCGCGCCCGGCTTCGACCCGTCCTCCCTGCGCTACGCCTTCGACGCCCGCAAGGTGCTCGAAGACATCACCGAATACTCCCTGCGCATGGCCCGCGAGGCCGGGTACGACAACGTCGGCACCTGGGAATGGATCGTCAGCCCCACGGGCCAGCCGTTTCTGATGGAGGTCAACACGCGCATCCAGGTCGAGAACGGCGTTTCCGCCCGCATCGCGACCATCAAGGGCAAGGGCGACGTGGACCTCATCGCCGAGCAGATCCGGGTGGGTCTGGGCGCACCCCTGGGCTATTCCCAGAAGGACATCGCCCTGAACGGCGTGGGCATCGAATACCGCATCATCGCCGAGGACCCGGACAACAAGTTCGCCCCGTGGGTCGGCCGCATCACCTCCTTCGGCTGGCCCGAGCAGGAATGGCTCAAGTTGCACAGCCAGGTGCCCACGGACCGCGAGTACGAGATCCCCACGGACTTCGACCCCAACCTGGCCCTGGCCATCATCTGGGGCAAGGATCTGGCCGAGGCCAAGGCCAGGGGCGTCGAGTTCCTGAACGCCCTGAAGCTCGAAGGCGTCAACGCCTCGGGCGAGGCCCTGAAGTCCAACATCGACTTCCTGAAGCGCAAGACCGAAACCATCCTGGCGTTCTAGGGCACCGCATCGCGCCCTGATTTCGACCGCGCCGGAAACTGATTAAGCGCTCAAGCGACGCCGGAAATTCCGGCATAACCCAAGCCTGCGAGGCATTCGCGCACTCATTATGGATATAGAAAAACGCATACAGGAGCTTCGGGACCGCCTGAAGTACATTCTGGACATATTCGGACCCGACGAAAACGCCAACGTGGCCATGCTGGAGGCCAAGCTCGGCGAATACGTGGCCCGCGAGCCCGGCCTGCCCAAGCAGGAGGCCATCCGCCAGCTGGAGACCCTGGAGGAGCTGTTCAAGTTCCTGGAGAAGAAGCTCGAAAGGGAGCTTACGCCCATGAACAAGGTGCGCATCGTGCGCCACCCCCAACGCATCTGCCTCAAGGACATCCTTGAGAACGTCTACGACAACTACACCGAGATCGGAGGCCAGGACGACTACAGCATCGACCCGAGCATGCTCATCGCCCGCGCCTACATCACCCGCCGCCGCGGCAAGAAGGTCCACAACCAGGCCGTCATGGTCATTGGCCAGGAGAAGGGGCACGGGCAGGAGTTCCGCAACGGCGGCTCCGTCAAGCCCTGGGGCAACGCCAAGGCCCTGCACTACATGAAGGTCGCCGAGACCGAGAACATCCCGATCCATACCTATATCTTCACGCCGGGCTCCTACCCCATCGAGGACTACCCCGGGGCGGCGCAGCAGATCGCCAAGAACCTCTACGAGATGGCCGGGCTCAAGGTGCCCATCGTGGCCGTCATCTCCGAGGGCGGCTCCGGCGGCGCCGAGGCCATCGGCCTGGCCGACACGCGCATCATGATGTCCCACGGCTACTACTCGGTCATCTCGCCAGAGGGCGCGGCGGCCATCGAAGGGCGCCTGCGCGGCGGGCAGCGCGCGGAGGCGAAGCTCATCGAGCACTGCGCCAAGCAGCTCAAGATCACGGCCGACGACAACCGCGCCAACGGCTACATCGACTGGAAGATCAATGAGCCGGAGCTTGGCGCCCGGCCCGAGCACTACGACTTCTTCCGCAAGCTGCGCAAATCCGTCATCGCCTCCACGGACGAGATCGTGCTGAACGTCAGCGGCATGCGCCTCTTCCGTTCCATCGCCCTGAAGCGCCACAAGGGCGCCGACGTGTACGTGCGCTGGAGCCTCAATACCCGCGCCAAGGAGCGCCTGCTCTGGACGCGCTACATGAAGTTCCGTCGCATGGCCCAGCACGCCTACCTCGACAAGCGCCACTGGTTCAGCCGCGGCAGCGAGTGGACCAGCGAACTCTTCTCCTCCCTCTATTCCTACTTCCGCTACGACCTCTTCGGGAAGCAGCACAAGAAGGTCACGGAGCTGGCCGAGGACATGCACGCCGAGATGCAGGTCGTGGTCGGGCGCTCGACGAAGCTTTGGAACGCCATCACGTCCAAGCTGTCCTTCGGCAAGGACAAGAAGGACGTGGACAAGGCCGGTCTGACCTCCCTGTCGGTTTGGGACGATGGTGCCCAGAACAGCGGCAAGTGGCAGTACGTCAGCCCCCAGGCCAAGCTGGATCGCGCCTTGCCCTGTCCCAACGCCGCCGTGCACGGTTGCCTGGACCAGTGGGCCCCGGACCTCTTCGGCGAGTGGGCCGGCGTGTGCAGCTTCTGCGGCCACCACTTCCCCATGGAATACCAGTGGTACCTGCACAACATCTTCGATCCGGGCTCCATCTACGAGCTCTTCACGGAGATCGAGTCCACCAACCCTCTCAAGTTCGAGGGCTTCGATCTCAAGCTCGACGAGGCCAAGCGCAAGACGGGCCACAAGTGCGGCTGCATGACCTTCGAGGCCCGCATCGAGGGTACCACGGTCATGGTCGCCATGTTCATGGGCGCCTTCCGCGGCGGCAGCGTCGGTGCGGCCGAGGGCGAGAAGTTCATCCGGGCCATGGAGCGGGCGCGCAAGAAGCAGCTGCCCTTCCTGTCCTACGTGCATGGCACGGCGGGCATCCGCATCCAGGAAGGCGTCAACGGCGTCATCCAGATGCCGCGCTGCACCCTGGCCGTGCGCCGCTACACCGAGGCCGGCGGCCTGTACCTGGTCCTCTACGACACCAACTCCTACGCCGGACCCGTAGCCAGCTTCCTGGGCTGCTCGCCGTACCAGTTCGCCGTGCGCTCGGCCAACATCGGCTTCGCCGGCCCCGGCGTCATCAAGGAGACCACCGGCCTGGACATCCCGCCCAACTACCATAACGCCTTCCAGGCCCTGTCGCGCGGGCACATCCAGGGCATCTGGGACCGCCGCGAGATCCGCGGGAACCTCGTGCAGTCCCTGCAGACCATGGGCGGCCGCAACCTTTACTACCGATAGGAGTCGTACGTGATAGACGTCAAAGAATTGCTTCGTGAGCTGCGCGAGGAGCCCTACGAGAAGATCGTCATCCGGGCGCCCCATAGCGGCAAGGTGGAGTTCGTGGCCAGCGAGCCCGGGGTGCGCGTGGTCGGCCCCGGCGGCACCTGGAAGGAGGTGCCGGGCACGCTTCTGGCCAGGCTCGAACGCGAGCAGGTCAAGCGCCCCATCAACGCCCCGCAGAAGGGCGAGGTCATGTTTCTGGGCGACGTGCGGAACGGCCAGTTCGTGCAAGCCGGCCAGGAGCTCATGACCATCCGCCACTTCCTGACCAAGGAGGAGGTCATCGCCCGCATCCTGCGCCGCTCCCTGTCCCTCTTCCTGGCGCCGGAGAAGGGCAAGTACTACTTCTTCCCGGAAGTGGACATCAAGATCAAGACCAAGGGCAGCCAGACCGTGCACGTCGAGGACGGCATGGAACTGTTCATCCTCTCGCGCATGAAACGCGAGACGTCGGTGCGCTACACGGGCCCCGGCGGCATCATCTACGCGGTCTACTTCGAGACCAACGACTCCGTGGACCGCGACGCCCCCCTCATCGGCGTCTGTCCCGAGAGCCAGCTGGGCCAGATCCAGGAGGTCGTCAGCCGCATCCAGAGCGAGTGGGAGGAGCGGGACTGATGGGCAGGGTGCTGCAGGTCCGCGTCCTGGCCTATACGTATGCAGAGGATGATGTCCGTAAGGCCTGGCCCTTACTGTGGAAACTGGCCTTCGAGGACAACACGCCCGGGTTCCCGCACGAGATGAAGGGTGTCCTCGAACTTGTCAGGGCTCTCGATGACCTGTATCAGTTCGGGGACGTTCCCGACGAGGTCCGCAGGCTCCTGGAAGAGGGGCTGCCCAGGGTCGTGAAGGACGTCAAGGACATGCAGGCCCGACTGGCCGACTGGGATCCGCAGGCCGCCAATCAGGCCACGGACCGGATCGAGGAAGGCCTCGGCGAACTGGAAAAGCGGGTCGCCAAACCGTAGGCGGCCGACAACATACGAGGAGACGACATGGCAGGGAGTCTGAACAAGGTGATTTTGATCGGCCGTCTGGGCCGCGACCCAGAAATGCGCTACACCCCCTCGGGACAGCCGGTGGCCAACTTCTCCGTCGCCACCGACGAGTCCTACACGAGCAAGGACGGCCAGAAGGTCGAGAAGACCGAGTGGCACCGCATCGTGGTCTGGGGCAAGCAGGCCGAGTTCTGCGGCAACTACCTGTCCAAGGGCCGCCTCGTGTACATCGAGGGCAAGCTCGAGACCCGCAAGTGGACCGACAAGGACGGCGCCGAGAAATACACGACCGAGATCAAGGCCGACCGCGTGCTCGGCCTAGACTCCCGCCAGTCCGAAGGCGGCTACGCCCCGGCTCCGCAGTATCAGCAGCGCGGCCAAGCCCCGGCCCAGGGCGGCAACATGGGCTACGAGGAAGATCTCGGCCCGGCCTTCCCGTCCGAGGCCAGCGGCATGGACGACGCCCCGTTCTGAGTTGGGACGGTTTGAAACCATGGCATGACAAAGCCAGACGGGTTCGGCCCGTCTGGCTTTTTTTCCTGGCAATGACCCCGGAGACCCGGGGCAGACATCGGCGGCTTGGGGCATGATCATCGGCGTGGGCATCGACATCGCGGAGCTGGACAGGATCGCGCGTTCCTATGAAAGGTTCGGCGGGAAGTTCTGTGCCCGCATCCTCACTACGGCCGAATCCGCGGCCATGCCCGGCAACGCCGTCCCATTCCTGGCTTCGCGCTTCGCGGCCAAGGAAGCCGCGTCCAAGGCCCTGGGCACGGGCTTCAGCCAAGGCGTCACCTTTCAGGACATCGAGGTGCGTTCGGACGACCTCGGCAAGCCGACCATCCATTTCCACAACGCCGCGCAGGCCAGATTCCGCGAACTGGGGGCCGCAAGGGCCCACCTCTCCATCTCCCACGGCCGCGACAACGCCGTGGCCGTGGTCATCCTCGAAGCCTGAGCGCTTCGGCCCTAGCTTTTGATCTCCACCGTCACCTCGGAACCGCCGGACAGGGCCTGCGGCCCGGCGCTGCCCATGAACACCCGTCCGGCCTCCACGCCGAGGACCTGCACGAGCTGGTTCTTGACGAATTCGGCGCGGCTCGCCGCCAGGCTGACGAGATCCTCGTCGGTGACGCTTATGAGTTCGCGCAGCTTGGCTTCCTGCACCTCGCGCGAAACCTCCTTGTGCATGCCGATGGCGTTCTTCTCCTTCTCGACGGGTTCGTCCTTGTAGGCCTCCCAGAGCAGGTCCGCATACTCCTCGTCCGTGATCTCCAGTTCCTCCGGCACGGTTTGCTCGCGCTCTTTGCGCGACAGGTCGTCGTACTTGATGACCTGCAGCTTGCGCCGGAATTGTCTGTCGGCCATGGCCTTCCGGTCCGCCACCGGGTCGGCGCGCCCGACGATGGAGATGCTCAGACCCGGGCGCTGCTTCAGGATGTCGGCCAGGGCCTGTATTCCCTTCGTGGTTTCCTCGGACGGGGTGGCCAGCCCGGCAGGGAAGGCCAGCTTGCTCACGTCTCCCGCGCCCTCGGGCACCAGGCTCGCCAGCAGGGTGAAGGGCGAGGCCACGGCCTTGACGATGAGCCCCAGAAAGGCCTGCATGACGATGCCGCCGATGCTGAACTGCGGGTCGTTCAGGTCGCCCTTGACCGGGAGGTTGATGGCGATGTTGCCGGACATGTCCCGCAGCAGGGCCAGGCCCAGCTTGACCGGCACGTCGGCCGCGTCGGGCGATTCGACCTTGTCGCCGAGTTCGAGCCGGCGGGCCTTGATGGCGTTGCGCATGGCCAGGTTGCTGCCGTCGGTGCTGACATTCATGTCCCAGTCGAGCTGGCCCTGGGCCACGGGGTAGGCGATGAATTTCGCGGAGTAGGGCGAGAGGCCGACCAGGTCGAGGTTGCGCAGCGTCACGGTGCTGTTGGTTTGAACCGGGTCCTTCAGGGGGCTGATCCAGCCGGAGGCGTTGACGGCCGCCGAGCCGTCCACGACCGCGGAGAGTTCGAGCTCCGCCCGTTTCTGCGGGTCGAGGGAGATGCCGCGCACGTTCAGGTCCACCGGGGAGACGACGGAGGCAAACTGCGGCGAGAGAGTCTGGTCGGCGAAGGTGAAGCGGCCCTGTTTGAGCGCGAAGCTCGCGATATCGAGGGATTTGAGGCCCTCGGACTTGTCCGCCTTCTTGGGCTGCGCCTTGGCGGGCTTTTTCGCCGGCGGCGCGATGCGGTCCAGGGTGGTGCGGCCCTGGGCGTCGATGACGAAGCCGGCGCGCGGCTCCACGAGTTCCACTTCCCGGATGCTCAGGGCCAGCGGTGAGAGCTGCAGGGCGAGTTGCGAGACGTCCAGGGTCTTGAAGCCGAGGATTTCCGCTTTCGACCGGCCTTCCGTGACGCGAAGGTCATCGATTCTCAGGGAGCCGGAGAGCTGGTCCTTGCCCTTGCCGCCCATGCGCCAGTTCAGCTTGCCGCCGAGCCGTCCGGACGGGATATCCACTGAGGCTGCGTCGGCCACGTAGGCCGAGGCCACGGACAGGGGGATGCGGGAGAGATCGACGGTCCCTTTGGTGATCATGGTCGAGGGCACGATGTCGCCGCTCGCCTTGATGGTCCCGGTTTCCTCCACGCGGCAGGACAGGGCCAGGGGGATGGCCTTGGCCAGGTCCGTGGACAGGTTTTTCGTCAGGAAGGATATCTGGTCCACCTCCAGGCGCGAGGGCTGGGCAAGGGTCTGGTCCGTGAGGGAGACACCGGACCCGGACAGGGAGAACTGTTCCACGGCAACGCTCCAGGCCGGGGATGAGCTTTTGGGCGCAGGCTTGTCGGAGGCGGATTCCTGCGGGGAGAAAAGCTTGGCCAAGTCGATGGCCCCGTCCTTCTCGCGGACGACGTCGAGGTTCAGCGACAGGTCCACCGGGCCGACGGTCACGGCCGTCTTTGCCGTGTCCACGTTCACGGGGCCGACCTTCAGGGCGCTAACGCGGATCGGGGCATCCTTCTTTCCGGACAGCAGCAGGCGGACATCGGACACGGCCGCTCCGCCGCTCGCGATTTTCCAGGCCGGCGCAACGCTCGTCGCGGCGTTGCCGGCCGGCTTGGTCGGCGCCGATGTCGAGGGCGCGGCCAGGGCGGCCACGAGGGTCGCGCGGCCTGCGGCGTCCACGCCCGTGGTCACGGATGCCTCGGCCAGGGTGAGGATGCCCGTACGGACCTCGCGCCCGGCCATGTCGACGAAGATGCCGTCCAAAGCCGCCTTGCCGAGTTGCACGTTGCCCGCGTCGCCCTTGGCCTTGAGGGCCAGCCCGCGCACTTCGACCCTGGAATTTTCCAGGCGCGGGGCGGCGCTGGCGGTGTCCAGGATCAGGTTTACGGAAGCGTCGGCCTTGGCCGCGGCCAGGGTCATGGGCAGGGCGTCCCGGAAGAAGGGCGAGTAGGAGGGGATGTCGAGATTGTGCGCCTCGACGCGGGCCTTGGCCTGAATGGGTGAGACGGAGAAGGACCCTTCCACGCCGATCTCCTCGCCGTCGGCCGTCAGGGCCCGCACCGCCGCCTGGGTGGTCGCGTTGGCGGCCGTGCTCAGGTCGGTGACGGTCACGTCAAGCTTCTGCACTTCCTTGGTGAAGGGGGTGGGCGTGGTCTCGTCCCTGAACAGGACACGGCCGTCCGTGAGCCGCACTTCGGGAATCTGCAGGAGCAGAGTCCTGGCTGGCTGTTGCGCAGTTTCGGCGGCAGTGGCGTTGCCCGCCTGCGCGGTCGCGTTGGCCGCGGCTTGCGTGGCGTTCCCCATTCCGGCTGCCGCGATTTCGGTTCCCGCGGTGGCGTTTTCCGCTTTCGGCGACACGGTGCCGTTTGCCGCCGTCGCGTTTGACGGGGCCGGCTCGCGGGTGAAGTAGCCCATCCAGTTCAGGCTGCCGTCCTTTTTGCGCACGAGCTTGATGAACGGGCTTTCCAGGCTGACGGAGCGCAGTCCGAGCTCAAGGTTCAGGATGGAGATGTCGTCCAGGACGATTTCCGTGCTGGCCGCCGAGAGGACGGGTTCCCCGTTGTCCGTCAGTTCGATGTCGCGCCCGGTCACGGTGCCCTGCAGGGAAAAGGTCGGCAAACTGTCCTCGTGCCGCTCGAAGACGAGCTTGTTTTCGAGGCTCAAGGTTCCCTTGGCCAACTGGAGGTTTTCGTTGGCCAGTGCGTACGCCCAGTACTGGGGCAGGCCGAGGTCCATGACGTTCAGTTCGAACTCGGTCTTCAGGGAATCGTCGAAGGGGATGGTCTTGCCTTCGAGGTTGAACGGCGCTCCGTTGGCCCGGAAGGACAGGGTCGGGGTCATGAAGGTCGTCCAGTCCTTCTTGCGCGAGGAGAACTGGGGAACCAGGAAGTTTATTTCATCGACGACATGCGTCACGCCCCGGGCCTGGTCCTCGAAGATGATGGTGCCGTTGCCGATGGAGATGGGCTCGATGATCAGGGGCACGATGAGGGGCGCGGATTTTTCGGAGCCTGTCTCGTGCGTGTCGCCCTGCAGATCTGCGAAGTTGGTGCGGCCTTCCCCGTCGAGGCGGATATTGATGCGCGGACCGTCCAGTTTCAGGTCGCGCACGACGATGGCCAGGCGAATCAGAGAGCTGAGCTCGAGGTCGGCGTGCAGGGCGTCGAAGGCCACGAACTGGCCATCGCCATCCTTTTCAGCGATGGTGAAACCCGTGATGTCGGCAGTCAGCGTGAAGGGATTGAAGCGGATTTCTCGAGCGTCAACAGAACGGTGCAGTGCCGGGGAAACCTTTTCCACAAGAACGTATCGGACAATCGGGGGGAGAAGAAAAAAACCGAACGCAGCGTACAATGCAAGGCAACTGAAGATTGAAATCAGGACTTTCTGCCACGACTTCAGAAATTTCCATGAAGCAAGAAACGGTATCATAAGCCACTCCCGGGTTTACTATCAACTCACGTAGCTGCAGTGTCCTTGTTTGGCAAGAAGGACGACGTGAGAGTGGTCTTGCGGTTTGTCTCGATTTTCCGGCAACAGAACTGTTTGCCCGCATGAGAAGGAGCTGTGTGACGTAATGTCGCATCCCCCCTGGCGAGGGAGACGGTTTATGGGATGCTTCGGGGATCCCTTGGATGGCAGAGACGTCCACCGATAGCGGCTGGGATCCTGCCTGGTCGATCGCGACAGCGGGGCGTGATGAAGGTGGGAAAATCTGCGAGAGAAAAGTACTGAATTGGACGCCTTCTCTAGGGAGTGGCGTCCTTTTTCAGTTCTGGGCAAGTATCTTCAGAAGTTTTTGTGTTATCCCGGAAATGTCGAACCTGGAGACGACGGTCTGTCTTGCCTTTTGAGCCATTTGCTTGAGAAGTTTCTGATCGTTGAGCAAGATTGATACGTATTCTCCCCACTCATGCTCGCTCTCGACCAGAAATCCGTCCACGCCATGTGATATTATTTCCTTATTGAATCCGACTGATGATGCGATAGGTACAACTCCACATGACATATATTGCAGTATTTTAAATCCACATTTTCCGCGTGTATACGGCGTGTCACTGAGGGGCATCAATCCAACTGTAAAATTTTGAAGCTGGAAAAGTTCTTTTTCAGGAGCCCATGCGTCATAAATGGAGAACTTTGAAAGGGTGCCCGTGGGGGGCGCATTGGATACGATTTGTATTGGGTTTCCGGTTACAGCCTGTATTTGTTCTGCGATATTTTGCAGGCCTGAAAGATAGCTCGAAGTTCCCATCCACCCGACTGTGAATTTTCTGATGCGGATGTCTGAAGTGCAGGGGATATACGCAATCGTGTCGAGGGGGGTGGGCAGTACGGCAACGGAAGCCGCTCCTTGCGCAGCTTCAGCGAGATAGGAATTGCCAGCGATGACGATGTCGGCATGGGTGACGTTTTTTTTGAAATTATCCCATTTTTTGCCGCTTCCAGGCGCAGAGGCCTCGTCCTGATCTGTCCATATCGCATCATCGAAATCGAAGACGACTTTTCTGGATAAAATCTTCAGTGCATATATTTCTGCTACAGAAAGTATTCTTTTCTGTATTATGCAAATATCGAATTTTTTTTTCGCATATATCTTTTGCAAAAAGAATCGTATTCTGTCAAATATTGTTTTTGGATATCTCGATACATCCACGTCAATGCCGTATTTTATTATTTCTTTCGCAATTGGTATGACGCGATATCTCACGCTCGGAAGCGTATCCTTTCCTTGTGTTAACCATAATATAGATTTTATTGTCATTTTAATTTGTATTCGATTGTAAGTAATTTTGTGAAGTCAGGATAAAGTATGTGGATTTTGGTGTGAAGAAAAAATGATGTGTCCAAGTCCCGATGTCCTATTATATTTTTTGGCCACGGCATATTCAAGTTGTTCTTGGGTGCCACACAATGAAAATTTTTGTTTTGCCCTGGTCAGGGCCGTGTATAGGAGCTCCCGTCCCAGTATGGGGCAAGGTTCCGCCGGCAGGATCAGCACGGTGTGCCTGAACTCCGAACCCTGGCTCTTGTGCACGGTCATGGCGTAGCAGGTCTCGTGCCGGGGCAGTCGGGCCGGGGCGAATGAGGTGAAGCCTTCGGGGGCCGGAAAGAAGACCCGGAGGGTGTCGCCGACGGGCAGGGCGATGCCCGTGTCGCCGTTGAAGAGACCCAAGCTGTAATCGTTCTCCAGGATCATAACCGGGCGGCCCTGATACCATCCATCCCCTGCCGGCGCACCGAGCGCCTCGCAGGCCATGCGGTTCAAGGCCTCGGTGCCTTGCGGGCCCTGGCGGATCGGCGACAGCAGGCGCAGGGCTCCGAACGCCTCGAAGGCACGCACCGGGTCCATTTCCGTGCTCAGGCCCCTGAACGCCGCCCGCACGAGCGGGGCGAGTTCCGCGACCAGGGCCGCGTGTCCGGAACACTCCTTCATCTCCAGATCGTCATGGGGCTGCGAAAGCAGTTCCTCCGCCTTCCCGGCCTCACCGGCCACGATGCACGCGGCCAGGGCGGCGATGCCGCTGTCCGCACCGAACCGCCAGCTTTTCCTCAGTTCCACTACATGGTCCGTCAGGGCCGAGACGTATGAAGCCTCGGGCAGGCGTGCCCCCGCCCTAGCGGCGTCGGCCGCGAAGGCCGGCGAGAAGGCGTTGATGGCGTCCTCGCGGCAGAGGTTGCCAAGCACTGCTCCGGCCTCCACCGATGCGAGCTGGTTACGGTCACCCAGCAGCACCAGGGCGGTTTGTTCGGGCAGCGCTTCCAGCAGGCGGGCCGTCAGTTCGAGATCGAGCATGGACGCTTCATCGACGACCAGCATGTCAAGTGGCAGGGGATTGCCTTGGTGGTGGCGGAAGCCCCCGGCGCCCCAGCCGAGCAGGCGGTGCACGGTCTGGGCGCCCTGCATCAGGCTTTCGTCCAGTTCAGGCGGCAGGGTTCCTCCCGGAAAGGCCGCGGCCAGGGCCTCGGACATGCGCGAAGCCGCCTTGCCCGTGGGCGCGGCCAGGCGGATGCGGAAGGGCGCGCCGGCGTGCATGCGGGCCGCAAGGGCCAGGATGCGGGCCACGGTCGTGGTCTTGCCCGTGCCGGGGCCGCCCGAGATGACGCAGAAGCGGCTGCGCAGGGCCGCGAAGCAGGCCACGTCCTGCCAGTCGGTTTCCTCGTCTCGGGCCTTGAAAATGTCGGGTAGCAGCTCTGCCGGGATGCTCCGGGGCGGTGCCGAGGCCAGGCGCAGGAAGGCCCGGGCCAGGGACTCCTCGTCGCGGAAGAAGCGGGCGAAGTACAGCCGCTCCCCGTCAAGGATGAGGGGCAGGCCGGAGTCGGGCGCGCCGATCACCCCCGTGTCCAGGCCGCCGTCCAATGCGTCCAGGCCCAGGGAGGCCAGTCGTTCGCGCACGCCCTCATCGCCGAGGTGCAGGCAGACGTGCCCTTCGCGCACGGCCAGGGAGACCAGGGCCGTCAGGCCTGCCGCGAGGTCTGCGTGTCCCGGCAGGGCCAGGGAGGCGGCGAAGCGGGCCTGGTAGAGGTCGGCCCCGGTGAAGAGTTCGCTGGCAACGAGGCGGGGCAGGATGGCGGGGCGGGCGAACATCAGCGGTCCTCCATGTAGATGAGGGCCTCGTCCAACGCTTCGAGGAAGCGCAGATCGGGACGGTCCTCATGCACGCCCTGCCCCGGCCGCTCCGGGTCCACGCCGCGCAGGAAGACGTAGCGCACGCCGCCGAAGTGCTCCGCGTAGTCGAATTTTGGATTGCGCAGGGCCAGATGGCGCTTCAGGGCCAGGCAGTAGAGGTGGTACTGCAGGAAGTAGTGGCTGCCGACCATGGCCGTGTGCAGGGCGTCCTGGGTGTAGTGGGCGGGAGTGGGGCCGAGCCAGTTGGATTTCCAATCGAGGAGGTAAAATTTTTCACCGCTGCGCACGACCAGATCCATGAACCCGGTCATGAAGCCCCGGCGCGGCTCGAAACGCAAGTTGCCCATGCGCTCCGGCAGGTCGGGCGGCAGAAGCCCGGCCGCGTCCCGATACACGGCGGCCAGGGCCTCGCGGGTCACGGGGCGCAGGGGGAAAAGGAATTCCAGCTCGACCAGCTTGTCCTTCTGTTTGATGCCTTTCAACTGCAACCCTTCTCCCAGATCCGCGTGCAGGACCCGTTTGACCATGTCCTGGACAGTTTGATGCCAGTCCGGGGCGAAGCCGTACGTGGCCAGCGCCTCGGTCACGGCGGCGGGGACGGTGCTCTCGTCCGCGAAATCGATGCGCTCGAAAACCCAGTGCAGGCAGGAACCGGCGGCAGCGCCGCGCGGGAAATTCGCCATGGACCACTCGTCCGCGGCCATGCCGGACGCATCAGTCTCATCCAGGCCCGGCCGCGCTCCGTGTTCCATGCCGCGGGTCAGGCCGGTGAAGCTCGCCAGCCCGAAGCCGGAGCCCAGAACGCGATCCCAGTTCCGGAATCGCAGGTCAGGGGCATGGGTGAATTGTGGCGGTCCCTGCTCGGGGTCGGCGTCGGGCAGTTCCGCGACCTCGATGTCGTCACCCGCCAGTTCGAGCAGGTCCGCGCAGACCATGTCCTCATCGACGTCGTCCCAGTTCAGGGTGCTGTTTTCGCCGGCGCGGTGCCCGTGGAACAGCCAGGCCGCGCCCGAGGTCTCGGCCTCGTTGATGCGTCCCCAAATCGCGTAGCAGCGGCACTTGGCGCGGGTCAGGGCCACGTACAGCAGTCGCACGCGCTCGGCCTGCGCCTCGGTCAGGGCCTGGCCTATCCGCCTTGGCAGCTCCTCCGTACCCAGGTCGAGAAGCAATCCGCTTTCGTGGATCAGGGCCCGATCCTCGGGGCATCTGGCCCGGCCAAAGATGAAGGGGCAGAAGACTACCGGGTATTGGAGCCCCTTGCTCTTGTGAATGGTCACGATCTGGACCGCGTCGCGGTCCGTGTCCAGGCGGAGCTGGGATTCCTCAGTACTGTCGGTGCCGAGCCGCCGGGCGAACCAGGTCAGCAGGGTGTGCATGGACGCGCCCGATTCGCGTTCCCGGCTGTGGAGCAGCTCCAGGCAGTGCAGGACGTTGGTCATGCGCCGTTCGCCGTCCGGCAGGGAGACAAGGCGCCCTCGCACATCGAGGTCGGTGAAGAGTCGGCGCGCGGCGGCCATGACACCCCGGCGGTCCCACAGTTCGCGGCAGGCGAGGAAGCGTTCGAACCACGCCTCGAGTTTATCGCCGTCCTCGTCGATGAGTGCGAGATGCGGGGCCGTCAGGCCGATCATGGGTGCGGCCAGGGCCGTGCGCAGGGCCGCCGGGCGCTGGCAATCGGCCATGCCGCGCAGCACGGACAGGAGTTCCGCCGCCTCGGGGCTGGCGAAGACCGACGAAGTGTGGGTCACGACGCTCGGGATGCGCAGCGCGCCAAGGGCTTGGTGGACGGCCTCGCCCTGGGCATGGGTTTCGACCAGAACGGCGATGTCCCCTGGCAGGAGCGGCGCGTCGCCGATGCGGATGCTCCCTCCGGCTGCGCCCCGCAGCAGACGGCTGATCTCGGCGGCCACGGCCCGGCAGATGCGCGGCGCAAGCGCCCCCTTGGCCAGGGGCTTGTCCTCGCTCTTGACCTGCCAGAGGACCATGGGCGCGGGTGTATGCCCGTCTTCGCGGAAGCGGTCCCGCTCTTCGTCCGGGGCGCTCACGGGCTGGTAGCCGATTTTCGGGTCCAGGAAGGGCCGTGGATTGTCAGGCCTGGAAAACAGGCGGTTCACGGCCGCGATGAGCTCCGGCGTGGAGCGGTAGTTGACGCCCAGCGTCATGCCGCGTTCGCAGCTGTCGGCCGCGGTAAGGTACGTGTGCAGGTCCGCGCCCCGGAAAGAGTAGATGGCCTGCTTGGGGTCGCCGATGAGGAACAGGCTGTTCTCCCCGTCGCCGGTGGCGAAGAGGGTGCGGAAGATGTCGTACTGCAGGCCGTCGGTGTCCTGGAACTCGTCGATCAGGGCCGCGCGGTACTGGGCCCTTGCCGCCGCGACCAGCTCGGGGCTGGCCAGGGCGGCGTGCATGTTGCGCAGCAGGTCGTCGAAACCCAGCACGTTGCGCCGCCGCTTGAGGTCGTCCAGGCGCGCCGTCACGCCCGAGAGGAAGGCATGCCGCAGATGGACCACGAAGGGGCCCAGCGCCTGCCGCAAGGCCTCGACACGGTCCAGGATATCCTGGATCTCGTCGAACAGCGGGTGCTCCGGGGCGGTGAAGGCCTTTTTGGTCATGCCCCGCACGTATGTCGAGGTCAGTTCGCCGAGGGCCTTGAGCTGCTCCCTGGCATCGAGTCTCGGGTCGTTCAGGAAGTCGCGTGCCGCCTTCAGACGCTGATCGAGCTTCTGCGGCGAGAACTGGCGGGCGTTGAAGTTGTCCGTCCGGGCCAGAAGAAGCGTTCGGACCTCCGGTTCCGTAACCGGCCAGGAGGCCTTCAGCCGTTCGCAGGCCTCCCGCACGGCCCGGTCCAGGGGGGCGGGGTCCGGCGCGGGGCTGTCCGGCACGATGCGGATGCGCTGGGCCAGGAAGGGCAGGCCGGACAGTTCCGTGAGATGGTCCGGGGTCAGCTGCTTGCGCACTTCCGTGCCGGTCAGGCCGTCAAGGGGCAGGATGCGACTGCGCCAGAAATCCACGCAGACCTGGCGGCGCAGGTCCGAGAGGTCCGGCTCGAGCTGGGTGTCGAAGAGGGCCGAGCACTCGAAGCCGTTGCGCCCGAGCATGCGCTGGCAGAAGCCGTGGATGGTGAAGATCTGGGCCAGGTCGAAGTTGCGCAGGGCGAGTTCCAGACGGTGGGCGGCGTCGGTGCCGCCAAAGCGGGCCTGGAGGTCCCATTCCAGTTCTTCGTCGGCCACCATCTCACCGGACAGCACCCCGGCCACGTCGGACAGTCGTTTGCGGATGCGTTCGCGCAGTTCCTCGGTGGCCGCGTCCGTGAAGGTCACCACCAGGATCTGGTCCACGGTCAGACCCTTCTCCAGCAGCAGGCGCACGAAGAGGCCGGTCAGGGTGTAGGTCTTGCCGGTGCCGGCGCTGGCCTCGATGAGGGTCGTGCCGTCCAGGGGAGCGGTGCAGAGGTTCATGGGCTCCATCACTCGGCACCTCCCAGAATGGGACCGTAGATTTTCTCGGCCACGTCCGCGAAACGCTCCCAGTCCGGCTCTGAGTCGCGGAAGAGGAAGGCCAGGTGCGGGTCGTCGCGTTCGGGGCTGACCATGAAGCCGCCTTCCCACTGGCGCATGGCCTGTTGCAGCGCTTCGGGCCGCTCCTTGGGCTTGCGGCCTTTGAAGCGCGCCTCGGCGAAGGCCAGGGAGGTCCGGGGGAAGAAGGGGATGGGGGAGCCCATGCCCTGCGTGTAGAGCCGCAGCAGCCCTTCGAGAAGGTTCCGGGCGTCCTGTGCCTCGGGTGCGGAGAAGCAGTCATCGGTGCCGATGTGCATGGATTGGGCGGCATGGCCCGAGGCCGAGGCTGCCAGATGGCGGACCCACAGGCGGAGCATGTCCGAGCTTTTGGTCTTGGCCGGTCGGCAGGTCACGATGCGGTCGCCGTGGAGGTCGAGGCGGCCTGTGAGCGTGACCCTGCCAAGCTGCAGCTTCAGGTCGAGGCGCGCGGCCTTTTCGTCGCCGATGACGGCCCGTGCCTGGTCGGCCAGGAGGCGGATCTGGGAGCAGAGCTTCCGGCTTGCGTCGGTCCCGGCCTGGCCCGGAGGCAGGAGCTGCCAGGCCAGGAGCAGCCCCTCCAGATTGGCGGCGGGCTCGTCCAGGGCCGTGCGCAGGAGGTCCTGCAGGGGGCCGTAGGCTTCGAGGCCCGTGGGCGCGGCCAGGGGTTCCTCGTCCAGAAAATCGTCCTCGCCCCTGCCTGGGTCGATGCGCAGGGCGCGCAGCAGGTGGCGGCAGGGGTGGGTCAGGAAGCGCGTCAGCTCTTCGATGTCGATCTCGACCTCCTGCTCCGGATGTGCTTCTTCGGGAGCATCGGTCTCGGGGAAGAATTGCCTGGACCGGTGCTCGGCGAACAGCGCCAGCGCTGCGTCGCGGTTCTGGGCCGAGTAGGAGAAAAGGCGCGACCCTGCGCTGAAATAGTCCGGATGGAAGGCTTGCAGCTTGTGCTTGAAAACAATGGCCTTTGAGGGCTGAAGACCGTCAACCGTACAGCCTTTGTCCAGGAAATCGAGCAGTTCCGAGACCAGAACCGACGGCGGGGCCTCGGAGTTGTCGGACTGGGACAGGCCTGGGTAGGTCAGGATGAGGCTGTCGCGGGCCGAGATGATGCTTTCCAGGAACAGGTAGCGGTCGTCCTCGCGAAGGCTGCGGTCGCCTGGCCTGGGGCGGGCGGCCATGAGGTCGAAGCCGGGAGGCGTGTCCTGGCGCGGGAAGGCCGTGCTGGTCAGGCCCGTCAGGCAGACCACCCGGAAGGGGATGGAGCGCATGGGTTTCAGGCCGCAGAAGGTCAGGCCCGAAGCCAGGAAGCCCGACTCGCCGCCGCTCTCGTCCAGGCGCTTGCGGATGAGATAGAGCATGGTTCGTGCGTCGGCCTCGAAATCGCCCATGTCGCGGGTCAGTTCGGTCACGGTCCGGCGAATGGCCAGCAGATGCTCGGCCTGGGCGGGGTCCTGGGGGAAGAAGGCGTCCATGACCCACAGCAGGCAGTCCTGCCAGTCGGCTGGCGTTCGCGTGTCCCGCAGCCTGGACCACAGGGCGGCCAGTTCGTCGATCCAGGCGGTCAGGCGGCCCAGCAGCTCCTGCTCGGCCGAGCCGCGCAGTGCCAGCGGGGCGATGCCGTGCAGCGGGTCCGCCGCCCCGGTCATGTACCCGAGGTACAGGCGGGACAGGCCGCTCTCCCAGGTGTTCTGGCCGAAATCACCCAGCCCCGCATTTCGGCGGAAATTCCGATCAAGCCCCCAACGCACGCCCGATGCGCGCACCCACTCCAACACGCGCTGCGTATCGGACGCATCCAGGCCCAGTCGCTGCCGCACTGGCGGGGCTTCGAGCAGGGCGCAGACGCGCGAGGCCTCGAAGCGGTGCTGTCCGAACTCCAGGAGTTCCAGGAAGAGGCGGATGGTTTCGGCGGCCTTGGTCGGCTTGCGGTCGGAGATGGAGAAGGGGAGGTCCGTTTCTCCCGTGGTCCCGAACACGGCCTGGATGACCGGGGTGTACCTCTCGATGTCCGGGTTCATGACCAGGATGTCCTGCGGCGAGAGGGACGTGTCCTTGGCCAGAAGGTCGAGGATCAGGTCTTTCAAAACCTCCATCTCGCGCAGGGGGCTGTGGCAACAGTGGACCTGGATGGACGTATCGGAGAAGTCCGTCTTTTCGTCGCGAACGTCCAGATCAAGTAGGTCGGCCTGGAGTTGTCCGAGCATGGTGCCCGCGTCTGGTTCTTCGTACAGCCCCGTTTCCAGCGCGTCCCGGTCCATCAGCAGTTCCAGAAAGTCTTTCCCGACCGCACCAAGACCCGCCAGCGGCATTGCGTCCTCGGGTCGTTCCGGGGAGGCGTGTTCCCCGGCGCGGTAGGCGCGCCGCCGTTTCCGATGCGTCAGAAGATCGCCCCAGTACTTCCGGCAAGGGCTGAGCAGAAAGACGTGCACCTGGCTGTGCCTGGACAGAGCCTGCAAAAGATCGAGATAGACCGGCGGCAGGGTCGGGATGCCGAAGACACAGACGCGGGTGGGGAGTTCCGGCAGGGACGAGCCTTTTTCCAGCTTGGCGATGGCCCGCCGCAGCAGCGCCGCGCGATGCTCCCCGCCCATGTCCCTGATCAGTTCCCGCCACAGCCGGGCCTGCCAGGCTTCGCTGGCGAGGTGACCGGGCAGGAGGAAGTTTCCGCTCGGATCACGGTTTTCCCAGCGTGCGGCCCACTCCGGCCTGAAGATGAGGTACTGGTCGAAATGATAGGCGATGCGTTCGGCCAGCTGCACGGACTTGAGCTCCGAGTCCTCGCGCACGTAGCGCGCCAGCGGCGCGAACTCCGGCTCGTCCAGCAGGCCGCGCAGCAGGTGCGTGATGCGCCACAGCATGCGCTCCTGGCTCAAGGGGTATTCGGGGGGCAGGTCGGCCCGCAGTTCCCGACAGAGTTCGTAGGCGAAACCGACAGGAAAGGGGAATCGCACGCCCGCGCAGATCCCGTGACGGCGGGCCAGCTGCATGGAGACCCAGCGCTGCATGCCGCCGGACTGGACCAGGATGGTCTCCTGCTTCATGGGGTCCAGCGGAATTTTTACGACCTCGGCCAGCAGTTCGGCCAGGTTTTCCAGGCGGTTGGATGCGTGGAGGAGAAAGCCTTCCATGAAGGTCAGGACGCAGCCAGCCCTACTTCGTTCTCGATCCCCGTGATCGCCCCTATGGCCAGCGTCAGGAAGTCGCCCAGCTCCAGGCCGATCTTCTCGCACTCCTTGATCGTCTCGCGGCAGACCGAGGCGGCGAAGGCCTTGTCCTTCATCTTTTTCTTGAGGCTCTTGGCCTCCATGCCCTGCATGCGCGTGGGGCGGACGAGGGCCGCGGTGTGGATGAGGCCGGTCACGGTCTCGCCGCAACGCAGGGCGAAATCGAAGTCCGACTGCGGCAGGTTGCCGTTCATCTCGTTGTGGCGGGCGATGGCCTGCACGGCGTCGCCCGGCAGTTTTCCGGCCAGGGTCTCGGCGGTCAGCAGGCCGTGCTTTTCGGGCGTGTCCTTGGTCTGGGGGTAGTCGAGGTCGTGCAGCAGGCCGGCCAGGCCCCAAGTCTCGGGGTCGTGGCCCAGGCGGGCGGCCAGGGCGCGCATGACGGCTTCGGTCTCCAGCGCGTGGACGACAAGGTGGTCGGGGGCGGTGGCCTTGATCATGGCCAGGGCTTCGGTGCGGTCGAGCATGATTCCTCCGTGGTTTGGAAGGCAGAGAATTCCTGCATTTCCGCGCCGCGGTCAAGGATTCAGCAGCATGAAGTCCCGCGCTTGCCCGGCAGCCAGGTCTGGATGATGTACTCGGCGCAGCCCACGCCGGGCGTGACCGCGATGGCCGCCGCCGGGCAGTTCAAGGCGCAGGCCCCGCACTCCATGCAGGCCTCGCGGTCCAGAACCTCGGCCTTGCCGTCCCGCACGGCGAAGATGCGGTGCGGGCAGACCGTGGCGCAGAGGCCGCAGCCCACGCATTTTTCTTTGTCATAGGCCAGGGTGGCCACGTTTTCGAGATGGCGGAAGGTCTTCATGTCGTCCTCACGTAAAATTGCCGACCACAAAGAGGGCCGCGGCCACGAGCGTGCCCGCAGCCTGCACTGGGATGGCACGGCGCATCTCCTTTTCCACACCCGAGGGTGAGGTGTAGGGCGTGGAGCCGGTGAAGTTGAGTCCCAGCCATGACGCCAAGACCACGGTCCAGAGTCCCGCCCCGAGAACCCCGATGTCGGGCTGTGCGGGGAAGATGGCCGGCAGCAGCACGGCCAGGGCCAGGCCAAGGCCCGCGCCGCCCAGGGAAAAGAGGCGCGTGCGCAGCGCGGGCAGGAGCAGGGGAAAGAGAATGGCTCCGGCGGCCAGACCCAAGCCCGTTGCGCTCGCGGCCATGAGCCAGCGCTGCCCGGTGGTCCGCAGGGAGAAATCGGGACCGATGAGGCTCAGCACGGCCGCCACCAGAAATGCGGCGAGGATCAGCTTCCATCCCAGCACCAGTTCCACGGGAATGACCGCCGCGCGCTCCCTCAAGGAGAAGGTCACCTCGCGCATGGCCTCGTCGACGCCGTGGTCGAGGTAACGGGGCAGGTCCTCGGCCCGGACGGGCCCGAACACGGCCTCGAACCCGCAGGCCTTGCGCAGGTCGCGGGCCCGCACCCCGTTGGCCCCGAGCTGGGGCAGGATCAGGCGGCGGTGGGACACGACGCGCTCAAGCCCCGTCTTTTTGACCTGCTCGCTGACCCCGGCCGCGCTGAAGGTGCCCTTGCCGCCCGCGCACCAGACGTTGATGCCGCGCGTGTCGACCACCAGCAGCCAGACGTCGCGCCCGGCCAGGGCGAAGCGGACCGTGTCGAAGGTCAGCTTGTAGTTGGCCGTGACGACCACCGGGGAGTCGGGACCGGGAGCGCCCACGGCGTAGAGGCCGGGGTTGACGGTATAGTGGTTGCGGTCGAGGCCCAGCCGGGCGCGGCAGGTCCCGAGCCGGTCCTGCGCCGTAGGGCTGGTCCGCAGGCGTGGGATGCGCCCTGCGGCGGTGGGCGTGAAGGCTTCGACGTAGTGTTCGATGCGGTAGCCCGGAAGGTCGTCCACCCCTGCACCAGGGGCCGGCGGCGGGCCTCAGCACGCCCCCGGTGCCGGGGAGGGAGAGGGCGCGCCGGGGGCGCACGGATCTGAACACGGGCCGGAAGGGGCCATGGGAAAGGGCTGCAAGGGTTTCATAATTTCCTAGAGTGCGGTGACTAGGTTTTTGAGTTCGGCCAGCCGGTCCTTGTCCGCGCAGTAACAAATCCGCGGGCCTTCGATCTCCCCGCGGATGAGCCCCGCTTCCTTGAGCTGCTTGAGATGCTGGCTGACGGTGGATTGGGCCAGGGGCAGGATGCTGACGATCTCGCCGCAGATGCAGCGGTCGACCTGCAGCAGATGCCTGAGGATGGCCACCCTGGCGGGGTGACCCAGGGCTTTGCAGAGGGAGGCGAGGGCGTCGTCGTGTCTGTCCTGGCTCATGATCGGCTCCACTTATAAATCGTATTTCGTAAAAATACGATAAGCCGCTTTTTGCGTCAATCCCTGGCCGTGTATTGAATTTTCCCCCATCCGGGGGCATTATGAACAAACACATTTTCGAGGAGGCACCATGCGCTGGAAACAATTCTTCACCCCGGTTCAGTCCATGAATCCGGACGAGGCCCGGGCCTATCTGTCCGACAAGACCCTGCAGGAAGTGACCATTCTCGATGTGCGCCAACCCGGCGAATACGAAGAGGGGCACATTCCCGGCGCCAAGCTCGTGCCTATGGCCGTGCTGGCGGATTCCCTGCACGAGATCGACAGCTCCAAGCCCGTGCTCGTCTACTGCGCCATCGGCGGCCGCAGCCGCATCGCAGCCCAGACCCTGGCCGGCAAGGGCTATGACCAGGTCATCAACCTCTCTGGCGGTTTCAAGGCCTGGACCGGCCAGGCGGCCTACGGGCCCGAGGAGGAGGGCGTCGACCTTTTCGCCGAACTGGACAGCGCCGAGCAGATCCTGGCCACGGCCTATTCCCTGGAGGACGGGCTGCGCGATTTCTACCTGCGCATGCAGGAGCGGGCCTACGACGAGAAGCTCAAGAGCGTCTTCAGGCTGCTGGCCGACATCGAGATCAAGCACAAGGACCGGCTGTTCGAGGAGTACACCCGGTTGACGGGCAAGGACGACCGGGGGGCCTTCGAGTGCACCTTTGTCACCCCGCTCATGGAAGGGGGCATGACCACCCAGGAGTATCTGGAGCGCTTCAAGCCCGACATGGACAGCCCCGTGGACGTCGTGTCCATGGCCATGTCCATCGAGGCCCAGGCCCTGGACCTCTACATGCGCGCCGCCGTCTGGACCACGGACGACGAGAACCGCGCCATCCTGGAACAGATCGCCAGCGAGGAGAAGAGCCATCTGGCCCGTCTCGGCCAGCTGCTGGACGAAATGTACGCCGACGGCAAGCCCTGATTCTCTCCAGTATCCAAAACGCCGCAGCGCAAGGGCCCGTGTCGAAGTCGTACCGACTTTGCGCGGGCCTTTGCTGCGCTTGGGAAGCGGCCCAAGCGCGCGGCGTGACCATGGGAGAAGATGCGTAAGTGCGTGGGAGAGGAATTGCGCACCGCGTACGGTCTTTGCGCGCGCATTTCGGATCAAAACTCTCATCATTCATCACTGCCGGATCAATATCCTTGGAGAACGGGCAGTTGACCCCCATCGTGCGGCCAGGCACGCGCTTTGCTCAATGGATGCCAACGGCGACGGCCATGTGGTCGCCTGCCAGCAGACTTTCGGGGGTGTGTCATGAAGCAGATCTGTTACCTTTTCTGGATTGCCGGGATGGCGACTCTTGTTGCTTATGGCTGGAGCGATAATATCCTCAATCAGGTTTCCGAGGTGGTCCGATTCATGGGGCGGCTTGTGGCCTTCATGATGGTCTGACCCTCCTCCTCTCGCGTGTCCGCAGCCGGAAGGACCTGGCATCCTTCCGGCTGCGGGGTTTTTCTTCGCGCCTTTTCCTCTTAGGGGACGTTCGTCCGCACCATCCTGCTCCCGCGCTGTTGCGCTCCTGTACGGCCCGTTATAGGCCACGGCATGCCTGCCGTCGTCTTTTCCCCCGATCATGGGTCCTGGGTGCGCTACGAGCTGCCCGTGGCCGTATTCGAAGCGCATCGCCATGACGAGATTCCCGGCCTTCTGGCACATCTTGAAGGCGAAGTGGAGCGGACGGGCCTGCACGCCGTCGGCTTTCTGGCCTACGAGGCGGGAAGCGCCTTCGATGCGGCCATGCCCGCCGCGTCCTGCGCGCCCTTCCCGCTGGCCCGGTTTGGGCTCTACGGGCCGTCCGTGACCATCCTTCTTGACGCCACCGCTCCCGCTCCCGCCCTGGCCTGGACGTCCGAACTGGACGAACCCGCCCACGCCGGGGCGCTGGCCCGCATCCGCGAACACCTGGCCTGTGGCGAAACCTATCAGGTCAACTTCACGCACCGCCTGCGCGCACGCTTCGACGGGGACCCGTGGGCCCTCTTCTGCCGGCTGGCCGCCCGCCAGCCCTCGCCGCACTGCGCCTATGTCGACACCGGGGATTTCGCGGTGTGCTGCGCGTCGCCCGAGATGTTCTTCGAACGTGAGGGCGAGATGGTCCGGTCGCGGCCCATGAAGGGCACCGCGCCCCGCGGCCGCTGGGCCGGGGAGGACAGGGCCATGGCCGAAAAGCTCATGGGTTCGGAGAAGGAGCGGGCCGAAAACGTCATGATCGTGGACATGGTGCGCAACGACCTCGGCCGGGTCTGCCGCCCGGGCAGCGTCCGGGCGCCCGAACTGTTCCGGGCCGAGCGCTATCCGACCCTGTGGCAGCTGACCTCCCTGGTCGAAGGAATGACAACGCTGTCCACGGCCGAGGTCATGGCCGCCCTGTTCCCGGCCGCGTCCATCACCGGCGCGCCCAAGGTCCGCACCATGCACCTTATCGACGAGCTCGAAGTCTCGCCGCGACGCATCTACACCGGCACCATCGGCGTCATGCTGCCGGGGCGGCGGGCCCGTTTCAACGTGGCCATCCGCACGGTCCTCGTGGACCGGAAGGCCGGGACGGCGGAGTACGGCGTGGGCGGGGGCATCGTCTGGGATTCGGCCCCGCGCGACGAGTACCGCGAAACCCTGCTCAAGGCGCGGGTGCTGGATGCGCCGGCGCCCGAATTTTCCCTTCTGGAGACCATGCGCTGGAGCCGGGCGACCGGGGTGTTCCTTCTGGAGGAGCATCTGTCTCGCGTTGCGGAGAGTGCGGAGTATTTCGGATTCAGGCTGGATGTCGAAGGTCTGCGGTCGGAAATCGAGGCTGCGGTTCGGAATGCGGTCGGAACGGGCGGCGTGCTGCGGCTGACGGTCAACGCGGGCGGGTCGGTCGGGCTGGAGCGGCGGGCCCTGCCTGCGCCAGGGCCGTGTCGTGTCGCCCTGGCGCGTACGCCCGTCGATTCGCGCGCCCCGTTTCTCTATCACAAGACCACGCGCCGCGACGTCTATGAGCGGGCCCGTGCGGAGGTCCCAGGGGTGGAAGACGCGCTGCTCGTCAACGAGCGAGGGGAGGTTACGGAATCGACCATCGCCAACCTGGTGGTCGAGCTGGACGGCGACCTGCTGACGCCGCCCCTGGACAGCGGTCTGCTGCCGGGCACCCTGCGGGCCGCGTTGCTGCGGGCGGGGCGCATCCGGGAGCGGGCCGTGCAGGCGAGGGAACTGTCCCGGTGCTCCAGGATGTGGTTGATCAATTCCGTGCGGGGGTGGCGCAGGGCCACCCTGGCTGACCGGGACGAATCGTAGCGGGCCGCCCGAGGAAGGCGATCCGCTGCGTCAGCGAGAAAAGCCAGGATGCGCAAGACACTGCGCACCCTGGCTTTTTCGCTTCATGGAGTTTTCGCCAGCCGGCTAGTCGCCCTCGGGCGCTCCCCGCTGCAGCAGGGCCGCGGCCAGGCCCAGGGCCAGGAAGAGGCCGTCGCGCACGATGTACCACGTCATGTCGCCAGAAGGCACGCCTCCGGACGTGAAGCACCCGCAGGACAGGTCGATGCCGCGCAGGCGGGCGCTGACGAGTGCGGCCAGGAACACGACGAGCATGGCGTTGGCCAGGAAGAGGGCGGGCTTCATCCAGACCCGGCACAAGAGCAGGGCGGCCACGACCAGCTCCAGCCAGGGCAGTGTCAGGGCCGTGAAATTGATGAGCGCGTCGGGCAGGATGAGGTAGTAGCTGATGCTTGCGGCAAAATCCGTAGGCGAAAGGATCTTCTGCGGCGCAGCGGCCAGGAAGACGAGGGCCAGGGCGATGCGCGTGGAACGGGCAAGGGACGCCGTGTTCATGACTGACCTCCGTCGTGTTCAGGGTTCCGCCCCGTGGCCGTGGGCAGGCCCTGCTCCTGCCACAGGGTCCAGCCGTTCAGCAGTTCGTGAACGTTTTCGATGCCCTGGGCCCGGAGAGCGTCGGCCAGGTCCGCGCTCAGGCTGCAGCGTTCGCCGTCGCAGTAGGTGATGACCGTCTTGCCCTCCAGACGGTCCCGGACGGCGGGGAAATTCTGTTCGAAAGCATGGAGGGGCAGGGAGAGGGCGCCCTGGACATGGCCTTCGGCATATGTCTCGGCGTCCCGGGCATCTACGAAGACGGCCTGTCCGGCGGAAAAGAGCGCGGCGGCGTCCTGCAATGAAATTTCTCCGCCGGCCGGGGGAACGGTTGCGTTCTCAGCGGGCGTGAACTCCTGCGATGCGTTGCCGGTGTCGGCGCCGACGTTCTCGGCGGGGGTGGAGTTGTCCGTTCCCGGCATCGTTTCCGCCGTTGTTTCGGCGGAGGCCGGCTGGGCCGCGGATGCGTTCTCCGACAGGGAATCGGCGTCCGTCGGCGTTGTCTGGTTCTGTGCTGCGGGAGCCTGGGAGACGGGGGCGGCCGGTGCCTTTCTGGCCTCGACCAGCGGCAGGCTGACGGGCCGTGAGGCGTTGAAGGCCAGCCCGAGGCCCACGGACAGGCCGACGGCGACCAGGGTCTGGAGGACGAAACGTGTGGATGCTTTCATGCCTGCTCCTGTATGGTTCGGCCTGTTCCTACGGCCTGAAGGCCTCCAAGGCAAGGGCGGCGTTCACTCTCCCCCAGGCGGACGTCTCCCCTCGGGCATCGTGCGATGGAATTCTTCCAGAAGCCGGTCCAGGGCCTCGGACAGCGCGTCCAGGCCGTCCCGGCACGCGTTCACCCGTCCGGTGGCCGCGACGGTTTCCAGGGTCATGGCCGTTTCGCGCAGCCTGTCCGCACCCAGGTTGGCCGAGGCGCCCTTGATGCTGTGGGCCTGGGAGGCCAGAAGATCGAAATCCCCCTGCGACAGGGCCCGGCGCATGATGTCCAGGCGCCGCGCGGCATCGGCGCGGAAGCCGCCGACGATGTCGCGGGCCAGGTCCTCGTCGTCCAGGATGCGGGCCATGAAGGCCTGCCTGTCCCAGACGGCCTGCCGCGCGTCATCCGCGGCCGGGGCCTCGCGCGGAATCTGCCTGCGGCGGTCCCCGCCCGGCAGCCAGGCCTGCAGCGCCTCGGCCAGGGTCGTGAGGGCGATGGGCTTGGGCACGTAGTCGTTCATGCCCGCTTCGAGGCATTTCTCCTTGAAACCCGTCTGGGCGTGGGCCGTCATGGCGATGATCGGCACGTCATGGTCGAGGGCGGGGCCTGCGTGGTCGCGGATGAGGCGCGTGCACTGGAAGCCGTCCATGACCGGCATCTGCACGTCCATGAGCACGAGGTCGTAGGCCGTGCGGGACAGCGTCTCCAGGGCCAGGGATCCGTTCTCCGCGGCGTCGGCCTTGATGCCCATGTTCGACAGGATGCCCAGGGCGACCTGCTGGTTGGTCACATTGTCCTCCACCAGGAGGATGCGGGCATTGCGGTCCGAGAAATTCGGGATGACCCGCCTGACCGCCTCCCGCGCCACATGCCGGGTGACGAAGGCCGGCCCCGCGCCCCTGCCCATGACGATGTTCAGGCAGGTCTTCAGTTCGCCGTGCAGGACAGGCTTGCACAGGTAGCCGGAGAAGCCCGCCTCGCGGAAGCGTTTGGCGTCGCCGCGCTGGCCCAGGGAAGTCATGAGCAGCGTGCGGGTGTGCCGGAACCTGTCGTCGGCATGGATGGCCCGTCCCAGGGATTCCCCATCCATGACCGGCATGCAGTGGTCGAGCACGGCCAGGCGGAAGGGGTCCCCCGCCGTGGCGGCCCGGGCCAGCTTGTCCAGGGCGCCCGGTCCGCCCTCGGCCTCGTCGGGGCGCATGCCCCAGGCCGCAAAGCGGGCCATGAGAATTTCGCGGTTTGTGACGTTGTCGTCCACGACCAGCACCCGCAGCCCTTCGAGTCCGCCGGGATCGAGGGCTCTGGCTCCCGCCGCAGTGGATGCTTCGAGCCGGACGGTGAACCAGAAGGTGGAGCCCCGGCCCAGGACACTCTGTACGCCGATCTCGCCGCCCATGAGTTCGACGAGTTTCTTCGAGATGGACAGGCCCAGTCCGGTGCCGCCGAAACGTCTGGCGATGGATGCGTCCGCCTGGGTGTAGTCCTCGAACAGGCGCTCCCGCATGTCTTCGGGGATGCCGATGCCCGTGTCGCGGACGGCGAAGAGCAGGGTGATGGGCTCGGCGTCCTGCGGGCTCGCGGCGTGGGCCAGGGAGACGCGGACCTCGACCTCGCCCTCGGGGGTGAACTTGATGGCGTTGCCCGCGAGGTTGGTGATGACCTGGCGCAGCAGGGCTGGCTCGCCGCTGAAGTGCTCCGGGACGTCCGGGTCGGCGGAGCAGATGAATTCGATGCCGCTTTCCGCCGCCTTCACGGCGAGCATGGAGGCCACGTCGTCGAGGAGCGGGCGCAGATCGAAGTCCAGGCCCTCAAGTTCGAGGCGGCCGGATTCGATCCTGGAAAGGTCCAGGATGTCGTTGACCACGGCCAGGAGGGATTCCCCGCTGGATTTCAGTGTGCGTACGTAGCGGCGCTGCGTCTCGTCCAGCCGCGTGTCCATGAGCAGTCCCGTCATGCCGATGACGCCGTTTAGCGGCGTGCGGATCTCGTGGCTCATGCGGGACAGGAAATCGCTCTTGTCGCGCGCGGCCTGCTCGGCCCGCAGCCGGGCGTCGTCGAGTTCCAGGTTCTTGAGCTCCATCTGCTGGGCGAAGTCGTTGAGCCTTTGCTCGGCCTTCTTGCGGTCGGACACGTCTACGAAGCATTCCAGCAGCTTTTCCCGGCCTTCGATGATGACTCGCTTGACGGTCTTCAGGATGGCCAGCCGGCTGCCGTCGGCCCGGAGCATTTCCCGTTCCGAGTTCTCCAGCGTCATGCCCTGGTCGCAGACGGGGCATTTTCCCCTGGCCGACGGGCAGAGCAGTTCGTGGCAGCAGCGGCCGATCAGGTCCGCGGGATCGGCGCCGAAAAGGGCGGCCACGTGTTCGTTGGCGCGCTCGATGGCCCGCGTCTGGCCGTCGACGATGACCACGCCGATGGGCAGGATGTCCAGCAGGACGCGCTGCAGGTCTTCGCTCTCGCGCACGGCCCGTTCCATCCGGGAGCGTTCCGAGATGTCCTCCAGGGTCGCGATGGCGCCCGTTGGGGACTGTCCGGGCTGGATGGGCTTGAAGTTGGCGCGCAGAACCCGTGTCGCCCCGCCGGTCACGGACGTGTACTCCCCCTCGATGAACGCCGGCTTGCCGTTCAGGGCCCGCTCCAGTCCGGCGCGTGCGATGGGGGATTCCAGATGGGCGGCGCTGAAGCCGATCAGTCGGTCGCGGGTTGAGGACATGAGTTCCACGACCACGTCGTTGCAGTCGATGATGGCGCCTGCGCTGTCGAACAGGATCATGCCCAGCGGCGAATTCTCGAAGATGATGCGGTGTCGCAGCTCGCTTTCGACCAGGGCCTGCTCCACGGCCTTGCGGCGGGTGATGTCGGTCATGAACCCCTGGTAGAGGTTCACACGGCCGTGCTTGTCGCGCATGGCCCTGGCGTTGCTCGAAACCCAGAGGGTCGAACCGTCGCGGCGTTTGAAGCGGCATTCGTAATTGATGAGCCGGCCGTCGGACTCCATCCTGAGGATGAACTCGTCCCGATCTTCGGGGGCGAAATAGATCTGCGCGGCGATGTCCGTGATGGAGCGGACCATGTCTGCCGGAGAGTCGTAGCCGAACATGCCGGCCATGGCCGGGTTGACGGCCAGGAAGCGGCCGTCCAGGGTCGACGTGTAGACGCCGATGGGGGCGTTGGCCAGGACGTCGTCGCTGTCGAAGCCGTCGGCGGCGCCTTGCGTGACGCGGCGGGCGAGGAGTCTTTTGAGCATGCGCGGTGCCGTTCTCGTTGTACTGCGTTCCGGGGGATACAGGGCTTTGGGTGCGTCGCTTTCGGCGTTCTCGGGCGTCCGGTCTAGATGCGGACGTAGGTGGCCGGCGCCAGCTGCTGCAGCGGCAGGCCCGTCCCGGCCAGGCTTTCCGAGTGGCCGATGAAGAGGTGTCCGCCGGGTTCGAGGTGGTTGCAGAACTTCTGCACCAGCTCGTTCTGGGTCTTTTTGTCGAAATAGATCATCACGTTGCGGCAGAAGATGAGGTCCATCTTCTCCCGGAACTGGAAATTGTCCATGAAGTTCAGGCGCCGGAAGCTGACCGTCTCGCGCAGTTCCGGCGCGATGCGCACCATCCGCATGTTCTTGTCCTTGCTGCGCAGCAGGTACTTGCGGCGGAATTCCACCGGGATGGTGGCGATCTTCTCCTCTTCGTAGACGGCCCTGGCGGCCTTGTGCAGGATGTCGGTGGAGATGTCCGTGGCCACGATGGAGAAGCGCAGGGGACTGACCCGCTCGTGATAGTCCATGAGGGTCATGGCCGTGGTATAGGGCTCCTCGCCCGACGAGCAGCCGGCGTTCCAGACGGTGAAGACCCGTCCGGCGTTTTTTTTCTGCCACTGGGGCAGAATCGTCTGGGACAGGAATTCGAAGTGCCTGGGCTCGCGGAAAAAGCTCGTGGTGTTGGTGGTCACGGCGTCGACCATCTGGGGCAGCTCCACTTCGAGCCCTTTGAGGGACTGCAGGTACTCCAGGTACTGCCCGTAGGAGCGCATGTTCAGGGTGCGCAGGCGGCGCTGCAACCTGGCCTGGAGCATGGTCCTCTTGGCCTGGGTGATCTTGATGCCCAGTTCCGAATAGATGAACTCGCTGAACTGCTTCAGCTCCCGGTCCGTCATCAGGGGGGCGTTCTGGCCGCTTGCGTCGTACATGGGTCAGATGCTCAGGGCCGCGATGTCGAGAATGAGAGCCATGCTGCCGTCGCCTTTGATGGTGGCCCCGGAGATGCCGCGCACGTCGCGGTAGACCTTGCCCAGGCTCTTGATGACGGTCTGGTGCTCGCCGATGACCCTGTCCACGACGATGCCGACCCTGCTGCTCTGGGAATTGCAGACCACGACCTGCTCGATGGGCGGCCGCTCGCCGGGGATGTCGAAGTTCGTGCGCAGGCTGACCCATGGCACCATCTGTCCGCGCAGGTTGATGAAGGTCGCGCGCTCCCCGTCCTGGCGGATGAGCTCCACGCACTCCTCCACGGCGGCCAGCGGCATGATGAAATAGCTCTCGCCCACCTGGACCTGCAGGCCGTCGATGATGGCCAGGGTCAGGGGGATGCGCACGGACACCGTCGTGCCTTCGCCCGGCGCGCTGTCCAGGGACACGCGGCCGCGCAGGGCGTCGATGTTGCGCTTGACCACGTCCATGCCCACGCCTCGCCCCGAGACGCTCGTGATCTTCTCGGCCGTGGAGAAGCCCGGCGCGAAGATGAGCATGAGGGCGTCCTTGTCAGAGATCTGGGCGTCGGCGGCGATGAGTCCCTTCTCCACGGCCTTGGCCCGGATGCGGTCGGGGTCGATGCCCGCGCCGTCGTCGATGATGCGGATGAGCACCTCGCCGCCCGAGTGTTCGGCCGAGAGCACGATGCGTCCCTCGGGGTTCTTGCCGCGCGCGGCGCGTTTCTCGGGGCTTTCGATGCCGTGGTCGATGCTGTTGCGGAGCAGGTGGACCAGGGGGTCGCTCAGGCGCTCGATGACGGTCTTGTCGAGCTCCGTTTCCTCGCCGTGGGTTTCCAGGGCGATGCGCTTGCCGAGCTCCTGGGACAGGTCGCGCACCAGGCGCTTGAAGCGGCTGAAGGTCGTGCCGATGGGCAGCATGCGGATGCCCAGGGTGTTGTCGCGCAGTTCGTCGGACAGACGCTCGATCTCCTCGGAGATGGCCTGCAGCCGCGGGTCGTTCTGCTCGCTGGCGAACTGGGTCAGCCGGGCCTGGGCCGTGACCAGCTCGCCCACCAGGTCCACCAGGAAGTCGAGCTTCTGGGCCGGCACGCGGATGCTCGAAGCCTGGGCTTCGGCTCCGGCCGTCTGCTTGAGGCGCTTGACCTCCTGCTGTTCTGCCAGGGCCGCCTCGACCTGGCTGCGGCTGACCAGGCCCGCCTCGGACAGGAGCTGGCCGATGGGCTTGCGATCCAGGAGGATGCGTTCGAGGGCGTCCTTGGTGATGTCGTTCTTGTCGACCAGGATCTGGCCGATGAGCTGGTAGGACTCCTCGTCGATGGTCTGGCAGCTGCCGACCTTCTGGATGTCCAGCTCGCAGTCCTCCTCGACGAAGATGAAGACGTCGCGGATCTCGTCCTCGCTGCGGGTCGTGGTCAGGATGACGTCCCAGAAGACCATGCACTGCTCGGGGTCCAGGGCGGAGAGCTCCGGGATGTCGCGGGTGTGCATGATGACGTGGTGTTCGCCCATCTCGCACAGTTCTTCGAGCAGCGCGGCCGGATTGGTGCCGGTCATGAAAATGTTGCGGGCCGGGACGAAGCGGATGCGCCAGGCGGCCAGCTCCGGGGCATTGTCGCAGCAGGGCGGGGCTTCGGCTTCCGGGACGGCCGGAAGCTCCTCCGTGGCCGGGGTGAGGGCCTTGAGGCCGACGATGACCTCCCTGGCCCTGGCCTCGCCGCCCTGGTCCTCGCCTTCGAGCATGGCCAGGATGTGGTCCCTGGCCAGCAGCGTCAGGTTCAGAAGCTCCTTGGACACGGCGATCTGCCCGTTGCGGGCCAGGTCGAAGACCGTTTCGACCTCGTGGGTGAAAGAGGCGATGTCCTCGAAGCCGAACATGGCGCCCGAACCCTTGATGGTATGCATGGCCCGGAAGACCCTGTTGATGACTTCCGAGTCTTTCGGGTCCTCCTCCAGTTCGAGGAGGGAGGACTCCAGTTCGCCGAGCAGTTCGAAGGCCTCTTCCCGGAATGCCTGCCGGTTCAGTTCTTCTCTGGACATGGGCGATCCTTGGGTCAGGGTTTTCAGCGCAGCAGTTTCTTGGCCACGGCCAGGAGCTGGTCCGGTTTGAAGGGTTTGACGATCCAGCCCGTGGCGCCGGCGGCCTTGCCCTGTTCCTTCTTGTCGGCCTGGGATTCCGTGGTCAGCATGACGATGGGAACGAACTTGTACTGGGCGTTGGCCCGCACGTTGCGGATGAATTCGATGCCGTCCATGTTGGGCATGTTGAGGTCCGTGACGATCATGTCCACGGGTCCGGACAGTTTGGCCAGGGCGTCCTTGCCGTCGCAGGCCTCGATGACGGAGTAGCCGGCGTCCTTGAGGGTCAGGCTGACCATCTGCCGGACGCTGGCCGAGTCATCGACCGTCATTATTGTCTTGCTCATACGTGTTCCTCGATTCGGGTCGATATTTCCTTGATCAGGCTGTCGGCGCCCACGCTCGCCGCGAGTTCGACGAGCCCGTCGGGCAGGGGCAGGAAGCCGATGCGCCGGGACTGGTCCTTCAGCAGGGCGTGGAGCATCTGGACGAAGGACAGGTCGAATCTGTCCGCCTCCCGGAGGTCCAGGCTGAAGGGCTCCGGCGCGGCCAGGCGGGCCATGAGTTCCGCATGGATCTGCGTGGCGTGTTCCAGGGTCAGGCTGCCTTCGAGCCGCAGGACCGGATGTTCCGGGGTGCCGTGGATGGTGCTCGCGAACATGGGGGCTCCTTCGGGTTAGAAAAGTTCCACGTTGTCACCGAAATCCTCATCGGGATCGGCGGTCTTCTCGGCCTTCCGGGGGGGCTTTTCCGCTTCCGGGGCATCGAAGAGCTCGACGTTGCCGTCGTCGAAGAGCTCGACGTTGTCGTCTCCGAAGAGTTCGACGTTGTCGTCCCCGAAGAGCTCCACGCCGTCGTCGCCGAAAAGTTCCGCGTCGCCGTCCGTCGCATGGTGCCCGAGCACCGCGAGGTGCACGAGACGCTCACTGTCCATGGTGTAGCGGGACAGCTGCTCCTTGAGCTTTTCGGGCTGGCTGGCGGCGTCGAGTTCCGGGCCGAAGGGGGTGAAGCCGCGCTCGAGCTCCAGGATGCCCTTTTCCAGCTCCTGCAGTTGCCTCGAGACCGTCTCGTGGAAATGGATGGAGGAGGTCAGGGTGCGGATCTGGACGATGAGTTCCCTGCCCAGGCCGGAAAGGTGGCCGATATCGCGTCCGAGTTCCGCGTCCAGGGAGGCCAGGCGGCCCAGGACCGACTCGAAGCGGTCCTGGATGCCTCCGACGAGTTCGGTCACGTCCGACGAGCGGGCCAGTTCGGACAGCCGGTCGGCCAGGGTCGAAATGTGGTTCAGGATCGTGGCCACTTCGCCCGTGCGGGTCCGCGCCTCCACCGAGAGGTTCTGGATTTCCATGGCGATGACGCCCAGCGTGCGGCCCAGGTCGCCGGTATGGGCCGCCTTGACGCGGGCATTGAGGGCGATGAGCTCGATCTCGGCCCCGATGTCCTCGATGCCGTGCACGAAGGAGCTGACCGTGGAGATGGTCTCGGCCATGCCGGACATGGTTCTGGACATGTCCGCCACATGGCTGCTCGACATGCGCATGGCGTCCATGACCTGGGCGATCTGCCGGCGGATGGAGTCGAGGACCGACGGGCCTCCCTGGTCCGCGTAGGCCACGGCGGCAATCCTGTCGCCGAGCCCGCGGGTGTTGTCGGCGATGGAATTCAGGTTGCTGATGAACTCTTCCACGGCCTGGCGGAACATTTCCTCGGCCTGGCGCAGCAACGGGGCCTGCAGCCGCAGGACGTCGCGCACCCAGGCGCCCATCCCGACCATGTCGCCGTCTGCGGGCAGTCCGCGGATCTCGCCCTCGGCCTGGGCCAGGATCTCCTCGACGTGCTCGACCTGCTGACGGGTGATGTCGTGGAACTGCACCGAGGCGATGACGTGTCCCATGCTCTCGGTCACCTGGCGCGACCCCTTGGCCAGGTCCACGACCAGGGCCGCGGAATCCGTGCGCATGGTCTCCAGTTCGGCGATGCCCGAGAAAAGCTGCGCGAACATGTCCTTGACGCCTTTCTCCTGCGCGGAAATCTGACCTCTGCTGCGGTCCAGGGACGAGGCGACCTGGTTCATGAGCAGGGCCGAGTGTTCGCCGATCTTGGCCGTGTGCTCGTCGATGACGTTTCCCAGGGCCTTCACGTCGTCGGCCAGGGTGGTGAAGCCCGAGCCCGAGGCGCCGAGGCGGGCGCTTTCGATGCGCGTCGTGATTTCCAGGACCTTGAGGGTCCGCACCAGGGGGGTGAAGCGGGCCATGGCCTGGTCCAGGGTGCGGATGAGCCCCAGGACCTCGGTCATGCCCTGCAGTTGCTGCGTCGCGGAAACCGAGGAGAACACGGCTTTGGCTTCGGCCGTGTGCTTTTCGAGTTCCGCGATGGCCGCGTGGAGGGCGCCTTCGCCCACGGACGAGGCCATTTTCGTGGCCGTCGAGGAGAATGTGTTCGCCTGGGAGTTGATGCCGAAGACGGTGGTTCCCAGCCGAAGAAAGTCATCCTCCCGGTCCTTGATCACGCTGGACAGGCGGGGCAGCAGCGCGGGCAGGCCGCGGGCGCATTCCACCAGGACGGGGCCTAGGGGGTTGGGTGCTGTTTCGTTCGACATGAACCAATCCTTTTCACGAAGCGGGCCGCGCCGCAAGGCCCGGCCCGCAGTGTTTCAGTCGGGAGCGTTGTCCGGTTCTTCCAGGGCTTCGAGCAGATGGAGTTCTTCGGACGAGAAGACCTTTCCGATGTCGAGGATCATGATGAATTCCTCGTTCTGCTTGCCCATGCCCTTGATGAAGTCGGCGCGGATGGACGTGCCCATGCGCGGCGGCGGGTTGATCTGGTCGCTGCCCATCTCGAAGACCTCGCGCACGGAGTCCACGATGGCGCCCATGTGGCTCTTCTCGCCCTCCACCTCCACGTCGACGATGATGATGCAGGTGTTCACCGTATCCTTGACCCGGGGCATGTCGAACTTGATGCGCAGGTCCACCACGGGCACGGCGTGGCCGCGCAGGTTGATGACCCCGCGCATGAAGGGCGGGGTCTTTGGGATGCGGGTCACGGGCACGAGTTCGATGACCTCGCGCACGGACCCCGTTTCCAGGGCGAAGACCTCCTCGCCCAGGCCGAAGGTCAGATATTGCTGCGTCGTGTTGTCGCTCATGAGTTACCTCGGCCCTGGTTAGAAGCGTTCGAATTCGTCGTCCTCGTCGTCGCGGCCCATGTCCAGGGCCAGGCCCGCACCCGCGCCCTTCTGGGGCAGTGCCTTGGCCGGCTTCCTGGCTGGCTGGGGCTTGCCGCGGCGTGCGGCCTGGCGTGTGACGCGGGCGGCCGTGGCGCCGAGATGGAAGAAGGAGATGGTCGACTGCAGCTGTTCGGCCTGGCTGGACAGTTCCTCGGAGGTGGATGCCATCTCCTCGGAGGCCGATGCGTTCTGCTGGATGACCTGGTCGAGCTGCTGCAGGGCCTTGTTGATCTGCTCGGCGCCGGCGTTCTGCTCGTTGCTGGCCGCGGAGATCTCCTGCACGAGCTCGGCCGTGCGCTGGATGTCCGGGACGAGCTTGGTCAGCATCTGCCCGGCCTGGTCGGCCACGGAGACGGTGGAGGAGGACAGCTCGCTGATCTCGGCCGCGGCGGTGCCGCTGCGTTCGGCCAGCTTCCTGACCTCGGCCGCGACCACGGCGAAGCCCTTGCCGTGCTCGCCGGCGCGGGCGGCCTCGATGGCGGCATTGAGGGCCAGGAGGTTGGTCTGGCGTGCGATCTCCTCGACGATGGAGATCTTCTCGGCGATGTTCTTCATGGCGCCCACGGCCTGGACCACGGCCTGTCCGCCGGCCTGGGCGTCCTGGGCTGCCTTGAGGGCGATCTTCTCGGTCTGGGTGGCGTTGTCGGCGTTCTGGCGGATGTTGGAGCTCATCTCCTCCATGCTGGACGAGACCTCCTCGACGGACGCGGCCTGCTCGGTGGCGCCCTGGGAGAGCTGCTCGGACGAGGCGCTCAGCTCCTCGGAGCCCGAGGCCACGTTGTCGGAGGCCGACTGGACCTCGCTGACGACCTCGCGCAGCTTGGCGACCATGTCGCGCAGGGCCTGGGCCAGGATGCCCAGTTCGTCCTTCTGGTTGACGTCCACCTCGGCCGTCAGGTCGCCCTGGGCCAGCTTGCGCGCGAAGTCCACGCCCTTGTACACCGGGCCGGTGATGGACCGGGTCAGCAGGAGACCGAGGGTCAGCGCGATGATCACGCCGACGACCATGCCGCCGATGGCCATGGCGGTGTCCGTGTTCGCCTCCTGGCGTGCGCCTTGGACCGCGGTCTGGCTTTCGCCGACGCCGAGCTCGACGAGCTCGAGCATGTGGCCGTCCAGCTTGGCCTGCGTGGCCTTGGACTCTATCATGAGCAGCCGTCCCATCTCCTGGAACGTTTTCTGGGCGTCTTCGGCCTGGCCGCGCATGGCGCGGAACTGGGCGAAGACGTTTTCGGCGATGGGCAGCAGGGTCATGTACTTGGCCTTGGCTTCCTCGCTGCGGCCGGCGGCGGTCAGCTCCTTGATCTCGCGAATGGTCTGGTGAAAGGCTTGGTGGTTCGGCGCGACCGCGTCCATGGCGCCCTTGAGCTGGGCGTTGGCGGTGGAAAAGCCGGCCGCCCACTTGCCGAAGCCGCACGCGGTGTGGTCAGTCCCCCCCTCGAACGCCTCGCCCGTGGCCATGAGCTTTCCGACCTCGGTCATGAGTTTGTAGTGGTCGCCGCGGTATTGCTGCAGCCGGCCCATGAGGTCGTCGGGGTTCATGATGTCCAGGGTCAGCAGATGCTGGTTGAGCTCCAGCACCTTGTTGTTGGCGCCGGCCAGGGTTGCCAGGGTCGCCTGGCACTCCTTCCATTTGGCGTCCTCGGTGGCGGTGCGCGGCAGGGCCGTGTAGGTGTCGGCCGATTTCTTGTAGTGTTCGCGGATGCCCTGGATCTGGACCGGGATGTCCCTGCGGTCCTGGGCCGAAAGCTCTGCGCTCAGCAGGGTGCGCAGGTTCGTGGACAGGTCGGAGATGCTTCCCTTGATGCGTAGCAGATGTTCGACGGACGGCAGGGAAACGTTGCCGAGGGTTTCGATGCTGCCGGAGAGGCCGCGCATGCCTGCAATGCAGACGAGTCCGATGATCAACGCGATGATGGCGGTCATGCAAAAGCCGCCGATGAGCTTGAGACCGAGTTTGATGTTTTTCACGAACGTCTCCCTGGGGCGGTGGGGTTAAAAGTGTATGAGCTTGTACCCTCTGTCACAAGGCGCCGCGTTATGCAATGCCTCGTGTGATTGTATGACAAGGTCCTACATCTTTTACCTGCATACCCCTTTCCCGCTGTCGCCCTTGTCCGGCGGCTCGTATACGGGCCGCCGGACAAGAAACGCTCGTTTTTCATCGTGTCTCAGTCTTCATCAAGATCGTTTTCCGCCATCATCTGGAGTTCTTCGGACGAGAAGACCTTTCCGATGTCGAGGATCATGATGAATTCCTCGTTCTGCTTGCCCATGCCCTTGATGAAGTCGGCGCGGATGGACGTGCCCATGCGCGGCGGCGGGTTGATCTGGTCGCTGCCCATCTCGAAGACCTCGCGCACGGAGTCCACGATGGCGCCCATGTGGCTCTTCTCGCCCTCCACCTCCACGTCGACGATGATGATGCAGGTGTTCACCGTATCCTTGACCCGGGGCATGTCGAACTTGATGCGCAGGTCCACCACGGGCACGGCGTGGCCGCGCAGGTTGATGACCCCGCGCATGAAGGGCGGGGTCTTTGGGATGCGGGTCACGGGCACGAGTTCGATGACCTCGCGCACGGACCCCGTTTCCAGGGCGAAGACCTCCTCGCCCAGGCCGAAGGTCAGATATTGCTGCGTCGTGTTGTCGCTCATGAGTTACCTCGGCCCTGGTTAGAAGCGTTCGAATTCGTCGTCCTCGTCGTCGCGGCCCATGTCCAGGGCCAGGCCCGCACCCGCGCCCTTCTGGGGCAGTGCCTTGGCCGGCTTCCTGGCTGGCTGGGGCTTGCCGCGGCGTGCGGCCTGGCGTGTGACGCGGGCGGCCGTGGCGCCGAGATGGAAGAAGGAGATGGTCGACTGCAGCTGTTCGGCCTGGCTGGACAGTTCCTCGGAGGTGGATGCCATCTCCTCGGAGGCCGATGCGTTCTGCTGGATGACCTGGTCGAGCTGCTGCAGGGCCTTGTTGATCTGCTCGGCGCCGGCGTTCTGCTCGTTGCTGGCCGCGGAGATCTCCTGCACGAGCTCGGCCGTGCGCTGGATGTCCGGGACGAGCTTGGTCAGCATCTGCCCGGCCTGGTCGGCCACGGAGACGGTGGAGGAGGACAGCTCGCTGATCTCGGCCGCGGCGGTGCCGCTGCGTTCGGCCAGCTTCCTGACCTCGGCCGCGACCACGGCGAAGCCCTTGCCGTGCTCGCCGGCGCGGGCGGCCTCGATGGCGGCATTGAGGGCCAGGAGGTTGGTCTGGCGTGCGATCTCCTCGACGATGGAGATCTTCTCGGCGATGTTCTTCATGGCGCCCACGGCCTGGACCACGGCCTGTCCGCCGGCCTGGGCGTCCTGGGCTGCCTTGAGGGCGATCTTCTCGGTCTGGGTGGCGTTGTCGGCGTTCTGGCGGATGTTGGAGCTCATCTCCTCCATGCTGGACGAGACCTCCTCGACGGACGCGGCCTGCTCGGTGGCGCCCTGGGAGAGCTGCTCGGCCGAGGCGCTCAGCTCCTCGGAGCCCGAGGCCACGTTGTCGGAAGCCGACTGGACTTCGCTGACGACCTCGCGCAGCTTGGCGACCATCTCGCGCAGGGCCTGGGCCAGGATGCCCAGTTCGTCCTTCTGGTTGACGTCCACCTCGGCCGTCAGGTCGCCCTGGGCCAGCTTGCGCGCGAAGTCCACGCCCTTCTGCACGGGCACGGTGATGGCCTTGGTCAGGAACACCGCCGTGAAGATGCCGATCAGCACGCCCACGGTCAGGCCGCCGATCATGACGGTCGATGCCGTGGACAGGTTCTGCACGGCCTCGTCGGCGATCTTCTGGGTGCCTTCCAGGCCCGCCTCGGCCGTCTGCTGGGCGGCCGCAAGGACATCCTGACCGGATTTGGCCCGCTTGGCGTTGATCTGGTCGAGTTCCTTCCAGTGCTCGCCCAGACTGGTCATGGCCGTCTTGTACTGCATGGCGGCCTCGCGCGTGGCCGCGATCTGCTTGAGGTTGACTTCCTGCCTCGTCACGGTCTTGAGTTTGTCGAACAGCCCTTCCATTTTGGGAAAATTGTCCATGGCGGCTTCGACGAGCTTCAGGTCGCGTGTGGCCTGGGCGCGCCAGACCTTGATGCGGGTGTCGTTGCCGAGGTCGATGATGTCGTTGAGCCAGGTGATCTTGTCGAGGCGCTCCGACAGTTTCTCGGCCGAGGCGCCTTCGGCCATCTCACGTTTCATGGCCTCGTTCTGGGATTCGAGAAAGTCGGCGCAGTTCTTCATGTACGATGCGGCGCCCTGGTCCAGGGCCTTGCGGTCGTTGTGCATCGCCTCGACGACGTCCACGGTCTGGTCGGACAGGGCGACGTAGGCGGCGACCTCGCCCTTGGCCGTGACGACCTGCTCCTTCAGTTTGACCAGCGAAGGATAGGCCTGCGCGTGCTTCTCGGCCACGCCCAGGCCCTGCTGCACGGCGGCGAGCTTCTTGCGCCCCTCGTCCAGGAAGGTCTGCTCTTCCGTGAAGGCGTAGCCGCGCCAGGCGTACATGGCCAGCAGGGACGAGCGCTCGATCTCGTTGGCCATGCCAACTTCCGGGACATACTCCTTGGCCAGGCGGATGGAGTCGCCCTCGACGCCCTTCATGTTGAACACCGCCATGCCGCCGAGGATGCATGCAATGAGAATCAGAACTCCGAAGCCTCCGCCGATCTTGATTCCCAACTTGATGTTTTTCATTCGTCCCTCCTTGTGAGTGAAACGGCGGAAATCCGCCAAAATTCTTTCCCTCTGGCCTGTGTATTGCGGTCTCATCGGATGTCGCCAGGGACGAGCTCGCGGCTCTTCCTGGCCTGGATGTCCTCCAGAAATACGTCCCAGCCCCGTACGCCGCCGCGGTCGCCGCGGGCCACCCTGATGGAGCGGGAGGTCCAGGAGGTGGTGCCGTCCTTGCAGCGGATGCGGCATTCGAAACCCGTGATCTCCTCCCTGATCAGGACCTGCTCCTGCAGGGCGGCCCAGTCCGAAGGCGAGGCGAAGGCCTCGGATTCGGAGTGCACGGAGCGCATCATCTGCCTGGCCGAGGCGTAGCCGTGCAGGCGGGCGTAGCGGGCGTTCATGCGCACGAACCGTCCCGCGGCGTCCACGGTGCACAGTCCGATGGGCGCGGACTCGTACATGTCCTGGAGCTGCGCGTCGCTGTCCGGGGCGATGCGTGACTGCCGCTTGGCGGTGATGTCGCGCACGAAGACGATGACGCCGGTGACCTCGTCGCCGCTCATGTCCCGGATGGGGTAGGCGCTGAATTCGATGGAGCGCACGGACGTCGACGACGTGACCTCCAGCACCTCGAACTCGTTGCGGCCCGTGCGCAGGGACCTGACGGCGGGGCAGCGTGCGCAGCACTCGCCGAGCTGGTGGAAGGCCTGGTGGCACTTCTTGCCCACGGGGTTGAAACCTTCGGCGTACCAGCGGACCATGGTCGGGTTGGCGTAACGCACCGTCATGTCCGGAGCCAGGACGCTGATCCCCTCCTCGATGCTGCCCAAGAGCGTTTCGAGGAAGGCTTCGTTGGCCAGGATCTGTTCCTCGATGGCCTTGCGCTGGCTCATGTCGTGGTGGGTGCCCGTAATGCGCGTGGCCGCGCCCGTGGCGCCCTTCTCCATAAGCTTGCCGCGGGAGTGGATCCACTTGTAGGACCCGTCCTTGCACAGCAGGCGGTACTCGAAATCGTAGAACTCGGTTTCGCCGCGCACGTGCGCCGCCAGCGTGTCCATGGCCGGGCCGCGGTCTTCGGGGTGGAGCATGCGCTCCCACTGGTCGATGGTCAGTTCGAATTCGTTGCCGGCGTACCCGAGCATGGCCATCCACATGGGCGAGTGCTGCACCCGGCCCGTGGGGATGTCGTAGTCCCAGACCGCGCCGCGCGAGCCTTCCAGGGCGAATTTCCAGCGTTCCTCGCTGGCTTCCAGGGCCTGCCTGGCCTGCAGCAGTTCCGTGACTTCGAACTGAAGGTGCACGATCTGGGTCACGGTCCCGTCCGCCGCCAGCACCGGGGCGCTGCGGAGCAGCCAGTGCCGGCCGTCGATGCTGCGGTATGCCCCGTTCTGGATGGCGCGTGTCTTGAGCGCCCGCCAGGCCGTGCAGTAAGGGTTGGCTTCGGAGCCGTCTGGGCCCAGCTGGCCGCAATTGCCCGCGCCGAACTCGTGCATGAGGCTCGACGGGTTGTCCGTGACCGGGGCGTTGGACCAGACGATGCGGAACTGGGTGTCGAGGAGGACCACGGACACGTCCCGCAGGTTCTGGAGGATGGTGCTCTGCACCTTCTGCTGTTCGCGCAGCTGACCTTCGAGAACCTGCCGCTGCCGGATCTCGTCGCGCAGCAGCCTGGTCAGCTCTTCGAGTTCGTTCTTGCGCTGGGCCAGACGCTGGGTGGGCGAGTCGGCGGTCAGTCCGGCCATCACGGACTGAAGGGAGACCAGGGACTCCTGGAAGGCTGCAGGGTTGGAGCGTATCAGGGCGGTGGTGCGCTCCGAGAGCTTCCCGGCCAGGGCCATGAGCACTTCGGGGTCTTCGCCCAGCAGGCGTGCCAGGGCGTGGATGCGCTCCTCGGTCAGGGGGGCGTTCTCGCCGCGTTCGAGCTTGCTGAGGTAGGAATGGTGGATGCCGATGCGCTTGGCCACACTGCGGATGGAATAGCCCGAGTGCTTTGCGGACAGCGCCTCCCTGCGCTCTTTGACGTAACTTCCGAGGGAGCTCATGTGTCTATTATGAAGTAGCCATAATTTCCGGTGCAAGCATTATTTCGTCCGACGCGCCATGTTTGCAAAAAATAATCAGGACGGATGTTGTTTTCAAAAATTCGCATGGTTGAGATGCTGCTGCCGTCATACGCTCTCGCCCGGGCCGAGATCTCCTTGGGCTGAGATTGGTAGCCGGCCTGGGCCGCAGTGGTCATCTGCGGGTCGACAAAAGTTGTGCTCGCGGAGCAAAATTACATTGACCATGGAAAAGTGGCTACCACATAATCGTCATCAGGGGCGCCTGGTGACTGCCGAAGCCGGAACGAGTCCAGGTTGGCCCCCGGACGGGTCTTTTCTGATGGATGGCTTCCCGCTGGCATCCGGAGCATCATGCCAGGGACTGTAACGCAGCAAAGGACGGACGCGACCATGGAAGGACTGTTCAGGAGCAAGGCGTGCCCAGAGGGCGTCCGCACGAGCGCCGGCCCGTCGCAGCCAGGGACCCGCGGCGTTCCCTCTGCGCGTCGGGTCGCGATTGCCCTTTGGCACGTGGCGCAGGGTGTGGCCACGCCGCGGGCCAGGGTGCGGCCGTTCAGGGTCCTGGCGGCGGTCCTGCTGTGCGCGTTTTTTGCAGTCAGTGCCTGGGCCGGGGGGCGTCATGCGCTTCTGATCAGCTCCTACCATCCGGGATTCCCCACGTTCTTCGACCAGGCCGGCGGACTTCGCGAGACCCTGGAGCCTGCCGGGGTGGCCCTGGACGTCGAGTTCATGGACACCAAGCGTTTTTCCGTGAGCGAGGCCTCCGCGCGCTTTCTCGATTCCCTGCGTTTCAAGCTGGCCGCGCTTCCGGCCTACGATGTCGTGGTCACGGCCGACGACGCGGCCCTGCATTTCGTGCTGGACCACGGGCGCGAGCTGTTCCCTGGCCTGGACGTGGTCTTCTTCGGGGTCAACGATCAGGACCTCGCCCACGGCCTGAGCCGTTCCCAAGGGTTCACCGGGATCATCGAATCCGTGTCCATGGGCGAGACCCTGCAGGACATCCGCTCGCTGCGGCCGGGAACCCGGGGGGTGCACGCCGTGGTCGACGGTCAGCCCGGCGGCCGCGGCGACCTGAGGACGTTCCTCTCGCAGCAGGGTCGCATCCGGGACCTCGAACTGCATGTCCTCGACCTGGACACGATGTCCTGGGACGAACTCGGCAGCAGGCTGTCCGCCGTGCCGAAAAGCGACGCGATCCTGCTGCTCTCGGCCTACAGGGACCGGCAGGGGGAGGGTCGCTCCTTCGAGGACGGCCTCGGGTTCATCCTGCGGCATGCCGGGGCGCCCGTGTTCCATCTCTGGGAGCACGGGATCGGCCAGGGCATCGTCGGGGGCAAGGTCATCTCCCACCGGGAACAGGGCCGTCTCGCCGGCGGGCTCGTGCTGCGCATTCTGGGTGGCGAGGCGGCGCGCACCCTTCCGGTCATCGAAGGCGACGACGCCAACAGACAGGTCTTCGATCATGCCGCGCTCACGCGCTTCGGCATCGACGAGGCGCTCCTGCCGGATGGGAGCGACGTCCGGGGCCGGCCCGTGTCCCTCATCTCGCGCTACATGCCGCACATCCTGTTGGCCGGGGCCGTGGTCTGCGTGCTGGTGACCCTGGTCGCGGCCCTCTTGCAGCACGTGTTCCGCCTGCGCAGCGCCAAGGCCAGCCTCATGGACAGCGAGGCGCGCTACAAGGCCCTGTTCAATGCCAACGCGGACGGCATCCTGGTGGCCGAAAGGGCCGGAGGGCGCTTTGTTTTCGCCAACCCGGCGGTGTGCCGGATGTTTGGCTACTCGGAAGGGGAATTCCTCTCCCTGGGCGTGGAGGACATCCACCCGCGCGAGCATCTGGCGGAGGTTTTCGCCAACTTCGATCAGCAGTCCAGGGGACAAAAGGATCTTGCCGAGGGTTTACCGTGCCTGTGCCGGGATGGGGGAGTCTTCACGGCCGACATCAGGAGCTTTCCCCTTGAGGTCGACGGGACGCCGTGTCTGGTCGGCCTGTTCCGCGACGTGACCGAGCGCAGCCAGGTGCTCGAAGTCCTGTGCCAGGCCCGGGACGCGGCCGAGGCGGCCAACCGCAGCAAGTCGGAATTCCTGGCCAACATGAGCCACGAAATCCGCACGCCCCTGAACGGCATCCTCGGCATGCTGCAGCTCCTGGAGGGCCTGGAACAGTCCGTCGAGCAGCGGCAGTACGTGCAGATGGCGGCGAACTCCGCCCGGCGGCTGACCGGGCTTTTGAGCGACATCCTGGACCTTTCGCGCATCGAATCCGGCCGATTGGCCGTCTGCGAGCTGCCTTTCGAAGTGCAGGAGGTGTGCGCCTCCATCAAGGAGCTGTTCTCCCAGGCGGCCGGCAGGAAGGGCGTGCGCCTGGAGGTGGCGGCGGCTGACGGGCTGCCCGGGAGGCTGACGGGGGATGTCCTGCGGTTGCGCCAGATTCTTTTCAACCTGGTCGGGAACGCCGTGAAGTTCACCTCGGACGGGTTCGTGCGCGTGGACATGGAGTCGCTGGGCCAGGACGCGTCCGGGCGGGAGCGGATCCTGTTCTGCGTCGGCGACAGCGGGCCCGGCATGGACGACGCCTTCCTGTCCAAGGCGTTCGAGCCGTTCGTCCAGGCCGAGAAGGAGTATGTCCGTCAGCACCAGGGCGCCGGGCTCGGTCTGGCCATCGTCAAGCGCCTGGTGCACATGTTGGGCGGGACCCTGGCCATCGACAACGCTTCGGGTGGCACGACGGTCTGCTTCACCCTGCCCATGGCGGCCGCGGGAGAGGCCTGTGCGGCGCATGGCGAGGCGGCGCCTCCGGAGTCGGACTCCCTCAGGATCCTGCTGGCCGAGGACGATCAGGTCAGCGTGTTCGCCGCCCGCCGCCTCCTGGAACGGATCGGCCACGCCGTCGTCTGCGTCGAGAACGGGCGGCAGGCCCTGGAGGCCCTGCACGGCGGGGAGTTCGACGTCGTGCTCATGGATGTCCAGATGCCGGTCATGGACGGGCTGCAGGCCGCGCGGCTGATCCGGGCCGACGCCGGCCTTGGGTCCATGGCCAGGGTGCCGATCATCGCCATGACCGCCTACGCCATGAGCGGCGACCGCGACATATGCCTGGCGGCGGGCATGAACGACTACATCTCCAAGCCGGTGGGCGCCCGCGAGCTGAAGCGGGCCCTGGCCTGCGCGGTCCCGTCCGGGTCGGGACGGAACGGGTTAGGGGAGCAACGCACAATTGGCGATGAGGACGCGTCATGCTGAGACAGACAGGCGAAGGACCTTCCGGCGAAGTCCGCTTTCAGGACATTTTTGACCTGGACGAGATCCAGAAGATTCAGGACGGCTTCGCCATGGCCACGGGGGTGGCGTCCCTCGTGACCACACCCGCCGGGACCCCCCTGACCCGGCCGAGCAACTTCACCCGTCTGTGCCGCGACATCATCCGCGCCACCGAGCCGGGGTGCGCCAACTGCATGCGCTCCGACGCCCTGCTCGGGGTCCACAACCCCGGAGGACCCGTCGTGCGGCGCTGCCTGAGCGCCGGCCTGTGGGACGCCGGGGTGAGCGTCACCGTGGATGGCGTGCACGTGGCCAACTGGCTCATCGGCCAGGTCCGCTCCTCGGGCGAGGACGACGCCCGCATGCTCGACTACGCCCTGGTCATCGGCGCCGACCCGGGCGAATACCGCCTGGCCCTGGCGGCTGTCCCGTTCATGACCGAGGAGCGCTTCCGGCAGGTGGCCGACGCCCTCTTCGTCATCGCCAACTCCCTGTCGGAAAAGGCCTACCACAAGGCGCAGCTGATGCGGGAGAAAAGGGAGCGGGAAGCGCGGGAGGCCATGCGCGCCATGCTCATGGACCGCAGCCGCGACGGCATCGTCATCATCGGCCAGGACCACCGCGTCGTCGAGGCCAACCGGCGCTTCGCCGAGATGCTCGGCTACGACATGGACGAGGTGACGGGCCTGTACACCTGGGATTACGAGGCCATCCTCGGGGAAGCCGAGATTCGGGAGATTTTCGGCGACTTCTCCATCATCAAGAATACCTTCGAGACCAGGCACCGCCGCAAGGACGGGACGGTGTTCGACGTGGAGGTCAGCGTGGCCGGAGCGGCGGTCGGCGACAGCTCCTGCGTCATCGGGATCTACCGTGACATTTCCGAGCGCAAGGAAGCCGAACGGCAGGTCCGGCAGAGCGAGGAGCATTTTCGCGCCCTCTTCGAACTGAGCCAGGACGGGTATGTCCTGGCCGACCCGCAGGGGCGCTTCCTGGACGCCAACAGCGCCTACTGCCGGATGACTGGCTACTCCCTGCCCGAGTTGCGTCAGCTCGGGGATTTCTACGCCATCACGCCGGAGAAATGGCGGCACTGGCAGCGGACCGAAATCTGGCCCAGGCTCCGGAAGACCGGCGACACCGGGGTGTACAGCAAGGAATACATCCACAAGGACGGCCACATCTTCCCCGTGGAACTGCGGGACTTCGCGGTCTTCGACGAGGAGGGGGACGTCCGGTACGCCTGGGGCATCGTGCGCGACATCTCCGAACGCATGCGCACCGAGGCGCGCATCAGCACCCTGATGCAGATGGTCGAGCAGAGCCCGGTCTGCATCGTCATGACGGACCCGCAGGGGCGCATCGAGTACGTCAACCCGAAGTTCACGCAGATCTCCGGCTACACCTTCGCCGAGGTCAGGGGCCAGAACCCGCGGATTCTCGGCTCCGGCCGGAAGTCCAGGGAGGAGTACGGCGAACTCTGGGCGACCATCTCCTCCGGGCGGCAGTGGCGCGGGGAGTTCCACAACCGCCACAAGGACGGCAGCCTGTACTGGGAGTCCGCCCTCATCGCGCCCATTTTCGACCCCGACGGGAAGATCACCCATTACGTGGCTATCAAGGAGGACGTGACGAAGCGGCGCCAGGCCGAGGAGGAACTGCGCAAGCGAGAGGTCAACTTCAACCGGGTCGTGGACATCCTCCCCCAGTTGGTCTCCTACGTGGACCGCGGTCTGTGCTATCGTTTCGTCAACAAGGCCTACGCCGGCCTCTTCCCGGCTGGCGACATCGTCGGCAGGAACGTGCCCGAGGTCATCGGGCCGGATGCTTTCGAGAAGTCCCGGGAATTCATCGAGCAGGCATTCCAGGGCAAGACGGTCCATTACTCGTACATGCTGCCGTACCCCGGCGTTGGCGAACGGTTCATCGACGCCTATCTCGTCCCTGATTACTCGGGCGAGGGGGAGGTGGAGGGCTACTACGCCATCCTGAACGACCTGACCCATCTGAAGAAGGTCGAGGACTCCCTGCGCCGCGCCAAGGACGAGGCCGAGGCGGCCAACAAGCTCAAGTCCGAGTTCCTGGCCAACATGAGCCACGAGATCCGCACCCCCCTGAACGGCGTGCTGGGCATGCTGCAGCTGCTCATGTCCACGCGGCTCGACGCGGAGCAGCAGGACTGCCTGCAGACCGCCATGAAGTCGTCCGGGCGGCTGACCCGGCTCCTGAGCGACATCCTCGACATTTCCAAGATCGAGGCCGACAGGCTGGTCTTCAGGGAGCGTTGCTTCGACATGGTCGAGATCGAGCAGGCCTTGGCCGACCTGTTCTGCCAGACCATCAGGGAGAACCGCGTGGCCTACGCCTTCCGTCGCGACCCCGGCCTTCCGGGGGCGCTGCTCGGAGACGACGCCAGGCTTTTGCAGGTGCTCTTCAATTTGGTGGGCAATTCCCTGAAATTCACGGACAAGGGGAGCGTCGAGGTCGAGGTTTCGTCCCTGCCGCGCACGGCCGGTGCGGCCGTCAGGCTCCTGTTCACGGTCAGGGATACGGGGCCGGGCATGTCGGCGGAGACGCTCAAGGACATTTTCGAGCCGTTCATCCAGAGCGACGGATCGTACACGCGCCGCCATCAGGGAGTGGGGCTGGGGCTGTCCATCGTGCGCAAGCTGGTCGGCCGCATGGGGGGGACCTTGTGCGTGGATTCAGAGCCCGATCAAGGGACGGCCATCCACGTCTCCCTGCCCTTCGGGCTGCCCACTGTGTGTCCGATCGAGGAGGTCGTGGCTTCCGGGTCCGGCAGGCGTGAGCTGCGGGTGCTGCTGGTGGAGGACGACGAGGTCAACCTCCTGTGCGGCCAGCGTCTCCTGAACAGGTCCGGGCACGCCGTGACCACGGCCCGCAACGGACAGGAGGCTCTGGAGGTTCTGCGTGCGCGCCGGGATTTCGACGTGGTGCTCATGGACATCCAGATGCCCGTCCTGGACGGGATTCAGGCCGTCAGGGCCATCCGCCGCGCCGCGCCGTTCGAGGCCGTCGCGGACATCCCCATCATCGCCTTGACAGCCCATGCCATGGCCGGAGACAGGGAGAAGTTCATGGCCGCGGGGATGGACGGTTATCTGAGCAAGCCCTTCGACATCCGCAAGGTCGAGGAGAAGATGGCGCGCATCCTGAAGGAAAAGGGCGGCCTGGCCGGGCAGGGTTGTCCCGCGCGGGACGTTGGCGAATCATCGGCACTGGAGGTAGCGAAGACATGAAGGCGAAGGGAAAGGACATGGCGGAAGACGCCGAAGCGGCGGCCCTGGCCGGTGCGCCGGAGAACGGGCCGCAGCTGTATGTGGGCATCGGCGCTTCAGCTGGCGGGCTCGAGGCCATCGAGGCCTTCTTCACGCACATGCCGGCTGGCAGCGGTCTGGCCTTCATCGTCGTTCAGCACCTTTCGCCCGACTACAAGAGCCTTATGGTTGAACTGCTGTCCAAGAAAACGCCCATGCCCGTGCACAGGGCCGAGGACGGCATGCCGGTCCTGCCGAACAACATCTACCTCATCCCGCCCAAAAAGAACCTGACCATCTTTCACGGCCGGCTCCTGCTGAGCGATCAGGACCACGTCCGCGGCGTCAACCTGCCCATCGACGTCTTCCTGCGCTCCCTGGCCGAGGACCAGGCCGAAAAGGCCGTGGCCATCATCCTCTCCGGCACGGGTAGCGACGGCATGCGCGGCGTGCGCTCGGTCAAGGAATGCGGCGGCATCGTCATGGTCCAGGACGAGGAGAGCGCCAAGTTCGACGGGATGCCGCGTTCGGCCATCTCCACGGGCCTGGCCGACTTCGTCCTGGCCCCGGAGAAGATGCCTGCCCAGCTCCTGGCCTTCGCCAAGCACCCCTACAGCACCAAGGCGACGCGCTCCGGGACGATCCTCTCGGACGAGGACGGGCTGACCCGCATCTTCGCCCTGTTGCGGGAGAAGTGCAAAATCGACTTCACCTACTACAAGCCGAACACGGTCACCCGCCGAATCGAACGGCGCATGACCATCACCCAGACCGACACCATCAGGGACTACCTCGCCCACATGCTCGACTACCCCGCCGAGGTGAGCGCCCTCTACCGAGAACTGCTCATCGGCGTGACCTGCTTCTTCCGGGACCAGGAGGCCTTCGACTTCGTGGGCGAGACAATCCTGCCGGAGATATTCCGCAACGCCCCCAAACGCGAGGTGCGCTTCTGGGTATCGTCGTGCTCCACGGGCGAGGAGGCCTACTCCCTGGCCATCCTGACGCGGGAGTGCCAGGAGCGGTACGGCTTCCGTCACGACGTGAAGATTTTCGCCACGGACATCGACCGCGACGCCATCCACTTCGCCGCCAGCGGCTCTTACCCCGAGAGCATCGCCGCGGACATTTCCCCCCGCTTTCTGGCCAAGTACTTCCACAAGCGCGGTGACAACTTCCAGGTCGCGCGCTCCATCCGCGAGATGGTCGTCTTCGCCCAGCACAACCTCATCAAGGACCCCCCCTTCACCAACATCGACCTGCTGTCCTGCCGCAACATCCTCATCTACCTGCAGCCAGTACTGCAGCGCAAGGTCATGGAGTTTTTCAATTTCTCGCTCATTCCCGGGGGGATCATGTTCCTGGGCAGCAGCGAGACTACCGGCGACATGAGCGACTATTTCGACGCCGTGGAGTCCAGGTTCAAGATCTACCGCTCGCGCGGGCGCGTCCGTTCCGTCGGCGGCGACATCGTCCTGCCGTCGGTCACGGACACCAGGGCGCGCGACATGAAGGGGCAGTTCGGCGCGGCGCGGCGCGCCCTGAAGCATGCCGAGGATGAGCGGCTTCTGGAGCGTTTTCTCGACGCGGCCTCCGATCACCTGCCCCTTTCGCTGCTGGTCAACGAACAGATGGAGGTTCTGCAGATCATCGGTGACTCCGAGGGGTTTCTCCGGCTGCCCTCGGGCAGGATGGTCAACGACATCTCCAAGATGGCCGCCAAGGAGATCGCCATTCCCCTCGGCACGGGCATACAGAAGGCTTTCCGCGAGAATGCGGAGGTCCGCTTCTCGGGCATCCGCATCCCGCGGGCCGGGGGGAACGAGACGGTCAGCCTGCACATCAGGCCCCTGCCGGGCAGGAAGCGTCAGGACCCGTTGGTGGCCGTGTTCATCGAAACGGTCAAGGCCACGTCGAACGAAGCTGGGCCGGACGTCTGCGCCTTCGACCTGTCCAGGGAGACCGAGGACCGCCTGCGGGACATGGAGCAGGAGCTGCAGTTCGCCCGCGAGAATCTGCAGGCGACCATCGAGGAACTGGAAACCTCCAACGAGGAGCTGCAGGCGACCAACGAGGAACTGCTGGCCAGCAACGAGGAGCTGCAGTCCACCAACGAGGAGCTGCAGTCCACCAACGAGGAACTCTTCACCGTCAACGCCGAGTACCAGAGCAAGATCATCGAGCTGACCGAACTGCACAACGACGTGGACAACCTGCTCTCTGCGACCCAGATCGGGCACATCCTGCTGGACGAGAACCTGGAGGTGCGCCGGTTTTCCCACAAGGCGGCGGACGTGTTCGGGCTTCTGGAAAGCGACGTGGGGCGCCCCATCACCCACATCCCCCATGCCATCACGGACGCGGACCCGATCCAGACCGTCCGGGACGTGCAGCGCACCAGCAGACCCGCGGAGACCGAAGTGCGGCTGCAGAGCGGGGCGTGGGCGCTGATGCGCGTGGTCCCCTACGCCATCGGCCACGGGAACTTTTCCGGCATCGTCATATCGTTGGTGGACATCTCCTCCGTCAAACGGGTCGAAGAGGAGCTGCGCCGCTCCCAGCAGCTTTTCTCCACCGTGGCCAACCTGTCGCCCGAGATGGTCTGGATGTCCGGGCTGGACAAGAAGTGCAACTGGTTCAACCAGACCTGGCTCCGGTTCACGGGGCGGACCCTGGAGCAGGAGCGCGGGGACGGCTGGCTGCAGGGCGTGCACCCGGAGGACATGGAGGCCTGCCTGCGCGACTATTCCGACGCCTTCGACATGCGTGTGCCCTTTTCCATACGCTACCGGCTGCGCAGGCACGACGGGGAGTATCGCCTCATCGTCGACGAGGGGCGTCCGCGACTCGACGATCAGGGCGGCTTTGCCGGCTATGTGGGCTTCTGCCGGGAGGCCGTGGACGGGGACCTCTCGCGGACCGGCGGCCCACGGGTCGGAAAGCGCGGGCGGGGAGGGGCGGCATGAAAAAGTCCGACGGTCGATACGACAGCCTCAGGAAGAGGGCTGAAGCCGTCCTCGAGTCCTCGGGCGCCGTCGTCGAGGACCTCACGGCCCTGGACATGAGGACGCTGATTCACGACCTCTCGGTCCACCAGATCGAGCTCGAGATGCAGAACGACGAGCTCATGGCTGCCCAGTCCGCCCTGCATCGGGCTCGCGACGAGTACCAGGGCCTTTACAACAACGCACCGGTCGGGTTCCTGACCCTGGACGGCAAGGGGATGATCCTGCGGCACAACCAGACAGCCGCAGCCATGTTCGGCAGCCCCGAGCAGACCTTCCTGGGGGTCCCCCTGGCGTCGCTCATGGCCGCCGCGGAGCGCGACATTTTCCTGGCGCGGTTCAGGGCCTTTTTCAGTTCGCCGGAGGGGAAGAACGTCGACGTGCGGTTCGTCCGCACCGACGGGTCCGGTTTCTGGGCCAGGATAACGGGCCGCCGGGACGTGGCCGGCGAAGGCCCCGGCAGTCCGGAGGTGCGCCTGCTGATCAGCGTGTTGGACATCAGCGCCGAGAGGCTGGCCCTGGAGGAACTCCGCCAGGCCCGGGATGTTGCCGAGGCGGCCAGCAGGGCCAAGAGCCAGTTCCTGTCCAGCGTGAGTCACGAGATCCGCACGCCCATGAACGGCATCCTTGGCATGGCCCAGCTTCTGGATATGACCGGGCTACAGGGCGACCAGCGGACGTACGTCGATCTGATCAATGTTTCGGGCAAGAACCTGGTTACGCTCATCAACTCCGTGCTCGACCTCGCCAAGATAGAGTCGGGGCGGCTTGAGCTCGACCATTCCGAATTTCCCCTGAAGCGCTGCCTTGCGGACACGGTGGGCTACCTGCGGCCCCTCGCGGTGCTCAAAGGCCTCGAGATGCGCATGGATATGGCGCCGGACCTCCCTGAGTTCGTCACGGGCGACGAGATGCGTCTGGTCCAGGTCGTCACCAACCTCGTCTCCAACGCCGTAAAATTCACGGAGCGCGGGAGCGTCCGCATCCTGGCGGAGGTCGGGAGGGTCGACGGGCGGGGTGGGCTGCTGACGGTGTCCGTGTCCGACACCGGCATCGGCATCGACCCGGCCGACCACCCGCGCATCTTCGAGCCCTTCGTCCAGACCGCAGGAGGGCTGTCCAGAGGGCCGGGCACGGGGCTCGGCCTGAGCATCTGCCGCCGTCTGGTGGACGCCATGGGCGGTGCCATCGATCTGGAGAGCGCCCCCGGCCAGGGCAGCGTCTTCCGCGTGCGGCTGCCTTTCTCCATCCCCGGGTCGGACGGAGCCGCCCCGGGGCCAGCAATCCGGGAGGCGGACGGCCTGTCGCCCCTGCGCGTGCTCGTCGTCGAGGACAACGAGGCCAACCGGTTCTACCTGCTGCGGGCCCTGGAAAAGATGGGCCATGCCGTGGCACTGGCGGAAGACGGGCGGCAGGCCTTGGAGGTCTGGCGCCGCGGCGGGGTGGACTGCGTCGTCATGGACATCCGGCTGCCCGTGCTCCGGGGCGACGAGGTGGCCACCATCATGAGGGCCGAGGAGTCCGGGACGGGGCGGCGCACCCCCATCCTGGCCCTTTCGGCCTTCGCCCTGGCCGAGGAGAAGGCCGGCTACATGGAGGCCGGCTTCGACGCATACCTGACCAAGCCGGTCCTTTTCGAGACCCTTCGCGACGCCATCGCCAGGGTGGTGAGGCGCGGCGAGGAAGGTCCGGGGCCCGGCGGGGGGAGTGAGCGTGGATAGCCCACCCGTGCGGGCTTGCCCGCACGGAGACGTGAACAGGATATCAACATGAAGAGGATGCAATGCGAATTCTGATTGTCGAGGACGATTTCGTCGGCCGCAAGATCATGCACAAGCTGCTTATGGAGTACGGGGAATGCGACATCGCCGTGGACGGGGCCGAGGCGGTCAAGGCCTTCGACCTGGCCTGGGAGGCGGGGAACCCCTATGACGTCCTGTTCCTGGACATCATGATGCCCAACATGAGCGGCCACGAGGCCCTGAATATCATCAGGAGCAAGGAGAAGGAGCGGGGCGTGCCGCTGTCCAGGGAGGTCAAGGTGATCATGACCAGCGCCCTGGACGACGTGAAGAACGTGACCCAGTCCTTTTTCCAGGGCGGGGCGTCGGCCTATCTGGTCAAGCCCATCGAGCGTCGCAAGATCATCGACGAGCTGCGCAAGCTCGAGCTGATCTGAGCCGGGGCGTCAGTCCCGGCAGAGCTGGAGCACCGTCGGCGCGATAAGGTTCAGGGGCACGACCTTGTCCACGCCGCCCAGCTTGATGGCCTCGCCGGGCATGCCGAAGACCACGCAGGACGCCTCGTCCTGGGCTACGGTCACGGCCCCGGCCTCGTGCATTTCGAGCATGGCCTTGGCCCCGTCGTCGCCCATACCGGTCATGATCACGCCCACGGCGTTCTTGCCGGCGTAGCGGGCGGCCGAGCGGAAGAGCACGTCCACGGATGGGCGGTGGCGCGAGACCAGGGGGCCGTCCTTGATCTGGACGTAGTACCGGGCCCCGCTGCGCTTCAGCAGCATGTGCAGGTTGCCCGGCGCGATGAGGGCCTGGCCGCGCAGCACCGTGTCGTTGTCCGCGGCCTCCTTGACCGTGATGTCGCACAGGGTGTTGAGCCGCTGGGCAAAGGCGGCCGTGAACTTCTCGGGCATGTGCTGCACGATGACGATGCCCGGACAGTCCACGGGCATGGCCTGCAGCAGGGTCAAGAGGGCCTCCGTGCCACCGGTGGACGCCCCGACCACCAGGACCTTCTCGGTGGTCTGAACCATGGCCTTGGACGCGGGCTTGGGCAGCATCGCGTCGGCCGTGAGCTTCTGGCTGACCTTCAGGGTGCGGGGCACGTACTTCTGCAACTTGGCCTTGGCCGCGGCCTTGACCTCGTCGCACAGCATGATCCTCGACTCCTCCATGAACTGCTTGGTGCCGACTTTGGGCTTCTGGATGACGGACACGGCGCCGTATTCCAGGGCCTTCATGGTCGTTTCGGCATTCTTCTCCGTCAGCGTCGAGCAGATGATGGTCGGGATGGGGTGCTGGCTCATGATCTTCTTCAGGAAGGTGATGCCGTCCATGCGCGGCATCTCCACGTCCAGGGACAGCACGTCCGGAACCTGCTCGCGCATGATCTCGGCGGCGGCGAAGGGGTCGCCGGCGGCGCCGATGACCTCGATCTCCGGATCCGAGGAATAGATGGAAGTCAGAGTCTGACGGACCAGGGCCGAGTCGTCGACGATCAGTATGCGGATTTTCGTGCTCATGTTCGTGCGCTCCGGAAACGGGTGGGATGGCCTGATTCTGGGCACTATATATGCAGAATCATGGCGAGTAAATCGTCAAGGGGCGCGAAGGGCTCAGACGGCCTGGTACAGGGCGTGGCCCAGGTGCCGCAATCCGGGCGCGCGGGACATGCGCGCCCCGAGCACCAGAATGCCGCCCGGGGCCAGGTATCCGCGCAGCCTCTGCGCCAGGGCGGTGGCCAGGGCGGGGTGGAAATGGTGCAGGACCTGGCGGCAGACGATGACATCCATGGGTTCGCGCAGGGAAAAGGACTCGAAGATGTCCTGGCAGCGGAAGCTGACGCGGTTGCGCACGCCGGGACGCAACCGGACCAGATCGTCGGGGGCGGTGCGGCTGCGAAGGAAGTAGCGTTTGGTCAGGGCCACCGGCAGGGCGCTGACCGTGGATGCGGGGTAGACCCCCCGCACGGCCTGGCCCAGGTTGGCGGGCAGGAAGTCCGTGCCCAGGATGGAGAACTCAAGGCCGGGCAGCCTGGCCGCTTCCTCCAGCAGGGCGATGCACAGGCTGTAGGCGTCGATGCCGCGGTCGCAGCCGGCCACGAGGAAGGACGTCAGCGGTTCCCCGTGGCGGTGGTGGTCGGCCACGATTTCGCCCAGGAAATCGAACTGCCGGGTGTCGTGCAGAAACCCGTGGTCTTTGGCCAGGGCGTCGACCAGATAGGGAAGCTCCAGGCGCAGGCCCGGACAGAAGGTGTTTTCAGCTGATGACTTCTGCATTGAGAAAAGTTATTGTTTGCAAACTGGAACGGCGTTTCCTCAACCTACACCCCAGGACTTCGTGACGGCAATGCACAAGACCGCTAAAAAAAAGATGTCCCTGCCCCCCAAGGACCTGGAGGGCGTCGAGGACTGCCGGGACATGCCTCACGAGTACCTCCTTGTGGGGCAGGGCGGGGTCTACAAGACTCCGACGGTGGTGCAGACGGTACTCGGCTCGTGCGTATCCGTGACCATGTACTGCGCCCGGTACCGGTGGGGAGGGATTTTTCACGCCCTGCTGCCGCGCATCGGTGACTTCTCCAAAACCTCGGCGCCTGACGAGCGCTTCCGCTACGTGGACTCGTCCATCAAGGAACTGCTGCGGGAATTCGCCAAGGCGGGCATCTATCCGGACAGCCTGGAGTGCAAGGTGTTCGGCGGGGCCTCGCCCCTGCACCAGAACTGCGACGCTTCGGCCGGGAAGCGCAACGTGGAGGCGGCCATGGAGGCCCTCGCCCGCGAGGGGGTGGCTGTCTGCGCCTCCAGCGTGGGCGGCAACGTGGGCCGCAAGCTGTTCTTCCGCACCGACACGGGCCTGGTCTTGCAGAAACGCTTCCAGGTCAAGACATGCAAGGAGTGCGGGCGCTGAAGCCCGCACATCGCCGTTTTCCCCTCCCCATCCATTCCCATTCGCCAGCCCATGCCATTGCAGGGCAGCAGGGAGTCCGGCGTTTTTCAGCGCGCGAAATACGCGGCGATGAAACCCTCGACCTGGTCGAGGAAGATGGGCCGCGAGAAATGGAACCCCTGGGCGAATTCGCAACCCATCTCCTTGAGGACCTGGTACTGGCGCTCGCTCTCGATGCCTTCGGCCACCACCGACAGGCCCAGGCTGTGGGCCAGGTTGACGATGGTGCGCACGATGACGCGGTTGGCGTGCTGCTCCAGCTGGGTCACGAAGCTGCGGTCGATCTTCAGGGTGTCGATGGGAAAGCGCTGCAGGTAGCTCATGGACGAGTAGCCCGTCCCGAAATCATCGACCAGGATCGCCACGCCCAGCTCCTTCATGAGTCTGAGCTTCTGGACCGTGATGTCGGGGTTGGTCATGACGTCGCTCTCGGTGATTTCGAGCTTCAGCAGCGACGGGGAGATGCCGTTGGATTGGATGCAGTCGAAGATGTTCTGCACCAGGTCCGGGCTTGAGAACTGGCGGGCCGAAAGGTTGACGGAAATGCTCAGGCCGCTGTCCGGAAAGGTGGTCGCCCACGAGGCCAGGACACTGCAGGACTGTTCCAGGACCCACTGTCCGATGGGCAGGATGAGGCCGGTCTGTTCGGCGATGGGGATGAACTCCGCCGGCGAGACCCAGTCCCGGTCCGCGGGCTTCCAGCGCAGCAGGGCCTCGAAGCCGGTCAGGACCGGCTCCTCGCCGATGGCGAAGATGGGCTGCAGGGCCAGATGCAGTTCGTTGTCGCGGATGGCGTTGCGCAGCCTGCTTTCCGTGTCCATCTTGCGCAGGGCCTTGTCCTGCATTTCATGGGCGTAGAAGCGCAGCTGGTCCGGTCCCTGTTCCTGGGCGTGGCGCAGGGCTATGTTGGCGCCCTGCAGGTAGTTTTCGGGCGTTTCGTAATCGCTCGGGCCGAAAAGGGCGCCGAGGCAGGCGCTCAGGTGCAGGGCGTGCCCCTCGATGATCAGGGGGCGGTTCAGGGCGGCCTTGATCTTCTTGATGGCGGTCACGGCGCTTTTCTTGGACGGCAGTTCTTCGAGCAGGACCACGAATTCGTCGTCGCCGAGCCGGGCCACGGTGTCGATGGACGATACCTCGTCCTGCAGGATGCGGCCGATGGTCTTCAGGAGCGTGTCGCCGACAAAATGCCCGAGGCTGTCGTTGATGTCCTTGAAGCGGTCGACATCAACCTGCACGACGGCGAAAAGATAGTCCTCGCGCACCCTGGCGCGGTCCATGGCCTGCTTGATGCGGTCCAGGCACAGGGCGCGGTTGGGCAGGTTGGTCAGGGCGTCGTGGAAGGTGCGGTGCTGCAGCCGCTTTTCGGCGTCCTTGCGGGCCGTGGTGTCCTCGAAGATGGCGGCCACCTGACGTTCCTGGGGGCTGAAGGCCACGATGGAGAAATGCCGGCCCAGAAAGGCGGCGAAGCCGTCGAAGCGGATGGACTGGCGGCTTATGGCGGTCTTGCCCAGGACGTCTATCCAGAAGGGCTCGACCCTGTCGGAAAGCTCGCGCAGGCTGCGGCCGACGATGTCCTGGGCAGGCAACTCGAAGAAATTGGCGAAGGCCGGATTGACGTCGAGCAGCACGAGATCCACGGGCCGCCCCGCGTCGTTCAGGATCACCTCGTGCAGGGCGAAGCCGTTGAGCATGGAGTTGAAGAGCAGCCGGTACTGCTGCTCGCTCTTCTGCAGGGCCTGGGTGGCGGCGTGCTTGTAGAGGGCGATCTCGATGGCCACATGCAGGTCGCGCGGCTTGGCGGGCTTGATGATGTAGCCGAAGGTCTCGGTGATCTTCGCGCGGCCCAGGGTCTCCTCGTCGTCATGGCCCGTGAGGAAGATGATGGGGATCTGACTCTTTTCGAGGATCTTCTGGGCGGCCTCGATGCCGTCCATGCGGCCGTCGAGGAAGATGTCCATGAGGATGAGGGCCGGCTCCTGCCGGGCTACGGTCTCGACGGCCTCCTCGCCGGAAGCGACGATGCCCTGGACCGCGTACCCGAGCTGCTGCAGGCGCTGCTGCATGTCGAAGGCGACGATGACGTTGTCCTCGACGAGCAGGATGGAAGGTTTGTTCCGCCGCGTTTCCGGAGAGGAGGGCGAATCAGCGAACATACTCTGCATGATGGTCCGGAAATCCTTGGGAAAATGTTCAGTGTCACTGAAACGTATGCCTCTTTCCGCAGGCCCAGACAAGCATTTTCTGGAAACCAAGGACCAGAGCGTCTGTAGCGGGGAAAATCCGCATCAGGGGGAGACGGTTACGAGTTGCTGAGAGGCCTCAATGGTGCCGGGTGGGCCCAATGGTCACGGCGGACCATCAAATCCACTTCTTGCGTTTGAAAAACAGCACCATGCCGACGCCTACACCGGCCATGACCAGCCAGATCAGATAATATCCCCATGGCCATTTCAACTCGGGCATGTGTTCGAAATTCATTCCATAAACTCCGACGATGAACGTCAGCGGAATGAAAATGGTCGCGATTATCGTAAGCACCTTCATGATTTCGTTCATGTGGTTGCTGACACTCGAAAGATAGGTGTCATGCATGCCGCCCAAAAGGTCCCGGAAGGTTTCCACCATATCGATGACCTGGATCGTGTGATCGTAGAGGTCGCGAAGAAAAATGCGGGTTTCATGATGAATGAGCGGTGATTCGCTTTTTTCGATAGCGCCCACTTCCTCTCTCAGTGGCCAAACCGCTTTGCGCAAAATCAGTATCTCGCGTTTGAGGCGGTGAATTTCCTGCACGTCATCAGGCTGGGGATCAGCTAGGAGACGGTCGTCGATATCCTCGATAAAATCGCCGATCCGCTCGACGGCGAGGAAATAATGATCGACCACGGCATCCATCAGGGCATAGGCGAGATAATCGGGCGGCATCGCCCGTATCCGGCCTTTTGCAGACCGGATGCGCGCACGAACCGTATCGAAGACATCCCCCTCGTTTTCGAGAAAGGAGATGACGTAGTTTTTGCCCAGAATGAGGCTGACATGTTCGACGTCCACGGAATTGGCGGTTTCGTTGTAGCTCATCATTTTCAGGACGATGAACAGATAGTCGGGAAAGATCTCCGCCTTGGGACGTTGGTTGGTGTTGACGAGGTCTTCGATGGTCAGGGGGTGGAGATTGAAGCGCTTGCCGATCAGTTCGATCATCCCGAGATCTTGAAGGCCGATGACGTTTATCCAGGTCACCGTTTCCGATTGGGCCAGAAGCGTGCATTGCTCCACGGTTGTGTCCGGAAATTCATTGAGGGCGGCATCGTCGTAGTCGATGATGTCTATTCGTGTTGTTTCCCGCTTGCGTTCCCCGATGAAGACCGGCGTCCCAGGGGCCAATCCGGATTTTGTGCTCTGCCGTCTGATATTTTTCCGCTTTTGTCTCTTGCTCATGCGGTCTCCTTGCTGGCGCGGATTCATGTTCCCCGCAATATGGTTCCTCGCGTCGGGACGTTGGTCGCCAATCCCTCCGCTGTGCTGTGGAGGGTCCGATACGGCGGCACATGAAGGTCGTCATTCCGGAGCCAAACAGTGAAATGCTGGTTCCCGGTCGCCTTGTATTACCGGAAAAGAGTGCAAAAAAAATAGGGCTTGGATTTTTTATATCCAAGCCCTTGATTTTTATGGTCGGGATGAGAGGATTTGAACCTCCGGTCTCTGCGTCCCGAACGCAGCGCTCTACCAGACTGAGCCACATCCCGAATGAGGAAATGGCATCTACCCAAGATGGTTTTCCTTGGCAAGGATTATTTTCATCCAGGCCTCGTGTTGTCAGGTCATTGTTTTTCAAATACGAAAATGGCGTGTTCCAACGTCAACGGCTTTGGCGAGGCCGGCCCGGCAGGGGCGGTTTGGTTGAAGAGGTGGGAAGATGACTTCTTCGTTTCACGTGCTGGTGGTGGACGACGAGCCGGCCCTGAGGGAAATCTGCGAAGAGGCCCTCGGCGGGGCGGGGTATCGCGTCACCCTGGCCGCCAACGGGCAGGAAGCCCTGGCCAAGGCCTGCGAGCGCTGTTTCGATCTGGTCATCAGCGACCTGCGCATGCCCGCCATGAATGGCCAGGATCTCCTCAGCCAGATCCGCCAGCGCAACATCGACTCGGACTTCCTGGTCATCACCGGCTACGGCACCACCGAGACGGCCGTGGACCTCATGAAGAACGGGGCGGCCGACTACATCGCCAAGCCCTTCGACATCAAGCACCTGCTGCTGCGCGTGCGCTCGGTCATGGAGCAGCGCCGGTTGCGCAAGGAGCAGGAGAAGCTCTCGGCCGTGGTGCGCATGCTTGGCCTGAGCAAGCGCCTGGGCAGCCAGCTCAACCATCTGGCCGTGGTCGAGGAGTTCCTGAGCCACCTGCGCGAGAATTTCACGCCCGACGCCATCTGCCTGCTCATGCCGGAGATGATGGAGCAAAAGCCCTGCCGCATCCAGGGGCGGCTTTTGGAAACGAGCGAACTGCTGCGCGTCTTCGTGACGAAGCTGTGCGACAAGATCATGCGCCACGGCCGGTCCTACCTGCTGGACCAGTTCACCCTGCGGCAATCCTCCTTCAATATCGCATTTTTCCCGCAGGGCTTCCCGTATTCCGTCATGGCCGTGCCCCTGGACCTGCCGCACAAGCGGGTCGGCGTCATCGCGCTGGTGCGCGACGAGAAAAACGCCCTGTACCGCGAGCAGGACCTCCAGCTTCTGGGAGTCTTCGCCTCCCACACGGCCTCGGCACTGCAGAACTCGCACCTCTATTCGCGTCTGCGGACCATGAACCAGGACGTGATCCGCTCCTTTGCCCAGGCCGTGGAGGTCAAGGACTACTACACCCGCGGGCACTCCGAACGCGTGGCCGAGTACGCCTGCCGGCTGGCGCGGGCGCTGGGGCTGGGGACCAAGGAGATCGACCTTCTGCACATGGCCGGCATGCTGCACGACATCGGCAAGATCGGCATCCCCGACCACATCCTGAACAAGCCGGGCGCCCTGACCGAGGACGAGTACGAGATCATGAAGCGCCACAGCGTCATGGGCCGCGAGATTCTCGGCCAGGTCGAGGCCATGAAGGACATCACGGGCCTCATCTACCACCACCACGAGCGCCTGGACGGCCAGGGCTACCCCGATGGTCTGGCCGGCGACGAGATCCCCTTCCTGGCCCGCATCATCTGCCTGGCCGACAGCTACGAGGCCATGACCTCCAACCGGGCCTACCGGCAGGCCCTGCCCATGGACAAGGTCATGTACGCACTCGAACGCGGGGCCGGCACGCAGTGGGACCGGGAACTGACCGTGGCCTGGATGTCCATCGTGGAGCGGGAAAAGCCCGGCTACCCCCAGCAATGACCCTGCCGCAGCACGCATCAGGGCCGGCACCGCAAGCGCACATGAGCACGTTCCCGCACCCCGCGCATCTTTCCCCCGAGCGGCTGGACAAGGTCCTGGCCGCCAATCTCGGCCTTGGGATCAGGCGCAGCCGGGCCTTGATCGAGGCCGGCCTGGTCCTGGTCGACGGCCGGCCGCTGGCCAAGGGCGGACTGGTGCTGCCCGGCCAGCTCGTCAGCGTTGAGGAACCGGCGGACGCGGGCCCAGGCGTCTGCGACGTCGCCGGCGTCGAGGTCGTTTTCAGCGCCATGGGGTTTGCGGCCATCTCCAAGCCCGGCGGGGTGCACACCGTGGCCGGGCGCGGCGGGAACAGCCTTGAAGGGTGCCTGCCGGGGCTGGGCCTGGCCGGGTGGCGTCTCCTCAACCGTCTCGACCTGCTGACTGGCGGGCTGGTCCTGGCCGCCGTCGGGGAGCGGGAGGCCGCCCTGTACAAGGGGTGGCAGGAGGCCGGGCTGGTGCGCAAGTGGTACCTGGCCCTGGTCCATGGCTGCGTGGGGGAGCTTGAACTGACGGGGCTGATCCTGGACGACAAGCGCCGCGTGGTGCGCGTCACCGGGCAGGAGGACGAAGTCCTGCGCCATACGGTGGTCCGCCCGGTGCGCGCCGTGGAGGGGAACACCCTGGTCCTGGTCCAAATCCTCAAGGGGCGGCGGCACCAGATCCGCGCCCATCTGGCCCATGCCGGGCACCCCCTCGTCGGCGACCCCGTCTATGGCGTTGGCGAGCATGGCGGTCTTTTCCTGCACCACTGGAGGCTGGACATGCCTGGTTTCACGGCGGAACTGCCGCCGGAGTGGGACTTCGTCGATGTCCGCGCCGTCGAGGCGGTCCGTCTGTCCTTTCCTGCATCGTAACCCTGGAGGAAGCATGTTCCGGATTGCCCCGTGTCTTGCCCTTGCGGTCTGTCTGGGCCTGGCGTCCTGCGCCGCGGCCGGGCCTTCGGGCCCGGACGGCGGCAGGCTGCGCGCCTGTCCCGGTTCGCCCAACTGCGTGAACTCCGAAGAAGGGAGCGCCCCGCCCCTGCCCGTGACCGGCGAAGACGGCTGGGTGCGGCTGCGCGAGGCGATCGTCTCGCTCGGCGGCAGCATCGAGCGCGAGGAGGGCGGGTACCTGCACGCCACCTTCCGTTCCCGCCTCTTCGGCTTCGTGGACGATCTGGAATGCCGCCGGGACGGCGACGTGGTTCAGGTGCGCTCGGCTTCGCGCACTGGCTGGTGGGACCTGGGCGTCAACAGGCGGCGGGTGGAGAGCCTCCGGCGGGCGCTGGGGGATGCGACGGGGAAGTAGGACGATGCGGGCGGGACCATGATCCCGCCCGCGTTTTTTCAGTCGAAGAGGGCGCTGGCGAATTCCTGGCCCGAGAAGGGGCGCAGGTCTTCCATCTTTTCGCCCAGTCCCACGAAGCTGATGGGGATCTTGAACTCCAGGGCGATGGCCACGATGATGCCGCCCTTGGCCGTGCCGTCGAGCTTGGTCAGGATGACCTCGTCCACGGGCGAGGCCTGGGAGAAGAGCTTGACCTGGGACAGGGCGTTCTGGCCCGTGGTGGCGTCCAGCACCAGGACGGTGCGGTGGGGCGCGCCGTCGAGTTTCTTGCCCAGGACGCGGTTTATCTTTTTCAGCTCCTCCATGAGGTTGTGCTTGGTCTGCAGGCGTCCGGCCGTATCCACGAAGACCAGGTCGTAACCCTCCTTCATGGCGTAATCCACGGCTTCGAAGGCCACGGCCGCCGGGTCGCTGCCGTGGGTCTTGGCGTAGAAGCCGGCCCCGACCCGCTTGGACCAGACCTGCAGCTGCTCGATGGCCGCGGCGCGGAAGGTGTCGCCGGCCGCCACCAGGACCTTGCGGCCCTGCATCTGGGCGCGGTGGGCCAGCTTGGCGATGGTCGTGGTCTTGCCCGCGCCGTTGACGCCGATCATGAGCACCACCTCGGGCGCCTGGGGCACCGTGGGGGCCTTGGGCTCCAGGAAGACCGCGGCCAGTTCCTCCTTGAGCAGGGCCTTGAAGTCCGCGGCGTCGCGCCCGCCCGCCTGGCGGACCTTGGGCCGCAGGCGCTTCAGGAGCTCCTGCGTGGCGCTGACGCCCACATCGGCCATGAGCAGAATCTCCTCCAGCTCTTCCCAGAAGGCGTCGTCGTAGCCTCCGGCCATGGACAGGAGCCTGTCGATGCGCATGGTCAGCTGCTCGCGCGTCTTGCCGAGGCCCGCCGAGAGCTTCAGGAAGAGGCGGTTGCGCTCGTCCTCCTCGTCCTCCAGCTCCAGGGCCAGGGCCATGCGGTACTGCAGTTCCGAACGGAACTCGTCCACATGGTCGTAGTCCATGTCCGAGAGCCACGTGTCGAAGCGGGCGATGAAATCTTCGGCCTCGGCCGTCGGCACGTCCAACTGCGCGAACAGGAAGCGCAGGCGGCCCCACAGGGCGTCGCCGCGTTTGGTCACGCCGTCCAGGATGTGCGTCATCCAGGTCGAAAGCTTGGGCTCGGCCTCGCCGAGGGCCTGCACCAGAGCCTGCTGCCAGGGCTCCAGGGCGGCCTTGGCCGTGGGCTTTTCCTGGAAGAGCACGGCCGGCTCAGCCGGTTCGGTCGGCTCCGTCGGGACGGGCACCGTTTCCGTGGTCTCTTCGCCGCCGAAACCGAAAAGCCTGCGCCAGCCGCCTTCCTTGCGCGCGGGCTCGGCAGGTTGCTGCGGCTCCGTGGGCTTTGCGGGCTCGGCGTCCCGCGTCGCTTCGTCGGCCGGGACAGCCTGGGTGGGTTCCGGAGTTTGCGCTTCGCTGCGGGGCGGCTCGGGCGGTGTCGGGGCCCCTTCATGCGGGGGGGCTGCTTCGGGACGTTCCGGAGCCTCGGGGGCCTGCGGCGGCGAGGAGGCCTGGGGCTGCGTTTCGGTTTCGGAGCCCCAGAGTTTCTTGATGCGGGAGAAAAAGCCCATGTTCAGGTCCTTTGGTGATGCAGATGAATGAAATTCAGCCGTCCAGATCGACGAAGACGTCTTCCCAGACGATCTTGCCCCTGTCCTTGCGCACCTGGCGCAGCAGGAGATAGATGGCCCCGCTGCCGCCGTGCTTGGGCAGGGCGGTGGTGAAGGCCAGTACGACGCGCTTCAGGGGGGCCTGGGTCAGCCAGGCGGTCAGCTCCTGGCGCAGCACGCCCTGGCCCATGGGGGAGTTGCGGCCGCGCCCGGGAATGAGCAGCACGCAGCGCTTGCCTTCCATGTAGCAGCGCCGCAGAAAGTCAAGGACAGCGAGCTTGGCCTGGTCGGCGTTCATGCCGTGCAGGTCCAGGTGGGCCTGCACGCTGAACTCCCCGCCCTTGAGCTTGCGGAAGATCTTGGGATCCAGCCCCCGGATCTGTCCGGTGATGAACTCGTGGGTGTAGTCCATCTCGAACTCGATGTTTTCCTCCAGCAGCCTGGCGAAGGTCGGCTGAGGGGCGGGGGCCGCCTGGGGCGGAGCCGCCGCCGGTGCCACGTCGCGGCCGCCCTTGTTCAGGGGGACCACGTCGGAGAAGGCGTGCAGGAAGAGCTCGTCCTCGGATTTTTCCCGAGGGCCTTCGGCCGGAGCGGGCGCCGTGGCCGCGGGCTTGCGTCGTTTTTTCATCCTGGCCTTGAGGCCTGGATCTTTTTCCAGCGATTTGAAAGGATTATGCATGTGTGGTGTCCACTGTGGACAGGGGCCATACACCATAACGCGTCCGAGGGCAAAACCCAAGGGCCCGGCCCCGCGCCGGGTCTGTGGACAAGGCGCCCCCGGGTCTGCTACCCGAAGGCGATGGCGGTTCCAGGCATCCGTGCATCCAACCCCCCGTAACGCAAAGGCGCAGCTCATGACCCAGACCATGGAAGACAAGGACAGGTTCACGTTCCTGCTCGTGGAGCCCGACGACGACGTCGCGCGGGAAATGATCGCCGTGCTGCGGCGGCTCGATCTGAAGGTCGATCACGTGCGCGGCCATCTCAAGGCCGTGGCCCTGACCGAGGACATCGCCTACGACTGCCTGCTCGTCTCCTCCCTGGGGGTGGACATCTCGGGCCTGGAACTCTGCGCCATGGTCCGGGCCCGTGAGTCCAGGCGTTCCCTGACCCCTGCCTACATCATCCTGTCGGGCCCCCAGGCCGATATGATCCCGATCTTTTCGAGCCAGAACGAGGTCGACGACGTCATCGCCGCCCCCTGCCTCGACCTGGAGCTGGAATGGAGAATGCGCCGGGCCCTGCGGGCCATGTCCCTGTGCCGGAAGTACGGCGCGTCGCGCCTGCTGGACAGGGAGACGGGCCTGCTGACGCCCGATGGCCTGCGCATCTATCTGGGCGAGGAGGTCAACCGCATCGGCCGCCGGGAAGGGTGGGTTTCCCTGAGCGTCCTTTCGGTGCCAGGTCTGGCGGACCTGCGTCTGAACTACGGGGATGGCTGGATGGAGTGGTTCAAGAACGGCATCTGGGCCTCCCTGCGCCGGCAGCTGCGCAACTACGACCGGCTGGCGTCCATGGACAACGGGTTCCTGTGCCTCGTCTCCCCCGACCTCGACGAGGAGGGCACGCGGTCCATGCTGGCCCGGCTCGGCGCGGCCATCGGAGAATACCAATTTCAGGATGACGTCCCGGCCGCGCGCATGGCCCTGGCCGCACGGTATCTGTGCGTGCGGGTGCTGGGCGATTACAGGCAGTTCGACCGGACGAGCGACGTGCTGTGGAACTGGGTCTGCGAGAGGATGAACGAGCCTGCGCCCGAAGGGGTCATGGGGCACACGGGCGCCGTCGATCTCGAACTGCGCTGCACCACGGCCCCCTGAACCTCAGGCGAAGGCCTGGTTGACGAGCGTCTCCACCTTCAGGGCCACTTCATCGACCACGGGCTGGTAGTCGTTTTCGAGCAGGAAGAGCGGGACGCCGAGGCCCTTCATGTCCGCCGTGAACATGGGGTTGAAGTGGTACCCGGCCTTGGTGGCGAGGTAGTCCGCCAGCTTGATGAGCATGATGGAGGGGGGGGAGTCCTGGGCCACAGCACGGTGATGGGCGTAGACCGCGAGCTGCACGTTTTTCGGGAATTTCCAGAGCTTCAAAGCCTTGGCGCTCAGGAGCGGGTGGCTGACGCCGAAGAGTTTCTCTTCGACGGCCATGGGGTCCCGTCCACCCTCTTCCCAGATCTTTGTCATCACGGTGAACTCTCCGGGCATCAGGGTGGCCATGACCACGTACCCGATGTCGTGCAGCAGGCCGGCCAGGTATGTTCCGTCCTGTTCTTCCGGGGACATGGGAAAGAGGCTCGGGTAGTACTGGATGAGCTTTTTGGACAAGAGGGCCGTGCTCAGGCTGTGGGTCCAGAAGCGCCGTATGGAGAACGAGGGCGGGAATGCGTTCTTGGTGACCGAGTCGGCCAGGGTCAGGTAGTAGACGATGCCCTTGACCTCGTTCAGACCCAGCCGCACAAGCGCCTTCTGCGGCGAGGTGATCTCGTCGAGGCCGCGGTACATGGGCGAGTTGGAGATGGCCATGATCCGGGCGCACAGGACGGGCTCGGCGCTCATGGCCTCGACGATGTCCTGCAGGCGGGTGTTGGGGGCATTGAGGAGCTGCCACAGCCGGATGACCATCGGCTTGAGAGGGGGCAGATCCCGGTCGCTGAGTTTGTCCAGATTGATCATGGGTTGGTTCGTCTTGGCAAAAAGGTTGTCGCCCCGTCATGGGACACGGCGTGTCCTCGGGGCTAGCACACCCGGCCCTTCAAGGGCAATGGGTTGCGGGGCATTGTTTTCATCCATTTGGAATATAGGGAGAAAAGAATGAAGATAACGTTTCTTGGCGCGGCAAGGACCGTGACGGGCTCGTGCTACGTGCTCGAGTGCGAACACGCCCGTTTCGCCATCGATTGCGGCATGCACCAGGGCAACAGGGTCATCGAGGCGCGCAACTGGGACGAGAACGGCGTGTACCGTCCCGAAGCCCTCGATTTCATTCTTCTGACCCACGCCCACATCGACCATTCGGGACTGCTGCCGCGCCTGGCGGCCAAGGGGTTCAAGGGCCGGGTGCACACCACCGCGCCGACCCGCGACCTGCTGACCATCATGCTCGAGGACAGCGCGCGCATCCAGGAGACCGACGCCCAGTGGCGCAGCACCAAGAAAATGCGCGCCGGCGACCGGCCCGTGGAGCCTCTCTACACCGTGGAGCAGGCCCAGAAGGTCCTGAAGCAGCTGAAAATCGAGGAGTACAGCACGGCATTCGAGCCGGCCCCCGGCATACGCGTGGTCTTTAACGACGCGGGACACATTCTGGGCTCGGCCTTCATCGAGCTGTGGGTCAAGGAGGGGGACGAGGAGACCAAGCTCGTCTTTTCCGGCGACCTGGGCCGCCCCAACCAGCTTCTGGTCCGCAACCCGCAGACCGTGGAGCATGCCGATTTCCTCTTTCTGGAGTCGACTTACGGCAGCCGCAACCACAAGAACGAGACCCAGAGCCGGCAGGAACTGGCCGAGGCCATTGCCTACAGCTACGAGCGCGGCGAGAAGGTCATCATCCCGGCCTTTGCGGTGGAGCGCACCCAGGAGCTGCTGTACTCCTTCTATCTCCTGCGCCAGGAAGGGAAACTGCCCGAGGACCTGCCCGTCTACGTGGACAGCCCCCTGGCCATCAAGGCGACCGAAATCTTCCGGCGGCATTGGGACTACTATGACCACGAGACCAAGCAGCGGGTCAAGAACGGCGAGAACCCCCTGGAACTGCCCAACCTGCGCTACACTCTGACGGCCGAGGAGTCCCGGGCCATCAACACCTCCCAGGGTCCGGCCATCGTCATCGCCGGCAGCGGCATGGCCAATGCGGGCCGCATCAAGCACCACCTGCGGCACAACATCTGGAAGCCGGGGGCGTCCATCGTCTTCGTCGGGTTCCAGGCCGAGGGCACGCCGGGCAGGCGCATCGTCGACGGCGCCCAGACCATCCGCATCCTGGGTGAGGAGCTTTCGGTCAAGGCCAAGGTCTTCACTATCGGCGGCTTTTCGGGGCACGCCGGGCAGTCGCAGATCCTCGACTGGCTGTCCCACTTCCGCAATCCCGATGTGCAGATCTACCTGGTCCACGGCGAGCATTCCGGGCAGAAGGTCCTGGCCGAGCTCATCCGCGAGAAGTTCAAGTACGCCGTGCACATCCCGGACTATCTGGACGAGTGCCTGTTGGAGAAGGGCGGGCGTTTCGAGCTGACGGCGCGTCCGTCCCTGGCCGCCCCGCGCATCGATTGGGAATACCTGCTGGAGGAGACGACCGACAAGCTGGATCAGGTCCGGGAGCGGGTGGAGTTCATCCAGCGCATGGGCCTGTCCAACCAGGTGGAGATCCGCGGCAACCTGCTGGATATCAACGCGCGCTTCACCTCCATCCTTTCGGAGCTGATGTTCGAGCAGAAGCGCAAGAACGGTAAGGCCTAGTCCGTGCGCATCATCTCCGGGGAGTACCGCGGCAGGCGCATCCGCACCACCGAGGGGCCGGGCTATCGCCCGGCCACGGGCAAGGTGCGCGAGTCCCTCTTCTCCATGCTCGAATCCCAGGGTGTGGACTGGGGCGGGACGAGGGTGGCCGACATCTTCGCCGGCAGCGGCTCCCTGGGGATCGAGGCCCTGAGCCGCGGCGCGGCGGAAGCGGTCTTTGTCGAGAAGGCCGCCCACGCCGCGGCCCTCATCCGCTCCAACCTCGATGAGCTGGGCGTCGCGCGGCAGCGTTTCCGGATCGTCAAGGGCGACGCCGCGCGCTGGCTGGGCGGGGACGGTACGGGCTCCTTCGGGCTGGTCTTCATCGACCCGCCCTACGGCAAGGACCTTTTTCTGCCGGCCCTGCGGCTGCTGCTTGACCGAAACGTACTTGCGCGCGAAGGGCTGCTGTGCGCCGAGGTGGAGGCGGGGCTGGCCTTCGACGCCCCCCCGCACCCGGACCTGGCGCTCCTTCGCGACAAACTCTACGGACAGACAAGGATTTGCATATGGCGCAGAAATCAGAGCGCATCGCCGTCTACCCCGGCACCTTCGACCCCTTCCACAACGGACACCTGAGCCTGGTGCGCCGGGGCCTCGAGGTCTTCGACCGCATCATCGTGGCTGTGGCCAGGGACTCGGGCAAGAACCCGCTCTTCACCCTCGACGAACGCGTCGACATGATCCGCGAGGTCTTCCGCGGGCAGCTGCGCGTCGAGGTCGAGGCCTTTTCGGGCCTGCTGGTGGACTACGTGCCCGGCACGCAGGCCAACACCATCCTGCGCGGCCTGCGCGCCGTCTCGGACTTCGAGTACGAGTTCCAGATGGCCCTCATGAACCGCAAATTGAAGCCCAGCATCCACACCGTCTTCATGATGACGGACTACCGCTGGCTGTACATCAGCTCCTCCATCATCAAGGACGTGGCCAAGCTCGGCGGGGTCATCGAGGGGCTGGTGCCCGAGTCCATCCAGGCCCACATCGAGGATCGGCTGGCCGAGACCCGTTCCGGCGCGGCCGCTCTGCCCGCCGGGGGGCCCGCCAGGGCATGAGCGTCACGAGTCTCGTCTGTCTGGTCGGAGCCACGGGCACGGGCAAGACCGCCGCGGCCCTGGCCCTGGCCGGGGCTCTGGGCGGCGGGGTGGTCAACTTCGACTCCCGCCAAGTCTACGCCGGCCTCGGCATCGTCACGGCCCAGCCCACGCCGCAGGAGCAGGCCGTCTGTCCCCACGCCCTCTACGGCTACCTGCCCGTGGACCAGCCCGTCCGGGCGGGCTCCTTCGCGGCCGAGATCCTGGCCCGGGCCGAGGCCTACCGCAGCGAGGGCCTCGTACCCATCCTCGTAGGCGGCACGGGCCTCTACCTGAAGAGCCTCGTCGACGGCCTGGCGCCCATCCCGGACGTCGACCCGCGCATTCGCGAGGAACTGGCGCGGGAGTGCGCGTCCGTCGGGTCGCCGGTCCTGTACGCCCGTCTGCGGGGCGTGGACCCGGACTACGCGTCCAAAATCCATCCCAACGACCCGCAGCGCATCTGCCGCGCCCTGGAGGTCTTCGCCGCCACGGGCCGGACCCTGACCTGGTGGCACGGCCAGACCCGCCGCCCGGAGGGGCTGCGCGCCCTCAAGATCGGCCTGCGCACGGACCTGGCGACGCTGACCCCGCGTCTGGAGCGCCGCATCGGACTCATGCTCGAAGCCGGCGCCCTGGACGAGGTCCGTCTGGCCTACGACGGCTGCCCGCACCGGGACGCGCCGGGGTTTTCGGGCATCGGCTGCCCCGAACTGCTGGCCGTGCTCCTGGACGGCCTGGACATGGCCCAGGCGCGGGCCGACTGGCTGCGCAGCACGCGGGCCTATGCCAAGCGCCAGCTGACCTGGTTCAACAAGGACGGGGACATCGCCTGGCACGACCCGGCGGATTTCGAGGGGATGGCGGCCAGGGCCAGGGCGTTCCTGGAGTCCCCGGCGTAAGGGCCGGGTTGCGGCAGACCGACCCTCGCGCTACAGATTTTTACGAAGGAGTGTATCCATGCAAGGACGCGTTTTCGGTGTGGTTGCGGCCCTGATGCTCTGGTCCACCCTGGTTCTGGCGGACCAGCGCGTGACGGTGCCGCTGGTTCAGGGCGAGGACAGGGCCGCGGCCGTGGGGCGCGGGTTCGACGAGGCCCTGGCCCTGGAAACTCAGGCCATCCTGGGCCCGGCGCTGACGCCGGCGCGGCTCAAGGCCGTCATGGGCGTCCTGGCCAAGGAGCGGGACACCCTGGTCCTGGGCTACAAGGAAACGTTCGGTGACGTCGGCAACGCCACGGCCGGGGGCAACGCCACGGGCGAGGCGCTGACGCTCGACGTGCGGGTTCATGGCGCGGTCCTCAAGACCCGTCTGCGGGACCTGGGCGTGCTCTCCACCCTGACGGGTCCGCTGCCGTACGTGCTCCGCCTGTCGGGCGTGGAGCCTTCGCGCACCAAGCGACTTGGCGCGCTTCAGGAGCTCTCGGGACTCGCCCCGGTGGCCGCCGCCGGCGTGGACGTGCCGGTTCTGACCCTGTCGCAGGGCCGGGACTGGACCGGTGTGCTGAGCCTCGGGGAGTGGAGTACGACCCGCTCGGCCAAGACCCTGGACGAGGTCTGGCTGGCGGTCTGGAAGGACTATTTTTCCCGGCCGGCGCAAGCCGGGGGGAGCGGGGCCGGGGTCGAGGTCCGCATCTCCGGCTGGCTTTCGAGCATGGGGCCCATGGAGTTCGACCGTCTCATGGATGGCTGGAACGCGGAGATCGAGCGCAAGGCCCTGATCGGCGTGGAAATGGAAGGGCAGGGACTGGCCGGCGTGTGGCGGATCACGACCGGGTCCAGGGACGCCCTGGTCCGGCGCCTGGAGGACGCGGCCAAGGCCCAGGGGCTGACGGTGCGGGTCAGGTAGGGGGCTTTTGAAAACAAGAATCCCGGCCGAGGCCGGGATTCTTTCGATTTCAACCGTCTGAAATTCAGTCTTTCTTATCCGTCGTGTCCTTCGAGTCGGACTTGGGCGTCACGTCGATTTCTTCAGGCTCGCTGGTGGCCTTCTTGAAGTTCTTGATGGCCCTGCCCATACCTGAACCGATTTCAGGCAACTTGTTGGCCCCGAAAATGACCAGGACGATGACCAGAATGATGAGAAGCTCTGGGATGCCAATGCCGAACATGTATGCCTCCTCGGAAATGAATGCGCCTCATATACACATAGCCCTTCGGGCAGGTCAACAATTGGGTGACGAAGAAAAATCTTGGTTTCCGGATGGATGGAATGTATTCCCTAAATAGCCTGAGGCCATGCCCGCGGCATCCGGACGCCTTCGGAAGGGTGATTGCGTGAGCCCGCCGCTTCCGCTGCCGGGCAAGGGCTGCCGCTTCTGGGCGGCGGGTCGCTGCCTCTACGAGGAGCGTCTCAACCCCGGCCTCCACACGGCTTTCGCCTGCGCCGCGCTGCAGGCCCTCGCGGACAGCTTCGACGCCTTCGTGGTCCGCGGCGAGAGCCTGGGCCTGTCTTCGGAGGAGGCCGGGCGAATCTGGGAGCGGCGCGTGGATGCGGCCTTGAACATTGGCCTCGACTGTGCAAATTTCGTCCCCCTGCCGGGCGAGGCCGGGGAGGTGCCCTGCGCGCACTTCCTGGACGGCGTCTGCCTGCTGCGCATGCCCTTATGCCCCGGGCGATGCCGCAGGTTCGTGCTGGCGGGTTCTGTCGCGGATACGGTTTAAGGAGATCATATGACCGCAATGCTCGTGCATTTTCCCTGGATGCACCCGAGGCTGGGCCAGGGGCCCCTGCCCGAGGGGCTCGTCTTTTTCGACCCCGGCGTGGACATGGCCACGGACCGGCCGCGCTGGCGGCCCGAGAGCCTGCCCTGTTCGCCGGCCGAGGTGCGCGCGCTGCTGCGCAGCTACATGGAGTTCGGGGAGCGGTTTCCGCGAGTCTCGGACATGAAGGCCTACCAGGCCGCGGGACTGGACAATTTCTTCACGGGCACGAGCCTGGAATTCCGGTCGCAGCTCCTTGGCGGCGCCGAACCCGAGGCGGCCGACCCGCGCCGTCAGGCCCAGGTTCTGCTGGCCATGGCCCTTTCCCGCGAGGAGCAGTTCGTGGCCATGCGCGAGCAGGAAGGTCGGTTCGAGGCGGCCCGGGAAGGGTTCGCCGCGGTGCTGGGTCTTGACGACGAGGAGAGCTTCGCGGAACTCGGCGTGCCCGACGAGGTCATCTTCCCGCGGGCCGGCGCGGAGCTGCCCTGGAAATCCCTGCTGCCGTCCCTGCTGTGCTTCCTGCCCCGGGACGCACGGCTGTTCGTGACCGACGCCGACGTGCTGCGGGAGCTTGCGGCCCTGGACCTGGATTTTTCCCCTTGCGGTCAGGACGGCGCCCTGCTGTGCTGCCGGCTGGACGAGGACGGCCTGGAGCGGCTCTGCGGCGTCCGGGTCGAGCTGTCCGAACCCCTGACCATCGTGGCCCCGTCCCAGCAACCCTAACCAGCGAGACCTGAGTATGAGCAAAGAGCAACTCGGCAGACGCATCAAACGTTTCCGGGAAATGAACGAAATCAGCCTCGAAGATCTGGCTGCGCGCACCGGCCTGCAGCTTTCCTTTCTCAAATCCCTCGAAGAGGACTCGGTCTACCCGTCCCTGGGACCCCTGCTCAAGGTCGCCCGCGGTCTCGGCGTGCGCATGGGCACCTTCCTTGACGACGAACTCGGCCACGACCCCCTCATCGTGCGCCTGGGCGAACGGGAGGCGGGCCTGAACATGCTCGGCGGCAAGGACTGCCCCGTGGACATGAAGTTCTATTCCCTGGGGCGCGGCAAGACCGACCGGCACATGGAGCCCTTTTTCGTCGAGCTCATGCCGTCGGCCTGCGCCGAGCGCAAACTGTCGAGCCACGAGGGCGAGGAGTTCATCGTCGTGCACGACGGCGCCATCGAGGTCACCTACGGCCGCGAGGTGCTGACCCTGTCCAAGGGCGACTCCATCTATCTCAATTCCATCGTTCCGCATCATGTGGCCTGCAGCGGGGACTCCCCGGCCTCCATCTATGCGGTGCTCTACTTTCCGGAATAGTCCGGAATCATTCCAAGGGGGAGTCATGGACAAGCCAGCGTTGCGAGAAATTACCCTCGGGCAGATGCTCGACGAAGCCATCATGCAGCACCCGGACAACGAAGCCGTGGTCTACGTGGACCGCAATTTCCGCATGACCTACCGGGAGTTCGGCGAACTGGTCGACAACCTCGCCAAGGGCCTCATGGCCATGGGCGTGCAGAAGGGCGAGAAGGTCGCCATCTGGGCCACCAACGTGCCGTACTGGGTGGCATTCCAGTTCGCCACGGCCAAGATCGGGGCCATCCTGCTGACGGTCAACACCTTCTACAAGAAGGCCGAGCTCGAATACCTGCTCAAGCAGTCCGAGTGCGAGAATCTGCTGCTCATCGATTCCTTCCGCGACACGGACTACGTGCAGACGGTCTACGAGCTGGTGCCCGAGCTCAAGACCCAGGAGCGGGGCTACCTGCGCAGCGAGAAGTTCCCGGACCTGAAGCGCGTCTTCTTCCTCGGGCAGGAGAAGCACCGCGGCATGTACTCCATGCCCGAGCTGCTGGCCCTGAGCCGCGTGACCGCCGAGGAGGACTACCGGGCCCGCCAAGCGTCCCTCGACGCGCACGACGTGGTCAACATGCAGTACACATCGGGCACCACCGGGTTCCCCAAGGGCGTCATGCTGACCCACTACAACATCGGCAACAACGGCTTCTGGATCGGCGAGAACCAGAAGTTCACCCACAAGGACCGGGTCTGCCTGCCCGTGCCCCTTTTCCACTGCTTCGGCTGCGTGCTGGGCGTCCTGGCGGCCATCAGCCACGCCGCAACGCTGGTCATCCTCGAAGGCTTCAGCCCCCTGCTCGTCCTGACGGCGGTTGAGGAGGAGAAGTGCACGGCCCTCTACGGCGTGCCGACCATGTTCATCGCCGTGCTCGAACACCGCTCCTTCTCCAGGTTCGACCTGTCGTCCCTGCGCACGGGCATCATGGCCGGTTCGCCCTGCCCGGTGCCGGTCATGGAGAAGGTCATGGACGTCATGAACATGAAGGAGATCACCATCTGCTACGGCCTGACCGAGACGTCCCCGGTCATGACCCAGACGCGGGTCAACGATTCGATGGAGCAGCGCACGCGCACCGTGGGCCGCGCCATGCCCGAGATCGAGGTGCGCGTGGTCGAGCCCGAGACGGGCGAGCCCGTGGCCCCCGGCGTGCAGGGCGAGGTCTGCTGCCGCGGCTACAACGTCATGAAGGGCTACTACAACAACCCCGACGCCACGGCCCAGGCCATCGATCCCGACGGCTGGATGCACTCCGGCGACCTGGGCGTCATGGACGAGGACGGGTACCTGAGCATCACCGGGCGCCTCAAGGACATGATCATCCGCGGCGGCGAGAACGTCTACCCGCGCGAGATCGAGGAATTCCTGTACCGCATGGAGGGCATCAAGGACGTGCAGGTGGTCGGCGTGCCCAGCCGCAAGTACGGCGAGGAGGTCGGCGCCTTCGTCATCCTCAAGGAGGGCTTCGACTACGGGACCGAGGACATTCGCGACTTCTGCCGCGGGCAGATCTCCCGTTACAAGATTCCCAAGTACGTGGCCTTCCTCGACGAATACCCCATGACGGCCAGCGGCAAGATCCAGAAGTTCAAGCTGCGCGAGCTGGCGGGGCAGTATTTCCCGGAGGCCATGGGGTAGCCATGCCATCTCGTGCGGGCCGGCCCCGCCGTATCGACCTGCGGCTCGTCCGCGGCGTGGTCTTCGACTGCGACGGGGTCCTCTTCGACTCCCGCGACGTCAATCGCCACTACTACAACCACATCCTCCTGACCCTGGGCCTTGAGCCCATGAGCCCCGAGGACGAGGAGTACGCGTTCATGCACACCGTGGACGCGGCCATGGCCAGGATCATTCCCCCGGACCTCAGGGCCAGAGCGGCCGAGGTCCAGGGGCACATGACCTACAACGACTTCATCGACCGCATGATCCCCGAGCCGGGGCTCTTCGAACTGGTGGAGGACCTGGCCGGGCGCGGGGTGCGCATGGCCGTCAACACCAACCGCAAGAACTCCATGGAGCTGGTCCTGGAACGCTTCGCCCTGACCGGCTACTTCGACCCGGTCATGACCGCGGCCAAGGTCGCCCGGCCCAAGCCGGACCCCGAGGGGCTGCGGCGCATCGTCGAGGCCTGGGGCGTGGGCGAGGGGGCCATGGCCTACCTCGGGGACTCGTCCGTGGACCAGGAGACGACGGTGCGGGCGGGGGTGCCGTTCTGGGCCTACCGCAACCGGCAACTGGCCGCCCAACTCCATGTGGACAGTTTCCATGAACTGCGGCAATGGTTTGAAAGGGGATTTTTTGAGATAATCGATTAACGCTTGCGCGGCCATGGCGCACGGAGTATCCCGCCCCAGCGCCGCGCAGGAAGAATATATTCTTACGGAGGCTTCATGCCGGTTTTTTCGAGCCTGATCACGGCTGTATACTATGTGGTGGACAGCGTCCTGTCCCTGTATTTCTGGGTGGTCATCGCCGCGGTGGTCATGTCCTGGGTCAACCCCGACCCCTACAATCCCATCGTGCGCGGCATCCGGACCCTGACCGAGCCCGTGTTCTACCGGATCCGCAAGTGGATGCCGTTCACCTATTTCAGCGGCATCGACTTTTCGCCCTTCGTGGTCGTCCTGGCCATCAAGTTCATCCAGGTCTTCATGACGCGACTCCTGTCGCAGATGATGTTCTAGGGGGCGACGGTGGCGAAGGACCGCCCGGTCTGGGCCGGCCCGGCCAAGGACGGCGGCTGGCGGATCAGCCTCTGGGTGCAGCCCGGGGCGAAGAAGACGGAGCTGGCGGGCATGCACGGCGACCATCTCAAGATCCGCCTGCGCGCCCCGGCGGTTGACAACAAGGCCAACAACGCGTTGACAGTATTTGTGGCCGAGCTTTTCGGAATGAAGACCCAGCAGGTGGTCATCGAGTCCGGGCACGGGTCCCGGCACAAGAACCTGCTCCTGATGACCGAGGAAGAGCCCGACTGGGACGTCCTGTCCGGCCGGGCATGAGGATAACCATAACGCTAAGGAGACATCCTATGGAACAGCAAGACCTCGAACTGATTGCGGCCCACATGGGTCACGACGAGGAACTCAAGGCTCTGTGGGAGGAACATGTGGGCTACGAGAAGATCCTGGAGCGCTATTCGGGAAAGGCTGCGCTTTCTCCCGCGGAAGATCTCGAGGTGAAGGAGTACAAGAAGAAGAAGCTGGCCGGAAAGACCCGGATCCAGGCTCTGCTTGAAAAATACAGGAAACAGGAGGGATAGGAGCCATGGTGCTCACCGGTGCCCAGATTCTGATGGAGTGTCTGAAGCGGGAAGGGGTGGACCTCATCTTCGGTTTCCCCGGCGGCGCGGTCATCGACATCTACGATGAACTGCCCAAGCACCCGATCAGGCACATTCTCGTCCGGCACGAGCAGGCCGCGGTCCACGCCGCGGACGGCTACGCCCGGGCCTCGGGCAAGGTGGGCGTGTGCCTGGTCACGTCCGGCCCCGGTGCGACCAACACCGTGACCGGGATCGCCACGGCCTACATGGATTCCATTCCCCTCGTCGTCATCACGGGGCAGGTGCCCACGCACCTGATCGGCAACGACGCCTTTCAGGAAGCCGACATCGTGGGCATCACCCGGCCCTGCACCAAGCACAACTATCTGGTCAAAAACGTCGCCGACCTGGCGACGACCATAAAGCAGGCGTTTTACATCGCGCGGACGGGCAGGCCGGGGCCCGTCCTCATCGACCTCCCCAAGAACGTGGTCAACGCCGTCACTGAGTTTTCCTATCCCGAGAGCATCAGCATCCGCAGCTACAACCCCAACGTGAACCCCAACCGCAAGCAGCTGCGCAAGGCCGCCGAGCTCATCGCCCTGAGCCGCCAGCCCGTCATCTATGCCGGCGGCGGCGTGGTCTCCTCGGACAGCGCGGCGGTGCTGACCAGGCTGGCGGACGAGTTCCACCTGCCCGTGACCACGACCCTCATGGGCCTGGGGGCCTATCCCGGCGACCATCAGAACTGGCTCGGCATGCTCGGCATGCACGGCACCTACACGGCCAACATGGCCATCCACAGCTGCGACGTGCTCGTGTCCGTGGGCGCGCGCTTCGACGACCGCGTCACGGGCCGCGTCAACTCCTTCGCCTCGCGGGCCAAGATCATCCACATCGACATCGACCCCACCTCCATCAGCAAGAACGTGGTCGTGGACGTGCCCATCGTGGCCGACTGCAAGCAGGGGCTCGAAGGACTGCTCGAAGAGGTGGCCCGCATCAAAGACGTGGACTGGAAGGACAAGCACGCCGACTGGAACGCCTCCCTGGCCGAGATGAAGACCAAGCACCCCTTGGGTTACGCCAAGAACGGCGGGGCCATCAAGCCGCAGTGGGTGGTGGAGAAGATTTACAAGCTGTCCAAGGGCGAGGCCATCATCTCCACGGAGGTGGGGCAGAACCAAATGTGGGCCGCGCAGTTCTACACCTACAAGAAGCCCCGCACGCTCCTGACTTCCGGAGGTCTGGGGACCATGGGGTACGGTTTCCCGGCGGCCATCGGCGCGCAGTTCGCCTTCCCGGACAGGCTGGTCGTCGACATCGCCGGCGACGGGTCCATCCAGATGAACATCCAGGAACTGGCCACGGCCGTGAGCTACAACGTGCCCGTCAAGATCGTCATCCTCAACAACGGCTACCTGGGCATGGTCCGGCAGTGGCAGGAGCTCTTCTACCAGAAGAACTACTGTTCCACCTGCCTGCACGCCAACCCCGACTTCGTGGCCCTGGCCAAGGCTTACGGCGCCGCGGGGTATCTCGTCGACAAGCCCGAGGATCTGGAGGCGACCCTGGAGGCGGCCTTCGCCTATCCGGGACCGGTCATCGTCGACGTGCGCGTGGAGCCCGAGGAGAACGTCGCGCCCATGGTCCCGGCCGGCGCGGCCCTGTCCGAAATGCTGCTGGTTTAGGAGGCCGCCATGAGACATGTCCTTTCCATTCTCGTCGAGAACGAACCCGGAGTCCTGTCCCGCGTGGTCGGCCTTTTCAGCGGCCGCGGATTCAACATCGAGTCCCTGAACGTCGGCCCGACCCTGGACAACGGGATTTCCCACATCACCATCTGCACCAGCGGCGAAGAACAGATCATCGAACAGATCATCAAGCAGCTGCACAAGCTCATCACGGTCATCAAGGTCGTGGACCTGACCCACCTGCAGGCCGTGGAGCGCGAGATCGTGCTGATGAAGGTCGGCGCCGAGGACGCCAAGCGGGCCGAGGTGCTCAGGGTCGCGGATATTTTCAGATGCAAGGTCATCGACGTCAGCCCGGACGAGCTGACGCTCGAAATCACCGGGGATCAGGGCAAGATCAAGGCCGTCGTGGCTCTGCTGCAGCGGTTCGGCGTGAAGGAGTTCATCCGCGCCGGCACCGTGGCCATGCGGCGCAGCATGCAGCTCGCCGACTGATCCATTTGGCAATGGGGCCCGACAGCGGGCATCACGAACCACGAGAGAAGGAGAAACCATGAAAGTTTACTACGACAAGGACGCCGATCTGAATATACTCAAGGACAAGGTCGTGGCCATCATCGGCTATGGCAGCCAGGGTCACGCCCATGCCCAGAACCTGCGCGACTCGGGCGTGCAGGTCATCATCGGCCAGCGTCCCGGCGGCCCCAACTGGCACCTGGCCCGCGAGCACGGCTTCGAGCCCGTCAGCGCGGCCGAGGCGGCAAAGAAGGCCGACATGATCCAGATCCTGGTCCAGGACCAGTACCAGCCCAAGGTCTTCCAGGAAGAGATCCTGCCCAACCTGACCGCCGGCAAGACCCTGGTCTTCGGCCACGGCTTCAACATCCACTACAACCAGATCGTCCCGCCCAAGGACGTGGACGTGGTCATGATCGCCCCCAAGGGACCCGGACATCTCGTGCGCCGCGAGTTCGAGAAGGGCGGCGGGGTGCCCTGCCTGGTGGCCGTGCACCAGGACGCCACGGGCCAGGCCCTGGCCAAGGCTCTGGCCTATGCTGCCGGCGTCGGCGGGACCCGTTCCGGCGTCCTTGAGACCACCTTCCGCGAAGAGACCGAAACGGACCTCTTCGGTGAGCAGGCCGTGCTTTGCGGCGGCGTGAGCGAACTCATCCGCGCCGGCTTCGAGACCCTGGTCAAGGCCGGGTACCAGCCCGAGATCGCCTTCTTCGAGTGCATGCACGAACTCAAGCTCATCGTGGACCTGCTCTACGAGGGCGGCTTCAAGAAGATGCACCACTCCATCAGCGACACCGCCGAGTACGGCGACTACGTGACCGGCCCGCGCGTCATCAACGACGAGTCCCGCAAGGCCATGCAGAAGGTCCTCGAAGAGATCCAGGACGGCACCTTCGCCCGCAACTGGATCCTTGAGAACAAGGCCAACCTGCCGTTCTTCCTGGCCCGCCGGCGTCAGAGCCACGAGCATCAGGTGGAGCAGGTCGGCGACAGCCTGCGCGGCATGATGGCCTGGCTGAAGAAATAACACCGCTTCCGGGCGGCCTTCTCCCGGGCCGCCCGGCAGCCGACCAACGGGTGAGCGAGACGCATGTCAACCCCTTTGACAGAGGAACAACTCCTGTCCAAGGCCTGGGGCCTCTTTGCCAAGGACGACTACGCGGGTGTGCTGAACATCTGCCGCAGCGGCTATGCCCAGGGCTTGCGGACCTACGACTTGGTCAGGCTCATGCTCGACAGCCTGAACAAGCTTGGCAAGGTCCAGGAGCAGGCCGAGGTCACCCTCAAGGTGCTGGGGGAGAACCAATACCCGCCCAAGGTCGCTGCCAAGCTCTACTTCCGCGCCGGCCTCATCTACCAGCATCAGGAAGACGTCGCTGAGGCGCGCCGCATCTTCGAGAAGGTCCGCATCCTCGATCCCGACTTCCCGGGCATTGAGCAACGCATCAAGGCCCTCACGCCGCGGCCCGTGGCGTCGAGCAGCAGCCGCTATTCCTTCCTGCTCGACAAGGGCGTCATCACCGCCGAGCAGCTCTCCAAGGTTCTTTCCGCCGACAGCAAGGACCCTGACGGCGTCCTGCTCAAGGAATACAAGATCGCCAAGAAGGACCTGGGCGAGAGCCTGGCCCGCTTCTACGGCACGGAGTTCGTGCCGTTCTCCGCGTCCAAGGAGCCGCCCTTCGAACTGTTCGAGAAGCGCCGGCTGGACCCCGATTTTCTCAAGCGTTACGGCTGGATTCCGTTTTCCCAGGAAGGCAACACCATCACGGTGCTCATGACCAACCCCTTCGATCTGGGGCGTTTGGACGAGATCCGCTTCATCTACGGCACGTCGAACGTGCAGGCCAAGGTCACCCTGGCTGCGGACATCGAGCAGTACATCGAGCATTTCTACAAGCAGTTCGGGGCCGGCGAGGACCTGGCCGCGGCCTTCGACGAGGACGTCGAAGCCGGCGACGTGGTGTCTGCCGTCGATGAGGGCGAGGCGGAACTGAGCGACACGGACAGCGAGGTCGTGCGCATGGTCAACGCCCTGCTGGTCGAGGCCTGGCGTAAGAACGTCTCGGACATCCACATCGAGCCCAACCCGTACTCGAAATTCTGCATGTTCCGCTTTCGTCTCGACGGCACGTGCTACGAGTTCCGCAAGGTGCGCCTGCCCCTGGCCCGGCCCATCGTTTCGCGCCTGAAGATCATGGCCAGCCTGGACATCGCCGAGCGTCGCCTGCCCCAGGACGGCAAGATCAAGATCAAGCTCCCGGATCGCAACAAGGTCGTCGAATACCGCATGGCCACCATCCCCACCCTGGAGGGCATGGAGGACGTGGTCCTGCGCGTCCTGGCCTCGGGCAAGCCCCTGCCCCTGGACAAGCTGGGCCTGCTGCCCCGGAACAAGTCCGCCTTCGAGAAGCTCATCTACAAGCCCTACGGGCTGATCCTCGTGGTCGGCCCCACGGGCTCCGGCAAGACCACGACCCTGCACTCGGCCGTGAGCTACATCAACACGCCCGAGCGCAAGATCTGGACGGCCGAGGACCCGGTGGAAATCACCCAGGAGGGCCTGCGGCAGGTGCAGGTCAACCCCAAGATCGGCCTGACCTTCGCCTCGGCCCTGCGCTCCTTCCTGCGCGCCGACCCCGACGTGATCATGATCGGCGAGATGCGCGACAAGGAGACGGCGCACATCGGCGTTGAGTCGTCCCTCACGGGTCACCTCGTGTTTTCGACCCTGCACACCAACTCCGCCCCCGAGACCGTGACGCGCCTTCTCGACATGGACCTCGATCCGTTCAACTTCGCCGACTCGCTGCTGTGCGTTCTGGCCCAGCGTCTGGTCAAGACCCTGTGCCCCAACTGCAAGAAACCCTATACGCCGCCGCAGCAGGAGCTCGACGAGATGGCCTTGGAATTCGGCCCAGGCTGGGAGATCCATGCCAAAGAGTTTCTGGAAGGCTCGCGGACCCTCTACCAGAAGGTCGGCTGCGCCCAGTGCGTCGGCGGCTACAAGGGCCGGCTCGGCATCCATGAACTCATGGCCAATTCCTCGGGCATCAAGCAGCAGATCAAGCATCGCAAGCCCACCGAGGAGATCCGTGCCCAGGCCGTGGTCGAGGGGATGCTCAGCCTCAAGCAGGACGGTATGCTCAAGGTCCTGGACGGCCACACGGACATGGACCAGGTCCGGGCCGTGAGCGGGTAGCCATGATTCTTTCCTCCAGCCAGCTTCGGGCTCTCAAGGAGCGCAACGACGAAGAGCTGCGCAAGGGCAAGCACGGCAAATACGGATACCCGGCCCACACCATTCAGGACCTGCTGCAGACCATCGAAGCCGTGAAGAAGGAAAAGAAGAAATGGAAGCAGCTGGCCCAGGACAGGGGCAAGGCGCTGCAGGAGATCTTCGCCACGGCCGCCAGGGCCGTGCCCGCGTCTTCCGAGGCCGAGAACGACCTGTAGTTCCCTCTTCCCCGGCTTTTCTCAGTAATCGTGCTTCCAGTTGATTCCGGCGCCCTGCCGGGAGTCCGTCCCGACCTCGGTCTCGACGCTGATCTTCGGCGTCAGCTGTACCTCGACCTTGGTCCGGTCCTGGCCGGACACGCTGCGCTGCGTCCGGATGTAGTATTTCCCGCCGACGTACCCGCCGACCCCTACGGATGTTTCGTCCTCCTCGTCCTTGCGCACATCGACCTCCTGCAGCCCCAGACGGGACTTGACGGCCCCGAGCACGTCCAGGCCGGTGCCGACACCCGTCATCTCGGCCGCCGCCTGGGCCAGGGCCACGGCCTGCAGGGGCGAGATCTCGCGCATGGAGCGGCCGAAAAGGATCATGGCCAGGAGTTCGTCCTGGGGCAGGGCGGGGATAGAGGTCAGGTTCAGGCGGAAATTCCTGGCCGGTCCGTTCAGATGGACCTGCACGACCGTATCCAGGACGCGGGTTTCGCCGAGCATGTCCAGGAAGGGGTTGGGCGGGCTCTCCCCTGCCATGAGCAGGGAGCCCTTGGTCAGGTCGAAGGTGCGGTCGAGGAAGTCGAAGGTGCCGCGCAGGAGGTTCATCTCCCCGCTCAAGGCGGGACGGGCGTGGTTTCCGCCGATGTGCAGCCGGCCGCCCCATTCCGAATCCAGGCCGCGTCCCTTGACCGTGAGCCTGGCGGGAATGTCCACGTTCAGGTCCATCCCGATCAGGAAGCGTGGCTCGACAACGGGTGTATGGTTCCCCGTGGCGTTGGCATTGATCTCGCGGATGTCGATGTGCGGCGCTTCCTTGGCCGTGGACCTGGGCAGGGCGATGGTGGCGGGGTCCAGGGTCAGGTTGCCTGTGAGGTCGGCCGCGTCCAGGTCGCCGCTGAAGCGGAAGGGGCCTGCGGCCGTGCCCTGGATCAGATCCAGCCGCAGCAGGCGGAAGGCCTTGAGATTCACGTCGAAGGCATAGGTCAGGGCGCCCAGGTCCACCGTGCCGCGTCCGGCGGCCCTGCCCGTCCCGCCGTCGGTGGCCGTGGCGTTCAGCTCGATGGCAGTTCCCGTGGCCAGGGCGTCCACGTCGGCGGACTCCACGGCCGTGCCGCTGCGGAAGTTTTCGTAGCGGCCGCCGCGGACCTTGGCCGTGCCGGTCAGGGCTGGGTTCGACCATGTCCCGCCGACCCGCAGGTCGAGTTCGCATTTGCCCGCCACGGCCTGGTCGTCCAGGCGCAGGAGGGTGGGCAGGATGCCGAGTTCGGCGTATCCGCCGATCCGGCCCGAGAGAGGGGCGTCGGGGCTCACGTCGACGGATGTCAGTTCGGCCCGGACGGGGCAGGCCAGTTCCGCGTCCAGGGCGATTCCGCTGGCCGAAGCGATGGAGGCCCGCGCTTCCACCCTGTCGCGTCCGAGGCGTGCCTGCGCTGTTGCGCCGAGGTCCTGCAGGTTGCCGATTCCGCCGCCTCTGACGCGGATTTCCCGGGCCTCCATGTCCAGCACCGCATCGGGATTCAGCGGAGAACCCTGGACATGCAGCCGTGCGTTGACGAGGGCCCCGGGCATGCCCGGAAAGGCGGAGCGGAGCATGGCCGGGTCAAGGTCCCGCAGCTCGGCCGAAATGTCGGTGCTGTCCGGTGCGACGGCTCCCCGGCTGGTCAGCCTGGCGCGGCCGAAACTCAGGACCGCCTCCCGCCACTCGGTTCGGCCGGCGTCCCAGGTCACGTCGAGCGGGGATTCGAGACGCACCCGTTCGCGCAGAAGGGTGCCCTGCAGGCTGTCGATCCGCAGCCGAGCCGGGGACGGCGAAAGGAACCCTTTGGCCTCGATGTCGGTGTGGGCCGAGGCGCGGCTCAGACCCAGGTCGAAGGCCAGCCCCCGATCTGCGCCTCGCACCGATGCGGTGATCCGGTCCGCCCTGAGCGAGCCCGTGTCCACCGCGTCGAGGGAGACCCGCATGTCCGTCCCGCGCAGCGGGTCAGGCCAGACCGTGGATCCGTCGACCGACGCCCGGCCGATGTCCAGGCCCATGAGGCCGATGCCACGGCCGCGGCCCTCGACCCGGACATGCTGTGCTCCCTTGCCTCTGGTCAGTTCGGCATGGGCGGCGAGTGTCCCCCGCAGGTCCTGGCCCAGGATCAGCCCCGGGACGCCAAGGTCCTCGCTTGAAACGTCCACGGTTCCGGCAAAAAGCAGGGTGGCCGGGTCGAGGTCGCCTGTGGCCTGGATTTTCGTGCCCGGCGCTTCAAGCAGGAAATGGGAGACGCGCACGTCCCGGCCGGCCGGCGTGGCCTCGATGTGCAGGCTTGCGGGCTGGCCAGCCGCTTGCGCTGCGGCCGTGAGGCTCACGGCCGGGAGCTTCGGGAGATTCTGCAATGTCGCGCTGGCCCGCAGTCCGTTCAGTTCAAGCCCCGAGGCCGCGAATGCGCCGCTTTGCGCCGTCAGCTTAAGGGCGAAAGAGGCCGGCGCGCCTTCGGCCGTCCCGCGCACGGATGCGCCGTTCGGCAGGCTCCGGCCATCCCGGCGCAGGGTGGGCAGGGTGGCGTCAAACTCGGTCCGGAAGCGCGACGAGGCCGGGTCGAGTTCTCCGCTCATGGTGACCTGGGTGCGTGCGCGCAGCGTGGCTTCACGGATCAGGACGCGCTCGGCTCCGGCTTCGAAGACGGCCTGGAGGCGGCCGTCGCGGCCCAGCAGCTCTTCGATGTCCCGGGGAAGCCCCGCGATGCCGGTTGCGTTCACGGCCAACTCCCCCGACAGGCTTCGTGCGTCGGGCGCCACAGCGCCCTTGAGGGCCGAAACGAAGGACCCAGAAAGGCCGGATGTCCCGATGCCCAGGGGGATGTCCCGCATGTCGATCCTGGCCGCGATGTTCATGTCCCGGCCGACCCGGCCGTTGAGGTCGCCGGATATTTTTTCCGAGGTCAGGTGAAGCTCGTCGATGGAGATGGTCGTGAAATCGCCGCCCAGCGTGGCGTTGGCGTTCCACGTGCGCATGCCTTCGGGCAGGCTGGGGGCCGTGGCGCGCATTTCCCCCCGCCCCTGCCAGCGGTTCAGCCCCGTCGGCATTTCCAGGACGAGGTCCGCCGCCGCTTCGGACAGGGCCTGGCCGGAGACGTTCCAGGCCGCAAGGCTGGCTTGCACGCTGGCACGCAGACCGTCGCCGTCCAGACGCAGGGCGGCCAGCGCCGACGCCGCGCCGGGACTGACGGCGGGCGGCGTGACGGCGCCCAGGTCCTTTGCCCGCCCTTCGAGCCGGGCGTCGAGCGTGCCCGACCCGCTGTCCCAGGTGGCGTTGCCCCCGATGTTCGCGATGCGGCTGCGCACGTCGAAGCGGGTCAGGTGCAGGATCGGATCCCGCCACGAGCCGCTGGCGGCGATGTCGGCCTTCTCGGGCGGCAGCCCCGACCACCCGGTCCAGGCGGGTCCGGGCGTGAAGCCGGCCTGCAGAGCCACCCGCGGTCCATCATCGAGGTCCAGGGTGGCGTTGCCGGAGAGCTGCAGGACATCGGACAGCCGGGCCTCCAGGGTCAGAGGACAGTCGCGGAACGGTCCGCTTCCGGATACGGCCAGGGAAATGCCTTCGGTCCCGTTCACATGGGAAAGGGAATGCAGCAGGCCCCCCGGTGCCTCCCGCAGGTCCAGGCGTACGTCCATCTCGCGCCTGGCGAAATGGGCCCGCCCCTCCAGGTCGAAGGCGTCCCCGTCGCGGTCCAGCCGCGTCAGCTGCAGGCTGGCCCGGGCTTCCCGCGCGTCAAGCGCGACCGCGCCGTGGAGGGAGAGGAGCGCCGCGTGCCCGGCCACCGCCTGTCCGACCCGGATCGTGCCGGCATCAATGCTGCGGATGCGAAGCCCCGGCAAGCCCGCGCCGCCCGAGGATTCCCCGGCGGCCGGGAGGCGTTCCAGGGCGAGGGTCCCCACGCCCAGATGGTTCAGGGTGACGCGGCCGAGGAACAGCTCCCCCAGGACCGGGCGGATGGTGATGTCCTCCGCGAACAGCCATGGCCCAGCGGCGTCGCTGACGGTCAGTTCTTCGAGTTTCCACTGTGCCCCGATGCGCAGGCCCTGCATTTCGAGACGGAAATGCGGCCCGGCCGCCAGGCCGCCGATGGCGTCCAGAAGTGCCTGCCTGCCGCGCTCGGTGCCCAGGGTGACGGCCGCGAACATGGTCGCCGCAACGACGACGGCGGCCAGGGCGAGAAGGAGACGCCTGCGTATGGGCTGTGCAAGCGCCGCCATCAGAAGGCCTGCCCCAGGCTGATGTAGAGTTGGAATGGGTCGTCGATGCCGTCCCTGCGGTCCAGGGGCACCGCCACGTCCAGGCGGATGGGGCCGATGGGGGTGTAGTAGCGCAGTCCCGCGCCCGTGCCCCAGAAATATGCCTCCTTCTCGGCCGGACTGCGCCCGGAGAACGCGCCACCGCCGTCGCCGAAGATGACGAACCCGTACTCCCTGTTGATGCGCCAGCGCAGTTCCGCGGAGAAATCCACGGCGCTCACCCCGCCCAAGGGCTCGTCGTCCTCGTCGAGCTGGCCTGCGTACTGGTAGGCGTACCCGCGGATGGACCCGCCGCCGCCGGCGTAGAGGAGCATGTCCTCGGGAATGCTCTCGCGGCTGGCGCCGGCCAGGAGGCTGTAGCGGCCGCGGGTGGCCAGGACGAGGGACTTGTCCCTGGTCAGGGGCAGGTAGTGGCGGCCCGAGACGTCCCAGAAGACGAAGGACGTCCCACTCTGATCAATGCTGGCGAACGGTTCCATGCGGGCGGCCAGGGTCAGCCCCGTGGTGGGCTCCAGCGGGTTGTCGGCGCTTGAGAACTCCGCGATGAGCGGCGTCGAGATGAGGTTGAAGGTGCGCACTTCGTCGTTGTCTACGCGCGAGAGACGGTAGCCGAGGCCGTAGCCGACCTCGAGTTCCGAAAGGGGGCGCCGGACCATGGCGGACAGGATGAGGTTGGTGGCGTCGTAGACGTCGGTCTGTTCGCTCTTGTACCTGGCCGTCAGGCCCAGGCTCTGGCGGGGCTGGCCCATGTTGGGCAGGATCAGTTCCGAGCCGGCCTGCTGCAGCTTTTCCGAGACGGACGAGTCCAGACGCAGTTCCTGGCCAGCGCCGAAGATGTTGCGGTGCGTCCATCCCAGCCCGGCTCCGAGGCCCAGGTCGGAATAGTGCCACAGGCCCGCGCGGACGGTGCGCGGCGGGGCTTCGAGCAGGGACACGCGCATGGTCACGCTGTCTGCGCCCGGCTGATGGATCGGGTCGATGCGGACCGAGCGGAAGAGCCCCGTGCGGATGAGGTTTTCCCTCGTCCTGTCCACCAGCCGCCGGTCATAGGGGGCGCCTGCGCTCCATGCCAGTTCCGGGGCGACGAAGGCTTCGGAGATGGTCTCCAACCCGGAAAATTCGGTCTCGCCGAACGTCGCGGCCCGGCCGGGATCGACGACGTACGTGACGTGCACTTCCCGGGTGGCGTGGTCGGCCGCCACATCGCGCGAAATCAGGGCCGGAGAGGGGTGGCCGTATTCCTTGAGGCGTTCGAGAAGGGCAGTCTCCACATCGAGGACCGTACCGGAGGAGTAGCCGGAGCCGGTCTGGATGCCCATGAGCGTGTCGCTCATGAGGCTGGCCGCAGCGGGGTCTGCGGGCCGCAGGATCAGTTCTGGCCTGGCGAAGACGAAGCGGGAGCCGGGGTCGATGCGGAAGCGCACCGCCGCAGGACGTGCCTGGGTGTCGAGCTCGCCCTCGATGGAGGCCTGGAAATACCCCCTGGAGTCGAGGGCGCGGGCAAAGGACTCGACATCGCCGCGCATGCGCTTGCGCAGCAGGCCGGGGGAGTCCGGCGGATTCTCCCGCAGCCCCACGCAGTCCGAGACCGAGGCCAGCAGAGGGGTGAGGTCTTCGGGCAGCGGCGGGATATCCACCGTGTACTCCATGGGCGCCGCGACGCCGGGCCGCGGGCCGAGACAGACCGCAACGGCAAGGCAGAGCGCGAGGAGAAACCGGACCTGCGATGCTGGCATTCGGGCTTCCTAAGGTCGGGTTGGCGGTGCGTCCGGGCCGGGGAGCCAGGATCGGACGAAACGGTCGACGTCGAATTTCCGGCGTGCGCCGGCCAGATTCATGTACCTGATCTTGCCGAAAACCGGCCGTTCGGTCCAGCCGCGGTCGTGCACGCCGCCGATGGACCAGGCGATGCCCGTGTACCCGTTGCTGTCGCGGCCGTCGAGGCTGTAGCGGTCGTTGAGGAGGATGGCCGCGCGCATGGCGTCCTCGGCCGACGGCGACCACTCCAGGATCTTCTTGGCCCAGTACATGCGCAGGTACCCGTGCATCTTGCCGCAGCGGACCATCTGGGTCTGGGCCGCGTTCCACAGGGGGTCATGGGTGCGGGCCCCTTCGAGTTCCTCCGGGGAATAGATGGCCGGCCGCGGGTCCTTGCGGTGCCGGTGCAGGGTTTCCCGGGCCCAGGCCGGGAAGCCGGATTCACGGTCGTAGTCCGGGGTGTGGAGGCAGAAGTTGTCCGAAAGCTCGCGGCGGACGATCAGTTCCTCCAGAAACGAGTCCACGTGCTCGCCGGACAGCTTGCGGGCCATGATTTCGAGCGCCACGCGCTGGACCGAGATCATGCCGAAGTGCAGATGCGCCGAAAGGTTGGAGCAGACGTCGCGGTTGGGGTCATTGCGATCCGGGTAGCCGCGCAGTCGGTGTTCCAGGAACTCATCGAGCAAGGCCAGCCCTGCGGCTTCGCCCGGCTTTACGAGCAGTTCCTGGCGCATGAGGGCGGGGCTCAGGCCGGCCCGCAGTCCCGCGATGTCCGTCGGGCTCAAGCCTCTCGGCCACGGGTGCGGGTGGGGCGGCAGGGCGGGGAAGTCGTCCAGGAATTCGTGCAGCTGCCGCCGGATTCTGGGCCGGATCGTCTTGGCCATGTACTCGCGGCGGTCCGTGGCCACACGTGCCGGGACGATGTTGCGGGAGTCCACTTCCCAGACCGGCTGGGTGCTCGCGTCCAGCAGATCACGGGTCCAGTCTCTCTTGGCTCGCAGGGGGTCGAAGTCCGTGACGACGAGGGCCGCGTCGTGGGCGCGGGCGAAGGCGGCGGCCTCCTTGCCGGGCTCCCCGCGCAGCGCGAAGAGGGGGATGCCCTCCCGGCGCAGGGCCGCGCCGGTTTCCTCCAGGCCCTGCAGAAGGAAGTCGAAGTGCGCGGTCGTGGCGGCGCCAAAGGACGGCGCCAGGCAGAAGACGACGGCCACGGGCCGGCCCAGGCGCAGGGCTTCGAGCCTGGCGCAGGTCAGGCCCCAGTTGTCGGCCGCGCGGAAGTCGCGGTGCATCCAGTACACCACCGGTCCCCTCCCTTCCGGGGCAGCCCTGAGAACGTGCGCGCGTCGCGGGTTCATGCTCGTGTCTCCTGCTGCGTGCAGCCCGTCCCCGCGTCGCCCGCGCGGTGGCGTCCGCGCAGCTGGCCGCAGGCGGCCATGATGTCAGGGCCGTGGCTGCGCCGCACGAAGGCGGTGCGGCCCAGGGCCTTGAGGGCGGCCGCGAAGCCTTCGGTTCGTTCCCGGTCCGGCGCCCGGTGGGGGGCGCCGGGTACGGGGTTGCACGGGATGAGGTTGATCTTGGCGCGCATGTCCCCGAGGAGTTCGTGGAGTTGGCGCGCGTGCCGGTCGGCGTCGTTGGCGTCGCGGATGAGGATGTACTCGACCGTCATGCGCTCGCGTCCGGGCAGGGGGTAGCGCAGCATGGCCGGAATGAGCTCCCGCAGGGGCCAGGCCCGGGCCCCGGGCATGAGCCTGTCCCGCAGATCCTGGGTCGGGGCGTGCAGGGAGACGGCGGGCAGGGCCAGCCGCAGTCGCCCGAGTTCGTCGAGGCGTTCCGGGATGCCGATTGTCGACACCAGAATCTTCCTCCAGGAAAGATGGGGCCCGCTGGCCCGCGCGAGGTTTTCCAGGCAGCCGCGCAGGGCCGTGAAATTGAGCAGGGGTTCGCCCATGCCCATGAACACGGCCCGCTCGGGCAACCGGCCCGTGGCGGCGCGGAGTTCCTCGGCGGCGGTTGCGATCTGGGCCAGGAGTTCGCCTGCTGTCAGGTTGCGGACGAAGCCGGAACCGCCCGTGCGGCAGAAGGTGCAGCCCACGGGGCAGCCGACCTGCGTGGAGAGGCAGACGGTGTGCGACTTGGGCATGTCCATGATGACGGTCTCGACGGACTGCCCGTCGGCGAGTTCCAGGAGCAGCTTGCGGGTGCCGTCGGCGCCGGTCTGCCGGTCGCGCACGGGCAGCAGGTTTTGGGGCGGCCACAACCCGGGCGCGCGATCATGCTTCGGAAGGTGTGTCTGCAATGGGCGGGCGCTTGGCATCGTCAATATTTGTCCAGTTGTCCGGAGGTGTCAACCGGATGCCCGGATGCGCCCGTTTCGTCTTTCTACGCATAAGACAACGCATCAACTCGCAAGAGATATGCATGCTCTTGCATGACGTGTTGAAGAGAATTCATGATATGGATTGCTTTATTGATAAAGATTGATAATGATATCTCGCATATCCGACGACAATGGGAGGATGGATGGCCGCAAGCGTCGCGGGTGAGGTCATCGACAGCGCGACGGACCGGGTAAGGCTGCATCATGCATGGCGGGCGCCGGGCTCCGGCGCACCCGTACCGGGAGAGCCCCATTTTCCCTTGAAACATGCGGCAGTGCGTGACATCAACGGCACTATCCGACGAGATGGACCCGGCGGCCGTTCGTGACGGCGCTGCGGAAACTGTGCGAGGCCAGCGGCGACGACGCCTGATGGCGGCCTGTCCCGGCGTTTTCCCGACCTGCACACTTCAACACGAGACAGCACATAATGAATGAAAGCAAATCATCGGATGTCGAAGTTTTCGTGCACAGGAAACTCGTCGTTTCCTTCCGCTGTCCGTCCTGCAATCTGGAAAAATCCATCAACGTCGAAAAGATCAAGGACGTCTCTCATTGGAAAGTGAACGCAACGTGCCGTCGTTGTGCGCACAAGTTCAAGGTGTCTTTCAATTTTCGCAAATACTATCGCATGGAAACGTCCCTGCACGGGCTCCTGTACGCGTCGTTCGAGACACTTGAGCCTTTGGGGGATGTGCACGTCACCGATCTGTCGCTGACCGGGATCGGCTTCGAATCCGAGAGGTGTGCGCTCGGCGTGGGCGATATCGTGGTCGTACGTTTCCTGCTGGACGACGAGGACCAGTCTCCCCTGGAAAAGGAAATCGAGATCACCTCCGTCCGGGGCTCCAAGGTTGGTGCCGTTTTCCGGGACACGAGCGGCTTCGATACGGTACTGGGCAGATACATTCTCCCCTGACGGGGTGCACGCATATGGCGATGCGAGAAAGGAGCTCTTTCGATGACTGAAGTGGAGGGCGCGCGTTCCGCGGGCAAAACATGGTGTGTGGTGCTTGTCCTGGTGGCGCTGATCGGCGTCGGTTTCGCCGTGGCGCTGGCCGTCTGGCCCGATCTGCTGTCCCTGGGATCCGGGCGCATCGTCGGGCAGGTCTCCATCGCTCCGCAGGAGGCGGCCCAGGCCGGCGGACAGTGGCGGGTGGTCAGCCAGTGGCAGGCCGCGGGTGAAATGCAGGACGCCGGGAACATCTATCTCGTGGAGTTCAAGGCCATTCCGGGCTGGGAAGCCCCGGCGCCCGTCGTGCTGAAGAAGGGCGAAGCCGGAGGGCGCGTCGAGGGCGTGTACATTCCGGCCCCCTTTGCGGAGCAGACCATCCTGACCTGCACCGGTGCGAGCACCCTGGCGGGGAGGCTCGCGCCCGAACTCGCGCAGCTCTATCTCAGACAGTCTGGCGCCGACGAGGTCAAGGTCGTCCCGGGAGCGGGGGCGGACGAATTTTCGGTGCAGGGCATTTTCTTTGCCGCCAAGGAGATCCGCAAGATCGAGATCCAGGGGCGCGGCACGCAGTTCGGCTTCATGGCCCTCAAGGACGGGCAGTGCGACGTGGCTCTGGCCGCGCACAAGCTCTCGCCCGTCGACGCCAGGTCCATGGGCGCCGACGCCATTACCGGCGAGAGCGAGCACCGGCTCGGCATGGACGCGGTGTCCGTGGTCGTGCACAGGGACAACCCGGTCAAGGCCCTGACTCTGGAACAGGTGGGGAAGATTTTCGCCGGCGAGATCACCAACTGGGAGCAGGTCGGCGGGCCGTCGGCGAAGATCAACGTCTTCGCCCTCAAGGATACCTTCGCCACGCGCGGCTTCTTCGAGAGCGTCTTCCTCGGCTCGCGGCCGATTTCGCCTGATGCGCGGGAAGTCGATGTGCAGTCCCAGCTGCCCGAGTTCGTGGCCCGCGATCTCTGGGGCATCGGCTTCTGCAGCATCACCCTGGCCGGCCCGTGCCGCGAGATGCCCCTCAAGGCCAACGCCGATTCCGAGGCCGTTCTTCCCGGCCCCGAAAGCATTCGCGCCCTGACCTACCCGGCCAGCCGGAGCATGTATCTCTATGTCCGGGGCGATTCGAAGAACGTCTACGCCCAGGAGTTCGTCAAACTGTGCCTGTCCGGCGCCGGACAGGGACTCGTCGGGAAATTCGGCTTCGTGACCCTTGGCGAGCTTGCGGGCTCCGCTGCGGCCGAAACGCACGTTTCAGGGGCGCAGCAGGCCGCGTCGAACCTTCCGTCGATCTTCCGCCCCGGAGCGCCGTCGGTCCTCAAGGCCCCGGCCATCACCGGGCCCCTGCCGAGGCTGGTGCAGCTCGACGGGGAAGTCGTGCCCGACGAGGCCCGCAAGGCCGTCCTGCAGGAATATCTGGACGGGGTGTACGGCGCCGAGCGGCTGCCCATCGTGTTCCGCTTCCAGTCCTCGAGCCTGGAGCCTGACGCCCAGGCCATGCAGGACATCGGCCGCGTCGCGGCCCTGATGAAGGAACCGGCCAATGCGGCCAAGGCCGTCATCCTCGTCGGATTTTCCGATTCCGTCGGCGAGTACGCCTCCAATCTGGCCGTGGCCGTCAAGCGCGCCGAGGCGGTCGCCGACAAGCTCCGGGCCAGGGGGCTGCGCAACATCACCGTGCTGGCCGCAGGCGAGGAGGAAGCAGTGGAACCCAATGAATCCCGCATCGGCCGGGAAAGAAACCGCCGTGTCGAGATATGGCTGAAATAGCGAACACCCCCCCCGAAACCGGCGAGCCCGCCCCGAAGGCCGCCGTGCAGCGAATCCTCGTCATCGACGACGACAAGCTCATGTGTCTGGCCCTGGCCAGGATTCTCGTCTCCGCCGGGTACGAGGTGGTCCAGGCCTACAACGGCGAGGAAGGGCTGCAGAAGTACCGCAGCGGGAAATTCGACCTGGTCATCACGGACCTCATCATGCCGGACAAGGAAGGCATCCAGATCATCCGGGAGCTGCGCAAGGAAGACGGCGCCATACGCATCATCGCCATGTCCGCCGGAGGACGCGGCGGTGCGACGGATTACCTGAAGTGGGCCAGGCTCATGGGCGCCAAGCAGTGCCTGAGCAAGCCCATCAGGCGCGAGGAACTCCTCGTCGCCGTCTCCTCCGTGCTGACCGCGCCGTGACGGGCGCGCCCCATACGACCACATGAACCTTTGCCCCTGCCGCATGCGGCAGACCGCGCGAGTCGCATATGGAAAAAAAGACGTCTCTCTTCAATCTGCTCCAGTTCAAGATCCACCTCGGCGTGCAGTTCATCCTGGCTGCATGCTTCTTCGGGCTGGGATATTTCATCTACGTCACCCAGCTGGACTTTCTGGTCAGCGACATCCGCAGGCAGGGCGAGGAGCAGGCCGAGATGGTCGCCTCGGCGAGCGTGACGGCCATCCAGCGTCAGAGCGTCTTCCTGCTGGAGGAGCTGGCCGCCAAGGCGGAATATTCACCGCGGGTCGCCTACTGCCAGATCGTCGACGTGGTGGGTAAATCGTTCCTGACGGGGCAGGTCAGGACAGGGCTGACCCGTGACGACCTCATCAGCGCCTACACGCCCAAGGACGTCATCATGGTCACGCGCGACGTCCTCTCGGACGGCAAGCGCATCGGCCAGGTCAAGCTCGGCATGTTCATCGACAAGGCCCGCAAGGAGGTCCAGCGCACCGCCCTGCAGCTCGTGGCAGCCTTCGCCGCGGTGCTGAGCGTCATCGCCATCTTCATCTACGTTTTCCTGAACCGGGTTCTCATCAGTCCCGTCGTCAACCTCTCCTCCCTGACCAAGAGCCTCGCCCGGGGGCAGTTCGTGACCACGGACCTGGACCAGCGCCAGGACGAGATCGGCGTCCTGGCCGAGGGCTTCAACATCATGAGCCGCAACCTCAAGGAGGTCTACGAGGACCTGGAGAAGAAGGTCGACGAGCGGACCCAGGACCTGAACAACGCCTACCACGAGCTGCAGGCCATCTTCGACAACTCCCTGGTGGGCATCGCGGTCTTCTCCTCGGACCACAAGGTCATCCGGGCCAACAGCCGCTTCGCCGCCATCTTCGGCTACTCCATCGAGGAAATGCCGCTGGTCGGCCCGGAGCGCTTCCACATCTCGTCCCGGAACCACGAGGATTTCGTGAACAGGTTCTACGGGCGTCTGGCGGAACGCGAGATCGCCCAGATGGAGTACCAGTTCCGGCGCAAGAACGGCGCCGTGTTTTGGAGCCAGGTCTCGGCCAAGGCCATCGACCCCAAGGACCTGTCCCGCGGCGTGATCCTGGTCATCGAGGACATCTCCGACCGCAAGAAGGCCAGCGAGCTGCTGCGCCAGCACGCCGAGGACCTGCGCCAGGCCAAGGAGGAGGCCGACAACGCCACGCGCTCCAAGAGCGAGTTCCTGGCCAGGATGAGCCACGAGATCCGCACGCCCATGAACGCCATCCTGGGCATGGCCGAAATGCTGCAGGAGACGAGCCTCAACGACGAGCAGCGCGAGTACGTCAAGACCTTCAGCTCGGCGGGCGAACTGCTGCTCGGGATCATCAACGACATTCTCGACTTCTCCAAGATCGAGGTCGGCCAGATCAAGCTCGAGACGATCTCCTTCAACCTGCCGGAGCTGGTCGAGGACGTGGGCAAGCTCTTCGCCTACCGCGCCGAGGAGAAGTCCCTGGCCCTGACCCGCAGGGTCTCGCCGGGCCTGGCCAACCGCTACATGGGCGACCCGACCCGCATCCGGCAGATCATCATCAACCTGCTCGGCAACGCCATCAAGTTCACGAGCAGGGGCGGCGTGACCCTGGCCGTCGGCGAGTCCGTCATGGACGACGGGGCGCCGTGCTGCCTCTTCGAGATCCGGGACACCGGCATCGGCATTCCCGCCTCCAAGGTGGACGCCATCTTCGAGAGCTTCGCCCAGGCCGACTCCTCCACGACCCGCGAGTTCGGCGGCACGGGCCTGGGGCTGGCCATCTCCAAGAAGCTCGTGGAACTCATGGGCGGCAAGATCTGGGTCGAGAGCGAAGTGGGCAAGGGGACGTCCTTCTTCTTCAAGCTGCCGCTGAAGCCCGATTTCCAGATGCAGCCTGCCGAATTCAAGCTGAAGATCCCGGTCGACACCCGCCTGCTGGTCATCGAGGACATGCCCGAGGGGCACGAGAGCATTTCGAGCCTGGTGCGCAGCTGGGGCATCGTGCCCACGTCCCGCAAGTCCGCAGCCCTGGCCGTCGACGCCTTGAGCGCCAACAAGGGCGACCGGGCCTTCCAGGCCATCCTCGTCGATTCCGTGGTGGACCACGAGCAGGGCTTCGACATCGTCCAACTCCTCATGGGGCAGGGCATGCAGCTCACCAGCGTGGTCCTGGTGGCCGATTCCGAGGCGGAGCTGGCCAAGCTCCCCGGGACGTCGGACATGCCCGGCCTGTCAACCATCCTGCGCAAGGACTGTCCGGCCACGCTGCACGACAGGCTCTTCGAGGCCATTTCCGAGGCCCAACGCAAACGTCTGACCGGGCTCCAGGACAGAAGCTGGAAGATCCTGCTGGTCGACGACGTCGAGGCCAACAGGCGCGTGGTGGAGCTGTTCCTGAAGTCCCTGAGCGTGACGCTGGTGCAGGCCGAAAACGGCCGCATCGCCGTCGAGAAGTTCATGGAGGAACCTTTCGACCTCGTGCTCATGGACATGGAGATGCCGGTCATGGACGGCCTGGAGGCCACCCGGCGCATCCGCATGTGGGAGGCCGAGAAGCGGGAGTACAAGACCCCCATCATCGCCCTGACGGCACACGCCTTCCAGGAGCACCGCCAGAAGACCATGGACGCCGGCTGCACCGAATTCCTGGCCAAGCCCATCAAGAAGCAGGCTCTGCTCGAAGTTGTCGACCGCTTCGCCGGCCAGCTCGAGTCCCTGGTCCCCGAGACCCGGGAACCGGTCAAGCCTCTGGCGGCCCACGTGTACGAGGAGAAGGACTCCCCGGTCCAGATCGATCCGGAGCTCGAGGACCTGCGGCCGCTGTTCCTGCGCACGGTGCGCGACTTCCAGTCGCAGCTGGCCGACGCCATCACCACCAAGGACTTCGTGACCATGCAGCGCAGCGGCCACAGCCTCAAGGGGCTTGGCAGCACCTACGCGGTGGATGAGATCAGCCAGGCGGGCAAGATCATCGAAAGCGCGGCCAAGGGCCGGCAGCTGGAGGTAGTCATCGAGGCGGTCAACCACCTGGCCGTGTTCATGAACACGGGCGAGGCGCCGAAGATCCAGACCGCCGAGGAGCCCGAGGAGATGGCCGCGACGGACGTCCTGCCGGAACCCGTTTCGGGCCGTTATCAGGTCCACGTGGCGCCGGAGATGTCCGAGCTCATCCCCTTCCTCATGGACGCCATGCAGAAGGACCTCGAACTCATGAACAAGGCCCTGGTCCAGAAGGATTTCCCGACCCTGCGCCGCTTCGGGCACAGCCACAAGGGCTTCGGCAGCACCTACGGCTTCGACTACATCAGCATCATCGGGCAGCGCATCCAGACGGCTTCCGACGCACGGGACGCCGAAGAGCTGACGGCCCTGCTGTCCGCCCTGGGCAACTATCTGGAGCGCGTCGACATCCTCTACGACATCAAGGACGAACTGGTCGAGGAGGAGGCGCCGGAACCGGTGTCCGGCGGGGTGCAGATCGAACCGGTGATCGAGCCGGTCGTGGAGGAGCAGGATTACTCGGTGGAGGTCGACGAGGAACTGTACGAGCTGGTCCCCTTGTTCATGGACACGATGCGTACGAACATCAAGGAAATGCGCGAGGCGGTGACCAAGGGCAACTTCGATCTCATCTGCCGGCACGGGCACAGCCAGAAGGGGCTGGGGAGTACCTACGGCTTTGATTATCTCAGCCATCTGGGGTACAGAATAGAGACGGCAGGGATGCAGAAGAACCCGGAGGAAATCGAGCTGCTGCTCGACGAAATGGCAGGATACATGGAAAAAGTGCAGATAGTGGAGCGCAAAGCATGAGTATGTACAATCAGGACATTGACGCCATTGCGTCGCAATACGTGACGCCCATACCCATTTCGGTTCTGCTCATCGATGACGAGTTCCTCATCGGCGAGGCCATGCGCATCAAGCTGTCCGGCGAGACGGACATCACCTTCCATTACTGCAAGGAGCCCGACAAGGCCTTGGAGACGGCCATCTCGGCCCAGCCGACGGTCATCATGCTCGACCTCGTCATGCCCGGCGTGAACGGGCTGACCATGGTCAAGTTCTTCAAGAGCAGCGAGGATTTCAACGATGTCCCGCTCATCGTGCTCTCGGCCCGCGAGGAGCCCGAGCTGAAGAAGAAGGCCCTGGCCCTGGGCGCCAATGACTACATGATCAAGCTGCCGGACAAGCCCGAGCTCATCGCCCGCATCCGCTGCCATTCCGATCGCTACATCTTCAAGCAGCAGCGCGACGAACTGATCATGAAGATCAGGGCCATGCGCGAACACAACGGCGCCGGTTCGGCCCCGACGTATCTGGTCTGATCGTGCGCGGGGATGTGTCGTTCACGGGGCCGGAGCGTTCTTACCCGGTCCCGTTTCTCGTTTTTTAAGGTATTTCGACGTCTCGAACGCGAGGATTCAGGATGCCCAAGACCCAGCTCATAGCCATCAAGAACATCTTTCAGGAAGCCCAGGCCTTCGAGATGGCCTGGAACAAGTGCCTGCCCGACCTCAAGGCCCTTTTCCAGGTCGACCAGATCCGTCTCTACCGCTGCGACGAGAAGAACTCCGAGCTCTACTCCGTGGTCCTGAAGGACGGTCGGCCGGCGGAGGTCCGGCTGCAGATTTCGGCATCCAGCGTGGCCGGGTACACGGCCATGTCCCTGCTGCCCCTCATCCTGAAGGGCATCGAGCCCGCCGACCTCGAGGCCGTGCACCCCAGCCTGCGCTTTGACCGGGAGTACGACAAGCTGGTCGGGTTCGACACGGAGAACCTCATCTCCATGCCCATCCAGTACGAAGACTCCCTGTTGGGCGTCCTGCAGCTCCTCAACAAGAAGGGCGGCGCGTTTTCACGGGAGGACGAGGCCTTCTGCCGGCTCATCGTCAGCATCATGGGCCAGAAGATGTACGAGGAGCGCAAGCTCCCCAAGGGGCCCTACGAAAACCTCGTCATGCGCGGACTGGTGACCCGGCAGCAGCTCGACGACGTGCTGTCCAGGTCGTCCAAGCGCGGGGTCTCGGCGTCGCGTCTGCTGCAGTACGATTACGGGGTCAGGGCCGAGGACATCGGAGCCTCCCTGGAGCTCTACTACCAGACGCCCTTCGTGCGCTTTCAGGACAATCCCGTTTCCGACCAGGTCCTCAAGGGCATGAACCGGCAGTATCTGCTCAACAACCTCTGGGTGCCGCTGCAGGTCCGTGGCGACAGGGCCGTGGTCCTGGTGCACAACCCCCACGACTCCGAGATGATCGAGGAGATTCGCCGGACCATGAATGTCCACGAATTCGAGTTCAAGGTCGGCCTGCCCGAGGAGATCCTGGCCTTCCTGGGCGACCGCAGCCAGCTCCCGAAGAACGGCGGAGCCGCCAAGACCAAGTTCGAGGCGAAGCTGCCGGAGGAGATGGACGAGGACGAGGGTGAGCTGTCCGTGGACGACGACTTCGGCGAGGATCTGGCCGACACCTTCGCCGATCTGGAGGAGATCGCCGAGGAAGGGCTCGAGGTCTCGCAGGTCGAGGAGGAGGACATCTCCCAGGAGAGCCGCCAACTGGCCGTGCGCTTCGTGAACAAGGTCATCATGCACGCCCACAAGGCCGGCGCGTCGGACATCCACATCGAGCCGGCCAAGCCCGGCCGCCCCGGCATGGTGCGCATGCGCATCGACGGCTCCTGCGAGCGCGTCCTGTCCATTCCCGAGAGCATCATCAAGCCCGTCATCTCGCGCATCAAGATCATCTCCAACCTGAACATCTCCGAGCGCCGTCTGCCCCAGGACGGCAAGGCCAAGGTCCGCTTCAAGGGCCGCGAACTGGAGCTGCGCATCGCCACCCTGCCCACGGTCTACGGCGAGAGTGCGGTCCTTCGCATGCTCTCCTCGGGCCGGTCCATGCCCTTCGACAAGCTCAACCTGAGCGACGCCAACCGGGCGCACATCGAACGGCTCGTAGTCAAGCCCCACGGCATCTTTCTGGTGGTCGGCCCCACGGGATCGGGCAAGACCACGACCCTGCACTCCATCCTGGCGCGCATCAACACGCCGGACAGGAAGATCTGGACCGTCGAGGACCCGGTTGAAATCACCCAGCCGGGCCTGCAGCAGGTGCAGGTGGACCCGGCCATCGGCCTCGACTTCCCCCGCATCATGCGCTCCTTCCTGCGCGCCGACCCGGACGTCATTCTGGTCGGCGAAATGCGCGACCTGCAGACCGCGCAGATCGGCGTGGAGGCCTCCCTGACGGGCCACATGGTCTTTTCCACTCTGCACACCAACTCCGCGGCCGAGACCGTGACGCGCCTTCTGGAGATGGGCATCGAATCCCTCAACTTCTCCGAGGCGCTGCACGGCATCCTGGCCCAGCGTCTGGTCAAGACCCTCTGCCCGCAATGCAGGGAGGAACATGCGCCCACGGACGAGGAATGGACATTTCTGGTCCAGCAGTACGGCGAAAAGTATTTCCCGGAACTCGGCCTGGACCGTGCCACGGCCAGGACGTACCGGGCCAAGGGGTGCGGGCGCTGCTCCATGACGGGATACCGCGGCCGGACGGGCATTCACGAACTGCTCGTGGCCACGCCGGAAATACGCAAGGCCATCTCTCGCCGCATGACGGCCGACGAGATCGCCGAAATGGCCATTGAACAAGGCATGCGGACCTTGTATCAGGATGGCATCGCCAAGATATTCAAGGGGGACATCGACATCCTCCAACTGCAGAAAGTTACCCTGGCGGAGTAGCGCATGGAAGAGCCTGCCGAAAAGACCGAGGCGACGGCCGTTGAAGAGCCGGTGGTCATCCCGCCGAACCTCAAGCTGCGGCTCGAGAAGTGCCCCAAGTGCGACTACGAGCGGAGAAAGGGGGATGACGATTTCGCCTCCCCCTTCGAGTGCCCCAAGTGCGGGGTGGTGTACGCCCTGGCCATGGAGGAGGTGCGCCGACGCGACCGGGGCCAGGAGATGCAGGACGAGGCCGAGGCCGACGCGCTGCGCCGTCTGGCCCAGGCCCAGGACGAGAACCTCCGCAGCTCCCAGGTGGGCAGTGCCATGTTCGTGGGCCAGGAGAAGACGAAGGTTTGGATGATCGTGGCCGGGGTGCTGATCCTGGCGGCCGTGTGCGCGTTCCTTTTTCTGTGATGCCTGCCGCCGCCCCGTATCGGGGGCGCAGGCGCGATGCAACCGTGTGACCGATGGTGAGGTATGGCCAAGCTTTTTCCCTGGGATCCGTGGCTTGAGATGGAGTGCCTGAAGGAGGACATGAAGAGGCTGGTGGAGGATTCTGTCTGCCCATCGCCCTTTGCCGAGGGCCTCAGGAGGCTGGGGCAGTTCCGCCCCCTGGCCGATGTGGTGGAGACGGCCGATGGATTTCTCATCATGGTGGAGTTGCCGGGGCTGGAACGCGAGGACGTTTCTCTGGAGGTGCACGGAAGCGAACTGGCGATATTCGGCGAACGCAAGCCGCCCGCCGATCTCGCCGGGGTCGCCTTCCAGAGCATGGAGCGCTCCTACGGCTGTTTTTCGCGTCGTTTCGCCCTGCCCATGGAAATCGACCCGCCGTCCGTCGAAGCCAGGATGCGGGCCGGGCTGCTGCATGTTTTCGTTCCAAAACGCGTCGCCAAGCCGGAGAACAGGACCATCTCCATCACCTTCGAGGAAGAGTGACGCTTCGGGGGGTGACTGCATCCCTGCGTTGAGGACGTTCATCAAGGAGAAGATGCTGTGAGGATATCGCGACTTCTGGCCGTACTCGTTTTCTGGGCGCTCACGAGCGCCCATTTTGCTGCGGCGTCGACCCCCGACGTGCGCATGACCCCCGTCGTGCGCACGGTGCGGGAGGTGGCCCCGGCCGTGGTCAACATCCATACCGCGCGCATCGTCGAGCAGGAGGTCAACCCCTTCGGCACGCTCTTCGACGACCAGCTCTTCCGGCACTTCTTCGGCGACCAGGACCTGACCAAGCGCTTCGAGCAGCGCAGCCTGGGCTCGGGCGTCATCATCGACGGTCGCAAAAACTTGGTCCTGACCAACGCCCACGTCATCGAGGGCGCCTCGACCATCCGGGTCCGTCTGCTCGACGGGCGGCAGTACGACGGCGAACTGGTGGGCTCTGACCCGGATTTCGATCTGGCCGTGCTGCACCTCAAAGACGCCCGGGACCTGCCCCAGGTGGCCATGGGGGACTCGTCGGACATGATGATCGGCGAGACGGTCATCGCCATCGGCAACCCCTTCGGCTTCGGCAACACCGTGACCACGGGCGTGGTCTCGGCCATGGGCCGGACCATCGAAACCAAGCAGGGCACCTTCACGGATTTCATCCAGACCGACGCGGCCATCAACCCCGGCAACAGCGGCGGCCCCCTCATGAACCTGGCAGGGGAACTGGTGGGCATCAACACGGCCATCTACGCCGAGGCCCAGGGCATCGGCTTCGCCATCCCCATCAACAAGGCCCGGCGCGTTGTCGACGAGTTGGTCAGTCTGGGCCGGGTCCAGGCCGTGTGGCTCGGGCTGGAGGGGCAGGACGTGGACGAGCGCATCGCCAGCTACCTCGGTCTCGCTGAGGCCCGCGGCATGGTCGTGACCCAGGTTCACGAGCCCGCCGTGGAGCGGGCCGGGATCAGACCGGGCGACGTGATCATGGCCGTGGGCCGGGTCGACGTCGAGGACCGCGACCACTATCTGCGCATCCTCAGGAACTACACCCTCGGCCAGGACGTCCCCCTCGACGTGGCCGGCCAGGGCGGCCGGCGCACGGTCACGGTCCGCATGCAGCCCTTCACGGACGAGAAGGCCCTGGAAATGGCCGAAAAACGCTGGGGACTGACCGTGCAGGTCCGGGACCGCGGCCTGGTCGTGGCCGGCGTGCGGCCCGGCAGCCCGGCCCAGCAGCTCGGTCTCAAGCCCGGCGACGCCCTGGTCAAGGTCGCCGGGGAGGCGCAGGCCTCGGTCACGGATTTCGCACGAGCCTTCAAGCGTTACCGCATGGCCAACACCGTGATGCTGCTCGTTGCCCGCGACGGCCGGGGCTATCACGTGCGCCTGCGGGTCTGACCCGACAACCTAAGGAAACACCGATGAGCATCTGGTACAATCATGTGCGCACGCGCATCCGCATGGGCGCGATCGTCGATAATTTCACCCTGATCCGCGGCCGCGCGGCCAACCCCGCGCCGGTCATCAAGTCCGACGCGTACGGGCACGGCCTGCGCGAGACGGCCAGGGCCCTGTTCGCCGCCGGGGCGCGGACCATGGCCGCAGGCACCGTGGGCGAGGCCGCCGTCCTCAAGGAGACGACGCCGGGCGCGGAGGTCATCTCCCTGCTTGGTCCCATCGACGCGGCGGATTACGGGCTGGTCTGCGACCACGACATCATCCCCTTCGCCGGCAGCTCCGAGCAGCTGCTCCTGCTGGAAGAGGCCGCGTCCAAGGCGGGCGTGCCGGTCCGGGTCGCCCTCAAATTCGACACGGGCATGTCCCGGCTCGGGTTCGGGACCGACGAGGCCGGCGGGGTGGCGGATCTTCTGGAGGGGCTCGGCAACGTCCGGGCGGTCATGGCCGCCTCGCATCTGGCCACGGCCGACGGCCCCGACCAGGACGGGTACGTGCAGGAGCAGGCTGGGCGCTTCGAGGGCATCCTGCACGCCCTGCATGCGCGGGGCCTCGACGTGCAGGGCAGCCTGGCCAATTCCGCGGCCATTTTCGGACACCCACGGACGCACCACGGTCTGCAGCGGCCGGGTATAGCGCTCTACGGCGGCAACCCCTTCCACGGCACGGGCCTTGCGCATCTGGGCCAGGGGCTCAAGCAGGGCATGGACGTGGCCAGCCGTCTGGTGCAGGTCCGGACCATCCCGGCCGGCCGCACCGTCAGCTACGGGCGGACCTTCACCGCCACGCAGGAGACGCGCGTCGGCATCGTCGCTGTGGGCTACGCCGACAACTACTCCCGCGGGTTGTCCTCGCGGGCCCAGATGCTCGTCCACGGCCGCAGGGTCGATGTGCTCGGCCGGGTCTGCATGCAGCTCACGGCCGTGGATCTGGGGCCCGTGCCCGAGGCCGCCGTGGGGGACGAGGTCTTCGTCCTCGGCGGGCCCGGGGGGAACGCCATCAGCGCAGATGAAGTGGCCGCGTGGTGGGGGACCATCACCTACGAGGTCTTCTGCCTGCTGGGGCAGAACCCGCGCGAATACGTCGAGTAGGCGCGCTGTCTGGCGGCTCGAAACACATCGCGCCGTTCCCGTGCACGCGGGGACGGCGCGTTTTCATTCCGCGAGCCAGCCCAGCCCCTGGCACAGGTCGTCCAGCAGGTCCTGCGGGTCTTCCAGGCCGATGTTCAGGCGGATGAGCGTCCTGTCCTGCAGCGGGCCGCCGAAGCGCCGCGCAGGGCGCCCCGTGGTCGCCAGGCTCATGAAGCCGCCCCAGCTGTAGCCGATGCCGAAGAACTGCAGGCTGTCGAGGAAGCGGCCGAGGGCGTCGTCAGGGTATTCCTTTTTCAGCGTGATGGCGAAGAGCCCCGACGAGCCGCGGAAGTCCCGCTTCCAGCGGTCGTGCTGGGGGTGGGAGGGCAGGGCCGGGTGCAGGACCGTGTCCACCAGCGGGTGTCCGGCCAGGCCCGAGGCCACGGTCAGGGCCGAGGCCTGGTGCGCGCACATGCGCACGCCCAGGGTCTTGAGCCCCCGCAGGGCCAGGGCGCAGTCTTCGGGCGAAGCGTAGATCTCGCGGCAGGCATAGAAGTCGGCCAGGGTCTGCGCGTGGTCCGCGTTGGCTGACACCGAGCCCATGAGCAGGTCCGAGTGGCCGCAGATGTACTTTGTCACGGACTGGATGACCACATCCACGCCCAGCGCGAAGGGGTCGAGAAACAGGGGCGTGGCCCAGGTGTTGTCGAGGACCGTGACGATCCCGCGCCTGCGCGCCTCGGCGGTCACGGCCGGGATGTCCTGGATCTCGAAGGTGATGGAGCCGGGGGACTCCAGGAAGACGAGGCGCGTCTCGGGACGCAGGAACTGCGTGATATCCGCGCCGACGTCCGGCGGGACGGCGTCGCAGCGCACGCCGAATTTCCCGAGGACCTCGCGGCAGAAGCGGGTCGTGGGCCCGTAGACGTTGTCGCAGACCAGCACGTGGTCGCCGGCCTGCACAAAGGCCATGAGCGTCTCGGAGATGGCGCTGATGCCCGAGGGGAAGACCCGCGTCAGGGCGGCCCTCTCCAGGTCCTGCAGGGCTTCCTCCAGCATGCGCTGCTGGGGCAGGCGGTCTGTGCCGTAGGTGATGCCGGGGTATTCGCCCCGTCCTGCCCGCAGGAAGTCGGCGTGGCTGTCGAAGAGGACGGTGGAGCCGCGCTGGACCGGAGGGCTGACGGTGCGTGCGGCCGGGCAAGGCGTCAGGGGGGCGTGGATCAGTCGTGTGGAGGGGCGCATGGGGGGAACTCCCGTGTTTAGCAAGAACCGTGCGGAAGAAAATCGGGCTTGAGGTTTTGACGAAAGGGATTTCCTCGTGTAGGTACTCCCGAAATATTCTGGAACAGGAGGGGAAGCTATGGGTTTTCGACACAGTGGGCAAGGCCCTGTTGACTGGCTGCATGTGCTGTGCGCGTTTCTCTTCGCCCTGGCCCTCGCCGGCGGGGGATGCGCCCCCAAGGCTGCGGGACCTGGTTCCGCAGGCATGCAGGCTCCGGATCAGCAGACCGCCTGTGCGCCTGTGACGACCCCGGAAAACGCTCCCGTTCCCGCTCCGCCCCGCGAGGCCGACTTCTCGGCAGTTTTCGACGAACACGATCATCTTTTCGGCGACATGTCCCTGAACGGGGACGTTGAAGACGGCGAGCAGGAAGACGCGGCCATGACGCAGGACTCCCTCGAATCCGTCGAGGACGTTCCCTCGGTCAGCGATATCGTGCTGGCCGAGTACGAGGATTGGCAGGGTGTCAGATACCGTCCCGGGGGGACCGACTACCGCGGCGTGGATTGCTCCGGGCTGGTCCAGGCCATCTTCCGGGATGCCTTCGAGGTGGACCTGCCCCGCTGCTCCACCGACCAGGCCAGGCTTGGAGAGGCCGTGCCCAAGGGCGACATCCGCCCCGGTGACCTCCTGTATTTCATCGACCGCGGCCGCAAGCACGTCGGCGTGGCGGTCAACGATCATCAGTTCATCCACGCGTCCCGCCGCAAGGGCGTGATCATCTCCAAATTCGAAGGCTACTGGTCCAAGCGTCTCATCCGCGTCCGCCGGATTCTCGACGAAAAGGACCAAGACGCGCTGATGCGCAAGGGCGGCTGAGGCCCGAGCCTCGCCCCGATCCCGCCCCGGCGGCGGCACATGGGAAAATGGGCATGCGCTGTCTCACGTTTCCGATTCCCTTCATCCGACCGCTCCTCGTTCTCGCCGCCTGCGCCCTTTTCCTGTCCGCCGGCTGCGCATCCAAGACCGTCATCCAATCTGTCCCGTCTCCTTCTCCCGTACAGCAGCCCGCCAGGCAGCCTGCCGTGACGGAAACCCTCCTGGCCAGATACGAGGCCTGGAAGGGCGTTCCGCACCGCATCGGCGGCACGGACCACCGTGGCGTGGACTGTTCGGGGCTCATGCAGATCGTGTTCCGGGAAGCCTTCGACATGGAGTTGCCGCGCACCTCGCGGGAGCAGAGCAGGCTTGGGCAGAACGTGCCGCCGGCCGACATGCGGCCCGGCGACCTGGTCTATTTCATCGACAAGCGCGGCGATCACATTGGCGTGGTGGTCGAGCGCGGCAGGTTCCTGCACGCGTCCGCGACCGTCGGGGTGACCGTATCGCAGTTCGACGCCTACTGGTGGCCGCGCCTCAAGCGGGTGCAGCGCGTGCTGCCGCCCTCCCTCACCGCGGCCCAGTCAGGTTTCTGAGCCTCCTGGCCAGCATCCATCCGTACATCCCCCCATTGATCAGCAGCACAGCCGCGGCCAGGGCCAGCTGAACCCCGCGCGTCAGCCCTTCGGGGTAGATGACCGCCAGCAGGTAGTGCTCCAGGAAACTCCCGTCGTACCCGGCCTGGCCGGCCCGGCGCAACAGCTCGTTTTCCAGGTCCGTCAGGGGGCAGTACCAGCCCGCGGCCTCGACCAGGAAGCCCCAGACGACGGCGGGAAGATGGATGAAGGCGAAGCGCGGCCGGCGTTGCACGGCCAGGGAGCCGAAAACCACCAGGCAGATGAAGAGCAGGTGCAGGGCAAGGACGGCGTTTGCGGCCAGGAGATGGAGCATTGCGGCCCCCGCAACGTGAAGCGGGGAAGGAGTCGCCCCCTTCCCCGCGTGTTCGGTTCTAGACTTCGAAGAGCATTTCCAGGTCCGACCTGGTGAGGCTCTTCCAGGCCGTCTGGCCGGGTATGATGGAGTCGGCGATGCCTTTCTTGGACTCCTGGAGCTTCAGGATCTTCTCCTCGACCGTGTTCTCGCAGATCATCTTGTAGGCGAAGACCTGGCGGGTCTGGCCGATGCGGTGCGTGCGGTCCGTGGCCTGGTCCTCCACGGCCGGGTTCCACCACGGGTCGTAGTGGATGACGTAGTCGGCCGAGGTCAGGTTGAGGCCCGTGCCGCCCGCCTTGAGCGAGATCAGGAAGATGGGGATCTCGGGCGTGTTGTTGAACTTGTCGACCTGCTCGAAGCGGTCCTTGGATGTGCCGTCGAGGTAGCAGAAGGGGATCTCGACCATGTGCAGCCAGTTGCGGATGATATGCAGCATCTGCACGAACTGCGAGAAGACCAGCACCTTGTGCCCGTCGTCGATGATGGAGGTCACCAGGTCCTTGAAGGCCTCGAACTTGCCCGAGGACAGGTTGGCGTTGAAGCCGGGCATGTCGAGCTTTAAGAGGCGCGGATGGCAGCAGATCTGGCGCAGCTTCAATAGCGCGTCCAGGATGGAGATCTGGCTCTGGCCGATGCCCTTCTCGTCCACGTCCTGCAGGACCTGTTCTTTCAGCTTCTTGGCCAGGGCGGCGTAGAGGTCGCGCTGGTCGTCGAGCAGGGCCGAGTAGTAGATGTTCTCGACCTTGGGCGGCAGGTCCTTGGCCACCTCGTTCTTGGTGCGGCGCAGGATGAAGGGTTTGACGCGGGCTTTGAGGTAGCCCAGGCTGTCGTCGTCGCCGTCCTTGATGGGCTTGACGAAGCCCTTCTGGAAGGAGGCCTGGGAGCCCAGGAAGCCGGGCATGAGGAACTCGAACAGGGACCACAGCTCAAGGAGCGTGTTCTCGATGGGCGTGCCAGACAGGCACAGGCGGAAGCGGGCCTGCATCTTGCGCACGCTTCTGGCCGTGATGGTGTTGGGGTTCTTGATGTTCTGGGCCTCGTCCAGGATGATGGCGTTGAACTCGAACTTCATCAACTCGTCCAGGTCCCGGCGCAGCAGGGCGTAGGTCGTGATGATGAGCTCCGAGGACTCGATCTTCTTGAAGAGGTTCTCGCGCCGGGCGCCGTAGATGACCAGGCGCTTCATGTCCGGCACGAACTTCTGGGCCTCGCGTTCCCAGTTGGGCAGGACCGAGGTGGGCACGATGATGAGGTTGGGGCCCTTGTGCCCCTGTTCCTTCATGTACTGCAGGAAGGTCAGGGTCTGGATGGTCTTGCCCAGGCCCATCTCGTCGGCCAGGATGCCGCCGAAGTGGTACTCGCGCAGGAAGTTCAGGTAGCTCACGCCCTGCATCTGGTAGGGGCGAAGGGTCGCGGTCAGGCCCTTGGGCTGGGTGATCTGCTTGATCTCCTGGAAGTCGTTGATCTTGTCACGCAGCGTGTTCCAGAACCCGTCGGACGTGGTCTCGGGGATGTCTTCGAGGATCTTGTCCAGGACCGGGGCCTCGAAATTCTCGAAGCGCTTCTTGGGTGGCTTCTCGGGGTCCAGGCCCAGGGCGATGAGCTTGTGACCGAGCTTCTCCAGCCACGACTCAGGCAGGCTCGTGTAGGAGCCGTCCTTGAGTTGCACGTAGCGCTTGCCCTGGGTCCAGGCCTTCCAGATCTTGTCGATGGGCACGGAGATGTCGTCGTATTCGACGTTTATCTCCAGATTGAACCACTTGTCCTCTTCCTGGGTCTCCACCGTGGCCACGACGTTGGGAGGCGTCAGGCGGACCTTGTAGCGGGTCAGCTCCTTCTCGCCGTAGACGCGGTAGGCCTCGACCAGCTTGGGGTAGGCGTCCAGCAGGAAGGTGATGGCCTCTTCGGGCTCCAGGAACCATATGGAGCTGCTTCTGGGCTGGAAATTCATGTCCACCAGGGTCGTCAGCAGGGCCTCTTCCTCCTCCTGGTCGCGGCGGATGAGGAAGGACTTGCCCTCGAACTGGTAGCTGCCGGTCTGCAGGTCCTGGTTGGGGCCAGGCAGGGAGATGTCGCCGTGCTCGGTCTCGTAGATGTTCTGGATTTCGAGCGTCAGCAGGCTCCCCTCTTCGTTGAGGTAGAGCTTGGGGTTGTAGGTGGCCGGCACGAAGATGGGCTGCATGCGTTCCAGGAACTCGTCCTGGCCGTGCAGGTCCGAAGCCGGGATTTGGGTCCAGACGCGGTCCAGAAACTCCGAGATGTCGGCGTGGGGGATGACCGGCGGCGCGGTGACCAGATCCTGGATCAGGCTCGGACGCAGGCCCGTCTGCACGGGGTAGAAGCTGTGCTTCAGGCAGACCCACAGGGGCAGGTGGCCGTAGAAGGACACGTTCTGGTTCAGGATGGAGAAGGGCACCTTGCCCTCGCGGCCGAGCATGATGTCGAAGGTCAGGCCCTCGTCCGTGAACTTGGGGCGCAACTGCAGCCGCATGGGCGTGCTCTCGATGCGCACGGGCTGCTCGGTCTCCTCCCAGAGCTGGTAGTACTCGTTCTTGATGGCCCAGAAGAACCAGGTCATGAGGCCGAAAGGTATCTCCACCCGGTGGCCGTAGTAGTCGAGGTACTGACCGATCTGCTCGCAGACCCTGGGCAGTTCGGGCGAGATTTCGCACCAGTCGGGGTTGCGGACGATCTGCTCCAGGGTCACGGGGTTCTGGACCGTGGACAGGCCGGACTTGTTCTGGCGCGCGCGGAAGAACTCGACCTGCAGGCGGCCGGGTTCGGCGAAGAAGCGGTAGATGAAGTAGTGGTGGCCCGGTTCCGGCTCCAGGGCGGTGGAGAAGAAATAGCGGAAGCTCTGCTTCCATTCGGACTTGACGGGCTGGGCCTCGTTTTCATGTTTGACGTCCATTTTCGAGAGCAGGCCCAGGGCCGTGGCCGCCACGTGGCGGCAGATGCCGGAAAAGGAATCTTCGCAGTTGCAGTAGGAATGGACGCTGCCGTGGTCCAGATTGATGCCCAGTTCGGACGTATAGGTCTGGAATTCGTCTCCCTGGATCTGACCCTCGACGTCCCAGGTCTCCTCGTCGCGGCGGACGTCGATCTTCTGGATGCCGCCGTCGGCAATGAGATACTGGGCCCCGTCGCGGATATGCTCGGGGATGTTGTCTGACAAAAATGAGTTCAGGATGTGCTGAACGCGTGATTCGACGGAAGTAGGCATTTTGAGGGTTTATCTCCTAAAACCGCATTGGCGGTGATGTGGGCCGTGTCCGCGCGGGGCGGCGGAAATCAAGAGCTGCCGGAGTTCGCACGGTACATCGGTCCATCTAATCAAATCAGAATTCTTTATCAAGAGCCCGGAGAACTTTGGGCGCATCTTTTTCCGTCTTGCCGAAAAAATACATTATCTTTTGCTTATGTAGCAGGAATTGGTGGGGGAAATCCCGACGGATCAGGGGGGGGCGTATGACAATTTGGTCGGTGCCCGCTGGGGAGGAAAGCGAAAGAGAAGTTGACTTTTTGGGGGCCGAAGGCCAATTTCAGGCTGGAAGCGACTCCATCCCCTTGGGGCCAAAGGACAAAACATGATCCGCATTACCGACATTCTGGACCAGGCGTCCACGTACCTCTCCCCGACGGATGTGGCGCTCATCCAGAAAGCCTATGTTTTCTCCGCCGCGGCCCACGCGGGGCAGATTCGCCTTTCGGGCGAGCCCTATCTGTCCCATCCCCTGGAGGTCAGCAACATCCTCGTGGACCTGCGCCTGGACGCGGCCACCATCGTCGCCGGCCTGCTGCACGACACCGTGGAGGACACGGACGCCTCGGTGCCGCAGATCGTGGAGCAGTTCGGGCCCGAGGTCGGCGCCATCGTCGAGGGCGTGACCAAGATCAGCAAGATGAATTTCGAGTCCAAGGAGCAGGCCCAGGCCGAGAACATCCGCAAGATGATCCTGGCCATGGCCGACGACATCCGGGTCATCCTCGTCAAGCTCGCCGACCGCCTGCACAACATCTCCACCCTGGAGTTCCAGAAGGAGTACAAGCAGCGCGCCATAGCCCAGGAGACGCTGGGCATCTACGCCCCCCTGGCCAACCGACTGGGCCTCTACCGCATCAAGGTCCAGCTCGAGAACTACGGCCTGCGGTATCTGAAGCCCGACGTCTACGCCCAGATCTCCGAGGGCATCAACCGCTACCAGGACCAGGGGCAGGCCTACATCGACAAGGTCTGCGCCATGATCCAGGACATCCTGGAGCAGAACGACATCAAGGGCCGCGTCAAGGGCCGCGTCAAGCACGTCTACTCCATCTACCACAAGATGAAGCAGCGCGGCCTGACCCTGGACCAGATCTTCGACATGATCGCCTTCCGCGTGGTGGTGAACAACCTGCGCGAGTGCTACACGGTGCTGGGGCTGGTGCACTCCCTGTGGAAGCCGGTGCCGGGCAAGTTCAAGGACTACATCTCCATGCCCAAGGCCAACATGTACCAGAGTCTGCACTCCACGGTCATCGGGCCCGACGGCGAGCGCATCGAGATCCAGATCCGCACCGAGGAGATGCACCAGCTGGCCGAGAACGGCGTGGCCGCCCACTGGTCCTACAAGGAGCGCGGCAGCAAGAAGGCCCAGGACGCCGAGCGCTTCAGCTGGCTGCGCCAGATCCTGGACTGGCAGGGCGACCTCAAGGACTCCCGCGACTTCATGTCCACCCTGAGCCTCGACCTCTTCCAGGACGAGGTCTACGTCTTCACGCCCAAGGGTCAGGTCAAGGAATTGCCCGAAGGGGCCACGCCCGTGGACTTCGCCTACACCATCCACACGGAGGTCGGGAACCACTGCGCCGGGGCCAAGGTCAACGGCCGCATCGTGCCCCTCAACACGCCGCTCAAGAACGGCGACACCATCGAGATCATCACCGACTCCTCCCGCAACCCCAGCCGCGACTGGCTGCACTTCGTCAAGTCCGGCAAGGCGCGCTCGCGCATCAAGCACTGGATCGGCACCGAGGAGCGGGCCCGCAGCCTGGCCCTGGCCAAGGAACTCCTGGAGAAGGAGGGTCGGCGCATGGGCATCAACGTGGCCAAGGCCATCAAGAACGGTGAGTTCGACCCGGTGGTCAAGGAATTCTCGTTCCGCCACATCGACGATCTCTTTTCCGCCGTGGGGCATGGTCGCATCACGGCCCGCCAGCTGCTGAGGAAGCTCCTGCCCAAGGAGGAGCAGAAGCCCGAGGAGCGCAAGCAGGCCGACAAGGCCGCCGCGGCCCCGGCCAAGCCCAAGGACTCCTCCGACGCCATCAGCATCAAGGGCGTGGACGGGGTGCTCATCCGCTACGCCCAGTGCTGCAACCCCCTGCCCGGGGACCCCATCATCGGCTACATCAGCCGCGGCCTGGGCGTGACCATCCACACCCAGGACTGCCCCAACGTGGCCAACATGGAGGTCGAGCGCCTCATCGACGTCAGCTGGGGCGGCGAGGAGGAGTCCAAGGTCCTGCCGGCCAGGATCAAGGTCATCTGCAAGAACCAGCGCGGCGTGCTCGGCATGGTCAGCGGGCTCCTGGCCAAGGAGGGCATCAACATCGACTCGGGCCAGTTCACGTCGGGCGTGGACGGGATGTCGGAGCTCGATTTCGTCATCGAGGTCAAGACCACGACCCAACTTTACGGGATCATCGAGAAACTGCGCAATCTCGAGTCCGTCCACGAGGTGACGCGCTCCTCGGCGGGGTGAGATAGGGGGCCGTGACGCTCACGGCGTCAGGAACAGGAAAGGGGTTTCGGCATGCGGCTGGAATCCCTTTTTGTCATGGACTGAAGGCTTTTTCGGGTTGAGGAGGTGCGTTGAAAGGCATGGATTCCCGCCTTCGCGGGAATGACTCGATACTGACTCGTAACGATATGTCATTCCCGCGAAGGCGGGAATCCATGGGCGAAGGTCCGAGCGTTTTCGTTTCGGATGGCGTCATTCCCGCGAAGGCGGGAATTCATGCCGTTTGTCCGAAACGACCGCGCTGGGGCGCGGTCAGCCCACGCTGACCAGTTCGATCTCGAAGGTCAGGGCGAAGCCCGCCAGGGGGTGGTTGGCGTCGAGAGTGACGTCGGTGTCGTCGAGTTCCACGATCAGGGCCGGGACCTCATTGCCGTCGGGGGAACGCAGGACGAGCTGCTCGCCCAGGGCTGGCTTGATCTCCGCCGGGAAGGACGTGCGCGGGATGCTGATGACCATCTCCTCGTTGTGGGCGCCGTAGGCCTCCTCCTCGGGGATGGTCACGGTCACGCTCTGGCCCGGTTCCAGCCCGACGATGGCCTTTTCGAAACCGGGAATGACCATGTCCTGGCCGAGGATGACTTCGAGGGGTTCGCGGCCCCGGGAGGAGTCGAACTGGGTGCCGTCGTCCAGGGTGCCGGTGTAGTGAACCAGAACCCTGGTTCCTGCTGCAAGTGCCATGATGCGTCCTTCTTCGGTAAGAGTGTTGGGAAAGTTATCCGGCGCGTTCGAGGTCCCTGAGCCAGACCTCCAGGGTGTTGGGCTGTCCGGGCTGGTGGTCGTCGGGGTAGAGCAGGGCCGACATGTAGAAGACGCTGCCGATGTCCAGGCTGCGCCGGGCGCTTTGGGAGAACATGTCCAGCCGGTTTTCGACCATGGGACGCCGTTCGGGGCTCATGGCCTGCAGCAAGGGTGCGGCGTCCTCCGCCAGGCTCGCCAGGAGTTCGGCCTTGCGGCGCATGCCTTCGCGGTATCCGTCGTCGTCGCCCTTGTTGTGCAGGAGATCCAGGGCGGTTTCCTCCGCCTCCCGGACCAGTCGAATCCGTTCACGCAGAAAATCGAGTAAATTCCTCATGGAGACCTCCGTGTTCTTTCAGGCAGGCTTCAAGCCGCGTGTCCAGGGGGAAGATCAGTCCATCCCCGTGAGCCGTGTAAAAGGAGCGTTGCCTGCGTTGGAATCTGCGGATCTGGCTCAGGTTTGAGCTGCCGATGGGGTCGCATTCCAGTACCGGCGAACGCATGGGGTTCTGCAGAAGATCGAAGACCAGGTCCTGGGCATAGGAGATGGCCTCGGAGATGAAGACCTTCTTGCTCGAAAACGGCAGCAGGTCGCGAACGACGCGCAGGGAGTTCTTGTAGGTGCGCTTCTCCACCAGCCGCAGGCTCTGGCGGAAGATGCGCTTCTTGATGAAGAAAGGGACCTTTCTCTGTCCCATGGTCGCCACCAGCGTATCGTCGGCGTCGGGGTGCGGCACGCGGAATATCCGCGATGCCTGCTTGCGCGGGCATTCGACCTGCAGGTCCGCGAGCATCTCGACGTAGGTGTGGGCGAACTTTCCCCGCCCGGCCGAGAATCCGAGCATGTTGGGCACGAAGTAGTTGTGGGCGATGACGTCGGCGGCCAGGTGGGACAGGTAGCCATAGGCGTAGGCCTGAGCTTCGGCACTCTCGGCCTGGCGCAGCAGGGCCCGACCCATGTCCCAGTTGTGAGAGTGCTTGGGCGTGTAGGCGCAGCCCTTGCCGATGAAGATGTCGGCCGACAGGCAGCCGTAGAGATACTGTTCGGGGTGTGACGCCAGGACCGAAGCCAGGGCCGGCGCGAAGAGGTGCAGATGGGCCAGGACGTTGTTGCCGATGGCCATGTGCACCCCTGGTCCCCAGGCCAGGGCGTCCTGGGGAAGGAGAAGGAGAAGAAGAAAGGCGAAGAGAAGGGCCATGTTCCCCCGGGTCAGTTCTTTTCCCGCGTGGCGTGGAAGGTGATGTCCGGCCATTGTTCCATGATGTATTCCAGGCGCCAGGCGCTGTCCACCAGCAGGGCCAGGTTGCCCTCGGAGTCCGTAGACAGGGAGTGGAGCAGGTCCTTCTGGAAGCGGCCGAGCAGGGATTTGTCGTCGCAGTGGACCCAGCGCGCGGCCGAGAGGTTGACCGGGGCGTAGATGGCGTCCACCGAATACTCATCTTTAAGACGCGAAACGATGACGTCAAACTGCAGCACGCCCACGGCGCCCAGGATGTAGTCGTTGCCGATCATGGGCCGGAAGACCTGCACGGCGCCTTCCTCGGCCAGCTGCTCCAGGCCCTTCTGCAGCTGCTTGGCCTTCAGCGGGCTCTTCAGGATGACCTTGCGGAAATGCTCGGGCGCGAAGTTCGGGATGCCCGTGAACTTGAGCTCCTCCTTGGTCGAGAAGGTGTCGCCGATGCGGATGGTCCCGTGGTTGTGCAGGCCGATGATGTCGCCCGCGAAGGCCTCCTCCACGCCCGTGCGATCCTGGGCCATGAAGATGGTGGCGTTCGATATCTGCACGTCCTTGCCGATGCGGTGGTGGCGGATCTTCATGCCCTTGACGTACTTGCCCGAGCAGATGCGCATGAAGGCGATGCGGTCGCGGTGGGCCTTGTCCATATTCGCCTGGATCTTGAAGACCACGCCCGAGAACTCCTCCTCGAAGGGCGAGACCTCCCGCGTCACGGCCGGGCGGGGGCGCGGGTGGGGAGCCAGCTCGACGAAGGAGTCGAGCATCTCCTGCACGCCGAAATTGTTGATGGCGCTGCCGAAGAAGACCGGGGTCTGGGTCCCGGCCAGGTAGCGCTCCACGGAAAAGGGGTTGCCGGCGCCCTCCAGCAGCTCTAGGTCGCGGCGCAGGTCCTGGGCCTGCAGGCCCAGCAGTTCGTCGAGCTTGGGGTCGTTCACGTCGCTGATGACCACGCCCTGCTGGATGCGGCCGCCGTGGGTGGCCGAGAAGAGGTGGATCTGCTTCTTGTAGATGGAGTAGGTGCCCTTGAAGCCCTTGCCCATGCCGATGGGCCAGCTCAAGGGGGCGCACTCGATGCCCAGGTGCTCCTCGATGTCGGCCAGCACGTCCAGGGGGTCCAGGCCGTCGCGGTCGAGTTTGTTGATGAAGGTCATGATGGGCGTGTTGCGCATGCGGCAGACGTCCATGAGCTTGCGGGTCTGGGCCTCGACGCCCTTGGCGCTGTCGATGACCAGCAGAGCCGAGTCCACGGCCGTCAGCACGCGGTAGGTGTCCTCGGAGAAGTCCTCGTGGCCCGGCGTGTCCAGGAGGTTCACGTCGAAGCCGTTGTACTCGAACTTCATGACCGAGGTGGTCACGGAGATGCCGCGCTCCTGTTCCATCTTCATCCAGTCGGAGGTGGCGTGGCGGGACGCCTTGCGCGACTTGACCGTGCCGGCCATGTTGATGGCGCCGCCGAAGAGCAGGAGCTTCTCCGTCAGGGTCGTCTTGCCCGCGTCCGGGTGGCTGATGATGCCGAAGGTCCGGCGTTTTTCCACGTTCTGTCGAATTTCTCGTGCGAGTGCGCTCATGAGTCTCTCCCGATGCAATCTGGCCCTGTGCTGGGCCAAGGAGGCAGTAGGCGCGATATCGGGAACAGTCAAGGAAGGCCGGGTCCGTTCAAATTGTGAAAATTTTCGCCAATCCCTTGACCCCGCTTCCGGCTCTGCTATGCTGAACCAAAATACTTTCCTATCATTCAACCAGTTATGGAGGTGTGCCATGCAGTATGCGGAAAAGGATCTGCCCGTTCGGCTGCACGACGGGGAAATGCTCGTGCTGGACGACGGCAACGAACTGCGCTGGGAGAGCAATGGCGAGGCCAAGGCGGTGTTTGTCGGCAGCAGTTTCGATGCGGCCATGGAGCTTTTCCCCGGTCAGGAGGAGACGGTCAACGTCGGAGGCAAGAACTTCGTGCTGACCGCCTTTTTTGAGGACGCCATGGAGGTCAAGAAGGCCTGACGCGGGCTGCCGCATCATTGTTCGTGTTCGCGTGCAGGGAGCGCGGTCCGGGTCCCCCGATCGGTCGAGGCCGATGAGGGGGATCCGGCTTTTCCAGCCCCCTGTCGCGGCTTGCGGGCTCTCCGGCCATGGCGTAGAAGCGCGCCATGACAACAGGAGGTGCCCACATGAAGTGGTACGCATATTTTATCGTGATCGCGGCCGTGCTCTGCGCGTCGGGGGCAGGGGCCGCCGAGACGCCGGCCGCGTCCCTGGCCAACGTGCAGCGGGCCATCGACGGCAATGACCAGGTTCTGCTTGAAAAGTACGTCGACGTGCGGGGAATCATCGCCCGCGGGGTGGACGTCTTCGTCAAGGACTACGCGGCGCACCCGGCCGGAGAAGGGGGCGACCCCATGCTCGACATGCTGTCCGGTGGGCTGGCCGCCCAGTCCGGCACGGCCGCCGACCAGTCCATGAAGCTCATGCTCATCGAGGAGACGCGCAAGTTCGTCATCCGCGGCGTGGCCTCGGGTGATTTTTCCGGACGGCCGTCCCAGCGGCAGGACTTGCCCGAGGGCGGCATCTTTTCCGTACTCTTCGCCGATGTGTCCACGGCCCGCAAGGAACTGCGCGGCGTGCAGGTCCAGCCGCCCAAGGGGGAACTGGCATCGGCATCGGCGACCATGTTCGATCACGGCAGCAAACGCGGCTATCCGGTCAAGCTGGGCCTCAAGCGTCAGGCCGAAGGGTACTGGAAGGTCACGGACGTGACGAACATGGCGGAGCTCATCCGCATCGTGCGCAAGGAGGCCGAGGCGAGGTAGCCCGCTTTTACCCGTTCGCCGGCCATGAAGCCCCGCCCGTGCGGGGCTTCATGCTTCCTGGGGCACGGGCAGGGACGGGCGGCGCAGGTCGGCCAGCTTGATGGCGGCCACGCCCGAGAGGAGCAGGGCGCTGCCCAGGACCTGCACCGGCGTCAGGATCTCGCCCAGGACGAGAAAGGCGAAGACGGCGGTGAAGGCCGGCTCCAGGGAGACGATGATGTTGGCGATGCTCGCGTCGAGCAGGGTCAGGCTGACGTTGTAGAACCCGTAGCCGCCCACCGTGGGGATGGCGCCCAGCAGGATCATCACGGTCCAGCCGCGCACGCTGTCGCCCAGCCAGAAAAAGTCCGCGGCGCGAACCGCAGATCCGGGGATGCTCCCGCCCGTCATGTTGATCAGGAAGAGGAACGAGCCGGCAAAGGCGAAGATGTAGAGGAGCGTCGTCCACGGCGAAATGCCGCGTTCGGAGGTCACGCGGCCCATGAGGCTGTAGGCCGTGTAGCACAGGCCCGTCAGCAGTCCGGCCACGACGCCCAGGAGGTTGACCTGCCAGGTCGCGGCCTGCAGCGCGCCGGAAATGAGGGCGCAGCCGGCCATGCACAGGGCGATGGCCGAGATTTTCAGCCAGCCCATGCTCTCGCCCAGGAACTTCCAGCCCAGGACGGCGGTGTAGGCCACGGAGCAGTAGACCATGACCGTGGCCACGGCCGCGCCGTTGTTGGCCACGGAAATGGCCCACAGGCCGTTGAACCCGGCCAGCATGAGCCCGAACAGGGCCAGGAAGGGCAGGTGAGCCCGGTCCACGCGCAGGAGGCGGGGGCTGGCCACGAGCATGACCGGGAGCAGGGTCGCGACCACGAAGACGTTGCGCCAGAAGGCCAGGACCAGGGGCGGCATGTCGAAGTTCGTGACCAGGTAGCGGATGAAGATGGAGGTCGTGGACAGGAAGACGGCGCTGACGAGGGCCGCGGTGTATCCTTGGGCGGAGCGGGACATGGCCATGGGGGATCTCCTTCTTGTGCAGGGCTGGAAGGTGGTCTAGAGGGAAATTGGCCCTGCAAGAAGGGGCAATTTTTCAGAAAAACGACCAGTCCAATTTTTTCCCGGAGAAAACAGTGCGCCTCGCCCTCGACTTCGAATCCGAACAGCCCCTCTATGCCCAGATCGGCCGGCACTTCCGCGAGGCCATCCTGTCCGACAACCTGCGTCCGGGCGTGCGCCTGCCGGCCGTGCGCACCCTGGCCGCGAGCCTCGGCGTGAACCGGGCCACGGTGGAGAGCGCCTATGCCGAGCTCGTGGCCGAAGGGCTCGTTGCCTCCCGCCAGGGCAGTGGCTTCTACGTGCTGGCGCACGCGCCGGGCGAACCGGCCGCGGCGTCCCGTTCCGGGGACTGGCCCGCCTGGCAGGGGCGCCTGCGGTACGGCGGCTACGAGGCCATGAGCGCCTACCTGCCCGAGGCCAGCCGCCAGACGGACTGGATCGCCCTGGACGGCGGGGCCTGCGACCCGAGGCTCTTCCCCATGGACGAGTTCCGCAGGCTGCTCGGCCAGGTCATGCGCCGGGACGGGGCCGCGGCCGTGGAGTACGGGGAGATCGGCGGCTACCGGCCCCTGCGCGCCACCCTGGCCCAGGTCCTGGCCAGCCAGGGCGTGCAGACGAGCGCGGACAGCATCCTCATCACCGCGGGCTCCCAGCAGGCCCTGTCCCTGGTCGCCGCGCTGCTTCTCTCGCCCGGCCAGGGCGTGGTGGCGGAACGCCCGACCTACGCAGGGGCCCTGGACGTCTTCCGCGCCCGCGGCCTGGCCGTCCACACCGTGGGCGTGGACGAGGACGGCATGGACGTGGACGAGCTGGAGCATATCCTCGAACGCCACCGCCCAGGCCTGATCTACACCATCCCCAATTTCCACAACCCCACGGGCGCCTGTCTCGACGGGCAGCGGCGCAGGCGGCTCATCAGCCTGGCCGGGCGTTACGACGTCCCCATCCTGGAGGACGACTACGTCGGCGACATCCGCTACGAGGGCCGCGCCCAGCCCACCCTCAAGTCCCTGGACCCCGACGGCCGCGTCATCTACGTCGGCACCTTCTCCAAGATGCTCATTCCCGGCCTGCGCGTGGGCTTCGTGGTGGCCGACGGCCCGGTCTACGACCACCTCCTGCGCTCCAAGCGCTGCCACGACCTGGCCACCTGCAACCTCATCCAGCGCGCCCTGCGCGAGTATGTGTCCGTGGGCCGCTATCACGCCCACCTGCAGCGCTCCTGCACGGTCTACCGCCGCCGTCGGGACGCCATGCTGGCAGCGTTGGAGCGGCACATGCCCGCGGGTTCGTCCTGGGTGCGTCCCAAGGGCGGCCTCTTCGTCTGGGCCAGGCTGCCGGAGGGCATGAAGGCCTCGGAGGTGCTGCCCTGGGCCTGCGAGGAGGGCATGGTTTTTGCGCCGGGAGGGAATTTCCATCTCGACCCGGCCGAGGGCGAGGGGTGCATGCGGCTGAATTTCGCCTCGAATAGCGAGGCGGTCATTGAAGAGGGGATCAGGCGGCTGGGACGGGCCGTCGGTCGCCAAGACAGTCCGGGGCGTTGTTGATCCCGTGGCCGCCGGGTATTACGTAACGGACGTTTACGATTCGGACTATGACAAGGAGGCGTTCATGCCCGAAATTCCATCAGCCGAAGCCTGCGACCTTTGCGGCCGCAGCGGCGACACCCAGAACCTTGTGCCCATCTCCGCTCTGCGGCCTTCGCTGCAGCGCTTCATTCTGTCCCTCCATCCCGTGCTCAGTGCCGAGGGTCGGATCTGCCCCGAGGACGTGAACGAGTACCGGAACCGGTACCTGTCGGAAATGTTGGAGGAGGAGAAGGGCGAACTGACGCGGCTGGAGGAGGACGTCCTGCGCAGCCTGCGGGACGAGGAGCTGCTCTCCTCCAACATCAACGAGGAGTACTCGGAATCCCTGACCATGGGCGAACGGCTGGCGGACAGGCTGGCCGACTTCGGCGGCAGCTGGAAGTTCATCCTTATCTTCGCCGGTACGCTCGTGGTCTGGATCTGCTGGAATGCGTACCAGGCGGCGCAGGCCTTCGACCCGTATCCCTTCATCCTGCTCAATCTGGTGCTCTCGTGTCTGGCCGCCCTGCAGGCCCCGGTCATCATGATGAGCCAGAACCGGCAGGAGGCCAAGGACCGCCTGCGCTCCGAGAACGACTACCAAGTCAACCTCAAGGCCGAGCTGGAGATCAAGCACCTGAACGAAAAGGTGGACCACCTGCTGACCCGCCAGTGGCAGCGACTGCTGGAAATCCAGGACCTTCAGGTCCAGCTCATCGAGGACCTGCGCAGCCGGTCCGGCGAAGCCCCGGCGCGTCGGGAGAGGGCCTGATGATCCTGCCGCCGATGGCTGAACTCCTGGCCTCGTACGGATACGCGGTGCTGTTCGTGGGGACGTTCCTCGAAGGGGAGACCGTGCTCGTCGCTGCCGGCTTCCTGGCGCACCGCGGCTACATGGACCTGTGGCTGGTCGTCCTGTGCGCGTATCTCGGCAGCCTGGCGGGGGATCAGCTCTTTTTCTTTCTCGGCCGCCGGCACGGGCAGCAGTGGCTCGCACGCCACGAGGGGTGGCGGGCCGGAATCGAGCGCGTCGACCGGCTCATGTCGCGGTACGGCTGGGTTGTCCTGCTGGGCTTCCGCTTTGCCTACGGGCTGCGCTCCGTGACCCCGTTCGCCCTGGGGTTGAGCGGGCTGCCGGCCGTGAAATTCGCGGCCTTCAATCTCGTCGGGGCCCTGATCTGGGCGGTAGTCGTGGGAGGTGCGGGGTACCTGTTCGGCTCCACGCTGGCGCTCTTCCTGGACCGGCTGGCCCACTACGAGCATCTCTTGGCCGCCGGAATCCTGGCGGCGGGCGTTGCCATCTGGGCCGGTCGCCGTTGGCTGAACAGGCGGAGAAAGGCCTGACGTCGTAGGGACGAAAAATTTGTCGCCCCTACAGATACGTGGGGGGCGGGGCGGTTAATCGTATGTTCAGACCTGTCGTCCGCCTGCCCATTTTCTGCACACGATCACGAATACACGGCCTCGGGCGATACCGTGGTGTCTCTATTTTTGCCTTTGTGTCGACCTGTTTTTGACCGAATTTGTCGTGACGCGTCATGATTCCCGCACGGAGGACTGATGCCGTACAATTCAAAAATCCATCGTCGACGTTCCATTCGGTTGCCGAATTATGATTATTCCAGACCTGGTGCGTATTTTGTGACCATCTGCGTGCAGGGCCGATCGTGCCTGTTTGGCGACGTGGTGGGCGGGGAAATGCGGTTGAACGATGCTGGTGTGATGTTGAATCGTTGGTATAATGAATTAATGCGCAAATTTGATGACATTGCCTGCGACGCCTGGGGGTGCATGCCGAACCATGTCCATTTCATCGTCATGAATACCGGCCCCGTAGGGGCGGACCTGCGTGTCCGCCCTGCCTTAAACACCCGTCCTGACATGGACGGATACGTGGTTTCGCAGAAAATGGGCGAACACGTAGGTTCGCCGAAAACGGGCGAACACGTGGTTTCGCCCCTACGGCGTGTGGTGCAATGGTTTAAAACGATGTCCAGCAATGAATATATTCGCGGCGTGAAACAACACGGGTGGCCACGGTTTTTCGGTCGGTTATGGCAACGCAATTATTGGGAACACATCGTGCGCGACGAACCGGAATTGAACCGCATCCGGGAATACATCGCCAGCAATCCCGTACGATGGGAAATGGATCGTTTGCATCCGGGCCAGGAATTGCGGGAAACTCGGGCCGTGTATGGAATTGGTCATCCGGCGGATGATGCGGATTGGATGAAATGACGCCCCCTCGCCCCGCCGTTATTCGCGACGCATTGTCCATGACCGGGCGGACACGCAGGTCCGCCCCTACGAACCGCCGTTTTTGGCGATGCGCACGATGCGCTGAATCTGACGGCACAGGCCCATGAGCTGGTGGTATTCGTTCAGCCGCGGGTTGACCCGGTTCAGCAGGCGCTTGATGGACAGCATGAAGTAGTCGGGGTTCTCGGGCTTCAAGTAGTCGATGTCGATGAGGGTTTCGCGCAGTTCCGTGAAGAGGATCTCGCGCTCTTCGTGGTTGATGTAGCGGTCCTTGGGCTGGCCGGCCGCCTTGAAGGGTTTGCCGAGGGCCTTCTTGAAGCACTCGTAGAGCACGACCATGACGGCCTGGCTCAGGTTCAGGGAGGTCAGGTTCTCCGTGGTGGGGATGGTCATGAGCTGGTTGCACTGATCCGTTTCGTCGTTGGTCAGCCCCCTGTCCTCGGGGCCGAAGACGATGGCCACCGTGCCGCCGGTGTTGCGCTGCTCGACGATGAGCGGCGCCGCTTCCTCCGGCGTGTGGATGGCCTTGCGCCAGCCCCCTGTCCTGGCCGTGGTGCCGTAGGAGAAGGAATACCGGGCCAGTGCCTCGGCCAGGGTGGCGTGGACGCGCACGTTGTCCAGCAGGTGCCGGGCGTGGTGCGTGGCCAGGGGCAGGGCCTTGTCGATGTTCCAGTTCCACGGGTCCACGAGCACGATCTGGCCGCAGCCCATGTTCATGCAGGCCCTGGCCACGGACCCGATGTTCTCGGGGTACTTGGGCCTGAAGAGGATGACGTCGATGTTGTCGAGCATGTTCATCAAATCCAGAGGTTGAGGGCGTTCAAAACCCGTTGTGGCAAGGCTCGAGCCGATTTTGAAGGGTGAAGTGCAGCCGACTGCATGAGCCTTTCAACATCGGTGAGCAACGAGGTCCGGAACGGGTTTGGGGCGGCCTCCTACACGTTGAAGAGGAAGTGGACCACGTCCCCGTCCTTCAGGACATATTCCTTGCCCTCGACCCTGAGCACCCCGGCGGCGCGGCATTTGGCCTCGGTGCCGTGCTTGACGTAGTCGTCGTAGGCGATGACCTCGGCCCGGATGAAGCCGCGCTCGAAGTCCGTGTGGATGACGCCCGCGCCTTGGGGGGCCTTGGTGCCCTGGCGGATGGTCCAGGCGCGCACTTCCTTGGGACCGGCCGTGAAGTAGGAGCACAGGCCGAGCATCTCGTAGCCCGTGCGGATGACCAGATCGAGGCCCGACTCGGTCACGCCGTAGGACGCCAGGAACTCCTGGGCCTCCTCGGGGCTGAGGCCCACCAGCTCCTCCTCGATGCGGGCCGAGATCTTCACGGAACGGGAGCCGCGGGCTTCGGCCAGGGCGCGCACCTGGCGCACGTAATCGTTGTCCTCGGCCAGCCCCTGCTCGTCCACGTTCATGCCGTAGATGACGGGCTTGAAGGTGATGAGCAGCAAATCCTTGCGCAGCTCGGCGCCGAGGTCGCTTTTTAGCTCTTCGAGTTCGGAGGCGGGTTTGCCGGCGTTGAGATGCGTGATGAGCCTTTGCAGCAGTTCGATCTGCACGCCCAGCTTCTTGTCGCCCTTGAGCTGCTTGGAGAGACGGTCGGCCTTGCGCTCGGCGGCCTGCAGGTCGGCCAGGATCAGTTCGGTGTCGATGATGTCGATGTCGCGGATGGGGTCGACCGTGCCGCTGACGTGGATGACGTCGTCGTTCTCGAAGCAGCGCACGACATGCAGGATGGCGTCGCATTCGCGGATGTTGGCCAGGAACTGGTTGCCCAGACCTTCGCCCTGGCTCGCGCCCTTGACCAGCCCGGCGATGTCGATGAAGTCCACCGTGGCCTGGATGATCTTCTGCGAGTTTACCAGCTCGACAAGCTTGGCCAGCCGCGGGTCCGGCACCGGGACGACGGCCTTGTTCGGCTCGATGGTGCAGAAGGGGTAGTTGGCGCTTTCGGCGTTCTGTGCCTTGGTCAGCGCGTTGAAGAGGGTGGACTTGCCCACGTTGGGCAGACCCACGATGCCGATGCTCAGTCCCATGATATCTCCTTCATGCCGCTCTCCTGTACGCATTTGCAGCGCGCGCCGGGTGCAACGCCGATGAGCGCAAACTCACCGCTTGCGATGCGCGGGGCGACGTCGACGGGAAACGGAATGGAATTATTGTGGTGTGCTCATGCGCCCGGCGGACGGACGCGAGGTGGCGAAGCCATAATATGATAGGCGGCGGGAGGCAAGGCGCGGTTTTGGGCCGGTTTTCGCCGTGACCTGGGGACTGGATTTGACTTTTGTCACGTGACGCATTACAGGGGCCCGCATGATCAAGTCGTTCGCGGACAAGCAGACCGAGCAGTTCTGGGTGAGCGGAAAGGCGGGACGACTGCCCCCTGACATCGCCCGCCGCGCTTTGCGAAAGCTCTCCGCTATCGACGCCGCATGTCAGGTCGAAGACCTGCGTGTTCCTCCCGGAAACCGCCTGCACCTGCTTGAAGGCGATCGAACCGGCCAACATTCGATCTCCGTCAACGATCAATGGCGCATCTGCTTCCGTTTTGCGGACGGTGACGCCTTTGATGTCGAGATCTGCGACTACCACTAAGGAGGTGTGCCTCATGAGCATTCCCAATAAGAGACCATTGCAACGCCGCCCTGTCCACCCCGGTGAGATCCTGCGCGATGAATTTATGACCGATTACGAGCTCACCGTCAGCGGGCTCGCTTCCGCCCTGGGAGTTTCCCGGCAGTCGATCAATGAGTTGCTGCGCGAGCGTCGCGCGGTCAGTCCCGAGATGGCTCTTCGGCTGGCAAAGTTCTTCGGCAACTCGGCTGATTTTTGGTTGAATTTGCAACGGGCCGTCGATCTCCATCAGGCGAAGCTGGCTCTTGCGGACGAAATGCGCAACATCAAACCGTTGCGTGTGGCCTGACGCGAATTATTGGATGATTCCTTCCTGCCTTGCCGACCTTTCTCTGACTTCCTTAAAGATTGGTGGGAAATCCCTCGCATCACGGCTGACTACTCTCGTCTAAGAATTTGAGCTTTCCCCCGAACGGGTATAAGCGGCCCCTATCACAACTTGCGAGGGGGATTTTCATGAACGAATGCCGCATCAACCCGTGCTGCCAGGACCTCAGTTCCTTCAAGGTCATGGACGTGCTGGAGCGGGCCTGCGCCCTGGAGAGCCAGGGGCGGGACGTCGTGCACCTGCAGATCGGCGAGCCCGACTTCGACACGCCCGAGTGCGTCAAGGACGCCGCCTGCAAGGCCATCCGCGACGGCCGCTGCCAATACACCCACTCCCTGGGCATCATCGAGCTGCGCGAGGCCATCTGCGCCCACTACCACGCCAAGTACGGCGTGGACGTCCATCCCGACCAGGTGCTCGTCACCTCGGGCACGTCGCCGTCCATGCTGCTGGTCTTCTCGCTCCTCTGCCGGCCAGGCGAACGGGTCCTGCTGTCGGACCCGAGCTACGCCTGCTACCCGAACTTCATCCGCTTCACCGGCGCCGTGCCGGACTTCGTGCCCGTGCGCGAGGCCGACGGCTTCCAGTTCCGCGTCGATCAGGTCAAGGCCCGCATGGGCGAGGACGTGCGCGGCATCCTGGTCAACTCCCCGTCCAACCCCACGGGCACGCTCGTCAGCCCCGAGGTCTACTGCGGGCTGGCCGAGCTGGGGGCGCCGCTTTTCTCCGACGAGATCTACCACGGCCTGGTCTACGAAGGGCAGGAGCACACGGCGCTGGAATTCACGGACAACTGCTTCGTCTTCAACGGCTTCTCCAAGCTCTACGCCATGACCGGCTGGCGCCTGGGCTACGTCATTGCGCCCAGGGTCTACATGAAGCGCCTGCAGACCATGCAGCAGAACTTCTTCCTGTGCACCAGCTCCATCGCCCAGTGGGCCGGCGTGGCCGCGCTGACGCAGGCGGGGCCGGACGTGGAGCGCATGAAGGCCGTCTACGACCAACGGCGCAGGTACATGATCGGGAGGCTCAGGGAGCTGGGCTTCGGCATCGAGGTCGAGCCGACGGGCGCGTTCTACGTCTTCGCCAACGCGAAGAAGTTCACGAACGACTCCATGCAGTTCACCTTCGACCTGCTGGAGAAGGCCGGCGTTGGCGTGGCGCCCGGCGTGGACTTCGGTCCCGGCGGCGAGGGCTACATCCGCTTTTCCTACGCCAACTCCATCGAGAACATCGAGGAGGGCATGCGCCGTCTCGAAAAATATCTGGGAGGCCTCAAATGAACATGGTCGAAGTGGCCCTGAACCGGCCGTGCTGCTCGGGCTGCCTGGCCTGCGTGGAGCTGGCCCCGGAGATTTTCGCCTACGACGAGGCCGCCCACGTGGCCGTGATCCTCAAGAACCCCTGCGAGGAAGACCTGGCCCGCAAGGCCGCGTCCTACTGCCCGGACGACTGCATAGAGGTCATAGAATAGTGGACATTGGAAAATGAACACAAAAGGGGCGCCCCGCATGGAGCGCCCCTTTTCGTTGCAGGATATGACTCGCTTAGGCAGCGCTGCGAGGGTTGACTTCGCTTTCCAATTTTTCCCCAAGATTTTGAGCTGCAACCTCAAGCTCATAGTGCGATTGCAGGTTCATCCACGACTGAGGATCCACGCCGAAATAGCGGCCGAGCCTTAGCGCCGTGTCCGCGCTGATGGCTCTTTTCCCGTGCACGATCTCGTTGATGCGGCGGGGAGGAACGCTGATGGCCTTGGCCAGCGCGTACTGGGTAATGGCCAGGGGCTTCATGAAATCCTCGAGCAGAATTTCTCCGGGATGGATGGGGCCTGGAATCAGGTTCTTCATGGTGTTGTGCTCCATTAGTGGTAATCCACGATTTCCACATCGTGCGCATTGCCGTCACGCCATGTGAAACAGATGCGCCATTGTTCGTTGATGCGTATGCTGTGTTGTCCGGAGCGGTCTCCAGACAGGCTTTCGAGCCGATTGCCTGGTGGCACGCGAAGAAAATTCAAGTCAACCGCCGCATGCAGTTGCAGCAGTTTGCGCAAGGAAACTCGTTGAATGTCCGGGGGAATTTTTCGCGAAGTTCGCTCACGGAAGAGTCTGTCGGTTTCCTTGCAAGCAAATGAGATGATCATGAAGTGCTAATAACGCGTCGCGTTCATATTGGCAACTCCGCTTGACTGCGTGGTGAATCTTCTTACTGAGAAATTTTATTATTTATTGTCAAAACATACCGGAGGCAGTCATGACCGCCATTTCCAACGATACCCTGGCCAACATCCTGTTCCGCCTGCACTGGGAAGAGCACGGGGTGCGCCATGAAGACAGTTTTTATGCCCAGAACGTGAACCTGTGGCGCGATGTATTTCCTGCGGGGCTGGAGAAGGAAATCCTCGGCCTGGAGGAAGGGGGATCCCGGCATGTGGACCTGAAGCCTGGAGTTCATGTGCCGGTGCGGGACATGCGCAAGGTCGTGACCGTGCCGCGAAAGGCCTTCAAGGTTGCGCCGGACCTTCCCCCCATTGTCCCGGCCCAGGGCCGTTTCTACCCGCAGGGCTTGCTGCGCGGCCTGCCCGGCATCTATCCGCAGAACATCCAGCCGTTTCGGGTCATCAATACAGGCGAGGACACGCTGACCGTCGATCTGAACCATCCCCTGGCCGATGTGCAGGCGCGGCTCGAAATTACGCCGCTGGCCGTCTGGACCAAGCAGGCGGAGTTCGGCGGGCAGTGCCAGGACTGGATCTGCGCCCTGACCGATGGGCCGGGGCTCAAGCGCAAGGCGGACAGGGGGACGGATTTCGGCCTGGCCGCGCCGCTGGAAAAGCCGTTGGGGGAGGGCGACGCCGCGTTCTACGCCACGCCGCGCAAGGTCGCCCATGTGGACAGCCAGGCGCGCGAGAACATTACCAAGGTCTATGCGCGCCTTTTGCCCGGCAGGAAGCGCATACTGGACCTCATGGCCGGCTGGCAGTCCCATCTGCCGGAAGGCGTCACGGCCACGGGCCTGGGTATGAACGCGGAGGAGATGGGCGAGAATCCGGCCCTGTCGTCCCACGTGGTACACGACCTGAACGCCGACCCGGTCCTGCCGTTCGCGGACCGCGCTTTCGACGCCGTGATCTGCAGCCTGTCCGTGGAATACCTGACCCGGCCCGTGGAGGTCTTCCGCGAGATCGCGCGGGTGCTGGAACCCGGAGGGCTGTGCGCCGTGGTCTTCTCCCACCGCTGGTTCCCGGATCAGGCCGTACGGATTTGGACCGAACTGCACGAGTTCGAGCGGGTTGGGCTGGTCACGGAATATTTTCGAAAGAGCGGCCTCTTCAAGGATTTGTCCACATTGTCCGAGCGCGGCTGGCCCCGGCCCATGGACGCACGGGACCGCTACTATCCCATGATCCAGCATTCGGACCCGGTGCACGCGGTCTGGGGCGCCGCGGGCTGACGGCCGCATCCCTGCTGCCCGAAAAAGGTGACGGCCGCTCCTGTGCGGGGCGGCCGTCGTGTCGAGGGTTGGATTATTCCATGTCCGAGAGACGTTTCTGGATGGCGTCCAGTTGGGCCTGCAGTGCCTCGGCCTGGTTTTTCAGAGCCTGTTTCTCCATGGTCGGGTCAAGCCCGGCGCGGGGGGCGAAGCGGCCCTGGTAGCCGGCCCCAAAGAAACGGTTCCTGCAGCCCCGGCCGCCGCCGAAACCCATCCCGCGGCCGTACCCGTAGCCGGCATTGCCCGGCATTGCCGCGCCGGAGCAGTATCCGGCTCCCCTGCCTGTCATGGCGCCCATTCCCATGGGTCCCGTTCCGTCACCAGCTGGCATGACGATCCTCCTTCCCGCGGTCGCGCGGGAGCGGTTGTGTGGAAAAATGTCATCCTTCCTTGGAGTCGGGGCGCATGTGCCTGTTCACGGCCTCGTGCAGCGATGTCACGGCCAGGAAGGCGCAATGGTGGTGGTCCTCCGGAATCTGCCCGGCCCGGGCCAAAACCTCTTCGCCGGTGATGTCGAGGATCTCCTCGGCTGTTTTGCCCACGGCCATCTCGGCGGCTATGGACCCACAGACCACGCTCGGCCCGCAACCGTCCGTCTCGAAGGACGCGGCGCCGACCCGCTCGCCGTCGAACTTGAGGAAGATGGCCATTGAGTCGCCGCAGGGCCCCCGAAGTTCCGCCGCGCCGTCGGCGTTCGCAAGGGCGCCCCGGTTGGGCGGATCGATCCAGCGCTGAAAGGCCTCCTCGCCCCATGCCTCCCTGGTGTCCTCGTTGATGGTCTCCTGCAGGACCGCGACGATGCGGTCGAAATCATCACCCATGTGCGAAGCTCCTCGTGTTCTTATGTGAAAATGTCGGGACGATAGCCCTTGGGCAGGTGCGCCGTGCCCAGCACGCAGGGAATCCCCGCCGCGCGGGCCGCGCCCCCGGCCAACCGGGCAGCGTCCGGGCACAGCCCGTCGCCTTCGACCCAGCCGTCTTTGTCCTTGTGGGCGAACATGCACGTGCAGAAATGGATCTGTTCGGCCCCCTTGCTCTTCAGAATCCTGGCCATGTCCGCCACGCCGTCCCCAGGGCAGCGGCAGGTGAAAACCCCCACCAATTCGTGCCCATCCCCGTCCTGAAAGCCTTCGCGGCCCTGGTCCAGGGCCTTGAGGCACGAGGTCAGGGGGCATCGTGTTTCGTTTTTTTCGCAGCGGATAATGCCGATCTGTTTCATGTTTTCTCCGTGGAAAGATGTGCTGTGCCCGGCCAGTTTCAGATGGCGGCCATGCTTGGAAGGGCTGAAGCAACAGCAATGCCATTGCCGAAATATGGGCGGTTATCTTTCAACTAACCGGCATAACAGATAAATTATTTCAGGAAGCGCAGCGGCATCAAGGCAGGGACGCATTATCGCAACCCTCGGGACCGCCAGGGTTGCGGCACTGCAGTGCTCAACCTGCCCATGCAAAAATTAGGGGCGCATGCAAAATTTGATGGGTGACCCCTGATTTTCGTGGCCCATGATGTACGCGAATGGGTCGTATCGCATGGGCAGATCCGCGTGTCTGTTCATTTTCCATACGGCCACCCGTGCGGTTTGTAGTGCGAATTTTTTTTTTTCGCCTCGTCCTAATAATGGTAACAAAGCTGGGCGATGAACAGAACCTCGTCCGTGGTCTTGTAGACGAAGCGGTGTTCGTCGTTGATCCTTCGGGACCAGTACCCTTTGAGAGCGTGCTTGAGGGACTCGGGCTTGCCGATGCCGGTGAACGGCTGGCGGGAGGCTTCGCGGATGAGCTGGTTGATCCGGGCCAAGGTCTTTGTGTCTGTCTTCTGCCAGTAAAGGTAATCCTCCCAGGCGGTTTCGGAGAAGACGAGTTTCATTCCGCCAAAGCTCTTTCCAGGCCCTGGCCGGATTCGAGTTCGGAGATGGCCTTGAGCAAGCGCATCGCGTTTTTTGGGCTGCGCAGGAGATAGGCCGTTTCTTCCAGGGCTTCGTAATCCTCCAGGGACATCATGACCACCGACTGGTCCTTGCCCCGGGTGATGATGATCGGTGCGTGGTCCTCGCAGACTTGGGTCATGGTCTGGGCCAGATTGGCGCGGGCATTGGTATAGGTGATGGCGTTCATTGGTTGTCTCCGTATGTACAATATTCTGTACATAATTCGTGCGGAGATGACAAGGGTCGGGGCGAATGATTTTTCGCCCCGACAACTGTGGACGTTTTGACTGCGTGACGTCCAGCGTAAGTCTGGGGGGCGTGGTCAGAGCGTAGCAGTGCGGGATGCGAGCAGCGCCTTGGCGCAGCCGCTGGCCATGATTGTGGCGCAGCCTGCCAGTTGCAGGGCAGACAGGTTTTCCCCGAAGATGGTCCAGCCGAAGAAGACCACGGCCAGGGGTTCGAAATAGGCCAGGGTGCCGAAGGTGGCGGCGGGCAGGCGGCTGAGGGCCGCCACGGCGAAGGTGATGGCCAGGAAGCCGGGGATCAGGCCCGTGGCCAGGAGCCATAGGCCGTTTCCGGGGGTGATTTCGGGCCGGGAGTGCAGGAAGAAGGGCAGCATGACCAGGGCCCCGGTCAGGAGTTGGTAAAAGGCGCGGGTCATGACCGGAACGTGGGGGCGGATGCGACGGTTCATGAGGATGAAGCCCGCGTAGCAGAGCATGGCCAGGGTCGCCAGGCCAAGGCCCGCGGCATGGTTGGAGCCGTCCGCGAAATCGAGCCGGAATTCCATCATGGCCGCGAAGCCGAGCATGGCCAGGCCGATGAGAATCCAGCCCGCGGGATTCAGCCGCTCCCCCATGAAGAAGTGCGCGAAGACCGAAGCCGCTACCGGGGCCAGATAGACGAGCATGATGGCGTTGGCCATGGAGGTCAGGTTCATGGCCTGCACGTAGAAGATGATGAACCCGGCCAGGAGCGCGCCGTTGGCGATCACGGGCCAGGTCGGCCAGCGTCTGAGCGTCACGGCCTGACGGGTGGCCAGGAGAAAAATGGCCAGGAACCCCGCACCGAGCAGGAGGCGGAAAAAGGTGACGGTTTCGGCGGGCAGGCCGGTGATTCTGGAGAAGACGCCGATGGTGCCCATGAACAGGGCCGAGAGGATGGCCAGGGCGATGCCGGTTGTGTCCAAAGGGAAATTTCTCCGTTGCGCAAAAGGAAAGGACCGGAACGCATGCGCGCGCCGGTCCTTTTTCTATTCGAGGATGTTGACCGTGGCCGGGCCCCGTTTGACGGGACGGTGGTACTGGACGTCGGGCCTGCCGAAGAGCATCGCGTAGCCGATGGCGTGATCGGCCGGGATGCGCAGGGTTTCGCGCAGCTGTGGGCAGATGGCCAGGGCCATCATGAACATGCCGTCCCACAGGGTGCCAAGGCCATGGGAGCTGGCCAGGAGCTCGAAGGTGGTCAGGGCGATGTGCGCGTCCTGCACCGCGCAGGGCACGCCGGGCGGGGTGCTCGTCAGCAGCATGTGCGGCGCGCCGCGGAAGATGGCGTCCTTGCCTGCGGTCCTCCAGGCCTTAACGGCGAAGCCCAGGTACTGCGAGACGATGCCCTCGGGCAGCCTGCCCGCGTCGGCCAGCGCCCCAAGGCGGTCCAGGGTCTCGCGGCGAAGCTGGTCCATGAAGGCCTTGTCCCGGACCACCGTGAACACGACGCCTTGGGCGTTGACCCCGCTCGGCGCGTGGCAGGTGGTGTTGACGAGCTCGTCGATGAGGGCCGCGGGGACGTTTTCGTCCCTGTAGCGCCGTACGGAGCGACGCCACTTGATCAGGTCGGTCATCTGCGCCGGGGACGGCAGGTCTTTCGCCGGTTCGCTCCCTTCGGGCGTCAGGCCGAGGATGGACACGGCCCCCGTCGGGCAGACCGTGTAGCAGTGCTGGCAGCGGTAGCAGCGGCCCTCGTCGGTCATTGCGGGGAATTCGTCCATGGCGATGATGCCGGCCGGACAGTCCGCCGCGCATTCGCCGCACTGGATGCATTTGTCCTTGTCGATGTTAAAGTCGATCATCGGCGTCCCTCTTATCAGGCCGTTGAAAAATGGCGATCTGCTGCGTCAGCGGAAAAAGCCAGACCGCTTATGTATGCACAATACACTGCGCGTCCTGGCTTTTTCCGCTTCCTTGCATCTCACCATTTTTGAACGGCCTGCGAATTTTGAATTTTTCAACAGTCAGTTATTCGCTGACGCTTTCCAGGGCCGGAAAGCTGTCCAGATGCGGTTTGATCGCCGCTCCCAGCCAGGCGATGGTCTGCCCCAGATTCTTCATGTTGCCAAGCCCTTCGGCGTCGCCCTCGACCTCGCCCTTGTCGCGGCCGTAGCCCATGTTCCAGTAGACCGAGCCGGGGATGAGCATCTGGTTCATGAGGAACATGTGGTTGATGGTGTCGTAGACGTGGGTCGCGCCGCCGCGCCGCACGGCCACCACGGCCGCGCCGATCTTGCCCTTGAAGGCCCGGCCGTTGGCCAGGGCCACGAGGCCCGCGCGGTCAAGCAACGCCTTCATCTCGGCCGAGACGTCGGTGAAGTAGGTGGGGGAGCCGAAGATCAGGGCGTCGGCCCGCAGGAGCTTCTCCATGACCGGGTTGAAGACGTCGTTCTTCATGGCGCAGCGGCCGTCCATGTTCTCGAAGCATTTGTAGCAGGCCTGGCAGCCGCGGATCTTTTGTCCGCCGACCTGGACCAGCTCCGTCTCCCACCCGGCCGATGCCAGGGGCTCCAGAACCCTGTTCAGAAGAATTTCGGTGTTGCCGCCCTTGCGTGGGCTGCCGTTGACTGCGATCGCGTACATATTTCGTCCTCCATGTTGGGATTGACTGCGTGTTTCGGGCCAAGCTAGAGCACATATCGACGTTTTTGAAAAGTATTGTCTTGAATGTCTGGTACGTACACGGAGTATAGTAATGAGCAACGACCGACCTGCGCCCTGCAAGATCAAGGAGATAGGCGGAAAGCGCTACCGCTGCTATTTTGAGCTGACCCTGTCCGTCATCGGCGGGAAATGGAAGCCCATCATCCTCTACCACCTCTCCCTGGCCGACGCCGTGCGCTTCGGGGAGCTCCGGCGGGGCATGCCCGACGTGACCGAGCGCATGCTGACGCGCCAACTGCGCGAACTGGAGGCCGACGGCCTGGTGCACCGCGAAGTCTACCGCGAAGTGCCGCCCCGGGTCGAGTATTCCCTGACGGCCATGGGCGCGAGCCTGATCCCGATTCTCAAGCAGATGCAGGCCTGGGGGGTGGAATACGAGGAGTTTCTTGGCGGGGAAGGGCGTTTCGGGGAGGAAGGTTATGAGCGTCCACCGCTCGCGGATACGTCTGTCTGCACGGCGGCAGGGGCGGAGTGACAGAAGGCGTGCGGAAGGTGGCGCCGCCTCGTTGTCGAGGAGTCGGCTGACGCGGGAGCCCGGATTAGCCCCCGATCCCCTTGGCTCACGTCAAAGCCTGGCCTGCACGCCGCCCAAGTACTCGCCTGACGGGGCGATAATGTTGTCGCCGGCCTTGATGGCCAGTTCCGAGCCGGCCTCGGCAGCGAGCTTGTGTCAGGACGACGAGTTGATGTCGCGGTCTACCGGACAGGTCCGGCCTGTATTCTCTGTTTGTCAGTTGCCGCCCAGCCTGTCCCTGTTCAGAGGAATCGGCGGAAAGTCGGCTCCTGGTAGCCATTTCACGTCGGAATAGATGACGAAGTCGCCACCTTTGCCGTGCTTCTCTCGCTACTGCCGAAAATGGTGGTTAAAAACATGGAACACGGGTTTGTTCAGTTTGAGGATTTGCGTGCCGACCGCGGACGTTGCTGCCGACAGACGTGAGAGCATCTCGGCTTTTCCCAACGCCTTGGTTTTGGTCCAGGCGCCGAGAAACGGAGTGCCCTCAAACTCATATCGATCCTTCAGATACAGCCCAACGTTCTCGATGATGAACAATTCTCCAATTTTGCCACGATGCACATGACCGACAACGGCCATCTGCACCATCCCTCTCCCGATTGCCCCGTAAAAATCGTCGATAGTATCCGTAAGTTTGCCGCAAGGTACTGTCTGGATCTGGCATGTCGCGTTCAGTTCGCGGGCCGTCATGGATGTATTGCCAAGTTTTGGCAATTTCGTTGGCCATCCGCAGCGGCGCAGTTTTTCTTCAAGAACCAGTGTTGACCTCTCTGTTGAATAGTGATTGATTATTGTTTCATATGCTTCCGCGAAGCGATCAAATTGAAGGGCCCAATCCATGGTCACAATCTCATCGTCGTAATGTTCCGGTTGCATGGAGAACGGATAATCATCATATGTTGTTATCAAATCTTCATGCAGCACGAAGGCGTCTCCTTGAAACCATCGCTCCATGAGCTTCGGCGCGACGACCCATCCCATATTGCGCATCACTCCCGGCAAATCGCTCAGTTTCAACATGTCAATTTCGACTTTCTTGCCTTGCGTAATGTACGCAGGACTCAATTTTGATTCGAAAGACAGTGTGCTCTGGATTTTCACTGGATTCTTTTCTTCTTGATACCGCATCACTCCTCCAACTCCAGTCGTTGTGTTTCAAAGCAAAAATTAAATATTGTTGGTCGCATTTCATGCTGAAACCATGTTGTACCGCAATCAAAACCATCATAAACAGGGCTTTCGTATATATATTTATCATTTTTTTTGTCATAAACCTTCGCATATCTGCCATAATGATCATATTTTGTTATCAGTGTTATAAATTCATTGAGCTTATAAAATTCAACTCTGTATCTACCTTTTGGGCTAATTCGTTCATAATTAATTTTTCTTGATCCTAATTTGTAAAAACTGTCGAAATAAAAATCAAAATTAAATAAAATGTGAGCAATAATTATAAGAAAAACAATTTTGTTGTTACTAAAATATTTTGTCATAATATTTCTATTCATTATTTACGTTACGTATGGGTCGATAAAGCAATTTAAATTCAGCGTAATATTTTTCGAAACATCATCAATTTCCACATGCGTATCGCCCTCACCATTCGTCGTTCCTTGGACGATTCCCCCGCTCTCCAGTTCCATTTCGTAGGCGACATCAACCACGGGCCGGCCGTTGCTTTCCAGAATGAAATGTTCCGTGAATTTGTCGACATGCTCCGGGACAATGGGCAGCAGCGGCCTCGCTCCCGACCCCACGCCCGGACTCCCTTCCGAGTTGATTTTGATCTTGGCTCCCCCAACGTACACGCCCGAAGGGTCGATCTTGATAAAGCCTGAGCCGGCCTTGATGGTCAGTTCCGAACCGGCCTCGACGACGATCTTGCGGCCCGCCGCCACGTGGGTCTCCCGGCCCGTGGCCACGAGCCATTTGTCGCCGATCCGGCAATGGCTGCTGCCACGGACCGTCAGGTGGTCGTTCGACAGGAGTTCGACCTTGCGGTCCCGGTGGACCGTCTGCTGGTCTTCGCCCTTCACCAGGGAATAGGAGAAATTGTCGATGGTGCGGTGCTGGTCGTGGAGGATGTGCTCCTTCCAGTCGTTCTTCACGTAGACGTTCACGTCCTTCTCGGCATGGACGTAGATCTCCTCCTGTCCCTTCCTGTCCTCCACGCGCAGTTCGTTGAACCCGCGCGGTTCGCCTTGGGTCCCCGGCGTGGACATGGATTTGAAGACCGTGCGCGTCTTGTGCTCGGGGAGAGGGTACGGGACCGGGTTGAAGCTATTGATAGGTGATTATTGGCCCCAGAGATTCAGGCATCCAAGCCCAGACTCTCAGGGTCTTTATTGGCAGCCCAAAAGTTTAGACGTAAATCTATGGCAATGAATATGGGAGCGGAACTCCCCGGTGTGGATAAAATGTATCTGGATCGTCTTCGCTAAGTACTCTCATGTCAATAATATCAATGAGAAGCGTGACATCAAGCGGGTTGTGCTTGATTTCTTTCAAGTACCCATCTTTCGATATTCTTTTGCAAATATCTTCTATTACAGAATTATGTATTGCAGCTATTACAGCAACATTTTTATCTTTTTTAACATGGAAATACTTCAATATGTATTCGTCATCTTTCCATCCTCGTGTCGAATAAATGTATAATCGAGCTACATTCATGCACTCTATTAGATAATGACCAGGTATGTATTTAATTTTCATAGATGCATATCCATCCTGATTTAAAAAAAACATGATAAAAATTGAAATTGAAAAAATAAAACGTTTCAAACAAAACAAATATATATAAGCATTATGATTAGTTATCACAAAAAACTTCATCTCCATTCCCGTCAATATAATGATACTCTCCATATGCTGAGATAATCATATAGAATATACATTTGTTTTTCGCGTTTGACGCAAAGTATTGGTCATCAGAACTTGGCCTAGAGCTTGATGATGTATGTGTATGAAAATTCCCGATAGCATTTGCAGGTTTTGGGTTAGGAATGACACTCCTTGATTCGCCTTTTTTGAGATTGCTTACAGAGTATTCCCCAGGGCCGTCTTCAAGAATCCAGCCAGAGTATTCCACACCATTGCTTCGGGTAAGTTCCATGACCTTTGCCAGGCCATCTTGAACTTTTTTGCTACTCTTTGCAGCCATCACTGCTCTGCATATTTCCTCCTCTGAGATCACTGTTGCAGGTACAGACTCTGCCAGGCCGGGAAATATCGAACCAGCATTACCCATGCTTTGGACGTCTTCTCTTTTGAACGAACTGACTTCGCCTACATTCGTACTCAAAAATGGCAGCAGCGGCTTCGCTCCCGACCCCTTCCCCGGACTCCCGCCCGAGTTGATTTTGATCTTGGCTCCCCCAACGTACACGCCCGAAGGGTCGATCTTGATAAAGCCTGAGCCGGCCTTGATGGTCAGTTCCGAACCGGCCTCGACGACGATCTTGCGGCCGGCCGCCACGTGGGTCTCCCGGCCCGTGGCCACGAGCCATTTGTCGCCGATCCGGCAATGGCTGCTGCCACGGACCGTCAGGTGGTCGTTCGACAGGAGTGCGACCTTGCGGTCCCGGTGGACCGTCTGCTGGTCTTCGCCCTTCACCAGGGAGTAGGAGAAATTGTCGATGGTGCGGTGCTGGTCGTGGAGGATGTGCTCTTTCCAGTCGTTCTTCACGTAGACGTTCGCGTCCTTCTCGGCGTGGACGTAGATCTCCTCCTGTCCCTTCCTGTCCTCCACGCGCAGTTCATTGAACCCTCGCGGTTCGCCTTGGGTCCCCGGCGTGGACATGGATTTGAAGACCGTGCGCGTCTTGTGTTCGGGGAGAGGGTACGGGACCGGGTTGAGGGAGTTGAAGACCCGGTCCGTGATGATGGGCCGGTCCGGGTCGCCCTCCAGGAAGGTCACGACGACTTCGTGACCGATGCGCGGGATGGCCATGGTCCCGAACTGGCCTCCCGCCCAGCCCTGGGCCACGCGGATCCAGCAGCTGGCCCTTTCGTCGCGCCCGCCCTGCCGGTCCCAGTGGAACTGCACCTTCACCCGGCCGTACTGGTCCGGGTAGATCTCTTCGCCGTCCGGCCCGGTCACGATGGCCGTGTGCAGGCCGGGGACGAGGTATCGCGGGTGGCGCGACGCGGGGATGAAACGGGTCGTGTTGGGGATGGCCTGGACCTTGGCGGCATACGTCATGCCCCGGTCCGGTGCCTCGTGCTCCAAGACCTGCGGCTGCTCCCCCCTGTGCTCCACGCGCACGGCCCACCAGCGGCGGTTGAGGTCCAGCCGGTGGTGGTCGTAGAGTTCGAAGACGTATCCCGGCGTCATGCGGGAGGCGTCGGTGTCGGCACGCACGAGTTCGCCCAGGCACAGATTACGTTGCAGTTCCAAGTCCACATACCGCTTTCCGTCTTTCTGCAACTGGTAGAGGTGCGGGTAACGGTATTGCTCCAGGGTCATGCCGGGCGGGACGGGCGCCTTGGCGGGATCGGTCTCGGCCAGGCCGACCTGCAGGTCCAGGCGCGTCTTCTCGAAGTTCCACTCGCGGAAGGTGAAGGCGTCGCTGCCGATGGCCCGGCCCGGCTCCATGCTGCGGACCGTGGCCGTGTCCGCCTCGGTGCCCGCGCCGGGATGAAAGCGCAGCAGGCTTTCCCCGTGAATGCGGGGGCCGTCCTGCATGTCCGAGAAGCAGAGCACGTGGCGGTCCTCGTGGTGCTCGAAATAGAAGTAGATGCCTTCCTCCTCGCACAGGCGCGAGATGAAGTGCAGGGCGGTCTCGCCGTACTGCACGCAGTACTCGCGGGGCGCGTAGTCGAAGAAGCATTTGAAGGCGTAGCTGTCGCCGGTGAAGTTTTGCTCCTTGAGGATCTGCTCGATGATCCGGGGCACGCTCAGGTTCTGGAAGATGCGATGGTCCCTGGTCAGGCCCAGGAACCACAGTCGGGGCACGATGGTGGCGCGGTAGTGGGTGCGCACGTTGGCCGTGTGCAGCTGCTCGAAGACTCGGACGACGCCGTGCACGAGCCTGACCCCGCCGCTCCTGTCCGCAATGCGCAGACACGCGGGCCTGGCCAGGACCTTGGCGAAATCGATGTTGTCGGACTCGTGAACCAGTTCGATGACGAACTCGTAGGGTTCGTGCACCTCTTCATGGCCGGAAAAGGCGTAGACCCTGAAACCCGTCTCTCCGGAAGAATCGAAGGTGAACCACGAACTGTCTGCTGTCGGATGCCGCATGAAACCTCCCCGCGCCATGTCCCGGCACGCGTTTTCCGTTCACCGTGCCAGCATCGCGACAGCATAACTATTCGGTAATGTGTGTACTTTTTGCGGGAGGAGTCTGGTGAGAAGAGACTTGGCGGAGGCGGAGTCAGTACGGGATAGACGGAGAAAAGCCGGAATGTGCGCCACGGCGGGTTGCCTGACGGCGATCACCCCGCCCCTTCAGTTGAGTGCTGAAATATGAGGGCCTGCAATTCGAGTTTTTGTTAGCAATGGCAGATGATGAGAAGTGCAATGCGGTTGATTTTGGGCAGAATTGGCGATTTTAAGGCCATTTAAAGGGGCTTTTTTGAGAAGAAACATCAGAAAATTAGGCTGTTATTGGTCTCAGAGACCCCTATCCAGAACAGAGACCCCCTATCCAGAACAGAGACCCCTATCCAGAAGCCGCCAAGTCCTGGCGTAGCCGGAAATCAGGGCCACCACGGCCTGCCCGGTGTCGGAAACCGGCCTGTTGGTGGTCAGGGTGCGGGCCAACAGGTCCAGCGCGGCCCGGGCCTCTTCCACGCCGCGTTCGGCCAGGCGATGTCGATTCAGGGAATACCCTTTGAGGAGATGGTCTTTCAGAACCGATGCGGCCCATTGCCGGAATCGCACGCCGCGCTTGCTGTTGACCCGGTAACCAACGGAGATGATGGCGTCCAGGTTGTAGAACTTGCGGGTACGTTCCACCCGCCGGGTCCCTCCGGCTTGAACTTGTAAGAATTCCTTACAGGTTGCCGCCTTCTGCAATTCATCGTCCGCATACACTCTTTTCAGGTGCATGGTGATGTTCTGGGGCTTGACCTGAAACAGCTCCGCCATCTGCGCCTGGGTCAGCCAGACGGTGTCGCCATCCAGAGTAACCTGCACCGGGTTGGGCGCGTCCGGGTCTTCGTAGATGATGATCTCGCTCATGGCCGCGCATCTCCAAAGGCCTGGCCGAGGATTTTCCGGGGCAGGAAGATCTCCTTGATCGACAACCAGCGGTCTTCCAACTTGGTCATTTTCAAAACTCCACAGGCGTATCGGATTGCGGCCATGTCCGTTACAGCCGAAACAGGAGAAAGTGGTCGCACTTCTCCCGAAAGGTGTTTCATGTATGCCCGGCCATTTTATGCGAAGTCAAACGATCTTTGCTGATTACATGCGGATTCATCCGCTGGGACAAGGTGCATGGCCTGTCGAAATCGGGCTGCAGTGGAAGCAATCGGAATTTCGAACAGGTGGACCGTGCAACTGCGTGGCCGGGAATGCCCGGTTGACGCATCGGCCTGGGGCGTAATCATCTTCCGTGCCGGTCGAGCGGGCTTCAGAAGGTCATGAGCCACGTCACCACGGCTCCCGCCGGGATGAGCAGCAGGCCGGGCACGAGGATGCGCGGCAGGAGCTTGCCCGGGTCCTGGTGGAAGTAGTTGCAGGTCATCAGGTAGCAGATGTGCATGGGCGAGGCCATGATGCCCGCGTACCCGGCGTACATCCCGAAGCTCAGGATGATCGGGATGAGGTGGGGCTGGCCTGAGGACTGGGCGAGTCCGAAGAGAAGCGGGAAGGTCGCGCCGACGAAGGCGATGGTCAGGCCGGCCACAAAGCCCACCAGAAAGGGCAGGACGATGGCCATGACGTAGATCGCACCGCCTCCGCCGAGGGCCTGTGCCAGGACGTCGACGACGTGGCCCTGGTGCAGAATCTCCTTGAAGATGAAGATGGCGCCGACCACGGCCAAAAGGGACATGGTGTTGTCCTTGCCCGCTTCCCGCAGCACCGCCGTCCATTTGGCCTGGGCCATGAACAGGCTGACCCCGGAAGCCAGGATCAGGGCCGCGATGACCCCGTATTCCATGGGCCTGCCGGGCCAGAGCACGGCGCAGAGCCATTCGCCGCCGATGGACCCGGCGATGGCCGTGAAGAGCGGAAGGCCGCCGAGCCAGTCCTGAGCGTTGCGGGACTCGGCCGCGATGGCGGGCAGCCGGGGCGCGTTTTTCAGGGCCGGGCGCAGGATCAGGAGCCAGCCCAGGCCGATGGCCACCAGCGGGCCCGCCCACAAGAGCGCGACGATCCCGGTCACAGGGATGTGCGCCAGGGAGGAGGCCAGGATCAGGCCCGGATACAGGGGCCAGGCCAGCTCCCAGATGTGCCGGAACCAGTAGTTGATGAGGGCCTGGTCTTTGGCGGGGATGGCCAGCTCCGAGGCCGCCTTTTCGACCATGGGCGCCGAGAAGATGGCCCCGCCGGGCATGGGCAAAAGGCCGATCAGCGCCGGGAAAAAGACCAGCAGCAGGGAGCGGGAGCGGATCTGGGCGCGGATGGCGCGCATGAACCGTTCCGACTGGCCGGAAGCCGAATACAGGGCGCTGAAGGCCAGGATGACGGCGATGATGGCGCAGAGCACGAAGGTCTCTTCGGTTAGCAGTGCGTCCGGGATGGCGCCCAGCCAGGCCAGGGGCGAGAGGCCGAAGAGGATCGCCAGCATGAAGCTGCCCGCCAGGATGGACAGGCCCAGCCCCAGCTTGAGCCGGATGCCCGCCAGCATGACGGCGAAAACGAGGATGATGGAGAAGATTGCGGTCATTGGGTTCTAGCCGCAGCACTTCTTGAATTTCTTACCGCTGCCGCAGGGGCACGGGTCGTTGCGGCCGACTTTGGGATTCTCGTGGCGCACGGTCTCGGTCTCGTGCTCGCCGTCGAGGTAGTACCAGCGTCCCTCGCGGCGCACGAAACTGCTGCGCTCGGTCAGGCGCTGGGTGCCGCCCTTGTGTCGGAACGTGGCCCGGAAGCGGACCATCCCTTCATCCCCGTCCTCGGAGGCCTCCAGGATTTCGAGGTCCAGCCAGTCCGTCTCCTTGTTCCAGCGCCGGATGTCGTCCTCGTGGAACTCCTCCCGGTGCTCTTCGACCATGGACTCCCGCAGGTGAGCCATCTCGTTGCGGGTGAAGGCAGTGAAGCGCGAGCGCATCAGGGCTTCGGGGGTGGGGGCGACGGTTACGCCGGCGATGACGGGGCCGCAGCAGTTTTCGTAGGCCAGGCCGGAGCGGCAGGGGCAGTCCATGTTACGCGTCCTCGTGGCTGCAGCCTTCGTGGGTGCACAGGATGGGCTGGTCGGCGATCGCGCCGCGTGCCCAGTCCCCGAGCACGTCGCGGGCATCGCCCGCGCAGCCTCTGACGACCGTGATGCCGTGTTCGGCCATCTTGCTGATGGCGCCCTGGCCGATGTTGCCAACGAGCATGATGGTCACGCCCTTACCCTGCATGGTCACGCCCACGGTGGACTTGCAGCCGCAGCCCGAAGGCGGGAGGAAGGTTTCCTCCTCGACGACGGCCTTGTCGTTGTCGAGGGTGAATATGGTGAAGGTCCGGGCATGGCCGAAGTGCTCGTCGACGCGTTTTCCGGCGGTGGGAATGGCGATTTTCATGGCAAAACTCCTTGTTTTTCGGATCAGGTTGCCCGTATGATCGTTTCACACCGACGTCAATGTGCGACACGGCGGAGAAAAGCTCCGCAGGAGGCTGGAAATGAGCGAAGGAAAGCCGAAACATTATCGGAAATTGCAGGAGATGTACCCGGATCTGATCGGCGCCGCCGAAACCCTGGGCAGGACGGCCCAGGAGGCGGGGCCGCTGGGCGAGAAGGAGATGCAGCTGGTCCAGCTCGGGGCGTCCGTGGCCCTGCGGTCCGAGGGCGCCGTGCGCAGCCATGCCCGCCGGGCCCTGCAGGCCGGGGCGACGGCCGCGGAGGTGCGGCACGCGGTCATCATCTTGACCAGCACCATCGGATTCCCTACCGTCGCGGCGGCTCTGGACTGGCTGGAAAAAGTCCTCGAATAGCCCTTTTTCGAACCTGATTTCATGGAGAGCGGCCTCATGGGGCCGCTTTCGCTTGGAGTGCACCATGCAGAAAATGGAATTCATCGCCACGGACAAGGCCCCGGCCGCCGTGGGTCCCTACTCCCAGGCCGTGCGCGCCGCGGGATTCGTATACGTCAGCGGCCAACTGGGCCTCGTGCCCGCCACTGGCGCCTTCGCCGGCCCGGATTTCGAGGCCCAGGCCCGTCAGTCCCTGGCCAACGTGGGCGCCATCCTGGCCGCTGCCGGTTGCGGCGTGACCGACGTCGTCAGCGTGGACGTGTTCGTCACGGACCTGTCCAACTTCAAACTCTTCAACGCCATCTACGACGAATTCATGGCCGGACACAGGCCGGCCCGCGCCGCCGTGCAGGTCTCGGCCCTGCCCCTTGGCGGAGTGGTCGAAGTGAAGTGCGTGGCCGTGGCCCGGCCCTAAGGAACATTCATGGTCAACAAGCGAACCCGACGTTTCGGCGTTTTTCCCTCGGCCAACGAGGATGCCCAGGCCGCCCAGCGGCACAAGGGCACGCCCCAGTGCACCTCCGACTCCTACCGCCTGGCCTTCCAGGATCAGGAGTTTCTGCTGCGTCAGGAACTGCGGCCCGTGCGACTGCAGCTGGAACTGCTCAAGCCCGAACTGACCCTGCAGGAGCACCAGATCGAGTCGACCATCGTCGTCTTCGGCAGCGCCCGCATTCTCGACCCCGAGCAGGCCAGCATCCGGCTGGAGAAGGTCATGGACGGGCTGAAGAAGAACCCCGACGACCTCGTGCTGCAGCAGGAACTCGTCCGGGCCCGCACGGCCATGACCAACAGCCGGTACTACTCCGAGGCCCGCAAGCTCGGCAGGCTCATCGCCGAGAGCATGGACAGGCACGGGCACGTGGTCGTGACCGGCGGGGGCGGCGGCATCATGGGCGCGGCCAACCAGGGCGCCCACGACGTGGACGCCATCAGCATCGGCATGAACATCGTCCTGCCCTTCGAGCAGGAACCCAACCCCTACATCACCCCGGAGCTGAGCTTCCAGTTCCACTACTTCGCTATCCGCAAGATGCACCTCTTGATGCGGGCCAAGGCCATGGTGGCCTTCCCTGGCGGCTTCGGGACCATGGACGAGCTCTTCGAGACCCTGACCCTCATCCAGACGCGCAAGGTCAAGCCCATCCCGGTCCTGCTCTTCGGCCGGCGTTTCTGGCAGAAGGTCATCAACTTCGAGGCGCTGGTGGAGGAGGGCACCATCAACGAGGAGGATCTGAAGATCTTCCGCTACGTCAGCACGGCCGAGGAGGCCTGGGAGATCATCTCGGCCAGCAACGGCCCGACCACGGACGGCAAGTACTAGTTCAGTTCCCCACCGCACCGCGCACGTCGGCGATGATTCGCCCGGAGAGCGCGCGCATGACCCGGCTCATGGCTTCGACCACCGAGCCGGGATTTTTTTTGGCGCTGGGCTCGGACTCGCGGTAGGTGCGCTGGAACAGGACCATGTCGGGCGCGGAGGCGGCCCGCAGGTCCAGCAGGGTGACGGTCAGTTCGGCCGTGGCCAGCCAGCGGTCCTGACCGTCCACTTCCAGCCATTCCTCGACCATGCCCTCGATACGGTGGGTGGCAGGCAGGGCCGAACCCGGCCCGGCCACTGCCAGGAACAGGCCGCTGGCCTGCAGGTCGCGGCGCAGGTAGTCGGCGGCCAGGATCTGGGGCGCGCTGCGCCACTGGTGGTAATGATATTCCTGACGGCCGAAGGACAGGTCGCGGTAGACGATCTTGGCCGTGTTGTACTCCGGGGCCACGCCGAAGCGGCTGACGCTGAGGACTGCCTGCGCCCGTTCCCCGGACACCGCCGGGGGATCGTACTCCAGGGTGTAGTAGCGGGTGTCGGGCGCCGCGGTGCGGGCCGCGCCGCAGCCCGTCAGGGCCAGGACGAGGATGGCGAGGGCGATCAGGCGGATGTGCATGGTATTCTACTCCTCGGTTGCCCGGGGGGCTTTGGGTTCTCCGAACAGGAGCTGGGCGGGCTGGTCCTTCACGCTCGTGATGAGGGCGTTCAGGTTGCCCGAGGTCTGTTCCATGTTCTCGGCCGTGGCGGACAGTCTGTCTTCGAGGTCGCGGATGGTGGCCTGCATCTGCAGCATGGTCGCCTGGCTCTGGGTCATGAAGGCGTCGGTCTTGAGGGCCGCACCGGCCAGGGCGCCCATGGTCGTGTCGACGTGGGGCCGGTTGGCGTCGAGCATGGCCTGGAACTGCGCCAGCACGGCGTCCATGCGCGTCAGTTCCTCAGTGGCCTTGTCCATGAGCCTGCGCGAGGCCTCGATGCTGCCGTCCACGTTCCTGGCCATGGACTGCAGGCGCTGCGGGCTGGCGGCAGCGTTGATGCTGGCCAGGAGCGTGCGGATGTCCGCGGAAATGTCGCCGATGCGGGCCTGGGCCACGGCGTTGTCCAGGGAGCTGAAGGCGTTTTTGGCCTGGTCGGAGATCCCCCTGAAGTCGATGGCCTTGATCTGGGCGGCGATGTCGTTGATCTCCCGGAACAGCTTGCGGATGTCCGAGGGCTTGGAGGCGATGACCGGGTGTTCCGGCGTGAAGTCGAGGGCCGGCGTCGGGCCGTCCAGGGGCGTGCGCTTGTCGATCTCCACGAACATGGCGCCGGTGATGCCGACGTTGGAGATGGCCGCGACGCTGCCCGCGAAGCGCTTCTCGTCACCCGCGTGCTCGTCGTCCACCTGGATGACGACCTCGATGAGGTGGTAGTCCGGGGCGATGCGGATGGCCTGGACGCGGCCCACGGGCACGCCGCGGTACTTGACCGGCGAGTCGACGTTCAGGCCCTGCACGGATTCGTCGAAGTAGGTCACGTAGAGTTCGCCCTTGCGCAGGAAGGAGGTCATGCCGAGCCAGATGATGGCCAGGGTGGCCAGGCCGAGCCCGGCGGTCATGAACAGGCCCACGGAAAAATTGACGCGAGAGGAAGCCATTATCCCTCCATCCCGGGCTGGCGGTTGAAGAATTGGCGCACGAAGGGGTGCGCGCTTTTTTCCTTGAGTTCGTGCGGGTCGCCTTCGGCGATGATGGATTTCGACGCCGCGTCGAGCATGACCACCCGCGAGGCGATGGTCAGGATGGAGGACAGCTCGTGGGTCACGACCACGAAGGTCGTGCCCAGGGTCCGGTTGAGGCGCAGAATGAGCGCGTCGAGTCCGGCCGAACTGATGGGGTCCAGGCCGGCCGAGGGCTCGTCCAGGAAGAGAATCTCGGGGTTCAGGGCCAGGGCGCGGGCGATGGCGGCCCGCTTCCTCATGCCGCCCGAGAGTTCCTCCGGCAGATGATGCTCGAAGCCCTCCAGCCCGACCTGGCGCAGCTTGAGGCGGACCAGGTCGTCCACGGCCCGTCCCCGAAGGCCCGAGTACTCGGTGATGGGCAGGGCCACGTTCTCGCCCAGGGTCATGGAGGAGAAGAGCGCCCCTCCCTGGTACATGACGCCGATGCGGGCCAGAATGCGTCTGTAGGATGCGTCGTCGTCGGGGTCCATGTTCATGCCGGCGATGCTGATGCCTCCGGCCATGGGCCTGTACAGTCCGACCATGTGCTTGAGCAGGGTCGACTTGCCGCAGCCGCTGCCGCCGAGGATGACGAAGACTTCGCCGGCGTGGATGTCGAAATTCAGGTCGCGCATGACGACATGGTCCCCGAAGCCCATGGTCAGACCTCGTACGGTGATGACGGGCGCGCTCATGGCCGCCAGTACCTCAGGATCACGGCCAGGACGGAGTCCGTCAGGACGACCAGGAAGATGCTTGTGACCACGGCCGAGGTCGTGGCCTGGCCGACGCTGGCCGCCCCGCCGCGCACGCGGTAGCCCTTGAAGCAGCCCACTGTGGAGATGAGCACCGCGAAGATGACGCTCTTGAACAGCCCCCAGTTGATGTCGAAGATGGACAGGGTGCTCATGGTCTGGGTCATGTAGGCGTTCAGGGTCAGGTTCAGGGTGCCCACGCCGATGACGAGGCCGCCGGCGATGGCGAAGAGGTTGGAAAAAACCGTCAGCAGCGGCACGACCAGGACCGAGGCGATGACCTTGGGGGCCACGAGGAACATGGCCGGCTTGAAGCCCATGGTGATCAGGGCGTCCACTTCCTCGGACACCCTCATGGTCCCGATTTCGGCGGCAAAGGCCGAGCCCGAACGCCCGGCCACGATGATGGCCGTCATGATGGGCCCCAGCTCCCGGACCATGGCCAGGGCCACTAGGGAGGCGACGTAGATGTTGGCCCCGAACTGCTGCAGCTGCACCGCGGACATGAAGGCCATGATCAGCCCCAGCAGGAAGCTGATGAGGCCGACGATGGGCAGGGCGTCCACCCCGACGCGCTGCATGTAGGAGATCGTGTCGCCGAGGCGCAGCCGTCCGGGGTGGACCAGGAGGGAGGCCAGGGCCGTGGTCGTCTCGCCGACGAAGGCGACATGGCTGGCGGTCTGGTCGACGACGTGCATGGTCTTTTCGCCGAAGCGCGTCAGGAGGTCCGGTCTGGTGCGGCGGATGGGGCCCGGCTCGGGCGGGGAGTCAAGGCGCAGGAAGTCCAGGAGTTCACGAACGTGGTCCGGGGTGCGCTCCATTTCGAGCTTCCCGCCGGACGCTTCGGCCAGGCGCCTGAGCTCCATGATGACCAGGGCGCCGCAGTCGTCCATGCGCGTCACCCCGCCCAGATCGACGCGGATACGTGTCGGCAGCGGGTGCGGGACGTGGGCGAGCCGGTCCAGGATGTCCGGGACGGACTGCAGGTTCAGCGCGCCCCGCAGCGTCAGGGACAGGGCGTCGGACCGGGTGGCGATGTCGAGATTGGCAGTGCTGTTCATGGTGCGGTCGAATTGTTCGATATTCGGACCTCATAGCCGAGGGCGGACAGGCCGTCTACTCTGCGGAGGCGCCGCCCGGCGTCTTGTGACGGGATTCCCGATCTTGAAACTGCGACCAGGGTGTGACAAAGGGGCCTGAAGACACCGCGGCGTCCTCGATCAAGCCGCGGTCCCCCACCATGTAACCGGAAGTTTTTCATGACCCTTCGCCTTCTTTGCCTTTTGGCCGCCCTGATTCTCGGGTTCGCGGCCCCTGTTCGCGCCGAGTCCCTGCCGTCCGTCCCGGAGTCCCTGTACCCCGAACTCGAATATCTCCTGACCGTGCCCCAGGGGCCGGCAGACCTCGCCCCCGACAAGCTGAACGCAATCGTGTCGTTTGTGGCCGCCACGCCGCAGGACAAGAGCATGGCCATGCGGGACCGCGACAAGGCCTCGGGTGCCTTCCACTCCTTCACCCTGCGCGGGGATCTGGCGCGGGTCGTGGACTACGCCTACAACCCGGACATTCCGGTCTACGTGACCATGCCGTCCTCGGTGCGGGAGCAGGAATGGCTCGAACCGGCCACCCGCGAGGGCCTCAAGGGACTGTCGCGCGCCGTGGAGCAGGGCGGGTCTTTCCTCCTGCGCGGGCGCGAGCGCGAGACCATCACGCCCGACGCCAACACGGGCGGGTATTACGTCTACAAGCAGGACCGGGCCATGGCCGTCTTTCCAGGCCCGACGGGGCCGGTGCTCGTCTCCGTGGCCTGCCAGAACGAACCCTCCGACATCGGCCGCAAGGGGTTGGTGGTGGGGCCCGACTCGGACTGGAACTACCTCTACTCGGCCGAGACCGGGCTGACCAAGACGGGCCTGGGTTGGGTCGATTCCTACATGTACAATGCCTACTCGGTCCTCGTGTTCGTCTCGGACACCAACGCCGGCGTCGTGCGCGCCGGCTCCTTCAAATGGCTGAACGCGGGTTGGGCCAAGGTCAACATGGTCAAGCAGATGCACATCGTCAACGGCATCAAGCGCTTCGCCGCGGATTTCAAGGCCGTTCTCGAATCCCCCCGTCTGCCGCAGGCCGGGGAACTGGCCGCCATGTACAGGGAACTGCAGGGGGACAGCCCCGAGAGCCTGCGCGCCCAGGTCGCCCCCTACCTCGACGCCATCGCCGCCGGCGAGTCGTCCTCGTCCCTGGCGGGCCCCTTCAAGAAGCTGCTGACCTCGGGCGAGTACCTGCGGGACATGAGCCGCGAGGAGATGGTCAAGATCGTGCTCAAGGAATTCCTCAAACAGCGTCTCGGCCGACAGACCCTGATCCAGGTCGCCCGGGCCGGGGCACCCGGGACGGCGCACCCCTGACAGGCGGGTCGCCCCGAAAACAACGCTGCAGACGCGCCGGAGTCCCATGTCCCGTTCCACATGCCCCGCGTCCCTTCTTCAAGCCCTTCGCCGCCGGGCGGCCATGACGGAGAACCGCTCATGACCCGGCCCGGCGACGAGGCGCGTCAGCGGGCCCGCGGCATCCGCGACGAGGCTCTTTCCCGGCTGGCCCAGCGGGACCGGGACTCCATCGACCATCTGCGGGCTGAACTGGCCGAAATGAAGGCCATGCTGCGCGAGCAGGGCGAACGGCTGGCTGCCCTGACGGCCCTGGTCTCCTCCCTTTCCGTCACGCCCGCCGGGCCTGATTGCGCGGCTCCCGCATCCACCCCCCGTCCCTTGTCCGGCGCAAAGCGCGCCGCCCTCGAGCGCATCCGAGAATTGCGCCGCCAGGACCTGTCTTTCGCCCGCATCTGCGAGATCTTCCAGACGGAGCAAATCCCGACGCTGTCCGGGGACGGACAGTGGTCCAAGGGCACCCTGTGGAACCTCTGGCGCAACCACGCCCGCCAGCTCGGCCCGGACGACAGGGACTGACCTCCGGCCGCGCCGCACCTGTCGCGACGCCTTCTTCGAATTTCCTGGCCGTACAGCGAGGGGCCTGGATAAGCAGGCCGATTCGTGGGATACGATGTCCACGGCTGCAATGCGTCAGGACAACGTCCCGGCCTGCGCGCAGAGGATTCCGGGTATCGGGCGGGATTGGAGGGAGTGGCGTTCATGAAGCAGTCAGAAGGGTCTTTCCACATGCCGCCGCACCTCGGCACGGGCGACGGCCGGCCCAGGCGGGTGGGGTTCGAACTGGAGTTTTCCGGTATTTCCCTGGATGACGCCGTCGCCGCCCTGGAGAAGTCCATGGGCGGGCGCGTAGCGTCGCGGACGGCCGCGGAAGTGCGCTTTCAGTCCGACGGGCTCGGCGTGTTCCATGTCGAACTGGACTGGTCCTTCCTGAAGGTCAAGGCCGCCCAAACCGGCGCCGATGCGGACAGGGGCGGGGAATGGCTCGAACTCCTGAGCCAGGCGGCGGCCCTGTTCGTGCCCGTGGAGGTGGTCTGCCCCCCGCTTCCCCTCACCGACATGGCCAGGCTGGAGCCGCTGCTGCACGCATTGCGCGAGGCCGGCGCCGTCGGCACCGAGGAATCCCTCCTGGCGGCCTACGGGCTGCACATCAACATCGAGATGCCGCAGCTGGACGCCCCGACGCTGCATGCCTACCTCAAAGCCTTCTCCCTGCTGCAGTGGTGGTTGGTCGAGGCCCATGACGTGGATATCGCACGGCGGGTCAGCCCCTACGTCGACCTCTACCCCGAGGCGTACATGCGACTGCTGTGTGCGGGTTCGGAGCCGGGCATGGACAGGATTTTCGAGGCGTATCTCGAACACAATCCCAGCCGCAACCGCGCCCTGGACATGCTGCCCCTGCTGGCGCACATTGATGAAAAGCGCGTGCGCCGGACCGTCAGCGACATGAAGGTCCGGGCCCGTCCGGCCCTCCATTACCGCCTGCCCGATTGTCTCATCGACCGCCCCGAGTGGTCTCTGTCCGATGCCTGGAACATCTGGTGCGTCGTGGAGCGCCTGGCCGGCAGCGGGGACGACCTCCGCGCGCTGTCCGATGCCTTTCTGGCCGCCGAAAGGCCCATCCTGGGCGTGAGCCGCGGCGACTGGGTCGAGTTCGTTGACCGATGGCTGGCAGACCGCGCGTTGGCGTGACCGGCAACGGCCGGCTCTGGTCGCCGGCCTGGTGGTGCACCCGGCTGGCCCTGCGGCTGGCCGGGGCCGAGCCCGTGCGCATCAGCGTGCGCCACAGGGCCAGCGTGCGCAGCATGGACGCGCTCGTCATCGGCGGCGGCAACGACATCAGTCCCGAGCACTTCGGCGGCGACCTGTCGGGCAAGGTCAAGGCCGATCCCAAGCGCGACCTGCTGGAGATCGAGTGCATCCGCTGGGCCCTGTCGCACGGGGTGCCGCTGCTGGGCATCTGCCGTGGGGCGCAGCTCATCAACGTGGTCCTGGGCGGCACGCTGCACCAGGACATCCGTCACCTGCGCAAGCGCACCTCCAACCGGCCGGGCCTCCTGCCGACCAAGCGGGTGCGCCTCGACCCCGACTCCCTGGTGGCAGGCGTCTGCGGCACAGACAAACTCAGGGTCAACAGCCTGCATCACCAGGCCGTGCACAGGCCCGGCACGGGACTGACCGTGGTGGGGCGGGACCGCGACGAGATCGTGCAGGCGGTGGAGTGCGTCGGGGAGCGTCCGGCCATCGGCGTGCAGTGGCACCCGGAGTACCTGCTGTACCTCCCTTCGCAGTTTGCGCTCTTCCGCTGGCTGGTGAGGAATGCGAAGAGGGAATGATTTTCGGTGCGACGTGCGCTGCGAGGGAGCCGCACGATAAGGGGATGGATCCCCGCCTTCGCGGGGATGACTCGGTGACGATGCGATCCGGCTGAGGTACTCATCGTCAGCAAGCAGATCCGTTCAATGCCTTCGCGGGGATGACACGGTGACGACGCGATCCGGCCGATGTACCTACCGTCAGCACGTAGATCCGCGCGGCGTGGCTACGGCATTCAGCGGTGGTACGACGTCATCCCCGCGAAGGCGGGGATCCACGTCCATTCAGTATGTTCACCCACGCCGGTGGAATGCCCTCTCGGCACGTCTTGGAGCGCGCGGCGTCAGCCGGCAGCAGGCGCAGGTCCGCTTTTCTTTCCGGCTACATGAACAGGTGCAGGACTCGCGGCATGAAGGTCGGCACGTCCCAACCGGGAACGTAGCGGTTCAGGGTCTCGATGGCGGCGACGGCCAGCAGGCCCGCGTGCAGCATGGTGGCCAGGGCGATGACGATCATGCAGCCCTTGAGGCGCATGGGATTTTCGCTGACGCGGACCACGAGGGACAGGGCCATGGCCAGGACCAGGCAGGCAGCAGAAGCCGCTCCGGCGTAGAAGATTTGGGGCAGGTGCAGGTTGAAGACGCCCTTCAGGCTGAGGTACATCCAGACCGTGATCGCCAAGGTGACCAGCCCCAGGGCGATGTGCCACGTGCACAGGAAGGGGGGGGCGAAACGGTAGTAGTCGCGGCCCCAGTCGTCGGCGTTGCGGCGCAGGAGCAGGTAGACGAGGCCTCCGGCGGCGGTCAGGCACAGGGCCATGGGCAGCCACAGGGCCGCCAGGGGCCACACGGCCGAGCCCCATGGGGGAAGAAAGGCCGGGTCGTCCAGGGGCAGGCCCCGGAAATAGAGCAGGGTCAGCAGGACGAGGCCCCAGTATCCGCATTTGACGGCCACATTGCCGACGCAGCCGAGCAGGACATGCACGGTCCGGCGATCCTTGGCCGTTTTCCAGCCCAGGTCGTAGGCCACCAGGGCCAGGGTCCCGAAAAAGGGCAGGGCCAGGGTCACGGCCAGAAGCATCAGGTTGGCCATGGCGAATTCGGACTGCCAGAACGGGCGGCCCATGACCAGGGCCCAGCCGGCCAGCACGGCGACCCAGAAAAGGGCGTGTCCGCGCACGCCGAGCCGCGAAACCTGACGGGCTACACGGGCCGGGAAGGGTTTGCCGGAAACCAGGCCGATCAGTTCGCTGACCAGGGAGATGGCCGGCGCGCCCCAGAACAGGGCAGCCAGCAGGAGCAGTAGGGGGAGCAGGGCAAACGCCCACTGGGGTACGGAAAGCGCCATAGGTACCTCGCGCGTGATGTCTGTATGTCGAAGAGTATGGTCAAGGGTATCGAATGCGGGCTATCTGCACCAAAAGGGCGCAAGAGGCAAGGCGCGCACTCCCTTGAAAATCGGCCCGTTCTCTCCTATGCCTCGGTCGTAACCACGGGGGATATGGTGGTGAAGCCATGAAAACAGTGCTGGCCTTCGGGGCCGGAGTGCTTGTCGGCGTCCTGCTCACGTTCGCCGCCGGCATGTACGTGCATCCGGGTCAACCCGGCCGGGCTGCTGCGGAAAAGGCCCTTGCCGGGCTTTTCGCCGTCATGCGGGCCGTACCGGCGCGGATGTCCGCCGCCCTGGACGCAGTCACCGCCCCCAAACCGGTCGTCCTGCGCCGACCCGTCGCGCGCGTGCTGCGCATGACGCGCACCGGAGTCGTCCTGCTCCACACCATCCTGCCCGACGAAACGAAAGCGGCCGCAAGGCCGATCCCCGACGAACGACGGCAAACGGCTTCCCTGCCGGCCCCTGAAGCCGCGCCTGCGGCAGGTCCTGAAACCCCGCGCGGTCCGGAACCGGCGCAGTCCCCTGCGACGCCGGCGTCCCGAGCCGAAGGGGGCACGCCACCGAAGGCGGCCGTCAAGGCCGGTCCCGAGAGCCTGTACGCCCAGGCGCTCAAGGCCTACGAAGCCGGCCGGCACGAGGAGGCCAGACAGCGTTTCGCCGAGTTTCTGCAGGTTTTCCCCGGCCATGCCCTGGCCCCCAACGCCCTCTACTGGACGGGCGAGACGTGGTACGACCAGGGCCGTTACGACCTGGCCATGCAGGCCTTCGCCCGCGTGCTGCGGGAGCATCCCCGCCACGCCAAGAGCCCGGACGCTCTGCTGAAGATGGCTTATGCGGCCATGCGCCAGGGACGCAGCGACGCGGCCAGGGCGTATCTGGACCAGCTCGATGCGCGCTATCCCGATTCCGGCGCGTCCCGGCTGGGGCGGCAGGCGCGGGGCAGGCTGCAGGGCAGCGGCGAGAGCGGCACCATGGTTGCGACCCATGGATGAGTTCGCCGCCAGTCTGGCCCTGCGCCATACCCGCGGCCTGGGACCGCGGACCTGGAAGCGCCTGCTGGACGCCTTCGGAGGCGCGGCGGCGGCTGCCGACCAGTGGGCGTCCTGGGCCGGGCGCGGGCTGACCTCGGCCCGCGTGCAGGAGGCGTTCGGACGCGGTGCCTGGCGGGAGAAGGCCCTGGCCGAGGAGCGCAGGGCCCGGGAACTTGGCCTGTCCGTCGTGTTCTACCGCGACCAAGCCTGGCCCGACCTGTTGCGCGAGATTCCCGACCCTCCGCTTTTCCTGTACCATCTCGGCGACCTGAGCCTGCTGACTCGGCCCTGCGTGGCCGTGGTCGGTTCCCGCGCGGCGTCGCGCTACGGCTTGGGCATGGCCGATGCCATGGCTTCCTCCCTGAGCCGCGCCGGGATCTGCGTGGTTTCGGGCTTCGCCCACGGCATCGACCGCGCCGCCCATCTCGGGGCCCTCGGAGGTGTGGGCGGGACCATCGCCGTCCTGGGCACGGGTCCGGACCTGGTCTATCCGGCGTCCAACCGCGACCTTTGGGACCGCGTCGCCGCCGAGGGCCTCATCGTCAGCGAATTCGCGCCGGGCACGCGGCCCGACGGCATGAATTTTCCCCACCGCAACCGCATCGTCAGCGGCCTTTCCCTGGGCGTCCTCGTGGTCGAGGGGGCCATCGGCAGCGGCAGCCTCATCACGGCCGAACTGGCCCTGGCCCAGAATCGCGACGTCTTCGCCCTGCCCGGCCCGGCCAATCTCAAAACCTACCAGGGCAGTCACCAGCTCATCCGGCAGGGGGCCTGTCTGGTGCAGAGCGGCGAGGACATCCTGCGGGAACTGCAGCCGCGCCTGACGGGACTCTCCTTGCCTGACGCCACCTGCTTCTTATCAACTCAACATGGTGCGGAGAAGACCGATCGGCCCGAACCGGACGACCCCGAGCACAGGGTGGTGCACCGTCTGCTCCGCGGCGGCGACCCGCAGCACATCGACGCCCTGACCCGCGGTACGGGGTGGCCTGTGGACAAGGTCAGCGCCACGCTCCTCTTCATGGAATTGCAAGGCCTTGTGAAGCAGCTGCCGGGGATGTACTATGCCCTGGCAACCTGAATGAAGGCATCGGAGAAACGCATGCAAAAGATACCCCTGCAACTGGCGAGGCCCGACATGGTCCTGGCCAAGCCCGTGACCCGCGACAACGGCATGGTCCTCGTGGCGGCCGGCACGAAGCTGACGGAATCCCTCATTTCCAAACTGGGCAACATGGGGGTGGAGGAGGTGGCCGTGCAGGGCGACGCCCTGGGCATGGGCGACGGCTGCGGCGCCGAGGCCCTGGCCAAGAAGCAGGAACGGCTGGACTTTCTCTTCCGCAACTTCACGGAAGACAAATACATGCAGCGCGTGAAGGGGCTCATTTCCGACTACTATGCGCGCAAGTGCGCCCTGGCCGCGGCCCAGGCGGCGCAGGCGGGAGGTGAATGATGGACGAAGATCTGCGCACGAAGCAAAAGGGCGAGATCCTGGCCGTCAAGGACCTGCCAACCCTGCCCGGAGTTCTGGAGGAGGTCGCCGTCCTCGTGCAGGACCCGAACACCTCCACGGATCAGATCAGCAAGGCCATCTCCAGGGATCAGGTCCTGTCGGCCAAGGTCCTGAAGATGGTCAATTCGCCCATCTACGGCTTTCCCGGACGCATCGGCTCCATCCAGCACGCCCTGGTGCTCCTGGGCTTCAATGTCATCAAGGGCATCATCATCTCCACCTCCGTGTTCGACGTCATGAACGAGAACATGAAGGGCCTGTGGGAGCACAGCCTGGGCTGCGCCTTGGCCAGTTCCGCCATTGCCCGCGCCATCGGCTGCAAGGACCCGGAGGAGTACGCCGTGGCCGGCCTGCTGCATGACATCGGCAAGGTCGTGGCCGCCGTGCAGCTGCCGGACAGCCGCGCGGCCATCGACGCCCTGGTCCGCGAAAAGGACCTGGCCTACCGCAGGGCCGAGGCCGAGGTTCTGGGCTTCGCCCACGACCGCATCAACCTCTGGCTTTGCACCTACTGGAACCTGCCGCCCAACCTGAAGGAGGGGCTGTCCTACCACCACCGGCCCATGTCGGCCTCCCTCTACCCGAAGGTGGCGCAGGTCGTGCACGTGGGCGACTTTCTGGCCCGACTCTACGGCGTGGGCAGCGGCGGCGACGACCAGGTCAGCACCCTGGACGAGGGGGTGCTGGAGGCCCTGGAGATCACCCCCGAGGTGCTGTACCGGATCATGGACGATCTGGAGCGCGATTTTATGGACCTGGTCTAGGACGGCGGACATGAAGGACGGCAAGCATTTCTTCCTGGTCACGGCCGACCCCAAGCTCGAAGGGAGCCTGCGGGCCCTGTGGCCCGAGGACGACGTCAAATGGACCTGCTTCGGCCGGGGAACCTCGGCCCTGGAGTTCCTCTTTTCCGAGCCGCCAGACCTGCTGGTCGTGGATGAACAGCTGCCCGACCTGGCCGGGGCCGATCTGGTACGTCTCATCAAGGGCGAGAACGTCTACCGCCAGCTGCCCGTGGTTCTGTGCCTGGCGGACGAGGATGTGGCCGAAACCCTGGATTTCAGCACCCTCGAGATCGACGATTTCCTGGTCAAGCCCATCTCGCCGGCCACGGCCAAGGCCCGCCTCGTTTTGGCCTACCACCGCTCCACCCGCGAACTTGACGCCAGCCCCCTGACCAAGCTGCCGGGCAACACGTCCATCATCCACAAGATCCAGGACCTCATCGACCGGCAGGAGGACTTCGCCCTGGCCTACATCGACCTGGACCACTTCAAGTCCTTCAACGATAAGTACGGCTTTTCGCGCGGGGACGAGGTGCTGCTGATGACGGCCCGGGTCATCGTCAACTCCATCCGTGGCTTTATGGGCGCCAGCACCTTCGTCGGGCACGTGGGCGGCGACGACTTCGTCTTCATCGTCCCGCCCGACAAGGCCGAGAGCGCCTGTCAGCAAGTCATCGACAACTTCGACTCCATCGTGCCCCATTTCTACGACCAGGAGGACCGCGCCCGCGGGGCCATCCATTCCCTGGACCGGCGGGGCAACGAGCAGGTCTTCCCCATCATGGCCATCTCCATCGCCGTGGTCTTCAACCGCGGTGGCCGCCTCAAGCACTTCGGCGAGGCGTCCCAGATCGCCATGAACCTGAAGAAGGAAGCCAAGAAGAACCCGGGGAGCTGCTATGTCATGGACAAGCGGTCCAACGCCTGACCCCGTCGCCCTGTTCCTGCTGTACCTCGACGCCCAGCGCGGCTACTCGCCGGCCACCGTGGCGGCCTACGGCTCGGACCTGGAGGGCGTGCACGTCTTTCTGCAGCGGCGGGGCAAGGGCCTGCACGACCCGGCGGCGGTGAGCAAGAACGACGTCACGGCCTTCCTCGCTGACCTGCACCGCAGGAGCCTGGCCAAGTCGAGCGTCTGCCGCAAGCTCTCGGCCCTGCGCGCCTTCTACCGCTTCCTGCGCCAGCGCAAGCTCGTGGCCGAAGACCCTTGCGCGTCCCTGTCCAACCCGAAGCTGCCCAAGCTCCACCCCAAGGTCCTGAACGTCGACCAGGCCGTCCATCTGGTCGAGAGCGACGTCACGCCCGACCCCGAAGGCCTGCGCGACCTGGCGCTGCTGGAGGTGCTGTACGGTTCGGGCCTGCGCGTCAGCGAGGCCCTGGGGCTCGATTTCGGGGATGTGGATCTGGATCAGCGGCTGCTGCGGGTGCTGGGCAAGGGCAGGAAGGAGCGGGTCGTCCCCCTGACGGGGCCTGCCGTGGAGCGGTTGCGGCGCTATATCGAGCAGAGGGGGGCCTTCGGCCCCGCGCTGCGGGAACAGGCCGTGTTTCTGGGGAAGCGCGGGGGGAGGCTGACCCGCAAGCAGGCCGACCGCATCGTCAAGGCCATGGCGGCGCTGAGCGGCGTCCCGTCCACCATCAGCCCACACACCCTGCGCCACAGCTTCGCCACGCACATGCTGCAGGCCGGCGCGGACCTCAGAAGCGTGCAGGAGCTGCTGGGCCACTCGCGCATCTCGACCACCCAGCGCTACACCCACCTTGACCTGGCGCAGATCATGCGCGTCTACGACGCGGCCCATCCCCTGGCGGGGAAGTCGGGCGAGTCCGAAGAATCCTGAAAGAGCCCCCGGCCGACCTTGCGGCGTCAGCGCCGGTGTTCGTCGATGATTTCCCGGGCCATGTCGGCCGCCCTGCCGGTGAAGTTCCGGCAGCGCGCCATGAACCCGCGTTCGCGGAACATGACCTGGCCCCCGGGGGTCCCGAGGTCGCACCCGTCGAGGAGCGTCCGGCAGTCGCGGCTGCCGAATTCGCCCTCGAACCTTTCGATGAGCTGCCCGCCGGCCACATAGACCGCGTCCATGGCGTCCTTTTCCGACCTGCGTCCCAGCACCGCTCCCACGGCCATGAGGGCCCCGCTCAGGGCACCGCACGGGCCGCAGGTCCGGGCCTGGCCGCTGCAGAAGGCCGAGGCCACCGCGGGCAAGAGCGGCGACTGAATCCCTTCGGCCCTGGTCACGGCCAGCAGGACGCTTTCCGCGCAGTAGAAGCCGGAGTCCCAGAGGTCTTCGGCGGAGTGCCGTACCTCGTCGTGCGATATTTCAGCCATGACGATTCCTGGGCTACTGCATCTGGTCGGCCCCGGCCAGGGGCACGGCCAGGTCGTTGGACAGGACCCACAGGGCCAGCAGGTGGCGCAGAGTCAGGTCGGCCTGGGCCATGGAGTCGCGTCCCGCGTCCTGGCTCGCCATCTCCTGGATGGCCATCATGTACTCACGGGCCAGGGTGAACTCGGCGCAGATTTCGCGCACGAAGTCCTCGTAGGTGTCGGGGTCCTGCTGGTAGAGCTGGTCCAGGACGCTCATGGTCCGGGTCAGGTTGAAGAGGGTGATGTCGCTTATCTGGGGCATGGTGCTTCTCCGTGAAAAGAGCCGGCCGCGGTGCATGTCCGCGGCCGGCTCGCTGGTGTTTGAAATATGGCGGCTACAGGCCGAGCTGGCTCAGCAGGTCGTCCACGTCGGTCTGGGACGCCCCGGCCTGGGGGCCTTTGAGCCCCGTGGCCCGCTCCTTGGATGTCTGGCGGATCTCCTCGACGCTGCGCTCCGGGTTCTCCTCCATGGCCTTCATGGACAGGCCCGTGGCCATGTAGAGTTCGAAGACCACCTTCTCGATCTGCTGCAGGGCGGCGACGATGCGCTTGATGCGCTGGCCCGTCAGGTCCTGGAAGCTGAGGGTGGTCATGATCTCCATCAGGTCCTCGCCCAGGGCCTGCTGGCCTGCGCGCAGCTCCGCGATTTCGGGAGAGGCTTCCCGGGCGGCCAGGGAATCCAGAAGCGCCGCGGATCGTTCCGTCTGGTCCAGATGCTTCTCGACCAGGGTCATGATGCTCTCGGTAGCCTTTTCCGTGGTCTGCAGGATGGCGCCGAGCTGGGTCGAGGCTTCGGAAAACATCTCGCCGGCCACGGGCGCCGGCGTCTCCACGGGCAGCGCCGTTCCGTTTATCGCGGCGGCGTTGATTTCCTTGTAGATGGACTTCAGACCGTCCTGCAGGTCCTTGCTGATGGCGCGGTAGAATTCGCCCTCGGTCAGAGCCATGGTCAGGGCGCGGTTGATCTCTTCCGAAAGCGCCGCGGAGATGACGTCGCGGATGGTGCTTTCGGCCCGGGCCGTGATCCTGTTCAGCAGTTCCTGGCTCAGCTGTTCCTTGTGCATCGGGCCTCCGGTCAGGATGAGGGGGAGAGGTGCCTCTCCCGCAGTTGTTCGCGCTGCCGGTCGACCACGAACTGCACGATCTTTTCGCGCTCGGCTTCGCGCATCTCCCTGAACTCCAGAGCCCAGACCTTGTGCCCCCGGTGTTCCTCCTCGCGGATGAGCACGCCGGTGGTGCCCGCCAGGCTCTGGGGCTGGCTGCCCAGGGCGACGACGACCTCCACGGCCTGGCCCAGCCGGAAGTCGCGGTCCGCGCTGAAGCGCAGCCCGGCGCCGCTGATGTCGTGGATGAGGACGGTTGCGGGGAAATCCTCCTGCAGGGACTGCTGGGTCAGGAGCGCGAGGATGGCGCTCAGCTTCTCGTTCATGCTGCGCAGGTACTGGACCAGCCCGTCGGGCATGGCGTCCTGGGCGGCCTCAGAAAGCTGAGGCCCGGACGCGGCCGGCGAGGCGTTGAAGAGGGGCTTGAGGCTGCCCTCGGGCAGGACCCGCAGATACCCTTTCAGGGCCGTGTCGATGCGTGCAAAGGTGCGCTCCGCGACGCTCATGTTCCCTCCGTCACCAGACGTTGGTGTCGACTTCCATGACCATGGCGTGCACGGGGCAGACGGTGACGCACATGTTGCAGGCCGTGCACTTCTCCTGGTCGAAATCGACCTTCCTGGTTTCGAGATTGAGGTGCAGCGCCTTGGACGGGCACAGCGCCGTGCACAGGCCGCAGTGCATGCACAATTCCTCGCTGCGCGAGATCTCGTGGGCCACGGGGGTGACCTTGATGCCCTGCTCCTGCAGGTAGGTCACGCCCTGACGGTAGTGCTCCGTGGTGCCCGAGAGCTCCAGGATCATGTGCCCCTCGCGGCGAGGGTTGATATTGGCCTGCAGGATGTTGAAGGTCAGGTCAAAGAGCTTGGCCAAGTTGTACATCATGGGCTGGCCCGACGATTCCGGGGGGAAGCGCAGGCTGACGATGCGGCTGTATTCGTGGGTGGTCATGTGCTGTCCTGCCGTTGGCGGCTACTTGCCTTCCTTCAGGTACGCCTGGGCCCGTTTGGCCTCGGCGGAATCGGGGTATTTCTTGATCAGGTCCTCGAGGACCAGCTTGCCGGCCTGGTCCTTCTTCAGCTTGTAGAAGGAGATGCCCTGCTTGAGCAGCGCCGGCCGGTACTTGTTGGACTTGCTGTGCTCCTCGATGACCTTCTGGTAGGTCAGGACGGCGTTGGCGTAGTCCTGCAGCTGGAAGAAGCATTCGCCCTGCCAGAAGATGGCGTTGGGCACGAGGGGATCCTTGGGGAAACCCTTGACGAACTCGGCCCAGGTCGTCTGGGCCTGCTTGTACTTCATGGCGTAAAAGGCTTCCAGGGCCCTCTGGTACAGCTCCTGTCCAGGCACGTCGGAGGGAGTCTCAGCTCCCGCTGCCTGGGCCGGCTGAGGCGCCTGGGGTTGGACGACGGCCGGCTTGCCGGGAGCCATCGGGGCGACGGGGGGCTGGGCCGCGGGAGCCTGACCGGCAGGCATCTGCGGCGCCATGCCCGGTGCGGCGGGGGCGGCTTCGGTCCTGGGCATCTCGTCGAAGACGACGCCGAGCTGCGAGGCCATGAACATGTTCCGGCGCTCCAGCTCCTGGACCTTGGCGTTCAGGGAGTCGATGGTCAGGCCACCCTGCATTTCCTGGGTGCGGCGGTAGTCCTCCATCTGGCCGCTCAGAGCCGCCAGCTGGCTGCGCATGGAGTTCAGCTCGGCCCAGCTGTTGGCCTGGACCGGCTGGGAGCGGGCCAGGTCGGACTCGATCTTGGTGATGCGTTCCTGCAGCTTGGCCTGCTCCTGTTGCTGGTAATAGACTTGGCTGCTCAGGCGGTCGAAGTCCTTCTTGGACGTGACGCAGGCCGGAAGGGTGCCGAGCATGACGGCCAGGGCTCCGGCCACGAGGATTTTGCTGGATGCGCGGAAAGAAGTCATGGAAACCTCTCTGAAGTGCTGTTTTGCTCTTCCCTGGCCTCCCGTTTCCCGGGAGCAAGGGGTTATTTTTTCAGGGCGCGTTTTCTGCCGAAAAGGATATAGCCCACACCGCCCAGGACCGGCAAGATGACTTGGGCCACAATCCAGGCGGCTCGTTCCTGCTGCGTCGGGAATTCGTGTTTGTACAGGTGCATGATGGACCACAGGTTGGGGATGATGGGCACCAGCAGCACCGGCAGGGCCCAGACGGGTATGTCAGCGAACATGGCGATTCCTTATGAAAATGAGGTAGATGCCGAGGAGAACGGCGCACAGCGCGATGAACTGGGTCACGCTGATGGGGCCGAAATCGCCGCGGTAGTCGGAGCGGAAGAGTTCGATCACGTAGCGGAAGGCCCCGAACAGGATCAGGAAGAGGCCCATGAGCTGTCCCGGCGCCTTGACGAAGGGCTTGGCCGCCAGGATTGCGGCGAAGCAGGCCAGCCCGGCCAGGCTGTGGTAGAGCTGCGTGGGGTGCAGGGGCACGTTCAGGGGCGCCAGCGAATCGGGGTGATGGAAGGTGATGGCCCAGGGCAGGTCGCAGGACGCGCCGTAGCAGCAGCCCGCAGCCAGGCAGCCGATGCGCCCGATGGCCTCGCCCAGTCCGATGCCCGGGGCCAGGAGGTCCATCCAGACCCAGGGGTCCTGCTTTCTGACCCTGAGGAAAGCCAGGGCCAGGATGGCGGCCATGATGGCCCCGCCGGAAAAGACCAGGCCGCCTTTCCAGAACATGAGGATTTCCTGGGGGTTGTGCCAGAAATACGTCGGGTTGATGAGGACGTACAGCAGGCGTGCGCCCAGAATGGCGCCCAGGATGATGTAGAAACCCAGGTCCGAGACCGTCTCGGGGTTGAGGCCGCGCTGTCTGGCTTCGCGCATGGACCAGCCGATGCCCAGCAGAAATCCGGCGGCCACGAACAGGCCGTAGGTGTGCAGGGCGAAGGGGCCGAACTGGATGCCGAACAGCACGAAGGGCGGGAACTCAAGGATTGTCGGAAACACAGCGTCGCCTCTGCTGGTAGAAGGACACGAGAAGGGCGCCGGCGCCGATGCAGATGCCCATGTCGGCTACGTTGAAGGCCGGCCAGTGCCACTGGCCCACGTAGAAGTCCAGGAAGTCGATGACCACCCCGAGCCGTACGCGGTCCACGAGGTTGCCCAGGGCCCCCCCGAGTATCAGGCCGAGGCCGAACACGTAAAACGGGCCGTCGTCGTCCTTGCTCCTGGCCAGCACCGCGATCAGCCCCACTGCCAGGATGGAGACGACGACGAAGAACGGGCGCTGCCAGTCGATGTCGTGCCGGTTCAGAAAGCCGAAGGCCGCGCCCCGGTTCAGGACGTGCACGATATCGAAGAACCCCGGAATGACCGTGAAGCCCTTCTCCCAGACCGGGATGGCCTGCTGGATCCAGAGCTTGGTCAGCTGGTCCAGGGCGATGACGACGCCGGCCAGCGCCGCGATGAGGCGGTAGCGCCGCCTCATGTCCGGCGGCGGGCAGGGGACGTGCTTGGGCTTAGGCATGGTAGTCCTGCAGCACCTTGGTGCAGCGCGGGCAGACCTGGGGATGGGCCGGGTCCGTGCCCAGGTTCTCGTCGTGGATCCAGCAGCGGGCGCACTTCTCTCCCTTGGCCCTGTCCACGACCACGGACACGCCGGCCACCTCGCCCTGGACGGCGTCGGCCGGGGCCGGGGCGTCGGTGACGGCGGCCTGGCTGACGATGAACACGTCGCGCAGGTCCGAGGCCACGGACTTAAGGCTCTCGAAGGCCTCGCCCGTGGCGTGCAGGGTCACGCTGGCGTCGAGGGAATGGCCCAGGGCCTTGGACTGGCGCAGGGGCTCGATGGCCTTGGTCACGTCGCCGCGCACGGCGAAGACGAGGTTCCAGACGGCCTCCTCCTCGTCGCTCAGGAGTTGCCCTTCGATTTCAGGAACGCGCATGGCGAAGACCGTACCGCCCGCCGGGCGCATGGCCTCGGGCAGGTGCTGGAAGATCTCCTCGGCCGTGAAACTGAGGATCGGCGCCATGTCGTTCACGATCATGAGCAGGATGTGGTACAGGGCCGTCTGGGCCGAGCGGCGCTCCAGGCTCGTGGCGCCGGTGACGTAGGCGCGGTCCTTGATGATGTCGAGGTAGTAGGAGCTTAAGTCCGTGGTGCAGAGGTTGTGCAGGTTGTGGTAGACCTTGTGGAACTCGAAGCCCTCGTAGGCGGCCTGCACGGCCTGGTGCCGCGAGCGGACCATGTTCAGGGCGTAGCGGTCCAGGGACAGCATGTCGGCCGTGGCCACGGCGTCCGCGGCCGGGTCGAAGTCGCTCAGGTTACCGATGATGAAGCGGCAGGTGTTGCGGATCTTGCGGTAGGCGTCGACCAGGCGGCCGATGATCTCGTCGGAGATGCGCAGGTCCTCCTGGTAGTTCTCGGAGGCCACCCACAGGCGCAGCACCTCGGCGCCGTGCTTGGCGATGACCTCCTGCGGGGCCACGACGTTGCCGATGGACTTGGACATCTTGCGGCCCTGGCCGTCGAGGACGAAGCCGTGGGTCAGCACGGCCCTGTAGGGCGGCACGCCGCGGGTGCCCATTGAGGCCAGAAGAGACGAGTGGAACCAGCCGCGGTGCTGGTCCGTGCCCTCCAGATACAGGTCGGCCGGGAAGGAGCACTCCTTGCGGCCCTCGACCACGGCGGCGAAGCTCGTGCCGGAGTCGAACCACACGTCGAGGATGTCGTCCTCCTTCTCCCAGTGCGTGCCGCCGCACTTGGGGCAGGTCAGGCCCTGGGGCACGACCTCGGACAGGGGCGCCTCGAACCAGTAGTCCGCGCCGCGGGGGTGGGACTCGAAACGGTCGACGATGCCGTGGGCCCAGTCGCCGTCGAAATACGCGTCGCCGCAGTCCTTGCAGAGCAGGGCGATGATGGGCACGCCCCACATGCGCTGGCGCGAGATGCACCAGTCGGGGCGGAACTTGATCATGCTGTGGATGCGCTCCTTGCCCCAGGACGGGACCCAGCGCACGTCGTTGTCGATGGCGTCGAGGGTCTTGGCGCGCAGGTCGTTCGCTTCCATGGCGATGAACCACTGGGTCGTGGCCCGGAAGATGACGGGCTTCTTGCAGCGCCAGCAGTGCGGGTAGGAGTGCCGGATCTTCTCGCTGGCCAGCAGGTTGCCGACCTCGGTCAGCTTGGCCATGACCAGGGGGTTGGCCTCGAAGACGTTCTTGCCGCCGAAGAACTCCACGGACGGCAGGAAGCGGGCCTGGTCGTCCAGGGGGGAAAGGATCTCCAGGCCGCAGCGCAGGCCCGTCTCGTAGTCCTCGCGGCCGTGGCCCGGGGCGGTGTGCACGCAGCCCGTGCCCGCGTCGAGGGTCACGTAGTCGGCCGTGACCACGGGGGAGGGGCGGTCGTAAAAGGGGTGGCGGGCGACGAGGCCTTCGAGGGCCGCGCCCGTGACCGTGGCCAGGGACTTCCACTCGGACCAGCCGAACTTCCCGGCGCAGACTTCGGCCAGTTCCTTGGCCAGGACGTAGAAATTCCCGCCGGTCTCGATGAGGTCGTACTCGAAGTCCGGATGCACGGCCACGGCCAGGTTGTCCGGGATGGTCCAGGGCGTGGTGGTCCAGATGACGATGTAGCTTTTGCCCGCGGCGGCCTGGGGGAAGACTTCAGTCAACCGGCCGGCCTCAATGGGGAAGCGCACGTAGATGGACGGGGAGGTGTGGTCGTCGTACTCGACCTCGGCCTCGGCCAGGGCCGTCTCGCAGGAGCCGCACCAGTAGATGGGCTTCTTGTTGCGCTGCACCGAGCCCTTCTTGTAGAAATTGGCCAGTTCGCGGGCCGTGGCCGTCTCGTACTGGGGCGTCATGGTCAGGTAGGGCTTGTCCCAGGTGCCCAGCACCCCGAGGCGCTTGAACTCCTCGCGCTGGATGTCGAGGTACTTGAGGGCGTATTCGCGGCACTTCTGGCGGATTTCGAGGATGGAGAACTTGTCCTTGCCGCCCAGCTCCTGCTCGACCTTGAGCTCGATGGGCAGGCCGTGGCAGTCCCAGCCCGGCACGTACTGCGCCTTGCGGCCCGTCATGTTGCGGTGCTTGACGATGACGTCCTTTAAAATCTTGTTCATGGCGTGGCCGATATGGATGTGGCCGTTGGCGTAGGGAGGCCCGTCGTGCAGGACGTAGGGTTCCTTGCCGTCGTTGGCGGAAACCATGGCCCCGTAGGCGTCGCTTGCGTACCAGCCCTCGAGCACCTTGGGCTCGTTTTGGGTCAGGTTGGCCTTCATGGGGAAAGTGGTGGAGGGGAGATTGAGGGTTTTCTTGTAATCGCTCATGGGGCGGCGCTCCTGAAAGGTTATGCTCTGCGCCGTCCGCCCGCGGGACGGACGGCGCTGGTTCGTCAAGTAATGAAGTGGAGAACAGTGGAATATCCCGCACCCGAAGTCAAGTTTGTTGCCCGTCGGCCGACTGTTGAAAAACCTGGAACGAGGACGCCCGCATGTGTGCGGCGTACCAAACCGCGCTGAGACCCAGGTCGCCCCAAAACTCGTTCTGGCAAGGCGCGAGCCGATTTTGAAGGGCTCATGGAGTCGGCTACACTTCACCCTTCAAAATCGGGGAGCAACGCAGTCCAGAGCGGCTTTTCGGGTGACCGCTTACAGACCCTTTTCCCAAGCGTAGGCCGAGAGGGCGATGGCGTCGATGTCGTCGTGCTGCGGGGCCCAGGCCATGGTCGCCCGGATGCGCGACGGGTCGGAGATGAGGGCCGGCGGGTCGCCGGCGCGGCGTCCGCTTTCCACGACGGGGAAGTCGACGCCGCTGACCCGTTTCACGGACTCGGCGATCTCGCGCACGGAGTAGCCGTGGCCGTAGCCGCAGTTGAAGACGCCCGAGGGGTTGCCCGCCTCCAGGTGGCGCAGGGCCAGGACGTGGGCCTCGGCCAGGTCGGCCACGTGGATGTAGTCGCGGATGCACGTGCCGTCGGGCGTGTCGTAGTCCGTGCCGAAGATGTGCAGGGCTTCGCGCCGCCCCAAGGCGGCCTGGGAGGCGACCTTGATCAGGTGCGTGGCGTTGGGCGTGCACTGGCCGATGCGCCCCGCTGGGTCGGCCCCGGCCACGTTGAAGTAGCGCAGGATGACGTAGGTGAAGCCCGGGTGCGCGGCGGCCGTGTCCTCAATGACCCACTCGCTCATGAGCTTGGTGCGGCCGTAGGGGTTGATGGGCCTGGTCGGGCTGTCCTCGGTCACGGCCGGGGTGTCGGGCATGCCGTAGACCGCGGCGGTGGAGGAGAAGACGAAGCGGGGGATGGCGTTCTTGACGGCCAGGCGGATGAGCTCCGTCGTGTTGTTCGTGTTGTTCATGTAGTATTTGAGCGGGTTCTCCACGGACTCGGGCACGACGATGGAGCCGGCGAAGTGCAGCACGGCTGAAAAGCCTTCCTCGGCCATGAGGGCGTCCAGGCGGTCCGCGTCGGCCAGGTCGCCGACCACGAGGCGCGCCGGGGGCAGCACGGCTTCGGCCCTGCCCGTGGACAGGTTGTCGTAGACCACGACCTCGCAGCCGGCCTCCAGCAGGGCCAGGGTGGTGTGGGACCCGATGTACCCGGCTCCGCCGGTGACCAGTATCTTCGCCATGGATTTTTCCTCGCGTTCAGGTTGACTTTGCCGCTTCGCTCTTTACAGAAAGCCTTCGTGTCTGCAAAGCGGTTTGGCCGTGTATGACAGTAACTGCGCACAATAAGCGAATCACCATGAAGGAGCACCCATGCCCACCGGTTTCACCCTCGTTTCCTCCACGCATGTCCCGGAGATAGCCTCCCAGGCCGACCTCTACGTCCACGACAGAACCGGTGCGCGCATCCTCTCGGTCAGAAACGACGACGAGAACAAGGTCTTCGGCATTACCTTCCGCACGCCCCCGGCCGACTCCACGGGCGTGGCCCACATCCTGGAGCACTCGGTCCTGTGCGGGTCGCGCAAGTACCCGGTCAAGGAGCCCTTCGTGGACCTCCTCAAAGGCTCCCTGCAGACCTTCCTGAACGCCATGACCTACCCGGACAAGACGTGCTATCCCGTTGCCAGCCAGAACCTGAAGGATTTCTACAACCTGACGGACGTGTACCTCGACGCCGTCTTCTTCCCGCGCATCACCCCCGAGATCTTCGAGCAGGAGGGCTGGCACCTGGACCTGCCGGCCGCTGACGCGGAACTGGCCGTCAAGGGCGTGGTCTACAACGAGATGAAGGGCGTCTACTCCTCCCCCGACTCGCAGCTGGCCGAGCAGTCCCAGCAGTCCCTCTTCCCGGACACGACCTACGGCCTGGACTCGGGCGGCCATCCCCGCGCCATCACGGACCTGACGTACGAGCAGTTCGCGCGGTTCCACAGCACCTACTACCACCCGTCCAACGCCTGGATCTTCTTCTACGGCGACGACGACCCCGAGGCGCGTCTCGAACTGCTGCGCGAGTACCTGGACCGCTTCGAGGCCCTGGACGTGGATTCGTCCGTCGGCCTGCAGCCCGCCTTTGACGGTCCGCGCGAGGTGCGCCAGGGCTTCGAGGCCATGGGCGAGGAGGACGAGGCCCTGGGCATGCTGACCATGAACTGGCTCCTGCCCGGCAAGGAGGACCCGGAAACGGTCCTGGCCTGCAAGATCCTCGACGGCCTGCTGACGGGCATGAACGCCTCGCCCCTGCGCAAGGCACTCATCGAGTCGGGCCTGGGCGAGGACCTTACGGGCGCGGGAGTCGAGCACGAGATGGCCCAGATGTACTACTCCGTGGGCCTGAAGGGCGTGCTGCCCGAGAATTTCGAGGCCGTGAAGGCCCTCATCCTCAAAACCCTCGAGGACATCGTGGCCGACGGGTTCGAGGCCGACCTCATCGAGGCGGGCCTCAACTCCGCCGAGTTCGACCTGCGCGAGAACAACACCGGCTCCTACCCGCGCGGCCTCATCGTCATGCTGCGGGCCCTGGGCTCCTGGCTCTATGACCTGGACCCCCTGGAGCTGGTGGCCTTCGAGAAGCCCCTGGCCGCCCTCAAGGACCGTCTGGCCCGGGGCGAGAAGGTCTTCGAGGAATTCATCCGCCGCCATATCCTTGAAAACCCCCATCACACGGTGGTCGTCCTGGAACCCGAGGATGGTTACGCAGCCCGCGTCGACGACGAGGAACAGGCGCTCATCCGCGCCCTGCGCGAAGCCCACGCCGACCTGAGCGACGAGGAGCTCGTGCGCCGCACGGAACAGCTGCGGCGCATGCAGGAGACCCCGGATTCCCCCGAGGCCCTGGCGACCCTGCCGTGCCTGTCGCGCGTGGACATCGACCCCGAGGTGCGCGTCGTGCCCACCGAGGCCAGCGACTGGGACGGGGCCACGGCCCTGCTGCACGACCTGCCGACCAACGACATCTGCTACCTGGACTTGGCCCTGGACCTTGGCGCCGTGCCCGAGCGGCTCATCCCCCTGGTGCCCCTCTTCGGGCGCGCCCTGACGGAGATGGGCACGGACCTCGAAGACTACGTGTCCTTCTCCAAGCGGATCAACAGCAAGACCGGCGGGATCTACGCCCGCACCCTCCTGACCCAGCGCGAGGGCGGGCCCGACCCCGTGGCCCGGCTCGTGGTGCGCGCCAAGGCCGTGGGCGCGAGGGTGGGGGACATGCTCGACATCGTGGGCGACGCCCTGACCCGGCCCCGCTTTGACGACCGCGAACGCTTCCGGCAGATGGTCCTGGAGGAGAAGGCGGGATTGGAGCACGCCCTGGTGCCCTCGGGGCATCATTTCGTGGGCCTGCGGCTGCGGTCGCGCTTCAACTTGGCCGACAGCCTGCAGGAGCGCATGGGCGGCATCGAGAGCCTCCTCTTCCTGCGGGAACTGGCCGGCAGGATCGACGGTGACTGGAACGGCGTCTTGGACGACCTGGAGACCCTGCGCCGCGCCGTGGTGCGGCGCGGCGGCGCCGTGGTCAACCTGACCATGGACGAGTCCATGCTCGCCGGACACGGCGAGCGCTTCCGGGAATTCGCGGCCGGCCTGCCCGGCGGCGTGGCCGAGCGGGCGGTCTGGTCCGGCCCGGCCGCGGCGGAACACGAGGCCCTGATCATCCCGGCCCAGGTCAACTACGTCGGCAAGGTCTGCGACCTGCACGCGGCCGGGTACGGGTTCCACGGCTCGAGCCTCGTGGCCTCGAAATACCTGCGCACGACCTGGCTCTGGGAGCAGGTGCGCGTCCTGGGCGGGGCCTACGGCGGTTTTTGCAGCTACGGCCGCCTGACGGGTCTCATGAGCTTCGGCTCCTACCGCGACCCCAACATCGCATCCACTCTGGAGGCCTTCGACGGCTGCGGCAAGTTCCTGGAGACCGTCAGTCTGGACCGGGGCGAACTGCTCAAGGCCATCATCGGCACCTCCGGCGACCTGGACCCCTACCAGCTGCCCGACGCCAAGGGCTTCACGGCCATGACCCAGCACATGGCCGGCGTGACCACGCCGACGCGCCAGCGCATCCGCGACGAGGTGCTGGCCACGGAAGAAGGCCATCTGCGCTCCTTCGGCACGCTCCTGCGCGAGGCTGCGGCCTCGGGGCTGGTCTGCGTCATGTCCGGCGAGGAGGCCCTGGCCAGGGCCGGCCTGCAGGGGCTCGAACTGCCGAGGAAGCTGAAGCTGCTCTAGGAAGATCGACCGGGCCCGGAGGAGTCGGGAATGCGCCGCTGCGGCGGCATCCGTCAGGTTTTAAAAAGGTTTTGATAAATGTCGGTTCGCGTGGCATGAGGGTCACACTGAATCCGCCGGCCCAAGGCGGACGAGACCTCAAACGCGGTGAACCGATGAACGACATCTCCCACTCCTCCCCGGGCGCGCACTCCGACGAACTGCTGTTTGCCGCGGAAGCCGACGCCGCCGGCTTCAGGGCGCTGCCCGGATGGAAGCTCCTCATCGTCGACGACGAGGAGGAAGTGCACGTCATCACCAGGATGGTGCTGGAGGGCATGACCTTCTCGGGCCGGGGGCTGTCCTTCCTGAGCGCCTATTCCGGCCGGGAGGCCGCGGAGATCCTGCGCGCCGAGCCCGACGTCGCCGTCATTCTCCTGGACGTGGTCATGGAGACGGGGCAGGCCGGCCTCGACCTGGTGGAGTTCATCCGGGGCGAACTCGGCAACCGTCTGGCGCGCATCATCCTGCGTACGGGGCAGCCGGGCCAGGCCCCGGAACGCGACGTCATCACCCGTTACGACATCAACGACTACAAGCACAAAACCGAACTCACGGCCCAGAAGCTCTTTTCCACCGTGACCACGGCCATCCGCTCCTACAACGACCTGCGCGCCATCGAAAAGACCCGCCAGGGCCTGGAGCTCATCATCTCCTCCACGCGCGGGCTTTTCCAGCGCGGCGACATGGAGCTTTTCGCCCGCGGCGTGCTGGACCAGATGAGCTCGCTGCTGCGCGTCAACGAGGACTGCCTGTTCCTGCATTCGCCCTCCGGCTTCGCGGCCACGGTCCAGGACGGGGACATCGCCGTGCTGGCCGGCACGGGGGAGTTCAGCCACTGCGGGATCGGCCTGGCCTGCAGCCTGTCCCTTGACGTGCTGGACGCCCTGCGGACGGCCGTGCGGGAGAAGTCGAGCCAGTTCACCCGCGACCATTTCGTGCAGTATTTCCGTTCCAGACGAGGCGGGGAAAACCTGCTCTATTTCCGCCTGAACCATCCGTTGAGTCCCTTCGAGCATCGACTGGTCGAGGTCTTTTCCCGCAACGTGGCCGTGGCCATGGACAACATGCAGCTCGGCCTGGAATTGGCCAACAGCCAGAAGGAGATCATCTTCACACTGGGCGAGTGCGTGGAGTCCCGGTCCAAGGAAACGGCGAGCCACGTGCGCAGGGTTTCGGAATGTTGCCGCCTCATGGCCGAACGCCTCGGCTTCGCCGCCCAGGACGCGGAACTCCTGCGGCTGGCCTCGCCCATGCACGACGTGGGCAAGATCGGCATCCCCGATTCCATCCTGCTCAAGCCCGGGCCCCTTTCGACCGAGGAGTTCGAGGTCATGAAAACGCACACCCGCATCGGCTTCCAGATGCTCAAGGGGTCGCCGCGGCCCATCATGCAGGCCGCGGCCGTCATCGCCCACGAGCACCACGAGCGGTGGAACGGGCAGGGGTACCCGCGGGGGCTGCGCGGGGAGGGGATCCATCCTTACGGCCGCATCGCCTGCCTGGTGGACGTCTTCGACTCCCTGCTTTCCCGCCGCGTGTACAAGGAGGCCTGGCCCTTGCCGCGCGTACGAGACTACATCGCCGACGAGCGGGGCGGCATGTTCGACCCCGGCATGGTCGACATCCTGCTGGGCGATCTGGATGCCTTCATCGCCCTGCGTAACGAATTTCCCGACTGAACCGACGGGGTCCTGTTCATGAGAAACGACGACATGATGGATGAAGTCCGCTTCGCGGAAGAGACGCCGCCGGCATCGTCGGAAGGCAATGGCGCGTGGAAGGTCATGATCGTGGACGACGACGATTTCGTCCACAAGGTCACCGAACTGACCCTGGGCGACTACCGCTACCAGAACACGCCCGTGCAGTACCTGCACGCCTATTCCGCCCTCGAGGCCAAGATGCTCCTGGACGAGCATCCGGACACGGCGGTCATTCTCCTCGACGTGGTCATGGAGACCGAGAACGCGGGCCTGGAGTTCGCGCGGTATGTCCGTCGGGAGGCGGCCAACACCTTCGTGCGCATCATCCTGCGCACGGGGCAGCCGGGCCAGGCGCCCGAACGCAAGGTCATCACCGAGTACGACATCAACGACTACAAGCACAAGGCTGAGCTGAGCGAACAGCGCCTGTTCACGGCCATCACGGCGGCCATCCGCTCCTTCAACGACCTGCGGACCATCGACCAGAGCCGGATCGGGCTGCAGAGCGTCATCGCCGCGTCGGCGGAACTGTTCGCGGTCAAGGCGGTGCAGGACTTCTTCGTGCTCGCGCTGGAGCACATCCTGCGCACGGGCCGCTGCGCCGGCCTGTCGTGCTCCGAGTTCGGCCTGGTCGGGACGGTCCGGGAAGGCCGGGTCGAGGTCTTCGAGTCCCGGGGGCTGTTCGACCCAGGCGACGGCTTTTCGGGGCCGGCGCGGCGCATGCTCGAACTGTGTTGCACCACATCGGCGCAGCGCCGTCTGCATGTCCTGGAAAAGGAGTTCGCGGCAGGCTTCTACAACAGCCACACGGACCAGGACTATGTCCTCTACGCCTCCTTCGGCCGCCCCTTGAACGAGATGGAGCAGGGCCTGCTGCACATCCTTGGCGGCAACATAGCCGTGGCCCTGAACAACCTGTTCCTGACCGAAGAGATCGTGGCCACCCAGCGCGAGGTCGTGCTGACCCTGGGCGAGGTCGTGGAGACGCGTTCCAAGGAGACGGCCCAGCACGTCAAGCGCGTGGCCGAATATTCCTACCTCCTGGCCGTCAAGGCCGGGCTGTCCGAAGACAAGGCCCAGCTCCTGCGAATGGCCTCGCCCATGCACGACGTGGGCAAGATCGGCATCCCCGACTCCATCCTCTTCAAGCCGGGCAAGCTGACCGAGGAGGAGTTCAACATCATCAAGACCCACACCGTCATCGGCCATTCCATCCTCAAGAACTCGCCGCGCCGCATCATGCGCACGGCCGCGACCATCGCCCTGCAGCACCACGAGCGCTGGGACGGCACGGGCTACCCGCACGGGCTGGTGGAGGACGAGACGCACATTTTCGGCCGCATCACGGCCCTGGCCGACGTCTTCGACGCCTTGGCCTGCGACCGCGTCTACAAGAAGGCCTGGCCCCTGGACGAGGTCCTGGCCTACTTGCGGGATCAGCAGGGGCGGCAGTTCGACCCGCGCCTTGTGGACATCTTTCTGGCGAACATCGACGGGTTGCTGGCCATCCGCGCCACCTACCCGGATTAGGCGACCGACGGGACACGGAGGGTTCATGACCGGAAACGACCTGCGCGACGACCTGGTGTTCGCGGACGAGGAAGTCGTCGCCGCTCCCGCGCGGGGGCGGGACGCCTGGAAGCTCCTCATCGTCGACGACGAGGAGGAGGTGCACAGCATCACGCGCATGGTCCTGGGCGGCTACGAATTCGAGGGCGCGCCCCTTGTCTTCCTGAGCGCGTACAGCGCCGAGGAGGGCCGCCGGGTCATGGACGACAATCCCGACGTGGCGGTCATGCTGCTTGATGTCGTCATGGAGACGCCGCACGCCGGCCTCGATCTGGCGAGCCACGTGCGCGAGGCGCTGGGCAACCGGCTGGTGCGCATCATCCTGCGCACGGGCCAGCCCGGCCAGGCTCCGGAACGGCAGGTCATCATCGACTATGACATCAACGACTACAAGAACAAGTCCGAGCTCACGGCCCAGAAGCTCTTCACAGCCGTGACCACGGGCATCCGCTCCTTCCGGGACCTGCAGGCCATCGACCGCAGCCGTCAGGGCCTGGAGGACATCATCACCGCCTCGGCGGACCTCTTTCGTTCGAGCAGCCTGGAGCGCTTCGCCCGCGGGGTCCTGACCCAGATGACGTCGCTCCTGCGCCTGGAGGAAAGCTCCATGTACCTGGGCGCGGGTTCGGGATTCGCGGCCCGGGACAGGGAGGACGACTTCGTCATCATCGCAGGCACCGGCGATTTTTCGAACATGAAGTCCCGGCTGGCCAGCGAGGCCCTGGATGGGCAGGAGCTGGAGCTGGTCCGCAGGGCGGTCGGCGCCGACGACTGCCTGTTCGACCACGAGTGCTATGCCGGCTGCTTCGGCATGGACAGCGGGTCGCGCCATGTCCTCTTCCTGCGGATCAAGCGCTGCCTCTCGGAGCTGGAGCAGCGCCTCGTGCACATCTTCGCGGCCAACGCCGCCGTGGCCTTCGAGAATCTTCTGCTCAACCGTGAGATGACCGAAACCCACCGCGAGGTCATCTTCACCCTGGGCGAGGTGGTCGAGAACCGGGCGCTGATCGAGGGCCTGCACGTGCACCGCGTGGCCGAAATGGCCCACCTGCTGGCTTGCAAAGCCGGCCTCGACGAGGACGACTGCGAACTGCTGCGCCTGGCCATGCCCATGCATGACGTGGGCAAGGTCGCCATCCCCGACCGCGTGCTGCTCAAGACCGGCCCCCTGGACGAGGTCGAGCGCCGTATCGTCGAGGAGCACCCGCGTCTGGGATTCGACATCCTGAACCGTTCCGGGAACCGCATCATGCAGGCCGCCGCGCGCATCGCCCTGGAGCATCAGGAGTCCTGGGACGGCAGCGGGTACCCGGCGGGCCTGAAGGGCGAGGACATCCACATTTTCAGCCGCATCGCGCGGGTGGTGGACGTGATGGACTCGCTCTTGAGCGAGCGCGTCTACAAAAAGCCCTGGAGCGTGGAGGACACGCTGGCCCGCCTCCGGGAACAGCGCGGCCGCCAGTTCGACCCGGCCCTGGTGGACCTGCTCCTGGGGCACCGGCAGGAGTTCCTGGCCCTGCGGGAGAACATTCTTCAGCAGAGCCGGGATGTTGAAATGGGGGAGAGCGAAAAAAAATCTTGACCGTGCAGTCTCGTTCACCTACTAAGCCCCTCTGCCTGGAGGGGTTCCCGAGTGGCCAAAGGGAACAGACTGTAAATCTGTCGTCGAACGACTTCGGAGGTTCGAATCCTCCCCCCTCCACCAGCCGACCACAACCCGCTTTCGAGCGGGTTTTTTCGTTTGTGCGCGTCGAGTTCAGCAAATTTTCCACGTCATGATGGGAACATCACGCGTCACTGCGAGCGTAGCGCGGCAGTCCATGCCTTTCCATCATTTCACTCCAGATGGATTGCTCGCGCATAGCCCGACCCGTTCGTCGAAGCCTCCTCGCAATGACGGCGCTCGTGATGCGTCATGACGCGTGAAACGCGGCAGTGGCCGCCGATTCCGTGCATCGCGTACGGCAAGGGGATTCTGCCCGATTGCGCGCCCGAGGCTGGACGAAATCCCGCGGATATGTGATTTTCGCGCGAAAGGAGGCCTCCCATGTTCGTACGCACCCTCTTCGTTGCTGCGCTTCTTTTGTGCTTTTCCGGGCTCTCGACGGCGGGATATGCCGAACCCGTGCACGGCGCGCGCGGGATCGTTTATGGCGAGTACCAGCTGCATGTCGCCAGCGATCCGGCACCGGCCGGTGCCAACGCGCCCGTCCGCCTGGATCTGACGCTGGCTGACCCGAACGGGGCCACCGTCACGGATCTGGACCCGGCCGGCGCTCCGGAACTGGCCATCGTCCGCCAGGGGCTCGACGTGTTCACGCTCATGCGGCCGTCCATGGGGGCAGGGGGCGTGTTCACCATGAACCTGACCTTTCCCGTGCCGGGGACCTACTTCGTCTACCTGGGCCTCACGCCCCTGGGCGGCCGGCCCGTCACCGCCATGGCCGAACTGCAGGTCGCTGGCGATGCAGTGGCCCCGCTGCCTCTTGAGGTACACGTGCCGGGCAGGGTGGTGAGCGAAACCCTGGGCGCGGACATCGCCGTGCACAAGACGCCGACCGCCCATCGCATAGACCTCGGCCTGATCCAGCCCGACGGTGCCCCGCTGACGGATGTGGACATTGCCTCGGGCGATCTGGTCATCCTGAGCGCGGACGGAAAGGAATTTTTCCACGCCCGTCCGGTCCCGGCCGAAAACGCCACCACCGCCGCCTTCGAAGCCGCCTTCCCGCGCCCCGGCATCTACAAGGCCTGGGCCCAGTTCCAGGGGGCTGGCAAAGCCCTGGAACTGCCTTTCGCGCTGGAAATCACTGATTGACGAGAGAATAACCACAGACCAAGGCGCCCGATCTCCACTTTTCCCTTGACGCTCGCCCACGCCTTGGATAGCTACGACTTCGCTGTTTTCGCCAGGATAGCTCAGTTGGTAGAGCAACTGATTCGTAATCAGTAGGTCGAGAGTTCAATTCTCTTTCCTGGCTCCAGTAAGAATAAGGGGTTAGCTTAAAAAGCTAGCCCCTTTTGTCTTTCATTTTTGACTATCGGGCAATTCTGTCCCCCATCTGTCCCCCAAGGGCTGTTCCAACGGGGTGTTTGATGCCGATAGTGTAAGCGTGCGCGGCGATTGGCGTAGGGAAGCCCGACTCGGAAACCTACCCACGAACGAGAGTGCCAAATTTTTTGTGTGTAAACGGCAGCGTTAGAGGTTGGTCATTTTGTCTTTGAACCGGGCGCAGAATCTTGTCAGCGCAGATTTCCAATCTCTGGACAAATAGGTCGCAAATTTCATTCACCCTTTCCAACCTTGCGCCAAACATATCGCAGTCGTGCAGACAAAGCTGCGCATTGACTGCATGTTCGTCGTCGAAGACCTGGCCTACTTCAAGATGGTCGACGCCAAAACCGGCAAGCTCATCTTCATCAGCGCCAATCCGACCTACTCCCCGTTAAAAGCGGCGCCTAAGGTAGCCTCAAAAACGACATCCGCATCATCGACAAAGCCGTCTGTGTCGGAAGGGAGTTGGTCTGAGCTGTCACTTGGACAATGTTCGATGTCATACATTTTAATTGGTTGCGTAGTATGCGAAGGCTGTGATAGGGGCCGTGTAACAAGTTTCGCGGTCCTAAATTCGCGAGTATTGCAATGACAGAAGAAAGATGGGCTCAATGGCCCAAAGACACAAGGCCTGACTACTGCATCACGCTGACATTCAAACCAGGCGTGGAGCGCCCTCAACGGTTATTTAAGGCTGCTGCAGACTTCATCGAGTCCCTGCAGCAACTTGATGTCACCCTTGTATCAGCAATCGACTCAAAAATTCAGCCTGTCTTTCTTCTTGAGAGAATCGAAGAAGGCTCTGTAAGAATATGGGTTAAGCAGTTCCTAGAAGCTGTTCCAGACGATTCGATTAGAAATTTAGACTGGAAGCCAGCAGTCGGTCAATATCTTGTTGATGTGAAACACGTTATATTGCGCTACCTCGACGACAACAAGTCACTTGGAACCCACAACGAATTCCACAAACTGACTTCGAGGGTCTACGACGCAGCGGCACAAAGCGGGGCGCTGAAATATCCGGCCTACAAACAAATCCCAGCCTCTGACATGGCTAAGTGTATGGCTCAGATTTGTGAATCGGTGTCCACGCTTCAAGAAGGCGAGCGTGTGATCATTTCTAACGATAACGGAGACTCCGGCCTGGACTCCTCGGCTATCATCACGCAGGAACAGATCGAGGACTTGCTCGCCCGCAACACCATTAGGAATTCTTCAGAGCTGATTCTCATGGTCAGAAAGCCTGATTTTTTAGGGACTTCCATGTGGGAGTTCAGACACGACAAGAAGACGTTCAGCGCCAAGATCGCCGATGAACAATGGTTGAAAGAATTCCAAGGTGGCAAACTGGATATCAGGCCAGGGCATGCTCTCCGCGTCCTGCTGGACGAAGACACGATTTATGGAGAGGACGGTGATGTCATTAGGGCCGACAGGACCATCACCAAAGTTACCGGCGTCATCAAAATGAATCACCCTAGACTTGAGATGTGAGAAATGGGCCTGAGGGCCAATTTATCATGTTAGTGCTCCTGGCTCCAACAACGCAATTAGTTAGAAATCTATCGCGCCAATTAGCGCGCAACTTGCTGCTATCATGGGTGTTTTCACGCTAAACAGCCCGTAACTTCACCAGCGAGAGAATTTTATCTGACAGCGCCCACTAACCCGCGCCACAGCAGCGCTCATTAGAACATGTCCCGTCACTGCTAAATACTTCGCTTCCCGACAGCGAGAGCGGATAATCCCGAGAAGAGGGTGTGGGCGGTTTTGGTTCAATTGCGGGTTAATTTAATTAGTCCTTGACAGCTAAAATGCACCCAGACTAAAAGTAAAAAAACGCAGCCTAGAGCTGCCCTGATTATCCGTAGACACGCGCAGCCCAGAGCTGCCCTGATTTTCCGTGACGCATGCAGCCTCGTGCTGCTCCTATCTTCCGTGACGCATGCAGCCTCGTGCTGCTCCTATCTTCCGTGACGCATGCAGCCCCGTGCTGCTCCTATCTTCCGTGACGCATGCAGCCTCGTGCTGCTCCTATCTTCCGTGACGCATGCAGCCTCGTGCTGCTCCTATCTTCCGTGACGCATGCAGCCCCGTGCTGCTCCTATCTTCCGTGACGCATGCAGCCTCGTGCTGCTCCGCCCAAATTGCACAATCCATGATTTGGTTGGTATGTCTTAACGTGTTGTTTAGTCGAGCACTAAAGCTTTTGGTTCAACAGTGTCAGTAAGCAGAGGTTGCAATGAATATAATCGATAAACTGAGCGAAAGCCTTCCTGTTGCTTTTCCTAGAAAGGACGTTGGAAGACTTACTGGTGGTATAATCAGTTCAAAGTACATGGCCAATTGTGACTCAATTGGTCAAGGGCCCAAGGAACGTTTCATCCTTGCTGGCAAAGTTTGTTACGATAGAAAGTCATTTTTAGAATGGCTTTCTTCGAAAATTATACAATCTGCCATTATGTCGAGTCGAGTTGAGAGTCATGATTTGTATTCTTCAAGGAGTGACGTATGAGTTTAGAGGAATATTCTGATGGCATGAGCAATCATAATGATGATGCTCAGAGAATAGTTCAAGAGATTGTGAAGGCTCTTAGTGTTTCACCGGAAACACTCGCGAAGATAAAAGAATTCAAGATCTCTATCGTTCCTGTTGTAGTGCCTCGTTTTGAAATCACAATTATTCCTGAAAAGTAAATCTCATGGGCTGGGATTTTCCCGGCCCATGAAGAGGAGTCATTATGAGTAATAATATATTTGACGATATTGAGCGGGCGATCGAGACAAAGCAGCCCGTGACGCGTTCATTCAATATAGGTGGAAAGCGATGCCAAGGGTCGACGGACGAGGTTATTGATATTGAGTTGATAAGCAGTTCGGTGTCTGAGCCGAAGCCAGGAAGTCGTTGGGATAGTAGCTCGCCAGCAACAACCCATCGTTTTGGTGAAGTAACGCCCGCTGCTCCAGCAAGCAATTTTTGCTTTCCAAGCCCAAGCTTTATGCCTTCGAGTGTCGATAAGCCACGCATGGCGCCTGACGTATGCAAGCAGGTAAATAAAATTGATGCTGCGCAATTGCCGTCAGATCTTATCTCGGACTTAAATAGGAGAATCTTCTTTGCTCAGATTGAATTTGTATTTTCTATGCTCAGCGATGCATTTCGCATTTTATTTTTTGAAAAAATAGGAGCGGGAACTGCTCAAGCATGGGATTATGTAAGGCGGATGAAATCAGCTAGCGTTACGGAATCTGTGGGGATCATTGATCTGGCGATTAAGATCTTAGGACGAAGTAGGTGTAAGGCTGCGCTGATTGTAGGATATCTCCTCGGATTGAGACCAGAATACTGTTTTCGAACATTTCCTGTAAAGTCAGAACTTGATTCGATCATTCCACTACATAATTCACAAATAAAGGAGCTAATTCCTAAGCAACTTGTGATCGAGGGGCGGTTATACTTGCTCAAATCCATTGACTATCTGAACGATTATCGCGGGATGAAGGAACAGGCCGTTTGCTTATACATGGACAAAGCACGCCCTAAGAATAAATTTTTCTTGATAGCTAACCGCGTTGAAAAGGAAGGCAGTTATGTTCTTGAAATTGGTACAACTCCAGTTCCAGCTAGGCTGTATTCTCGTGCAGAGATGGCTATTCATGAAAGTGCAACCATAATTATCTGCATGGACATGACGGTTGCAATGGAGTTCAGGCGTATTGCGCGTGAATCGTCCCTGCTAGAAAGGGTAAGGATCATTATTTCTGGATACTTTGGAGATTCAAGTGCTTTCGAAGCCTTGGATCTCACTGATTTGCCTGATCACCGCGTTGTGATCGTTTATGAATTTACTCAGGACGGGTTGGTAAGTGCTTCTAAGCTTGCGGAACGTTGCGAAAAGGCCGGGGCAACGAGTGTTAAAATTTACCAGTGGCCCATATTTGCAGGTGGAGGTTTGGCTGGTGAAGATCAGGACTGTGCTGAGTCGCTTGGCCAAGATCAGTGGAAGGATACGCTTTTGGTGCAGGCGGATTATTTAGATGATATAGAACGGCCATCCAAGTTTGCACGTGCCATATGCAATAGAGCTCTTTCGATTTCGGATTATAAGAAATTTATCATAGATATCGGTGTTGTCACAGCGCCGCTAGATAGTTCTAAGGAGTCTATAGGCCGCAATGAGGCCGAAGAAGTCAGTTTTATTTCTCTTGGTGAAATATCAGAAGATAATCCTAAGGACGATGGGCCTCTGACTCTGGAACAGCTCATAAATCCAGAAAATTCATCGGTTTTATATGGGCCTACAGGAACAGCAAAAAGCTTCGGAACGGATGAGGTTGCAATAGGAGTCGCTACTGGAACGGAAGCATTTGGGATACCAGCGCTGCGCGCTCGTGCTGTGTGTATTATGGATGGAGAAATCTCGCCACAAAAGAGAAAGAAGCATATCATGCAGTTACTTCAAACAAGACCTAATCTGGTCGCTCTCGCTAATAAGAATATACACGTTAGGCGTCCTATGTCTGGATTTAAACGGTTTGACGCAGCGTATGCTGATATTCTTATTCCAAAATTGAAGTTGCTAAACGCTGAGTTGTTTATCATTGATAATCTGCAGGCTTTAGATCCAAAAGCTGGTAAATATAGTTCTGATAATTTGAATGAGTTTATCCAAAAATTGGAGTTTAATGGAATTGCAGTCTTCATTGTTCATCATTCTGATAAAGAAGGGATAACTTACAAAGGGCCTACAGATCTCACGGATTTGGCGCAAAATGTATTTAGGGTGGATGGGCGCAAGCAATTGCGATTGTTGAAGGATAAGAGCGAACAGGTGGAAGAAGCGTGTAAAGAAGGCGGTCCAGTTATTCGGTTAACTGTCGAGAAAACTAAAATCTGTGGGCTTGATGATTGCAGTGTGATTTATCACCTCCCAATGTATGGAGTTTGGAAGTGGATTGAAGGGGAGCTAAGTTCAGCATTTAAAACATTGCCTGAAAGCAATAGTGGTGACTCGACTACTGGCGAAAAGGATAGTCCTCTTGTTGAGGCTGGTAAGTTGATTGATCTGTCCCCAGATGAGGAAAAGGTGTATGCGTTTCTCAAGGAAAAAAACTATAAACGACTTCAATTGGAGGCTGTGACCGGATTCAAAAAAGATAAATTAGGTCTTTTACTTAAGAAACTTGACAGGCTTAATTTGGTCAAACCAGAAGGCGCTGGCAAGGCGACTTATTATCGTTGTGTATAGAGTCTGTGTCGCATTATAGATCACCATTCTGCAAAAAAACAGGGTGCCTCTGCGTACGGGGCGCCCTCTTTTTTTTGCATCCAGTAATGCTGGAGTTCCGTTGCGCGTGATTTTTCGCTCGGACGACCTCGTCTGGTTATGTGTTTATGAGTAGCCTCTGCAAGGGGAAAGATCCTTGTGAGGTGTCCTGTAGCTCTTGCCGTCCAGAACGACCTGATAGGCGCCGTGCATGATTCGTTCGACAGGTGGCCGCGCCCAGCAGCTTGTTGTGGAAGGCGTCGTTCCACTCCGAGTAATCCAGATTGCTGGTGATGATCGTCGGCCGCCGATCGTAGCGATCCGTGATGACGTCATGGAAGTCTTCGTCCTGTCCGGGGCGCATGGGCTTGAGGCCGAAGTCGTCGATGATGAGCAGATCCGCCTTGGTCAGCACCGCCAGCTTGCGCTCGTAAGTGTCCACGGCCCGATCCGAGACGAGCTGGCCCAAGTGTCAACGGAATTCGAAATGTGACCCACCTTTGCCGATTTTCGGCAAGTTAAAACTGACCCACCCAGCCTAATCCTCTGTCTGCATGACCGGAATCTGTTGACCAATGCTTCCGGACTTACGCTTGTCCTTGAGCCGGTAACTGTCCCCGCGAATCTGAACGACATGGGCATGGTGCAGAAGCCTGGCTCCAGCGTTGCCGATGTCAGCGCGGTATTGCTACCGAAGGCTAGTTCCCATTCCTCAAAGCTCAGATTCGACGTCAGGATGACCGAGTCCGACTCATATCGTTTGGCTATGACCTGGAAGAACAGATTCGTCTGAGTCTCGCTGAACGGGAGGTAGCCGATCTCGTCGATAATCAGCAGCCTCGGGCCGAGGACGCTCCGCTTGAGGCAATCCTTGTAGCGCTCCTGCCGTTGTGCGCTCTCCAGATGAAGCATCAGATCCGCCGCAGACATGAGCGGACCTTGATGCCGCACTGCGTGACCAGATAGCCCAGAGCGATGGCCAAGTGCGTCTTTCCTGTCCCGCTTGGCCCGAGGAAGATGATGTTCTCCTTACGGTGCACGAATGCCAGGCTGGAAAGCTCCAGCAAACGTTGCCTCGGCGCCCCCGTGGCAAAACTGAAGTCGTAGTCGTCCAGCGTTTTGATGGACGGAAATCCGGCCATCCTAGCCATGGCCTGCCGTGACCGTCCCTGAAGCAGGTCGTGTTCACTCCTGAGGACGGCCTCCAGATAGTCAGCTTAACTGCTTTTCTCCTGTGCCGCGATCAGAGTGTACGAGGTAGCAGTTTTCGAATGCACGACCCGGCCGTTTTCACGTGTTCCGCGCAGGTGGTTCTTGCCGGTGCCGCAGGGCAGGGGCTGAAGTCTTTCTCTGATTGCTGTTGGCTTGTGGTGTTTTGCGGTGAGATTACGCCTCATTTGCTCCGCTGATCACCCGTCGATTGTAGCCTATAGGCGAGTTTTGCTCTGAAATGGACAGGGCTTGCGCCGCCTCTTCTCTGGGAATGCGCTGGGTTTTCGCTGAAAATCAGGGAAAAAATTGTGTCAAAAATATTAAACTCAATAATTTCAAAATGATAAACAAGTTGCTTTGTGGGGGTAGGGCTCGTGATGGCACTATTGCCTACGTCGAAAATTTATTTGTGAAAATCCATTTGTCTCAATCTGCCTGGGACCTACGCTAGCAAAACAGGATTGTTCACTAGGCGCTCTAGGTGAGACACGAGCTGGCCTCGTGTCTCACTATTCATGATAGTTTGTAATATTGCTTTAACCACTCAATAAAGGAGTCACGCTCGTAGAGAACTTTCTTGCCCATTCTGATTTTTGATGTAGGCCCTTCCCCTCTATTGTCGATGTTTGCCAGCGTTTTGGCGCCGAGTAGTCCCCCGAGATTGCTGACCGCTACACTACGTGTAAATATTGGCGGCAATGACTCGCTTATTTTCTCTACAAAAAACATCATATCTTGATGCATGTTTCCTCCTGACTTAAGTTAATAAATGATAAAAAGCCATGTATAGTGCATATTATAGTGGGATATTTGTTGTTTGTAACATGTATTTATAGATACAGCCCTGTGTTAAGAAGAGTTTAAGAGCGTAACAAATTTTCAAAAATAATATGATATAATATACGCACTATTGATCACTATTCGCAATTTATCGCTCACTAGTGTGAATATTTCAATACTGGAGTTATGCAATGAAAAGTCAAGAAATGAGAATTATGTATGCAGGGTATGCTGACAGAGTTGAAGGAAGAGACAATTCTTGGAAAGTTATTCCGGACAGTGAAGTTGCCCGTAAACAAGCGTTGGAAGATGGATATACCGCTTTCAGTACGACATCGTTCAGTTACGAGCCAACAGATGGAAGACCAGAGCCAATCCGCTATGGCTCTCTCATTTTGGACATAGATTATAAATCAGATCCTGAGGTAGCAGTTAACTTCACAAGAGATTTAGTTTGGGGAACACTTCTTGGGACGTATGGTGTTAATCCATATAACTTAAAGTACTGGATATCCGGAGGAAAAGGGTGCCATGTGGAAATTCCAGCGGAAATATTTGGCGCAGAGGACGGGCACCCATTTTTGCCACTCATATATAAAGAAATGATAAAATTTATAATGCGCACATGGAGCGAACGAGATTGCGCCAAAATTCTGGATTTACAAATGTACAATATGGGTAAGGGAAGGCTTTTACGGTGTGAAAATATTAAAAGGGCTAACGGGCGGTACAAGGTCCCAGTCACATATGACGAATTAATGAAATATGATGCTAAGCTTCTACTCGCTATGGCAGATACACCAAGACTGGATTTTCCTGTTGTGGCGGATCCACCCGAGAGATCTTCAGCGGTGGAGCAATTATATTCTTCTGTTTTGAGCATTAGGAATATCCTGAGTAGACGTCGTGGAGCGAGACTGGGCTTAGATTCACTTCTGGATTGTGGATTTATCGCACACTGCTGGAACAATAGGCAGGCCCTCTCAGAGCCGGAATGGTGGGCTATGGTTAAGATATTGATGGGTTTTGGCCCTGAAGCCAAGCCGATCGTCCACTTCTTCAGTCAAGGGTATCCCAATTATTCTGAAAAGGAGACAGAAGATAAGATTCGGCGCTGTGAACACCAATCTAATGATCTACCTTGTTCGCATTTAAAAGAACTTCATAACTGTGGCAAAAATTGTAACGTGGGGAGCCCCCGATATCTTTGGATGAGGCAACAGGCGATAATCTCCCAGGCTGCATCGGCTTTTACCCTTGAAGAAGACGGAGTGTATTACGGTGCAGACAAAGATAGCTTAGTTGCGGGGCAGCGTATCTGTAGTTATGTGAAAATATTGGGAAAGCTTCGGACCCCGGAGTCTTTGGAGTGGTCGAGGCTCGTTGAGATTAAGGCGCCGGACGGTGTGAAGAAAAAGATTATCATCAACATGAAAGATTGTGTGGGGCGTGGTGACACCGTGAGGGCGCTCCTTGCAGATAATGGCGTTGAGTTTTCTAATGCCCCAAAGGCACAGTCCTTATTCATGGAATATCTGCAAGCAAATGCTCCGGCGGGCCAGTTGTTTCTCCGTTTTAGCAAGGTCGGTTGGCAGGGAGACGCATATGTGCTGCCTGACCAGATTTTTGGGAGTCCATTCGATGAGGAAATTTATTTTGAAAGCCATATGACGAGCCTGCATCAGGTTTCTGGTTCACTCGATGAATGGAAAGACCATGTAGGCAAATTTTGTAGGGACAACTCTCTGCTTGTTCTGCTGACCAGTTATGCGTTGACCGGACCACTGCTAAGGCCATGTGGTTTCGAAGGTGGCGGTATTCATATTTACGGTTCATCCTCAGCTGGAAAGTCGACTGCTGCCCATGTGGCCGGGAGTGTTTGTGGCGGGGGAGGTCACAAAGGTTTTATGCGACAATGGAACAGCACGCATAATGCAATTGAAAACACAGCTGTCTTGCACGATGACAATCTCTTGGTCCTTGATGAGATAGGGCAAGCTTCGGCGGAAACTATTGCTCAAATTCCTTACATGCTCGCTAATGGTCAGGGCAAGGCACGTATGAAATCAGATGCTTCCGCCCGTAACGTTGGCAATTGGTTGCTTAACTTTCTTTCCACTGGGGAGCTTACGATTAATGATAAGATTCAGGAGACGGGTAAATACACCGTTCATGTTGGACAACAGGTCAGGGTTATCGATCTGCCCATTGACGCTGGGATTGGGCAGGATCTCTACCAAAATAAACATGGTTATGATGATAGCGCGCGTTTGAGCGATGACCTTGGAAGCAGTTGCCAGAAGTATTACGGTAGTCCACTGCGCGCATTTTTGACGGCATTTTGTGGTTCAAGCCCATCTAAGAAGATGCAAAACGTCGCCCTTATCTGTGAAAAAGCGCAGAAATTTGTAGAGAAAAATAGTCCTGAAGGTTCTTCTGGCCAAGTACGTCGCGTGTGCCGCAAGTTTGCATTGATCGCAAGCGCTGGTGAATTTGCCATCAACTGCGGGATTTTTCCTTACGAGAAAGAAGATGTATCGAAATCTGCTGCTCAGTGGTTTAAAATCTGGCTAAGCCAGCGTGATTGTATTGGGGATCTAGAAACCTATAAAGGACTCAGGAGAATTCAAGATCATTTTGAGCTTGAATCAGAACAGCGGTATGTTCCAATTTGTTATGCAAAGACAGATACGCGTATGAGAAAAGCGGGCTACTCTTGGAATGATAGTTCTGGTTGTAAGCGCTATTTGATGTTGCCTGCAGTTTTCAATGAAATTTTGCGGGGCGTCAACAGAAAGCCTGTCTTAGATGAGTTGAGTAAGCGAGGATGGATTGAACTTAAGAATGATGGTACTATTCGCGAAACGAAGTCTATTGATGGTGCTAATCATCGAGGGCTCACCTTTATTCCTAGCGCCTGGGAGGAAAAAGTTGATCAAGAGTCGACTCTTAGCGTTGAAGCGTCGTCGTTAGATCTGGATGATTTATTTTGATAAAGTTGAGTTTGTGCGTTTTGTGCGAGTTTGAAGCTGTGTAATACTGAAATAGCCTGATTTTATCAGGTTTTTTTATGTCGCACAGACGCACAAAACGCACAGGCTATTTTTGCGTTTTGATAAAATAGGGTAGTAATGAATAAGATATATTTATTGTTGTAGTAAATTTTTATCAAGCATAGATGATGATTAGTAAAGTGTATTAACACATTCATCATTCGAGTATGAATAAGTTTTAGACTCAAGGTCTTTTGTGGAGTATGGATAATGTTTCGGGAAAAAACGTCTGTGCGTTTTGTGCGTTTGTGCGAGTTAATATTTGCAAGAAAAATCTGGATTTTTTGCCAGACAGAGCCACTCGTGTCGCACAAAACGCACAGCAAAATGCCGATCAAACTTGGGCCAATAAATAATTGAGATCCGATGATGCTCAATACAATTTGGTTAATTCAGATAGATGTTATTGAGGCTGAATAGTTTGAGCACTTTGATAAAATTGAAAGGCTGGTAGGACGCGATCACCTACCAGCCTTCCTTGCCCCAATGGGCTCAACCAAATGCTTGAATATGTCTTTTATGATCCGCAATCAGAATAGGCGTAACAAGACTATTTGGTTCTTCGTCGTTTGATGTGGAATTCATGAAGCCACCACGACCTGAATCGGGGCCGCAATCAGGTAGACCATGGTGATGAAGTTCTCCACGTTCCGGTATCCTCGGGCCCTGGCCCTTGCCGCCTGGAACAGGCCATTGAAGCCTTCGAGCCTCGCATTGGTGTGCAAGGAGTGCCAACGATGAAGGATTCGCGGCAAATGCCTTTCAAAGCTGGCCAATGCTCCGCGCAGGGGTTCCAATAGCGGGCAGTCGGCCGCGTACTCGGCGGCATGCTTGAGAAAATGGGTGATGCGCCACTTGGCGGCCTGCTTCGATTCGGCCCGTCGAACCCAGCGCAGAAGTTCTTTGACACGGTAAGCCTTGGCTGTAGCGAAGCCCTGCTCGACGAGTTCCAGGAGTGCGTTCTCCTGATTCTGCGTGCGTGTTGTTTCGGCACCCTTGAGCACGGCCCAGCGGGTGTGGTCCGGCAGCTTTGACTGCCTGGCCTCAAGCCTTCTGACGTCATCGACGGCCTTGGTGAAGAGTTGGACGACACGGAACCAGTCTACTGTCACCGAGGCAGATCTGAACTTCTGTTCGACGGCGGAAAGGAACGCAGGCGACATGTCACAGACCACCTCGACGATGTTTTCAGGATGGCCTTTATGGGCTTCAATGAACGCGCAGAACTGCGTCAAGCATTCCTTGCCTTTGCCGGGAGTCGCGAAGACCACGGGTTTGTCGGGCCGGTCCAGGTCGATGAAGACGGTGATGTAGTTGTGTCCACGCTTGGACGCGGTCTCATCCAGACCGATGGCCTTGAGTTCTTTCAGGTTCAGCACGGCGATGGCTTTGGACACATAGTGGCGAACAATTCGCCACAAGCGGGTATCCGTTACCTCGACGTGACGCGCGACGGCATTGACCGGCATTTCTCGAACGAGGCTCATGACAACCTGCTCGAAAAGGAGGGTAAAACGGCTGCCTTCCCTGGCCCATGGGGCTTCGACGCGTCGGATTCCATGCTCGGGGCAATTGATCCTCGGCAGTCGGGCTGTGAGGTAGCAGTGATGCTGGAAGAAGTTGAGATGCCGCCACGTGAATTCCTTGAAGTCATGAGCCTTGCACGCGGCTCCGCACTTGGGACACGGGTACAGCGCTCCGCGGTCGGCACCGATCTCCAGGTGGAGCTTTGAAGGCGAGTGGTCGGTATCAAGACGTTGGCTCATAACTTTCCAGGGCGGCGTGAGGCCGAGGCCCAAGGCAAAAATTTCTTCAGCTTGCATGGCAGTCCTCCTGAGGGAGGGCTACCCAAACTGATTGAGGTCGGTCAATTCCACATCAAACGACGAAGAACCGACTATTTTTTCTTCTTTTTGGATTTGCGGGCGGGAGCATCACGCTGGTTGTCAAGTCTCATAACTGTATTGGCATAACAATTTTAGTAACTGTGCTGATAATTATTGCTAATCAGTAGTATTCTTCTGGCATATTGACCTGCTCGGCTCTTTTCAGACCAGTCGAAACTTGAGATAGGTTTCTCCCTCAACCACGAGGGAACTGATGAAAAAGGGAAGATTTTCCGAAGAGCAGATGGTAGGCATCCTGCGCGAAGCCGACCGCAGCCCGGTGGCCCAGGTGGCCAAGAAGCATGGAATCAGCGAGCAGACGATCTACACGTGGCGCAAGCGGTTTGCAGGCATGTCCGCCGATGACGTGAAGCGGCTGCGCCTGCTGGAGCAAGAGAACACGCGATTGAAGAAGATCCTTGCGGAGCGCGACCTAGAAATCGAGGTCATGAAAGAGATCGCCGCAAAAAAGTGGTAGGCGCACCCGCCCGACGGCTCCAGGTGGCGTACGCCAGGAGTCGCGGACTTTCACAACGCAGGGCGTGTGCGCTGTTATCCACTTCCCGGTCGTCGCTTCACTACGAGTCGCGACTGGAGGCCCGGGACAAGCCGCTGATGGTGGCCATGGCTGGTCTGGCTGCGACGTATCCGCGTTTCGGATACCGCCGGATCAACGTATTCATGGAACGGCTGGGGCATGTCATGGGCGTCGACAGGGCGTTCCGGCTGTGGTCCAAGGCCGGGTTGCAGGTGCCCAGGAAGCGGCCTCGGAAACGCGTGGCTGCATCCCGCCCAAGACCGCAACTGCCGATGGGAGCCAACGAACTGTGGGCGTACGACTTTGTCTACGACGCTTGCGCAAACGGTCAGCAGATCAAATGCCTGACCGTAGTGGACGAATACACGCGTGAGTGCCTGGCTATAGATGTTGCCGGCAGCATCAGGTCGGGCCGGGTGATCGAGGTGCTGTCCCGCCTGATCAGCGAACGTGGAGCCCCTCTGAGCCTACGCTCTGACAATGGCCCGGAATTCGTGTCGAAGGCGCTGCTGAAATGGGCGGCTCGGGAGTCTCTGGAACTGGCGCTGATTGAGCCTGGCAAGCCATGGCAGAACGGTTTGAACGAGAGTTTTAACGGCAAATTTCGCGACGAGTGCCTGTCGATGGAATGGTTCCGGTGTCGGGCCGAGGCGCGGGTTGTGATCGAGGGATGGAGAAGGCACTATAACTCCGTTCGTCCGCATTCAAGCCTGAACAACATGACGCCCGAGCACTTCTGTCGGCAGTATGGGAAAAACCTGAACCATGGGGAAACCCTCAAGAATTGAGTGGTCCGAAGTTTCCCGGCAGGTCAATATGGAAATTTAATGATTTGTATGACAATTTGGCGCTGCTGTTTAGCATCTGACTGCTCGTCTGTTGAAAAATCAAGAGGTGGGTAGCTACGCGATAAACTACCCACCTCTGTTGCCCACAATGGGCGCTGTTTTGTAGATTTCGGTATATATTATAGTAATAGTCCGCAAGAAAATTCATTATGACTTTCTGAGGACAATCTTATTATTTAGTGACGCCTTGAATCAATGGTGATTTAAAAAGATAGTGATTACTGATGGCCATTAGCTTGGCCATCAGTGTCAGTTGATTGTGAGTCTTTGGGTGCACGTCTTTTATGGATAACGGTCTTCGACGCGTCGAAGTTTTTGGTCATTACGTTGAAATCATGAATCAATTCTTCAAGGCTGTTTTTGGCTTCGTGCAGCTCATTATCCAAAGGCCTTAATATGGCCAATTTATATGGTTCTCTCATGGACTTAAAATATTCTATTATTTTCGTGAGTTTTTGTCGGTGATAAGTGTCGTCCTTTACTGTATTTTGTTTCAGAGAGTGCCCACTGGAATATCGATCTTTAATTCTGTCTTTATATTTCTGGAAAAGAATTCTTTGATCTTCTTCTGTCTTTTTATTTGCAATAGTTTTTAATTCTCTTATTGCATATCGTTTGTCGTGTCTGATTTCATCTCGAATCTCAATTGGTATTTTGTTGAGGGATAATATTTCTGAAACTGTGGACTCTGTCTTGCCAAGCAATTTTGCAAGGACTTTTTGCGATTTTCCTTCGAACTTCTCCTGTAATCGCTTGAGAGCCTCGGCGGTCTCTATGGCGGTCAGATCTTCTCGGACCAGATTTTCCACTAGGGCAAGTTCTTCAGGGTCTCCGGTTGTGAACCAGGCGGGTATTGATTCAAGCTTGAGTCGTTCATGAGCTTTGAATCGGCGTTCGCCAGATACGATGATGATTTGTCCGTCTTCCAGCTCTTTGACTAGGATGGGCTGGAGGAGCCCTTTCTCCTTGATCGACTCTGCGAGCTTTTCGATTTCAACTTCTGAGAATAACTTTCGTGGCTGATCAGGGTTTGGTGTCAGACCGCTCAGCGCGAGATTGTAGAGCTTTCCGCATTTATAGTTTCCCATGTCGTCTCCCTCGGAATGAATCGTTCGATGGCTTCTGAGCATTGGGCTTATCATTGAGCAATATAGAATTTTTCGACAATTCCTCTTCGCCGTGAATTATAATCCCAGTTCCATTCGCGCACGCTCGATTCCTTTCTTCTGAACTTCGAGGTCCGGGCTTTTCTCGGAGTTATGGATCGCGCTGCGGATCAGGGCATCAACTTTTTCCCGTCCGTTGGGTGATTTTGCCGCTTCCCGGGGAGTCTGTCCGTCAAGGATCGGAAGAGGGGTATCGACCCATTGACCCCAGTGGTCGAGAAACATGTTTTCCATGTGTTCCTTGACCGCAGGGTCTTGCATCATCTTGTTGTGGAAACCAAGCGGGTCTTCATCGTCTTCGGCGCGCTCTCCAGCGGCACGCATTGGCTTTATGCTTGTGGTTTTGTAGTGCGCCTTGTCGCCCATCACGCTCTGAATGATTTCCCGGATTTCAGCCGCTCTTTTTTCCGAGTTCACTTCGACGGTCATGGATTCACTTTCGATGTCAATGTAGCCGAGGATGGTGTTCGACATTGTCGTGATTTTCGCTGTTTCAAGGCGACTCCAGGGGATTGTTACGCCAGCGAGTTCACCTCTCTCAGTATAGTCGGCGTTTTCAAGGAGCTGTTCTGGCGACTCCGTCACGCAGAGGTGGACCAGGGCGTCAAAGGCATCTTTCGGGCTTGAGATGCGGTAGTGAAGCGTCTGCAGGGAGAGAGGATCGCCATCCGTGTTCGACACAGACGGAGGGTTGATGGCCGCCGCGTACAATTCCAGAAAAACCTCGCGAATCTCATATTCGTATTCTGGCAGCTCATCCGTTGAGAGCGCTTTTTTTCTGCCTATCAAGGAAGTGCGCAGGTCGATGACATGCGCTTTCCATGGCAGAGGGAAGGATATGGGGCTCGCGGCAGAAAGAAATTCAACGTCGTCGACCCTGGAGATGGCACAAAACAGGATGGACCCTTGAGCCAGCCACTCTGAGGCGCTGTGATCTGTGACCCTGTGCAAACTGCCGGTGAGAATGTCGATGCAGGCGAAGCCGTTGCCCGGAAAGACAGCCGTGACCTCATAGAACGAAAAGACCAGACGACCTACGGATTCAAGGACGTGAAGTTCCAGGCTGTCGATCTTGTTTGATCGTTTTTGGCGGTAGAGTTCCGCGATCGTGGTGTCGGCGGGGAGGGCAATTTCAAAATCAAGTTCATCGATGTCCGGCTGCGTCAGATCCCAGCTACAGAGAATCCAAGGCACCATCACCTGTGAGAGTTCATCGATGGTGTCCTCGTGATCGAGTTCTTCGCTCCAGAGCAGGAATGTGTCGATGGCCTCGTCCATGCCTTCTGCTTCAAGCGTGTTTTGCGCAAAGGTCATGAGCTTGCCGGTCAGGCTTTGGAAGGTCTGGCTGATTCTTCGGTAGGAAAAATCCTGACTTTCTTCCTTGGGCAGGCAACATTTCTTGTATTTCTGTCCACTGCCGCAAGGGCATGGGGCGTTCCGGGATATTTTCACCGCACATCTTCTCCCTGAAAGGATTTCGGTATCAAGCCGTCTTCTGGTTCAACTCCTACGATTGTTCGTCATTTTCCACAATCTGAACTCGCAAGGCTTGTTCGGCAAGGATTGCGACACATTCGGGACACTATGTGTGTCGCTTCGCAGTGGTATAATCTGTTCTGGTGTCGTTGGCTGCTGGGAGTGCGCATTTTCATGAATTTTAAATTTAGATCAATTTATTAATAACAGCATATATTCAAATAAGGGGTATTATCATGGCATATCGTTCACGCGTTGGTATTTGTGTCCCTGGAGAAATTGCAGTCGCTATGCAAGAAAGTATTGGTGAATTGCCAAAACGACTCAAAAGAGAAGTGCTTGCCTTGCTCAAAGAGGCTGATGTTAAAATTGAGAATGAAGGCTGCCAGGCATGGTGTTGGGACAGGTGCACTTGGAATTCATCGAGTCCAGATGTAGCCTTTGTGGAAGATTATCTTGGTGATCTTCATGCTGATGATTATTTGTTCATACGCATAGGTGAGGATATAAACGACATAGAGGTTTGCGGCGATTATGTTGATAATCCGCTTGGAATGAACATGGATCGGACCATCTCATTTTCTTGAAAAGTGACAACGTGATCTACAGGGTTCCGGTTGTCTTGGCATGGTTCAGCCGGAACTTATTAGCCGGATTTTCTTATCATCTTGGAATTGATCATTTTCCACCCGACATAGCGTGTCAGTTCGTCAACCAGAGGATGCGAGAGGAAGGCGCTCAGGTGTTGCCAGGAGGTTGTCCGGAAATTGACGCCTTTTGAGGTACATTTTGTTAATGATTGGATCTCTGATCTGGTAATCTATTTGCCGTCGTTGGATTTTTCATTGCCTTGGGTTGATAACGTTATTCACGACTTCGCCATTCTCAGAATAGTGTGCATCCCTGCTCTTTGAGTTCCGCAACCCTAGCGTGCAGGAAATCAGTGTCGACCTCTAAATACTCAGCAAGGCAATCAAAGCAATAGAACCGCTTTGAATCCTTGTTGATCAGTATCTTGGTCAGCCCAATTTCGTTTTTGCTTAAGTTCCCCCTCCGACAAATATAACAGCTTCTATTGTTCATGTAATCACTCGACTTCTTCCCCGCAAAGTCTAACGCAAAATGCAGGAATATCTTTTCCTCGATATTCAACATCGAGAATACCTAGTTGATACTTAATTGTATCTCGCATCTTTCTAGCTCTGTCAAGGCAATAACGCTTGAACTCACGTGCGGTAATATCTTCTGAACTACGGACTTGCGGGAATAAAAGTTTTAAATAAGCTGTAGCAATACGCTTAACTGCTTCTGTGTCACGGGTATCTGCAGCTTCAGGGACTTCAATTAAATCATCGACTATTGCGCGATAACTCATGTCATCGCGAAGTTCATGCATGATCGAGCAGAAGTATTCTGAGTTTAATGCCCAACCCGCAATTTTGAGATCATCATTCATGCGGGGGATATTCCAGCCTTTAATAAAGCCGTGAAAGCGTTCGATCAAGGCTGACTCATGGAATACAGATGGTAATTCCTCAAACATATTTCCGAAACCATCCTCATCCATTGTTTCTTTTTTAATGTTACCACACAGAATAACACCCGCTTCGGCGGTTCCCTCATAGTTGCCGACTGTAAAGATTCCCGATTCAAGATAACCCTTCAGCGCAGCGCGCATTTCGTCCATATCGGTAAATGAAATGGTCTGCACTTCATCAAGAGTGATAAAGTCGTTGCCTGACACTAAACCCTCGACACGCTTGTTCTGGTCATAGAACATTTTTGCACGGCTCATAACACCACCGCTTGAAAGCCACCCGAAGCGACTGACGCGACCGAATAGATATGACTTTCCCGTTCCTTTTGGGGCTAGTTCGATGAGATTTAGCCTTTTTTCAACAAACGGAAGTAAGCGGGTAAGCATTGTAAGTTTCTTTTCCTCATCGCCGAGGTAGCCGCTTGCATTGTAGTCTACAGCACCAAGTAACACATCAAGCCATTCCTCTGTACTGAATTCTCGACGTGCATCTTTGTAGTAATCAAGATCAATGGTATACGGGCAAAAAGTCTTAAATCCAGTCAGCTTGATTTTACCCCAGCTAGCACTCTTTGCCCTATTTCTTGAAGAGACCATGCCGTAGTCATCAGGCTGACGGTGCGCGATTTCTAGCATTCCCCAAATTTCACGACCGCCCAGTAAGTCGTTTTTGCAGGTTTGCCACACGGAGTCTTCAATGATGGTATCTTTGTGTGACAACCCGAAGTCTGGCAATGCAAATGAAACCTCGCTTGTCCTGATGTCGATATCTACCGACACTTTGGCAAGGAACTTCACTCGTTCTTGTTCGATTATTACCTTATCCTTTATTGTCTTCCAGTCGTCCTTTCGCGGCAAGTACGTTCGTACAAAGTTAACCAACTCGTCTGAGTTGAAGCGACCGTTTTCGTCCTCAAACTTCTTTAAAAGCCAGTCACGCATGAAGGAAGGCAGGCTCAGAGCGGAAAAGAAGTTGCTTTTCTTGAGGTCTTTATACACGACCATCTCGTCAAAGCAATTTCTGAGTTTTTCAATCATCAATCGTACCTCCTAAAACAAGTCATCAAAAGCGTCATTGATCTTACCGCTCTTGCCTTGTGCCTTAATCATAATATTTCCAATCAGGTTGTCCCCTGCGTATACATCCGCTTGGTAGCCGCCAGCTCGTTTTATATCTGGTAACTTCACGGAGTAGTGGTTTATGTCCATCTTCGTAGCCAAGTAGGACTTTCCATTCAGGATGACAGAAACATCTTGCATCGGCGAATTGAGGAACAGCTTAATCTCCGTTCCGGTTCGGAAATCTACGGTCACAGTTTCGTCGACCAGCTTGACTGTTACGCTTTCGGCTTTCAGCGAAAGTTCAATAACTGGAACTACGACCTCTTCCAACGACGCCCCGCCATGAACCTCCACATTTGCCGCACGGCTTCCCTTGAAGCGTCCGTAATCGGCAAGAATAAGATATCCGTTTTCCTCTGCGGCGAACGGGAGTTCATAGGGCTGGAACAGCTTACAGCAACGCCCAGAATGTTTGCCAGTGGTATCCGTGTCATATTTTTCCTCTTTGCGACGCAGTACTGCAAGTCGAGATGCGCCATGATCGCTTACAATCAAGAAGTGCTTACAATGCCTTAGCGTAAGTTTTGTAGCTGCTTTTTCAATTAGTGTAGTGATGATATTCAACTCTTTGGCAAGATGGATAGGTAATTCATTATTGGTGAAGTTAAAGCCACCGGAGTCACTGTGCTTGATATCATCAAGTTCATTGTTTTTTTCTTTCAAACCATGCCACGCATCAAAAAAGTCACGGTTTATAGCTGTTATTGTCGGAAGCTTCGCACGAGCAATTTTAACCTTGAACGACAAACCGCGCTTTTGTGCCAAGTCTTCAATTAAAGCTAAATATTCAACACCTAGGGCGTCAAGCCAGTAGAGGAATGTGTCATTATTATCCGCGCTATCCAAAATTTCATTTCGCGTCGGTAATCTGTTGAACTCCCGCGAAAGAGCAAGTGTATCGACTTTATTTAAGAATTCAGGCTCGAGTTTGTTAAATAGTTTTTGTCGTTTATATGCTTCGAAGTACTCAGTCAGCAAATCAGAGAGCTCAGAGCCTTTAAAAACGTATTTTTTAAGGTAGGCTGCCAGTACAGGATAGATGCGATCAAGTACAGAAACAATTCCGTTTCTTGAGATCCAAGCGATAATCTCTTCACGTTCTACACTAGTTCTATCCGTCAGCTTATAAATGCTTTCGGACATTGTTTGTCGATTATTTACGACGAAGTCTGCGATATCTGACTCTGGGAATTTGTCGACCAACGCCTTGCGCTCAGAATAAAACGAGAGAAATCGCTTATCCATGTGTGAGACATCAATTATTGTGTTCAGGATATTCCGAGTAAATTCTTCAAAAAGATTTGTTTTTTCTAGTACGAACCGTAGATATCCATTTTGTAATACGCCTACGTTACTCTTCAGGCAAATAAAATAGAGCCAGTTGCGGTAGTCGCTCCCTGCAATGCGGGTGTAAAAATCTGACTCCAAATTGTTGCAAAAATCGTGTTTTTCGAAAACTTTTTCAAGCGAGCAGTTGCTCTGGTTGAGCTCTATCAGCAGCTCTGCCCAGTGTTCATCGTTTCCGCAGCAACGCGCCAAGGTAAAGCCCTTTGTTAAGAACTTAACGCCTTCGTAAGCGTTGCTGATTTGATGTATGGTGAATAATGCCTTATCTAGTTTGACAGATGTGTTCACGACAACGTTGCCACAACGTCCATCTTCGAGTTCAGCAAGCATTGCTTTGAAACCACATAAAGTCGACAATCCGACAAATGGTGCTGCAAGGGTAAATGATAAATCGCATTCAGCCTGGTCAACGATACCGAGCCGACGGCTGTCAAAGCGTGGGTCGGTTTGCAACCCGGCAATCATCAAGGAAAGCCCTCTTAGTAACAGCACAACTTTTGCGTTGCCGACATTATAGTCTTTCAGTCGTGACAAGGTGCGTGTTGCCTCATCACTCCCGCGAAGCGCGAGAAACTCGCCAAGTCCGGTTATAACAAATTTTTTCCCGTTAGAGTTTGCGCCTACACCCTGTATGAAGGTGAGGAGTTCGTCGATGTCAGGTATTTTGTCGTCATTGGTGCAAAAACGACTTATAGGGGTGAAATCAAGTCCTAACGCCGATAGCTCATTTTTTGCAGTTGCATACTGGCCGTCGCTAATAAAAAGAAAATATGGTGTATTGACGGAAGATGTCAGATATTTCTTTATCATGTCAATTTGCATTCTATTTCCCGGCCTCACTCGCCAGTATTTCAATACCAACTGTAATGCTGTCTTTAACGAGTCGTTTGAGGTATTGTTTTGACTGAGCATCGTCCATCTCATCGATCTTCAAAAGAACTTTATTGCTGCCGCCAGCGTTGTATTCAGCTTCGGCTAATTGCTTCACCTTGCCTTTGACGCTTGGATTGTCACGCCAATCGTAAGTGTCGACGCTGAGGCGGTCGAGTGTGTCTCTGACCTTGTCAAAATCTGGAAGCAAAATACTGTATTCGCCGATAATATCTTTATGAAATGCAGAATTAATTTTGCTTTCATCTGTAATAATATCAAATAGAGTAGTGGATTCAAGGAATGACAGAGCTTCTTTGATTTCGGAGTCTGTTCCTTTATTCCTGTTGAGTGTTTCAAATACTTTTTTTGCTTTTTCGTATTCAGTTTCGGCTACACAGCATAGAATAGGCGTTCTGTGACGGCTAGACCATTCACGCGGGTTCTTCGTCCCTGTTTTGTCCGTCCATAGGCGGAAAAGTTGCGATTTTAGCTGATTCTTACGGTACTCATCGGCAGTCTCTCTAACCTTGATGTTGCAATCAGTTTTCGATAATTTAAACATGTCTGTTTGGAGCTTGCTCTTTACGTCAGCAATGTCGATATCGCTCAGGTCTTCAAGGTACGGCTCATAGATCTCGGTAAAAACACGTCTGTTGTTCAGCAATTCCCTAGTTTCCGCGCCGTGTTCCACCAATTCTGTATAAAACTCTTTCAACTGTTCGATCAGGATATCTTCTTGCTTATAGATTTTCAGGAGTGAATCGAGGACTTTTGCCAAGGGGGGATACTTTGCCCGCAAAGCTTCACACGAGATGCCAATAAATTTCAGCTGTTCACGCCATTCTTTGTAAACTTCGGTCAAGGAATGCGCAGCAATATTCAGAATTGCATTGCTCTCTTTGACCACTCCATACTCTGTCAACAGCTTACGTATTTCATCCTCGCCTGTTTGCTTATCCCAAAGGCAAGAGTGCTTAACTCCGAACAAGCGCCGGATGTCGGCAAGCACATCGTTTTCAGCGCCGATTTCCGTTGCAAGCTTCATGATCTTGCCCCCCTCAAAGGAGCGAAGATACTTGCGCATACCTTTCTGGCAGTTCTCACTAGTGAGTAATGTGAACAAGCTATCGCTAAGCGAAGGCTTGGCGGTCGCAATTTTTCCGATTTCAACTGCGACCTTATGAGCTTCAGTGCCTTCCTTTTGAACAAGTGCAATGTACTTTTGAACCACATCAAAAATGCCGATCGTGTCCACTTCTTCCAGGCACCATACCGGCAGGTTTAGACCTCGCATTTTCTCAGATACGGCTCTTGCAGCCTGGCTTGCGGAAGAACACGAATTTTCAGGTATCATCCACGCCTTTCCAGTAAGATCATAAAACGCCATTTCGTCGGCGGTCATCTTGACTATGTATGTCGGCCTTGGAGATTTACCGATATAGTTCCCGAGCATTTCCGCAAGTTTGTTCTGCGTCATCGGTTCGTGTCCGCCGGAAGAATCGCTGTAGCGGAATGGCTCGTTGCCGTACTCTTTCAAAAGAAAACCGGTAATAAACGACGAGAGGTTGCATGGCGCAAAGCCATAACTTTTCTCAAGGATGTCGTAGACTTCGCCGATTGAAATCTGCCCATCGCGGGCAAAAGCGGTCTCAATGCGCTTGTCTACTTCGACTTTGATTTTTGAGATAGGCAAGAACGCTGTTGTTGTGTTATTCCAATAGCCATCAATTTTCCAAACAGTCGGAAGAACGTGCTTCTCTATTCCACCAACAACACCGCTCGTATTCTGCGAAATACCAGATTTTGCTGACTGCTTCATCGCAGGAGTTATTTTTAGCTGACTCTCAGTAAGATTCTTGGCAAAATCGAACACGTAGGGGAATTTAGTCGTCACGATGGTCTGAAGGACGCTGGCTACTCCTTGTCCGTTGCCTATTTTTTCGCCTTCTTGATTAATGTACGTGTATACTATAAACTGGCCATTGTAGATACGGTTTTTCCATTCTTGATCCAATACGCGCTTTGCTTTATCCCAACATTCTTTTGATGACGAGTTGTTGCTTCCTTGATAGTACATTGCCATAGCGGAAAAGTCTAGATACTGTTCTAAAGCTTCCATTCCAAGCGGAGTAGAGAGTGCATCGATGAATACGATACTCTCATACTGCTTATCCGCAACCGCCGCTCTGAGGGTCTTCCGGAAGATAGCCGCTTCTGCATCGTCCTTGGCAAAGGCGATAACGCCGTGGAAATTCCAGCCCGTGGCTCTATCGCGGAGGATATTGATTGTGCGCGTTAAGTCAGCGGTGGTCACGGGTGTGATTTTGCCTGTTCCCGGTTCTGATTCAAAACGAAGACGCAACGCAGGTGAAAGAGGTAGTACGGTAGAAAGGCCTCCTTCGGTTACGAGTTTCAAAGTTGTGCTGGTTAGCCGTATTTCTTTCTTATAGTTGTCGATTTTGGCTTGGTCTCCCGCAAGCACTGCGGCTGCGTAGGCATATCGCCCACCGCTTATGGGATTTGATACCAGGACTCCTTTTTCTTTGAGCCCTTTAGCAAGGTTGGCTGACTTCGTTCCTTCTAAGTTCGGGATGCCCTCAAAGACATAGCTGAGGTTCTGCTCTGTGGCTTTTAACAAGTCGATCATGCCCCCCCGCCGTTGGTCAATCGCCTGCATTATAAGGACAGCTTTTAAAACAATTTTCTCATCTTCGCGCAAATTCTGTTGCTGCGGAAAGGTGTCCAGTATCAGGCGAATGTCTGACGTGAGGTGATCCCTGCCTTTCTCGTAGAAAAAATTCCACAACATATCCACCGTGAGAAGCGGGTGGTCGTCAAAAGGCCCTGTACTCTCAATGTACCATTGGAAGGCCTTCACATCGTCCGTGTTAGAGGATTTGATAAAATCGAACATGCTACGTTGGTTGGACTTAAATGCTTCCGCTATGTTTCTGAGCAGTAGTGCCGCCATCGGGTGAAGTGGCATAATATCCTTCATCACCTGTGGGTTATCGATCTTCGCAACCGCCATCACCTTGGAGCGGGAATTCTTGACTCGGTCGTTCAGGTCGTCGGCGAGAATGTCCCACTGCGGTTTGGCGGCAGCCTTCACGCTGAAAGCGTGACCGATGAGGTTAAATGCGATGTTGTCTGGCAAAGCTATCCGCGCAGGAATAAAACGGTCGCGGACCTTTGTCCAAGTTGTGTCGGCGGCAGTGAACAATTGGCCCGATTCGTGGGTAACGACGATGAAGTAAAACGGCTTCAGGTTCACCAACTCCGCGAGTTTCTGGAACTCCGAAAGGCTCTCCCGGTTGTTCTTGAAGTAATCGGAGAATTCGTCCCAAATAAAGACAATCTTAACATTGTTGCGATCGATAATGTCTGTCAGCCAAGCGATGAGTCTATCAGCGTCAATATTAAGCGCGGTGATGCCCTCTTTGTCAGCAAGACGAAAGATGTTACCCATCAATATCTTGACGTCTCCGCCCTTTCGAAGGGAACTAAGTACTTCATCAGCGGTGGATTGGCTGAACAGAGCCGTCCACTCCGGCTTTTTCAGCAGTGCGTCAACGAACAACTTGTGTGACGGTTCGTCAATCCAAGCGATGACGCTCTCCTTCAAGGTGTTCTCGCCAGCGTAAAGTTTATGCTCTATCAGGGATGCCTTTAGCGATTCCTGAACAGCAAGAAAGAGGTCGCGGGGCGAGTCAATCATTCCTGAAGCGTATCGGTAGGCGGTTACGATGCCCTTTTGTTTGTGACCGATTAGTTTTTCGAGCAGATCAGTCTTCTTTCTAAGTGGCTCGTATCTATCCCAGTAAGCGCGCAGTTCTTCCTCCGGTACTTCAAAAATTTTCTTAAGCGCATAGGCGCACTGCGACTTTCCTGTACCGTAAGCCCCCTCAATCCAGAGTGAACGCCTCTCTTGCCGTGCTAATACACGCTCCATGTTGTGCAGCATTTCTATGAACGTACAATGTGGGTATGTCCTCGTCCAAAAATCTGGACTGGCTGCAGCAATAGAAGAATCGTTGACTTGAGGGAAATATTCTTCGTCAATTTCAAAGTATTCTCTGTATTTATTATTAGACATAAGCTGCATCCGTTTTGAACAAATCAAGTACATCCTGGGATGATTTGTCCTCTGCTAGCATTATCTTTTCAAGGTCATGCGTGAACGATGCAGTAATAAATTCAGGATATTTTGCTGATAGTCCCAATAAAAGTGGCGTCATATCATCGCGGTCAAGTCCAAAAATGCGGGTTGGGCTGACTCCGCTACGATCAATACTGTCATTCAGGAGTGTCCCAAGCGTGAATTCCTTATAGTCGTTACACTGTTCTGCAAACTTGAACAGGCCGTATAGTGCCACGCGCGAGTCGCTTATTGAACATTTCGTGCGGACGAGGTCGCCATCATCTGTAACAAAGCCCCAATGAAGGTTTGTACCGAGCGGTGTCTCGACTAGACGTTTGTAAGATTTAGTGATTGATTTAGCATCTTTAGGCTTGACATCAACCGCGATTAACATGTCCTCAACGGTTTGGCGCGCATAAATTCTGCCGATGTCAAAATTGTTTACATACCATTGCATCTGCGGGTTTTCGGCAACCAGATTGATAAGAATCAGGCCTTGCGCCGTGTCTGTTTCCCAGCCAATCTGAGAGATTAGCTCGGCAAATGAAGTGAAGTGGTTCTTTGTATTTAGGGAAGCATCTCTCAGGAATCGTCTAAACATGTCGAACATCATTGGGCCCAGCGTATGCTCCGAAAAAAAAGCCTCCCTCAGTTCAAAGAATGAACGTAACCATTCCGGTTTTGGTGCGTGATCGGCGAATGAGTTTAGGCTTTTCATTGGGTTACCTCCCCCCTGTGAATGGCGTAGCGAGTGAAACAACAGACATCCACTGTCGATTGCGTGACACTCGCGACACCTGATGCAGCTAGTTATTTTGATTTTACCGTCAGTAAAACTGATGCTACCGTTCCGACAGTTCGCTTCACAAACTTGGCAACCTTTGCAATATGAGGCTTTTCTAAATACCTGTCGGAACATCTTCCCGAATGCAGGTTGCTCTTTAAGTACAATTTCTGGGATTGTTACTATGTAGCCGGTCTTTATCTCTTTAACAGAAAAATGAATGTATTCTCCGTTAAATTGAATGGAGTATTCACCATTTTCACTATGTAAATCTCCAAGTGTTTTGATCCATTCCAGCCAGTCTGAATCTGGATTTGTAATTTTTATCGTCAAGATTTTGTTGGTAATTATTTCTATGCAACGAGAAGCATTGTTAGATAAATCACGACCATTCTTTCTAGCGTTCCATCCTCCATTTATAATGTATGATTCTGTGTTATTTTTTTTGTTTTTGTCATCATTATATGAGTTTTTTATTGAATCAATATATTTATCAATATCTTTTGGATAGTTTTTTCGGCGTAAGTAGTCGCTTGTTCCGCCAGACATTGGGCAAAACAAGCATCCAGCACGGCTATTACCTTTCTTGTATGTTTCATTAATCAGCAGATTATTTGCGAATATATAAAGCCATATCTCAGCAGACGTCCATTCAAGAATTGAATTATGGCTGAACTGTCCCTTTTGCTTCGCTCCATAGTTTTCGTACTTGTAGGTGCTTCGAGCAACGCTTTCCTGTGCTCGAACTCCTACAAAATCAAGACCTACAAGATCCTTCTTGCCAGTAACCTCTCTCAATTTCAACGTTTGGGGGGCGCTTTTATGCACAGAGCAGCACCAACGGAGGGCGCGTGATGGAGGGCCGAACAAAATCCACGAATCTTTTGGGTCAAGGTGCGACTTAGCAGTGTAAAATGGTATCTCTTCCTTGGTACATTGCTGCTTAATCTCTTTGATGATCTCGTATGTGTCGGGGAACTCCATGCCTGTGTCGCCAAATACCACCACAAAACTGCCTTTTGGCAGGGCTTTTTTGACGAGATCGAGCAGGACGCAGCTGTCCTTGCCGCCCGAAAACGCTACGTGGAAGCAGTCAAGTCTCCCCTTGTACTTGGCGTAGATTGCCAGTATTTTCTTGACTGTGCTCTGTTCAATGATCTCAAGCATTTCACGGTTTGCTTCCACCATAGCATCTATGTCAACGGGGCGAAGCGATTTGCCATTAGGTTCTGGCATTGTCGGTTTGCCGTCTTCGTCATTTGAAATGATTATCTCGGGTGCAGTGTAGACATTACCACCTCTTAGCTTTGCAACGAGCGTTCCGCGATAGTAATAATAATTTGCTTCCGCCCACATATAGGGTTTTGCTGTCTGTTTATTGTACTTCCAATATTTATCAAAGCCCAATAAGTCCAACTCGGATGCGTAAACCGGACGGGGTTCTTTGGAGAACCCCGTTGGCGATGAGTTAAGAAGTATCCCGCCTGTATTTTTGTCGTAAGTATACGAGTACATTTTCAGTCTATCCTTTTCCGTATGGCCTTCGCCTTATCTATAATTTCATTAACTTTTGCGGCAGTGCTTCTGCCTGTGTAGCCGTTTTCATACAGGAACTTGCCCACGGCGTTGTCCTTTAAGGGGACATTGGTATTCGCTACGGCATCGGTCATAATTTCCGTGTAGTTCATACCACAGGTTATGCGGATGATCGCTCCGGCGTTCCGTGAATTAACCGAAGGGGTATCAAACCGAAAATTCCGACTAAAGCGGCGGCAGTAGCTTTCAAGCAAAAATAAATTCCATGTCTGACCGCAATCGGGAAATGAACCGAATGTCGTGAAAGACTTGAGTGGAAGATAATCTCCCTTAACGAAAAGTTCGATCGCTTCGTCAATAGTTTCAGTGTCGAATTGAACATATCTATCCGCTACATATGTGTTCGCATCAATGCGAACTAGAACGGTGTTTCCCGCTTCCATCGGAATCCAGCGATGAACTTCGCCTGTTAATTCTTTCTCGTAGGTTAGCAGGTCGGTTAAAGAACATTTATCTATGGTTCGGCAGTAATTTTTCATTATAGTCAACGCATCAAAGACATTTCCTTTGTGCGCGATGATTTTGCCTTTTTTCTCGAATTTGTCCGAAAGGCAAATGCGGTAAATCGCATTATGAATTGCTGAGGTGGATAGTTCGTAGTTACGTTCCTGAATTTCCCCAAAGGGTAATTCTGTAATTGAAGCATACCCACGCTCGCGGCATTCCCGCACGGTGGTTTCACGAATTATTTGCCGCTCCTCATCGGTAATTTCTATTCGACTGACGTGTGAGAAGGTCTCCGCGCTGTTCCAAATGAAGTCACCGTTATGACTAAGGGCGAACTTAATCCTTTCCATGGGTATGTAGCGCAGCCGTTCTGCAATTTGGCTGTAGTTAAGAAGAACATTGTCGCCCCAGACGCGCAGGATTTCGCCCTTCAGAACGTCAAAGACGGATGCGTGCATATGGCCAAAATAGGTTTTCGTGAATGAGAACCTAGGGAACATTCTACGGAGGATGCCGATGAGCATATTCTCAGCGACCACGTTTGCTCCGAAAAGCCAATTTTCGTTTTTTACATAAAATTCGGCAAAAAAGATAACTTGAGCTCCTTCGGAGAGGTATTTCTCTATTAATTCTTTGATTCGCTTTTTCGTTTCTTTTGAAACGACATATACCTTGTCGTCATAGGTGGTTCCGCAAGCTGAAATGTGCCTTATAAGTTCCTCGTGAGGTAGAGCGAGTTCCTCACCAAAAAGAGTCGTGGCATAAGACCTTAAGCGCGCCAACTCAATCGGGGAGTTCAGCCTGTATCCATTGACGAAATGCGCCGAAAGAACATGAGTCAGTTTTTCAATGATCTCAGGGGCAAGAGCAGATTTAGATGATTTCGCAGGAGTAATATTGTCGGAGCTAGTGAAGTCAATTCGCTGTACTGAATTCGAGATACATTTCGTCTCTTTATAGATAGGCTGAGCGCCTTCCAATGCTTCGAACTTTTTCTCATTTAGCGTTTCTGAAAGTATATACCACCAAGCATCTCTGTAATTGCTACTTCGCCCTCCTCCAATTTTAAAAGCGAAAGGAAAGCCAAGTTCGTTAAGTTTTAGCATTGTTGGCGTAAGTTCTATTCCGCCAATCACCCATAATGCCCCTCCTGAATTTCTTTTATCTATATAATCTAAATTATAATGCTGAATCATGTTGATAACATCTTTTTGTTCATTTAAAATTTGTTCCATGTAGTTCATTTTAGTTTTTTTGCGTCTATGATGGAATTATTATGATATTGATGTTAACTTTATGTGAATTTTTTTTATTTATGTTGCTTTAATGAGCGTATTTGTTTCATACGTATGGATAAATAAATCTTTTTAAAATTTTATATAGATTTACAGTTTGTTATAATCTTTATAAATGTATTTGATATAATGCAGCTGTGAATTGCGTAGATATTACGAATGATAACATTGTGCTGTGTAACAAGCCAACGATTACATCTTTAATGTCAATGGCGCTTTTTGACGGATTTTTAAATTCAATAGCCACTTCTTATTATTGGGGTAGATGGTGGCCTTTAGCTCATCTCGTAGCCCAAAAACGATGTCATCGTTGATCTTTATTCTTCCGATTCCATTCTGTTGCGGCCCGCTGTGTTCAGTCTGGACACGCGCTTCGATCTCGTTAGTAACTTTCAGAGGCGTCTGACCATTTGAGAGTACATGCTGCGACACACTATTTAGTGGTAGTTTGTGTCGATGCTGTACAGAGAAGATGTCCGGCGATTACTTCGGCCGAAAGCCTACGATGCTGCTTATTAACTCCCCTTCGTTCATGGTTCGGCAGGATCACCGTGAACGGAATAAATGAGTTGCCGTTTGTTCTGAGCATGTCAAGGGAGCTAAGTGGGCAAAAAGTGACGAGTGAAATAATCACCATGAAAAAGCGATTTTGCCTGCAGATCCGAAGAGCTGCTCTATCAATCATGTCTAATGATGTTGGTTCGTGTTATTTAGCCTATGAGCTTGAGCACTCCCGTTCCTACCCATTTCAATCGAGGAGCGATGAGAACTGTGTAGAGTCCAGATGGTCTTGTTTCCACATTATATCTCCACATGATCCCATACAGGTGGGACGACCTCGATATTTTAAAGCATAAACTGTTGCTACTTTTTTTGCCAGCCGTATTAAGCCCCATACGTTGGAAAGTGTCAAGAATAATAGGGTGTAAGACAATAGTCAGGATGGGAAATCGAGGGTGTATTTGTTTGAAATTTGTCATACGGAATTTTGTTGGTCTCGGTAGTTCCATCCATAAGAAGTCAATGATTTAAGAATATGGTGGATTATTCATGACTGTTTGAAAGCGTGCTGTAATACAGGAAAGCCTCGAATGTGTGACTTATGAGCGTATGGCATTACTGCCCGCAAATATATCGTCGTTCAAATATTTTCAGATATATATCACTCCCTCGAAGGCCTACCAAAATCCCCGCTCAAGCCATTTGTGCGCTTGAGCGGGGATCTTTATTCTTTCCCTTGCCCATAAAGGAGTGATCATGCACGAACAAAATTACTGCTCATTGGAAACAACCAAGCTGGCCAATGCCCTGATCCAGGTGCAGCGTATCCTGCAGCCTGCGACCAAAGACCGCCTCAACCCTTTTACCCATTCCAACTACGCCACCTTGAACAGCGTCATGGATTCCTGCCGTGAAGCGTTGCTGAGTAATGGCATCTGGCTCACTCAGTATCCGATCCCCGCCGAGCCGGGCCATCTCGGGCTTGTGACCAAGCTGGTCCATGCCGAATCCGGCCAGTGGCAATCGTCCCATGCTGTTGTCCCCTTGCCTAAGAACGATCCCCAAGGCCTTGGCATCGCTATGACCTACATCCGGCGCTATTCAATTTCCGCCATGCTCGGGATCGTGACCGAGGACGACACCGACGGGAACTTGCCAAAGGACTCAGGCAAGGGCGGGCAGCGTCAGAAAAGGGCTCCCGCCATACAGGACTCTGCACCGTCTTCCCATCTTCCCAGCCGATCACAGCCAACCCAACTCCCAAAACTCGATGGCATCGCCTACCAGGAAATCACCGCTACTGATGGGCAGGTCTGCATCGTGGCCACCGGCAATACCCAGGCCAAAAAGGAACTCCTGGCCGGTGCCGGCTTCAAATGGAACCCTCAGCGAAAGATGTGGTGGAAATATGCTCAGGCGTCTTGAAATTCAGGACACAAAAAACAAGCGAAGGCTGCTCCACTCGGGCAGCCTTCGTCATTTTGGAGGGTAGGTAATGAACGATCCTGTTCAAGTTCAGGTAGACAGATCCCACGGTCTTATGGCTCTCTTGGCCAAAGGGCTTGTTGAATCTTCGGCGCAAAGGACAGCGTCTTCGCTGGGAGACCGAAGCAAGTATATTGGCATGTCGGATATTGGTCGTGCCTTGGAGTGCCCACGTGCAGCGGTGGGGCGCAAGCTCTTCGGGAATGGCGACGACCTTGCCCATCAACACGACCTCCCGTCGCTGCTAGCCAGACAACTGCGCCTGCAGCGTGGGCATTGGTTCGAAGCGGGTATTGCCCATGTCTTCAGGCAGCAACGCATGCCCGTGATCGAACAACTCGAAATCGTGACCAGCCACCACGGGGTGCCGATCCGGGCGCACTTGGACTTCGTTTTTGCAAGCACAGTAGGACAACCCACGGTGCGGGTTCTTGAGCTGAAAAGCTGCGAAAATATCCCCTCAACGCTGTATTCTTCTTACGAAACTCAGGTCTACGGCCAAGTCGGCCTTTTGCATGCGCTTTGGGACCAACCGGCATTTGGGGTTCATGGTGAAGCGGATAGGCAGGGGGGCTCCGGGCTTACGTTCCCGCAGATCTGTCGGGAGAAGTTTGGCGTCGAGATGCCCGTCAATCCATCAGAGGTCGACATCGAGGCCTGGGTGCTCTGTCTCTCCATGTCAAATGCCAGGGCGTTCGGACCATACCTGCCGGACGACACCATGCTGTCCCTCTGCCTTAATAAAGCCAAAGAGTTATGGCTCAAATTCGACGCGTCGAAGGTAAGTGGCGCAGGCCTCGACGGTGTGGCAACTGCCAACGGCTTCCATCCTCTCTGCTCGTGGTGCGAATTCAACGCCGATTGTCCGAAATTCGATGGGATCGACCAGCCGCAGTGGAGCGACACGCTGGCCCGGCTCAAGGATTTGAAGGCCAGACAGGACGAGCTCGAAGTCGAGATATCGGAAATCGAGGAGGGGCTCAGGACTGCTTATGCCTTGAGCGATGTCAGCGGATCCTGGATCAACGCAGGAAACCATCGGTTCCGGGTCTCGGCTCAAAATGGCAGGCGCACCCTGAACAAGGAGCAATTGCGCTTGGAACTCTCGGCTGCCCTTGGCGAGGAAGAGGCGAATGCGCTCATCGCTAGGTGCGAATCGGAGGGAAAGCCCTTTGACCGGCTGACCGTCAGCAGGATCAACAAGCGTTCGTAGTTCGGAAAATTTCAACCAGCAGATCCCGGCAACCCGTAACAGGGCGGCCGGGATGTTCATTTTATGGAGTACAACATGACCAAAACCATTCGTGACGAACTCGAAAAACTCCAGGCCGTGGAACTAGACGCAGGCACAGTCTTCAGCGGTAGCCCCTCGGGCAGGATCATCCGTGGCTATGCCAGTCCCTGCAGCTACACGCCGACTCCGGATCCCGGCTACATTTTCCACGAGACGAGCCGCGATATTGCGGTCTGGCTCATGAATATCTCCGACCCTCTGTATGTCTTCGGTCCCACAGGCAGTGGCAAAACCTCGGCTATCAAGCAGCTCGCCTCCAGGCTCAACTATCCCGTCTTCGAGGTCACTGGACACAGCCGCCTGGAGTTCCCCGATCTGGTGGGCCATCTGTCGGTCCGCAATGGCAGCATGGAATTCGAATATGGCCCTCTGGCTCTGGCCATGAAGCATGGCGGTTTGTTCCTCCTGAACGAAATCGATCTGCTCGAACCGGCTACCGCCACGGGTTTGAACGGCGTCCTTGACGGCGAGGCGCTGTGCATCGCGGAGAATGGTGGCGAGCTCATCATCCCGCACCCGATGTTCCGTTTCGCAGCCACGGCCAATACCAATGGTGGATCCGACGAGACGGGTCTTTATCAAGGCACACTTCGGCAGAACCTCGCTTTTCTCGATCGTTTCTGGCTGTGCGAGATGGGGTACCCTGCTCGTGACGCCGAGGAAAAACTCCTGGGCGGATGCTGTCCGAAACTCCCTGAAACAATCCGAAAGAAAATGGTCGAATACGCCAATGAGGTCCGCAGGCTTTTCATGGGCGAGGCCGGCGTTGGGATTGCCAACAGCATCGAGGTCACGTTTTCGACCCGGACGCTTCTTCGCTGGGCCGACCTGACCGTGCGTTTTCAGCCCCTGTCCCGGCAAGGTGTGCAGCCTGTGACCTACGCCTTGGACCGGGCACTGGGCTTTCGCGCCACCAGGGAAACCAGGGCCATGCTCCACGAACTCGCCCAGCGCGTCTTCCCGCAGTCCATGGGGGAGTAGAGAGGAGTGCAGCTGCTGAAACGCAAAAAGATGCGACCACTCCCGACGACCTGACCAAAGTGCGCCAGGCCATGACCTCGGTCCTGCAGTCCATGATTGCCAATCCCTCCTACCTGTCCAACTGCGCCCACCCTCCATCCGTTCTCCTGGAAAAATCCACGCCACATGGCGGCAAGTTCTGGAAAGTCGTGGTTCATCCAAACGGCCTAGCCCTGCATTGGGGGAGGCTCAACACCGCCGGTCAAGGCCGCGTCCTGGACATGCCCAGATGCGCCAGGGGCAATCCGGTGCAGGAGATGATGGATAGGGCTCTGGCCAAGATCCACGAGGGATACCGGCTTTGCTGGGTCACATTTTGAAAATCAACATAATCAAAGAGAGCATTTATATGGATATAGCTCACCCGGATTTCCCCTTTCGCCAGTCCATCGAACTGGCCAAGCAGGTTCCCGAGACGGGATTCCGCTATCACTGGAAGGCCGAGGTCAATGCCCCGGGCCTGATCATCAGCATGTGGCTCGGAGGCTCCGACGGCACGCCCTTTGAGAGGAGCGTCACCCGCACCATCAAGAGCCAGGAGTGCAAGAACGAGTGCCCCATCCAGGAGATGTGGCGCAGGGTGCTGGTCAAGATCGACCGGCAGGATTTCATCATCGTGAACGGAAATTAGGGCGCCGCACCAGGCGCTCTTTTCTTTTGAGGAGAAGAGCATGAACACGCACACCGACATCAAGGTCCTGGACAGCCTGCTGGCCCTGCACCTTGAGGTGAACATCTGGACCGCACGCAAGAAACTGAGCCCCGAGGACTTTGCCGGAGCCACGCTTCCACCCGAGGACCTGGCTTCCCTGGGCAGCAAGAGGGTCTGTGATCCGGAAGCCCTGCGGGTCTTCGGGACCTTGAAGGCCAGGGCCGTGAGCCTACTGGACAGGCACGGTGTCCGCTTCCTTGGCGGATGGGCCATCCCCGAGAGCCAGGCGGACGCCATCGTAACCGAGCTTGAGCAGATCCTGCAGGACTTCAACGCGGCCAAGGAGGATTTCCTGTCGCGCTACGATGAATCCGTGCGGGACTGGATCGCCAAACACTCGGGCTGGGAGCAGATCATCGCCGACTCGACAGTCAGCGCCGAATATGTCCGAAGTCGCATGGGCTTCATCTGGCGGCTCTACCGCATCGTTCCTCCCGATCCGGCCGATCCGGTCATGGAAGGGCTCAAAGACGAGGTAGTGAGCCTGGGACAGACCCTGTTCGGAGAGGTTTCCAAAGCGGCCACCGAAGCCTGGCACAAATGCTTTGCCGGAAAGACAGAGATCACCCGAAAGGCTCTTTCGCCCCTGCGGACTATCCATCAGAAACTCGCAGGCCTGAGCTTTGTCGAACCTCGGGTGTCTCCGGTTGCGGACCTCATTCACACCGCGTTCGAACACCTGCCCAAACGCGGCAGGATCGAAGGTGCGAACCTGCTCATGCTTCAGGGCCTCGTCTCCCTGCTGCGGGACACAGACGCCCTCATCGAGCATGGGCAGAAGATCATGGACGGTACGACTTCCAAGGACCTTCTGTCCCTTCTGATCGAGGGGCAGGGGGAGATGCCGGAGTTGGACATTCAGGAGGAGGTGGGCGTCGTGTCTACGGTGGACGATTTGCCGCCGATATTCCCTGACATACCCATGCAGCCGGTAATGCCCAATTGCGGGCTTTGGTAATGACGAACTTATACAGCCGATCGGCCCTGGAGTCACAATCTCCGGGGCTTTTCGCATTTGGAGGAACAGATGATCGACACACGGGCCGTGATGCGCTCGCTGCCACTCGTGGCCAGCGTGCTAGGCCGAAAATACGGAGTGAAAGTCGAGATAGGAGGTACTGACGCCTATACGGACGGAACGGTCATCCGGCTGCCGTCCTTGCCGGGCGATGTCCCGGATACCCTTCTGGCCACGGCTCGTGGATACCTGGATCACGAGGCCGGGCATGTGCGGGATACGGACTTCCAAGCTTTGAAGGCTGCCGCGCTAACGCCACTCGAAAAGCATGTGTGGAACACCCTTGAGGATAACAGGGTCGAGCACAAACTCGCGTCCATATTCCCTGGGTGCCGCCAAAACTTCGATTGGCTGATTGCGCATGTCTTCGGATCGGAGGCGTATGACGAGCCTGCACAGCCTGCGGCCATCATTCTCAACTGGCTCTTACTCGAAGTCCGGTCCTGGGATGTCCAAAGCCTGTCTAGCAAACGGGATTTTCTGGCTGGACAGGTGGACATGGCCTTTCCAGGTGTGAGGCCGAAGATCGAACATGTGCTGAAATCGGTTCGAACCAGATGCCGATCAACCCAGGACGCCATAGATTTCGCCCGCGAAATAGTGCGCGTTCTGGATCAGTACGCGAATTCAACCGAGAAGCCGGTGTCGCCTGACCAGGACGAACCATTGGATGCCGGGTCCGAACCGAATGAACAAAGCCCTAACGGACGTTCCGAACAAAATGACACCGACCCCCAAGAGGAAAACAGCACCCAGTCCGAATGGGGAGGGGAGTCACAGCAGGACGAAACCCCGGCTGATGGAGATGGCCATGATGGTGGGGGCAGCTCGGATGATACCGATGTCTCGACGGCACCTACGGCCAACGAGAATCATGACCAAGTTAGAGAGTTTGTCCGCGATCTGCTCGGGGCAGGGGAGGACGGCCTCCCGCAAAGCCTCGGCGATATCCTGGCGGATGCCCTGCAAGCCACCTCTCGGCAGTCCCAGGAAGGTGCCGTCACAGTGGCCATACCCACACCTAAAAAAGCAGCCCCCCTGACCGAGGCTGATGTCGTGGAGGCAAGGCAGGCGTCCATGGCACTTCGGACTAGGATGCAGGGCCTCTTGCAGACAAAGACCCTGGCACGAGCTTCAAGCGGCAGAAGAGGGCGTCTGGATACCGGGCAACTCCATCGTCTGGCTGTCTCGGATCCTCGGTTGTTTCGGACCAAGGCCGAGCGAACGGGGATCGATACCACCGTGCACATCCTGATCGACTGTTCCGGGTCCATGGTGCGCAGGATCCGCTTGGCCTGCTGCTCTTGCTACGCCGTCGCCTCCGCCTTGGAGGCTTCAAAGATCAACGTCGCCGTGACCGCGTTTCCCAGTTCGCAGTTGCCTAACGGTTCCTATTCGACCGTCTCCCCCGTCATCACGCACGGCCAGAAGGTACATGCCAATCTGGACCTCGTCCCTGCAGGCGGAACGCCCATGGGGGAAGCCTTGTGGTGGGTCATGCAGGACATGCTCCCTTTGAACGAGAGGCGAAAGCTCATCCTTGTCGTGACGGATGGCGAGCCGGATTCTCTGGAGTGCGCGACTCAGGCCATTGAGCAGGGGGAAAAGGCAGGGTTTGAAATATACGGCATCGGAATCACCAGTTCCGGAATAAACGTGCTCCTGCCAGGGCGCAGCGCCGTGGTGAATTCCGTGGCGGAACTGGCGCACGCAATGTTCACTCTGCTTGAGGGCGCGATTCTTGGGCGCTGATTTATTTCAGCCAGTCAACAACCGCGCGGGGGGCTAATGGCCCCCCGTTTTGTTTCAACCAATCAATAAGGAGATGCTATGAAAGCAAGGAAATTCCAAGGACCGATCCTCGGACCGCCTGACCGGATCATTATCCGTTTGGGGCATGTTCGCCGCAACCGCTCTCGCGGGCACAACAAAGGAGGGAAGGCTATATGAGTTGGGGACCAGCCATAGCGATCGCGATTGCGGTGCTCGAAATCGTGAGGGAGACTCTCGATGACTGAAGAAATCATGCCCAGGGAGGACAGAATGGGAAAAATACTGAGTTTTATTGGCGGTTGCATCGCCGGAGTCGTCGGCGTGTTTGCGGTGGCAGTGATGTCGGAGATGTCGCCAAAAGAGGAGGATGTGAGTTTCAATAATACAAAAAGTAATTGTAAAGAAGAGGATAGTGTGATGTGAATATGTCTTGGGTGGATATTAATATCCACCCAAGATTAATAATATATTTATAATTATATTTATATATTTTCAATATAAGTATAATTATATTTGATATTTATCTTGTCCAGTTGTACGAGCCTCCACGATCGATAAATTTAGTTGTATCTAGAATGATATCCTCTAAAGCTGCATCGAATCCAACGTTGCAAATAGGTCGGCTAAAACGATATCTACCTGTCGTATTGTCAAAAAGTCTTCCATCAGGGGACACCATTAGGTAGCTTCCGATCATATCTGATGAAGACTCGACTACAGCTTGAATTCCATTATTAGTATGCCGGTTAACAAAAGCTGCAAATTGTTCATCTGATACAGAAAAAGAACGGGACTCCGCATCGTTTATCCCATCTATAGTCAAAGCTTGAAAGAACTTAAGACGTTTTGGTGCAGCGCGACGATAAAACCAGGTCATATTCTCAGTAAAATTCCAGTAACAAACTGTAGTATTTATCTTAAGTTGAATTTTAGAGTCGTGAATCGAATCTACTAAGTCAATATATGTAAATTTTGATATTGGTTTGTTTTTTACGACTCGGCCAATTTTTTTGTTTGTTTTTGCAGACAGGCTGTCAATGCTAAGCCCAATCCAGTCAAGCGATGGTGAAATATTGAAAAGCCATTTTTTGCTAACTAAAGCGCCGTTCGATACGACGCATGTAGTTAATCCAAGGTCATGGGCAAGTTGTATTGCGGTGTCCAGTCCAGAATAAAGTAGTGGCTCGCCACCAACAAAAGTGACTTTTTTTATTCCGTAATAGTAGCACTGATGGATGACGTCATTCAAAATCCGGCGCTGTTCGATTGGCGTAAGTATAGATGGGATTTTGCAGGATCCAAAGCAAAAACGACACCGCATGTTGCAGTGATTTGTAATGAAAAGGTTGATTGCGGGGATGAATTCTTTAGTGATTAAGCCGTGAGTACAATCCATTATAGACCTCCATGGTGTTATGAGTTCTGTCAAAAGACAGTTTCACGGAGGGCGTGTGGATTATGCGGCAGGCTAGATTACGTAGTGGACTCTATCTCCATTTTTAAGAGTAAGGGTGTGTTTAACTGGTCCCCTGATAATTGCAGGATTCGACTCCAGTTTCTTCCAGAAAACTCGCGATTTAATAGCGTTCACGAGTTTCTGGGGGTGCTTAGCGATCAAGTTCGCCTCTGAGGAATATTGCTCTTTTGCTCTTTTTATTTCAAGAGAAAAATTTTGCTCAATTAAATTTTGCGTCTCCTGATTATTTATTATTTGATTAGTAGTTGAGATAAATTCATTACTTTTGTTGTATAATTCAATCAATGCCTGGACATTAATGAGCATTTCGGGGAATAGTAAGCCTTTTAGCTCGAAAAAGCTTGTCTTGTAAATATTTGAAAATTTATCAAAATCAAATTCCGGAGAGCTTGATACGATTAATGGGAATATAGATAGCGAATCATAAGAACATTTAATTTTCAACTTATCTGATATTTCATCATAGTTGGATTTAATAGCTTTTAAAGCACGTTCAAGTTGTTGTGCTCCAGTAAAAAGGTTATCGCGATGTTCATAAATAGAATGTGTTTGATTTCTAAAATATGTTAGCTTTGCTTCAATTATAATTAAATGATTATCTTTGTAGGCTAAGACATCAATTTCTCCATTGCATAAATTGTTTTCAGATGAATAATTAAAATTTAATATTGTAGAATAATCTTGTGATCGAAACATCGACTCGATGCTCTTTTCCATGTTAAGGCTGAATATTTTGTTATCTTCATTTTTTCGGATCAGACTGTTGTATAATGTAGTCTTGACATCTCCATGATATAACCTTGGCATAACGATAAAACTTTTATCTGGGGCTCTAAGAAACTGGGCGTTGTCCATTGCTTTTGAGTGCGGAGGGGAAGAAAATAGACTAAGGATGACTTCACACGATTTTTCTCTTGTTGAATCGGGTTCAATAGGGTCATATTGAGTCATCATTGATGTCATTTCTTCTTGCGTTCGAGAAACAATGCAAGGGAAATGCACCATCTTAAATATTTCGCTTTTGTCTACAAAACGGATGTTACCATTTTTAATAAATTTAAAAATATTATTTTCAATCTGTTCTTTTTCTGATTCAATTATGGATTGTTCATATGGACAACCATCATCCTTTATTTTCTTCATATAAGGAATGTAGTTGTTTTTGTAAAAATCGTCGAAAATTTTCATGAAATAAATGGCTTCGCCAAGATCAATTTTTGTACCATCAATTGTGGCATCAAGTTCGCCTATCATGTCCATAAGAAAGGCTTTGCCGCTGAGTCCGTAAATATGAGAAAATGCACTCTCTTTGTTTGGACTTTCTTGTTGGATGGTTTTGACTATATCTTGAAAAGCAAAAAAAGGTAATAACTGATAAAATAAATCTATTATTTTAAATTTATGATTTGTAATTTCCCATTTTTTCCAAATAGAGATATTGACAGGTTGGATGACGATTTTGCTATTATGTGCTAACTCCCATCCTTTAAAACAGTAGCTGTCGATAATACTTTCAACCTCTAGGACATCGTTCCAGGCATCAAAAAGAACGTATGCATCTAAAGGTCTGTTTTGGGATAACCTCTTTTTTACCAACTCAAATGCTCTATTCAGCGCTTTCTTACCTCCCCATTGTTCTCTATTTGCTTCTACTTTCTCTTGAGATACTCTCTGAAGAGTTGACACCAAATTTGAATGATTCGTATCAAAAAAATTATCATCGGGAGATTTGAAATAGTTGTATTCTAAGTAGCAAGAAAAGCTTGCTAAAATTGTCTCCCAGCTCATACTTAAATGATTTATATATTTATTTGCATTATTTATGGCATTTTCATGAATATTTCGAAGAATGTTTCCTTCTTCAATAAATTTTTTGATATTTGAATTACAATTTTCGCTAAATAATTCACAGATCATTTTCCATAGCTTTGGATCAGTCATTGCTGAGCTATGTTTAATTATATCAATTTGTGTTTGCGGTTCATTTATATGTATTAGAAGTTTGTTGATTATTTCTTTGCGTTTTTTTTCGATATTTTTTTTATTGAGCGTCATGGGTAATTATTGGATAGTCGTTAGATTGATATTGTGATTACTATTTAGAGTTTATAAATGTATATTAACATGCGGTGTAAATTTTTACATTCATTTTGTAATCATTGTACAATAGATATTGGTTGGCAATATAATGAATAAGCTGGGTTCTTGTGTCAAGGTGGCTCATGTGCCACAAGATGTTTGTTTTGCTATCGATTACCCGGATGTGACGATTTTCTTGGGATTGGTTTTAGAAATATGCACGACACGGGGTCTTTTGTCTGTCACGGATCAGGAATTATTCGATAATGGAATTTTGATATCAGAGACACCGTATTTCCTTGCGTTGTTACAGACTTAGGCCATGGCAGCAGAACACATAGCCAGTCCTATCTATTTGTAATGCTCGAAATTGTCGACAGCCTTGCCTGATTGCACTTGGCTCGTTTGTCGTTGTGTACGTAGCTCAGGGTTATGACAGGGGATTACCAACCGCCAAGGGTATGCAGGTCTGGCAATGAGGTGTCTACTTGGGTGAGCCTTATTGCCGCCGTATGGCGCAAGGTGTGGTGCCTCACCCGATCACGCTTGGCCCTGCCCCTATTTTTGACCCAATTATTTTACTGTGCCTCTCCTGAAGTTGATGTGACCTGCGTATTTCTTGACACCAGATTGACTCCTGTTAATTGATGGCGGCATGAGTTTCGACGACTTCTTCCGACGCGCAACCCGAATAGCCGGCCTTTCCACCCAGAAGGATCTGGCCAGGCTTCTGGGCATTGATCCCGCGGCCATCACGATGGCCAAGAGGAGGGGGGTGCCTAAGGTTTGGGTGCTGACGTTGGCGGACAAGTTCGGCGTCAATCCTGAATGGCTGCGCACTGGCCTCGGGCCGGAGAGGGATCGGGATGATGCCGGGATTGCCCTGGTGCCCAAGGTTTCGGCAAGGGCCTGTGCGGGCGGCGGATCCTGGGATGTTGGCGAGGCCGTGATCGATGAATTGCCTTTTGAACGCTCCTGGCTTGTCAGGAAGGGCAATCCTGAGCGCATGGTAGCCATGGACGTGATCGGCGACAGCATGTCTCCGGAGATTGAGGCCGGCGACACGATTCTCATCGACCAGGCGCAGGACCAGGTCGCCGACAACAGGATCTATGTGATCGGATTGGGCGAAACCGTTCAGGTCAAACGCGTTCAGGTCCGTCCGGGCCTGGTCATCCTCTTCAGCACAAACCAGCGTTACGCTCCGGTCACGCTGCAGGGCGACGAGATCGACACCCTGCGGGTCATCGGTCGGGTTCTGTGGAGCAGTCGGGACTATTAGCGGGATTTTTTTGGTCTATTGCATTAACTTATGTTAATTTTGAAATGTTGGAAATCCATGCGCCCGGTTTCAACGCTGGAACCGGGCGCTTGCCTTCTGAGGACGGACGAAATTGAAAACTGTTTTGGATCATGTCGGACCGCTGGACCGCTCGGGCGAAGTCAGCTGCAGCGTGGACTTCATGGGCCGCGTGTCGCAGCACTCCGAGGTGCTTGCTTTGCCGTTCTATCTGCATCGCATTCCGGCCGGGTTCCCATCTCCGGCCGATGATTATCTCGAAACGGGCCTGGATCTGAACGGCTTGCTGGTCAGGAACCCTGCGGCGACCTTCATGGTGCGGGTCAGCGGTGACTCCATGATCGGTGTGGGCATTCACGATGGCGACATCCTGGTGGTCGACCGCTCTGAGACGGCGGCTCATGGCAAGATCGTTGTCGCGGCCCTGGATGGGGAAATGACGGTCAAGCGCCTTCACCTGAAAGGCGGGCGGTGCCGGTTGGTTCCGGAGAACAAGGCTTTCCAGCCCATCCAGGTCGGCACGGAGCAGGATCTTCAGGTCTGGGGCGTGGTCGTGGGCGTGGTTCGGAGGGTCTGATGCTTGCCGCCCAAAGCCGGGACTTTTTCGCGATGGTGGATTGCAACAATTTCTACGTCTCCTGCGAGCGGGTGTTCCAGCCTGCGCTCGAAGGCAAGCCGGTAGTCGTGCTCTCCAACAACGACGGCTGCGTCATTGCCCGGTCCAACGAGGCCAAGACTCTGGGCATCGCCATGGGAGAGCCGGCCTTCAAGCGCAAGGCCTTCTTCGAGGGCAATGGCGTGCGGATATTCTCATCGAACTACGCGCTCTATGGCGATATGTCCGCCCGGGTCATGCAGGTGCTGGCCGGGTTTTCCCCGGAGGTTGAAATCTATTCAATCGATGAGTCCTTCCTGCTGTTCAGGGCCATGAGGCCGGACAGGCTCGTTCAGATCGCCGACGACATCAGGCGGACGGTCCATAAATGGACGGGGATTCCGGTCTGCGTGGGAATTGCCAGGACGAAAACCCTGGCCAAGGTCGCGAACAGGTTGGCAAAGAAGACCCCTGCCAGTAATGGGGTCTGGCTGCTCGATGAGGCGCAGGACATCGAACGGCAGCTGGCGAAGATCGATGTGGGCGACGTGTGGGGGATTGGACGCCGCTATTCGCGTTTTCTGAAGGCCTCGGGCATCGACACCGCCGACAAACTTGAGCGGGCTCCGCGGGACTGGGTGAAGAAGCATCTGACCATCGCCGGGCTGCATACGGTGCTGGAGCTTGGGCAGATACCGTGCATCGCCTTCGAGGAGGCTCCGCCCCCGGCAAAAAGCCTTGTCTGTTCCCGGTCCTTCGGGGCCCGGATCGCCGAATTGGAAAGCCTGGAGGAAGCCTTGTCCGCGTATGTCCAACGCGCCGCCGAAAAGCTGCGCGCCAAGAGGCTGTTGGCCGGGGTGGTGCAGGTGTTCGCCGAGACCAGCCGCTTCCATCCCGATCCGCAGTACACCGGCAGCGGGAGTCAGGCCCTGGCCGCGCCCACCTCGTACACGCCGATCCTGCACGCCCAGGCGCTGCGCATCCTGCGGCGCATCTTCCGCGAGGGGTACAGATACCAGAAAGTCGGGGTCATGTTTCTTGAGCTCGTGCCGGAGAACAACCGCCAGCTCTCCTTCATGGAGCCAAGCGGGGAGGACCGCAGGAAACAGCAGGCCCTCATGACCATGCTGGACAAGGCCAACGACAAGTACGGGCACAGGATTCTGACCCTGGCCTCGTCTGGAGTCGGGCGCAAGCCGTGGCACATGAGGCAGGAGCGGAAATCGCCCCGGTACACGACGTGCTGGGCTGAATTGCCGCTGGTGAAATAACCGCAACCAGGGACGGCGGATCCGGAAATGAGGTTTCAGAGGCGGATGGGTACGATCGCGGCCGGGGCGGCGCTTTTTCTTCAGCTCGTCCTGCTCCAGGCCGGAGCAGGGTGGGCCTGGACCGGCAAGGTTGTCGGAATCGCCGACGGCGACACGATCACCGTCCTGCGTGACGGGCACGACCATGTAAAAATCCGGCTTTACGGCATTGACGCCCCCGAGTCTGGCCAGCCGTTCGGCAAGGCCTCGAAGCAGAATCTGTCGTCCATGGTGCACGGGCAATCGGTGCAGATCGAAGTCATGGATACGGACAGGTACGGACGCACCGTGGCGCGGATCTTTGTGGACGGAGAGGACGTCAATGCCGCGCAGTTGCGATCCGGCCACGCCTGGCTGTACAGGCAATACTGCAAGACCTGGGTGTGCTGCGAATGGGCCGGACTCGAAACCGAAGCGAGGTCGAACGGGACAGGACTGTGGGCCGACAAGGATCCAACGCCCCCGTGGCAGTGGCGGCGTGATGAAAAAGGGTCATCGACGTCGTGGATCGAGAAATTTCTGCGCAAAGCGGTTCGGCTGCTGTTTTGAAGGCCATCGAGCCGGGCAACGCCATCGGTGACTGTCTGTGCGCGAAGCCGCCTAAAACGTTTGCGTGGCGCAGAAAGGTCAGGCCTGGAGGGGCACGAGCAGTTCCGGGGAGTCGTTGCGCGTGTTGTTGACCTTGGTGCTTACGGGGTAGCTGTCGAATTCGTTCCGTGAGTCGGCGATGATATCCTGGACGGCCGGCCCGGGTGAGTTCGGGTCCAGCCAGGCATCGAAGTGTTCGGGCTTGAGGACCACGGGCATGCGGTCATGGATATGCACGATTCCCGGCGCTGCCGTCTTGGAGAGCAATGCGCAGGAAAGCACCTGGATACCATCCGGTCCTGTCCAGATGGACCAAAGTCCGGCAAAGACGATCGCCTCGGATCCCAGGGCAGAGATGAAGTAGGGTTGCTTTACCTGTCGGCCCGAGTCGCTCCTGACCAGCTCCTTTTCATTCCACTCGTACCATCCGCGTGCCGGCATCAGGCAGCGCAACCTGCGCAGGCTGTGGCGCCAGGTCGGCTTCTCCGCCGCCTCTTCGGACCTGGCATTGAAGGTCAGGGAAGGCGGCGCATCCTTCTTCCACCAATGGGGAATGAGCCCCCAACGCGCGCCGTTCAGTTCCAGCAGAGCATCATCGGCCCTGAAGACCATGGGCACACGGGTTGTCGGAGCCACATTGAAACGCGGTTCCGGCCAATGCCAATTCCAGCGGTCGATTTTCAGGATATGCGCAACCGCTGCTTCGTCTGTAAGGGAGAATCGTCCGCACATGGGTATCTCGTGCGCTTGGGTTCAGCAGAGGGAGTGTCCGCCGATGATAGGAAGCAAGAGGCCGGCTCCCTTGGTGATGGGAGGCCGGCCTGATGAAGCAACTTACTCGGCCTTGGGTGCCTTCTTGCGTTTCTCCCAGAGCTTCATGCCCTGCATGGTCTTACGGCGGTCTCGCGCCAAGGACTTCGCCACAAGGGACGTGCCTTTCTTGTAGCCATATTTTTCCTTGTACTGTTCCGGCGTGAGGCCGTGTGTAGCCAAGTGGCGCTTCGTCAAAACTTTGAATGACTTTCCACACTCACAGCAGATGACGCTTTTTTCCCGGATGGCGTTTTTGGGATCGACAGCAGCTTCAGTTTCAACGGCAGGTGCGACACCTTCCGCTACTGCGCGAATGCTTCCAGCCAAGGATTTGATCATGGAAGTGATCTCTTCCTCGTTCATGTTGCGGACAGATGCTTGTGCTTTGACGATTTCGATAGCTTGCTTGAGATAATCTTCCATGTTTTCTCCTGATGGTCTGAGGTAATTTCGTAGGCGTTACTCAAGCATAAATCGTGCCTATGTCAATTGCCGTGCAAAAAAATTTTTCCAAAAGGAATTCATCGGAGGCATATTCGTCATACCTTCACATTCACCGCTGGAGTAGGTAACTGCGCTTCCCCGAAAATAACACGCTGAACACTAGATAGGCTGCACCCGAGTTGTTCAGCGATCTTGCGAAACGATATGCCTTGCTCCCTCAGGGTGCGCGCCTTGACCCGGTCCACGCTTGTTTTCCTGCCGCCTTTGCCATGGGCATATTTTCACGCAGCTTTGGCTTTTTCGATGCCCTCGCGTTGACGCTCCCTCAAGATATTGCGCTCGAATTCCGCGAAGCTGCCCAGGACATCGAAAAGCAACTTGGTGAAAGGGTCGTGGTTATCTTTGGTGAACGTCAGGTTTTCCTTCACGAATTTTACCGTGACGCCTTTTGCGATCAGCTGACTGATAATGTTTTGCAAATCCTGGAGGCTGCGGGCTAGCCTGTCGATGGAGTGGATCCACAGGGTGTCGCCTTCATCCAGGCGCGAGAGGCAGTCCAAGAGCTCAGGCCTGTCAGTATTCTTTCCGGAGGCCTCATCTTCCTAGATCTTCCAGAAATCGACCTTGCAATCGGCCAGCTGACGGATTGTATTCTGGTCGTGCGTGCTCACCCTGACATACCCTACGTGACGTCCCTTCATCGGCATCCTCGAAATTGAAATTCGCGATCTGTAGGACCGAACGTGCCCAAAATGATCTAGATGTAAACAATCAGTGTGCCCAAAATTTCAAAAATAAATAGTTATAGGCGCGATTTCCCTTGCCCATAGCTGTGCCTAGAAGGGGTGTGCTTATATTTGAACGAAAGGTAGAAAATAACAAAATTACTTGCATGTTTTGACAAAAAGAACTAAATAATCCATTATAAGAGTAGGTTGGGGTGTTGTAATAATAATTTGAATTATTGATCTAGGTTGTACATGCTGTCGATAATATAATAATTATCACAAATCTAATTAAATATGAAAATTTTACTGTGCTTGACGTTAAAATTGTAACACAGCTTTTTAATATATTCCAAAAGAAAGGTTGGAGTTCAAGCTCTGATCTTTCTGGACATTATAATAATGTCTGGGAAGCATTTTGTAAAATGTTTGAAGTGATGGATAAAGATCAGGTTGAGCTGATTATTCAGTTAATGGATAGTTATTTATACTGTAATTTTAGAAATTACCAAAATAAAATTCAAGATGTTATTAGTAAGTATGAGCGTCAATACTTAAATAATTTTGATCAAATATTCATTCTGCCTTTAGTAGATTTCGAAGATACAAAAAAAAGAATTGCAAAAAGTGGATCTTCTTTAGTTTATGCGACAGCAAATGAGATTAGAACTAAATTTCCAGAAATACGTAATGTGAATCCTGGTGATAGTGTAGAGATTCTTGATAGGTTTATAGACCGTGAAAATTCATTGATAATTTTTGTTGATGATTTTATTGGGACAGGCAGTACAGCTATTAAATGTTTAAAACATTACAAAGACAATTATTATTCTAAGGCAGATACTGTTAATATATTTTCCTTAGTAGTTCATACAGCCGGTTTGGTTGCTTTGAGTGATCTGGAAGTAAAATTTTATTATTCTGTTCTGGTTAGCAAGGGGATAAGCGATAACGATAAGATTATTGATAAGGAAAAAGCAATTGAAGTAATGCTTGGGATTGAAAAGAATCTCTCTATATCTGAAAAGTATAGTCTAGGATTCATGAAAAGTGAAGCATTGGTTACAATGGAGAGGACTCCGAACAATACATTTCCTATTTTCTGGTGTAATAAGCTTAAAAATGGTGATAAATGGAACGCTCCATTTCCGAGATAAGTGATTTAAACATCATAATTTTACTGCAATTAATTAGGTCAAATTCAAACGTAAAATTTTTATTTGATCGCGGATTGTCTTATTTGCAAATTAATCATTTGGTTTCTCGGGCTATTAAAGAAGGCTTGATCGTGGTTGGTGACGATGCTACGATAATAACTGAAAGAGGAAATGGTCTATTGCGTTCACATTATGCTAAACACCGCTGGATTTTTCCTGAAGAAAATTCACGAATTTTAAAAATTGATATTTCGGACATCTATATTCCAAGCCGTAATTCAATTAAATTTTTATAGAAGCTGGCTAGTTAGTATCTACACGGATTGGCCGTGAAGAATGGCGAGTCGCCATTCTGAGGGGAACTGGCATTCTAGCCTTATCCAACAGGTCCGCTGACTCAAGTGATTGACCCAGCGGCCCTGTTGGATCGCCTTCGGCCCAGTTTTCTGAATAGGAATTCAGAAAACTGGCAGATTTGATAACCTTCGTAACTAGCCAGCTTCTATATTAATGCAAATGGAATGGAAATCTTACAAGCGTAGTTTTACAAAAGAAGCTCTTAAGAGTGGGCTTAGTATATCTGATATAGATCATGCTTTGAACTATGCCTTTATTTTATTTGAAAAAGGGTTACCAATAATTTATGATGTAAATCATTTTTCGTTGTTGGTTGGTTATTCGCAAGATTATCTATATAGGGCTTCAAATGATAAAGCGAAGCTTTTTTATAGAGAATTTAAAATCCCTAAAAAGCGTAAAGATGAATATCGCATAATCAGTGAACCTTTACCATCTTTGAAAGAGATACAGCGTTGGATCTTAGATAATATACTTTATAATGTTAATATTAGTAAGTACGCGAAAGGATTTGCTCCTAATAGGTCGATTAGAGATAATGCGCGATTTCATTTGCGACAAAGATTAGTCTTATCTGTAGATATAAAAGATTTCTTTCCTTCCATTGGTATTGGCTTTGTGAATCTATTCTTTAAAAAGCTTGGCTACTCAAACTCTCTTTCGATGCTATTCTCGAATTTGCTGACCTTGAAGGGAGAATTGCCTCAAGGCGCGCCAACTAGTCCTGCGTTGTCGAATTTATTTATGCGAATTATCGATGATCAAATTGCAAAATATTCCGTTGTGCGGAAAATTCGATACACAAGATATGCAGATGACCTCACATTTTCAGGTGATTTCAATCATGCGCATCTTCTAGCATATCTAAAGTCGATATTTAGAGATTATAATCTAACGATTAATGATCAAAAAACAAAAATTATGAAGACACACCAAAGACAATATGTGACTGGTGTGATTGTCAATGATCAATTACGTGCTCCTAGAGAGATTAGGAGGAAATTAAGGCAAGAGATTTACTACATTAGCAAATTTGGGATAGAAGGTCATATCAGAAAAATTGGTGAGACTAGAACTAATTATGTGGAACATTTGAAAGGTCTAGCGGATTATGTTTTATTTATTTATCCTGCTGACAGGGATGCTTTATTTCTTAAAAATACTCTTTAATGGCTCAATAATATGGATCGAAAATTCTGATATGATGGCGTTTATAAGTGACCATATTGAATGGTTATATAATTTTCTGCGTTGTTTTGGCTTGCCCTCTAATCAAACGAATTATTGAATCGCTGCAGGTGTTTCTGTAGCGGCTTTAATATTTATGCATTTTTTGGATTATCAATATCTATCGATGTGTCTGGCTTTTCAATATTTTCAAATAAATTTCTCACTACTTCAGTTTATCTTTTTAGGTCTTCATTGCGAAAATGTGCATAGTGCTGTGTCTTTTGCTGAGAGTTGTGTATCAATGGCTTCTGTAGTTCATATATATCAACTTGACCAGAACTCGCTAGCATTGAAGCGTATACATGCCTGAGTACATGCTGATTTCGAAAATCTTCAGGAATAACGTCGCGATGTTTTATTCGGGCCATTTGATGTTCGTCAAATTTTCTCAATCCGCCGTTTTGGTCAGAGAAAACAAAGTCACTGTCTGTTCTAGGATGAGGTAATGCCTGAGATTTGAATCGGGTGCAGATTATTTGTTTCCATCTGATATGTCGATAACCTTTCCAGATTGCACTTGAGTCATGGCTTCCAAGGCGGCCATGGCTTTACGCTTGGCTCGTTTGTCATCATGCGCGTAGCGCAGTGCCATGATTGGGGATTTCCAGCCACCAAGAGCCTGCAGGTCAGGCAATGTTGTCCCTGCCTGTGCGAGCCTTGTCGCCGCTGTGTGGCGCAAGGTGTGGAAAACCACCCGATCCCGCTTGTCTCGTCCTTCATTCAGGCCCAACGTTTCGACAGTGTCTCTGAACGGCTGCGGAGGTTGTGTGTAGGGCTTCCCGGCTGCATTTAGAAACACAGGCCCAGTTAAGCGGCCTTGCCTGCGAAGTTCAGTCAAGAAGTTCACCAATGAGTCAGGTAGAGGGACTGTGCGATTCGTGCCGTTTTTCGTATCTCGGAATGTTGCTTCCCCCAATGATAGATCAACGTCTCGCCAGTCCAATCCTGCAGCTTCCCCGAATCGACATCCGGTAAGTGCGCAAAATAGTGTGATAGCGTAGGCGTTTGGGTCGCGTTCGGCCAAGGCCTGCAAGATGGCTTGAAGTTCTGAAGAGGTCAGCGTCCTGGTCCGTCGGTTTCCTCCCTTGCCGATAGTCGCGCCCACGTCCCTTGCGGCAGGAGGAGGTGTTGGAACGAGCTTGCGGGAATACGCATGGGCCAGGCACTGTCTGAGAACCATGGCTACATATTGTCGGGTTCTGGGTGCTAGCCCAGCATCCACCATGACGCCCATGAGTCGGTCCCAGTGGTCGAAATCGATATCCTTGATCGGTTCGTTCCCGAGAACGGGCTTCAGCCAGTTTTCAAAAATGCCTTCCTCAACCGCCCACGACTTGGATTTTTTTTTGTCTTCGCCTTTAATCAATTTGGCGCTATTGAGATAAACCGGCCAGTACTCAGCTAAGGTGACGTTTCGGGCAGATTCGAGCTTCCGTTGGCGTTCAGCTTCAGCTTTTGCTTGGTTCGCCAAGATCCGCTTTTCTTCCAGAGTGGCAGGGCCTTGGCCTTCACGATGAGCCTCTTTCAGTCTTGCCAGAGTCGCCCGTGCAACTTCCAGCATGGAAATTCTCACGCCATCCTTATCTCGTTGGTCATTTTGGCTTTCCCAGCCCAGACCTTCCTCCTTGCGCTTCCCATCCACGCGGTAGCGGATAGAATAATAACGATCCTTCCTGCTACCGAACATGCGGGTTGGATGTTCGCGGAAACGGATTCCCTCGTATTTGGTGGTGGTCCACTGGATCGTCACGTGGCCTCCGCTAGTTGAATTTATGAAATCAGTCGGTCGAAATTCTGTCCCCCATCTGTCCCCCAAAAACATGTGAAGCAAGGGGATGCGCAAGGAAGGGCTGGGAAAATCGATAGCCACTAACACATTGATTGTATAATACTTTTGTGAAGGCTAGGGAAGGTGTCGGAAACTATTATTTCAGATTCGTAATCAGTAGGTCGAGAGTTCAATTCTCTTTCCTGGCTCCAGTAAAAACAAGGGGTTAGCTTTTAATAGCTGGCCCCTTTTTCTTTGTGCGCACGGTAGGGCGCACCTCTTTGGCGGCCTTACTTCAGCGGGCGGCGTCGATCCGGTGCTTGAGGAACGTTTCGTCCCGCAGTTCCTGAAAGGCGAGGTCCAGTTCGGCCTGGGTGTTCATGACGATGGGGCCGCCCCAGGCAATGGGTTCGTGGAGGGGCTTTCCCGTCAGGAGCAGCAGGCGCAGGGGGCCGTTGCCCGCTGTCGCCGCCAGTTCGTCCCCGTCCTCGAAGAGCACCAGGGTGCCGTTGGCAACGGCGCTGCCGTTGATGGTCCCGTCGCCGCCGTGGACAAAGGCGAAGGCGGTGTGACCCCTGCGGGTCGGGAGGATGAATTCCCTGCCCGGGGCGATGGCACAGTCCAGGTACTGCGGGTCGATGACCACGTCGTCCACCGGCCCGGTCACGCCTGCGACGGTGCCGGCGATGACCTTGACGGAGGCCTCCGGCGTTCTGACCTCGGGGATCGCGGCGGCTGTGATGTCTCGGTAGCGGGGCGGCATCATCTTGCGGCTCGCGGGCAGGTTTGCCCAGAGCTGGAAGCCGTGCATGGCCCCGGCCTCGTCGCCCTTGGGCATTTCCTGATGGATGATGCCGCTGCCGGCGGTCATCCACTGCACGTCCCCGGCGGAAATGACCCCGCTGTTGCCGAGGCTGTCGCCGTGCTCGACGTCGCCTTTGAGCACGTAGGTGATGGTTTCGATGCCCCGGTGGGGGTGCCAGGGGAAGCCTCTGATGTACTCGTGCGGGTGGTCCGAACGGAAATCGTCCAGCATGAGGAAGGGGTCGAAAAGCGCGGCTTCCCTGCTGCCGAACATCCGGCGCAGGCTCACGCCCGCGCCTTCGGTCACCTTCTGGCCATGGTAGATGTGCCTGATCTCCCTTCTCATCGTGTCTCCTTCGGCCCTTCGGCCGTCGTTACCGCGCATCCCTGTTCCCCTGTGGGCCGTATGCCCGCCGATCCGTGCCGCGTCATGGCGCCGCGTCCGGCGACCTTTCCGCTGGCCCTGGGGCGGTCCTTCGCGCGCCACTGCGTTGATGGGGGCTTCGTGGCCTGTCGCTGTCTCGTCCCCGCCCTGATCCGATGCCGCGTCAACGACCATGCACCGCGGCTTTTCTTCTCTTTGTCTCGGCACAGACACGCGTGCATGTCGAGCATGAGACCTATTGTCCGTTGCCCGGTCCTGTTGATGCCGGGGCCTTTCGGCTTCAGTCTGGTATTTGAAAATTTATGCGATTTGCAGGTTTCCTATTCAGTTTGTTCATAAAGTCTATTAGCTTTCTCCCATGCCAAACATGAGGTGGAAGATCGTGCGGAAAATAGTGGCGCAGTGCATGGCCGCCTTTTTTTTGTTTACTGCTACAGCAGGATTCGCTTTGCAACAGAGTCCTGAGCAGGACGCGCACCTTCGTTCTCTCGGGTCGGTCAGCGTGTGCGTTGATCTGACCTGGCGGGAAGCGGACATGACGATGCGTTCGCTGACCATGGCCGCATACACCATCAAGAAGGAAGGGTGGTTCAACCTGAAGACCGCCGGCGAGATTCCGGCGTACGCCAACCGGATGCGCATCGGCGAGCCGTCATTTTTTCGTGCGCTTCATGACCCTGTCGAGGGCTTCCCTGAGATCGTCCAGATGGACGGGTTTGCTGAGATAGTCGGTCATGCCGGCGGCGAGGAATTTCTCCCGGTCTCCGGCCATGGCGAACGAGGTCAGGGCGATGATGGGAATGTCGGCTTTTGCGCCGGCTCCTGATTTCCGGATTGTCTTCGTCGCCTCGATTCCGTCCATGACCGGCATTTGGATATCCATGAGGATGCAGTCGAAATCCCCTGATTCCCATCGTTCGACCGCCTCGAGTCCGTTCTCTGCCGTGAACGGGCGCACCCCTGCCTTTTCCAGAAGCTTGCGCATGAAAAACTGGTTGGAAAGGTCGTCTTCGACCAGCAGGACATTGCCTGACGGGAGGCCGTTTGCGGCTTCGCTCGACTGCACGTCATTTTGCGGGATTGCCGTGCCGGTGCGCCCGAAGGGCAGGATCACATGGGCGGACGTCCCTTCGCCGGGCAACGTGTCCATGACTATATGCCCTCCCATGAGTATTACCAGACGCTTGACGATGGCCAGGCCGAGTCCGGCGCCCTGGTGTGCCTTGCTGTACGTCGCATCGACCTGCACAAAGGGGGTGAAGAGATCCTTGAGCCTGTCCTCCGGGATGCCGATGCCCGTGTCATGGACGGAGAAGGCGATGCGGATGTCGTCGGACCTCGGTGAGGCGATGGGGTAAATTTCAAGGGTGATGGCGCCCTGGTCGGTGAATTTGAAGGCGTTGCCCACCAGGTTGAACAGGATCTGCCGAACCCGCGCCTCGTCGCCGATGAGGGCTTCAGGCGTGGCCGGGTCGATTCGGCACAGCAGGGGTACGTTCTTTTCCTTGTAGATGATGTCGAAGAGTTCGGAAACCGACTGCGCGAGATCGCAGACGCGGAACTCCCGCCGTTCGAACTCAAGCCTTCCCGTCTCGATCCTGGAGATGTCCAGGATGTCCGTGAGGAGCCTCGTCAGGCGGTGCGTTGAACGGATGGCCATGTCGATGTATTCCGCCTGCTCCTGATCCGGGTCGGTTGTCTGCAGGAGCTGCATCATGCCACTGATGCCATTGAGTGGAGTGCGTATTTCATGGCTCATGTTCGCCAGGAATTCGCTTTTGGTCTTGTTCGCGGCTTCGGCCTCCAGCCTGGCCCGAATCAACAGGTCTTCCATGGTCTTGCGGTTGGTAATGTCGTCCACGACCCAAATGACGCCTTTGTTCAGGTCCGTGGGATCCAATGCTTTTCCGGACAGCATGCACCATACCGTAGCGCCGTTCTTTTTCTTGAGTTGAAAGTCAATCTGCTTCTGATTTTTTTGGGTTAGCTTGTCGTAGTATCTGCGTCCAAAATCGATGAAATGCTCTTGGTCGACATGCAGTTCGCGGACGCTCAAGCCAACCATGCTTTCCGGGGATTCATAGCCGCATATTTCGGCCAGGCGTTGATTGGCTCTGACCAGACGCCTTCCTCCCCGTAAAAGCATGATGCCGACCTGAGAATTTTCGAAGATGCTTTCAAAATCATTTTTGATTTCCGCTAACAGTTTTTCCGCATTCTTGCGTGACGAGATGTCGCGAACAGCAGAGAACGCATATTCCTGATCTGCGAGTTGGATGGGAACGGTGATGACTTCAACCGGGATTTCAGTTCCATCTTTGTGCAGGTCGATGCCTTCGAAACTTGGTCGATTCAACTCCGTGAGCACGGTTGACCCGAGTTTTCCCCGAACCGAAGGGGCCTGGATGTTCGTCAATGCGAGTTGCAGAAGCTCGTCGCGGTCATATCCCAGAAGCGTGCACGCGGCCATGTTGGCATCAAAAAGCGTGTCGTCCTTGCGCCAGATGAATAAAGGGTCTGGCGACTTTTCAAAAAGGACCCGAAAGCGTTCCTCGCTTTTTTTCAGCGCTTCTTCAGCGTGCTTTCTTTCCGTGATGTCCTGGTTGACGCCGATTGTTTTGATCTGTTGCCCACGAGTGTCCTTAATCACCATGAAGCGCACTATGATGTCGCGCACCTCTCCGTCCCTTTTGACGATGCGGTGCTCGATCTGCGCCGTGCGGTTATCGTATACTCCCGCCCTGATCATCCCGATTTCCGATGCTACGAGTTCCGCCGACTCGGGGTGCACGAATTCACGTGCGTAGGTCTCGGCGGGCATGAAAAAACCACCTTCACGTTCGCTCGTTGTTCCGTACAGGGAATAGAACTGGTCGTTGAAGGCGAATGTCATTGTCGATAGGTCCAATTCCCAGTGTCCCATGTGAGCCATTTCCACGGCCAGTGACAGACGCTCCTCGCTGACTTTCAGTTCGTTCTTGATGCGGCGCTGTTCGAGCAGGAGTATGGCGCTGTTCACGAAGGCCGTGATCTGGTTGATGTCGTCGTGCGAGTATGCCGATGGTTTGTTGGCCACCACGGCGAGGGCAACGACCCTGTTGTCTCTGAGAATCGGTACGGAGAGGAGGTTTTTGATGGGGACGTGTCCCGGGGGGAACCCACGCTTTCGCTCCGTGGTCTGGTCGTAGTCTTCGATGACGACGGCTTGCCGTTCGGACACCGCCCTGGCCCAGACTCCAGCCCTGTCCAAGGGGAAGTGGAGGGGGTTCTCTGCGACCGCGCATGCATGCATCACCTCCCGTGACCAGGAGTGGATGACCATGTCGCTTTCCTTGTCGTCAAGAAAGCCGAAGAATGAGTATTGGCTGCCCGTCAGGGTCTGAATTTCTTCGAGCACCAGGTCGCAGAGTTCGCGATAGCCCGCCTCGACCATGCGCGAGATATGCCACAGGGCCGTGAGCCTGGCCTTGAGAGCGGCCTGTTCTTCCATGGCCCGCCGGATCTCGGTGATGTCGCGGAATTCCACCGCGCGGACCAGCCTGCCCTTGTAGGGGAAGTTGCGGGCCTCGAGGCGTACAGGGTATTCCTCTCCGTTCTTGCGGACCCCGAATGCTTCGTAGGGCTTCTCGTAACCCGTGATGATGTTGCGCATGACCTCGCTTCTGGAACCTTCGGCGATGAGGCTCAGCCCGTCCATGCCGATGAGCTCCTCGACAGCGTATCCGGAGATCTCGGACAGGCCGAGGTTGCAGTCCAGGATGACGCCCTGGTCATGGATGGCTATCCCGCCGAAAGAGGCGTTGTGCAGGGCCTTGAACCTGGCTTCGCTCTCCTGGATTTCCCGCTCTTTCTCCCGGAAGGGGGAAAGGTCCCGCACGAAGGCGTAGATCTTGCCTCCTTCGTGCTCGGCAAAGGTGGCGTTGACCTCGACATCTATGATTTTTCCGTCCTTGCACCGCTCCTTTGTTTCAAATCGGACTTGTTTCAATCTTTCGATGTCTTTGATGCGCTGTAGCGAGGCTTCTTTGTCTTCAAGGCAATCGATGTCCCATATGCTCATTCCAAGGAATTCTTTCTGGCTGTACCCGAGCATTTCCGTGCCGCGTTCGTTAATTTCACGGATCCTGCCTTCCATATCTATAACAAAAAAACAGCTGAACGCGATTTCAAGTATCGCTGAAGATCTTTTCTCAAGAAAGTAACGTTCTGTAACGTCTCTTGATATATTCAAAATTCCTTCGATTTTTCCGTTACGCACAATTCTTGGGGCATAGAGCACATCCATGTATCTTCTTCCCATGCTTGGATAATCGACCCATATGGAGAAGGAGACCTGTTCTCCGCCCAACGCCTTGATAATTCTTGGCTTTATTGTTTCTTCGAAGGCTTTGACTCCGGTAATTATGGCAGGAGTCTTGCCGATCATCTGATTTTTTTGGACTCCGACATATTTTTCATAGGCGTTGTTGACGTATTGATATCTGAAATTTGTATCGAGGAGCGATACTGGAAAATCCATTGCATCGAATAGGGCACGGCAATCGATATTGGCCTGATCAAAATCTGAATCCAAAAAAGAATCACAACATGAGTTGTTTTCCTTTACATGGATTGTATTCATTTTATCTACTCTTTTTGAATCAGGCATAAATTCTCCAGTGGAAACGTGGATGAGAATTTGTTTTTTGAGGACGTTGAACGTTCTGTCGTGCGCCTTGCAGACGGTTGTTTGGACGCTGGCAGCATTCGGAGACGGTGGGTATCGGCCACGTTGCGTTCACGCGAGACCATCCGCAGGCGGTCGAAATACCGTCGACTCCGAGGTGAACTCGTCGCCAGTCATTTGGTCAGCGGACGTCATGCATCCCCCAAGGGTTCAGGGTGTCTGACGGTGGGGGCGGCATGACGTCCGATCTGGCGGCGGCCGGGACGTTGTATGACAATATGCCGTTATGGTTAAAAAATATAAATAGTTGCGATTTCATTCTGCCGTATGGCGCGAAATTTTTCAAGTAGCCAGTGGGGAATTGCATTGTGGCTATGAGTCTGTAGCCTCGTCCTTGCGGCCGGTTCCGCTCCTTTTCCCCTCACGCCGCAGCGGGGCGTCTCCGTGGAAGGTCCTTCTTGGCGAGTCCGCGTGGCATGTCTGCACGGGAGTCCCCATCTGGTCATTTCCCGGAATGAATCTCGCGTTTTGTGCGACGACTCTTCGCGTGCTCTGCTGACGAAACGGGGGGCTGGTTGTCGCATGTTTCCAATGGCTTGCCGTCTCCACGCCGCTGCACGGATGCCGGGGCGCGGTCAATGGATGTGCCGAATCTTTGTCTTGCTGGAAAACCGGAGGAAACGGGGGCGCGACTTGGGCTGCGCCGAATGCCAGGTGCTTGAGGCTTTCCGGATGGAAATGCGCAGACGAGGCGTGAGCTGTCTGAATATCAATGAAAGGAAGATGCGAGCCGTAAACGGCTGACCCCGAAGGCCGGGGTTTTCACGTGGATCTTGAAGAATCCCGAAGCGCTGGGGCGCGATGTCCGAGGTATGATCCGAGCATGTACGCGGTGACGCTGACCAGCGTTGTCGGGACGATGGCGTGGATGCCGCCCATGGCGGGTTTCATGATGGAGAGCGCCATGAAGGCGGTCACTCCGCAGACGATGGAGGCGACGGCGCCGCGGGAGTTGCCGGACTGACAGTACAGGCCCAGCACGATGGGGCAGAGGAATGCGGCTTCAAGGCCGCCGAAGGCGAAGAGGTTGATCCAGACCAGGAGGTCCGGCGGTTCGAGGGCGGCGACGAAGACCAGCAGGCCGACGACGGCCGTGATCCAGGTGCTCGTCCTTTTGAGCGTGGCCACGGGCATGCGGGAGGCGTCGCCCTTGAGCCGGTAGTGGATGTACAGGTCCTTGATAATGGCGGCGGAGACCAGCAGGAGCATGGAGTCGACCGTGGACATGATGGCCGCCAGGGGGCCGGCGATGAACACGCCCGCCCACACGGGGGAGAGCAGTTCGAGGATCATCGTCGGCATGGCCAGGTCGCCGGCGGGCAGGTCCGGGAAGACGGCGCGGCCGAACGTTCCGGCGAGGTGCGCGCACAGGATCATGAAGCCGATGAGCAGCGTGCCGATGACCATGGCGTCGTGCATGGCGCGGGAGTCCCGGTAGCCCATGCAGCGCTGGGTGGTATGCGGCAGGCCCAGCACGCCGATGCCTACCAAAACCCAGAAAGACATGGTGAAGGCTTGCGGCACCGCGTTGTCCGGCCCGGTGGGCGTGATCAGGCCGGGGTCGATGCCCTTGAGCGTCGAGACGCATTTCGCCACGCCGCCGCCGGCGTTGATGACGGCCAGCAGCACCACGACCACGGCCACGACCATGACGATGCCCTGGATGGCGTCCGTCAGGACCACGGCGCGGAAACCGCCGACCGCCGTGTACAGCACCACGCTGATGCCGAAGAGGGACAGGCCGACGGCGTATGGGTAGCCCGTGACGGTCTGGAAGAGGCGCGCCCCGCCGATGAACTGCGCCAGCATGGCGGCCATGAAGAAGACGATCAGGGCCACGGAGCACAGGATGACCACCGCGTCGCTGTTGTAACGGGCGCGCAGGTAGTCGGTGATGGTCACGGACTGGGTCTGGCGCGCCACGATGGCGAAGCGTTTGCCCAGCACCCCAAGCGTGAGGAAGGCCGTGGGCACCTGGATCATGGCCAGCAGCACCCAGCTCAGGCCGAACCGGTAGGCCACGCCGGGGCCGCCGATGAAACTGCTGGCGCTGGTGTAGCTGGCGATGATGGTCATGGCCAGGACAAAGCCGCCCATGGTCCGGCTGCCGATGAAGTATTCCTCGATGAATCCCTGCGAGGTTGTTTTCGCGGACTTTTGGCGAGCCCAGAGCGCAATGCCTATGGATACGGCCAGGTACGCAATCATGGGAATGATGGTCTGGATCGAACTGGATGTCATTTGTCCTCGCCGTGTATTGGGGGGATGTTCTGGACGTCGGCATCAAGCGGTATTTCCTTGAAGAACAATCGAACGACCAGCCAGAGGAGGACTGTGGTGAGAGGGTAGCCAAGAATGCAGCTGTAAAAGAACCATGCAGGAAAACCGAAGATGTACGAATATGTTTCAGGGTCTTTGTTTCCCAATCCGTATCCGGAGACGTACCACCATAAAAAATACAAGGCATAAACTGCCAAAACTGTCAGGGCTTCCCTGTTAGCCTGTCTGATTCTATGGTCTTGATGTGTGTCCATTGTGCTTGTGTCCGTCGCGTTCAGCAAAATTTCCAAGGTATGATGGGAGGTCTCACTCGTCACTGCGCGCGCTGCACGGCAATCCATGTCTTGACATGATCTCACTGCAAAAAGTCGTCATGCCCTTGCAGAAGGGGCGGGAGACTTTTCCAGGGCTCTTCCGGTCACAGCGCCAGACTGTCATCGGTGGCACACTGACGTAATTGAACGTTGATCCGGGCGCATCACCGCAAGTGAGCCGTCATCGCGAGTGCAGCGAGGATGTCCCCTCCTCGACGTGCTGGAGTGCAATCGGAAAAGATCTTGAGAAACTGGATTGCCGCGTCGAAGACTCCTCGCAATGACAGGCGTCCACATTGATCCATCCTGCGTGAACGCGTCCAGAGTTTGACCTGTCGCGGCCCACAAGCGTCATGGACGCTCAACCCGAATGATCCTTTTTTAACTATCCGAAAAGAATGGATTCCCGTCTTCGCGGGAATGGCACCCAGGTTCGTTCGCGTTTATTGCGGAGGTTTTCTCGGAGATCGCGTGTTGTCTCAAACGAGGACGATAAACAGGATCGTTGCATGCAAACTACAAACAATGCCAGCGATCTGCAACTCATTTGCAATGCGCGTGGGCCGGGTCGATGTTTGTCAGCCGTTCCGCAATGGCCCGTGGCTTTGTTTGAGGCGACGTGCGTGGTGTGCTGTTGCGGCGGCGGGTTGAAGGGGCACTCGCCGCATCCGGAAGTGTGCGTCCTCGCCGCGCGGCGGGCGCGGGTTTCGCCGACCTGGGCGCAGCCGGCATCCGTGGGAAGTGTCATCCCGGATGGCGTCCTTCCTGCGCTTTTCTGCCCATGGCGAATAAGTTTCATTTTCCGGAATGAATCTCGTTCGTCTTGTGATGATTCTTCACGTGACGAAGTGTCGTAATGGAGACTGGATTATCGATTAGTCCGGAAAATCGGACATAGAGAATTGGTCGATGTGGATAATACGCACTCTATATTATCAAATAAGATTCCGAATATTTTATACATGTCAAACATACTGTTCTGAAAATCAATATTTTTCTGATATAATATGGAATAAATGTAGAAAAATATTTCATATCGCGCTTGTTTTTATGTTTTGATAAATTTGTCACGAGTTCTGATTGGTTGTGCGAACAGCTTAATGAGCGTCTCTTTTATTTTCGTAAGCGAAAAAAAACCATGATTATTTCGGAAATTCTTGCGCAGACATGCTGCAATGGATACACAAGCGCAAACAAATTAACCGTATGGAGGGTATGAGGAATGTTGAAAGTGAAGACCATTCTTGCGTTTGCGCTGGTTGCGGTTTTTCTGTGTGCTGCTTCCGCCTTCGCTGCTCCCATCGTGATCAAGTACTCCCACGTCGTGGCCGAGGACACGCCCAAGGGCATCCAGGCCAACAAGTTCCGCGACCTCGTGGCCGAACGCCTGGCCGGCAAGGTCGTGGTCGAGGTCTACCCCAACTCACAGCTCTTCGGCGACGGCAAGGAACTCGAAGCGCTGCTGCTGGGCGACGTGCATCTGCTGGCACCGGCCCTTTCCAAGTTCCAGAAGTACACTCCGCTGCTGCAGATCTACGATTTGCCCTTCCTGTTCAAGGACATGGCGGCCATCGACAGGTTCCAGCAGGGTCCCAACGGTCGCGCGCTGCTCACCTCCATGAAGGACAAGGGCATCATCGGCCTTGAATACCTGCACAACGGCATGAAGCAGATCTCCGCCAACGATCCCATCCGCGTCCCTGCCGATGCCGCCAACAAGAAGTTCCGCATCATGACCTCCGACGTCCTGGCCGCCCAGTTCGAGGCCGTGGACGCCATGCCCCTGAAGAAGCCCTTCGCCGAGGTCTTCACCCTGCTGCAGACCAAGGCCATCGACGGACAGGAGAATTCCTGGTCCAACATCTACTCCCAGAAGTACTACGAGGTGCAGCCCTACATCACCGAGACCAACCACGGCATCCTCGACTATCTCGTGGTCAGCACCACCGAGTTCTGGGAGAGCCTGCCCGCGGACATCCGTCCGGTCATCGAGGAGTGCCTGAAGGAGTCCATCGCCGTCGGCAACGAAGCCGCCGCCAAGAAGGACCTCGAAGACAAGCAGAAGATCATCGACTCCAAGCGTTCCGAGATCATCACCCTGACCGAGGCCGAGCGCGGCCAGTGGGTCGAGGCCATGAAGCCGGTGTGGAAGAAGTTCGAGGACGCCGTGGGCAAGGAAAACCTCGAAGCCGCCATCGCTTCCAACAAATAGTCTCCGGGAATCATGAATACCTTCATCAACAAGCTGGAGGAGGGGATCATCTCCCTCCTCCTGGCTTCCATGACGCTTCTGGTTTTCGTGGAGGTGGTGTTCCGTTTCGGCTTCAACGTGGGCATCCAGTGGGCCCAGGAGCTGACGCTCCTGCTGTCGGGCTGGCTGGTCATGTTCGGCGTGTCCTACGGCATCAAGGTCGGTTCGCACATCGGGGTCGACGCGCTGGTCAAGCTCTTTCCCGGCGGCGTACGGCGGGCCGTGTCCATCGTGGCCGTGCTGCTCTGCCTGGTCTACTGCGGACTGTTTCTCTTCGGCAGCTGGGCCTACCTCGGCAAGCTCAGGAGCATCGGCATCCACCTCGAGGACATTCCCGTGCCCAAGTGGATGGCCAACAGCATCCTGTTCATCGGCCTGGTCATGATGGTCGTCCGCCTGCTGGATCTCCTCTGGGCCATCGTCCGGGGGCGCGCCGAAGGCTTCAAGCTGCTGGATGAGGCCAAGGAGAGCATGTACCTGGTCCAGAAAGAGGGCACGGCCCTGGATGGAGACGACGAATGACCACAGCCGCCCTGTTCTCCCTGCTCTTCCTGTTCATCGCCACGGGCATGCCCATCGCCATCGCGCTGGGCCTTTCGAGCATCACCACCATCCTGTTCTTTTCCAACGACTCCCTGGCGTCCATCGCCCTGAAGCTCTTCGAGTCGGTATCCGAACACTACACCCTGCTGGCCATCCCCTTCTTCATCCTGTCCTCGCAGTTCCTGTCGACGGGCGGCGTGGCCAAGCGGCTCATCAACTTCGCCCTGGACTGCATCGGGCACGTCAAGGGCGGCCTGGCCATGGCCTCGGTCCTGGCCTGCATGCTCTTCGCCGCCGTTTCCGGCTCCTCGCCGGCCACGGTGGCGGCCATCGGCAGCATCGTCATCGGGGGCATGGTCCGCTCGGGCTACCCCGAGAGCTTCGCCGCCGGCGTCATCTGCAACGCCGGGACCCTCGGGATTCTCATCCCGCCGTCCATCGTCATGCTCGTGTACGCTGCTGCCACCCAGGAGTCGGCGGCCAGGCTGTTCATGGCCGGGTTCATCCCCGGCATCTGCCTGGGGCTTCTGCTCATGCTCGCCATCTACATCGTGGCGCGGATCAAGAACTATCCGGCCCTGGCCTGGCCCGGCTTCCGGCAGGTCTTGCGTTCCGGCGTCAAGGCCCTGGGCGGGCTCATGCTCGTCATCATCGTGCTGGGCTCCATCTACGGGGGCATCTGCAGCCCGACCGAGGCGGCCGCGGTTTCGGCGGTTTACGCCTGGTGGATCGCCGTCTTCGTCTACCGCGACATGGGCCCCCTCAAGGAGGTGCCCCTGCGCAAGGTCGGAGAAAGCCTGGGTTCGGCCCTGACGCGCGGCCTGTGGCAGACCCTGCTGGCCATACCCAGGTCCTGGGTGCACCCCGAGGTGCGCCACGTGGTCCTGGACGCCGCCAAGGTCAGCATCATGCTGCTCTTCATCATCGGCAACGCCATGCTCTTCGCCCACGTACTGACCACCGAGCGCATCCCGCACATGATCGCCGAGACCATCGTGGGCTGGGGCCTGCCGGCCTGGGGCTTCCTGATCGTCGTCAACCTGCTGCTCCTGGCCGCCGGCAACTTCATGGAGCCGTCGGCCATCACCATGATCATGATCCCGATCCTCTTCCCCATCGCCATGAAGCTCGGCATCGATCCCATCCATCTGGGCATCATCTGCGTGGTCAACATGGAGATCGGCCTGATCACCCCGCCCGTGGGCCTGAACCTCTTCGTCACGGCGGGCATCACCAAGCGCGACCTGACCTGGGTCGTGCGCGCGGCCTTCCCCTGGCTGACGATCCTGCTCGGGTTCCTGGCCATCATCACCTACGTCCCGCAGATCTCCCTGTGGCTGCCGGAATTCATCGACAAGCTCAAAGGGTACTGACGACCGTCCTGCTTGCAAAAACGAAACGGCCGGGTCCCGCGCAGGGACCGGCCGTTTTTCATGGAACGCAGGACGGTCGGGTGGAAGGATGTCCTTGAATGATTTGCAATCAAAATTCTCCTTTGAGCCAGCCCAGGCAAATGTTGTGGATGGCGTTGATGGTGGCCTGGATGGCAGGCTGGTCGTAGAATCGCGAGTGTTCGCGTTCATTGGTGCAGCCCGTGGCGGCGCAGAGGCGGCCCGTCGGACCTTCCCAGAATGGCAGGCAGGCCGTCGCGCCGCCCCATGCGTTGCAGTCCGGGTTCAAGCCCGTGGCCGAACCGAGCGGTACCGTGCCGTCCCCCAGATGGCAGACTCGTTCATCCTTCACGCCCGGGCCATCCTTGCCGATGTTCGAAAGCCTGAGCAGCCACAGGGTTTTTCCTTCCCGAATGCCACGGTCAAGCTCCGCAAAGGGTGTTTTCCAGGAGACCCGCTTGCCGAGATTGCCGTCCGTATCCCGCCAGCGGACTTCGCTGTATTCGCCGCGGCTCTCCTCTCTGATGCCCTGGATGTCCCGCAGGAAGCGGTAGCCGCCCAGAGGGGGCTTCGCGCCGCGCGCCGGGTCGGGCCTGATGTTCACGGTCTCGGTCACGTTTCGAACCAGCCAGCAGATTTCGGCGCACGTGTCATGATCGCCGCTGCTGAAATACTGCACGGTGCGCGGGTGGCTGTACCGGCCGATCCTGCCGTGGAACTCGCGGGCGCTGCGCAGATGCTTTCCGAGCTTGAAGGCCAGGGAATGGCGGTCCCGGGGCTGCATCGGGGCCGCGCCATACAGCACCCGGTCGAGGGCCTCAGCGTCCTCTGGTTGGGGCTGGAACCAGTCGCCGTGAATCATGCCCCAGAAGTCGCGGTTGGAGCTCTTCAGGTAGATCTCCTCGTAGGGGTCTCCGTTGCGGGGATAGGACACGCAGGCGTCGGGGTTGTCGGGGTCCTGCAGATGCAGCCACGCTTTCCTGCCGTCGTTGGTCCGGTAGTGCTGGCTGGGCAGGAGTTCCAAGGCGCCGGGGGCGTGGGGAAAGATGGCCGTGATGGCCGGGCCGTCCTCCCCGAGGATCTTGGCCCCGATGAGTCCCAGGATGTTGAAGAACCCGTCCACCTCCTGCCCGGCGATCTGGCGGCGGTAGGCCACGGGCGCCCCATGCACGGGTTGGGCGCCGTGGATGACACCCAGGACCTTGTCGGCGATGGCCTCACCGCCGTCGCCCCCCAATGCGTAGCGGGCCACCAAGCCACCCATGGAGTGCGTGACGATGATGACCTTCTGGACTTTCTTGAGGGACAGTATGGTTTCACGCAGCAGGACACCCGATTCTTCGTTGGACTTGAGCCAGTTGTAGCCGAAGGCGTACACGGGCAGGTCCAGCAGGACCTTGAGGGGTGTGGCCCAGTCCTGCAGGGAACTCAGCAGGTCGCCGTAGAACGTCCAGGCCACACTGCCCCAGCCGCGCTCATGGGCCTTTGGGTGGCGTTTCGGGAGTTTCGAGGTGTCGTGCATGACCTCCAGCGGGTCCTTGATGAGGAGGTCGTACCGTTCTTCGGGGCTGGCTTTCAGGTATCTTTTCAGCATGAATCCTGAGGTGTCGGGATCCCAGACTGGCTCACGTTTTTCACTCTGTTTTTGCAGTTTGGAGCCCATGATGCCCGGGACAAAGACTATGGCGACGGTATCGCGGCGGACTTTGAAGATGTTGTCCCGCCCGGCGTCGCATTCCGTGGAGAGGGGATTCTTGAGCATTTCGCGTGGCGTCTTCCTGTGCCACAGGGGTGCTTCGTATTTGACCGTGGGTTTTTGCCTGGGCATATCTTATCTCCTTTTCATTTTCGATTCGTGCCAGTTCCGTACGGACGTGAAACTGTCCATGACCGTGTCCCAAAGGTGTAGGGCTTCGTTCTCGGCACTGGCGTCGCAATTGATCTCTATATGTATGCGTGGCCTGTCCAGATTGTTGGCTTCGCTTTCGCTGGCCCACTCGGCAGAGAATTGGGCATCAACCTTTCCATTTTTATTTTCCGACATGATGAACGCCGTTTCCCGTCCAGGAATGCTCGCAACAGTCCTCTGTCGTGAGCGCACTACCTCCAGTTCGATCCCGTGGGCTTTCAGGGCCTTGCGGAAAACGGAAATACTGAGACGTTCTCCAGGCGGCCTAGTAAGATAGGATTCGGACATGCTCAGCACGATTTCGAGCTGTTCCTCGGCCGCGGGGCGGTAGGATGAGGCGGAGACGTATTCGTCCACGATCTCAAGCCCCTCGAGCCTGCCCCTGGGGGTCAGGAAGCTGTCGGGAGAGCAGTTCTCCCAGTTCGGCCGGTAGTGGCGGTAGAAATCCAGGATGTAGTCCGTCATGTCCGTGCACTCCTCGCCGACGTCGTAGCCGCAGTCTTCGGTGATGCGCAGGATGTGTTCGGGCAGGGCGATGAAGACGTCGATGTTGTGTCCGCCTTGGTCGTTGGCGTAGCACAGCAGCACGGCCTCATGCCCGAACAGTTTGCTCACGTCTTCGTGGGCCAGGCCTCCCTGAGATGAAGGGCCAAGTGACGCCCGGCGATTGTATTTGTCCGTAGCCGTTTCCAGAACCTCGCTCCAGAGTTCCTGGAATTGGCCGGCCCTGTCGCCCCGTTCCCACGGCGTCTCCTCCACGTGGATGTAGTTTATGGTGTGGTACATGCCGGCATATTTCATGCCCTGGGGCACGGGGAGGAGATAGCGTCCGGCGGGGTGGTAGGACACGGGAAGGGGCGGGCTGGGGGGCGTGTTCATGGTGCGGCAACCTCCGATGAAGATAAGTGATGCGAGGATCAGGGCGCAAAGGACGCGGGGCATCACGTGCCACCCTGTCTGCCGGGCAGCAGGGGCACGAACCCGAGGTCGGCGGTTTGGTGGACCGTGACGGTGTGGTCCAGGGTATAGTCGCGCCAAGGGTGTCCTTCGGTGGTCGCGTCCGGGTCGGCGGACGCATCGATCCAGACCACGGTCCCGAAGAGGTCGAGGGTATGCGGGACGCCGGGGTCGTCGGCGCCGAAGCTGAAGGTGTGCATGACTCGTGACGCGAAGGGCACGGGCGCTTCCTCGCCCTGGGACTCCAGGGCGAAACCGATGCGCTTGGGTCTGGGGCATTGGGCAACGAGGGAGGGGTCAGTCACGGTTTCCTCCGTGGTTCAGGGTGCGGCGCATGGCCAGGATGGCCATGTCCTCGTCGACGGGTCTTCGAGAAAATGGGCCGGGTGCGGACTGCGCCTCGGGGAAGGATTCCCCGTGCAGCAGGCAGCAGCGCACGAAGAGTTCCACTGCCTCGGCCCGCCACAGTCCCAGCGCCAGCGCACGTTCCACGTGCCGGGCGGTGAAGGTGTTGAGTCGTACGGTCGGGGGCAGGACGGGCCCGGCCTGTTCGCGCAGCAGGGTCTCCATGACGGTGTGGACGAGATTGGCGGGACGCTGGTCGTCAAAGGCGCGTTCATGTCCCTTCGTGATGCGGTACCAGGGGCGCGGCAGGGGGCAGGCTGGCCGGTGCGGGGCTTCCATGAAGGCCTGGCCGTCCCGGTCGATGCAAGCCCATGACCGGGTGTGCGTCCTGGCCGCCACCCGACGCACTGGCCCCAGAAGAACGGGGATTTCTTCGGGCAGGGCCATGCACATGCGGCTCAGGACCGTACCGTCCCAGACCCGGAAGATGACGTCGCTCTCGTCGGTCCTGACCAGGAGGAGGCTTCGAAGGTGGTCCAGGATCTCATCCCGGGGAGCGTCCGATGCGAGGACCATGCCCCAGTTGGGCGGTGCGGCCTCGCACAGCCAGCGCAGCATGGAGGATTCCGGCGCGATGGAGCACACGCGGGGCGAGGCCGCGTGAGCGGAAAACAGGGGGGTCTTGCGAAACAGTTCCTCGATGTCCGCGCCCTGTTCGTGCTCGTAGAGCTGCGCGAGGGCCTGCTCGTGGCACAAGGGGTCCAGCACGATCCAGAGTGCGCACCCTCTGGCCACGGCTTCGCGCAGGCACGGCCCGATGTCCTCGACGATGCGGTGCGCGGGGCGACCGGCGTTATCCATTCTTCCACCTCCAGTGTTCGGAGTTGCCCGGCACGCCGAGGGCGGACAGGCGGGTGCCCGAAAATCTACAGGATAAGCAGGGAGATGGACATTGGGTCCAGCGTGTAACGCCGCGACATCGGCGCTACGCAGTTTGTGGCATGCGCGTGGGGGATCCGACGGAATGCCGCGGCAAGGACGCGGGGACGTGGCGGGGATGAGTGGAAGGGCCTGGCGATGTTGGAGGAAGCCGCAGTTTCGGAACTCGTCGCATGCCGGATCATATGCAGGTGAAGTGGATGCCCATGGGGGTTATCTGCGTTCCCGCGGCATGGCCCGGCGATGTATCAGGTGGTCGAGCGGCAGGCGGGACACACGCCTTCGAGGCGGATGTCCACGTGGCGGATGTCCGCCTCCAGGCCCTCCAGGCCCTCGGTGTTCAGGATGCCCTGGGCGTGACGCAGGCAGAGGTAGCGGTCGCAGCGCGTGCAGTGGAAGTGCGGGTGCTCGTCGTCGTGATCCTCGCGCAGGCAGAATCGGCGCGATTTGTCGCCGAGGTCCAGACGGTTCAGGACTTCGTGTTCGACCAGCAGGTCGAGGATGCGGTAGACCGTGACCCGGTTGATGTCCGATTTGGCGCGCACCGCGTCCAGAATCTCCGGCGCGCTGGACGGGTAGGGGGTGCCGCCCACGGCCATGAGCACGCGCACGCGGTGCTCCGTGGCCTCCAGTCCCGCGGCGGCGAGACGGTGTTCCGCCGCCTTGGCGGTCATGCGGGCCTTCACCCGAGCCTCCGCAGGCTGCGCACGCCCCAGGCCAGGACATACCCGCCCGTGGCCATGGCGATGATGGACGCGCCCGAGGTGATGTCGAAGTGGTAGGACACGGCCAGGCCGGCCAGGCAGAAGACGAGGCTCGCCAGGGTGGCCAGGACCATCATCTTCCACAGGGAGTTGGTGAAGAGTTCGGCCAGCATGGGCGGGATGGTCAGCAGGGCGATGACCAGGATGAGTCCGGCCACCTGGATGACCATGATCACGGTCACGGCCGTCAGGACCTGCATCAGCGCGTAGAGCAGGCGCACGGGCACGCCCATGGAGCGCGCGAACTCCATGTCGAAGGACAGGGCCAGGAAGTCCTTGTACCAGAAGAAGACCACGGCCAGGATGAAGGCGTCGAGGACCGCCATGAAGACGATGTCTCCGCGGGGGACGGCCAGGATGCTCCCGAAGAGGTAGCTCATCAGGTCGACGTTGTAGCCGGGCGTGAGGTCCATGAGGATGATGCCGACGGCCATGCCCGCCGCCCACATGATGCCCACCACGGAGTCGCTGCGCTCGGCGCGGCCGAAGGAGGCCATGGCCATGGCCAGGGCGGCCAGGACCGTGAAGGCCACGGCGCAGGGCAGCACGGGCAGGCCCAGGAAAAAGGCCAGGCCCACGCCGCCGTAGGCCGTGTGGGCCACGCCCCCGGCCATGAAGACCTGGCGGTTGACGACCACGAGGGTGCCGATGACGCCGCAGGCCAGGCTGGCCAGCAGCCCGGCCAGCAGGGCGTTGCGCATGAATTCCATGCCGAGGAGGTCCATCATTTCGTCACCCCCCGTCCGCCGGCGGTGAAGATCGAGGACATGCCGCGGATGTACTCGTCCAGGGGGCAGGTCGCGTCATGGGTGCCGTAGATGAGTTCGAGCATGGTCGGCGTCAGTTCGCGGCCGCGGTTCTGGATGAGGCGGTTGTTGACCACGGCCACGCTGGTGATGCGCGTGGAGGCCGAGATGAGGTCGTGGCTGACCATGACGATGGTGATGGAGGCGCTCAGGGCCGAGAGCAGGTCGAAGAGGCAGACCTTGCCCTGGGGGTCGATGTTGGAGGTGGGCTCGTCGAAGAGCAACAGGGCCGGGTCAGAAATCAGGGCCCGGGCCACGAGCACGCGCTGCTTCTGGCCGCCGGATAGGGCGTCGAAGCGGCGTCCGGCCAGGTCGGCCATGTCGACCATGTCCAGGGTGTCCAGGGCCTTGCGCTTCTCGTCCGCCGAGTAGCCGGGCCAGCGCCGGGTCGAGAAGAGTCCGCTGCCGCGCCGCAGCCCCAGCAGGACAACGTCCCGGACCGTGACGGGGAAGCTCGGCTGGACAAGGGCGTGCTGCGGCACGTAGCCCACGGCGGGCCGCGCGACGGCCGGGTCGGCTCCGAGGACGCGTACGGTGCCGCGCGAGGGGCGGAGAAGTCCGAGGATGATCTTGACCAGGGTTGTCTTGCCGCCGCCGTTGGGCCCGATGACGGCCAGGAAATCCCTGGCGCCGACGCTCAAGGTCACGTCCGTGAGGACCTCGCGGTCCGCGTAGGCGAAGCTCACGCCCGAGAGTTCGATGACGGGGCCTTCGGCCAGCAGACGGTGGAAGCGCGGCCCGGGTACGGCCGTGTGCTCGTGGCCTGTGCAGGTGGAGCAGATGTGGTCGGGTGAATGCATGTCTTTACCTTGCGGGCCGTTTCGTTAGCCAGGCCGGCGGGACCCGGGCGGGAGGTCCGCCGGCGCCGGGCGAGGTCCCGGATCGATTTTTCCCATGATTTGGAATGCATGTTTATGCAACAGGATTGCATCTCGTCAAGGGCGGCCGGCGCGGGTGGCGGCCCTTGTGCATCGCCTCTTCAGGCCGTAGGAAAAGGGGGCGGCCGCGCCAATGGCGGTCCGGATTACAGGAGGAACCATGCTCGATTTTGCCATAGACGAGTCACGCTGCATCCAGTGCGGCGAGTGCGCGGCCGACTGCCCCGTGCGCATCATAGACATGAGCCAGGGGCTGCCGCGAATCAGCGAACAGCGGCAGGGCCTGTGCATCAGGTGCCAGCATTGCCTGGCCGTTTGCCCCACGGCGGCCCTGTCCATCTTCGGCGTGGACCCGGACGCGAGCGCCGAGATCCTGCCGCCTTCCCCGGACGGTCTGGAGAACCTGATCAAGAGCCGCAGGTCCGTGCGGCGTTACCGGCCCGAGGCTGTGGAGCGGGCCGTCCTGGACCGTCTCATGGACGCCGTGGCCTACGCCCCCACGGGCAAGAACGAGCGCAAGGTCCGCTTTACCCTGGTGGACGACCCGGAAGTCATGGCGCGCATCCGCGTCCTGACCATGGATGGCATCCGCCGGGCCGTGGACGAGGACGGCCTGCCCGACGGCATGGAGTTTTTCGCCAAGTTCCTGACCGCCTGGGACCAGGGCCGCGACATCATCTTCCGCGAAGCCCCGCACATGCTCATCGCCTCCTCCCCCCGCGAGGCCACCTCCGGCGAGGCCGACCCCTTCATCGCCCTGTCCTATTTCGAGCTCATGGCCGCGAGCCTGGGTGTGGGAACGGTCTGGTGCGGGTACGCCCGCTGGGCCCTGCAGAGCGTGGTGCCGGAGCTGGGCCGCAGGCTGGGCATCCCCTCGGACCACCGCTCCATGTACGTCGTCATGTTCGGCTACCCGGCCGTGCGCTACGCCCGCGCCGTGCAGCGCGAGGTGCAGGGCCTGCACCGCGTCAGGTCCGGCGACCTGGAGGGCGGGCTGTGAGGCGCGGCATTCTCGATGTCCTGCGCGAGCGCGTGGTCGTGGCCGACGGGGCCATGGGGTCGCTCCTTTTCGAACGGGGCGTGGACAGCTCGTCCTGCTACGACGCCTTGAACCTGACGGACCCGGCCCTGGTGCGGTCCATCCATCAGGCCTATGCGGTGGCCGGGGCCGAGGTCCTGGAGACCAACACCTTCGGCGCCAACAGGGCCAAGCTCGGCCGTTTCGACCTGGGGCACAGGGTTCGCGAGATCAACCTGCGCGGAGCCGAACTGGCCCGGGCCGAAGCCGGCGAGGGCCGCTGGGTGGCCGGGGCCATGGGCCCGCTGGGGCGCCTGGGCGAGGAGACGGCCGCGCCGGGAGAGATTGAGGAGATTTTCGCCGAGCAGGCCCGGGCTCTGGTCGAGGGCGGAGTGGACTTCATCGTGCTCGAAACCTTCGCCAGTCTCACCCTGCTGCTGTCGGCCCTGCGCGGGGTCAAGGCGGCCGTTTCCGTGCCCGTGGCCGCGCAGATGGTCTTCACCCAGCGCGGGCGCACCCATTCGGGCCGCTCGGCCCGCGAGTGCTTCGAGGCCCTGGTGGCGGCCGGGGCCGACATTGTCGGCCTCAACTGCGGCATCGGCCCCAAGAATTCCCTGGAAGTGGTCCGCGCCCTGGGTCCGGTATCTGTGCCCTTGTCGGTGCTGCCCAACGCGGGCTTTCCCGAGGCAGCGGGGGACCGGCTCATGTACGCCTCGTCGCCGGAGTATTTCGCGCGGCAGACCGCGGCCTGCGCGGCACACGGCGCACGCCTGTTGGGCGGGTGCTGCGGGACCGGGCCGGAGCACATCGCGGCCCTGGTCAAGGCGCTGGGATCAGCTTTGCCCGAAGTGCGGATCGAAGCCCCGTCGGCCGAGGAACGCACGGCCGGGACTGCGGTCCCGACGCGTCTGGCGCGCAGGCTGCAGGAGGGCAAGGTCGTCCTGGTGGAACTCGACCCGCCCAAGCACCTCGACACGGAGCCCGTGCTCCGGGCGGCCGAGGCCCTGGCCGCGGCGGGCGTGGACGCCATCACCATCGCCGAGAACCCCCTGGCCGTGCCGCGCCTCTCGAACATCACCCTGGCCGGCATGGTCCGGGCCAGGACCGGCGCGGACGTGGTCGTGCACCTCACGGGCCGGGACCGCAACCTGGTGGGCATGCAGTCGACCATCATGGGCCTGGCCGCTTCGAACCTGCACAACGTCCTGGCCGTGACCGGGGACCCGCCATCGGCCGGCAGCGCCGAGCGGGTTTCAGGCGTCTACGACCTGCGCTCCATGGAGCTCATTTCCCTGCTGGCCGGCTTCAACCGGGGCCGCAACCACTACGGCGACGACATGCGCCTGCCCGTCAACTTCTGCATCGGCGCGGCCTTCAACCCCAACACGCGCAACATGGCCCTGCAGGTCGGCCGCATGGAGAAGAAGATTGCGGCCGGCGCGACCCACTTCCTGACCCAGCCGGTCTATTCCCGGTCCAGGGTGGACGAGATCCTGGCCGCGACGGCCCACGTCAAGGCCCCCATCGTGCTCGGCATCATGCCCCTGGCCAGCCACCGCAACGCCGAGTTCCTGCACAACGAGTTTCCGGGCATCGAGATTCCCCTCGAAGCGCGCGAGCGCATGGCCCGGGCCGGGGATGCGGGGCAGCGGGAGGGCATCGAGATCGCCTGGGAGCTGCTCGAGTACGCCTGGCCGCATTTCGCGGGGGTGTACATCATCCCGCCGTTCAATCGCCACGCCATGGCCCTGGAGCTCATGCAGCGCCTGGGGCTGAAGCGCTGAAGGCCGGCCCCGGTTTGCGGGAGCCGGCCTTCAGCATTGATTCCAGGATAAAAGAGGGGGGTCAGCCCCGGCCGAGGTCCGTCGAGACGTAGCGCTCCATCACCCAGCCGCGCACGTCTTCGCCGTCGATCTCCACGTACAGCCAGCCAGGGGCGCTGCCGATGACGTTGAGGATCGTGTAGCGCCCCGCCTGGGCGATGATCTCCTCGCTTTCCTCGGGTCCGTAGCGCAGGTTCAGGGTGTCCGTGATGACGGACACCTGGGCGGGCCACTCGCGGCCCGGCGCGCGGATGGGTTCCACGACTTCGTATCCTGCAGGCACGCGCCGGTAGTAGACGTCGCCGAAGACGTGGTAGGTGATGCCGGCCGAGATGACCGTGTGGCTGCCCAGGGGCAGGCTCAGGACGATGAGCCCCAGCGGGGGGCGCACCAGGATGAAGCCGGCGTTCCAGGGCCGGTAGAACCTGCCGCCATGGTAGTGGTAGCGGTCGCGGCCGTGCAGGATGACCGCGTGCCTGGGCGGCAGGTAGTGCACGATGTGCCTGACCTCGTGTCGCGCGTAGCGTCCGGAGTCATGCCGCGGGCCGTCGTCATGCCCCGGGCGCCTGTAATCCCCGCGAGGGGGTTGCCGGATGTACGATGGGCTGCCGTGCCTGCGGCCGTCGTCCTGGTAACGGTCGTCCCGGCGCCTGTCCCCATCCCGGTCATGGTCGCGGACGCGTTTCCGCGCGTCCGGCCGGTCGTATCCACCCTGCGTGTCGACCCGCATGAAGTTGCTTCCGCCTCCGGGTCTGTCGTCGGTTCGGAAATGCTTCCCGTCCCTTTGTCCGTCGTCCTTGGGGCCGTCATGCCTTCGCCCATCCCGTCGATCTTCGCTGCGCTGCCCGTCGAGGCGGAAAGGATCGTTCTGCTTCGTGCGGCCGCCGTCGAGACGGAACGGGTCGTCACCGCGTTGCCCGCCTGTCTCTTGTCCGCCGAGCGTGAAGAGTTCGTCGTGGCTGGCGCGGCGGATTTCCGAGCGATGGCCGTCGCCGCCATGCGCCTGCGTCGCCCATGCCTGCAGGCAGAGCAGGGCGATGATCGTCAGTCGTGATATGTAGGTCGTCATGGTTTTCCTCCTGGAGTTGTCCCATGCGGCAGGCAAGGGGCGTGCCATGCGCTCATGCGCAGCGGAGCCACGGCCGTGGCCGGTTATCCGCCCGTCAGGGGGGCTTGCGCGTGAAGCGTGAAAATCGCCGTCCCGTGTCGGCTGAGAAGTCTTTGCACAACGGGGTGGGCGGTCAGCCCAGTCCCAGGCGCTTGAGCTTGTAGATCAGCCCGCGCCGGGTGATGCCCAGGAGCTGGGCCGCGTGGGTGCGGTTGCCGCCGGTCTGCTTCAGGGCCGCGGCCACGGCCTCGAATTCCTGCTGCTCCAGAGTCTTGGTTTCCTCCGGGAGCTTCGGCCGGGCGACGGCTGGCGCTTCCGGGACAGCCTTGGCCGCGGACTTGCGCACCGCCGGGGGGAGGTGTTCGGGCAGGATGACGTCGGTCTGGCTCAGGAGGCGCACGTGGGCCATGGCGTTGGCCAGTTCGCGCACGTTGCCGGGCCAGGGGTGGTTCTGCAGGGCCTGCGCCGCCGCGCGGGACAGGCGTCGCGCCTCGGCGGCCCCTTTGTTCAGGAAGAACCTCGCCAGGGGGGCGATGTCCTCGGGGCGTTCGCGCAGGGGGGGGATGTCGATGGTGATGACGTTCAGGCGGTAGAAGAGGTCCTGGCGGAAGCGGCCCTGCGCCACGTCCTCCTCCAGGTTGCGGTTGGTGGCGGCGATGAGCCGGCAGTCCACGGCGACCTCCCGGTCCGCGCCCACGGGCGTGATGCGCCCCGTTTCCGTGGCGCGCAGCAGGGACGCCTGCAACTCAAGGGGCATGTCGCCGATCTCGTCGAGAAAGAGGGTGCCTTCGTGGGCTTCGCGGAAAAATCCCTTGCGCTTGGCCACGGCGCCGGTGAAGGCGCCCTTCTCGTGGCCGAAGAGTTCGCTGGGCAGGAGGGTCGGTGCCACAGCCGCGCAGTTGACCGTGACGAGGGCCTTGTCCCGCCGCGCGCTGTTCACGTGGATGAACTGGGCCACGACTTCCTTGCCGCTGCCGCTTTCGCCCGTGAGCAGCACCGTGGCGTCGCTGCCGGCCACGCGCCAGGCGTCGCGCAGCACGGCGCGCATGGCCGGGCTCTCGGCCACGATGCCCTCCAGGGCCGAGGCCGGCACGTCCGCGTCGCCGTCCCCGTGCACGCCGAGGGCGTCCCGCACGGCGGCCAGCAGTTCGTCAAGATCCACGGGCTTGGCCAGATAGTCCACGGCGCCGAGCTTGAGGGCGTCCACGGCTTCGCGCACGTCGGCGTAGGCCGTGACCAGGAGGAACGGCAGGCCCGGCTGGTCGGCCCGGGCGCGGCGCAGGAGGTCCAACCCGCTGGCGCCGGGCATGCGCACGTCGCTGACGACCATGGCCGGTGCATCCTTCCCGATGGACTTCAGCGCGGCGGCGACGTCCTCGGCTTCCAGGACATCGAACCCCGCGTCCCGCAGCACGCGGGCATAGAGGTCCCGGTAGCGGGCCTCGTCGTCGACAATCAGGATGGTCGTGTTCATGCGCGCTCCTGGGCGTTTCTGATTCCGGAAATGGTCATGGCGGTGCCTCCGGCCGGGACGGAGGACGCCTGGATCTTCCAGCCGTGGGACTCCACCAGGCGTTTGACGATGGCCAGCCCCAGACCGTGGCCCGAGGCCGAACCCGACACGTAGGGCTTGAAGATGTTGGGGAGCAGCTCCGGCGCGATGCCCGTGCCCTGGTCCTCGACGACGAGCTGCCACCGGCGGCCCTGGCGCTGCATCCGGATGCGCACGACGGTGCCCGCGGGCGAGGCGTGCAGGCTGTTCAGCAGCAGGTTGACGAGGATCTGCCGCAGCAGGGCCTCGTCGGCCAGGACGACGGCCCCGGGCACAATTGATTCCAGTCCCACCCCGGCGAGGTCGAAGTCGGGCCCCATGACTTCCGTCAGCTCCCGGCAGAGGCGGTCCACGGCCACGGGACCGGGGTTCACGGTGCGTTGCCGGGCGAAGTTCATGAAGTTGCCGAGCCTGGAGGTGGTCTTGTCCACCTCGTCCATGATGTGTTCGAGCATCGTCCGGCTCTCGGCCGGGATGTCGCGGCGGGCCGCGATCTGCTGGGCCATGCCCATGATGATGCCCAGCGGGTTCTTGGTCTCGTGGGCCAGGCCCGCCGCGGCCAGGCCGAGCTCTTCCAGGTGGGCGCTGCGCAGACGTTCGGCGGCGAGTTCACCGGCCAGAAGCCTGCGCCGGTTGCCCGCGATCCACGCCGCCGTGACGGCCAAGATGCAGGCCAGGGCCAGGGCGTAGATGGGCGCCTGGCGTTGCCAGTACCAGGAGGTCGAGAAGGTTTCGGTGCGGCTGCGGAAGCCCAGGTACATGACCGGGTTGCTGCGCATCCAGAGCCCCAGGCCGAAATGCGGGGATTCGAGGGCCTCGGCCCAGGTGGACGGCAGGTTGACCTGCTGCAGCGGGGCCCAGACGATGAGCATGGACTCCGTGGCCATTTCGCCGCGGTCGCCGCCGGTCACCAGCAATTCCGGGACCTCGCCGGTCTGGACCAGGCGCCCGTGCCGTGCTTCGACCACGACGAAGGCCGTGCGGGAGTCGCGGGTGATGCTGGCCAGGACGCGCTCGATCTGCTGCCAGTCCGTCAGCACCCCGTTGCTCATGGTGGCGATGATGGCGTTCAACGTCTGAAATGTCTCCTGGGCGCGCTGCCGACGCCACTCCAGGGACCGGTCGCTGTAGCCCTGCCAAGACCACAGGCCCCAGAGGGAGAGGGCCAGGATCATGGCCGCCGCGGCCAGCAGGGGCGCGCGGTAGATGCTGCGGGTGGCGTGCTTCATGTGTCCTCCTTGCGGGCTATCGCCAAGCAAAGAGCGTGCTGGATGTTCAACCCAGGAGCATGCGGTCCGAAATTTCGGCGTCTTCCTGGCCGTGGAATTTCTGCAGCAGGTCCTCGACCCTCAGGGCCGCCTTTTCCTGGCCGCGGACGTCGAAGATGATGCGGCCGCGGTGCATCATGATCAGCCGGTTCCCCAGGGCCAGGGCCTGCTGCATGTTGTGGGTGACCATGAGGGTGGTCAGGCCGCCGGCCGTGACGATGTTCTCGGTCAGTGCGAGGATCTGGGCAGCGGTCTTGGGGTCCAGGGCCGCCGTGTGCTCGTCCAGGAGCAGCAGTTCCGGGCGCACCAGGGTGGCCATGACCATGGTCAGGGCCTGGCGCTGGCCGCCCGAGAGCAGCCCCGCCCGGTCCTGGAGCCGGTCTTCGAGGCCCAGGCCCAGCACTTTCAGGTGTTCGCGGAAAAGCTCCCGGTCGGAGGGCTTGACGCCGCGCGACAGGCCGCGCCGCTGTCCGCGCCGCAGGGCCAGGGCCATGTTCTGGGCGATGGAGCCGCCGGCGCAGGTGCCCATGAGCGGGTCCTGGAAGACGCGGCCGATGAAGCGGGCGCGCCGGTGCTCGGGCCAGCGGGTCACGTCGGTGCCGCCCACGGCGATGGTGCCCGAGTCCAGGGCGTGGGTCCCGGCCAGGCAGGACAGGAAGGTCGACTTGCCGGCCCCGTTGGAGCCGATGATGGTGATGAAGTCGCCCTGTTCGATGTCGATGGACAGGTCTCGGATGCTGTGCACTTCGTTCACACTGCCCCGGTGGAAATACTTGTTCAGTCCGGTGGCGCGGATCATCGTGCGAACCTCCTTTTGATCATGGGCAGGCTCAGGGCGATGATGACCAGGAAGGCGGTGATGAGATTCAGGTCGCTGGGCGTGAAGGAGAAGCCGCCGAGGTCGAGGCCCAGGGCCAGGGCGATGGCCGTGCGGTAGACCACGGAGCCGACGATGACGGCGATGCAGGCCCGGGCGATGGTCGCCTTGCCGCAGATCGTCTCGCCGAGGATGACCGAGGCCAGGCCGGCGACGATGGTGCCCACGCCCATGTTCACGTCGGCCGCGCCCTGGTTCTGGGCGATGAGGGCGCCGCTGAAGGCCACCAGGGCGTTGGACAGGCCGACTCCGAAGATGATGACGTTGTCCGTGTTCACGCCCAGGGCCGTGATCATCTGGCGGTTGTCGCCCGTGGCCAGCATGGCCTGGCCGTACTCCGTGTGCAGGAACCAGATGAGGGCCGCCGTGACGGCCGTGGCCACGAGGAAGAAGAAGACCGGCGTGACCTGGAAGAGGGGCAGGCTAAAGGCCTCCAGGTCTGTCAGCACCGAGGGCGTGCCCAGCAGGGCCACGTTGGGGCCGCCCATGATGCGGATGTTGATGGAGTAGAGCGAGATCATGGTCAGGATGGAGGCCAGCAGGTGCAGGATCCTGAGCTTGGTGTTCAGGAGCGCCGTCACGGCCCCGGCCGCGAACCCGGCCGCCGTGGCCAGGGCCAGGGCCAGGTAGGGGCTGTGCCCGGCCGTGATGGTCACGGCGCTGACCGAGGCCCCCAGCGGCAGGCTGCCGTCCACGGTCAGGTCGGGGAAATCGAGGATGCGGAATGTCAGGTACACCCCGAGGGCCATGATGCCGTAGAGGAAGCCCTGTTCCAGGGCGCCGAGCAATGCGTAGAGGGTCATGTCGAGTCAGTGGTAAGAATGATACGGGAAGACGCCGCGCGTCCGATGTGCGGCACATACATGGGGCCGGCGGCGAGGACAAGCCGCAGGGTGGGGTGGCGGCAGTCCGGTACCTTGCCCGCCAGGGTTTCCCCCGGCGGGGTTCGCTACGGACTCTGTCGCCGCAGCATGCCCCGCGAACTCCGGCCGACTCCCGAGCCGGAGGCGGCCGCACATCAGGTCGCATCGGCATTTTTGGAGCGCGCCGTCTGCCCGCTTTGACAGACGCTTCGCGCTTCCTGTAGGCCAAGGCCCGATCCCAACAGTCTTCCCGAGGTTTTTCCATGCCCACGCCCCTTGAAGTCCTCCGTTCGGTTTTCGGCTACGACGCTTTTCAGGGCCCGCAGGAGGCGGTCATCGAGACCGTCCTGGCCGGCCGGGACGCCGTGGTCCTCATGCCCACGGGCGGGGGCAAGTCCCTGTGCTACCAGATTCCGGCCCTGGTCCGTCCCGGCACGGCCGTCGTCGTCTCTCCGCTCATCGCCCTCATGCGCGACCAGGTGCAGGGCCTGACCCAGAACGGCGTGCGCGCGGCCTGCCTCAATTCCTCCCTGGACCCGGCCCGGGCCCGCGAGGTGGAAGCCGAACTCATGGCCGGGCGCCTCGACCTGCTTTACGTCGCCCCCGAGCGCGTCTTCGCGCCGGGCTTTCTGGACCGCCTCGCGCGCGTCCCCCTGGCCCTCTTCGCCATCGACGAGGCCCACTGCGTGTCCCAGTGGGGCCACGACTTCCGGCCCGAGTACACCCGCCTGGGTGAACTGGCCGATCTCTTCCCCGGAGTGCCGCGCCTGGCCCTGACGGCCACGGCCGACGACATGACCCGCGCGGACATCATCCGCCAGCTGCGTCTGGACTCGGCCCGCGTCTTCGCCTCGGGCTTCGACCGGCCCAACATCCGCTATCTCGTGACCCTCAAGGACCGGCCCGAACAGCAGCTCCTGGCCTTCCTGCGCTCCCGCCCTGCGGGTGAGGCCGGCATCGTCTACCGCATGTCGCGCAAGAAGGTCGAGGCCACGGCCCAGGCCCTGGGCGCGGAAGGGTTCACGGCCCTGCCGTACCACGCCGGCCTTTCCGCCGCCGCGCGCGAGGCCAACCAGGAGCGGTTCATGCGCGAGGAGGGCGTGGTCATGGTCGCCACCGTGGCCTTCGGCATGGGCGTGGACAAGCCCAATGTCCGTTTCGTGGCCCACGTGGACCCGCCCACGAGTCTGGAGGCCTATCACCAGGAAACGGGACGCGCTGGCCGCGACGGCCTGCCCGCCGTGGCCTGGATGACCTACGGCCTGGGCGACATCGCCATGCTGCGCCGCCTGGTGGCCATGGACGACGCCTCCATGCCCGCGTTCCAGGGCGACGGCGAGGCCCGCAAGCGCCACGAGCGCCTCAAGCAGCAGAAGCTGACGGCGCTGCTGGGCTACTGCGAAACGACAGGCTGCCGGCGTCAGGCGCTGCTGCGCTACTTCGGTCAGGATCTCCCGCAGCCCTGCGGCAACTGCGACACGTGTCTGGACCCCGTCGAGACCTGGGACGGCACCGTGGCGGCCCAGAAGGCCCTGTCCAACATCTTCCGCGTGCGCGAAGGCTTTGGGGTCGGGCACCTGGCCGACGTGCTGGCCGGCAAGGCGACGCGGGCCGTGGAGCGCTGGGGGCACGCGCAGCTCTCGACCTTCGGCGTGGGCACGGAGCTCTCAAGGGCCGAATGGCTGAGCGTCTACCGTCAGCTGGTGGCCGCGGGCCTGGCCGACGTGGACCTCGAAGGCTACGGCGCGCTGAAGCTCAACGCCCGCAGCTGGGAGGTCATGAAGGGCCGCCTGCCGGTTCACCTGCGCCGTGACCCCGTCCCGGCCGCACGGAGCCGCAAGGCGGGCGCCGCGCAGACCGGCCCATCCGGCGAGTCGCCGGCCGGAGGGTCGCAGCCTGCCTCAGAGGAGGAACGGACCCTGTGGGAGAGTCTGCGCGCGTTGCGGCTGCAGATATCCAGGGAGCAGGACGTGCCGCCCTACGCCGTGTTCGCGGACAAGACGCTCCTGGAGATGGTCAGGTACAGGCCCGGCAGCATCGAGGATCTGCTGTGCATTGCCGGCGTCGGACGCATGAAGCTCTCGGCCTACGGGGAACGATTCGTGGAGGCCTTGCGACTGCACGAGGACGGGCACGGCCGACCGGAAGGGCTCCCGCCCTTGCCTGCGCCGCGCGTGGAGAAGGTCCGGGTCCGGGAGGAAGGCCTCTCCTCAACGGAGCAGGCCAGCCTGGACTGCTTCCGGCAGACCGGGTCCGTGCAGGGCGCTGCGGACCTGCGGGGGCTCAAGCCCGGCACGGTCTACGCCCACCTGACCAAGGCCGTGTCCCTGGGGCTCGCTTCGGCCGCGGAGGTCACGGCCTTGACCAGGGCGCAGTTATCCCGCATCGAGGAAGAACTGGAGTCCCCGCGGCGCAAGGGTTACGGTGGGCTGTCGCAAGTGGCCGAGGCCCTGGGCGGCGAGTTCGATTTCGACGTCCTGCGCTGCGTGCGCGCCGGGATGCAGCGGGAACGCGCGGAGGGTTGATGCGGATCTATCTCGTGGGCGGCGCGGTGCGCGACAAGGTCCTGGGGCTGGCCCCCGTGGACCTCGACTATGTGGCCGTGGGCGGGACCGAGGCCGAACTCCGGCGGCGTGTCCCCGGCCTGACGCGGGTCGGGCAGGGCGTCCCTGTCTTTGTGCGCGGCGGCAGCCAGTACACGATCTCCGAATATCCGACCATCGAGGAGGACCTGGCCTCCCGCGACCTGACGGTCAACGCCTTGGCTGAGGACGAGGGGGGCCTTCTCCTGGCCCATCCCCTGGCCCTGGCCGACCTGCGCGACGGCATCCTGCGCCCCGTGGCCCAAGCCAATTTCCTGGCCGATCCCTTGCGCGCCATCCGTGCGGCCCGGTTCGCCGCCGCCTTTCCCGGTTTTTCGGTCCATGCGGATCTTCTGACCGCCATGCGGACCGTTTCGGCCGAACTGGGGCGGGTCGCGGCCGAGCGCGTCGGGCAGGAGGCCTTGAAGGCCTGCGCCGCGCCTGCGCCGGGCAATTTCCTGCGCGTCCTGCGCGATGGGCGCTGTCTCGGGCCGTGGCTGGCCGAATTTCTGGATGCCGACGCCATCCCCGCCGGGCCGCCGGCCTTCCACGAAACGGACGTGCTGGAGCACACGGCCCGCGTCATGGACCGCTGCGCCGGCGAAACCCTGGCTGCGTGGATGGCCCTCTGCCACGACCTGGGCAAGACCCTCACCCCGCCGGACACCCTGCCGCATCATTTCGGGCACGAGGACACGGGCCAGGAACTGTCCGAAGCCCTGGCCCTGCGCCTGCGCCTGCCGAACCGTTTCCGCGCGGCCGGGCGCCTGGCCGCGCGCTGGCACATGGCCGCGGGGCGGTACGGTGAACTCCGGGCTTCCACCAGGGTGCGGATGCTCCTGGAACTGGACAAGGCGGGGATCGTGGAACCGTTCTTCAGGCTGGTCGTCGCCGACGGTGGCGGGGACGTGCGGGCGCGGGCTGTGGCCGACCTGCACCTGATCAAGTCCGTGCGACTCCCGGAAAAGCACCGCGACCAGGGCCCGAAAAGCGCCGAAGTGCTGCTGCAACTTCGCTGCGAGGTCCTGACGCGAGCTGTCGGCGACGCAGACGACGGGCCGGCATTGCGTTCGGGGGAGGAGATATGAGCGTGAGAATGGCGGCTCTGTTCATTGCTTGGCTGGCCTGCGCAGGGCTGCTGGCCTGGCCGGGCGATGTCCGCGGCGGGTCGGGGGCGCAGCGGGATGTGCTGGCGTTCGCCCGTGCGGGATCGATCTGGGTGTGTTCCGGCGACGGCGGCGGCAGGCGGGAGCTCTGTCCGGGCTTCCTGCCGGGTGTCGGTCCAGACGGTCGTACCGTGGCGTTCTTCAGGTCCGGCGGCGGCAAGGGCCAGGACTCGGCGGACGAACTCTGGCTGCACGATCTGGTTTCGGGCGGGGAACGCAGGCTGGCCGCCGGCCTTGCAGCGTACTCGCCGCCGGTCTGGTCCCCGGACGGGCGGACCGTCGCCGTCCTGGCCCGCGACGGGCGGGGCATGACGCAGATCGTTGCCGTGCGCGCCGACGGTTCGGGGCGGAGGGCCCTTTTTGCCGAGGGGGACGGCGGTGCAGGCTTTCTCTGCTCCCTTTCCTCGAGCCCGGACGGCGCCCTGGTGACGCACGACATGGTCGCGGCCTACTGGATCGGGCCGGACGGGGAGTTGAAGGAGCGGGTGCCCCTGGACAAGATAATGGGGAACCTCGCGGGCGGGGTCACCAGCGCGCACCGTCTGGCCGTTTGTCCGACGGACCCCGGACTGCTGGTCTTCGGCCACAGCGCACCCGGTACGCCGCAGTTCGAGCGCGTCATGCGCGAGCCGAACTCGGCCCTTTCCGTCCATGACCGCTGGACCGGCAAGGGCAAGAACATGCGCATCACCCCGCCTGAAATCACGGCCTTCGACCAGGTCTGGTCCATGGACGGCAAGCGCGTCTATTTCATCGGCTACAGGGATGCGCAGGCCGCCGAGGCGGATTTGTTCAGGGTCTGGCGGGTGGAGCGTTTCGGGGGCGGGCTCAGGGAGCTGACCCTCGGGGAGAACGTGAGCGCCGGCGCGAGGTGAGGCCCGGGCCTTTGAAGGCCACGAAGCACAGCAGTGCTCCGGCGGCCACCATGACGGCCTTGCCCAAGTCCGGACGGGTGTCGCGTTCGAGGGCGTTCACCCATGGCAGGGACGGCAGGTAGTGCGCGACGGCTGGGCCTTTGGCAATCCCGGCGCTGTAGGATGACCCGATGACCTTGGTGTTTCCGTGCACCACCGTGCCGCCGGGCAGGACGAACTCGTAGCCGACGGCCCAACTGTAGCGGTTCGCCATCGGGTCTTGGCGGTCGCCCAGTTCCCGGCGCACCGTGGTGATCTCCGCCTCGGTCCGCGCTCCTGCGAACGGCAGGATGGGCATGACGACGCCGTAGAGGACGAAGGCCGTTCCGACCAGGAACAGCATGGACCGCGCCGCCAGACTTTTCGTTTCCGAGGACATGGGATGCCCCTTAGCGCTGGTAGACTCTGGGCATGGGCAGCTTCCATTTTTCGTAGATGGGCAGGAGCTTCCCCTGTTCCGCCAGGGCGCGCATCCCCTGTTCGAAGGCGTCCCGCAGTTCCCGACCGCGCGGGCTTGCGGAGAAGACGGGGGCGTATTGGCGGAAGCCGACGGACTCGATGCGGAAGTTTCCGGAGTCGAGGGGCGGCTGGTAGGCGTTCACGGTTTCCGTGATCAGATGGTAATCGTCGATGTAGCAATCCGAGGATTCGCGGACCACCCGCTTCAGGGCCTCGGTGCCGGTCGTGGTTTCGTCGAACTGCACCGGAACCGGAAAATCGTGCGGCGAATAGTAGCCCAGCCGCCACACCAGCCGTTTGTTCTCCAGGGACGCCACGCCGTTCCAGTGCGGAAAGGTCCTGCTCAGGAACAGGGCGTGGAACTCCCCCTCGTACATGGGCAGCCGTGCGAGTTCGAGACCGTCCTCGGCCTTGGCCTGGCAGGTGTAGATGTCGGCCTGCCCTTCGCGCACCATGATCAGCCCCCTCTTGGCCGGTGTCTCCAGGTGCCTGACCGTGTCCCCGCGCCGGGTGAAAACGGCGTTCATCAAATCATGGTAGAGACCCCGGCCGTCGGGTCCCGTAAAGCCTTCCCAATACGGCGAGACGGTGATTACCTCCCCGGCGAAGGCGCTGAACGAGGGAATCAGGGCGAACAGGACGGCGGACAGGAGCAGGGCGTGGAGGCGTGGTCTGGTCATGGGACAGCACCATACCCGACCGCAGCGCTCCGAACAAGTGAAAACAAGGCGTTCGGCAGGGAATGCGTACGGGCTTGCGCCCGAGGGCGCTCCGTGTTTTTGTCGCTGTCGGTGGTCACGGCATAGGCGCATGCATGAAGCCTTGTTGGCCCGACCGGAATAATCAACCATACGCCCGGGAGGGCATCCATGCGGGACAGATATGAGCGGGCCGTGCAGATTGTATCCCTGTTGGACCTGACCTCGCTCTCCGGAACCGAGAGCGAGGCGGACATCGATGCGCTCTGCGCCAAGGCCGTCGGGCCGTGCGGCCATGTGGCCGCCCTGTGCGTCTTCGCCAGGCACCTGCCGCGCGTCGCGGAGAATCTGATCCGGATGGGCCTGATCGGCGTCGAGGCTGCCACGGTGGTCAATTTTCCAGCCGGCCGGCTTGATCCGACGGTCGCCGCGGATGAGATTCGAGCGGCATTGGGACTCGGCGCCACGGAAATCGATCTCGTTTTCCCCTACGCCGCCTTTCTCGAAGGACGCGAGTCCGACGTGCGCGGCTTTATGGTCGAGTGCCGCGCGGCCTGTCCCGTGCGGCTCAAGGTCATCCTGGAGAGCGGGGTCCTGGCGCGGTCGGACGTGATCCGGGCGGCCAGCCGTCTGGCCCTGGACTGCGGCGCGGATTTCCTGAAGACATCCACGGGCAAGGCGGCGGTGCACGCCACGCCCGAGGCGGCCATGGTCATGCTCGAAACCATCGCCGAGAGAGGCGGCACGGCCGGATTCAAGGCCTCGGGCGGGTTGCGCACCATGGCCGACGCCCTGGCCTATCTTGAACTGGCCGAGGACATCCTCGGCCCCGGCTGGGTCGGCCCGCGCACGTTCCGCTTCGGGGCCAGCGGCCTGCTGGACGACGTGCTGGCCGTGGCCGCCGCGGGAGGGGCTGCGTGCGCCGCGCCTGCCTGATTGTGCTCGATTCCCTGGGCGTGGGCGGGGCTCCCGACGCGGCCCGCTTCGGCGACCAGGGGGCCGACACGCTGGGGCACATCGCCCGGGCCTGCGCCCGCGGGTTGGCCGACGATGGCCGCTTAGGGCCCCTGCGCCTGCCGAACCTGTGCGCCATGGGGCTGGGCCTGGCCGCAGGGCTTGCCACGGGATGCGTCCCCGACGGCCTGGCCCCGGCCGGTTCCGTCACGGCCGCGTACGGCTGCGCCACCGAGATCAGCCGCGGCAAGGATACGCCCAGCGGGCATTTCGAGATGACGGGGGCCCCCGTGCTCTTTGACTGGGGCTATTTCGAGCCCGCCGAGGAGTCTGTCCCGCTGGCGCTGTTGGACGAACTTTCGTCGCGCGCGGGCCTGCCCGGAGTGCTCGGCAACTGCAAGGCCTCGGGCACCGAGATTCTGGTTCGTCTGGGCGAGGAGCACCTGCGCACGGGCAAGCCCATCGTCTACACGTCCGCAGACTCGGTCCTGCAGATCGCGGCCCATGAAACCCGTTTCGGGCTGGAGCGGTTGCTGGCGGTCTGCGCCGTGGCCCGGACCCTGGTCGACGGCCTGCGCATCGCCCGCGTCATCGCCCGGCCCTTTGTCGGCGAGGATGCGGCGACGTTCAGGCGCACCGGCAATCGCCGAGACTTCTCCATCCCGGCCCCGACGCCGACCCTCCTCGACGGTCTGGCCGAGGCCGGCGCAGCGGTCTTGTGCGTGGGCAAGGTTGCGGATATTTTCGCCCATCGCGGCGTGACGCGCAGCATCCGCGCCCACGGCCAGGACGGCCTCATGGACGCGACCCTCGCGGCCTGGGACGGGGCCGGGGACAGGACCCTCGTGGTGACGAATTTCGTTGATTTTGATTCCGTTCACGGCCATCGTCGGGATGTGGCCGGGTACGCCCGCGCGCTGGAATCCTTCGACGCCCGCCTGCCCGAGTTGCTCCGGCGGCTTGCGCCCGGCGACCTGTGCATCCTGACGGCGGACCACGGCTGCGACCCCACCTGGGCCGGCACGGACCACACCCGCGAGCGGGTGCCAGTTTTGGCCACGGCCCCCGGAATCGCATCCGGGAGCATCGGGGTGCGCCCCACGCTGGCCGACATCGGCGCGACGCTGGCCGGCTTTTTCGGTCTGTCCGGCACCGGTTACGGCAGGCCGTTTCTCGACGGGGACGGCCTGCGCATACTCCCTTGAGGTATCTTCATGAACTTGCAGTGCAGTCCCGACCCGTGCAGCCTCTCCGAGAGGGCCAAACCCACGCTCATCAGGATCATGGTCTGGGGCGGCGTCTTCGGGGTGGTTTTCATCCTGCGGTCATTTTTCCTGCTGCTCTTTTTGACCTTCGTCTTCGGCTACGTGCAGAACCGCGGCGTGAACCGCCTGCAGAACCTGATTCCGCACCGCGCCACGCGCGTGGTGCTGGTCACGACGCTCTTTCTCGGTGTGCTGGTTGCCGTTGGCGTCTTTCTCGTGCCCCGAGCCAAGGACCAGACGGTCCTTTTCGTCACGCAGCTGCCGCAGTACGTCCAGCGCCTGGACCAGGAACTCGGAGCCCTCGGTGAACGCTACCCGCTCATGGCCAACGCCATCCCGGAGCTGGGAGCCAGCGGGGAACACGGCACGTCGGTCATGGGCAAGTCCAGGGTCGCGGCCCTGCTGCAGCAGGTCTTCAATCTGGCCGAGCACCCCGAGGGACAGAACAAGGTCAACCAGCTCCTCGACCTCGTGCGGGGCGTGGGCGGGCGCGTCGCGGCCATCGCCTCGGCCTTTCTGCTGGCCTTGCTCTTTTCCTTCCTCATCGTCCTCGATCTGCCGCGCCTGAGTTCCAGCGTGCGTTCCCTGGAGACATCCAGGCTCGATTTCGTCTACCGGGAGGTGGCCGGCAGCATCCGCGATTTCGCCACGGTCCTGGGCAAGTCCCTGGAGGCGCAGTTCGTCATCGCCGTGTTGAACGCCATCCTGACGGCCGTGGGCGTGTCTTTGCTGGGACTTGGTTCGAGCATGGCATTTCTGACGGTCATCGTCTTTCTGTGCAGCTTCATTCCCGTCCTGGGCGTTTTCATCAGTTCCGTGCCCATCTGCCTCATCGCCCTGCAGGCGTCGGGCCTGACGACCATGCTCCTGGCCATCGTCATGATCACGGTCATCCACCTCATCGAGGGGTACGTGCTGAACCCGAGGATCTACGGCTCCTACATGCGCATCAACCCGGTCATCGTGCTCTTCATCCTGACCATCGGGGCCAAGCTTTTCCATATCTGGGGACTGATTCTGGGCGTGCCCATCTGCACATACATCTTCGGGCACGTCATCCAACGTTCTCAATCAGACGAAAAGGTTGCCGAGTCGGCGCCTTCGGAGCCGGCGCAGGGCTGAACCCCCGGCAATGAACCGGTCCTGTGCGGCGAGCGCCGCGGACCGCAAGGACATGAACACGATTTGCAGGAGGAGAGCGTGAACAAGGGGCCCATCATCGTGATCGTCGAGGAGGCGTGCCTGTCCCGCAATGTGCTGGTCAAGGCCTTGCGGGCCTGGGGGTACGGCTGCGCGCTGGCGGAGTCCGAGGAAACGGCCTGGGCCGCGCTCAAGGCCGCCGCGGAACCGAGGATCGTCCTGGCCGACTGGCACGCCGACTTTCTGGACTGCGAGGAGTTTTTCAGCCGCCTGCGCTCCGACGAGTCCCTGCGTGGCGCCTTTGTCATGGGCGGTGTGCCGCGCGGGGCGGTGGGCGCCATCCGGCGCTGCATCGCCGCCGGAGCCGACGACTACGTCTCCAGACCCTACGATCTCGACGATGTGCGGCTGCGGCTGCACAACGCAGCGAAGATGATGGGACGTGCCCCCCGTGGGCCCGTTTTCCCTCAGGACTGAGACCTTCCCGGGATCGAGCAGCCGGCCGGCGCCACGTCGGCAGTCACGACCGTCCGCTTCCACGACACGTCAACGCCAAGCCGCAGCGATTCGGCCTGCGCTGTGAGAGTGCCTTTCGCCCTCCTGACTTTCATCATTTGAGTCCAGGCCTTTCATGATTTATGTGTTGACGTCTTCCGTGCCATAGCCGCGTCATGCGCTTGGCAGGAAAATCCGATGCGCGGGCGGGCCTTATCCGCACACGGGTGGCGGAGGAGCACCACGATCCCCGCTCCGTTCCCGTTGCGGGGAACGTGGCTGGCGTTGGGGCGGGCAGAACTTCCTCATGCCCGCCGTTTCGATTCGGTACGTGTTATCCTTGTTGTGGGGCGCATTTCAGGGCGCGGTGGATGGACGCAATGAGGTCCTTGACCTTGAACGGCTTCGGGAAGAAGTCGTGCACATCCCCACGGAACGCCTCCATGGCCGTATTGAGGTGCGCGAAGGCAGTGATCATTATGACGCGAACGTCCGGGTGCTTCTCCTTGATGGAGCGCAGGACTTCCATGCCGTCAATGCCTTTCATTTTCAGGTCCGTCACGACTACGTCGAAGGGGGTCTCGTCGAGACGTTCCAGTGCCGGAGCGGCGCTCAGGAACGTCTCCACGGCAAAGCCTTCGCGCTGCAGGTGCATTTTGGTCACATCGACCACGATCTTCTCATCGTCGATGACCATGATTCTCGGGGTGCTCATTGCTGATCCTCCTGTGACGACGGCGCGTTCATCTTGTGCGACGGGAGGTCGATGGTGAAGATCGAACCCCCGCTCGGAGCGTTTTCGGCCCTGATTCTTCCGCCGTGGTTTTTGATGATGCCATAGCTGACGGAGAGGCCGAGCCCTGTGCCGTCCACTCCTTTGGTACTGAAGAACGGATCGAAGATGTGCGGCAGCAGTTCCGGCGGGATGCCCTTGCCCGTGTCGCTGATCCTGACGGCCATGAAATCATCGGTTTCCCCCCGCCGCGTCGCGATGCGCAACCGCCCGCCCGGCCCCATGGCTTGTATGGCGTTGGTGATGATGTTCACGAGAACTTGATGAATTTGGTTCACATCAACGAAGACGGGCAGGAGGGTGTCGTCCAGGTCGAATTCGACTTCGATGTTGGAGACATCGAGCATGTTCCGCACCAGGCGCATGGTCCCGGTCAGAATCTCGTTCAGGGAAACCATGCGCTGATCCGCCTTCTTCGGTTTTGAGAAATCCAACAGCCCGACGACTATCTGCCTGATCCGTTCGACTTCCATCCCGACCTTGCGCATGAAATCGACATGATCCTCCGGGCTGAGGTCCCCGTACAGCGTCTCGAACGTTTCGGCGAGCATGGAGATGTTGTTCAGGGGGTTGGTGATCTCGTGAGCCACGCCTGCGGTCAGCGTGCCAATGGACGCCAGCTTCTTGGATTGAAGGAGCTCGCTTTCCCGGGAACGCAACTCCTCGGACATGGAGTTCATGGCATGGATGACCGAGCCGAGTTCGTCGTTGGGAACCGGACCCTCGATGCGTCGGAAGCGCCCCCTGGAGATGGAGCCTGCCAAGTCCGCCACCGCTCGCAGAGAGCGCAGGATGCGAGAGAAGACCAGCGGGCCGGCGAGAACCGCCGTGATCAGGATGGCCAGGAACGAGACGAACATCCGTTGCTTGGAGGCGTTGATGATACGGTTGACGTCCTCCCGTTCTACCCGAATCAGGTGTTCGGAGAACTCCCGCAGGCGTCGTCCGGCTTCGCGCAGGGCCGTTTCCGCACTTTCGTCCCGTGCGCCGGCGTGGGCCGTCGCATCGGCGATGTTTGCGTATTCGGCGAGATAGGTGCGTAGCGTGGCGATGTTATCAGGTCCCGTCGGACTGAGGATGTCGGGTTTGACCTGGTCAAGGATGCTCTTGATGCTCCGGGTCTTCTCCGTGATCTCGTTCAGGGCCCGACTGTCGTCGAACAGCAGGTAGTTCTTTTCGGCCAGGCGCATTTCGAGGAAGGAAGCGTTCAGATCGTCCGCCAGTTCCACGAACTTCAGCCTGGCGATGACGGCGTTCATGTCGTGGGCCGCGAAGGCCGACATGAGGATGATGAGACCAATAGTCAGCACGGCACTGCTGACGAGCTTCTGTTTAATCTTCATCGCCCCCCCATTCGATGCATCGCGGGGTTCCCGCCTGCTCGAACCTGACCGGCCAGTACCATGCCGTTCCATCGCAGATCATGAGCAGGCCCGAGATGATGAGGATCGCATCGAAGAAAGTCAGTGGCCCGATGTCGAAATAGCGGAGCAGACCGATACCCAGGCAGGATACGCTGACGCCGGTGCGCAGGAGCGACAGCCCGGTTCGCGCCCGCGCCGCGACTGTGCGGTAGCAACCGCAGACCGTGCGCTGGGCTGCCAGGACATTGCGTTCGCGGGCGAGGTGAATGCGTTCCCGGAAACCCGATTTCGTGTCGAGGATCGTCGAGTGCAGAGTCAGGAAGTCCCCAAGTCGGCCGAGCATGGTGGGCTTGTCGGGCTCGAACGGTGTGAAGGGGACCGCCGGCTTTTCCTCGATGTCGTGAAAGGTCTCCAAAAATTGGATGGTGGCAGCGGTCGTCTCGACCAGCGTCTGGAGTGGCGGGAGCGAAGATTCGGGCCTTCGTACCTGGAAATAGGACCAGAAGCTTGCGCCTGCGACGGCCAGGCCTGCGGCCAGAGTCGCCCAGAGCACGAACTGTGGGGCGTGGGCGCCGGGGGTGCGCATCAGCGCGTTGGACAGGGCGACCAGGCCGAGGCCCCAACGCATGATGTTGAGGCTGGTTCGTGCCCTGGCCATGTCCGTGCGGTAGCAGGCCATCTTGGTGCGCCAGTGGGCCATGGTGTTTCGCCAGAAAGCGAGCATGGTGCGTTCGGCACCGATCTGTTTTCCGGAGGAGCGTCGAAGCAGGTCTTCTACGAACCAGCGAATGTCCCGGCGCAGGGCGACACGCCACTGGATTTCCTTGCCTGGGAAATGCTCGGCGACTTCCTTCGCGGTGCAGGGATCGCCCGGGGCGCAGGATGCGACGACGACGGCACCTCCGTCCGTAACCGCGCAGGGGAACCAGCGGCCGTCGGCGAGCAGCGCGTGGTCGATCTCCCGGACCAGTTCGGGAGGAACACATAGGCGCTCGTCGTAGGAGACGGAGGCGAGTCCGTGATGGCGGGCCAGGGCTTCGAGGATGTCCGAGGCGGGAACGCCCGCCTCAAGGAGGGCGTCACCGAGGTCGCGGCCGCAGTCTGTCTGCTCCATCAGGGCGGACATGGACCGTGTATCGAGCCTGCCTGCTGCCAGCCCGGCGAAGGGTTCGGGGATGTGCCTCGTGCGGGGGGTGTCAGTCGGCATCGCTGAAAACCGCCTTCGGCCATTCACAGACCGGTGTCGCGTAGTCGGGGAGGGCGATGTCCATATCGGCGGAGCAGTACGGCAGCCGCTTTCTCATCCGGTCCGAAGGGATATACCAGTACAACCCATCGGCCACGAGCAGGACGCCCAGGACGAGAACGAATGTTTCCAGGATGGTCCAGTAGGGATTGGCCGTCCCGAAGGAGGCCAGAAGACCCAGTCCCACCGCGGTGAAGTTCATGCCCGTGCGGATGAACGACAGGCCGGTTCTGGACCTGGCCAGGTGGGTGCGCAGTCGGGCCATGACGTTGCGGCGCTCCGCCAGGAGCGTACGCTCCAGGGCCAGCCCGGTGGAGCCCCAGATGCCGGGCTTGCCGCCGGACAAGGGTTCGGGCCTGACGTTGTTTTCCGCGTTCTCCGGTTTGTGGGGAAGGACCAGACTCCATGCCGTGTCACGGCATTCGGCGCCCCGAATGGCCGCGATGCTTTCGCGGCCGGCTCGGCGTCCGGGGAAATACCAGTACAGACCCTCCAGGGTCATGATCACGCCAACAGCGATGAGCGACAGGGCGAGGTAGTCCCATTGCCCCTGATGGAACTGTCGCGCCAAGGCGGAACCGATGCCGGCCAGAGCTACGCCCGTGCGTCCCAGGGCCATGCCCGTGCGCGACTTGGCCATGAGGGTCCGGAAGTAGGCCAGAAGGGTGCGCTCCTCGGCCAGATTTGTCCTGTCCAGGGCCAGAAAGCGGCGGCGCATGACCGGGGTCAGGGTGTCCCAGGAGGAGCGCATGGCCTCGGCGCCGGCGACGGGCGCAGAACGTTCGAAGACAGGAAGCATGTCTACCAGCTTCACACCGAGGACCGTAACGCCGCGCCCGGGATCGGGTAGCCCGCGCGTCAGACGCCGTCCTGACAGCCGTCTCGCGGGGAGGTACCAGAGGAACCCTTCGATCATCAGGAAGACGCCCGCGCAGAGGAGTGCAAGTTCGATGAAGGATGTCCAGCCGAGCCCGAAGACGCGGATCAGGAGCAGCACGGCGGTGACGAAGGCCAGACCTGTGCGGAACATGGCCAGGCCGGTTCGCCCTTTGGCGAAAACAGTGCGGCGGCTGACCAGCAGGGAGCGCCTGTTGGCGAGGTACGTTCTGACCTTGGCCAGGGTGGTCCTGTTGGCCGAGGATGGGAAGCCCGGATTGACGTCCTCGTTGTTATAGATGGTCTTGGCGAGGTCTTCAGGGGAGATGCGCACAAACTCGATTTGTTCGGCGTCGAGGGTGCGTCGGATATTTTCGCCCACGGCGGGGTCCTCGGGCGCAATCGCCGCAACCCTTGCCGTGCCGTCCTGCATGGACAGGGGCACCCATCCCTCGGTTTTCAGCCGTTCCAGATCGACGCGGCAGAGCAGGGCGCGGGGGATGAGCAGTGCTTCATCGTAGACGATGGTCCTGACGTCGTCGGGGACAAATCGGCGCGGTTCGAGCCTGGCGTCCCGTTCCCGGTGCATGGCGGTGCCGCCCGACAGATCGAGGTAACTGAGTGATTTTTCTTCCATGATGATAGTGTGTCGTTGAGCAAGGGGCCGCTGGAATCCGTTAGCCGAAAGTTGTTGGCGCGGGGTCCGTTGGCGTGTGCGCAGGCCGACCCTGCGCGTTTGTTTGCTCCTCGCATCGGGACATGTCAATGAATCTGGCGGGATGGAGGCCGCGTATGCTTCATGTCTGGATACTGCGCGGGCTCGTAGCGATCGTTTTCGACCAGTCCAAACGATGTTCGTAAGGTGGATGTTTTTCGACGTTTTGACGTGGCAGGGTGAAATTTCAGAGCGTCGCTGACCAGAAGAGGGCGTTTTTCTGGATGGCCATGTTCATTTCCGGCTGTATGAACTCGTGGCCCGCATCGACAAAGGGCAGGTATTCGATGTTCGCCTCCAGGGGGTGCAGCGAGCCGCCCCGGATTTTGGGGAAGAGGTTCTTGCGGGCCGGGGCGAGGCGGCCGAGGACTACGGGGACGGCCTGGAAAGCTTCTTTCTGCGGCAGTGTGACGGGATGCAGCGGGGTCTTCGGCAGCGTCTCCAGCACCGGGGCGTCGGGCTGGTAGAGGCTGACCTGGGCGCTCAGGTTCAGGAAGAGTTCCGGCCTGATCTTGAAGGCCGGGACCCGGAAGGAGAAGGCCGTTGATTCCATCCAGGGCAGCAGGGCCCTGGGCAGGTTGGTCAGCCGGATCAGGTCGGCCCAGGTCTCCAGGCGGAAGCCCTTGGCGCGGAAGCGCAGGTTCCAGAAGGGCAGGTACAGGGCCGGCTGCTCCGGCGTCTGCAGGAAGTGCGGCGTGACGCGCGACCCGCCCTCGGGGCCGGGCTCCCAGGCCGTGTCGCAGTGGGGGCAGGTCTGGACCAGGCTGCTGCGCTCGCCGACCAGATCCCAACCGCACTGGGGGCACAGCGTCGAGGAGAAGCGCAGGTGGCTGCACGCCTTTTCGAGCCGGGTCTCGTCGATGCAGGCCGGCCCGAGGAGCTTGCCCGTGAGGCCGTCCACGAGGTTCTTGCCCTGGAAGACCGGCAGATGGATCAGGGACATGACATCGCCGACGCAGGCCGTGAGGCTGGGGCCGGACGCCGTGGCCAGGCCGGGAACGGCCTTGAGCAGCCTGGCCTTGAAGTCTCCGTTGCCGAAGGCCGGCGCCAGGAAGAGGCCAAGCGTGGTCGGTTCGACAAAGGACAGTTTCATGGCCTGGGTGCGCAGGCCCAGGGACGGGGGCAGGGCCGGCATGTCCACGGCCAGCAGGCTCGAATCGATGATCTTGTGGCGCAGTGCCTGCGGGTCGAGGACGAAGGCGTTGCCCCGGAAGCGCCAGTATGGGACGTAGACGAGTGTGTCCGGGCTTTCGATGCGCGGCTTCATGCAGTAGCTGAAAGGCCCGTCCGAGTGGATGAAGAGGCGGACCTGACAGAACGGACAGGCAAAGATCCTGTCCGTTTCGTCAAGCTCGACCGGCGCGCCGCACTGCGGGCATTGATGGGAGAGCAGGGCCTCGGTCATGCTCAGGCCATGCGCTCACCGCAGTGGTTGCAGAACGTGGACGAGGCCAGGTTCTCCTGGCCGCAGGACGGGCACTTGACCGTCTCGCGGGCGCTTCCGGCCGGCTGGCCGCAGCGCGGGCAGAAGCGCGTGCCCGGCGCGAGGTTCTTGCCGCAGCCGCGGCACTGCTCGAAGACCACGAGCTGATGGCCGCAGGACGGGCAGAATCTGTCGTCCTGGCGGATGGGCTGGTGGCATTCGGGGCACTGCAGGCCCGGGGCCTGCGGCGCCTGGGGCGCCTGCGCCGTCTGGCCGGCCATCTGCATGGCCTGGGCCATGAGGGCCGGCATCATGAAGCCCACGCCCATGCCCATGGCATCCCCGGACGCGCCGGGGTTGGCGGCGGCCTTCTCCATGGCGCTGGCGGCCTTGAGCTGCATGAGCTTGTTCATGTCCTCGAACATGCCGAGCTTGGTCTTGTCGTCCATGGCCTTCTGGACTTCGGGCGGCGGCGTGATGGCGTTGATGTAGAGCTGGTTCAGGGACAGGCCGAAGTGGCGGAAATCATCCTGCAGGCGCTGGCGCAGGCCGTCGGACCACGACTCGTAGCGGCTGGGCAGGTTCAGGATGGTGTCCATGTTCTCGCCGAGGAAGTCGTTGAAGCGCGAGACGATGACCTTGCCGAGGTATTCGCTCAGGTCGGCCACGGAGAAGGAGGCCATGGTGCCCACCAGGGAATTGATGAACAGCAGGGGCTGCACGACCTGGATGTTGAACATGCCGTAGGCCCGCAGGCGGATGAGCCCCAGTTCCGAGTCCTTGAAGGCCACGGGCTCCCGCGTGCCCCACTTCAGGTTCGGGAAGACCTTGGTGTTGATCATGTAGGCTTCGGCCCGCAGGGGACTTTCCAGACCCCAGGGGATGCCCATGATCTTGTTCAGGATGGGGATGTTGGCGGTCTTGAGGGTGTGCCGGCCGGGGCCGAAGACGTGCACGGCCTTGCCGTTGTAGAAGAAGATGCCGGCCTGGGACTCGCGCACGACCATCTGCGCGCCGTATTTGATCTCGCCGGACCCTTCCTGGGGGAAGCGGCGGGCGATTTCCTGTCCGCTGTCGTCAAACCATTCGATGAGTTCAAGAAAGAAGACATTGTTGGCGCCCATGGGCCCTCCGTGGCTGCGGTGTCGATCGGGCTTCCTTAGGACGAATCCCTTGCAATTACAACTTGGGACCCTTAGTGAACAGGGCACAATCCATGGAGGTCTTCATGCACACCGGCAAGGAAATCATGTCCGCGGCCGACATCGAGCGCTGCCTCGACCGCCTGGCCTGCCAGATCCTGGAACAGGTTCCCGAGCACGAATCCATCGCCCTGGTGGGCATCCAACGCCGCGGCGCGGACCTCGCGGCCAGGCTGTGCAACCTGCTGTCGGAGCGCGCCGGCCAGAGCCTGCCCTGCGGCGAGCTGGACATCAACCTCTACCGCGACGACTGGACCACATCCAAGTCCACCCCGAACATCAACGCCACGCGCATCGATTTTCCCGTCGAGGACAAGACCATCATCCTCATCGACGACGTCCTCTTCACCGGCCGGACCATCCGCAGTGCCCTGGAGGCCATCCTCGACTTCGGCCGGCCGCGGTGCGTCAAGCTCCTGGTCCTCATCGACCGCGGGCACCGCGAGCTGCCGATCCAGGCCGATTTCACCGGCAAGACCGTGTCCACCGAGCGCGACCGCCAGATCAACGTCTTCCTCAAGGAACGCGACGGCCTGGATCAGGTCGTGCTGAACTGATCTCCCTTCCGCCGCAAACAACGAAGGCCGCCCTCCCTTGTGGGAAAGGCGGCCTTTTTTGCGTGGAAACGACCGGGCTAGATGAGTCCCTTGCCGGCCAAAAAGGCGCGCAGGCTCTCGGCGTTGGCCGGGCTCATGGGCACCAGCGGCAGCCGCAGCTCCAGCTTGATGCGACCCATGAGGGCCAGGGAGGTCTTGGCCGGGATGGGGTTGGTCTCCAGGAACATCATGCGCGAAAAGGGCGCCAGTTCGAAATGCAGCTTCTGCGCCGTGGGCAGGTCGCCGGCGAACCAGGCCGCGCACATGCCGCTCATCTTGTCCGGCAGGATGTTGGAGACCACGGAGATGACGCCGCAGCCGCCTACGGACAGGAGCGGCAGGACCGTGAAGTCGTCGCCCGAGAGAACCTGGAAGTCCGGGCCGCAGTATTCGAGCACCTGGGAGACCTGGTTCAGGTCGCCCGTGGCCTCCTTGATGCCGATGACGTCCTTGATGTCCTTGTTCAGGCGGGCCACGGTGGCCGGCAGGAGGTTCACGCTGGTGCGGCCGGGCACGTTGTAGACGATGAAGGGCATGGACACTTCGGAGGCGATGCGCTTGAAGTGCTGGTACAGGCCCTCCTGGGTCGGCTTGTTGTAGTAGGGGGTGATGAGCAGCGCCCCGTCGGCCCCGGCCTCCTTGGCGTACCGCGTCAGCTCCACGGCCTCGGCCGTGTTGTTGGACCCGGCCCCGGCCAGGACTGGCACCCGCCCTTTGACCTGGTCCACGCAGATGCTGATGACGCGCTTGTGCTCCTCGTGGCTCATGGTCGCGGATTCGCCGGTGGTGCCGCAGGGCACGACGCCGTTGATGCCGCTCTGCACCTGCCATTCGATCAGCTGCCGGTAGGCTTCCTCGTCGATCTGGCCGCCTGAGAACGGAGTGACCAGGGCTGTGAAGGCTCCTTTGAATTGCATCGTTTCCTCCCGGGTTTGGGCTGTGGTTGTTGCGTGTGCCTGGGGGCTTCAGAGGCCCATGGCGGCGGGGCTGAACTCGCCCTGGTAGACGACGGTGGCCTTGCCGCGCAGGAAAATGTCCGATCCGTTCACGGTGATCCCGAGCACCTCTCCGCCGGAGGTGGTCACGCGGGCCGTGGCCCCGCACAGGCCCAGGGCGTGGGCCACGGCCACGGAAGCCGCGGCGCCCGTGCCGCAGGCGTAGGTCTCGTTCTCCACGCCGCGTTCGTAGGTGCGCAGCAGAAGTTCTTCGGGGCCGACCACCTGGATGAAGTTGGCGTTGGTCCCGGCCGGGGCGAAACGCTCGTGGTAGCGCACCTTGGCGCCCAGGCCCCTGACGTCCAGGGCCTTGACGTCGTCCGTGACGATGACGGTGTGGGGCACGCCGGTGTTGGCGAAATGGGCGGTCCGGGTTTCGTCGCCGAGCTGCAGCGGGAAGTTCAGGGTCAGGTCCCGGGCCGGGGTCAGCTGCACCTCGACCTCGCCGGCTTCGGCAAAGACCTTGGCGTGGACGGGGCCGGCGTCGGTGAGCATGAAGTGCTCGGCCGGGGCCATGCCCAGGCGGTGGGCCAGCAGGGTCGCGCAGCGCGAGCCGTTGCCGCACATCTCGGCGCGCGAGCCGTCGGCGTTGAAGAAGTGCCAGCGCGTGGCGGCGCGGCCCGAGTCGTCCGCTTCGAGAAAGATGATGCCGTCGGCGCCGATGCTGAAGGCGTGGGGGCACAGGGCCCTGGCCCAGCCGGGCATGGCGTCGGGGGATATGGAGCGGGCGCGGTTGTCGATGACGATGAAGTCGTTGCCGCTGCCCTGCATCTTGTAGAAGGGCTGGGTGGGCCCGGAGAAAATGGACATGTCGTATCCTTGGGGCAATCTATTATGAGTTTTCCGTTAGGGGGAATCGGCCGAAAATGCAAGAAATTGGCGTGTTACTGGCTGAAGATGGCCTGGATGTCCGGGGCCGAGGCGATGTTGTCGCCCAGGGGCTGGGCCAGGGTCCGGACGGACTGCTCCGGCGCCCACACGACCTTCTCCCCCGGAGCGGGCAGGGCGGGGATGGTCACGGTGTGCACGTTCTTGCCCTTGGTGAAGGCTCGCACCCACAGCACCCGGTTGTCCCGCAGGTACAGCCCCGAGTAGCCCGGGCCTTCGCCCGAGCCCAAAATGATGTCGAACACGGGTTCGACCTTGTCGATGAAGGCGTTTTCCCGCGCCGCGCCCCAGGTGCTTACGCCGATGACGAGGTTGTACTTTCCCTTGGCTCGCAGTTTTTTTGCGTAATCGACCAGCCGCTCCTCCATGGCCGGGTCGGCCCGGCCCGAGTCGGGGAAGAGGACGAAGGCCAGCCGCCCGCCTGGCACGTTCCGTTCGACCAGGGCCGGCTCGTCGAGGGGCGGATGCCATGTGCGCGGGGCCTGCACCTTCGTGCCGCTCAGCACCGCCGCGTCGGCCGGGCTCAGCAGGAAGATGTCGTAGCCCAGCTTGCCGTAGGCCTGCTTGAGCTGTTCCACGGCCGCCGGATGCCGGTCGCCCTCGGTGCCGGGGACTGCGAATTCGTATCCGCCGTCGATGAACACCGCGCCGCCGTTTTCACGGACGGTCTTGAAGAAGGTGGCCCGCCGGGCCAACCCGCCGTAGGACTTGCCCCCTCAGGAGGGGCAGGGCGAGTGCTCGCCGTAGGTGTTGGCGGTGAAGACCAGGGCGGTTTCGGTCCCGGCCGTGGCGGAAAGGGGGGCGGCCGCCATGACCATGAGCAGCGCAGCGAGGAGGAGGTGTTTCATGGGCGTGTTCACATGTTTGATTTGAGGATGGGGCTGCGGGAGATGAGGTCCCGCAACCGGTCGCGGCGCTCCAGAATCTTGCGGGCGATCTCGCGGATGTCCTGGGCGGCCTGGCAGTTGGGGGCGAATTTGAGCAGTGGCACCTGGTGCCGCACGGATTCCGTGACCATGGGGTCGCGGTGGACCGCGCCAAGAAAGTTGACGGGCAGGTTCAGGAAATGCTCGCAGGCCTGGGACAGCCGGGTGAAGGCGTTCTTGGCCTCCTTGTCGGACTCGGCCATGTTGACGACGATCTGGAAGTTGCGGATCTGATGCTGGGTGCAGAGCACCTTTATGAGGGCGTAGCTGTCCGTCAGTGACGTGGGCTCGGGCGTGATGACCACGATGCGCTCCTGCGGCATGGCCGCAAAGGACAGCACCGTGGGGCTGATGCCCGCCCCGAGGTCCAGGAGGAGGAAGTCGTACTGCCGAAAGAGCGCGTCGAGCTTGTCCAGGAGCAGACTCTGCACGTCCTCGTCCAGTTCGACCAGTTCGGCCACGCCCGAGGCCGACGGCAGGAAGACGAACCCGTCCTTGGCCAGGGGTACGACGACGCTCTCTGCGCTCGTGCCGGCCAGGAGGTCCTGGATGTTCTTCTCCGGTGAGAGGCCCAGCAGGACGTCGAGGTTGGCCAGGCCCAGGTCCGCGTCCAGCAGGACCAGGGTCTGCCCCAGTTCGTGCAGGGCGAAGCCCAGGTTCAGGGTCAGGTTGGTCTTGCCCACGCCGCCCTTGCCGCTGGCCACGGAAATGCTGAAAGTCTTGTTCGAGTCGGTCATGTCAGTCCCTGTCCTCCCCGGTTTGCGGGGACGGAGCGAAGAATGAGGAGAAAAGGAAGCGCTTCTCGTTCTGGTGGACCAGGGAGCGGTCCTCGCCCAGGGAGAGGTCCAGAATCGGGGCGGTCTCGATGCGGTTCTTGCCCGCCCGCTTGGCGCGGTACATGGCCTGGTCCGCCTCCTCCATCAAGAGGGTCGCGTCCGGGACCTGCCGGCCGCGATAGCTGGCCACGCCCATGGACATGGTCACGGACAGCGCCGCATCGCCGCAGTGGATTCGGGACGAGATGATCGCGGCCTGAATCCGCTCCATCAGTTTGCAGGCCCGGAGCAGACCCGTTCCGGGCAGGAGTATGGCGAACTCCTCGCCGCCGATGCGGGCCGTCGTGTCGATCAGGCGCGTCTCGGCCTGCAGGACCGAGGCGATGGCCTTCAGCACCGTGTCCCCGCAGATGTGGCCGTAGGTGTCGTTAACGGCCTTGAAGTCGTCGAGGTCCATGACGCACAGCGTCAGCGGCGTCCTGAACCGGCCGCTGCGCTCCACCTCCAGGGCCATGGCCTGGTCGAATCCCCGGCGGTTGACCAGTCCGGTCAAAGGGTCCTGGCCCTGCAAGGTCGCCAGTTCCTCCATGTGCCGCTTGAGTTCCGCCAGCGCGGGGTACGCGCCGTCGTTCAGGGGCAGCACGAACCACTGCTCCATCCGTTTGCGCCTGAGCGCCTGGGGCCAGGCCGGGTCCGAGCGGATCAGCCGGACCAGGGCCGAGACGTCCCCGCTCGTGGCGTGCAGCCGCAGTTCCCGTTCCAGGGTCTCCAGTTCGCCCAGGAGCGCCTCGTCCGAGGGCAGGTCAGGCAGAAGCATGGAGGTGCAGGAGGTAATTGTGGATGAATGCGTCGATGTTGCCGTCGAGCACCGCGTCGACATTGCTCGTCTCCGTGCCCGTGCGGTGGTCCTTGACCAGCCGGTAGGGCTGCAGCGTGTAGGTCCTGATCTGGGAGCCGAAGGCGATGGCGCCCTTGGCCACGTACTCGGCCTGCCGTTCGCTCGCGATCTTCTGCAGTTCCAGTTCGTAGAGGCGGGCCTTGAGGACTTTCATGGCCGCCTCCTTGTTCTTGTGCTGGGACTTCTCGTTCTGGCACTGGGCCACCAGCCCCGTGGGGATGTGCGTGATGCGCACGGCCGAGTCCGTGGTGTTGACGGACTGGCCGCCGGGCCCGCTGGAGCGGAAGATGTCCACGCGGATGTCCTCGTCGCGGACCTCGATCTCGATGTCCTGTCCCGCGTCGGGGTAGACGTCGACCGAGGCGAAGGACGTGTGCCGGCGGCCGCTGGAGTCGAAGGGCGAGATGCGGATCAGGCGGTGGGTGCCCTTTTCGCCCTTGAGCTGTCCGTAGGCGTAGGGACCGTGGATGTGCAGGGTCACGCTCTTCACGCCGGCCTCGTCGCCGGGCAGCAGGTCCAGGAGTTCGACCTTGAAGCCCGTGCGTTCGGCGAAGCGGCGGTACATGCGCAGGAGCATCTCGGCCCAGTCCTGGGACTCGGTGCCGCCGGCGCCGGGATGGATCTCCAGGATGGCCTCGCTGACGTCCTCGGGGTCGCTCAGCAGGGTGCGCATCTGCGCGCCCTCGAGCTTGAACTCCATTTCCGACAAGGCGTCCTCCAGGGCTTGGAGCATCTCCTCGGTCTGTTCGCCGCCCGCCATCTCCACCCATTCCTGGGAGTTGTCGCGAGCGCGCGCCAGGGCTTCCCATTCCTCCACCCGGCCTTCGAGCTGGGTCTTTTCCTGCAGGACCGGGGTCAACAGGTCGGGCTTGTCCCAGACCCCGGGCGTGGAGAGCTGTTTTTCGATCTGCGCCAGGCGCTCCTTGTGGCCGCGAAGGTCAAAGACGCCTCCAGAAGTCGGTGAAGCGTTCGTCGAGCTGGGCTGCCTTGGCCTTGAGTTCCGAATATTGCAACATGGTGTGTGTCCGATCAGTGTCGTTTTCTGCCCCACTTGAGCCAGGCCAGGGTCAGCAGGACCAGGCCCAGGATGGGGAAGGTGGTGTGGATCAAAAGCATATGCTCGTGGTAAAAGGTCGTCTCTGTCAAGAGCGGCACGGCAGGGTCGTGAACGACCAGCGTGGCGAAAAGTTCCGAGGCCCCCTTGAGGCTCCCGTCGGGGCCGATGACGACGCTCACTCCCGTGTTCGTTGCACGGATGATGGCGCGGTTCTGCTCCACGGCGCGCAGCACGGCCATGTGCAGGTGCTGCAGCGGGGCCGAGGATCGCCCGAACCAGGCGTCGTTGCTGATGTTGACGAGCACGTTGGCCCCGGACTCGACCCTGGCCTGGGCCAGTTCCGGGAAGATGGCCTCGTAGCAGATCAGAAGGCCCATGGCCATGGCGCCCGATGACAGGGGCGCGGAGTTGATGCCCGGCCGGAACTCGAACTGTCCCGGCACCAGCTTGGTGATGAAGGGCAGCCACTCGCCCAGGGGTACGTACTCGCCGAAGGGCACCAGGTGCTCCTTGTCGTACCAGGAGACGACCTCGCCCCCCCGGTTCAGCAGGTAGGCGCGGTTGTGCAGCACGAACTGGGGGGCGCCGGGCTCCGTGGGCACGGAGTAGGCCGGGGATCCGGCCAGAAGCGGGACGCCTGCCTGCTTCACGGCCGCACGCACGGCGGTGGAGAAGTCCGACGGATCCTGGAAATAGATCGGCATGGCCGTCTCGGGCCAGACTACGAGATCCGGAGCGCTGCGTTCCACAGCTTCCCGGGTGAGTTTCACGTAGGTCGACAGGATCGAGGCCTGCAGGCTTTCGTCCCATTTGAGGCTCTGGTCGATGTTGCCCTGGATCATGCTGACCGACGCCGTGCCCGCGGGTTCGGCCGGCGTGCGCAGGTAGGCTGGCAGCAGGCACAGGGCCAGGAGCGGCAGGAAGGCCAGGCCGGTGCGCAGGCGACCAGACGCCAGGACGTGCCCCATGGCGGCGACGACTCCGGACAGGCCGAAGCCGCCGATCCAGGCGGCCAGTCCCATCGTCGCCGGCCACGGGGCCAGGGCCGAGGCCAGGGTGATCCAGGGGAAGCCCGTCAGGAGGTGGTTGCGCGCCAGTTCCAGCGACGCCCAGAGGAGCCCGCCCAGCAGCACGGCCAGGGGCGTGTGCAGCCGCGTGCGGACCACGTACATGGCCATGCAGAAGAGCCCGGCGTAGGCGGCCAGCACGGCGCCGACAAGGACCGGGCAGGGCAGGGCCAGGGCCCAGGGCAGGCCGCCGAAGTCGTGAACCGGAATGGCCAGCCAGTAGAGGCTGGCCGCGTACCCGGGCAGCGCGGTCAGCAGGCCCGTGCGGAAGGCGTGGCCGTAGCCGCGCGCCCTGGACGTCGCGAGGATCAGGGCCGCCGGCAGGAGCAGGACTGCCGGCGGGAAATGCGCCAGGGGGTTGGCAAAGCCGAACCACGCGCCGATGAGCGCCAGGCCCGCCGGTCCGAAACGGTACAGGAAGGAATCAGGACGGCTTGGTGACGAGAACCCACTGGATCTGTTTGACATCGGCTTCCTTGATGAGAAACGTGTGACCCTGCAGCTCCAGGGATTCGCCGGCTTCGGGGACGCGGCCGAGTTGTTCGCTGATGTATCCGCCGACGGTCTCGACCTGTTCGGACTCGAGCCGGATGGAGCATTCCTCGAAGAGGTCCTCCAGGCTCGTCCGTCCGGAAACGAGATAGGAACCGTCCTCTGCGGGCTGGATTTCCTCGGGGCGGACGGGGTCGTATTCGTCCTCGATGTCGCCGACGATCTCCTCCAGGACGTCCTCCAGGGTCAGCAGGCCGGCTGTTCCGCCGTACTCGTCCAGGACGATGGCCATGTGCTGCTTGTTGGTCTGGAAGTCCAGGAGGATGTTTTTGACGTTCTTGGTCTCCGGGATGAAATAGGGGGTGCGCAGGACCTCGCTCATGCTTTCGGGGTGCTCGGCGCCCACGAAGAAGCGCAGGAGCTCCTTGCAGTGCAGGATGCCGACGATCTGGTCCTTGGTCTCCTTGTAGACGGGCATGCGCGAGTGCCCGCTCTCGAAGAATTTCGTGGCGACCTCGGTGATCGTCTCGTCGATTTCCGCGCAGACGATGTCCGTGCGGGGGATCATGATTTCGTATGCCTGTTTGTCATCGAGCTGCAGCACGTTCAGAAGCATGGACATTTCGTCGTTCTGCAGTTCGCCGTCGTTCTTGGCCTCCTGGATCGCCTCTTCGAGATGGCATTCGCCCCTGCGCGAGAAGAGGCGCCGTAGCGCGGTCCAAAGTCGACTGTCCGAGCCCTCATCCATAAATACGTCGTCCTCCCAAAATCAGGTTTCAGAGTGAAAAACGTCTGGCCTCTAAACGATTTCGCGTTCCCGGTAAAGCTCCAGATGCCGCTTGAAAACCCAGGTGACCAGCTCGTCGATGCCGTTCTCGGGCTCGATCTTGACCCAGTCGATGGTCTCCCCGCCGTCCGAGGAGCAGCACTCCACGAACTCGTAGCCGAGCATGTACTGGCCGTTGTCCAGGTCCTGCGTCTTGGTGCGCAGGCGCGCGGCCAGAAAGTAGGGGGGGACGGACAGGCCGCCGACGGGTTCGAGTTCCAGGCGCATGAAGAGCACAGGGTGCTTGGACACGAAATCCTCCAGCCCCGCGTAACGCGTCGGGTCGAAGGACAGCTTGATGCCGCCGCCCGAGAGATCCAGCACGTGCATCCCGTCGTGCTCGCCGCGGATGTACGTTGCCAGGGGCGCGGGCCATTTCTGCGGGTCCGGCTCGAAATGGAAGGAACCGTCCTCGGCGGCGGGCCAGACCCGGAAATCCTTGATGTCGCGCGGCGGCAGTTCCAGGCGCAGGTGGCGGCGCTTCTGGCCGAGTTCCACCCTGGGCGGGATTTCGAGCACCAGATGATGGAACTCCCCCTTGCGGTGCACGGCCTTCACCTCGGACACGAAGGTGTAGAAATAGGGTTCCCTGTTTTCGCGCGGGATGCGGAAGTAGCAGGCCATGAGCCTGCCGATCCAGCTGGACGACGGCGTCACGCCCAGCGGCATCTCGAGGGTGACGCCGTCGGGGGCGAGATCGACGAGGGAACAGGAGATGGTCTGGCGGGATGCGGCGATGGGGTGGAAGCTCGCGTCCACGCGGCTGCGCATGAGCAGGGCCTGTTCGAGGATGGCCGAGATTTCCCGCGGGGCGGTGGTGATCCCGGAGCGCTGCCTTCCGCCGTCCGCGCCCCCGCGACGCCGCCACAGGGCGTAGCCCAGGAAGGCCGCCGCCACCAGCGCCGCCGTGGTCATGAGGAAGCTGCCCTCCGGCTGGTGCCCGCCGGGTTCCATCGCGTTGGCGGGAAACTGCCGCATCAGGCCGTCTGTCGAGGCCTGGAGAAAGTGGAGGTCGATCATCGTTTCAAGCTCGGTGGAGGTTGTTCCGGACGGCGGTCCGGCTTTTCGCCCAAGGACACGTCTTCATCGTCTACATGAAGGTCGGCCGAAGAGAAAGAGGCCATCCGACCGTCCTCCGGATTCGTCCGCTGTCAGGCATATCAGAGCAGGGGGGGCATGGGGCCGGGGCCTGAAGCGTCCAGCACGTCACAGCCCAGCAGTTCGTCGAGTTCGGCCAGCAGGGCGTCCCGGTCACGGGGCAGCCGTCCGGCCATGGGCAGGACGTTCGAGCCGTGGTCCGCCCGGAAGACCGTGCGCCGCAGGTCGAGGCCGGCCAGGATGGCGCGCGTCTCGCGCACGGCCTCTTCCTCGGTCAGCTGCCGGAACCGGCCGCTTTCGATGCGCCGTTCAAGGGGCGTGCCCGGCACCGGGACCAGCCGCAGGAACGACAGCAGGTCGGGCTGCATGGCGTTGACGGCCGCGGCGGTCTCCCGCGCGTGGACTACGGACAGGTCCCGCCCGCCGAGTCCCACGAGCACCATGGCCGACACGGCCAGACCCGCCTGCCGGGCCCGCTTGCAGCCCCGGACCATGTCCGCGACGGTCCCGGCCTTGGCCATGTTTGCGAGCACCTGCGGCGAACCGCTTTCCAGGCCCAGGTAGATGGTGTGCAGGCCCGCGCGGCGAAGCCCGGCCAGTTCGGCATCCGTTTTCGCCTCCAGGGCTTGGCCCGAGGCGTAGCAGTTGACGCGGGCCAGGCGCGGGAAGGCGGCATGCAGCCTGTCGAGAATGAAGGCGAGGGTCGGCGCGGGCAGGGCCAGGACGTCGCCGTCGGCCAGGAAGACGCGACGGGCGTCGGGCCGAAGCGTGGCCGCCTGCGCGACGGCCGTCTCGATCTCGGCCGTGCCGTGCTCGCGGTAGGGCACGCCCCGGTACATGGCGCAGAAGGCGCAGGATTTGTGAGGGCAGCCGTCGGCCACGCGGATGAGGACGCTGGCGGCTTCGGCCGGGGGGCGGAACATGGTGTGTCCGGAATTCGTCATGGCGTCGTCCGGGCCGTGCGGCCGCGGCAACGGCGGCGCATGGCCATTTTCGGGGATTGATCCCGGTGGGACGCTGGAAGTCGCCGCCCTGCCGGCAGGCCAGTGCTAGCGGTTCGCACGTGTGTTGACAAGGTCCGGCCGGAGCGCCTTCGTCTGCTTTTGCCAACCCGGCTCCGTGCTGGTATGGCTGACCGTCATGAAACACGGCATGCGCCTCGGCGACTTTCTCGATCTGGAATGGTTCCTGGAACAGGACCGGCTGGCCGACCCCGCCGCGACCTTGCGGCGCGACCGCAGGCTCGGGCTGGAGGCCCAGGCGGCCTCCGTGCCTGCGGAAGGCTTCGGCATGTTCTGGCTGCTCCGCCGCCGCGCCGACGCCGGGACGACGCCGGCGTCGGTCCTGGCCTCGGGACTGAACGTCCTGCGCCTCGTCCTGGCCGTGGCCGGACTGGCCGCGGGGGTGTCGCTGGTCAGGGGCCTGCTCGCGTACGCCGGCGCGGAGCCCGTCAACGTCTCGGTCTTCCTGCTTCTGGCCGTCTTCCCGCAGGCGGGGCTCTGCCTGCTGGCCGCGCTGCTTCTGGCGGCCAGGGCCATGGGGCTGGGGCAGTTCCGCATCCCGGCCCGACCGCTGTTCAGCCTGCTGTGGCGCAGGCAGGGGCGGCTCGGGGCGCAGGCCGGTTTCCTGCGCACCCTTTTTCTGGGGCAGGGCTGGCCGGCGCGCATGCTGGCCTGGGAATGCCTGGGACTCCTGCACCTGGGCGGGCTGAGCCTGGCCATCGGCTCCCTGGCGGCGCTGCTGGTCGGCGTGACGGTCACGGACCTGGCCTTCGGCTGGCAGTCGACCCTGCAGGTCGGGGCGCAGGGGATGCACGCGCTGGTGTCCCTGTTTGCGCTGCCGTGGTCCTGGCTGCCCGCGCAGTGGGGCCTGACGCCGACCATGGGGCAGATCGAGGGCAGCCGCATCGTCCTCAAGGAAGGCATCTCGACCCTGGCCAGCGCGGACCTCGTCGCCTGGTGGCCGTTTCTGGCCATGTGCCTGCTGACCTACGCCCTGCTGCCGCGGCTCGTCCTGCTGGGTTTCACCCGCCGCGCCCTGCGGCGGCTGGAAAGGGGCTTTGCCCACCCCGCCCTGGGGCGCATCGCGGACCGCATGCGTTCACCCCTGGTCGCAACCCCGGATTCCGCGGAGGCCGTGTCCAAGGCGCTGCCTCTCCGGACCGCGACGCCCGGAGATGGTGTCGCGCCCGACGGCCAGGCCGGAGCTGACGGCGCCGGATGCGTGTTTCTGCTGCCGCCCGAGCTGGAGGGGCGCGTCGCCGGGGAGGACCTGGTCGCAACGGCGCTGCGCGTCGGCGGCGAAGCCCCGGTGCGCATCGTCTCCGCCGCCCTGGAGAGCGGCGACGTGCGGCGGGTTCTGGCCGAGTGCGCCGGGTTGGAATGGACCGGCGGCCGTGAACGCTACGTCGTGCTGGTGGAGGCGTGGCAGCCGCCCATCAGGGAGAATCTCCAGGCCCTCGAAATCCTGGGGCGCGACGAGGGGGGAGGGCGCAGCCTGACACTCGTGCTCTGCGGCCGCCCCGCCAAGGGCCGCTGGCTGACCGCGGCGTCCGCGGTGGACCGGGAGGTCTGGTCCGCGGCCGTGGAACGCCTCGCGCCGCTCAGAATCGACATCTTCGGAGCTGAAAGATGAGCGACATGCCGGTATTCGCCGTCATCGGACACCCCAACGAAGGCAAGTCCTCGGTGGTGGCCACCCTCGTCGAGAACGACGCCATCCGCGTGAGCCCAAGGCCGGGGGAAACCGTGGAGGCCAAGGCCTACCCGGTGTCCATCGACGGCCGGGAGGTCATCACCTTCGTCGACACGCCGGGCTTCCAGAACCCCGTGCAGACCCTGGGCTGGCTGCGCAAGTTTTCTGGTTCCGAGTCCGAACTGCTGCCGGCCTTTTTGGCCGAGTTCGCCGACGACCCGGGCATGGCCCACGAATGCGAGCTGCTGACGCCGGTCATCGCAGGCGCCGGCATCATCTACGTTCTCGACGCCTCGCGGCCCATGCGGCAGGTGGACAAGGCCGAGATGGAGATCCTGCGCCTGACGGGCCGACCGCGCATGGCCATCCTGAACTGCAAGACGGGCGAGGAGGAATTCCTGGAGGAGTGGAAGGCCGAGCTGCGCAGGCACTTCAACATGGTCCGCGTCTTCAACGCCCTGCGGGCCACCTTCGCCGAGCGCCTGCGCCTCCTGGAGAGCCTGCGCGCCCTGGAGCAGGACTGGGAGGGGGCCCTGGGCCGGGTCGTGGACGCCTTCGCCCGCGACTGGAAGCGGCGCAATGCCGAATGCGCGTCCCTGGCCGTGGAATTTCTGCGGCGTGTCCTGACCATGAGCGAGTCTGCCCCCTTGGCCGAGGACGAGGACCGGGCCGACAAGGAGGCCGTGCTGGCCAGGCGGCTGGAGGAACGCATCCGGGCCGAGGAGGGGCGGCTGCACGACCAGGTCTGCCTGCAGTTCCGCCACGACAGGCGCTCCTTCGCCCTGCCGGAGCAGTCCGTGCTGCGCGAGGACCTTTTTTCGACCACCACCTGGACCGTCTTCGGCCTGAGCAGGACCAGGCTCGTGGCCGCGGCCGTGGCCGCCGGCGGCGCGGCCGGGGCGGCCCTGGACCTGGCCACCCTGGGTCACAGCCTGGGGCTCTTCGCCGGCGTGGGCGGCGCGGCGGCGGGGCTGGCTGCACTGTTCAAGGGGGAAGGGCTGGTCAGGGGGCGGCTCATGGGCATGGGCATCGGTCGGCGGCGCGTGCAGGTCGGGCCTCTGGGGGCGGTGCAGTGGGTCTACATTCTGCTGGACCGCCTGCTCATGCACTACTGGTACGTCATCCACTGGTCCCACGCCGTGCGCGACAAGGATTTCCTGCCGGTCCCGGCAGACGGCGGCAAGCAGGGCCTGACCGGCACCTGGGACCGCGAGGCCCGGGCCCTGTGCGCGGAGTTCTTCAAGGCGGTCAGGGACGGCGGCACGGACAGGGCCATGGACCTGGAGGAGGATTTGCGCAGACTGCTGGAGGGGGAACTGGACCGGATGTCGCGGCTGTAGGCCACGGCGGGCGGGGGCTATCTTCTGTTGGCCGCCCAGAGATGCAATGACATGACGAAGGTCGCGGCGGTCTCGAAGCGCAGGATGCTCGGGCCCAGGCCGACCGGGGTGAAGCCGTGCTCCACGAAGGCGCGGGCCTCCGTGTCCTCCAGTCCGCCCTCGGGTCCCAGAACCGCCACGCAGCCCCGGGGGTGGATCAGCGCGTCGGGCTCCACGAGGCGGCTGTCCTCCTTTTCCCAGCACAGCACGTTCGAACCCATGCCTGCGGCGGCCAGGGCAACGTCCCCGGGTCCGGCGAAAGTCCGGATCTCGGGCAGCCAGGCCGTGCCGCACTGCTTGGCCGCGGCGATGAGCTGGCGTTCCCAACCTTCCTTCCCGTCCTCGGGAACCTCGCCCTGGGACCTGGCGGCCTGCCAGAACCACACGGCCGCCGCACCGAGTTCCACGGCCTTTTCCAGCAGAAAGCCCCGCCGCAGCCCCTTGGACCAGCCTACGGCCAGGGTCAGGGGAAAGGCCGACGCGGGCGCGGCATGCTCATCGACGAGGACCAGGCCCGCATCCCGCTTGCCGATCCGCTCGATGCGGAAGATCCCCCACCGTCCGCAGCCGTCGAAGAGGCGCACCGTGTCGCCGACCCTGGCGCGCAGCACGCGGGTCAGGTGGCGGGCCTCCTCGCCGTCCAGAACGAAAGGCTCCCGCCACAGGGCGGGAGCCAGATGGAAGGAGTTGAGGCGCGACATCAGCCCAATTTTCTGCGGGCCGTGCCGGCGGTGAAGAAGGGCATGTCGACGCGCTCGGCCTCAAGGCTGGTCCGCGCGCCCTTGATGGTGAAGGCCGTCTGCTCGGCCATGTCGGCGCGCACGTAGGCCATGGCCACGCAGCAGCCCAGGCTCGGCGCGATGGAGCCGCTGGTGACGATGCCGACCTTGGTCTCGCCGACAAAAACCTCGTCGTAATGACGGGCGCTACGGCGTCCCTCGATGCGCAGGCCGATGAGCCTTTCACGCACCGTATCGAGCCCCGCCTTGCCGATGAAGTCGGCCTCGCTCTTGAGCATGGCCCCGTAACCCGCCTCGACGGGCGTGTGCTCGGTGTCCAGGTCCTGGCCGTAGAGGGGCAGGCCCACTTCCAGGCGCAGGGTGTCGCGGGCGCCAAGGCCCGCGGGGCGCACGTCGGGGTCGGCCATGAGGTGGTCCCACAGGACCTGCGCCTTGGCCCAGGGCAGGTAGAACTCGTAGCCCAGCTCGCCCGTGTAGCCCGTGCGACTGACGATGAGCCTGAAGCCGTCGACCTCCGCCTCCCGGAAGCCGAAATAGCCCAGAGTCGCCCAGTCTCCGGGGATGACCCTGGACAGGACGTCGAAGGATGCCGGGCCCTGCAGGTCGATCTTGGCGATGCCGAAGCTCTGGTTGACGAAGGTCAGGTCCTTGGGGAGATGCGAACCGATCCAGGCGAAGTCGGAGTCGATGCAGGCGCCGTTGACCACGAGCATGTACTTGTCCGTTTCCAGACGGTAGACGATGAGGTCGTCCAGCACGCCGCCCTTCTCGTTCAGAAGGAAGCCGTAGCGGCACTTGCCCGGGGCCAGGGTGGCCAGGTTGTGGGTCACGATCCGGGCCAGGGCGTCGGTGGCGCCGTCGCCGGCCAGGAGAAACTCGCCCATGTGGGAGATGTCGAAGATGGAGGCGGCGGCCCGGGTGTGCTTGTGCTCCTCGAGGATGCCCACGTACTGGACCGGCATGTCCCAGCCCGCGAAGGGGACCATCCTGGCGCCGTTGTCCTTGTGCCAGGCGTGAAGGGGGGTGGTCAGCAATTCGGACATAGGTGTATCCCGCTGTTAAAGGATGAGGAAAATCATGTTTCGGCCCTTGTTTTGCGTATGGCCCTCAGTTCGTCAACCAGGGAGACGAGCCTGCGGTAGAGCTTCTTGATGCGCAGCCCGTTCTCCGTGAGTTCCTCGTCCTTTTCCCGGACGTAGGTTCGGATCAGGTAGCGGTCGTTGAGCATGGCTTCGGCGAAGTGGATGGCCTGGTTGATGAGGGGCTCGAAAAAGGTCGCGAACTCGAACTTGAGCTCCGAGATGAGCGTCGTGACCAGGGTCAGCGCCTCAAGATACGAGATTCTCCTGCCCTTGTGGAGCCGGTCCTTGAGGTCTTCGAGCTGCTTGATCTTGCGGGCCTGCTTGATGAAGCTGTAGGACCCCCAGACCTCCTGGTAGAGGTCGCGCAGGCCCTCGAATTCGTCGGTCAGTTCCGGGTCGGCGAGGTAGCCGTCCAGGACGTGCACGATTTCGGCGTAGAATTCGTCGGAGTAGGCGATCATGCGCCGCTGGTGCTTGCAGAGCCACGAGTGCAGGAACTTCAGGCGGTTCGCGTGGCTCTCGGTGTTCTCCACGAGCTCGTTGCGCTTGTACACGGCCGTGCCGACGAACTCGCCGCGCACGATGTCGTTGAGCTTGAGGCTCATGGTGTAGGTGTCCTTGACCAGGTTGACCGACGTGCAGACCCGGCCGGTCAGGGGGTGCACGATCTCCTGCCGCAGCACGGACAGGGCGCGGTCCTGGCGGACGTTGTTGGGGTCGAACTTGTGCTGGCTGTAGACCACGCGCAGGATGACCGCCCGTTTCCTGCGGTCCAGGAAAAACCCCTCGCTTTCGAGGAAATCGAGGGTCTCCGCGGCCTTGGTCTCGACCGGCACCAGGGCGACCTTCTCCACCTGCGGGTAGGGCTGGCCCGGCCCGGTGCTGAAGATGGAGGTCAGGGTGCGGTCCGACTGGCCCAGGGCCTTGATCAGGAAGCGTTCGCCCATCTTGTGCAGGCGCCGGGCGAAGATGGCGGCCGAGGTCTTGCGCTCCGAGGAGATGGGGTAGCCGTACAGCTCCATCAGGAACTGGTACACGAACTCGCGGTTGCGTTCGTACAGGACGTTGTCGTCGGGACGGAACTTGCGCGCCTTGAGCCCGAATCGCTTGAGCTCCGTGTCCAGGTCCGAGGGCAGGGACGCGTAGATGCCGGAAAGATAGAACTGCCCTTCCCGGTCCAGGGACATGACATGGGCGCGGTCCATGCGCGAGAGGTAGCCGACGAGCAGGCTGTAGCTGGCGATGTCCGAGATCTGGCGGTCCTGGGTGTCGGCCTGGAACTGTTCGCGCAGTTCACGCGGCAGATGGTCCAGGAACGCGTCCAGGTTGCTGCCGTGCAGGGGGCTTTCCAGGACGCAGGTGTCACCTGTCGCCCGAAGGTCGGGGTCGCGGCAGGTGTGCAGGAGGTCGAACTGGAAGACCTCGTTGAAATAGTCCAGGGGGCGCTCGAAGGCGACCATGGAGAAACCCGGGAGCTCGGGGTATTCCGTCAGGTTCGGTTCGAAGGAGGGGAGCAGGTCGCGTGCGTAGACGAGGGGATAGTTGCGTTGTTCGGCATACGGTTTGAGCAGGCAGTGCCGGATGTGAACGTAATCAAGAAAAGTCCGCAGTTCACCCAGGCTGCGTAGGGGTGCTTTCGGCAGCAACTGTCCGTTCTTCAGGGCGGCCAGGGACGGAATTTTCGAGAAGGCTTTGTGCCAGGACATGCGGACGTCCAACTATCCCATTGTGTTTGTTACCGTTGTGTGTAGACTGTGTGGCATGTTTTGCCCTGTCCGTAAACTGGATTTTCCAGATGATCCGACCCGTGCCGGCATGGTTGCCGCCGGTCACGTTTCCCTCTATGTCCGTCTGACCGGACTCGCGTCCGGCTTCGTCCCGGAACGCAGCACGAGCGTACGCATCACATGACCACGACAAAATATCCGTCCCTGAACAGGCTGCTGGAAAGCATCGGAAGCGTCTTCGACGCCTATTCCGTGGTGCTGTTCTGCCGCAATTCCGAAGGCCGCTTCGACCTGAGCGCGTCCTTCAGCCTGGGGGATTCCATCCGCAAGGACTTGTGCATCGACCCGGGGTACGGCCTCGTCGGCTGGATCCTGAAGAACAACGCGCCCCTGTCCGTGGAGAAGTTCGACGAGAAGAACACGTTCCTGGGCTATTACGGCTCGGAGCAGGAAGAACAGATCAAGGTCTTCGTGGGCTGCCCCCTGCCCGGGGGCTTGGGCGCCCTGTGCATGGACAGCAAGAAGACCTACGCCTTCACCTCCAAGGACCAGCGCGTGCTGTCGCTGTTCGCCGGGGTGGTCGCGGCCATCGTCGACGACGTGGGCGCGGCCGGGGTGTCCAGCCGCGAGCAGGCCCTCTACGGCATCCTGCAGAAGGTCTACGCCCTGCGCGAGCAGCACCCTCGGTGGTCGGACTTTCTGAACCGCTACCTGGCCCTGCTGGCCGGGGCCTGCGGCTACGAGTACTCCTTTCTCGTGGTCAGCGACGAGTGGGGCGACAACTATCTGCTCGAAGGCAGCAACAAGCCCTTCATGCCCGAGAACGTGGCCGCCCGGCAGACCTTCAGCACGGGCAGCGGTCTTCTGGGCTGGGTCTTCAAGAAGAACCGGTCGATCTTTTTCGGCGACGGCAAGAGCGAGTTGGGGCGCACCCCGCTTTTCGGGCGCGACGTCCCGGGCCCGGCCCTGAACACGCTGCTGGCCCTGCCCCTGAAGGTGCACCGGCGCTGCCGCGGCGTGCTGGTCTTCGGCGACCGCGAGTGCCGCGTCATCGACGAGGAAATCCGCGCCTTCGCCAGGATGGCGGCCGACTACCTGGCGCTTTTCCTGGAGAACCTGTATTTGAAGAACAAGGTCAAGCAGCTCGCCCCGCCGATCCTGGCGGAATTCGACGAGCCCTCCGAATCCGACAACCCCGACTCACATCCGTAAGCAGGTAGGGCCTTCATGTTTTTCAGCAAGCTTTTCGGCTTTCTCGGCAAGAATCTGGCCATGGACCTCGGCACTGCCAACACGCTTCTCTACTCCCCCAAGGACGGCATCGTGCTCAACGAGCCCTCGGTGGTGGCACTCGACGTGCGCAACGACTCCATCCTGGCCGTGGGCCGTGAGGCCAAGGAATACCTCGGCCGCACCCCGGACCGCATCAGGGCCGTGCGCCCCTTGAAGGACGGCGTCATCGCCGACTTCGAGGTGACCAAGGCCATGATCTCCTATTTCGTGCGCAAGGTCATCACGGGCATGCGCATCGTCAAGCCGCGCATGGTCATCTGTGTGCCGGCCGGCATTACCCAGGTCGAGAAGCGGGCCGTGGTCGAGTCGGCCCTGCAGGCCGGCGCACGCGAGGTCAAGCTCATCGAGGAGCCCATGGCCGCGGCCATCGGCGCTGGGCTGCCCATCCACGAGCCGCGCGGCAACATGGTCGTGGACATCGGCGGCGGCACCACGGAGGTGGCGGTCATCTCCCTCTCGGCCGTGGCCTACTCCGAGTCCGTGCGCATCGCCGGCGACGAGCTCAACGACGCCATCCAGCGCTACGTGCAGGACGAGTTCCAGCTCCTGATCGGCGAGAACATGGCCGAGGCGGCCAAGATCCAGATCGCCTCCGCCGTGCCCCTGGCCGAGCCCCTGCAGTACCGCGTGGCCGGCAAGAATCTCGTGGACGGCAACCCCAAGTCCGTGGTCCTGACCGACTCCCATGTGCGCGAGGCCATCAAGGAGCCCGTGGCGGCCATCGTCGCCGCCGTGCGCCGGGCCTTGGAGAAGACGCCGCCCGAACTGGTGGCCGACATCGCCACCAACGGCCTCCTGCTGGCCGGCGGCGGGGCGCTCCTCAAGGGTCTGGACAAGCTCATCACGCAGCAGAGCGCCCTCATGGTGCACATCGACGACGACCCGCTGACCACGGTGGTGCGCGGCACGGGCCGTTCCCTGGAGGACGAGGCGACCTTCTCCAAGGTCTACATCAACTAGGCGCGTTCGTGAGGCGGGTCCGCCAGACCGTCAGCAGGTCCGGCGAGAGCTGTTCGGGGAAGGAGGAGACCAGGGCGTCGAGTTCGTCCCGGTCCACGAAGAGGAAGGAGAGGTCCCCGGCGAGGGCCTGGACGGCCTTGTCCGGCAGTTCGGCCTCGAAGACCTCGACGATCTCGGCCCCCGTGCCGGCGCCAGCGTTCAGCGTGCGCACGTGCCGCAGGCTGTCCCCCAGATCGGCCGCGGCCGCGGGCAGACGGTTCTGCGCCGCCTCCTCGGCCGCCTCCTCGGCGCCGATATGGCCGCTCCCGGCCACGTCCCAGCGCCCGGGATGCAGGGGATGGTCGGCCGGCAGCCTGCGCAGGGCGAGGCGCCCGCGGCGGTCCGTGAGCAACAGCAGGACGCCGCGGTGCGCAAGACCCTGCGCATGGACCTCCTCGGGGGACATGATGGCCAGGGGGCGGTTCTCGGCATCCACCACATAAATCCTGTCCGGACTCGATTCCGTCGACATGGGCACCCGCACTTTTTTTCAGGATTGAACACGATGCACGAATCCGGCCTGCACACCCGCCTGCTCGGACCCGAAGACGCCCTGGCCCTGGCTGGCCTGGAATCCTCCGTCTTCGACGACCCCTGGGACGCCGGGCGGTTCGAAACTCTCCTGGGGCAGGACCGCTTCTTCGCGGTCGGGGTGTTCGAAGGTCCGCGCATGGTCGCCTATCTGACCGCCTACATCGTGGCGGGCGAACTGGAAATAGTCAACGTTGCCGTGGACTCGTCCCGCCGCGGGCAGGGAATCGGCGGGACGCTCTTGCGGTACTGCCTGGATCGGGCGCGCCTTCTGGGCGCGCAGCGCGCGGTGCTGGAGGTTCGCAGCGGCAACGCGGCGGCCCGGGCCCTTTACAAAAGCTGCGGTTTCACGCAGGCCGGGCTGCGCAAGGGCTACTACGCCGACAGCGGCGAGGACGCCCTGGTGCTGGAGTGGTCGGCCCCGCACGCGCCCTGAGGCGCCGGGTCGGCGTGCAACGAGCGAAACACAATCAAGGAGAAACCATCATGATAGTCATGGAAACGTCCATGGGGACAATGAAGATCGAACTGTTCGAGGACAAGGCCCCCATCACCTGCGAGAACTTCCTGAACTACGTGCGCGACGGGTTCTACGACGGGACCATCTTCCACCGCGTCATCCCGAACTTCGTCCTGCAGGGCGGCGGCATGACCGAGGGCATGCGCGAGAAGCAGACTGGAAAGCCCATCAAGAACGAGGCCGACAACGGCCTGAAGAACCTGCGCGGCAGCCTGTCCATGGCCCGCACCCAGGTCGTCGACAGCGCGACCTCCCAGTTCTTCATCAACCTGCGCGACAACGCCTTCCTGGACCACGGCGCGCGCGACTTCGGGTATGCCGTGTTCGCCCGCGTGACCGAAGGCCTGGAGGTCATGGACGCCATCGCCGCCGTGCCGACGGGCAATCACGGTTTTCACCAGGACGTGCCCAAGGAACCGGTCCTCATCACCCGCGTGTATATAGAGGAATAGGCCGTGGTGCGGCTGCGGACCGCCTTCCCCTTTTCCAGCGGCCACGTGCAGACGCTTTTCCCGCACGTTTTCCGGGTCCGGGCGCGGGTGCCGTACGAGCGCCAGCGCCTGGAGACGTCGGACGGGGATTTCGTCGATCTGGACTGGTCGCGGACGGGGTCGGACCGGCTGACGCTCGTCCTGCACGGTCTGGAAGGGCATTCGCGCAGCAAGTACGTGCTCGGCATGGCCAGGGCCGCCAGGCATCACGGCCTGGATGTCCTGGCCATGAACCACCGCAGCTGCGGCGGCGAGCTCAACCGCAAGCCGACCATGTACCATTCGGGATGGACCCGGGACCTGCATGAGGTCCTGCTTATGGTCGAGTCCCTGGGGCGCTACCGCAGCGTCGACCTGGTGGGCTTCAGCCTCGGCGCCAACGTCGTGCTCAAGTACCTGGGCGAGGACCCGGCGCAGGTCCCGGGTATCGTGCGCCGGGCGGTGGCCCTGTCCGTGCCGTGCGACCTGGAGGACGCGGCCGGGGCCCTGGAGCGCCCGGAATGCGCCATCTACATGCGCTACCTGCTTGACCTGCTGCGAAAGAAGATTATCCGGAAGAGTCGGGTCTTTCCCGGCGTGTTCGACCTGACGGACATGCACAGGCTGCGGACCTTCCGCCAGTTCGACGACAGGTTCACGGCGCCCATGCACGGGTTTCGGGACGCCCTCGATTACTGGCGGCGTTCCAGCTCCAGGCAGTTTCTGGGCAACATCGAGCACAGGACGTGCCTCATCAACGCCGCCAACGACCCCTTCCTGGGTCCGCGCTGCTTTCCCGTGGACGAGGTCCGCGCCAGCCAGACCGTGTCCATGGTCATGCCGCAGACCGGCGGGCATGTCGGTTTCGTGGGTTCGGGAAGTCCTGGGTGGATGTACTGGTCGGAGTGGATGGCCATGCGCTTTGTGCAGTACCCGGATTGTCCTGATGTGCAAAATTGCGTCGTCCGCTGACGCGCTGAGACGAATTTGTGCACTATTGTGCGCATTCGTGCGCGTCGGCTGATGCGCTGCAGTGTGCGGCCGGGCAATGGAGAAGATGGCACGCCCTATGCTTTCGCCTTCACCTCGTAGCAACGGAGGTATCTCATGAAATACGCGATTCGTTCTCTGGCATTGCTTTGCCTGATCCTGGCGTCGGCCGCCACGGCCGCCCAACTGCCGGACTTCACGGATCTGGCCGAGACATCGGGCCGGGCCGTGGTCAACATCAGTACGGTCAAGGTGGTCAAGGGACAGCCGAACATGCAGCAGTTTTTCCGGCAGGCCCCGCGCGGCCAGCACCCCTTCGGCGACTTTTTCGACCAGTTCGAGCGCTTTTTCGGCGAGCAGGGGCGGGTGCCCCGCGAGCAGCGCTCCCTGGGTTCGGGCTTCGTCATGTCTGCCGACGGGTACATAGTGACCAACAACCACGTCGTCGAGGGCGCCGATTCCATCAAGGTCAACCTGCGCGCCGACGGTAACGGCGAGGTGTCCTACGACGCCGAGGTCGTGGGCACGGACAAGGAGACGGACCTGGCCCTGCTCAAGATCGCGCCAAAGGGGACCCTGCCGTACCTGGCCTTCGGCGATTCAGACGTCCTCAAGGTCGGCCAGTGGGTCATGGCCATCGGCAACCCCTTCGGCCTGGACCACACCGTCACGGCCGGCATCGTCAGCGCCAAGGGACGGACCATCGGCGCAGGCCCCTACGACAACTTCATCCAGACCGACGCGTCCATCAACCCCGGCAACAGCGGCGGGCCGCTCATCAACCTCGACGGCCAGGTCATCGGCATCAACACGGCCATCATCGCCTCGGGGCAGGGCATCGGTTTCGCCATCCCCAGCAGCCTGGCCCGGCAGGTCATCGACCAGCTCAAGGAATACAAGACCGTCAAGCGCGGCTGGCTCGGCGTGTCCATCCAGGACGTGGACGCCAACTCCGCCAAGGCCCTGGGCCTGAAGGACGCCAAGGGCGCTCTCGTTTCCTCCGTCACCCCCGGCGACCCGGCCGACAAGGCGGGAATCAGGGCCGGCGACGTCATCACGGCCGTTGACGGGGCCCAGGTGGCCGATGCCGGCGACCTGACCCGCAAGATCGGCGACCTGCTGCCCGGCGCCAAGGTCGGCGTGACCGTGTGGCGCGACGGCAAGACCGTGAAACTGACCCTGGTCCTTGGCGAGCGCAACGCCGAGAAGGTGGCCCAGGCCAGCCCGGGCGGCTCCCCCGAAGCCCCCGGCGAGGCCGTGCTGGGTCTGAGCGTGCGACCGGTGACCGAAGCCGAGGCGGGTGCCCTGGATCTCGATCGCGCCATGGGCCTGCTGGTGGTCGAGGTGGCGGAAGGTTCTCCCGCTGCCCAGAGCGGCCTCGCCCCCGGCGACGTCGTCCTCGAGGCCAACGGAAAGCCCGTGAACACCACCAAGGCTCTGCAGGACGTCATCGCCGGCGACGCCAAGGACAAGGGCGTGGTCATGCTCCTTCTCAAGCGCCAGGGACGCAACGTGTTCCGGACCATCCCGTTGTCATGACAGCACAAAGCGCCCGAAAGGGCGCTTTTTCGCGAGGACGGACATGACGCAGGAACTCACGGCCGGGTGCAAGGTGAACCTCTACCTGGACATCGTCGGGGTGCGGGAGGACGGCTACCACGAGATCGAAAGCCTCTTCTACCCGTTGCCCGCGCCCTGCGACGTCCTGACGGTGAGCGAGGGCGGGGAGGGCTTCCGCCTGACCTGTTCGGACCCTTCCCTGGCCGCGGGGCAGAACATCCTGACGCGGGCCTACGAACGCTTTGCCGCGGCCACCGGGTTCGCACCCGGCCTGGCCGTGCACCTGAACAAGGGCATACCCATGGGCGCGGGCCTCGGCGGGGGCAGCAGCGATGCCGCGACACTGCTTACATGGCTCAATGGCAGGGCCGGCCGCAAGGCTCTGGGCTCGAATGCACTGGCGGAACTGGCCTTGACCCTGGGGGCCGACGTGCCCTTTTTCCTGGCCAACGTTCCGGCCTGGGTCACGGGCATCGGGGAAGGGCTCGAACCCGTGCCCATGAACCTGGACGACTACGTCGTGCTGGTCGTCTGCCCGCAGGTGCACGTCAACACGGCATGGGCCTACAGGCGTTACGACGAGATGCTGGCGCAGGGACTGGTGCAGTCAAGAAAAGAGTTGACACTGAATTTTAGCCCTATTAAGAATCTTTGCTTCACGAAACCGCCCGAGCTCTGGAATAGCTTTGAGAAAGTTGTTTTTCAAGAATTTCCGGTGCTTTACGGTATCAAAGAGCTGATTCTGGATGGTTTTGCCGAAGCATGTGTCATGAGCGGCAGCGGCTCCAGCTTCGTGGCTCTTTTTTCGTCTTCCGGGAATGCCGCGCGTTGCGCCGGCAGGCTGCGCTCCCTCGGGCACGCCTGCTACGGCATTCATTCCGGGAGGCCAGTGCGGCTGGATTCGTGAGGGTTTTCTGGTCGGGCTGCGGGTCCACAAACCTGGCGGTCTTTTTGTTTTACTCGGGGGAGCCGTAGGCCTGACAAGGCCGGGCGACCTGTGTTGGGGCGTCGCCAAGCTGGCAAGGCAACGGGTTTTGGTTCCGTCATTCGGAGGTTCGAATCCTCCCGCCCCAGCCATACACTCTGAAGGAAAGACTATGCCACGCGTCGGTGAACTGAAAATCGTCACGGGGACCGCGAACCCCGCCCTGGCCGCCCGCATCTGCGATCATCTGGGCTGCAAGATCACTCCGTCCCTGGTCGACGTTTTCAGCGACGGCGAGATTCGGATCGAGATGGGTGACAACGTGCGCGGCGACGACGTATACGTGGTCCAGTCCACGTGCTACCCGGTCAACCACAATCTGATGGAACTGTGCCTCATGCTGGACGCCTTGAAGCGCGCCAGCGCAGGTCGCGTAACCGCGGTGGTGCCCTATTTCGGGTACGCCCGGCAGGACCGCAAGGTCGTGCCCAGGGTGCCCATCAGCGCCAAGCTGGTCGCGGACTTCATTTCCGTGGCGGGCGTGGACCGCGTGCTGACCATCGATCTGCACTCGGGACAGATCCAGGGATTTTTCGACAAGCCCGTCGACAACCTGTACGCCGCCCAGGTGCTGCTCGAATACATCCGCAAGCTCGGCGACAACCTCATCGTCGTTTCGCCGGACGCCGGCGGCACGGAGCGGGCCAGGGCATACGCCAAGCGCCTCGGCGTCGGCCTGGCCATCGTCGACAAGCGTCGCGAAGGTCCCAACAAGGCCCACGCCATGCAGCTCATCGGTGACGTGAAGGGCAAGATCGCCGTGGTCCTGGACGACATGATCGACACGGCCGGCACCATGACCGAAGCCGGCAACCTGCTGGCCGAGAACGGCGCCGAGGATGTCGTGGCCTGTGCCACGCACCCGGTCCTGTCGGGTCCGGCGGTGGAGCGCCTGATGAGTTCGGCCTTCTCGCAGGTCATCGTCACGGACACCATCCCGCTCAACCCCAAGGCCGCGGCGAGCGACAAATTCAAGGTTATTTCCGTTGGCAGTCTCATTGCCAAGGCGATTCACAATATCCATTCCGAATCTTCGGTGAGCGTGCTGTTCAGCTGAACCCGTTCGGAAAAGACCTATTTTTTAGTTGATGAATAAAGGAGAAAAGCATGTCTGAAGTCACTAGTTTGCAGCTGAAGCAGCGCGAGGAAAGGGGAAAAGGCCCGTGCGCCCGCTTGCGTTCCAATGGGTTGGTTCCCGGTGTTTTCTACAACTCCAAGGGTGAAAACATCTCCTTTACCGTAGACAACATGGCTTTGGGCAAGGTTTTCGAGAAGGTTCGCTACTCGAAGATGCTCGAACTGCACATCGATGTCGATGGCCAGGTCGAGAAGCGCAACGCTCTGTTCAAGAAGCTGGTCTCCCATCCGGTCAAGCGCCGCTACGATCATGTGGACTTCATCGGCATCGAACTCGACAAGGAAGTGCAGGTCACCGTTCCGGTCGAGACCGTCGGACGCGCCAAGGGCGTGGTCCTGGGCGGCAAGCTCGAGATCCTCGAGGAGCGCGTCATGGTCCGCTGCCTGCCGACCATCATCCCTGACTCCATCGTCGTCGACGTGGCCGATCTGGACATCGCCGAGAAGGTCTTCGTCGAGCAGCTGGTGCTGCCCGAAGGGGTCAAGGCCGTTTACGACCGCAACTTCCCCGTCGTCACCATCCAGGCCGGTCGCGGCGCGAAGGCCGGCGAGGAAGAATAGTCCGTTCATTCCGGAGGCCCTGCCCGGCAGGGCCTCCGTTCTCTCCGTCCAGTCCATTTCTCTCCCCTGACGGTTCCCCATGACGTACGACGGCCTGATTGTCGGGTTGGGCAACCCGGGTCCAAAGTATGCCCGGACCCGCCATAATTTCGGTTTTCTCCTTGCCGACCGCCTCGTGGCCCATTGGGCCTCCGAGCCCGGCGCGTCGTGCGAAGCCAGGGGCGTGCGCTCCAAGGCCGAAGTGTGGGACGTGAGCGAGAATTATGGGGCCAGGCGATGGCTCGTAGTCAAGCCGCAGACCTTCATGAACCTGAGCGGCCAGTCCGTGGGCGAGCTCTGCCGCAAGAACGGCGTCACCCCGGAGCGCGTCCTGGTACTGCACGACGAGCTGGATCTGCCACTGGGCACGGCGCGCTTCAAGTTCTCGGGCGGGCTTGCCGGTCACAACGGCCTCAAGTCCGTGGCCGCCCATCTCGGGACCCGCGATTTTGCCCGGCTTCGGCTGGGCATCGGGCGGCCCGAAGGTCCGGAGGCCATGGCCGACTACGTGCTGAAGGGCTTTCTTCCCGCCGAGTGGGAGCAGGTCGGCCAGGTTCTCGAAGCCGCCGTGACGGCGGTCCTGCAGTATTGCCGCGAAGGCCTGGACGCCGCGACGGCCCGTCTGCACGCGCGCTGACCACTGGCTGACTTCAGAGCTTAGTGGACGCCGTTTTGTTTTTGCGCTATTCTTTTTTTTCCATGCAGTCCGATTTCGTTATTGTGGAGGTCGCTTGTGTTTTCAGTTGATGAACTTGTCGTCTATCCCGCGCAGGGGGTCGGTAAGGTCGAAAGGATTGAGACCCAGGAGATCGGCGGCGTAGCCACGGAACTCATCATCGTGCGTATTCTGAGCAACAACGTCACTCTGATGGTCCCCGTGCGCAACGCCAAAAATGTCGGGCTGCGCGGCGTCTACACCTCTGCCCAGGCCGAGGAGATCCGCGAGTACCTGCAGGACCGCTCCGATTTCACTGGCTATTCCGGCCAGAACTGGAACCGCCGCTACCGGGAGTACTCCGAGAAGCTCAAGAGCAGTGACCTCAAGGACGTGGCCTACGTCCTCAAGGAACTCATTCTCATCGGCAAGGACAAGGAACTGTCCTTCGGCGAGCGCAGGCTTCTCGAACAGGCCATGGGGCTCATTTCCCTGGAGCTGTCCTTCGCCCTGCAGCAGGATCAGGCCGAGGTGAAGAAGTCCATCGAGGCGCTGTTCGCGGACATCCTCCAGGCCAAGGCCGAGGAAGATGAAGTCGAGGGCGATTAGCCGCCCTTGGCCCCTTGTTTTTTTCGATACGTTCAGATATTTCATTGTTCCATCCCTGCCAGACACTACAAGTCCTCAAGCAGAAACACATATTGTCCGTGCGATCTCCTGAAAGGGTTTTTTACATTCATACCAGAGCACTTTTCTGACCCATCATTTTTCGAAATTCACAATACATAATTTTCGACCGTTAGGTCTGTTTCTTATCACCTCCGCTCACAGGCATAAGCCATTTCATTGTTACGAGGTTTCGTTATGAATCTTTCCGAGTTGAAAACCAAATCCATGGCCGAACTCATGGATATCGCCGCGGAGTATCAGATCGAAAACGTGAGCGGCCTGCGCAAGCAGGAGCTCATCTTCGCGCTGCTCCAGGCCTGCGCTTCCCAGAACGGGTCCATATTCGGCGAGGGTGTCCTGGAGATCCTGCCCGATGGATTCGGTTTTCTGCGTTCGCCCACGTCCAGCTACATGCCCGGTCCGGACGACATCTACGTCTCGCCCTCCCAGATCCGGCGTTTCGCGCTGCGCACGGGCGACGTCGTCTCCGGCCAGATCAGGCCGCCCAAGGAGGGGGAACGCTATTTTGCGCTGCTGCGGGTCAAGGAGATCTGCTTCCGCGAACCCGAGGAGGCCAAGCGCATCGTCCTCTTCGACAACCTCACGCCCATCTATCCCGACGAGCAGTTCCGCCTCGAGATCGCCGACAAGAACTACTCGACGCGCATCGTCGACCTCATGACCCCCATCGGCAAAGGCCAGCGCGCCCTCATCGTGGCCCCGCCGCGCACCGGCAAGACCATGCTCATGCAGGCCATCGCCAATTCCATCAGCATCAACCACCCCGACGCGTACCTCATCGTCCTCCTGATCGACGAACGCCCCGAGGAAGTCACGGACATGGAGCGCACGGTCAAGGCCGAGGTCATCAGCTCGACCTTCGACGAGCCGCCGACCCGTCACGTGCAGGTGGCCGAGATGGTTCTGGAGAAGGCCAAGCGCCTGGTCGAACGCAAGGTCGACGTGGTCATCCTGCTCGACTCCATCACACGCCTCGGGCGCGCCTACAACGCCACGACCCCGTCCTCCGGACGCGTGCTGTCGGGCGGCCTGGACGCCAACGCCCTGCAGCGGCCCAAGCGCTTCTTTGGCGCGGCCCGCAACATCGAGGAGGGCGGCAGCCTGACCATTATCTCCACGGCCCTGGTCGACACGGGCTCGCGCATGGACGAAGTCATCTTCGAGGAGTTCAAGGGCACGGGCAACTGCGACATCTACCTCGACCGTCACCTCGCGGACAAGCGCGTCTTCCCGGCCATCGACCTGAACCGGTCCGGCACCCGCAAGGAAGAGCTGCTCCTCGAACCCGACGTCCTGAACAAGGTCTGGATTCTCCGCCGCATCATGGGTCCCATGAACTCCGTTGACACCATGGACTTCCTGCTGGACAAGATGCGCGGCACCAAGAGCAACAAGGATTTCCTGGACATGATGAACTCATAGGAGGAGGCATGGCCGCTTTGCCCCGCATGGAATGTCCCTGCGACGACGACTTCGATCTGTGGCTGGAGCTTCTGGAGGTCAAGGCCTCCGCGGGGCTCCTGGACGCCCTTGGCGATTTTCTGCAGGACTACCTGCGGGCTTCGGGGCTCAGGCTTTACGTCATGGGCCTCTCGGGCGGGATCGACTCGTCCTTCCTGGCGGCCCTGCTGCATTCCAGAGGCATCCCCTACCTGGGATTCTGCCTGCCCATCGCCTCCAACACCCCGGCCGAGATCGAGCGCGGGACGCGCGTGGCCGAAGCCTACGCCATGGCGCCCGAGGGCGTGGCCCTCACCCACAAGCATGACCTCACGGACCTCTATCGGCAGATATCCGCAACCTTCGCGGGGATCTATCCGAACACGAATCCCGTGGCCGAAGGCAACCTCAAGGCCCGCACCCGCATGCTCTTCCTGTACCACGTGGCCCAGCTTCACGGTGGGTGCGTCCTGTCCACGGACCAACTCGACGAGCTGCTGACCGGCTTTTGGACCTTGCACGGCGACGTGGGGGACGTGAGCCCCATCCAGCTCATCCCCAAATCCTCGGAGTACGATCTGGCGCGCATGCTTTGCGCCCGCCTGGCCGACCCGGCGCCCCTGCAGGCGGCCATCGAGGCCGTACCCACGGACGGGCTCGGGATCAGCCATTCGGACCTCGACCAGCTTGAGGCCGAATCCTACGCCCAGGTCGAGGACATGTTCCGCGAATATTTTCGGCTGCGCCGTGACGAGCGCGACAGCGGGCTGGCCGCCGAGCAGGCGGCCCGCAAGGCCGTCCTCGAAGGGTCTGGTCCTGTCCGCCGCTTTCTGGCCAGCGGGTTCAAGCGCAACGGCGCGGTGCTGGTGGACCCGAGGGGTGCGCGGACGTGATGCGCACCCGCGGCACAAGGGCGACTGTGTGGCTGCTGGCCTTCCTCATCGCCTGGACCTGCCCTCGCAGCGCCGCGTACGCGTTCGGCGAGTTCACCATCCGTGACGAACTCGAACTGGCCCGCAAATTCGACCTCATCATCGAGACGCGCTTCCCGGTCATCGAAGACACCCGCATCACGGGCTACGTGCAGACCCTCGTCGACCGCCTCGTGGCGGCCATGCCCCCCCAGCCCTTCCCCATCAAGGTCACCGTGGTCAGGAACGGGGCCCTGAACGCCTTCGCCTCCGCCGCGGGCCACATCACGATTTTCACCGGGCTCATCACCAATCTGGCCGGCGAGGACGAACTGGCCAGCGTCATCGCCCACGAACTGGCCCATGTCTCCGAGCGGCACATCGCCAAGTCCATCGAGCAGGGCCAGCTGGCCGGGGCAGGATCGTTGCTGGGCATCCTGGCCGCCGTGCTCGTCGGTTCCCAGGGGGGAGGCGAGGGCGCCAGCGCCCTGGCCCTGGGCTCCGTGGCCGGCGCCAAGGCCATGCAGCTCAAGTACACCCGCGAGAACGAGACCGACGCCGACCAGTACGGGCTTGGCTTCCTGGTCGACGCGGGCTTCGGCCCAAGCGGCATGACCTCGGCCTTCGAAAAGATCCGCAAGCTGCAGTGGATTTCCGGGGGCGGGGATGTGCCGTCGTACCTGTCCACCCACCCCGGCGTCGACGAGCGCGTGGGCTACATGCAGGAGCGCGTGGCCAGGCTGCCCAAGGCGGTGCGCGAGCGGCGCTCCGACAATGCGGAATACGAGCGCGTGAAGATGCTCGTTCAGGCCTGGTACACGGATGCGAATTCGGCCCTGGCCCTGTTTTCGGCGCCACCCAAGCCGACGTGCCGGGACCGTCTGGGCCGGGCCATCGCCCTGAGCCGCCTGGGGCGCGCCGAGGAGGCCGGCAAGGCCTTTTCCGAGGCCATGGTCTGCAACCCCTCGGACGTCCTGTGGAAGCGGGAGTACGGCCGCTACGCCTTCGAGTTCGGCGACCTCGCCACGTCGGTCAAGCTGTTGCAGGAAACGGTGCTGCGCGATCCGAACGATCTCTACGCCCTCTTTTTCTACGCCCGGGCCGTGGCCGAGCAGGGCAATTACGCAGCCAGCGTTTCGGCCATGGAGCGCGTTGCCAAGGATGTGCCGCGGGACTCCGAGGTGCTGGAGAACCTGGCCCGCTACCAGGCTGCCATGGGCCGCGGGTTCGACGCGCATCTTAACTACGCCAAGGCCTTTGCCTACAAGCGCCAGTTCACGAAGTACGCCTTCCACATGGAGAAGGCCGAGGCCCTGGCCGCCGGCGGCAAGGACCGGGAAAAGATCGGCCAGGTGCGGAGCGAGATCGCCGAGTACAGGGAGATTCTGGGCATCTAGACGGTTTGGTCTTGAATTTCGTGCTGCCGCAGGGTAGCCAACGCGCGAACAACGCGACATCACGTCAACGGAGGAAACATCATGTTTTTTGAAAGTATCGCCCACGCCATGGGACAGGCTCCCGCGGCCGGAGGCCAGCCCGGCGGGCCCCTCATGACCTTCATGCCCCTCATCCTCATGTTCGTCATCTTCTACTTCCTGCTCATCCGCCCGCAGCAGAAGAAGCAGAAGGAACACAAGCAGATGCTCGACAACCTGTCGCGCGGCGACCGCGTCATCACCGCCGGTGGCCTGTACGGCCGGGTGGTGGAGGCCAAGGACGAGATACTGACCTTGGATCTGGGCAACGACATGCAGGTGCAGGTCGGCCGCGCCTTCATCTCGGCCGTGATCACCGCCGACGCCGCCAAGGCCAAGGACAAGAAAAAGTAGCCTTTTGGCACGTCATACGCTAAGGCAGGCCTGTTTCCGCAACCGGGAACAGGCCTTGTTTTGTACGCGTTGCCGGAGGTTTCGCCCCCGGTGCGTGCTTTTTGTTGACGACACCCCTAACCTGTTTGCCTTGGATAAGGATGACGCTCATGGGTAGTTTGCGCTGGAGGGCATTGCTTGCCGCGTTCGTGATTGTGGTGGCCTTGATTTACGTCCTGCCGTCCATTCCTTCGATTCGCACTTCTTCGCTGGGGGCCGTGCTGCCGTCCGAAGAAATCAACCTCGGTCTGGACCTCAAGGGCGGCATCCATCTGACCCTGGGCGTGGATCTCGACACCGCCCTGGCCAACGCCATCACCAGCGCCGGCCAGGATTTGAGGGTCGAGGCCCGCGAAAAAAAGGTGCTGGTCCTGAGGCCTCGCCTGCTGGGCACGCGCCAGCTGGAGTTCACCCTGGTCAAGAAGGAGCAGCAGCCTGAGATCGACGACCTGCTCAAGGCGCGCTTCGGCAGCTTCGATGTGACCACGCGCGAGGACTCAGGCAACGGTCAGATGCGCTACGTGCTGACGGCCTCGGAGAAGTACATCAAATATCTCGAGGATCTGACCATGGATCAGGCCCTCAAGACCATACGCAACCGCATCGACCAGTTCGGCGTGGCCGAGCCCGACATCCGCAAGCAGCAGGACAACCGCATCATCGTCCAGTTGCCTGGCCTCGACGACCCCAAGCGGGCCATCAACATCATCGGCCGCACAGCCCATCTCGAATTCAAGCTGGTCGACGAGGGTGCCGACGTCCAGGCCGCCGTGGCCGGCAAGGTGCCCGCCGAGAGCGAACTGGCCTATCTCGTCGACAAGCGCGGCGGTGCGGAGGTCAAGACCCCCATCGTCCTCAAGTCCGAGGTCGTGCTCACGGGCGAGTACATCACCGACGCCAACGTGCAGTTCGATTCCTACGGGCAGGCCTATGTCGGCATGAATTTCAACGCCCGCGGGGCCCGCATCTTCGAGGACGTGACCGCTGCCAACGTCAAGAAGCGCCTGGCCATCGTGCTCGACGGCACGGTCCACTCCGCCCCGGTCATCCAGGACCGCATCGGCGGCGGCCGCGCCTCCATCACCGGCCACTTCACGACCGAAGAGGCCCACGACCTGGCGGTCGTCCTGCGGGCCGGCTCCCTCCCTGCGCCCGTGACCATCCTCGAGGAACGGACGGTCGGTCCTTCCCTCGGGCAGGAATCCATCGACGCCGGCATGATCGCCGCGCTGATCGGCGGCGTGTTCGTGGTTGTCTTTATGTCGGTCTACTACCGCAAGGCCGGACTTATCGCGGCCTTCGAGGTCGTCCTCGACATCATGCTGATCCTGGCCGGGCTGGCCGCTTTCGGCGCGACCCTGACCCTGCCTGGCATCGCCGGCATCATCCTGACGCTGGGCATGGCCGTGGACGCCAACGTGCTCATCTACGAACGCATCCGCGAGGAACTGCGCCACGGCGAATCCGTGGTGTCGGCCATTGGCAACGGCTTTTCCCGTGCGACCGTGACCATCCTCGATTCCAACCTGACCACGGTCATCGCCGCCGTCATCCTGTACCAGTTCGGCACCGGGCCCGTGCGCGGCTTCGCCGTGACCCTGACGCTTGGCATCCTGGCGTCCATGTTCACGGCGATCTTCGTGTCCCGCATCTTCTTCGACGCCTGGCTGGCCAGAAGGCAGCCCGGAACCCAACCGAGCATTTAAGGAGCCGACCATGTCCTTTGAACTGATCAGACACGACACGAATGTAGATTTCGTCGGGCTACGCAAATACGCCTACATCCTCTCCGCGGTGCTGCTCATCGCCGGTACGCTGTCCCTGCTTTTCAAGGGCGGGCCGCAGTACGGCATCGACTTCGCAGGTGGTTTCAACGTCCAGGTGCGCTTCACCCAGGATGCCGAACTCGACAAGATCCGCACGGCGCTCAACAGCCCTGTTCTGCCCGGTCTCGTTGTGCAGGACTTCGGCGACGCCGCCGACCACGAGGTGCTGCTGCGCGTCTCCTTCGCCGACCAGTCGACTAATCAGGTCCGCGACGCGGTTTCCGCCGGACTCGACGCCCAGTTCGGAGCCGGAGCGCACGAGATCCAGCGTCTGGAAATGGTCGGGCCCAAGGTCGGCGCCGACCTGCGAGAGAAGGCGCTGCAGGCCATCTTCTACGCCGTACTGCTCATCGCGACCTACATTTCCGGACGCTTCGAGCAGAAGTGGATGGTCGCCGGCTTCATGGCCGCCGGGCTTTCCGCGGTGGTCTATGTCCTCGACCTGCTGAACGCACCCACGAGCATGTCCGTCATCGCGGCCACCGTCGCCACGCTGGTGCTGTGCGTGGTGCTGCGGCTCAAGTACGCCCTGGGCGCCATGGTCGCCCTCATCCACGACGTCATGATTCCGCTGGGGTTCTTCTCCCTCATGAACAAGGACGTCGATCTGACCATCATCGCGGCGCTCCTGACCATCGTCGGCTACTCCCTGAACGATACCATCATCGTCTACGACCGTATCCGCGAAAACCTGCGGGCCAAGGTTGCGCCCTCGCTGGATACGGTCATCAACCGTTCCGTGAACCAGACCCTGTCCCGGACCATCATTACCTCGGGCACGACCTTCCTGGCTGTCCTGGCCCTCTACATCTTCGGTGGAGGCGTGATCCACGACTTCGCCCTGTGTATGCTGCTGGGCGTCCTGGCCGGAACCTACTCTTCCATCTATGTCGCCGCCCCCGTGCTTGGCTTCTTCAAGCCGCGCATCGACGTGGAGGATGCTCCCAAGGCCGCTGCAGCCTGAGTCCGCTTCGGCTTCATCGTATTCAAGGCGCTCTTCGGAGCGCTTTTTTTTGTAAAAAAACGGGCTGTTACAATGTTTTTGCACCGGTTTTGAACGAAAAGGGCGGAGTGTGACGGCGTATATTGTGAAATTTATAACTATGTGATGGTCAAAATGACAGGAATCTGATCCTTCATTTGGTGAAAAATGTGACAAAAGGTGCAAGTGCCGTTATCGGCACGCGAAAGTTGCCAATTTTTCCGGAGTGGTGGTAGAGGGGGCTAACAATTTTTGCATGTTTTCGTCTCCAAAGGCGCACTGTCGACGATGGCGAGGAAAATTTTCGGTCTGAACCACATTTTTGTACAACGGGAGAGAAAGGGAGGTTTTATGAAACGTTTTTATGTCATGATCGTAACCGCACTTGTCGCTCTGGCGTGCGTATCCGCGCCCCTGTGGGCCCAGGACAACGCTTCCGCCCCGCAGGCCGCGCCCGCGGCTGTCGAACAGGCCGCCACACCGGCCGCAGAGGCTCCCAAGGCTGCCGAACCGGCCGCCGCTCCGGCCGCCGCCCCTGCCGCCGAAGCGACCACGGCCGCCGCTCCTGCCGGCAACAAGCTGCAGCAGGCCATCGCCAAGGCCCCCGTGGGCACCGAAAAGGGTCAGATCGACCCGGCCAAGCCCGCCGGCTTCCTGGGCATTCCCGGCGCGCCCAACGTCAGCGTCGTCGTCGCTCTTCTCTGGGCGGTGTGGGTAGGCTGGATCTTCTCCACCGTCGGCGCCTTCGGCGGCGTCATGGCCGGCGTCGGCCACATGAGCGTGTTCGGCTTCGGCGAGTATGCCGGCGCCTTCAAGAAGACCGCCCCGGACCTCGGCAAGACCATGACCGACTCCATCAAGGCCTCGAACCAGTTCCTGGTCGGTACCTCCGCCCTGATCAGCTCCATCAACTATCTGAAGATGAAGCGCCTGGTCCTGCCCCTGGCTATCAGCCTCGGCCTGGGTTCCCTCCTGGGCGCCTTCGGCGCCGCCACCCTGTCCGCCGGCAAGCTCGATTTCAAGTCCTACCAGGGCTACTTCGGTCTCTTCGTCCTGGCTCTGGGCGCGTACCTGATCTATGAAACCTCCCCCGCCGGCCAGGCCAGCAAGAAGACCGCCAAGGCCGCGGCCAAGGCCTTCGAGGACAACGCCAAGAAGATGCGCAGCGGCGAAAAGGTCGACCTCAACGCCGGTCTGAAGATCGAACAGTTCACGCCCTTCGTCTGTTCCTTCACCTTCTTCGGCGTCCCCTTCAAGTTCAACCCCCTGATCCCCTTCCTTGGCGGCATCGTCATCGCCGCAGTGGCGGCCTTCCTGGGTGTCGGCGGCGGCTTCCTGCTGGTGCCCTTCCTGACCAGCGTGACCCAGCTGCCCATGTACCTGGCCGCCGGCACGTCCGCCCTGGCCGTCCTGATCAGCATGATCACCAGTATCCTGACCCTTATGACCAAGGGCGTGCCGATCGACTGGGTCCTGATCGGCACCGAACTGGTGGGCATCACCATCGGTTCCATCATCGGCCCGCGCACGACGCAGTACTTCTCCGACATCATGCTCAAGCGCCTCTTCATCGTTCTGGCCCTCTACGTGGGTGTCGGCTACTTCCTGGCCGGCTTCTTCGGCATCAAGCTGCCCGGCGTATAACTCCGATCACGAAGCTCCCCCGGCCTTCCGGGGGAGCTTTTTTCATCTTATGCTCGAACTCATCATCTCCGGTTTAGACGCCTGGCTCATCGCTCCCTTCCGCTGGTTCGATTCCTCGGAAGCAGGTTTTTTCTTCGGCATTTTCGCCTTGGCGCTGCAGAGCGTGGCCATCGGGCATGTCCTCATGTCCGTGATGGGCCGGATGCAGCATTCCGTCATGCACAAGCACCAGTCCGAAGCGGCGCGTCGTTCTGAACTGGCCATGCAGGCATTGCAGGTTCACGACAAGACGGCCTACATCGCCCAGAACAGGCTGGCCAAGGACGCTTACGGGCACGCCATGGCCCTCGGGGTGGGGAAAGTCACCGCTTCGCTGTGCCCGGCCGTTGGGGCTCTGGGCTGGCTCGATCTGCGCTTCCGAGGCGTGCCTCTGGACCTGCCGTTTTCCGTTCCCGGACTCGGCGACTCCGTATTCTATCCTTTCTATTTCATCCCTGCCTACATCCTTGTCCGGTTTTGCTGGGGTTACGCCTGGAGGCGCTACCGTCGGTCCCGTATCCTCCTGGAAGCCTCTGCATAGTCCCGATCTTCGGGGCTGAGGCTTTTCTTGCGCATGAGAATGATCTATGCGGCTCTCTGGGCGCCGACCATCCGCTAACCCAGAAGGCGCATCGCAAAGCTCAAGGAGCCCCATGGACGATTCCCGGCTATTCACCCACTGGACGTTCGAATCCTTTGCCCCGGGATCGATCCCTAGGCAGAAATACAACGCCTTCCGGCAGCTGCACCGCAAAACGGAAATCTGCTTCGAACTTCTGGCCCGCTTCGAGGAATTATCCGCAGGAATTTCGGTCATAGACTGGTGTCGTGTGTCGAAACTGGTCGGGAGCCTGAACGGACAGATCCGGGCCCTGGTGGACCTCCTGCAGGCCATGAATCCCGTTGAGTTCATGGATGCGCACGACTGGTTCACCAAGCTCGCCTTCTACGCCAGGATGTCCACGGAACATGCGGCCATCGCCGCGACCCCTCCCTATCTCGAAGCCATTGCCGGCGTCCGTCCGGGGCATCCGCTGGCCTGGGTCCGCATGCATCTGCCCGATGCGGTCGGCGAGTCCGGGCTCGTCATTACGCCCGCCCTGTACCAGTATCTCGTCGAGGCCAACGACCTGCGTCCGCGACTCGACGCGCTGCTGCGCCAGCTCGACCTTTCCGACGAGGCCCTGGTCGAGGCCGTGAGCGAAAAGCTCGTGTCCATGCTCCTGTCCGCAAGACTGCCCGAACGCCTGCGCGCGGAACTGGAGATCGAGGCCACGGAGCTGACCACGGGGGGTGAACTGCTGGACGTGCTGGTGCTGGTCGGCAGCGGCGAGGATGCGGTGCTCATCGGCAGGCAGAGCGGGGTGCGTGCGGCCGACTTTTTCACGGCCTGGATCGGTGCGGTGTGCTGCAAATTCTCGCCGTCGTCCCTGACCCTGCGCCTTGGGCTCGGCCTGGCTGACGAGGAGCACCCCCTGACGGTGCTGGTCTATCCGGGCGGAAAGGATGCGGCGAAAGCCTGCGATCTGTGGCGGGGGAAGCCGGACGCCGGGGCCCTGTTGCGCCGTGTGGGGCAGATCGTCCCGCGAATCAGCCAGCTGCATGTCTTCCGCGCCCAGGGCGAGGCTCTGCGGCCCGAACAGTGCCGTTCCCTGCACGATCTGGTCTGCCTTTGCCTGGAACGCGGACTGTCCCAGATTTTCGCCTTCGCCGGCGAGCCTGCGCGCGGCCTGAGCGGCATCAAGCAGATGCGTCTGGAGATTCCGGTCGTCATCAACTCCTTCAACCTCGGAGGCGGCCTTTTTCCCACGGCTGCGGAACGGGCGGTCATCTCCATGGAGGACGTGCGTTCCATCCCGGCCTGGTCCTTCCTTATGGGCCTCGTCAACCCGGTCGTGACCTGGCCCGTGTCCGAGCACGGCGAAGCCCCGCACGGCGAGGCCTCGGCCATGCCGCACTACAGCAGCTACGCGGTCCTGGCCCAGTGCTTCATGCACTGCACCCTGCGGCTGGAGCAGAATCTGTATGTCGTGGAGTGCCGGTGTGAGGACGAAACCCCAGGTTATATCCAGTTCCGCTGCATGTTCGGCGGGCCGGGCGCCAGGGAGCGGGTCCGGCTGGTCGAGACTGTCCGTGCCATCCTGGAGGCGGAGGGGTTCGCGGTGGATTCGCGGGGCAACTATCTGACGGCCGTGCGCAGCGGCGTGGAGGACGTGTTCATCCAGCGCAATCTGGTCGGTCTGGGGCTGTTGGTGGCCTGGCTGCAGGTCAGGGGCGCGGAAGTGGCCGCCATGGACGCGGGGGAGGGGGCGGCCGCCTTTCGCCGGCTGGTCGTGGAAGCGCGTTCCAACCCCCTCTGATTCTCCCGGTCCCGTCCAGCCGACTGTTGAAAATTCAGGATGAGCAGGTCGTTGAAAAACGGCCCGTTAATCCTTGCGGTAGTGGCAGCCGCGCGTGGTCTTGTTGCGCAGCGCCGCCGTGGTCACGATGTAGGCCGTCTGGCAGCCGTGGAAGAGGTCCACGGATTCCTTGCATACGCGGATGGAGCGATAGAAGGTGTGCAGCCTCTTGTTCAGGTTGCGCAGGTCCTCGAAGGCGCGTTCCAGGCGCGGCGTGGTGCGCACGATGCCCATGTAGTTCCACATGGTGCTGCGGATGGTGGCCCAGTCCTGGTTGATGAGGGCCGGGTCCTCCATCTCGGTCTTACCGGAGGTGATCCAGTCCGCGATGGAGTCCTGCAGGCGCTGGCACAGGGCGCACGAATTTTCCGCATAGCGCTGGTTGATGTCGTCGGCCGCGCTCATCCCCCACAACACCCCTTCCAGCAGCGAGGTCGAGGCCAGGCGGTTGGCCCCGTGCACGCCCGTGCAGGCGATCTCGCCCGCCGCGTACAGCGCCTCCAGGGTGCTGCGTCCGCGCCTGTCCACCAGCACGCCGCCGCAGGAATAATGCGCCGCCGGGACCACCGGGATGGGGTCCTTGGACATGTCGATGCCGATTTCCTTGCACTTGGCGTAGATGGTCGGGAAGCGCTTGCGCAGGTTCTGATCCACGAAGTTGGCAGCGTCCAGGAAGACGCAGTCCTCCCCGCTTTTCAGCATCTCGTCGACGATGGCCCGGGCCACGATGTCGCGTGGGGCCAGTTCCATGCGCTCGTCGTAGCGGGCCATGAAGCGCTCGCCCTTGACGTTGAAGAGCCTGGCGCCCTCGCCGCGCACAGCCTCGGAAATGAGGAACTTGCGGTCCGAACGGTGGAAGAGGGCCGTGGGGTGGAACTGGATGTACTCCAGGTTCATGACCGTGGCCCCGGCGCGGTGGGCCATGGCCATGCCAGAGCCGATGGACGAGGACGTGTTGGTCGTGTGCAGGAAGATCTGCCCCAGGCCTCCGGTGCACAGGACCGTGAAGTCGGCCAGGATGGTGTTTGGCTCGCCCGTCTCGCCGTTGAAGACGTAGGCCCCGACGCACTGGTTGTTCAGTTGGTAGCGGTATTCGAGTTTTGTGGAGTGGTGGCGGGTGGCCAGCAGGTCGATGGCCGTGCGGCGGAACAGGACCCGGATGTTGGGGTGGGCCAGCACGGCCTTGACCAGGCTGTCCTGGATGGCCCGGCCCGTGTAGTCGGCGCAGGTCAGGATGCGGTGCACGGAGTGGCCGCCTTCCCGGGTCAGGTAGAAGTCGCCGTTCTCGGTGCGGTCGAAGGGCACCTGCACGCGCTCCAGGAGAATGCGCTCCACCGCCCGCGGCCCTTCATCGCAGAGATGGCTGACGGCGTCGGCGTAGTTGAACTCCCACCCGGCCTTGGTGATGTCCCGCGCCAGCTGTTCCGGCGTTTCCTCGGGGTTTTTGTAGATGATGCCGCCCTGGGCCAGGGCGGTGTTGCCGTTGTCGAGGGTGGAGCCGGAAGAGAGCAGGGTCACTTCGCGTCCCTTGTCGGCCAGGCACAGGGCCGCGGTGCAGCCGGCGATGCCCGATCCGATGACCAGGACCTCGGTTTTCATGCGAGAGGATGTCATGACATATGTCCTATCGGCAGGCGTCGAGCATGCGCTGCAGGGCTATGCGCGCGGGCTGGGCGATGTCGTCGTCGACCCGCACGGGCTTGGCCGTGTCCAGGGCCGTGAGAGTGCGGGCCAGGTTTTCTTCGGTGATCTTGGCCATGTTCGAGCACAGGGCCGTGCGCAGCGGACGGACGGTCCTGTCGGTGTGGCGCAGCGCCAGGCGGTTGACCAGATTCCACTCGGTGCCGACGTAGATGGTACTGCCGGCCGGGGCCTCGGCCACGGCCTTGATGAGGTAGGAGGTCGAGCCCGCGCCGTCGGCCATGGTCACGACCTCGGGGCTGCATTCGGGGTGGACCAGGACCAGGGCGCCGGGCTCGTCGCGGCGGATGGCCGAGACGTGTTCGGTGTGGAACAGGGCGTGGACGGCGCACAGGCCGGGCCAGAGGTAGATGCTCGTCGACGGGTCGGCGGCCGGCACGAAGCGTCCCTGGCCGCGGATGTCGAGGCGCATGGTCCGGGCAGGGTCGATGCCCAGGGCGCGCGCCGTGTTCCGTCCGAGATTGGCGTCGGGCATGAACAGCACGCCGTCGCCCTGGCCCAGGGCCCAGTTCATCATGGTCTTGGCGTTGGCCGACGTGCAGACGCTGCCGCCGTGCCTGCCGCAGACGGCCTTCACGGCGGCCGAGGAGTTGACGTAGGTCAGGGGGATGATGCGCGCCCCGTCCCGGTTGAGGGCCGTCAGGACCTTCTCCGCCAGGGCCGCGGGCACCATGTCGGCCATGACGCAGCTGGCGTTTTCGTCGGGGATGTGCACCTTCTGCCCTGGTCTGGCCAGGATGGCCGCGGTCTCGGCCATGAAGTGCACGCCGCAGAAGACGATGTGCTCGGCGTCCAGGCCGTCTATGCGTCGGGCCAGTTCGAGGGAGTCGCCCAGGATGTCCGCGTGGCGGACCACGTCGTCGGCCTGGTAGTGGTGGGCCAGGATGCAGAGCTTCGTGCCCAGCGCTTCCTTGCGTGCGGTGATGGTCCGGGTCGGCGTCATGCGTGCCCCCTGTGGGTTGATGTCAGGCGCATGGAAAAGTCCGCCACGGGTGCGGAGTGGGTGATGGCGCCGGTGGAAATGAAGGTCGGCCGGAGTTCGGCCAGGGTCCTGATGTTCGAAAGCGTCACGTTGCCGCTGATCTCGGACTCGATGTGCGCCGGGACGAGGGCCAGGGCCCGGGCGGCCATGTCGGGCGGCATGTTGTCGAGCATGATGCGCTCCGGGGCCAGGGCCACGGCCTCGCGCACGTCGTCGAGGGTCCGGCACTCGATCTCCAGGGGCGGGCAGACGGCGTAGGCCGCCCGCACCCTGCGCACGGCCTCGGTGATGGAGCCGGCCTGGTCGATGTGGTTGTCCTTGAGCATGAGCATCTCTTCGAGGTTGGCCCGGTGGTTGTGCCCTCCGCCCATGCGCACCGCGTACTTTTCCAGGTAGCGCTGTCCGGGCGTGGTCTTGCGCGTGTCCAGAACCCGCACTCCCGTGCCTTCGACGGCCTGCACGAAGCGCCGCGTCGCGCAGGCCACGCCCGAGAGGTGGCAGACGAAGTTCATGATGACCCGTTCGGCCTTGAGCAAGATCGATGCCGGGGCCAGGATGCGGGCCACTTCCCGGCCGCTTTCGACCGTGTCGCCGTCGGACGCCAGCAGGGTCACGACAGGGTCGGCGCAGCCCATGCGCCCCAGCACCACGGAGATGAGGGGCAGGCCCGCCATCACGGCGTCCTCCTTGGCCACGATGGATGCCTGGAGCATCGACGCCGACGGGAAAAGGGCTTCGGAGGTCAGGTCCCGCCCGTCCTCCTCCAGGGCCAGGTCCACCAGTCGATGCAGCATGGCCAGGCGGTCGTTGCAAAAGAATTGAGAAAACATGCGCGTTCCTTGCATGGGGGGTGTTGCGGTCAGGGTTTTTGACTAGGAAAAGCGCCTTCCGCCGTCAAGCCGCAATGGTTCGCCACGGGTTGCGCTCGGCGGGGCCGCGTGTCATGTTGGCCCATGGAGTGTATCCGAATGAACCGTCCTCGCAGTCCACGCAGCCGGAGGAGCGCATGACCTGCATCGAATCCCTGCTGACCAGGGTCACGAAGAACGTGAAGCCGCGGCTTCTCTGCAACGGCTATGCCTGCTGGCTCGTGCATGCCCAGGCCGTGCCCGTCAGCTTCTTCCAGTCCCTGACGGACATCGGGGGCTGGTCCCTGGCGACGGAGAGTACGCAGTCCCTGTGGTTCTTCCCGGCCCCGGAGGTCATGCTCGGCCTGGCCCGCCTGCACAACTGGGCCCGGCTGCACCCCATGGCCACGGCCATCACGGTCTTCGAGGCCAGCCTGGTCGTGGACGAGCATCTGGAGCAGTCCCTCAAGGTCAAATCCGAGCTGCAGCGCCTCTGCGCGGAGTTCCCCAAGCGCCTCACGGTTCGCGTCAGCGCCCGTCTGCGGGAGGTGGGGCGCAGCTTGGCCGGCCTGTCCTTCAAGCACGTCCAGAACCCCGACGGCCTTGCCGGGGACTGGTTCGAGCTGGACGCCAACGACCAGGTCAGCGTGTCCTTCAGCATGAGCTGGCTGTGGGTCATCCGCCCCCAGGGAGTCCGCCAGGACAAGCTCTTCTCCAAGGGCTGGCGCGGGTACTTCGAACGGGTCGAGAGCATCCTGTCGCAACTGAAGATTTCGTATCTGCACGCCGAGGACCAGAACATCGTCCTGCGCGTCCAGTCTCCCCGCGTCATGGCCCGCCTGACGCAGGAGCTCTTGACCCTGCTCGAGGACAAGGAGCACCCTCCGTGGCCGTGCCAGTACATGGCCGTGGAGGCGGGGGACCAGTCCTTTTCGCCGGATTTCGCCTCCAAGGTCCGCTACATGCTGGAGCCCCTGGAAGCCAACACGCTGCATATGCCCCTGTCCACGATCTTTCAGATCGCGGACCCGCGGATCAGCCCCGGAGACTCGCGGCAGTCCATGGAGAGCTCGAAGATTTCGGACCTCTTCCAGGTCCGCTTCCAGTCGGGCAAGGGCGGCCGCAGACACGGCCGTCTCAATGTCTTTCTGCCGACCAGCCTCGTATCGGGTTCAGAGAGTCCGTGTTTCTACTGCGGCCTGCGTTCGCACATCCCCCGCAAGTGCCCGACCAGGGTCTTGCAGCCCGGCAACGTTCACGTGTCCGAAATGTCCCGCTTCGCGCGCATCGATCTCGACGCCCTGCCGGGCGTCATGACGGCCCTGGAAAAGGAGCTCGCGCCCGACGTCCTGCGCGGGCTCACGGCTCTCGTGGCCGAAAAGGGCGATCACGCCCTGACGGTGCAGGCCCTGTTCGAGGTCAACCTGGTCTGCCAGCTGCGCATGATGGCCATGGTCTGGAAGGCCAGGGGCAAGGAGTGGCCGCGCGGCATCGAGGACCAGCGCCCCCAGGTCGACGAGGACCTCCGCGACGCCCTGGACGGCATGCGGGCCGGGAACCAGGAACGCGCCATGGAGAAGCTCGACCGTTTCGTGCTCAAGTCCGCCAAGAACTACCAGCCCCGGATTCTGCTGGGCTTCATGGCCATGGAGCGCGACGAGTTCAAGCGCGCCGCAGGGTTCTGGGAGGAGGCCGAAAGCCTGGCCTACACCGGGCTGCAGCGTTCCTACATTCAGGTGCTGCAGGGCCGCCTGAGGGAGGTTTCGGGCGACTTCCGCGAGGCCATCCGGCTCTACAGCCGGGCCTGCAACGAGTCTCCCGGCCTGACCAGGGCCAGGTACCGGCAGGCCGTCTGCCTCATCAAGTCCGGCTATCTGAACGAGGCCCAGGCCGTGATCCGCGATCTGATCAGGGACGACCCGGACTATTTCAGCGTCGTCCTGCTGGACCCGGAACTGGAGTCGGGCCGTTCCCACCTGCTGGGCGACCTGTGGGAGGTGTGGGACGAGGCCCGTGCCAAGGCGGCCGAGGTCATCGGCTCCGTGGAGCATCTGCCGGACCTCCTGGCCAAGTGGCTGCCCGTGGACCACGACGCCTACCAGTCCTTCCACGAGCGCATCGAGGAACTGAACAGCTACGCCGGGGTCAACAACTACGCCTCCATGGCCAGGCTTTTGCGCGGCACCATCGTCATCCGCGCCGACATCCAGGCCAGGGTCAAGAAGGACATTCAGGGACTGTCGGCCCGGCGCAAGACCATCCTGGAGCGGCTCAAGTCCATCCAGCGCGAGGCGTCCTGGTTCCCGTTCCCGTCGATGCTCGGGTCCTTCAGCAAGTTGTTCAACGCCTGCGGGGAGAAGCTCAGCCTCATCAGCCATCTGGACCTCTACGTGCCCGAGAAGTTCCGGCAGGGGCACGAGGCCATGCGCGAGGCCGAGCAGGGGCTGGCCGTCCTCGAAAAGAAGCTCCTCTTCCTGCAGGGCGTGCGCAACGGCATCCTCTTCCTGTTGCTTTCGGGCAAATACCTGCTCATCTTCGAAATCGCGGCCCTGGTGCTGGCCGGCGCACTGTCTGCCGCATTCTACTACCTGGTGCCCGACCAGAATTTCATGGGCCGCGACCTGCGCCAGGACAGGTGGCTGATCCTGAACATCTCCCTCATCTTCTTCTCGTTCCTGGCCTTCGTCGGCACGGCCATCCGGGCCGCGTCCCGGTTCGAAGCCTACAAGAACGAGATTCTGGACAAGGACGAGGCCGGGTAGGGCCGTTCCTGCAGCCGGGCAGGGGCGCACATGTCTTGGCACGCCTTTTGTTTGATCCTCTCGCATGCACATCCAGGTCATCAATCTGACCCGGTTCGGCGATCTTCTGCAGACCCAGCCCGTTTTCAGCGGGCTCAAGGGTCGAGGGTCCATAACGAGCCTGGTCTGCCTCGACGCTTTCAAGGGCGCGGCGGCATTGCTGCGCGACGTCGACGGCGTCCGCCCGCTGCCGGGCGCCAGGCTTCTGGCGCGCCTGGACCAGGACTGGACCCTGGCCGCAGCGGAGCTGTGCGCCTGGCTGGACTCGGCCGCGGCCGACGCCCCGGACAGCGTCCTGAACCTCACGCCGACCCTGGCGGCCCGCCTTCTCGGGCGCGCCTCCCATGGCGGCGACGTCCAGGGCTTCGGCCTGGACCGCGACGGCTTCGGGCAGTACTCCACGCCGTGGGCCGTTTTCCTGCAGGCTGCCTCGACCTATCGCGGCTGCAGCCCCTTCAATCTGGTGGACCTTTTCCAGCGCGTGGCCGGCCTTGCGCCCGGCGAGTTCCGGTTGCGGGCTCCGGACCAGGCAGCCCTGGCCCGGGCCGCCGATCTTTTGGCGGACACTCCCGGCGGTCATGTGGCCTTCCAGCTCGGCGCCAGCCAGGACTATCGGCGCTGGCCCGTGGAGGCCTTCGTCCGCGCGGGGCGCGTCATCCTGTCGCGTACGGGCCGCACGCCGGTGCTCCTGGGCACGGCGGCGGAAGGGCACCTGGCGCGCCGTTTCGCGGAACTGGCCGACTACCCCTGCACGGACCTGACGGGCCGCACGGACCTGCCGACCCTGGCCGCGGTCCTCTCGCGCATGGACTTCCTGCTGACCAACGACACGGGCACCATGCACCTGGCAGCCGGCCTCGGCGTGCCCGTCTGCGCCATCTTCCTGGCCACGGCTCAGCCCTTCGACACGGGTCCCTATCTGGAAGGCTCCATCAGCCTGGAACCGGACCTGCCGTGCCATCCGTGCTCCTTCGGCGAGCGCTGCCCCCGCGGGCTGGCCTGCCGGGAGGCCGTGGACGGCGGTGCCGTCGGCGAACTGCTGGCGTCGGCCATGTCCGGCGACCGGACGGTTCCGGCCGGGTTCCCCGCCAGGGTCTGGACGGCCCGCCGCGACGGGCGGGGGTACATGGACCTCGTCTCCCTGTCCGGGCATGGGCACGAAGACCGCAGCCTCTGGATCGGGATTCAGCGCGACGTCTATCGTCAATTTCTTGACCGGAGCCAGGACGAAACCTGTCCGGCCTGGCCCGGCCGGGACTCCGATTTCCGCCGCAGCCTCGCCGCGGAACTGGAGCGTTGCGCCCTCATGCTGACCCTCCTGGAGGAGCAGGGGCGCCTGCTGGCCCTGCGTCCGGATTCGTCCGTCAAGGCCAGATTCCTGGCCAACTGCCGCAATCTCGAGGATATTTTTGCAGGCAGCCCCTCTCTGGGGGTGCTCAATCCCATGTGGCGATACCAGTCGCGGGACCAGGCCGCGGACATGCCGACCTTTCTGGCCCAGTGCGCGGCCTACCGCGAACTTCTGGCCGCCTTCGGACGTCGGCTCGCGCTGGCATGAATGTTGATTAGCCCCTAGGCATCCGGAAAAATTATCCCCTGTCACTGCGGAGGACAGCACAATGATCATCGTAGACGGCCAGCGTACCCCCTTCGAGGTCCACAATTTCGAGAACCTCGAACAGATCATCGAAAAAATCATGTCGGACACGTCGATGCAGAGCCGCATCGTGACGGACGTCCTGGTCAACAACGAGGCCTTTTCGGAGATCTATCCCCATCAGGCCGAGGACATGGAAGCCTCGTATATCGACCGGGTCGAGATCATCTCCGTGCACACGTCGGAGATGGCCCAGAGCATCACCCGCGAACTCTACAAGGTCGTGTCCCTCATGGCCACGGCCGGACGGCAGGTCGCCGACCTGTTCCGGCAGGCCGACGATGCACAGGCCCTGGAGCTGTACTCGGACCTGCTGGAGGTCAACCGCGACTTCATGAACATGGTCGGCGTGCTCAGAAACGAATTCGTGGCCGATTCGTCGATGGATTTCGAAGAATCCCTGGGCGATCTCTCATCGCTCTTCTCGGAGATGATCGAGATCCAGGAGAACGAGGACTGGATTCTGCTGGCCGACCTGCTGGAATACGAGTACCTGCCCCTCGTCGAAAAGACCAAGGCCATCGTGGCCCAGCTGCGCGAGTCCGTGAAGGCCTCGGTCAAGAAGAACAGCCATGGCTGAGGCAGGCGAAGGCTACGAGCGCATCATGGGGCTGTGCCGGGAAGAGTTGGCCAGCATCGGGGAGCGGGACACGGAGCGCCTGTGTTCCGTGCTCCTTGAACGCGAGCAGGCCATCGGCATGTACGTGAGCGACGAGTCGGCCAGGCAGGACGAGGCGTTTCTCGACAAGCTGGAGCAGATCCGGGACATGAACGCCATGCTGCGTCACGAGGCGCGCAAGCTGCATCAGTCCCTCAAGGAAGAGCTTTTGAAGCTGCGCCGGGAAAACAAGCGCATCACGGGCTACCGCAACGGCGCCATGGTCACCCCCCTGGGCAGCAGCGTGGTCAGCCGCAAAGGCTAGGCGATTGCCGTGGGATGATGAGATCGGCGGTGCTCAATTCGAAGCCCCCAAGGATGATGATATCCGAGGGGGCTGCGTTTTTTTTGCGGGGAGCGCGTTCCGTCGCGGACCGGGCAAGGTCTGCCGGAACTTCCTCGCGGGCCTCGTAATGCTTCCCGGCCTTGAGTTTTGGGCAGGGTGCGGTGCGTTGGGCGTTTGACGGCCGGGAAGCAAACGATGCCTGACTCGGTCGGACAGCCGACAGCCCTTGCCCGGCCCGCGACGAAACGCTTGGAGTGGTATGGAAGGGTTTGAGGAAAGAAAGAGACGAACTGGGTGCAGGGGATGTGGCTCTGTAAGTTGTCGACTTCTCATCTGGGCGTCATCCCCGCGAAGGCGGGGATCCAGAATTATTGGGCGATGGTGTACTTCGGGAAACGCGTTTCGTCGCGGGCCGGGCAAGGTCTGTCGGAACTTCCTCGCGGGCCTCGTAATGCTTCCCGGCCTTGAGTTTTGGGCAGGGTGCGGTGCGTTGGGCGATTGACGGCCGGGAAGCAAACGATGCCTGGCTCGGTCGGACAGCCGACAGCCCTTGCCCGGCCCGCGACGAAACGCTTGTGGCGATGCGAGAGGGATGTAAGCGCTCAGCGAAGCCCATCTTCCAATAATTTCAAGCTATGAGATAAAGGACCTTCAATCCAAGGAGGTCCTTATGAAATCTCACATCCGCCAGAACCGCGCTGCCCGATGGCTCGCTCATGTTGAGCATTGGCGGCACAGCGGCATGAGCAAGGCCGCGTATTGCACGGCGCACGGCCTGAATTTCAGCTCATTCCGGTACTGGCTGCGTAAATCGCGCTCGGCATCAGTGGACGTGTCCGCCTTGCCGCCCGCAATCGTCCCTCTCCCATTCACCCTGGCACCGAAGGCTCCGTCCATCGGATTGATGGTCGGCACCCGTTACGCCCTCGATATCCCGGCCGACTTCGACGAGGTCACGCTGACCCGGCTGTTATCCGTGCTGGAGCCCCGATGCTGAGGATGCCCGCGGCCAAGGTCTATCTCGCTCCCGGCACCACGGACATGCGGGCCGGTATCGACAGGCTGAGCATGATGGTCCAGGGAATCCTTGATCTGGATCCTTTCTCCGGGCACCTCTTCGTCTTCTGCAACCGCAGGCGCGACGCCATCAAGGTGCTGTATTGGGACCACAACGGATTCTGTCTCTGGTACAAGCGCCTGGAGAAGCATCGTTTCTGCTGGCCCGAGCGGGTGTCCGAGGTCATGAACGTCACCCCGCAGCAGCTCGGCTGGCTCCTTGATGGACTCACGCTGACGCCGCAAGGAGCCCATCAAAGACTATACTACAAATCGGTTCTCTAGCAATAAAATCCTTGCTATTTCAATGCATTATTGCTAAATGCATTTGCATGGGAGACATTGAAAACCTTCCCGACGACGTCGGGCAACTCAAGCATCTGGTCTGCGACTGCTACCAGCAGATTAACCATCTCCAGGACCGCGTGGCCCTGTTGCAGGCCGCCCTGTACGCTCCCAAGTCCGAGAAATCCAAAGACCTCTACCAGGGCATTCTGCCGCTTCCCATCGTCAGGATCGCAGAGGCGAAACCGGTAGAAGTACCCGTCGTCGAGGTCCCGGCCCACACCAGAGCAAAGCGGGGACGTAAGCCCCTGCCGGACAATCTGCCGCGCATCGAAATCACTCACGATTTGCCCGAGGACCAGAAAGTCTGCGCCTGCGGGACCTGCCTGAAGCGCATCGGCGAAGAAGTCTCCGAAAAGCTCGACTACGTCCCGGCCATCATGCAGGTCGAGCGCCATATCCGGCCCAAGTACGCCTGCCCGGCCTGTGACGGCGAGGAGGGCATGCCGGTGGTGCGCATTGCGCCCATGCCGCCGCAGATCATCCCCAAGGGCATCGCCACGCCGAGCCTGCTGGCGCAGGTCATCACCGCAAAGTTCGTCGATGCCATGCCGTTCTACCGCCAGACCAAGCAGTTCGCCCGCCTGGGCGTGGACATTCCGCGCCATTCCATGTCCGGATGGGCCATGGCCGTGGCCAAGGCGCTGGAACCGCTCCATGAACTGTTCCAGGCGGAGATCCGATCCGGCCCGGTCATCAACATGGACGAAACCACCCTGCAAGTCCTCAAGGAGCCTGGACGATCCGATACCTCGACGTCGTACCTGTGGCTCTTCCGTGGCGGCAACCCCGAGCGGCCGACCGTGGTCTATCGTTACGATCCGTCCAGATCGGGTTCCGTCCCCAGAGAGTATCTGGGCGAGTACAAGGGCTACATCCAGACCGACGGCTACTCCGGGTACCAGACTCTCGGTGAATCGGATGGCATCATCCATGTCGGCTGCATGGCCCACATCCGTCGTAAGTTCATGGACGTCCAGAAGGCGACCTCGAAAAAGATCATGCACGGGACGGCCAAGGAGATCCTGGATCTCATCGGCCTGCTCTACAAGGTCGAGCACAACATCAAAGAACTGGAGCCGGAGGAAAAGGTCGCCAAACGCAGGGAACTGGCTGTACCCATCCTCGACGCGATACGGACCATCCTCGATGAGCGCATCGATCACGTCCCGCCCAAAAGCCTGCTCGGGCAGGCCATGACCTACGCCCGAAACCAGTGGCGCCGGGTCGTGCGCTACGTGGACTGCGGCCTGCTCACGCCCGACAACAACGCGGCCGAGAACGCCATCCGCCCCGTGGCCCTGGGTCGGAAAAACTGGCTCTTTGCCGGCGCCCCCAAGGGCGCTGACGCCAGCGCCATGCTCTTTTCCCTGGTGGAAACCGCCAAGGCCAACGAGATCGAGCCCCAGGCCTACCTGAAATTCCTCTTCGAACGCTTCCCCGCAACGCAGACCACGGAAGACATGCGGGCGCTCATGCCGCAGCACGTGGACCGATCCCTTCTCCCAAGCCTCCCCAAGCCCAAACCGCGCAAAAAATAGGGTATTTTTCCTTCATGCCTTATCGCAGATCATTTGCCACCATGGAAGATGGGGGCGATTGAGCGGTTACAGAGGGATTGAGGAAAGAAAGTGATGAGCGGCGGGCAGGGGACGTGCCCCCTGCCCGCCGGAGGCGTTTTTTCCGAAACCGTGGCTATTCGATCCAGATGATGCCGGCCTGGCGGCCTGTGATCTTGTCCCTGCGGTAGGAGAAGAACTGCGGGGACGAGGCGGTGCAGATGTCGAGGGAGAAGATGTTGGCGGGTCTGACGCCGGCGGCGGCGAGTTGGTCGCGCGTCAGGGCCCAGAGGTCCATGCGGCGGGTGGCGGGGTTGAACCAGGGGGTGAAGGTTGGCCCCCATTCGGTCTCGAAATTGACGAAGTCACTGTGGCCCGGACCCAGGCTAGGACCGCGAACAACGAGCACGTCGGCGGGCGAAAGGTTGTAGCGTCCGCAGAATGCGCCTACGCCCGTCGCTGGAAAATTGACGGCGTTACCCCTCCACCCGCAGTGCAGGGCGGCCACGTGGCGTCCTGTCGTGTCCGCCATGAGCAGGGCCTGGCAGTCTGCGGTCTTCATGACCAAGGCATGTCCGGGCCTGTTCGTGCACAGGCCGTCCCCCTCCAGGACCGCGCCCCCGATGAAGTCGTCCTCCAGGTCGAAGTGCATGGCCTGGCCGTGCACCTGCCGCAGCTCCTGCCAGACATTCAGACCCAGATTCCGGCGCAGTTCCTGACGGTTGGCCCGCACGGCGGCCTCGTCGTCACCCACCTCCAGGGAGAGGTTGGCCGACGCCCAGGGGCCGGCGCTGCGGCCGCCGCCTCTGGCGGTGAAGATGCAGCGCACCCTGTCCAGGCCGGGGAAACGGAAGTCGATGTGGTCGATGCTCATGGCTGGGGCTCCGCGAGGGTGCGGAGGGTCTCCGCCGGGGTGATGACGAGGTGGACCGGATGGTCCCAGGGCTCCGTCGGAAGCGTGTCCACGAGCTGGAAGGCGTAGGCGGGGCCGACGAGCAGGGGGCGGCAGGTCAGGGTGGGCAGGAAGCGGTCGTAGTAGCCGCCGCCGAAGCCCAGGCGGTAGCCGCGCCGGTCGAAGGCCAGGGCCGGGACCAGGACGGCCTCGGGCTGCGGGTCGGGCACGCGCAGGGCCGCCTCGGGCAGGGGTTCCACCAGGCCGAAGCAGCCCGGGCCGAGCTCGGCCCGCGAGGACACGGCGAAGGCCTCCATGATGCCCGGCCGGCCGTCGCAGCAGCGCGGCAGCAAGACTTCGCTTCCGCGGGCCCAGAAGTGGTCGAGCAGGGGCCAGGTGTCGACCTCGTTTCGGGCGGGCAGGTAGAGCATGACGGAACGGGCCAGCCGGATGCGGTCCTCGGACATCAGCCGTTCGAGGATGTGTGCGCTGTCCGCCAGCACCGTCTCGGGGGGCAGGCTCTGGCGCCTTTGGCGCATGTCGGCGCGGAGAAGGGTTTTGCTGGGCTCTTGCATGACGGTGGCCGCTCCTTTACCATGATGTGCGCATGGACACGTACTCAAAGTGAGGATGGGAGGCAAATGGCAAACCGGTTCTGGATCGTTTTCGGCGACATTCATGAGCGCATCTCCGCCGTGGAGCGGATTGACGATATCGGCCGGGCGGAAGGCGTCTTCCTGTCCGGCGACCTGACCAACCTGGGGACGCGGGAGAGGGCGGCCGGCATCGTCGATGCCGTGGCGGCCATGAACCCGCGCGTCCTGGCCCAGATCGGGAACATGGACACCCAGGCCGTGGACCGTATCCTGACCGAGCGCGGTCTGAACGCCCACAATCGGGTCACGGACCTGGGCGGGGGCGTCTGCCTGGCGGCAGTGGGCTACTCCACGCCGACGCCCTTCGGCACTCCGTCCGAGGTCGCCGACGCGCAGATCTGCCAGTGGGCCCACGACGCCCTGGAGGTGGCGGGCGCCTTCGCGCACGTCATCCTCATGATCCACACCCCCCCGCGCGGAGAGGTGGTCGACAGGCTGCCGTCGGGCGCCCATGTCGGCAGCCCGGGCGTGCGCGCCCTCATCGAGAAATACCAGCCGGCCGTGGTCGTCACGGGCCACATCCACGAAGGCGTCGGCGAGGAGCGGATCGGCCGCTCCCACGTACTGAACCCGGGGGCCTTTGCCGCCGGCGGCTACGTGCGCATCGACGAGACCCCCGAAGGTCTCGTGGCCGGCTTGCGGGGCGTGTCGTGAGCCTGCGTCTCTATTCCTGGAACGTGAACGGTTTCCGCGCGGTCCTGGGTAAGGGTTTCGCGGACTGGCTGGTGCGCACCGCGCCCGACGTGGTGGGGCTGCAGGAGGTCAAGGCCGACGAGCACCAGGTAGGGGAGGACCGGCTGTTCGACGGCTACCGCTGCTACTGGAACGCCTCGCGCGGCAGGAAGGGTTATTCCGGCACGGCCTGCTATTCGCGACTCGAACCCCTGGTCGTGCAGTTCGGCTTGCCCGACGACCGCTTCCGGGGGGAGGGGCGCGTCATCCGCCTGGAATTCGAGAAATTCCACTATTTCAACATCTACTTCCCCAACGGCCAGATGAGTCAGGAGCGCCTGGACTTCAAGATGGGCTTCTACGACGCCTTCCTGGCTCACGCCCAGGACCTGCGCCGTCACAAGCCCATCGTGGTCTGCGGCGATTTCAACACGGCGCACCGCGAGATCGACCTGAAGAACCCCAAGGCCAACGAAAACACCTCGGGCTTTCTGCCCATCGAGCGGGCCTGGATGGACCGCTTCATGGCGCACGGCTATCTCGACACCTTCCGCCTGCGGCACGGCGACATCCCCGACGCCTACTCGTGGTGGACCTACCGCTACGGGGCCAGGTCGCGCAACGCGGGGTGGCGCATCGACTATTTCTTCGTGTCCGAGGAACTGCGCGGAGCGGTCCGCGAGGCCTGGATCGAGTCTGAGGTCATGGGGTCGGACCATTGCCCGGTGGGGCTTGAACTCGACGCGTAGGGGGTGGTGATGCACAATCTCGACAAGGATGGATGTTCGTGAGCAAACGTGACGAGATTCTGGCTGCGGCGCAGGCCCTTTTCGCCGAGTACGGGTACGCCGGAACGACCATGCGCATGATCGCCCAGCATGCCGGCGTGGCCTTCGGCCTCGTTTCCCATTACTTCGGGAACAAGGAGAAGCTCTTTCTCGTGGCCGGCCAGGAGATGATCGACGCCATGCTGGCCCTCATCCGCAAGGACATGGAGCGCGCCCGCAGCGGCCTGGAGGCAGTGGACATCTTCGTCTCGTCCTACCTGTCCTACACCCTGGCCAACCGCGCCACTTTCCCCACCCTGATCCGCTGCTCGCCCTTCAGCGACGACAACCCGCACCTTGACCGGCAGAAGATCGGGGCCAAGTTCCGGGAACTCATCGAGGAGATCGAGAAGATCCTCGAACGCGGCATCGCCGACGGGACCGTCGCCGAGGTCCCGGTCCGGGACTGCGCCCTGATGATCTACGCCGCCATGGTCGGCGCGGTGCGCACGGTCTTTCTCAGCCCCTTCGGCGACCCGGCCCTGTTCGACGAGACCCGCAGGTTTATCCTGCGGTCGCTGCGGAGATAGCCCGCGGCCGGTCCCGGGCCGTGACGTGTTTTCCGGTAAAGACCACCGTTCGGAAAGACGATGGATTCCCGCCTTCGCGGGAATGACGGAAATCCTGCACTCTCTCAATGTCATTCCCGCGAAGGCGGGAATCCATCATAAGTGCGGCCACGGTCGACCGGGAGCCGGGGCGGCGTCACTCCTAGAAGTTGAACACCTTGGATTCGGCCGCCATGTCGATGAGGTGCGGCCCGCCGTCGAGCAGCATGTTCGGGTGGAAGCGCGCCTCGTCCAGGCCGCGGTTTCTGGCGCAGGGCGTGCAGACGCCGATCTCCACCTCGGATTCCACCAGATAGGGCAGATAGTCCGCCGGGCAGTCGCCGGTGGTGGTTTTGACCGTCAGGTCGCGGGCAGTGTCGGCCCAGGCCACGCCGCCGTCGATGAGGAACAGGTTGACGTGATGCCCCTTGCCGTGGGCGATGCGCGCGAACTGGAAACAGCGCGTGGCCGATTCGTTGTCGTCCCTGCTCAGGATGAAGAGAAATTTCGCCATAAGGTCCTCCCAAGTTTCTTCGCCACTGCCTCACTAGAATGATTCGTTCGGAAGATCAATATGTTCGGAGAATGACCGTTTGTTTCGGCCGCATTTTGTCGTTCGTCGTTCGGTATCCGTCCGCAGGCTGAATCCGGCCCGGTTTTCCATCCCGGCGGATTGTCTTGGAGAAACGGGAAAAAGGGGCTAGACTTCCGCCATGTCCGCCAAGCGCAAACAGAACGACCTGCCTTTCCGGCTCGCGGCCTTGGGCATCCCGGAGGAATTGCTGCCCGTGGTCCGCGGGTGCGTGCGCGAGCTGGAGGAAGAGGGGGTGCGCGGCAAGGCCTTGCGCCGACTTTTCAACCGCCTTGCGGACAGGCCCGAATCTTTCGCCGACCACCCCATCCTGGGGGCTTTGGCTGGGATGCTGCGTTCGGGGGCGTCCCGCGGGGCGTCCGGGGATGGCGTCCCGGCTGCCGCCGCGCGCGTGGAAGAAGTCCCCTGGCGGTCCTGGGGCGAGGACCTCGACCCCCAGGCCGTGAAGCAGATGCGCGACGGTGCGAGCCTGCCCGTGGCCGTGTCAGGGGCGCTCATGCCCGACGCCCATGTGGGCTACGGCCTGTCTATCGGCGGCGTCCTGGCCGTGGACAATGCCGTCATCCCCTACGGCGTGGGCATGGACATCGCCTGCCGCATGAAGATGAGCGTCTTCGTCGTGCCGCCCGACCTGGTGGACGACCATGCCGACGAACTGGCCCAGGCCCTGGAGCGCGAGACGTGCTTCGGCGTGGGCGGGAAATTCACGGCCCGCAAGGACCACCCCGTCATGCACGAGGACTGGGGTTTCTCGCCCGTCACCGCGCGCATGCGCGACACGGCCTGGGGGCAGCTCGGCACGAGCGGCTCGGGCAACCATTTCGTGGAGTGGGGCGTGCTGGACGTGCCCCGCGCCTTGCCCGGACTGGCCGAGGGGCGCTACCTGGCCCTGCTGTCCCACAGCGGCAGCCGGGGCACGGGCGGGGAGGTGGCCAAGTACTATTCCTCCCTGGCCAGGCGGCTGCACCGCGAGCTGCCAAGAGAGCTTGGGCACCTTGCCTGGCTGGGCCTGGACACGGATCCGGGCCGCGAATACTGGGCCGCCATGGAGCTCATGGGCCGCTACAGCGCGGCCAACCACGCCCTGATCCACGCCGCCGTGGCCGGGCATCTGGGACTCTCACCCGTCTGGGGGGCCGAGAACCACCACAATTTCGCCTGGAAGGAAACCCACGGCGGCCGCGAGGTCGTCGTGCACCGCAAGGGCGCCACGCCGGCCGGGGCCGGGGTCGTCGGCATCATCCCCGGGACCATGATCGACCCGGCCTATGTGGTCGAGGGACTGGGCAACCCCCTGTCCCTGTGCTCGGCGGCCCACGGGGCGGGCCGGGCCATGAGCCGCCAGGAGGCGCTGAAGCGCTTCCGGCGGGGGGATCTGGAACACGTGCTGCGGGAACACGGCGTGCGGCTGCTTTCGGGCGGCCTGGACGAGGTGCCCATGGCCTACAAGGACATCCGCGCGGTCATGGCCGCCCAGGCCGACCTGGTGCGCATCCGCGCGACATTCACCCCGCGCATCGTCAAGATGGCGCCGTAAGGAGATAAAATGGCTCTGGTCGTTCAGAAATACGGAGGCAGCAGCGTGGCCACTCCGGAGCAGATCCGGGACCTGGCCCGGCGCATCGTGGCCCGGCACGAGGCCGGGGACAAGGTGGTGGTCGTGGTCTCGGCCATGGGCAAGAGCACCGACGCCCTGGTGCGCCAGGCCCACGAACTGGCAGAGCGCCCGGACCCGCGGGAGATGGACATGCTCGTCTCGGCCGGGGAGCGCATCTCCATCGCCATGATGAGCATCGCCATCAACGGGTTGCGGCCGGGGCTGGCCGTGTCCTTCACGGGCTCCCAGATCGGCCTCATCACCGACTGCAACCACGGCGACGCGCGCGTTCTCGAAATAAGGGGCGATCGCCTGCGCCAGGCCCTGGACGAGGGCCGGATCGCCGTGGTGGCGGGCTTCCAGGGCGTGTCCACGGCCCGGGAGATCACCACCCTGGGCCGCGGCGGGTCCGACACCACGGCCGTGGCCGTGGCCGCTGCCCTGCAGGCCGACGTCTGCGAAATCTACTCCGACGTGGACGGCGTCTACACCTCGGATCCGCGACTGGCCCCCTCGGCCCGGCGCCTGGACACGGTGGACTACGAGACCATGCTCGAAATGTCGGCCGCCGGAGCCAAGGTCCTGAAAGACGACGCCGTGGAGTACGCCCGCCGCCTGGGCGTGCGCATCGCCGCCGGTTCGAGCAGCTCGGGCCGCATCGGGACCATCGTCTCCAGCGAGAACCTGAACCGCGATACCCTGCAGTCCATGGTCTATTACGACCGGCTGCGCTGGATCGCCTTCGGCGCCGGCGTGCCCCTGCCCCCTGATTGCCGCCTGTGCCAGTCCGTCGAGGGCCGTACCGTCGTGGTCGTGGACGAAAAGCACGCCGCGGCCATGGAAGGCGTGCCCTGCGTCAGCCTGTCCCTCATCGGCTCGCGCGTGGCGGCCCAGCGCGAGCGGGTCGACGCGGTACTGGGGATGCTCGAGGAGGCGGGCAACAGGGTCCTGGCCATCAGCAGCACGGCCTCCAAGTACGAGATATTCCTCGAAGACCCGCTGCCCCAGCCCCTGGTCTCCGCCATCCACGACGCGCTCTTCACGGCTGACGGGCAATGAGGAAGAGACTCTGGCTGGGCTTGGGCGTGCTGGTCGCCGTGGCCCTGTTCTTCGCCCTGGACCTGCAGCGCTTCCTGAGCCTTGCGGCCGTGCAGGGTTCCCTCGGTTCCCTGCGGGAGGCCTACGCCCAGCACGGGGCGCTCATGGTCGGCGGGTATTTCCTGTGCTACGTGCTCATGGCTGCCCTGAGCCTGCCCGGGGCCACGGTCATGGGCCTGGTCGGCGGGGCGGTCTTCGGCTTCTGGGTGGGCACCCTGGCCGTGTCCTTCGCCTCAACCATCGGCGCGACCATGGCCTTCCTCATGTCGCGCTACCTGCTGCGCGACGCGGTCCAGCGCCGCTTCGGCGACAGGCTCGCGGCCGTGAACGATGGCGTGGCGCGGGAAGGGGCCTGGTACCTCTTCACCCTGCGCCTCATCCCGGTCTTCCCCTTCTTCGTCATCAACCTGGTCATGGGCCTGACGCCCATGCCGGCGCGGACCTTTTACTGGGTCTCGCAGCTGGGCATGCTCGGCGGGACCATGGTCTACGTCAACGCCGGCAGGGAACTGGGGCGCCTTGAGTCCCTGTCGGGCATCCTCTCCCCCTCCATGCTTCTGGCCTTCGCCCTGCTCGGCCTTTTTCCTTTGGCGGTGAAAAAGGCCGTGGCCCGGGTCAGGGCGCAAAAAAAGGGGCGCATCGCGCCCCTGTCGTGAAATTCCCGCAGAATTGAAGCCGACGGGCCTCAGGGTTGTTCTTACGGCCTAGTGGCTGATCCACAGCGTCGCCGATTCGAGGTGCTTGAGCAGGTTCATGCTGACCGAGCCGAGCAGGTGCAGGCTGCGGGTTTCGCCCCGGCCCGTGCGTCCCGTGGCCAGCACGCCGTAGCCGCCCTCGCGGGCCACGCGCAGGATGGTGTCGGCGGTGTTGACGCCTTCGACGACCTGCTGAGTGATGCGGTCGGCGGCGATGCCGTTTTCCTCGAGCATGCGCCGGGTGGCGGCCAGGGCCTCGGCGGGCACGGCCGAGGAGGCGTGGGCCACGACGTGCAGCAGGTCGATGCGGTGTTCCGGCTCGTTCTTGAGCATGAACCCGACGTGGTCGGCGCAGCGCAGGCTGGCCGGGGACCCGTCCGTGCAGAGCAGGATCTTGGGATCCGGCTTCTCGTGGCCGCGGCAAACCCACAGGGGGATGTCCATGGGCGTGGTGAAGACCTGCTTGCTGACGCTCTCGTCGATGAGTTCCTCCAGGCGCGACAGGCCGCGTCGGCCCAGGGCGATGGCGTCGTACATGCCGGTGATGCCTTCCTGGATGATGTCGTTGGCCGTGCCGAGCTGCTTGAAGGCGATCTTCCGGTGGATGTTCTCCTTGGGGAAGCGCTTCATGATCAGGATTTCCTCGGCCTTGTCCAGGGCCGTCTGGGCCAGGTTGCGCGTCTGCGCCTCCCGCCGGGACAGGTTGCCGTAATCCTGCAGTATTTCGGCCTCGGTCAGGCCGGCCTTGGGGTTGGGAGCGACATAGAGCAGGGTTATGTTCAGGTCCTCGAAACGGCTGAAGAAACCTGCCGTGAAACGGACGGCGAAAAGGGAACTGTAGTTGTCACTGACGGTCAGCAGGATGTGTCTGTTCATAGTCAAGCCTCGCGGGGTGGTGTTTCTGCCCATGATGTAGAGCAAACCGGGCGGGCTTGCAATGCGGCCGGCCCGGTTTGTCCGGATGTCACTGGCCTGCCGCGTTCACGCCCTGGACGGTTTCATCGGTCACGGCGTCGGCGGTGACGGAGAACTCCTTGAGACGGACCGTGGCGCGCAGCCCCTCCCGGCGCGGCAGGACGAGCAGGTACGGCCCCGGCTGCAGGGCGCAGCGCAAGGCCTCCCCGTCCTGTTCCCACGGCAGGTCGTCCAGGGGGCGCAGGTGTCCCTTTTCGACCCGGGCCACGCCGAAATCGAGCAGTGGCCTGAGTTCCCCTTCTCCCGTCAGCCGCAGGGCCCCGCTGGCCGGGGCGCGGGGCTCCAGTTCCCAGAAGTTCCATTTCGCGCCGTCGAAGTATTCCAAGCCGTCGAAGTCGGGCTGGTAGCGGGCCGGCACGCCCAGGGCGCGCAGGGCGGCCGTGGCCAGGACGCCCTTGTCCATGGACGTGGCGAGGTAGCCCGCGGCGTGGGTCTGGGCCGGTGTGAGGGGGGAGCCCATGATGGACGGCTCCAGCTTTTCGAGCTTCTCGACCCGCTTGCGCACGGCCTCGACCTTGGACCGTACGGGTTGGGACAGGGAACCGCCGAGCCAGGGCAGCAGATCCGAGCGCCAGGGCGACCACGGTTCGAGATGGATGCGCGGGGAGAGGACGAAGCGCAGGAACGTCTCGTCGTCCACGGCAAGGCCCGCCTGTTCGGCGGCCCGCCGGGCTTCGAGGGCCAGCTCCGTCTCCCGGGCCAGAGCGTCCGGGTCGGCCTGCAGGAGGTCCTTGTCGTCCAGGGCTTCGAGCAGGGGGAGGGTCCAGGGCGAAGCCGGCTCGGACCTAAGAAGCCGCAGCCAGCCGGCCGCGCGGTCGCCCGCCAGGGCCAGGTTCTGGCGCAGGGGTTCCGGCAGACCCTGCAGCAGCGGGTCCCAGCGTTTCGCGCGCTCTTCCCGCAGGCGCCCCAGTTCCGGGCTGGGCGTGGCGTCGAAGGGCTCGGCGGACGCCTCGGGCGACGCGAATTGCAGCACGTCGGGCAGGGGGCGCGGGGAGTCCAGGGACAGGCGGATCTCCATGTCCTCCATGTCGCGGGTGTCGAGCATGGTCCAGGCCAGGAACTCGCCTGCGGAGCTTGAGACGAAAAAGACGCCCGGACCGAGGGTGGTCGCGGCCAGGCCGCGGTCGTCGGTCACGGCTTTGGTCACGGGCCGCACGCCGCCCAGGGAGTAGACGGAGAAATAGACATCGTGCCCCGGCACCGGTTGGTCGTGGGCCACGGTCACGCGGACCCGTACGGGCACGGGACGGACGTAGGGGGCCGTGTTGTCGGCCAGGGAATAGCCGGGACCGGTGCGGTACACCGAAGGGTCCGAGGACCGGCCGAAGACCAGTGCCGCCACCTTGGGCATGCGCGGGGCCTGGGCCGCGAACCAGGTTCGGTTCAGCTCGGAGAACTCCGTGCCGCTTTCCAGGAATTTCCAGCCGTCCTCGGTCCAGGCCTCGACCCAGGCGTGGTTGCCGTCGGCGTGCTGCCACCACGGGACCATGGCCTGGCGCACGGGCAGGCCGGCGGCCCTGGCCGCGGCGATGAACAGGATGTTGGTCTCCTCGCAGCGCCCCCACCCGGCGTCGAGGATGGACCGCACGCCCAGGTCGCGGCGCGAGGTTGGGCGGTACTGCGCCTTGGCGGCACACCACGCCCCCACGCGCGACAGTGCCTCCTCCATGCTTTCGGCCGTGGCGCACAGAGGCCCGAGCTCGCGGAAGAGCATGGCCCGGTTGGGCTGGAACGGCTCCTGGCTGGTGCGGTGGGGCAGGACGTAGTGCAGGAAGACGTCCCACGGCACGCGGGAGCCCCAGGGCATGAGGCTGCGGGCCAGGAAGGCGTAGTCGACGTTTTCGCGCAGGTCGGCGGCGGTCATGGACAGCCGGTCGGACAGGGGCAGGTTTTCAAGAAGGAAGGCGGCGGCCCTGGCCTGGTCCGAGCCCTCCGGGTAGGCCCGTGCGAAGGCGGCCATTTCCGCGGCGTTGGGGTTGGCGGAATCGGGGATGGCGGCGAGGGCAGTGGCGTCATGGGGCCTGGCGGAGGGCTTGGCGCAGCCGCCTGCCAGCAGGACGAGGACGAGAAGGGCCGGAAGGATTGCGGTTTTCATCATCCGGCGTGTACCGGCTTGTGTGCCGTGCTGTCCAGGTTTCCGGGACTGTTTGCGGGACCGGTCTGCGGAGCCTCAAGGCTCCGCAGGCCGACCGCGGATCACGGTTCGATGCGCCCCAAAGGCAGCTTCTTGAAGCGTCCGCCCTTGAGGATCGGATCCCCCTCGTAGCCCAGGGCTTTGAAGTCGATGTAGTCGGTGGCGTTGACCAGTCCGGCCACGTCACGCCCCTCGGCGAGCATTTTCGGGAAGTCCGTGCCCGCGCGGGTCAGCTTCCTGAAGTCGATGTCGCGCCTGTCCTGGTGGCAGCGGTCGCAGGTCTTCTCCCCGTCCAGGCTCTCGTGGCACTGTACGCAGGACAGGGCCATGTCCTTGGGCATGACCTCGTGCTTGATGCCCCAGTACATGTTCGTCCGGACCCATTTGTATTCTCCGCTGTAGGGCAGGCCCGCGGCCTTCATGCCGTCGACGAAGGCCTTCTGCCAGTCCAGGTTCTTCCAGTAGGCCGTCGTGTCGTCGGGCGACGTCGGGTAGAGGTGCGGGGCCAGCAGGTAGCCGTGCACGGCGTCGGCTGGCTGGATGCCGTCCATGAGTTTGAAGGGGAAGATCTTCGACGACGGGTCCTTGATGCTGCCTACGGGCGCGGTGATGTTCGTCCCCTTCATGCGCCGCTTGGCCTCGGCGGACGGGTTCTCGCCCGGAGCGAAACTGTCGGCGTCGGGCCTGATGGGGTCGCCCAGGAGCAGACGCTCCATGTAGCCGTTGTACCAGGCGTAGACGGGCTTCTTGGACTCCTTCCATTCGAAGCTGCCCTTCATCCAGTTGTAGTCCTCCATGCCGAACTTGTCCTTGACGGGCTGGCGGGACTTGTCGCCGGCCTCGGACCAGTCCCACCAGGTCTTGGTCGCCTTGCACTTGGAATAGACGGGCGAGTGGCAGGTGTTGCAGGCCACGGAGTCGGTATGCTTGTTGAGATGGAAATCGAGGATGCCGTTGCCGTAGTGGGGCCTGTTGGTGTGACAGTCCTCGCAGGTCCTGGAACCCTCGGCCACGGGCAGGGAGGTGCTGCGGCCCTTGATCTTGTGGTTCACGGTCTTGTGGCAGTCGGTGCAGGCGAAGTCATAGCCTCCCATGTGCACGTCGCAGTTGCGCTGGGGGTAGCGCAGGACCTCGCACATGTCCGCGTGCTTGACCGCGTCGCCGCCACCGCCCTGGAAATGGCAGTTGCCGCAGGTGTTGCGGTTCGTCTTGCCGACGTTCTCGGCCACGAACTTCAGGTCCACCTCGGGCGCGGGCATGCCGGCCGCAGGGGGCGCCTTGTGGTAGCTGTCCGTGGTGTCGTGGCAGACCAGACAGTCCACCCTGGTCATGTCCGTGAAGTCGAAGGTTTCGTCCTTCCAGCCGTAGCCCGCATGGCAGGAAGTGCAGCGGGGCCAGTTGGACGGCAGGGAGATGCAGAAGTTGTTCATGGTGTCCGTGGCCTTTCCGCTCATGACCTTCTTCTCGCGCTCGACGGTGAAGGGCGAGGGCCCCTTCCACAGCCAGTGGGCGCTTTTGATCATGTCCTCGCCGGCCTGGGTGTGGCAGCGCAGGCATTCCGTGGTGACCTCGATGGGGGACGGGTCGGCGGGCAGCTTCACGAGCTCCTTGTGGTCCGGGACGCGCTTGGCGTGGCAGCCGACGCAGTCCACGGGTCCGCGGTTCATTTCCTGGTGGCAGCCCATGCACTGCTGATGATACGCCGCCTTGAGACCGATGCGTTCCGGATGGGCCGGGTTGAAGGCCTCCTGGTGGCAGGACCTGCAGGCCACGGTCTCGGACAGGCGGTCGGTTCCGGCGTCGGCCCCCTCGGGGCTGGCGTGGTGGCACAGGGCGCAGTCGCCGTTCAGGCTGGCCGCGTGCTTGGAATGCATGAAGCGGGCCGGGCCGTAGAGGTTTTCGAAGGTGTTGACCAGCGGGCTGTCCAGAATCATGTACGAGAATTTGATGTCCCCTACGCCCAGCCCCAGGTCCTTGAACCTGATTTGGCGTAGCTTGGGATCCTCGAGTCGGACCTTGGCCACGAAGTCCCGAGGCGCCCTGGCCCGTTCCAGGGCGGCGGAATGATCCGGAGCCGTCCAGCCGTCGGGCCGGGGGTTGGCCGGGGTGCGGATTTTCTCCGCCGGCCCCAGAGGCTTGGCCGTCTCGGGCGCCGTGGTGGCCGGGCCGGGCAGGAACACGGACAGGGCCAGGACGACGGCCGCCCCGATGACGGCCGTAACGAGGCGGGTGGGTGCGGTTGTCTTCATCGCGCCATTTCCTCCTGCTTGGGTGCGGACAGGACCGGGGCGTGGGTGGCCAGCACCCGGTACAGGAACATGATGGTGGCCACGGCCCCGGCGGTGACGAGGATTTCGCCGATGGACGGGAAGTACGGGATGGTCTGGGTCTGGGGCCTGTAGGACACCAGGAAGACGTTGACCCGGTTCAGGAGCACGCCGCCGACCACGAGCAGGGCGGCGAAGAAGAGGCCGCGTCTGGAGCGTCGCACCGCGGGGAAGAGGAGCAGGGTCCAGGGCAGGATCACGCCGAGGCCGACCTCGGCCAGGAAGCTGTTGGCCGCCAGGGATCCGTCGAAGGCCAAAGGCAGGGCGCCGCGATGCAGCAGGTCCCAGAGCTTGAGGGCCATGTACAGCCCCAGGGTCACGATGGTGAAGCGTGACAGGGGCGTCAGGACCTCCATTTCATGGTGCAGGGAAAGGGAGGTCGTGGCCAGGTTCGTCTCGACGATGACCATGGGGTACCCCACGGAGAAGGCCGAGAGAAGAAAGAGCAGGGGCAGGAAGGGTGTGTACCACAGGGGATGGACCTTGGTCGGGGCGATGACCATGAGGGTGCCCAAGCTCGACTGGTGCATGCAGGACAGGACCACGCCGAGGATGATGAAGATCCACATGAAGGCCGACAGCCTGCGGTCGAGCCAGCCCAGCAGCGGGATTTTCGCGCCCCATTTTTCGGCCAGGATCGGGACCATCTCGATCCAGAGCACGCTCAGGTAGACCATGACGCACATGGCCACTTCGAACAGGGCGGAATTGTAGTTGTGGAAGAAGACGGGCTTCCAGATAGCCCAGGAACGGCCGATGTCGATGAACACGGCGAAGGCCACGAACGTGTAGCCCAAGGCCGCCGTGAGCAGGGCCGGCCGCGTCACCGCCTCGTAGGCGTGGCGGCCGAAGACGTGGGCCAGGGCCGCAGTGGTGAAGCCGCCGGCGGCCAGGGCCACGCCCGAGGCCACGTCCAGGCCGATCCAGATGCCCCAGGGGTTGGTGTTGGACAGGTTGGTGGCGTATCCGAGGCCGTAGACGAAGCGGACCGCGAGGGCCGCGCAGCCGGCGATCATGAATCCGAGCATGACCAGCACGCCCGGGGACCAGAAGGGACGCTCGATGGGTCGGGGGTGATGCATGTGTCTACTCCTTGTCCTTGTGCCTGGAGGCGATGGTCTTCATGCTCAGGGCCAGGGCTCCGAACAGGACCACCGGCGACCAGAGGTAGCTGAACAGGGCGTGCTGGATGGTCTCGCTGCGCCGGGGCAGGGGCTCGTCGGGCACCGCGGGGAAGCCGAGGCGCTCGAAGGGCTGGCCCGCGATGTACAGCCAGCTCGTGCCCCCGGCTTCGTGTTCGCCGTAGATGTGGTTCTCGTACCGGGCCGGGTCGCTGTCGATGCGCTCCCTGGCCAGGCGCAGCAGCACGGAGCGGCGTCCGAAGGTGATGGCCTCGGTCGGGCAGATGGACGCGCAGCCGGGCATCTTGCCTTCCTCCAGGCGTTCCAGGCAGAAGGTGCACTTGCGCACCTGGGGGGTGAGGGGGTCGTGAAAATCGTAGGCCGGGATCTCGAAGGGGCAGGCGACCATGCAGTAGCGGCAGCCGATGCAGCGCGTGACGTCGTAGTGCACGGTGCCGTTCTCCAGCTTCGACAGGGCCCCGGTGACGCAGGCCGAGACGCAGGCCGGGTCCTGGCAGTGCATGCACTGGATCTTGACGAAGACGGGCGTCAGCTGCCCGCGATCGTTCAGGGCTCCTGGGTAGTAGCGGTTGACGACCGTGTAGGCGCCGGCGGTGGGGCGGCGCTTGGCGTCGAGCACGCGCATGTCCTCGAAGGGGGTTGCCGGTTCGGGCAGCGAGTTGACCTGGTTGCAGGCCAGTTCGCATTTGCGGCAGCCGATGCAGCGGGTCGCGTCCACGAGACAGCCCAGGGGGTCGTCCGGGGCCTTGGACTCCCAGGCATGGGCCGGCCCGGCCGCCATGGCCGCGATGCCGAGGCCCGCGGACTTGAGAAATTGCCGGCGGGGAATGCTCATACGTTCCTCCTTTTCGGTCGGGCGCCGCAGCTCTGCGGCCGCCAGGGTTTTGCAGTCTTGTACGGACACGGTATCCCGGGTACTGACAGTGTGCCTTGATGACGATCAAGTTGGGGAGGAAAATGTGGAAATCGTGCAGGCCATGGCAGGCATGGGACTTTTCGAGGGGCTCTCGGAGAGGGAGCTTTCGCAGCTGAGCCGGGGTGCCGGCTGGAGGACGTACGGCCCGGGGGAGTTCGTCTTTCATCAGGGCGAGGATGCCGACAGCTTCCACGTGCTCTACGCAGGCGTCCTCAAGCTCTTCCGCAGCACGGCCGAAGGGCGGGAACAGACCGTGTACCTGGCCGAGGACGGGGAACCCTTCTGTCTCTGCACGCTCTACGGTGCCAGGTCGCTCCCGGTCAGCGCCCTGACCATGGCTCCCTGCCGCGTCCTCGTCTTTGCCTGGGAACGCATGGAGGAACAGTTGCGCAGCTCCCCGCGCGTGCTTCTCAACATCGTGCGGATTCTCAACACGCGGCTCATGCATTCCTACCAGATGATTGAGGATCTGGGCCTGCGCAGCATCCACCAGCGTGTGGCCTCCTTTCTCGTGCACTCCGCGCGGGTTCGCGGCCAGGATGCGGCGCGGGTCACCCTGTCCGTCTCGCGGCAGGAAGTGGCCAAGATTCTGGGCACCACTCCGGAGACCGTTTCCAGGGTCTTGGCCCGCCTGTGCAATGACGGCCTGATCGAGGCCCGGGGCCGCGAGATTTCCATCCTGGACCTGCCGGCACTGACCGAAACCGCCGGGTAGCGGACGTCCGGGCCGGGCCCGGAGGAGCGGGGCACGTCCCTGTGGACGCGGCGGCGCGCTGCGGATACAGAGGGGCGGTTCCGGGCGACGAGCCGGAATCGTGCCGCATCGCCTTCAGCCTCCGGGGAGTTACGTGTCCACCAACAGAACTATCGTCAGAAACGCCTCCATCGTCTCCGGCGCGACCATGCTCAGCCGCGGGCTGGGGCTCGTGCGGGACCTGATCATGGCCTATACCCTGGGCGCGTCCGTGCTGGCCGACGCCTTCTTCGTGGCCTTCCGCGTGCCCAACCTGCTCAGGAGCCTCTTCGCCGAAGGGTCCCTGACCATGGCCTTCGTGCCGACCTTCGTGCGCGTGCGGCAGGAGCAGGGGGACCGGGCGGCCTTTGTCCTGGCCCGCTCCATTCAGTTCTGGCTGGTCGTCATTCTGGGACTCCTGACTCTCCTTGTCCTGCTTTTTCCCAAGGCCGTGACCCTGCTCATCGCCTCGGGCTTCGCGGCCAAGCGACCCGATATGTTCGAGCTGACGGCTTCCCTCGTGCAGATCTGCTTCCCCTACATCCTGTTCATTTCCGGCGTGGCCCTGTGCATGGGCGTGCTGAACAGCATGGGCCACTTCCTCGTGCCCGCACTGGCGCCTTGCATCCTGAACATCGTGCTCATCGCGGCCAGCCTCCTGGCCATAGCCGTGGGCGGGAACGTGGCCGTGTACCTGGCCTGGGGCGTGCTCGTGGCGGGCCTGGGACAGTGGCTCCTGCAGCAGCCCATCCTGCGCGCCAAGGGGTTCTCCTGGGCCGGGCCCGTGGAGCCCCTGAGCCCGGGTGTGCGCCGCATCGGCGTCCTGATGCTGCCGACCATCCTGGGCTCGGCCGTGTACCAGATCAACATTCTCATCGGCACCGGCATGGCGTCCTTCCTGCCCGAAGGGTCGGTCTCCTACCTCTACTACGCCGACAGGCTTTTCCAGTTCCCCCTGGGCGTCTTCGGCGTGGCCGTGGGCGTGGCCACCCTGCCGTCCCTGTCCTCCCTGGCCGCGCCCGAGCGGCGGGAGGAGTTCAGGGACACGCTGGCCTCGTCCCTGGGCCTGACGCTGTTCGTCAACCTGCCTGCGGCTGCCGGTCTGGCCGGGCTGTCGCTACCACTGGTGGAGCTGCTCTTCGGTCGCGGGCAATTCTCGGAGGCCGCGGTGCACGGGACGGCCCTGGCCCTGCTGGGCTTCGTCATCGGCCTGCCCGCCTTTTCGAGCGTGCGATCCCTGGCCTCGGCCTACTACGCCCTGGGCGACACGCGGACCCCGGTGCGCGTGGCCATGGGCTGCCTTGTGGTCTACGTCGCCACGGGCTTCGTCTCCATGCAGTATCTGGGGCACGTGGGACTGGCTCTGGCCTCGTCCATGTCGGCCTGGGTCAACGTGCTGCTGCTGGGGTATTTCCTGCGCCGCCATCTGGGGCCCTGGTTCCGGGTGGGCCGCGACCTCCTCGCGTCCCTGGGCCTGAGTTTCGCGCTGCTGGCCGGATGCTGGGCCAGCACGGGGCTTGGGCGCGTCAGCCTGCTCCTCATCCCGCTGTGGGCGGCGGCGTACATGGCCCTGGGCCTTGGCCTGGGCGTGAGCCAGGCCCGCCTTTTCGCCGACGTCCTGGGCCGCCGCCTGGGTCGCGGCAAGGCCTGACTTGAACAACGCCGGCTTTGCCGCTAGACGTTTCTTTTTCGACGAACCGCCAACTCCCCCAGAAGAGGACCGCATATGATCCGCATCAACGAGAACTACCTGAAGCTCAAGGCCTCCTATCTGTTCGCCGACATCGCCCGCCGCGTGAGCGCATTCCAGCAGGCCAACCCGGACAAGAAGATCATCCGCCTGGGCATCGGCGACGTGACCCAGCCCCTGCCGGGGGCCGTGGTGGATGCTTTCCACCAGGGCGTGGACGAGATGGCCGACGCCGCCACCTTCCGCGGCTACGGTCCCGAGCAGGGCTACGACTTCCTGCGCGAACTGATCGCCCGCGAGGATTTCCAGTCCCGCGGCGCCGACGTCGCGGCCGACGAGATCTTCGTCAGCGACGGCGCCAAGTGCGACACGGGCAACATCCAGGAGCTTTTCGCCGGCGACATCCGCATCGCCATCCCCGACCCGGTCTACCCCGTCTACGTGGACACCAACGTCATGGCCGGCCGCACGGGCGGCAGCGTGAACGGCCGCTACGAGGGCCTGGTCTACCTTGACGGCACCAGTGCCAACGGTTTCATCCCGGCCCTGCCCGACCAGCCCGTGGACCTCATCTACCTGTGCTACCCCAACAACCCCACGGGCGCGACCATCACCAAGGCCCAGCTCAAGGAGTGGGTCGATTACGCACGGCAGCACAAGGCCCTGATCCTTTTCGACGCGGCCTACGAGGCCTTCATCCGCGACCCCGAGCTGCCCCGGTCCATCTACGAGATCGAGGGCGCGCGCGAGGTGGCCATCGAGTTCCGTTCCCTGTCCAAGACCGCGGGCTTCACGGGCACGCGCCTGGCCTTCACCGTGGTGCCCAAGACCTGCATGGCCTGGGACGCGCAGGGCAACGCCCACAGCCTGCACGCCATGTGGAACCGCCGCCACACCACCAAGTTCAACGGCGTGTCCTACCCCGTGCAGAAGGCCGCTGCGGCCGTCTACTCGCCCGAGGGCAAGGCCCAGGCCACGGCCCTGGTGGATGGCTACCTGCGCAATGCCGGCATCATCCGCAATGAGATGACGGCCCTGGGCTACGAGTGCGTGGGCGGGGAGAACTCCCCGTACGTCTGGATCGACGGCAAGATGGGCTCGTGGGACTTCTTCGACATGCTCCTGAACAAGGCCGCCGTGGTCTGCACGCCCGGCGCCGGCTTCGGTGCCTGCGGCGAGGGGTATATCCGCATCTCGGCCTTCAACAGCCTGGCCAATGTCCAGGAAGCCATGGAGCGGCTGCGCTCCGTACTGAAGTAGGATGGACGGGGCGGCTGTCGGTCTGGCCCGGGAGCGGTTTCCGCGAGGGCTGTCCCAGCCGCCGCACGGATTCCGTTTTTCTCTCGACGCGCTCCTGCTGGCGGCCTTCGCCGGCCGGGAGCGGGTGCGGGGCCGGGTGCTCGATCTGGGCACCGGTTGCGGGGTGGTGGGGCTCGGTCTGGCCCTGGACCACCCCGATTTTTTTGGGGTCGGTCTCGACGTGAATCCGGGCATGCTTACACATGCCCGGGAAAACGCCCGCCGTCTGGGCCTTGCGGACCGCTTCGCCTTTCTGGCCGGGGATGTGCGCAGGCCCGCCTGCCTCGCGCCCGAGAGCGCGGATCTGGTGCTGTGCAATCCGCCCTACCGTGATCCGTCCAGTGGCCGGGTCTGTCCGGACGCGTTCAAAACCATGGCCCGGTTCGAGGCCGGGGCGTCCCTCGCCGACTTCGTCCGCGCCGCGGCATGGGCCGTGCGCAACCGCAAGCACTGCGCCTTCATCCACCTGGCCGAACGCGCCGACGAATTGCTCCATCTGCTGCGCCAGGCGCGGCTCCAGCCCAAGGAAATCCTCTTCGTCCACCCGACTCTCCACAGCCCCGCCCGTCTGGCGCTGGTCCGCGCCCTGAAGAACGGCGGCCCGGGCCTGACCGTGGCCGCGCCGCTCATCCTGCACGAAGGGGAGGGGGAGAGTTCCCGGCTGACAGCCGGCGCCCTGGCCTTCTGCCACCGCCTGGCCTGCAACGCGGGCGGCGGCGAGGGCGGGGCGCAGGGCAAAAAAAACCCCGCGTGACGCGGGGCCGGGAGGCGTGAAACGCGGCCGGAGCTATCTGCTCATGCGGCCGATGATGAACGAGATGATGGCCGTGGCCACCAGCAGCCCGATGACGTAGTCCGTGTCCAGGGCGATCTGCAGCGTGTTGATGATCTCGTTTAAGGTGTCCTTGATAGGGTAGTGCTCTTCCATGGGTTCTCCCGAAAGTTTCCTGTTTGCGCCGCTCACGAAACGAGGCCCGCGGATGCTTCCGCGGGCCTTTGCGTTGCGGGTGGTGGTTGCCGTCTAGTTGATGCTGTCCCGGACCCAGAACATGAGGTCGTACTTCTCGCTCAGTTCCTTCTTCAGTTCGTTCAGCACGGATTTTTCCATGTCCATGACGCGCAGGAAGACCTGCCTGTATCCGTCCTCGACCTTGTCGTAGGACGTCAGGATGGAGATGACCCTGGCCTTGTGGCCGCGCAGGCAATCGAGCACTTCCTTGAGGGTTCCGCGCTGGTCCGGCAGCTTGAGGCCGATCTGGATTCCGCCGTGGTAGATGCCGGTGATGCTCAGGAGTACCCGGTAGACCTCGTTCTGGGTCATGATGCCCACGAGTTCTCCCTGCTCGTTCAGGACGGGCAGGCCGGAGATCTTCTTGTCGTGCATGATGGCCGCGCACTTCACGACCGTGTCCGTGTCCAGGATGGTCAGCGGATTGGGGCTCATGATGTTTTTGACCTTGATCTCCGAGAGCAGGTAGTAAAGCTCGTGCACGTCCAGGGTCGTGGCCTTGGAGGGGGAAGCTTCCTTCACGTCGCGGTCGCTCAGCATGCCGACGACCTTGCCCTTGTCGTCGACCACGGGCAGGCGGCGAATGCCCTTTTCCTTCATCAGCTTGGCTGCGCGCATCATGGAGGTTTCGGGGTCCACCGTGATCACGTCCTTGGTCATCCAGTCCTTGATAATCATATTGTGTCTCCTTGGAAGCGGTGGTGTACGCCCTTGGTCAAGCGCGTGCGTACAAGGTCATGAATGCATGTAAGTAAGTGGATGCATAATGTCTTTTGATCATGTCGTCAAAGAATCTCTGCCGAATTGTCCGGAACTTCGGCATACACGTCCGGGCGCCGGTGGTTCAGCGCAGGTATCGTCCGGCGGATTTCAAGGACGGTCTGAAGATCGACGTGCCCGGGGACGAGCCCCTCGCTCCGCTCGTCCGCGACCGTGACTTTGCCCGTGGGGGTGACGAAGATCGAGCGGCCGCCGAAGGGGAAGGCGCCCTGTTTTCCGACCTTGTTCGCGCCCAGCAGGCAGCACTGGTTTTCCACGGCCCGGGCCACGCACAGGGGCTCCCAGACGCCGATTCGCGCGCGGGGCCAGGCTGAGGCCAGCAGCAGAGCGTGGCAGCCGGACAGGGCCATGGTCCGGAAAAGTTCGGGGAAGCGCAGGTCGTAGCAGACGGCCAGGCCGAAGCGCACCCCGTCCAGGTCGAAGGTCACGAGCTTGCGGCCCGGGATGAAGACGCGCGTCTCGTCGGCGTCGTCGCCCTTGAACAGGTGGACCTTGCGGTACTGAGCCAGGATGGTCCCGCGGGGGCCGAAGGCGACCAGGGCGTTGAAGAGCCCGTCCTCCCCGGGCAGGCAGACGCCGCAGACCAGACAGACCCCGCATTCGGCGGCCAGGCCGAGGAGGCGTTGCCGGACCAGGGGCCACGAGCTGCCTCCGAACTGGCCGATGGCGGGCATGTCGTACCCCAAATCGGCAATTTCGGGGAAGAGCAGGAGCCGGCAACCGGCCTCGGCTCCGGCGCGGGCATGGGCGGCGATGGCGTCCAGGTTGCCCTGCACGTCGCCGGGGATTGTGGCCATTTGAACTGCGGCGACTTTCATGGCATGCACCCTCCGAGCAGCACAACGTGAACCTGGGGAGAAACATGCCCGAGTTGCATCTTGATTGTCCAGTCGGCATTGCCGGCGACATGTTCCTGGCGGCCATGGCCGGTCTGGGCGTTGATTTTGAGCCCCTGGCGGAGGCCTTCGGTCGGGCCGGGCTGGAGGTGTCCATCGTCGCCGGGGAGGCGCGGGACAAGGGTGTCGTGGGCAAGCGCATGGAGATCGGTTCCGCCGGGGAGCAACCTCTGCGCCATCTGCACGACCTGACGGACATGGTCCGCAGGATGCCCCTGTCCGAGGCGGTCAGGAGCGGGGCCGAAGCAGCCTTCGTCCGCCTGGCTGAGGCCGAGGCCGCGGTCCACGGCTGCGGGCTTGAGGATGTTCACTTTCACGAGGTCGGGGCCGTGGACACCCTGGTCGACGTGGTCGGCGCCTTCTTCGCCCTGGAAGCCCTCGGCGTGACGCGCGTGACCTGTTCGAGCCTGCCCTGGTTCACGGGCACCGTGCGCTGCGCACACGGCCTCATGCCGCTGCCAGCACCGGCCACGGCCGTGCTCCTGCAGGGCAAGCCGGTCTATCCCACGCAGTTCGACAGGGAGATCGTCACTCCCACCGGCGCGTTGCTGCTGGACCGCCTGGTCGACGAGTTCGCCGAGGGGCCCACGGGCCGCCTGCTGGCCTGCGGCCTGGGACTGGGAAACATGGAACTCGGGGTGGTCAACGGACTGCGCGCCTTCCTGCTGGAAGCCGGCGGCCCCGTCATGGAGCGGATCATGGTCCTGGAGACAAACGTGGACCACCTGACGGGGGAGGAGATCGGCGGGGTGTTCGGGGAGTTGCTGGCGGCCGGGGCCCTGGACGTGCTCTTCCTGCCCGGCGTGATGAAGAAGAACCGCCCCGGAGGGCTGCTGCAGATTCTGTGCAGGCCCGAGGATCTGGCGCGCATCCGGGACCTGGCCTTTGCCCAGACCATGAGCCTGGGCCTGCGCATCACCGAGACGCGCCGGGCCGTGCTGCCCCGCGCCGCGACCACCCGCCCCACTCCCTGGGGCGACCTGCCCGCCAAGGAAACGACCGTGGACGGCGAACGCTACGCGCGCCCGGAGTTCGAGGCCCTGCAGGCCCTGGCCCGCCGCACGGGCCGCTCCGTGACCCAGCTGCGCTACCTCCTGGGCGAAGACTGAACGTCCATCCCGTCCATTTCGTCCATAAGGTCCATTCCGTCCAACAGGCCGGTCCCCGCCGCTCAGTACCCTCGCGCCCGCAGAAGCCTGTCCAACTGGTTGGAAAACTCCTGCCGGTCCTTGGGCCGCAGGGCCGACGGCCCGCCCGTCATGACGCCGCTGCCGCGCAGCTCGTCCATGAAATCGCGCATGGTCAGGCGGCCGCGGATGTTCTCGGAGGTGAAGACCTCGCCCCTGGGGCTCAGGCCCGTGCCGCCCTTTTCGATGACCCCGGCGGCCAGGGGGATGTCCGTCGTGACCACCAGATCCCCGTCCCCGGCCAGATGGATGATGGCCTCGTCGGCCTTGTCGAAGCCGGAGCCGACCTGCAGAAATTCGATGCGCTCGGATTTGGGGACCGCGAAGCGGGAGTTGGCCACCAGCACGAGACTGACCCCACGCTTGTCGGCCGCCCGGTAGAGGATGTCCTTGACGATTCGGGGGCAGGCGTCTGCGTCCACCCAGATGCGCATGGCGGGGGCGTCGCTCATGTGCCGCGGATTCCGTAGGCTTCGGGATGGGCGGCGCGCAGGAACAGGCCCGGTTCCAGGTCCGGATGGCCGCACCTGAGCGTCACCCGCATTCCGCCGTGGGCCGTGTCCAGCTTCAGGCCCTCGGCGTTCTCCACGCCGTAGTCGCCGGGGCGCAGGACCGGACGCCGCAGGCCCGACAGCAGGAGCTCCAGGGGCGCGCCGGTTTCGAAGCGGTGCTTGACGTCCATGATCCAGCCGTCGTCCCCGGCGGGCTCCACCAGCCGTCCCACGATGTTCTTGGTCAGCTCGCGGGACAGGGCCGGGCGCAGCGTCACGGGTTCGGGCGTGAAGAAGGCCGAGGACAGGGGGCGGGTGGCCAGCTGCTGCAGTTCCTCCAGGTAGAGGCCGGGGCGAAAGGTCCCGGCCGCGAGGTCGTCCAGGGCTGTGCGGTACACGTCCGTGACCTGGGCCAGGTAGGACGGGGTCTTCATGCGGCCTTCGATCTTGAGGCTTGTGATCCCGTTTTGGCGGAACCACTGCAGGTACTTGATCAGGCAGAGGTCCTCGGCAGCCATGACCTGGCTGAACTCCCCGTCGCACCTGACCTCCCACGTGTCCCTGCCGGGGCGCAGGCGCTCCTCCAGCCGCACGGCCGTGACCGCGTAATCGTAGCGGCAGGGGTGAGTGCACTGGCCGAGGTTGCCGGAGCGGTCCGTCAGGTGGGCGGAGAGCAGGCAGCGGCCCGACACGGCCATGCACATGGCGCCGTGCACGAAGACCTCGAATTCGAGGTCGGGCACCTTGGCGACCATGGCCCGGATGCGGGACGCGTCCAGTTCGCGGGCCACGTTGACGCGGCGCGCGCCCAGGTCGCGCCAGAAGGCGGCCGCGGCGGAATTGGAGGTGTTGGCCTGGGTGGAGATGTGGATGGGGATGTGCGGCGCGCGGCGCCTGGCCATGGCCGCGATGCCCGGGTCGGCGATGATGACGCCGTCCACGGCGATGTCCGCCAGTTCCTCCAGGTAGGCCTCGACTCCGGCCAGATGCTCTTCGCGGGCCAGGAGGTTGAGGGCGAAATAGACCTTGGCGCCCTTGCCGTGGGCCAGTTCCACGGCGCTGCGCAGTTCCGGGAAGGAGAAGCCTTCGGTCTTGGCGCGCAGGCTTAGGGCGCGGCCGCCCAGGTACACGGCGTCGGCGCCGTAGGCCAGGGCCGTGGCGAGCTTGTCCGGGTTGCCGGCCGGGGCGAGAAGTTCGGGGAGCGGTTTGGGCATGGTCAGGAGCAGGACGGAAGGGTCAGACCCTGCGCCGCGCGACGTTCCTTCATGCGCCGCACCAGTTCGTAGGACGGGCGCAGTCCGCCCTTGCCGCGTCCCAGGGCGATGCCGGGCTTGTTGTCGCCGTGAAAGTCGGACCCGGCGCTCGGCAGCAGGTCGAGCCTGCGGCAGAGGTCGGCGTAGGCGTTGGTCTGGGCCTGGGTGTGCATGGAATAGAATACCTCCACCCCGTCGAGCCCCCAGTCCTTGAGCTCCCTGACCACCTCTTCGAGACTCCTGCCCTGCGGGCGCAGGGTGCAGGGGTGGGCCAGAATGACCGTGGCGCCTTCGCCCTTGAGCAGTTCGATGCCCTGGCCGGGCAGGAGCTTCTCCTTGGGGGCGTAGCCTTTGGTCCCCGGCCGCAGCCAGTTGAGAAACGCGTCCTGGAAGTTGACGGCCACTCCCTTGGCCACCAGAAGCTGGGCGATGTGCGGCCGCCCGACGCTGCCGCCGGCGATCGCCTCCAGTTCGTCGTAGGTGACCTGTACCCCGTACCTGTTGAGGTTGCCGATGATGGCCTCGTTGCGCTGTCTGCGCAGCACGGTCAGGCGGTCCAGGGCCGCCTGGAGCCTGGGCGACCGCAGCGGGAGCCACAGCCCCAGCAGGTGCATGCTGCCGTGCTCCGACTCGACGCTCAGCTCGCAGCCGCCAATGACCTCAAGCCCCAGTTCGCTCCCGGCGGCGCAGGCCTCAGGCAGCCCCTCGACCGTGTCGTGGTCCGTCAGGGCGATGGCCTTGAGGCCGGCCCGCACGGCTGCGGCGATGAGTTCCGCGGGGCGGAGGGTGCCGTCGGAGGCGGTGGAGTGGGTATGCAGATCTATTTCAGCCATGGGTACGGGGTACGGCAGGTGTTGCGTGATGACAAGGCGGAAGTGGACAATAAAAAACCGGCACGCACCGGAAAGGCGCGTGCCGGGAACTCGTGCGCGGGGGATTACTTGAAGCGGTAGGTGATTCTGCCGCGGGTCAGGTCGTACGGAGAAAGCTCGACCTTGACGCGGTCGCCGGGCAGGATGCGGATGTAGAACTTGCGCATCTTGCCGGAAATGTGCCCGAGCACCTGATGTCCGTTTTCCAGACGTACCAGGAACATGGCATTGGGCATGGCTTCCTCGACGACACCTTCGACTTCAATTGACTCTTCCTTGGCCATATAAAACGAATACCTTCTTACGTGTTTTCAGGAGTTTTTGGTTAAAGCCAGCACTCCTTACCCGCTTGATGCGCAAATGACAAGGCCGGATATGCCCCGGCCCGGCCGGTGCCCGTCAACGCGGCACCCTTCGGGAGCCGGTCGCGTTCTCGATGGCCGCGGTCAGGGCGTGGAAGTCCATGGGCTTGGCGATGAAGTCGTTCATCCCGGCCGCCAGGAAGCGCTCCCGGTCCCCGAGCATGGCGTTGGCGGTCACGGCGATGATCGGGGTTTCGGCATGAGCCCGGAATTCGGGCGCGTTGCGGATGATGCGGGCCGTTTCCACCCCGTCGAGGCCGGGCAGGTGGATGTCCATGAGAATGCAGTCGAAGCCCGATTCCTGCAGCGTGTGCAAGGCCTCCAGGCCCGTGTCGGCCACGCTCACGGCGTATCCGGATTTTTCGAGCAGGGCTTTGGAGGTCTTCTGGTTGAACAGGTCGTCCTCCACGAGCAGGATGCGATGCCCCGACCGTTTTTCCGCACCGGTCGGCAGTGCCGGCGCATCCTCCTGTTCGTCGGCCAGGCCGAAGGGCAGGGTCACGGTGACGGCCGTGCCTTCGCCCGGCCAGCTCCGGGCTTCGATCCGGCCGCCCATGAGTTGGACCAGGCGGCGGACGATGGCCAGGCCCAGGCCCACGCCGCGGTTGCAGGCCTGGGTGAGTTGCTCGAATGGCTCGAAGATGACGCCCAGCTTGTCCTCGGGGATGCCGCAACCGCTGTCGCAGACGCGGAAGGCCACGTTCAGCCTGCTGCCGGCATCGGAACCCAGGAGCATCGCCTCGACGCGCACGAAGCCGCGTTCGGTGAACTTCAGGGAATTGCCGATGAGGTTCAGGAGAATCTGCCGCAGGCGCGTCTCGTCGCCGACAAGGCGGTCCGGCAGGAGCGGGTCGAGTTCGAAGCTGGTGCGCACGTCCCTGCGGGAGCTGACCGGCTTGAAGATGTCCAGGACCGAGCGCCTGACCTCGCTCATGGAAAAGGGGGATTCCTGCAGGGTCAGCTTGCCGGCCTCGACCCTGGAGAGGTCGAGGATGTCGGACAGAAGCCGCGTCATGCGCCGAGCCGCCTGGGTGGCCATGTGTATGTATTCGCTCTGTTCGGCGTCCAGACTCGTGGTGTTCATGAGCTGTAGCATGCCGAGTATGCCGTTTAAGGGGGTGCGGATCTCGTGGCTCATGTTGGCCAGGAATTCGCTTTTGGCGTCGCTGGCCGCCTGGGCCTTGAGGCCGGCCAGCCGCAGGGACTCCTCGACTTCCCGGCGCAGGCCGATGTTGACGAGCATGCGCGCGAACATGGCCAGGAGGGTGTACTCGTCCTCGCAGAACGGCCGGGCCTGCCGGACGGAGTCGAAGCCGACGCAGCCGATGCACTGCTCCCCGCGCAGCAGGGGCACGGTCATGAGGCTCCTGATCCCCTGCGGTTCGAGGGTGCTCCGCAGGGGCCCTGGGGGCAGGGCCGCGACGTCCTCGACATGGTGGGGCCGGCCGCGGGTCAGCTCCGCCAGGCCTTCGCCGATCCGGTCCAGAGGCAGTTCCCGCAGGTTCTGGATTTGGGCGTGTATGCCCTCGGCGCACCATTCGTGGGTGTTGACGGCGATGCCGCGGTCGAAATGGAACTCAAAGATGTAGGCCCGGTCGGCGTCGACGAACCTGCCCATCTCCTCCAGGCAGCCGTGGATGGCCGCGTCGACCTCGTCCAGGGGGATGTTGATGCAGGTGGCGGCGACATTGACCAGGATGCGCTGGAAGAGAATCCGCCTTTTGGCGCTCTCTTCAGCCAGCTTGCGGGCCGTGATGTCGCGGACCACGACCAGCACGCCGCTGCATCGGTTCTCCTGATCGAAAAGGGGGCTTTTGGTCGTGCTGACCCAGATGGGCTGTCCGGAGCCTTTGGCCTGTTCCTCGATGTTGCGGGGGGCGAGACCCTCCATGACCTGCGCGTCCAGAGCCTGGTACGCGGCGGCCAGGTCGGGCGGGAACAGGTCGAAATCGGTGCGTCCGAGGATCATCGCCTCGGGCTTGCCGAGAAACCGGCACATGGCCGGATTGACGGCCCTGTAGACGCCGCAGGTGTCCTTGATGGCCACAATCTCCTGCATGGCCGCCAGAATGGCCCTGCCGGAAAGGTTGCGGAGCGTGCTCGACGTGTCGGCCCCAGCCGCCGGGCCGCCGGGTCCGGGCCACCTCGTGCCTTTGACGCCTTCTCCGGTTTCGGATTGGTGCAGTTTGCCCGGGTCCGTCTCGAATGCCATGCTTCCCCCCCACTGAAACTGCGACGCAATGTGTCGGGATGTCCGTACTCGGCATGCGCGTATGACAACATCTTCCGCAAGTGTGTGAAAAGAGCCGGTCCGGCAAGTTTTGGGAAAATTGTCATACGACACTCATGTACCATGAGCATTACAGCAATACACGTCGGGTTTCAATGCAGACGATCATGAAATGGTGCATTTTGATCAGGTGCATGAACGCTGAAGCGTCATTCCCTTCCTCGGGAAGTGCGCATGCACTGTGCCTCTGTTCCTGTCGCGGGGACGATGCGCCTTTGCCGGTCTGGGCCTGCGGGATGAGGATTTTTCTCGAAAAGAAAAGATTTTTGCGGTACAAGGGCACTGTGCCGCTGCGGTGTCCCGCCTGGGCTTTCGGGGATGACCGCGGGCATGAGACGCATCCCGTACGGACCGGAGCCATACATGCCTTCTCCCGTTGCGCAGCCTTCCTTGTCCAACCGCCTGTCCCTGTCCCTGGGCATCCTCAGCACGGGTATCGTGCTGGTCGTCACGGCCATGGTCTTCCTGTTCCTGACCTGGCGGGTCGGGGTACAGATGGAGGAACGGTCCGAGAGCACCATCGCGTTTCTGTCCAGGTCGCTCGAAACGCCGTTCTGGACCCTGGACAAGGACAGCGCCGTGGCCGTGGCCCAGGCCACGGTCATGAATCCCGCCGTGGGGCTGCTCGAACTGCGCGACGGGCGGGGAGAGACATGGTTCGTGCACGACGGCGGAGGCAAGCTGTTCATCCTCCGCGAGGCCGACGTGCGCTACGAAGGTCAGGTCATCGGCCACATCCGTCTGGGTCTGGACGAGTCGGACAGGATCAGGACCGTGACGAGCATCGGCCTGGCCGGGGGCGGGATCGCCCTGTTCATCATCGGCGTGCAGTACTTTCTGGCCGCGCGCCTGCTGCGGCGCTATTTCCGCGGCCCGTTCGGCGCCCTGGACGCGCTGGTCGGCGCCTATGCCAGGGGCGCGTACGATGTCCCCCCTCCCGACGTGGAATATGCCGAATTCGTTCCCTTGAGGCGGACCTTCCTGGGTATGGGGCGGACCATCGAACGGCAGATGGCCCAGTTGCGCGAAAGCGAGGAGCGATACCGGGCCATTTTCGACAACTCCCCGGTCGGCATTTTCCGGACGACCTTCGAAGGAGCCCTGCTCGAAGGGAACCCGGCCCTGGCACGGATGTTCGGCTACGTCGACCAGTATGAGTTCCTGGCTTCGGACGACGCCAATGTCCAGTCCGTCTACGCCGACCCCGCCTCAAGGCGGCATTTCCTGCAGACGGTCCTGCAGTCGGACAGGCCGGTCAGCATCGAGACCGCGTTCGTGCGCAAGGACGGGACCGCATTCGAGGCGGTTCTGACGGCCTCGGTCCAGCGGGACGACGGCGGGCGGCCCTTCCTGCTCAACGGCGTGGTCGAGGACGTCAGCGCACGCAAGGAGGCCGAAAGGTCCCTGGCACGGGAGCGCCAGCTCATGGCCGCCATCTTCGAGAGCGTCCCGGGCCTCCTGTTCCTGTACGACAGCCATGGGCGCCTCGTGCGCTGGAACAGGGCCCACGAGGTCATGACGGGGTATTCCTCGCAGGAGATATCGGGCAGGACTCTTTTCGACTGGTTCGTCGGTCCCCGGGAGAATGTCTCCCGAGTGGTCGATGCGCTGCGCCGAGGGAAAAAGGACGGCGCTGCCACGGTGGAGGCCGAGATGACGGCCAAGGACGGCCGCAGGATACCGATGCTCTTCTCGGGCGTCGGGGTGGACGTGGATGGCGAACTGTTCCTCACGGGCATCGGCATCGACATCACCGAGCGCAAGGAGGTGGAGGAGCGGCTGCGGCAGTCCGAGGAGAAGTTCTCGCGCCTCTTCCGTCTGTCCCCCGACGCCATCGTGCTCTTGGACCTCGACCATGGCCGCATCGTCGACGTCAACGAGGCCTTCTCGCGCGTCGCCGGCTACTCCTGGGAGGAAGCGGTGGGCAGGACCGCCAGCGACCTGCTGCTCTACGGACGGCCCGGCGATCGGGACGCGTTGCGTCAGGCCGTCCGGGAGCGTGATCTCGTCGAGAACGTCGACTTCGCCCTGGGCCGCAAGGACGGAAGCGTGGTCGCGTGCGTGCTCTCGGCCCAGCGGGTCCAGCTGGAGGGGCGCGAGTGCGTGCTGTGCGTGCTGCGTGATGTCACGGAGCTCAAGCGCATGCAGGACATGATGATCCAGACCGAAAAGATGATCTCCGTGGGCGGCATCGCCGCGGGCGTGGCGCACGAGATCAACAACCCCCTGGGCATCATCATGGTCACCAGCCAGAACCTCGCGCAGCGCACCAGGCCGGATTTCCCGAAGAACATCGAGGTGGCGCGCGGCATCGGCCTCGACATGAACCTGCTCGACCAGTACATGCGGGCCCGCGGCCTGTACGGGTTCATCGAGAACATCCAGCAGGCGGCCCTGCGCGCGGCCGACATCATCCGCCACATGCTCGACTTCAGCCGGCGCAGCGAGTCCAAGCGCAGGGTCTGCGACCTGCGCGCCATCATCGAACGCTCCCTTTTCCTGGCCGAAAGCGATTACGACCTGAAGAAGAACTACGATTTCAGGAAGATCCGGATCGTCTGGGAAAGCGACAGCGGCCCCCATCTGGTCAACTGCACGGAGACCGAGATCGAGCAGGTCTTCCTCAACCTGCTGCGCAACTCGGCCCAGGCCATGGCTTTGGCCAGGCCGGAGATTGCCGAGCCGAGCATCACGATCCGGCTTTCCGCCCACGACGGCAGGGTCGCGGCGCAGGTCGAGGACAACGGGCCGGGGATGCCGCCGGACGTCCAGCGCAGGGCCTTCGAACCCTTCTTCACCACCAAGCCGCCCGGCGTGGGCACGGGGCTCGGCCTGTCCGTGTCCTACTTCATCATCACCCGCAGCCATGACGGCTGCATGAGCCTCGAATCGGCGCCGGGCCGGGGGGCGAAATTCACCATCGACCTTCCCGCCCTCGGGCAAGAGCAGACACGGGAGGAAGCGTGCGCCCAATTGTCATGACCATCGCCGGGGGCGCGTAACTCCGCACGAATACTGCCGCGGGACAATGAACCACGGCTCCGGACCGGCCGGAAAGACGGCGGCCCGGTGGTGGCGGAAATTCCATCCGCAGCGTGACGGACGGGGTTGACGGCGTCATGTCCCGCAAAACGTCCTGTACTGTGCGTTCGAGGTCGCAGGTGGCGCGGCGAAGGCGGCGTGGGCCGGGTTGTCCTCGTAGGGTTTCTCCAGGGCCCGCAGGAGCCGCGTCATGGCCGTCATGTCGCCGTTTTCGGCGGCTTCCAGGGCCTCCTCCACGCGGTGGTTGCGCGGGATGACGGCCGGGTTGCGGGCGAGCATGAGGCGCCTGGCCTCGTGCAGGGGTTCGCGCTGCCGCGTGAGACGCGCCTGCCATCTGTCGTGCCAGACTTTGAAACCTTCGCCGCGGAAGAAGGGTGTGTCGGGCAGGGGGTCGCGGCAGAGGTCGCGCAGGGTGCGCGTGTAGTCCGCCCCATCCTCGCGCATGAGCGAGAGCAGCGCCTGGGCCAGGTCTGCGTCGCCGTCCTCGCGGCCGAAAAGGCCCAGCTTGGCGCCCATGCCCTCAAGCCAGAAATCGCGGAACACGGCCGGGAACGTTTCGAGCACCGCCGTGGCCATCTCCACCGCCTGGTCCTCGCTGTCGTGCAGCAGCGGCAGCAGCGTCTCGGCGAAGCGCGTCAGGTTCCACTGGGCGATGGACGGCTGGTTGCCGTAGGCGTAGCGGCCCTCGTGGTCGATGGAACTGAAGACCGTGGCCGGGTCGTAGGCGTCCATGAAGGCGCAGGGGCCGAAATCGATGCTTTCGCCGCACAGGGACATGTTGTCGGTGTTCATGACCCCGTGGATGAACCCGACGTGCAGCCACCTGGCCACCAGGGAGGCCTGGCGCGCCAGGACCGAGGCCAGGAGGGCCGGGATGGGGTTTTCGGCCTCGCGCAGTTCCGGGAAATGCCGGTCGATGGTGTACAGGGCCAGGGTGAGAAGGTCTTCGGGGTTGCCCTGCGACGCGGCGTATTCGAAGGTGCCGACCCGGATGTGGCTGGCCGCCACGCGGGTCAGTATGGCGCCGGGAAGTATGGTCTCGCGGTGGACGTGTTCGCCCGTGGCGACCACGGCCAGGCTGCGCGTGGTGGGAATGCCCAGGGCGTGCATGGCCTCGCTGACGATGTACTCCCGAAGCATGGGCCCCAGGGCCGCGCGCCCGTCGCCGCGGCGGGAGAACCTGGTCCGGCCCGAGCCCTTGAGCTGGATGTCGAAGCGCTCTCCGTGCGGCGTGACATGCTCTCCCAAGAGGATGGCGCGGCCGTCGCCGAGCATGGTGAAATGCCCGAACTGGTGCCCGGCGTAGGCCTGGGCAATGGGCAGGGCGCCTTGGGGCACGCTGTTGCCCGCGAACACGGCCGCGCCGAGGGCGCTGTCCAGGGCGTCGGCGCCGAGGCCCAGTTCGGCCGAAAGCGTGCGGTTGAGGATGATCAGGCGCGGGGCGGCCACGGGGACGGGATGGGTCCGCTCGAAAAAATGTTCCGGCAGTCTCGCGTAGGTGTTGTCGAAGTTGAAGCCCAGACCGGCCGGGGCAGAGGAGATCGTTTCGCTCATGGGGTTTCCTTATTTTTGAGAATGATTACTGTTTTTTCTCGATTTCGCAATCGTGGCCGAAAAAGAAATCCGTCACGAGCATGGCGATGACTTTTGCGCTTTGTCATTGTGCCGCGCTTCTGGCACACAGATATGCAGAGTGGACAGTTTGTCGAGTGAACGAAAACCCTGGAGGCGAGCATGAAAGTCAAGGCCAGCCAGCTGATTGAGAAGATCAGGGAGATTCACCCTGAAATCGAGAAGAACGGCGTGCAGGTCACCTGCTACTTCGAGGACGCGACCCAATCCTGGGTGGTGGGCCTGAGTTTCGGGGACCATGAATTGGAGACCCGCCTGGACAAGGCCGACGCCGAGGACTGCCTGGGCGGACGCAAGTGCGTGCACCTGGGCGTGCAGATCGGGCGTTTCGTGGAAAATTACTGCCTGCGCGAGGACGTCTGCCCCACGGGCGTCAGGAAGTGAGGTCCGCCTTAGGGCCGGTTCGGCCGGCGGCGTTTTTCCGCTTCCCTCCGTGCACTGCTTTATCCGGCGGGCCGGCGAGGGCTGTTGCTTTCCCGAGACTGTGGTGATGTAATGCGACGTCCCTGAACCGGAGGCTGACCCATCCGCCGTGTTGCCATCCGTCCAGCATGGGTGGGAATGGATGTCGTCCTTCGGCCAACCTTCACGTGTTCCGCAGAATCCGGGCGACCGGCTCGTCAAGGAGAGCGCATGCTGCCGCGCAAGCAGTTCCATTTGTCCGACGTGATGCGTTGCCGGAAAACATTGGTCTGGCTGCTGGTCATCGCGTTTTCGGCGGCCTGCGCGGATTACGCCATGTGCCGCCTGCTCGCGCGGCAGTTCCGCCAGGACCAGGAAATAGCCGTGACCCTTGAGCTCGGGGCCTTCCGGGCCAGGCTGGAGGAGCGGATCAACACGAACCTCTATCTGGTCCACGGCATGGCGGCCAACATCGCCGTGCGGCCGGACATGTCCGCCAGGGAGTTCGACGATTTGGCCCGCGCCCTTTTGAGCACGCGAAATTCACTGCGAAACATCGGGGCCGCGCCGGATTTCATCATCCGCTTCATGTATCCGCCGGAGGGCAACGAGAAGGCCCTGGGGCTCGATTACAGGACTGTCCCGGACCAGTGGGACAAGGCCCTGGCCGCCAAGGAGAGCGGCCAGATGGCCGTGGCCGGCCCGCTGAACCTCGTGCAGGGCGGCGTGGGGCTGGTCGCACGGGTCCCGGTTTTCCGGGATGGCGACGGGGACTTCTGGGGACTGGTTTCGGCGGTCATCGATCTCGATACGCTGCTGGAACTCGCCGGGGAGGGCGCCCTGGCCGCCAGGCTGGACCTGGCCATGCGGGGCCGGGACGGCAAGGGTCTGCGGGGAGAGGTCTTTAGCGGCACGGCCGCGCTCTTCGACGAAGGCGCGCAGGCCGTGACCATGAACGTGTCCCTGCCTTCGGGGTCGTGGGCCATGGCGGCCGTGCCCAAGGGCGGATGGGCGACGGGGTCGCCCTATGCCTGGGCGGTCCACGCGTCCGTGCTCCTGCTGGCCGTTGTCGGCTGCTTCGCCAGAATCCAGAGCAGCTGCAACCGGCTTTCCCTGGCCGAAAGCGAGAGCCGCATGCGGGCCATGAGCCAGGCCAGCCACGACGCCCTGGTCATGATCGACGCCGATGACCACATCACCTTCTGGAATCCGGCGGCCGAGGCCATGTTCGGCTATGCCGAGGCGGAGATGCTCGGCCGGAACATGCACGACGTCATCGTCAAGCCAACTCAGGTCGAAACGGCGAAGCATGCCATGGCGCGGTTCGCGAAGACCGGCACCGGGCCGGTCGTCGGCCGCGTCATGGAGATGGAAGGCGTGCGCAAGTCCGGGGAGATCTTTCCGGTGGAGAGGTCGGTGGCTGCCGTGCAGCTTCGCGGGCAGTGGTTCGCCGTCGGCAGCATGCGCGACATCTCGGCGCGCAAGCTGGCCGAGCGGCGGCTGAGCGAACTGGCCACGCTGGACGAGCTCACGGGGCTCGCAAATCGCCGTCATTTCATGGTCCTGGCCGAGGCGCAGCTCCGGCAGGCCATCCGCTACCGACAGGATTTCTGTTTTCTGATGTTCGACCTCGACCACTTCAAGACCATCAACGACACCTTCGGGCACGACATCGGCGACGAGGTGCTGCGCCGCGTGGGACATGTCATGCGGCAGGTCATGCGCGGCACGGACATATTCGGCCGGGTGGGCGGCGAGGAGTTCGCGGTGGCCATGCCCGAGACGGATCTGGCCGCGGCCCGCAGCGTGGCCGAGAGGCTGCGCGAGAAATTCATGGAGGTGACGGTCGACGCCTGGGGTAAGACCGTCGGCTTCACCGTGAGCATCGGTCTCGCCCGTCTGCAATCGCCGGAGACGGTGCTCTCCCAGCTCATGAAACGGGCGGACCTGGCCTTGTACGAGGCCAAGCGCGGAGGGCGCAACCGGGTCGTCAGCGATGAGGACGGGGATCGGCAAGACGCCTGACCGGCCCGAAGAGGTCGGCGTCGCCGGGGTCCGCCTGTTGCGGCGGCGTCCGGAATCATGACATAGAAAGGAGCCGCACATGCCTCAGACCACGCGCCGCAATGCGACCATGGAGCCCCGGGACGAGCACAACCAAAGGCTTTTGTCCCTGGTCCACCCCCTTGACTGGACCAATCCCGCGCCCAAGTCCCGCTACAACCTCGTGGTCGTCGGGGCGGGCACGGCCGGGCTGGTCTGCGCGGCCGGTGCGGCCGGGCTCGGGGCCAGAGTGGCCCTGGTGGAACGGGACTTTCTCGGCGGCGACTGCCTGAATTTCGGCTGCGTTCCGTCCAAGGCGCTGCTGGCCGCGGCGCGCGCCGTCGCCGCGGTGCGCGGAGCCGGGGAGTTCGGCGTGCGCGTCTCCGGGGAAGTGGAGGTCGATTTCGGGAAGGTCATGGAGCGCATGCGCCGGCTGCGCGCCGACATCGCGCCCAACGATTCGGCCCGGCGCTTCCGGGACCTGGGCGTGGACGTGTTCCTGGGGCAGGGGCGTTTCCTGGACGCGCACACGCTTGAAGTCGGCGGGGCGCGCCTGTCCTTCGCCAAGGCCGTCATCGCCACGGGGGCGCGCGCCGCGGCCCCGGCCATGGAGGGCATGGACGGACTGCCGTACCTGACCAGCGAGACGGTCTTTTCCCTCACCGGGCTTCCCCGCCGGCTGGCCGTCATCGGCGCCGGCCCCGTCGGCTGCGAACTGGCCCAGGCCTTCGCCCGCTTCGACTCCGAGGTGCTGCTGTTCGAGTCCGCGCGCGGCGTCCTGCCCAAGGAGGACCGCGAGGCGGCCGCCATCGTGCGCGCGGCGCTGCTGAAGGACGGGGTGAGGATTCTGGGCTGCGGCAGGAGCCTGCGGGCCTCGGCCGCCGAGGGCGGGGGGATCAGGCTGCAGTCCGCGGGCGAGGGCTGCGACGTGGTCGTGGACGAGGTGCTGGCGGCCGCCGGGCGAAGGCCCAACGTCGAGGGGCTGGGCCTGGAGGAGGCGGGGGTGGAGTATTCGGACAAGGGCGTCCGGGTGGACGACCACCTGCGCACGACCAACCCCGACATCTTCGCCGCCGGCGACGTCTGTTCGGCCTACCAGTTCACCCACGCCGCGGACTTCATGGCCCGCATCGTCCTGCGCAACGCCCTGTTCAAAGGCCGGGCCCGGGCCAGCGCCCTGACCATCCCCTGGTGCACCTACACGGAGCCGGAGCTGGCCCGCGTGGGGCTGACCGAGGCGCAGGCCCTGGACAAGGGCGTCGCCGTCGAGACCTTCACCCGCGAACTGGCCCACGTCGACCGTTCCATCCTCGAAGGCCGCACCGACGGTTTCGTGCGCATCCATGTGCGCAAGGGCACGGACAGGATCGTCGGCGCGACCGTCGTGGCCGAAAACGCCGGCGACCTGATCGCTGAAATCTCCCTGGCCATGACCAATGGAATCGGCCTGAGCCGCATCGCAAACACCATCCACCCGTACCCCACCCGCGCCGAGGCCATCCGCCAGACGGGCGACGCCTACAACAGAGGCCGGCTGACGCCGCTGGTCAGGTGGCTGTTCGGGAAGTGGCTGTCCTGGAAACTGTGAGGGCGCAGGAGACAGGGGACTGAGCCCGACGGATTTCAGCCCCTGGGCAGAAGGATCCTGCCGTCCCTGTCCACGCCGCAGCGCACGATGGCCTCCACGACATCCTCCATGCGGACCGGTTTGGCGATATGCATGGTTACGCCCGCCTGGGTGAATCGGTCGGTCTCGTTGGCGTAGGCCGTGATGGCGACGATCGGGATGTCCGACTTGCCGTGAAATTCCGGGCTTGAGCGGATGATGCGGGTGGCCTGGACGCCGTCCAGGTATGGCATCTGGATATCCATGAACACGATGTCGAAGTCCCCCTCCACGAGCTTTTCGAGGGCGGCCCGGCCGTTGTCCACCTCCGTGACGATGCAGCCAAGGCGCTGCAGCATCCTGGTCGCGGCGAACCGACTGACGGGGTCGTCCTCGGCCAGGAGCACGCGCAGTCCCAGGTCGTTGCAGGCGGCCAATTCCCTGATCCTTTCGGCCCGACCCTCCTCCGTAGGGACGCATCCGAAGGGCAGGCAGACCCCGATCTCCGTCCCTGTGCCAGGTTCGCTGGACACGCTCAGGCTTCCGCCGAGAAGGCGGACCAGCTTCTTGGTTATGCTCAGGCCGAGCCCGGCGCCCTGGTATTGCCTGGTGAAGCCCTGGGCCACCTGGGAGAAGGGCTCGAAGAGGTCCGCGAGCCTGCCGTCCGGGATGCCGATGCCCGTGTCGGCAACGGTGAAAAGGATGCGGCAACGGCCGGAGGCGTCGGGGGGCATGGCCAGGGCCTCCAGGGACACGGCTCCCGATTGCGTGAATTTGATGGCGTTGCCGACGAGGTTGTTCAGAATCTGCAGGAGCTTCGTCATGTCTCCGACCACCTTTCCGGGCAGGGCGGTGTCGGCGTGCAGAGAAAGCCCGAGACCCTTTTCCCGGGCGGCCGCGGAAAAGAGCTGGGTCACGGTGTCGAGGGCGTCCCGCGGGTCGAAGGGCAGGGCCGCCGCGTTCATGCCTCCGGCCTCCAGTCTGGCCAGGTTCAGGATGTCCGAGAGCAGGCCCGTCAGGCGGCGGCAGGCCTGCGTGGCGAACTGCGCGTACTCCTGCTGTTCTCGGTCCAGTTCCGTGGCCTGCATGAGCTGGAGCATGCCTTGGATGCCGTTCAGGGGTGTGCGGATCTCATGGCTCATGTTGGTCAGGAATTCGCTTTTGGCCCTGCTGGCCGTCTCGGCCTGCTCCTTGGCCCGCTGGAGGTCCCTGGTGTTCAGCAGGCGGTTGACGGCCAGGGCGAAGAGGTCGGCCAGCACGGTCACGTCGCGCAGATCTTCCGGCGTGTAGTTCCGGCCCGGGTTGGCCAATGCGATCTGGCCCAGGACCTGTCCCCCGTGGAGCGCGGGCACGGCCAGAAATTGGATGATGGGCGCATGGCCGGCTGGCTGGCCCGTGAAAGTCGCATGCTCCGATGGGGAGTTGGTGAAAAAACCTCGCTGCGTCGACAGGGTCACGCCCAGAAGCCCTTGGCGTCTGCAGACGCGCGCCGTCGGGTCTACCGTGCAACTGGCGGACGAGACCGAACCTGACGTTGCGTGGTGCGTCATTTCGCCGCTCGCCGGATCGATGGCGACCGTGAATCCGAGGGAACTGCCCGTGATGCGCATGGCCCACTGCTGGATGGCCCGGGCCAGGTCCTCGAAGCCGGAGTCCCCGGCGGCGAGGACCGCAACGAGACCGGCCTGGGCCTCGATCATGGTCGAGCCCCTGCGGAGGCGCTCCTCGGCCCGTCGCTTTTCGGTCACGTCGTGGCTGATGCCGAGCACCGTACCTACTCGTCCCGTGTCGTCGAATTCCGGCACCAGACGCCATTCGTGGATGACGGGGCCGGATCTGCCGTTGAAGGATATCTCCGTCTGCACGGGTGCACCCGTGGACACGGTCTTCCTGATTGCCTCTTCCCACGCTGCAGCGGAACGCCCCGGATATCCGAATTCCTTCACGGACCTGCCGATGAACTCTCCCGCCTGGACATCGGCCACCCTGCCGACGTTCTCGGAAACGAAAAGATAGTTCCCCGCCGAGTCGAAGCGCATGATGACGTCCGGCAGGGCCTCCAGCAGCGCCCGCCGCGTTTCGACGCTCTCCCGCAGCTCCCTGCGGGCCAGGGCCAGGGCCTGGGTTCGCAGGCTCTGCAGTTCAAGGTGGTTGAAGACCTTGCGCTTGAGGAATTCAAGCTGAAAGGGCTTGGTGATGAAATCCAGGGCGCCGCCTTCGAGGGCCTTGATCAGGCTCTCGCGGGAGTCCAGGGAAGTGATGAAGATGACCGGGATATCGCGTGCCGACGGCAGGTTCCTGATCCTGCGGCATGTTTCGTACCCGTCCATGTCGGCCATGAGGATGTCGAGGAGGATGAGGTCAGGCGTTTCGAGTCTCGCCTCCAGAAGCTCCAGGGCTTCCAGTCCGCTCAGGGCCACTCTGACCCGCGAGAACGGGGACAGGGCGGCGCCCAGTTCGTGGAGCGTGGCCGGGTCGTCGTCGACGATGAGGACGATGGGGAGTTCGGGGGCGTCAGGAATCATGGATGCCGTCCGTGTCGAGGTCGTCTCCCATGGCCCGATTCAGCATTGACGCCGCCGAAGCGAAATCGAAGGCGTCGAGGGCGCGGGAGATGCGCTCGAACAGCCGCCTTTCGGGCGATTCCGGCGCGCTTTGGCGCAGGAGGGCGTCGGCCAGGGTGACGGCACTGTACGAGTGCAGGGCGATTTCGCGTTGCAGGGCGTCCATGGGCGCACGGTCCCCGGGTCGGGGCGAGGCCAGCGGCGGGGCCGGCCGCCGTGGGGTGTCGTCCACGCGGTTTTGCCCTCGGCCGCCGGCCGCTGCGGCGGTACGGGCATGGTCGGCCGTGCGGAGTTCGACTGTCACGGTGGTGCCGCGTTCCTCGCAGGTTTCCATGCGGATGTCGCCGTCCAGGGTTTGGGCGATGAGTCTGGCTGAATACGTGCCGAGTCCTGTGCCGTGGGTCTTGCCGCTGGTGACGTATTTTTCGAAGAACGAGGCCCGGATGTCCTCCGGCACTGCGCCGGAGTTGTGGATGGCGGCGCAGGCCCTGCCGTTTCGGGACAGATCGACGGCCACCAGGCCTCCCTGGGGCGAGGCCTCGATGGCGTTGAGCATGAGGTTCGAGAACATGGAGTAGCACAGGTTGGGCTCCGCCAGGGCCAGGAAAGCGTCCTGCGGCAAGGCCGGGCTCCCTTCCAGCGCGATGCGCACGAGCACCTTTTTGGACCTGGCGCGATCGGACAGGTCGGCCAGGATGTCCCGGAATGTGCCGACGAGATCCACTGGTTCGGCCGTGAACTCGAAGCTGCCGTTCTCCATTTTGTAGAGGTTCAGGGACAGGCGGATCATGTTCAGCATGCGCATGCCTGCCGTGGAGATCATGCCCAGGATGCGCCTCTGGTCCTCTGTGATGTTGGCGTCGTCCATGAGCAGCTGCGGCAGGGAAACGATGGGGTTGAGCGGCGAGACGAGGTCGTGCTGCAGGATGCGGCCCACGTCGTCCTTGATCTGCTCCATCTGCTTGCGCTCGGTGATGTCGCGCAGGGAAAAGAGGGTGGCGGATTCGCCCTCCCACGTGACGTCCGTGTGGCGGATCTCCACGCAGGTCCGGTCGGTGGCCGATTTGAGGCAGAATTCCTTTTCGCCGCGCAGGTCCAGGGCGAAGACCGAGCCGATGGCCTTGCCGCCCGCCAGGCCGAGGATGCGTTCCGCCGCGGGGTTGAAGAACAGGACGCGGCCGCGGTCGTCGAGGACGATCTGGGCGTCGGGGTTGAAGGTCACCAGGTCCCGGAAGCGTTTTTCCTGTCCCTGCAGCGCCAGGTGCGCGATGGACAGCTCGCGCTGCATGTTGGCCAGTTCGTTGTTGAGCTTCATGAAATCGTCAAGGAGGCCTTTGTCCTCGGCACAGATGCGGCTTCTGGTCTGGGACGATTTTTTCTGCTCCTCGCGCAAGCTGCGCGCCTGCTCGTTGATCATGGCCATGAACTCGTCGTAGATGAGAAAGATCTGTTTCGGCGACTGCACGGCCAGCAGGCCGACCCGGCCGCTCTTGGCCATGCCGAAAAGGGAGAACGCGAATTCGCGTCCGTCCCTGGTCAGGACGATCTCCCTGCACAGGGAATGCCCATTGGCCAGAACGTCCTCGAGAAACTGGCGGAAGGCGGCCAGGGATTCGTCCGCCATGAGGCCCAGGATGTCAGGCTGGCCGCCGTGAAAGAAGCCGCGTGCGTCGTGCAGCATGTCGAGGATGGTGCCGCCGGCGTCGCAGGAAAAGGCCAGGGCGTGGTCCTGGCTAGATCTGCGCAGCATTGCGGCCTCCCTCGTCAAAGAGCGAGGCAGCCACACTCAGGGCCCGTCGCGCGTCGGGGGCTGTGGCGTCGGCGCCGACGGCGGCGCAGAGTCCGGGGTTGATCACAAACGGCAGTCCTCCGACCATGATGCGCGGAGGCGCGTCCTGGGCCGTGTCGCGCAGACTGCGGATCAGGTCCCGGATGCGCGGCAGGCCGAAGGCCATGGTGGCCGAAAGGCAGACGAGGTCGGGTTTTCGGGACTGGATGGTCTTGAGCAGGCTCTGGCCCGGTGTGACGGCCCCAAGGAAATAGGTGTCCCACCCCGTGAATTCGAACAGGTCGCAGACCATGCGCATGCCCATCTCGTGCAGTTCGCTGCCGAGGCAGGCGCCGACCAGGCTGCGGGCGATGCGGCGGTTGGGCAGAGCCTTGGGGAACAGCCTGGCCATGAGGAGCTGGGTCGCGGCCGTGACGTAGTGCTCTGTGGCAATGTCTATCTCGTCGGCCTGCCACAGCCTGCCCACCTCGTACATGACGGGCTGGAGCACCTCGACGTACACCGTTTCCACCGGCAGGCCGTCCTCGACCCGGCAGGTCACGGCCTGCATGGCGTCGAACCTGCGCCCATCGAGCAGCAGGTCGAGATACTCCAGGCCAAGGTCCGAGAGGTCCGATCCGGCGATATGATCAGCGGCCATGCCCATGCAGGCCCCCCATCCGCTCGTACGCGGAATCCTCCGTCTCGCTGAGCCGCGCGAAGGCCTGGATGTTGGACTGCAGCCAGTCGTAGAAGGGACGGACTTGCGCGAAGTGCCCGGGTTCGAGGCGCCGGCCGAGGATGTCCGTCGCCTTGGGCAGCATGACGTCCCAGTAGCGCACCGAGAATCCCCTGGCCCGGTAGGTGCGCAGCACCCACAGCACCGTTTCCACGAAGGATTGCGGGTCGAAAAGCGCCGCAGTCGCGCTCATGTATCTGAAATGGTTGCCGTGGTTCGTCTCCATGACCTCCGTGTTGCCTTGTCCGACAAGGCCTTCCAGATCGGGTTCGCGCCGCATGGCCGTGGTCAATTCCGCCGCACACGCCTCGACGATGTCCTCGAACATGGAGGCTGCCTGGGGGGAAATTTCTTTTAGATGAGAGACAGACTGTATCAAGTCGGATTTATCCATACGCATCCAATCTTATGAAAAGCGGTGAATGGGGAATAAAAATTCCCATAAACAGCAAAGAATGTAAATATGCTTCGAAATCAAGGCTATAGGTAAACATAAGTTTACTGTGTCCGCGAGACATGCGGATTGCCGCAATACCGGAGGTGTTTTGCCTCGCTGCCGGCGCAAGGCCCGCGGCTGTCGGCCCGGCAGATTCAGTAGATCTTGCGTTTGGAGAAGCTCGATCCCAGCACGGTGAAGGTGTTTTCGACGATGAACAGGGCCTGGGGATCGTGGGTGAAGGTGATTTCTTCGAGCTTTTTCAGTTGGATGTTGTTGATAACCGTCATGAGGACGTTTTTCTCGCGCTTGCTGAAGGCGCCCATGCCCCGCAGGAAGGTGGCGCTTTGCTTCATGGAGTCCAGGATGGTCTGGGCGATGTCCTCGGAATGGTCGGAAACGATGAATACGACCTTGCGCTGGGAGAACAGGGACAGGGTCTGCTCGACCATGACCGACGAAATGAAGACCATGATCAGGGAAACGATGACCTGGTCGATGGGCATGATGGCCAGGCAGAAGAGATAGAGGGCCGCGTTGAAGGCGAAATAGACCTTGCCGACGCCGATGTTGAAGTTCTGGAAGAGCCAGACCGCGATGATGTCGAGGCCGCCGCCCGAGCCCAGGGAGCGCAGGATGAGCCCGCCCCCGAGGCCGTTGAGCACGCCGCAGGCCACGGCCGCGTGGAGCTGTTCGCGGATGTCCAGGGTGGCGTCGATCAGCTCGTAGCAAACGGACGTCGCCATCATGGCGTAGAGGCTGTAGAGAACGAAGCGCGGGCTCAGCTTGGTCCAGCCCAGGACAAAGGCGGGCAGGTTCAGCAGGAAGAAGAATATGCCCGGCGAGAGCCAGCCCGTGGTATAGTAGATGATTGAGCCCACGCCGAAGAACCCGCCGGGTATGAACTGCTGGGGCAGGGCCACGGCCTTCATGGCGAAGGAGTAGAGGATGGCGCCGGTGGTGATCAGTAGCAGATTCCAGCGGACGGAGTAGGTGAAATCGAATCGGGTGCGCTTCGTTGCCTGCGTCGATGTGTTTGAACCGAACATTCCTGCTCTCCGGATCGCCCGTGGTCTGGGTCTTGGGCATGGAGCCCGCCAGGGCGGAGGTCTGCCGGGAAGGAAACCCGCGGCCATGTTGCGGCGCGGGCGAGGGTGAAGGCTGTGCGGGGCCATGCCGCGTCCCGAGTGCGGCGCGGGCTGGCCCATTCGTTGTCCCGTCCGTGTTCAGCTCCCCCTGGAGGGGACGGGCACCTTTCCCGGCCATTGAAAACCTACAGGTAGCCCACACACAGGTGCACTGTCGAGCACAGGCCGTCCGGGCTTCGATGTGACGCGAGGCGACAGGGCTATGACCGGGTTTCTTGCCTTGGTTGACAGGGAACATGGCAGGTTTTATTTTACAAAAAAGTCTAGTCAATATTTTATTTAATTTTCACTATATATATTTGATTAATAATTATATTTTTATAAAAATACTATGCATTATTCTAGGCAAATCTAATTCGAATCCGAGTCAGAAGGTGAGGCTATGGCGCTGTCGCTAGCGGAATTTCTCGAGCACGGCCCGGCCACGTCCAGGGAGATCCAGGACGCGACAGGGTTGTCGCAGGCTGCCGTGTCGCGGCAACTGAGGAAGATGAGGCCTCGCGTCGTGACAATCAGGCGCGGCAGGACTCCGAGATATGTCCTGACGCGAAACGCCTTCGGTGGAGGGGACCGGCTGCCTTTGGCCGTGGTCGATGCGCGTGGCGACGCCGTCGTCGTCGCTCATGTCCGTCCCTTGGTCACGGGAGGTTTCCATGTCGAGCCGATGCCGGGGATGTCTTCGCTGCTGTTGGGTGACAGGGGCGACGGGTCGTATGATGATCTTCCGTATTTTCTGCAGGACATGGGGCCCCAGGGATTTGTCGGGAGGCAGATCGCCAGGGCGATGAGCGCTCGTTTCCCGGAATTCCCGGATGATCCAAAATGGTGGACGACACATCATATAGGAAGATTTCTGATATCCAATGGGGACGATCTCCCCGGCAACTTCACGTTCGGGGAGCAGGCGCTGCTTCGCGTGCGCCGCAGGCCTGACGCCGTCGAAGACGCTGAGTATCCTCGCCTGGCGGACAGGGTCATGGAAGGAGAGGTGCCGGGTTCATCGGCCGGAGGGGAGCAGCCGAAATTTACCGCGTTCAGCGGAAAGAGCATGTCGCATGTCATCGTCAAGTTTTCGCCGCCCGGCAACAGCGAGATGTCGAGACGGTGGCGTGACGTGCTCATTACGGAATATCATGCCGCTGTGACATTGCGTGAGCACGGTTTTCAGGTTGCGGAAACGAGATTGCTCGAGACGGGCGGACGGCTGTTTTTGGAGTCGCGACGGTTTGACCGGGCCGGAGAATACGGCCGGATGTCGATGATCTCCCTTGCGGCCGTCGATGCAGAGTTCGTCGGGTCAGGCTCAAGCTGGCCGCGCGCGCTCAAGGCGCTGGCCGGAAGAGGGCTGATCGCCCCGGAGCATGTGGTTGCTGCCGAGTCGTTATGGTGTTTCGGGAAACTCATTCACAACACGGACATGCACTTGGGAAATCTGAGTCTGGCCATGGATGGGGACGTGTTCAGGCTGTTGCCCGTGTACGACATGTGCTCCATGGGCTTCGCCCCGCGAAGCGGCGGGGAAGCTCCGCCATATGCCTTTGGGCCGCGTCATCCGCAGCGGCTCGTCATCGATGACGAAACATACGGCGCAGTCCGGCGAATGGGGGCCGGTTTCTGGGGCAGCGTTGCCCAGGATGGAAGGATATCCGATGAATTTCGGGAATTCCTGCGCCAGGGCAACCCTGCGGAAATGATACGGTGATCCGGGAGCGCGGGCCGTCTGGACTCGCGATGGGACGTGTCGTGGTAAGGTCGGCGCCTCGTGCATGACAGCCGCTCGGCACGGGCCGTTCGGGACCCTTTTCGGGCTTTCTTACTGCTCACCCGTTTTGTCCTTGTTGGGATTGCCGGATAGGCAATAACAACTTTGGAAATTGACTTCCTCTACATCAACAGAGGTGAAAGTGATATTACGGCGTCACTGGACAGATAATAACTCTAGAGTTATACATGGATCCATGGAAGGTCGAATTTTTGGATGAGGCCCTTGGGGAGTTCAAAAATCTTCCCGTCGAGATCCGAGCCCGGTTCCAGCGAATTTTTGGGCTGGTGTCGGACATTGGACAAGACGCGCTGTGCATGCCTCATGCGCGGCATGTCCAGGGTCGGATATGGGAGATGAGGGCCAAGGGCCGGGACGGGATTGCCAGAGGCCTTTATGTGACGGTGACGAGTCGGCGCGTGGTTGTTGTCCGATTTTTCATCAAGAAAACGCAGAAGACGCCGCTGAATGAAATCCGGCTGGCCCTGAAACGATGTGGAGAAAATGAATTATGATCGACGCCAAGACCGTACATGCACAGATGGTGCAGGATGACCCGGAATATGCGCGGGAATATGACGCGCTGGAACAGGAATTCGCGTTCATCAAAAAAATGATCCTGGCCAGGAAGCGGGCGGGCATGAGCCAGGCCGACGTTGCTCGGCGTATGGGTATCAGTCAGCCGCGCGTGGCCAAGATCGAAAGTGGCTCCAATATCAGCCTGGATATCCTCAGACGCTACGCCAAGGCCACGGGCAGCGATCTGGTGATTGATTTCGCTGTGCGGGGGAATGATCGGCGGGCACAGGCTTCTTGGGATCTGTAACTGTGGGTTGTGTCGAATAGCGCGCAAATCTGCGCCAAACGCTGCGCGCTTACAGAATAATGCTGGGTTAGGAGTTTTTGCATAAACGAAAGGGGCTGGATTTTAACATCCAACCCCTTGTTTTCTTGTGGCGCGCCAGGGAGGACTCGAACCCCCGACCGATTGCTTAGAAGGCAATTGCTCTATCCGCCTGAGCTACTGGCGCGCGTGAGAGGAAAACTGGGTATTGATTGCGGCTCTGAAAGTCAAGCGGAGGCTTGCGGGATTTCAGTTGCCGCCGGGTGGGGAACCTTTTATGAAAGCTGCCCGGGCGGAGAGTGGCGGCGGGCTGCGGGCCGCCGGAGCGTGTTTTTCACTGTTGGAGCCTGTGAGCGGTCATGAAGTTCGTTTCTTTTGCCGGGTTCGAGGAGTATCTCGACGGGCTGGGGCTTTTTTCCATGCAACTGGGCCTGTCGCGCATGCACGAGGCTCTCGGGCGGCTCGGCCTTGGGCGGCCCGGGCGGCTGGTCGCCCATGTGGTCGGGACCAACGGCAAGGGGTCCACGTCCGGGTTTCTGGAAGCCCTGGCGCGCGGGCACGGGCTGTCGACGGGGCTGTACATCTCCCCGCATCTGGTCGGGGTGCGCGAGCGCATCCGCGTCCGGGGGCACATGCTGTCCGAGGAGCGCTGGCTGCAGGAGGCAAATGCGGTCATGGATGCCTGTGCGGATGTCGGGCTGACCTATTTCGAGCTGCTGACGGTCATGGCCCTGTGCATTTTCTGCCGCGAGGGGCTCGACTTGGTCGTGCTGGAGGCCGGGCTCGGCGGCACCCATGACGCGACCTGCGCCGTGGCCGCCGATCTGGCCGTCATGACGCCGGTGGGCATGGACCATGAGCATGTCCTTGGTCCGACCCAGGCCGACATCGCCCGCGACAAGGCCGGCGCCCTGGGGCACTGCCCGGCGGTGACGGGTCCGCAGGAGCCTGAGGTCATGGACATCTACCGTGCGGCGGGAGCGGGGCGGGATTTTCTGTGCCTGGACGATTGCCGCGTCGAAGGCGGGTTCCGCATCCCCACGGAATCCGGGCCTGTCCTGTTGACCCCGGACCTGCTGCCCGGCCACCCGCCGTACCAGCTCGGCAACGCCGCCTTGGCCCTGCTGGCCTGGAGCCGGCTGGCGCGCAGCGGAGGCTGGCAATTTGACGCGGGTCTGTGTACACAACTCCTTGGCAGGACGCGTTTTTCCGGGCGATTCCGTCGTCACGGCAACATCCTCGTGGACGGCGCCCACAACCCCATGGGCCTGGCCGCCCTGTGCGACGCCCTGGAAGCTGCGGGGGAGCGCTTCGAGCGCCTCGTGTTCCAGGCCATGCGCGACAAGACCCTGGAACCGGCCATTCTCGCCAGGCTGCGGGGCCTCGCGGACGAGATCGTCGTCCCGAAGCTCGCCCTGGAGCGAGCCAGCGATCCCGAAGACCTGGCCGCGCTCCTCGGGCCTCGGGCGCGGGTCGCGCCGGACCTGGGCGCGGCCGTGCAGGAGGAGGCGAAGACCCTCGTCTGCGGTTCCCTCTTCCTTGTCGGCGCGTACTACGAGCTTCATCCGGAACATCTTGAACCCTAGCTGGCTGAATAATTCGAAGTTTTCAGGCCGTTCAAAAATGGTGAGATGCAAGGAAGCGAAAAAAGCCAGACCGCTTACGTATGCGCAATACACTGCGCGTACTGCCTTTTTTCGCTGACGCAGCCGATCGCCGTTTTGGGGCGGACTCCTAAGGAGACCCCGGTGTCATCACTCTTTCGGCACATCCCCTCGGTGGACCGCTTTCTGAATGAACTTGAGCAGGACCAAAGCCTTGCCGGCCTGCCGCGTCCGCTGCTCAAGGATCTCGTGGGCGAATTTCTGGACCTCTGCCGCGAGGAGATCCGCTCCGGCGCCATTACCGCCGAATCCGACCTGGCGCTGCCCGCCCTGTGCTCCAGGGCCCGCGCCTACGCGCGTTTCGCCTCGCGTCCGCATTTTCGGCGCGTTCTCAACGCCACGGGCGTGGTCATCCACACCAACCTCGGGCGCTCCATCCTGGCCGACGAGGCCGTGCAGGCCGTGACCCTGGGCTGCCGGCACTATTCCAACCTGGAGCTGGCCCTGGAGACGGGGCAGCGCGGCAGCCGCTATTCCCACGTCGAAAAGCTGCTCTGCCGCCTGACCGGGGCTGAGGCGGGGCTTGTGGTCAACAACAATGCCGCGGCCGTGCTCCTGGTCCTCGACACCCTGGCCAAGGGCCGCGAGGTCGTGGTCTCGCGCGGGCAGCTCGTGGAGATCGGCGGTTCCTTCCGCATCCCAGAGGTCATGAAGAAGAGCGGGGCCGTGCTGCGCGAGGTCGGGGCCACCAACCGCACCCACCTGCGCGACTACGATGAGGCCATCGGCGCCGAAACCGCCATGCTCATGAAGGTCCACACCTCCAACTACCGCATCATCGGTTTCCACAAGGAAGTGGACGCGGCCGATCTGGTGGCCCTGGGCCGTGAGCGCGGCCTGCCGGTCTTCGAGGACCTGGGCAGCGGCAACCTCTTTGATTTCTCGCCCTACGGCTTCATGCCCGAGCCCACGGTGCAGCAGGTGTTGAAGAGCGGGGTGGACGTGGTCTCCTTCAGCGGCGACAAGCTCCTGGGCGGTCCCCAGGCCGGCATCATCGTCGGCTGCAAGGAGTTCATCGACCGCATCAAGAAGAACCAGCTCAACCGCGCGCTGCGCATCGACAAGATGACCCTGGCCGCCCTGGAGGCGACCCTTCGCCTCTACCTCGACCCGGAACTGGCCCGGCGCAAGGTGCCGACCCTGGCCATGATCACGGCCGGGCGGGACGAACTGCTCGGACGGGCCCGGCGCCTGCGACGCAGGCTCTCCAAGGACTTGGCCGGGCTGGCGACGGTGGGGGTGAAACCCGGATTTTCGCGAGTGGGCGGCGGCTCCTTCCCGGAGCAGGACCTGCCCACCGGTCTGGTGACGGTCGCGCCCGTCGCCATGGATGTGGAGGCCCTGCGCCAGGGGCTCCTGGCCACGGACATCCCGGTCATCGGCCGGGTGGAGGACGGGCGCTTCTGCCTCGACCCGCGGACCCTCATGGATGAGGAGTTCCCGCTCGTGGCCGCGGCCGTACGGTCGGTGATGGCCGCGGATACGGACTGAAGAATGGCAGGATACGTGACACTGCGCGCCGCATGTCCCGTGCGGCGCATCAAGGAGAATATATGACCAAGGTTCCTGTGCGGCCGGAGATGGAGGGCTTCAAGCCCTATTCGCCGGGCCTGAGCATCGACGAGATCAAGAAACGCTACGGGCTGTCGCGGGTCGTCAAGATGGCCAGCAACGAGAACCCGCTGGGCACGTCGCCCGTGGTCCAGGCGCGCCTGGCCGCGTCCTCCCCCCTGGCCTTCCGCTACGCCCAGGCCGGCTCCCCGGCCTTGAGCGAGGCCCTGGGCGCGCATCTGGGCGTGCCCGCGTCCTGCGTGGTGGCCGGCAACGGGTCCGACGAGATCATCGACCTGCTGCTGCGCGTGGTGGCCAGGCCGGGCATCGACAACGTCGTCGCCTTCAGGCCGTGCTTCAGCATCTACGACGTGCAGTCGCGGCTGTGCGGCCTCGAGTTCCGCCAGACTGATTTGAGCGCCGACTTTTCCTTTCCCTTCGACGCGCTTGTGTCACTGACGGACGAGAACACGGCCCTGGTCTTCGTGACCAACCCCGACAACCCTTCGGGATACGCCTGCAGGGCCGACGAGCTGGTCGCCCTGGCGGCCAAGCTGCCCTCCCGGGCGCTGCTGGTCGTGGACGAGGCCTACGTCGATTTCGCCGAGCCCCTGGACGAGTTCACCATGCTGCCGCACTTCGGCAAGATTCCGAACCTCGTCATCCTGCGCACCTTCTCCAAGATGTACGGCTTGGCGGGGCTGCGCCTGGGGTACGGCGTCATGCCCGAGTGGCTGGCCGACCTGCTGCTGCGGGTCAAGCTGCCCTTCAGCGTGAACATCCTTGCCGAGCAGGCGGGGCTGGCGGCCCTGGAGGACGATATCTTCCTGTCCGAGACCCTGCGCGTGGTGCGAGAGGGGAGGGAACTGCTGACGCGGGAGCTGACGGCCATGGGCTGCACTGTCCGGCCCTCCCAGGCCAACTTCCTGATGTTCGACCCGCCCATGGACGCGAAGACCCTGTTCGAGGGGCTGCTGCGGCGCGGGGTCATCATCCGGCCCCTGGCCAGCTACGGCATGCCCGGGAAGCTTCGGGTCAGCATCGGCAACGAGGACGAGAACCGTGAATTTCTGGTCAAAACAGCGGAGGTGCTGCGTGATAACCATCGTCACTCTTGACGGGCCGGCCGGGGTCGGCAAGACCACGCTGGCCACACGGCTGGCCGATCTCCTGGGCATCGCCTACCTGGACACGGGCGCCATGTTCCGCTCCGTGGCCTTTTCCTTCGGGGAAGGCGCCTGGGAGCGGCCCGTGGACCAGCTCGTGCCGGAGCTCAATCGCCTGGATTTCGATCTGGAGGGGGTGGGGAAGAATTCGGAGCTGCTGCTGAACGGCTACCCGCTTTCGCCTCAGATCCGCAGCGAGGAAGTGGGGCTGTGGGCCTCGCACCTCGGCCGCATCCCCGTGGTGCGCGACTTCCTGCGCCGCAACCAGCAGGCCATCGGGCGCATGACGTCATTGGTGGCCGAGGGGCGCGACATGGGCAGCGTGGTCTTCCCCGAGGCCAGGCACAAGTTCTTCCTGGACGCGTCCATCGACGTGCGCGCCAAGCGCCGCTACTCCCAGCTCAAGTCCATGGGCATGGAGGAGGACCTGGAGCGCATCCGCGCCCAGATCCGCATTCGCGACGACCAGGACCGCAACCGCGTGGTGGCGCCCCTGAAGCCCGCGCCCGATGCCGTGATGGTCGACACCAGCGCCCTCGACGTGGACCGGGTGCTGGAGAAGCTCGTGGCGCACATCAAGGAAAAGGGTTTGTAGGAGGCCGTCGGCCGGGATTGTGTCGTGGCGCGATGCGGTCGGACGAGCAGGCGGAGGGCCGCGTTGCCTGCGTTTCGCATCGCCGCGGAGTCATCCCCGCGCAGGCGGGGATCCTCTTCGGGTTTGCGATATCCGGTTGGAAAGGCATGGATTCCCGCCTGCGCGGGAATGACGTGATGGTGTTGCGGATGTCGGAGATGCGGTCGGGCGCAGTGCCGTCATCAGTATCGCCCCATCCGGATTCGCGAAGTCCCGGTTGGAGAAGGATGGCGTGAAACCGTCAGGAGACCGCTGAGGATCGATTCTGGACTGCGTTGCTCACCGATTTTGAAGGGCTCATGGAGACGGCTACACTTCGCCCTTCAAAATCGGTTCACGCCTTGCCACAATCGATCCTCAGCGGTCTGCCTTTATTTCGTCCCAGAGCTTGTCCATTTCTGCCAGACTCATCCGGTCCAATTCCAGGCCGCGTTCGACGGCCAGCTTTTCCATGGCCTCAAAGCGGCGCAGAAACTTGGCGTTGGCCACGGCCAGGGCCGAATTGGCCTTGATGCCGCGTCTGCGGCCGTACTCCACCAGCGAAAAGAGGTAGTCGCCGAACTCCTCCTCACGGGCCGCGGCGTCGTCCACGGCCAGGGCGTCCTGAAGCTCCCGCCATTCCTCGGCCAGCTTGGCCTCCTGGTCCGCGTCCGTGGGCCAGGTGAAACCGGCGCGGGCGGCCTTGGAGTTGATGCGGTAGGCGCGCAAAAGCGGCGGCAGGCTGGCAGGCAGGGAGGCGAAGACGCCCGGGTCCTTGTCCTTCTCGGCCTTCTCCTGCTTCTTGATCTTCTCCCAGTTGGTGATGACCTCGGCCACGTCGGCGGCCTTTTCGCCGTAGACGTGGGGGTGGCGGCGGATCATCTTGGCCACGTTGTTCGCCAGGGCCGTCTGCAGGAAATCCGGTATCCCGCGGTCCATGTAGCGGCCGATGAAGAGCAGGAGGAAAAGGACGTCGCCCAGTTCCTCGGCGATCTCGGCCGGGTCGTTCTGGCGGATGGCCTCCACCAGTTCGAAGCACTCCTCCACGAGGTAGTCGCACATGCTCTGGGGGGTCTGTTCCTTGTCCCAGGGACAGCCGTTTGGTCCGGTCAGGGTGTCGATGACCTCGACGATGCGGTCGAAATTATGTTTTTGCACCTGTGTTTCCTTTGATATCCTTCAGTTTTTCCTTGACGTTGCGTTCCCATTCAAGCTGCAGTTCGCGGCTCTTGAGCAGGAACTGGTCCCGCATGTCCTTGGGGAGCGTCTCGGCCAGCATGGTGTTGAACATGTTCACGTACGGCACCAGCTGCGACTCCGTCAGGATCGTGGCCTTGGACGGCAGGAAGGCCGTCAGGGCCAGGACGATGATGCTGCACAGCAGCGCCCCCTTGAAGAAGCCCAGGAGGCCGCCGCCGATGCTGTCCAGCCAGCCGAGCATGATGAGCTTCAGGATCTTGCGGATCAGAGCGGCCGTTAGGAAGACCACGGCCACGGTGCCGAGGAAGATGCCGAGGTAGGCGGCCAGATTGGCCAGGCCGGGGCCTCCCAGGGGCTTTTCGAGAAGGGGCGCGAGTTCGCCGTGGAAGACGTTGGCCAGGATAAAGCCCAGGATCAGGCCCAGGATGGAGGCCACCTCCTTGACCAGGCCGCGGAAGATGCCGCGCAGGCCCAGAAAGCCCAGAATGACGCAAAAGACGATGTCGAGTGTGTTCATGTCCGTCCCCTCGCAGTGTTGGCCCCGGCTACCACAAAGCATCCCGGGGGGGAAGGGCGGGAGGGGGGGGCGACCTTGACAGTGCCCAGCGCAGCTCTTAATCATTTCATCTTTGGCCCAGCGCGCGTTTCGTGCGGTTGCGGGCCCCAAAAACTCGACGAGGTGACAATGTACGATATCAGATTGGTCAAGCTGGTGAACGGCGACATGGTGCTCGGCAAGTGGGATCAGGACAAGGGCCTCATCCAGGACCCGGCCGTCCTGCAGACCATCCCCACCCAGCAGGGCGGCGTGCAGATGCTGCTGCTGCCTTTCGGCTACCCCTTCGACCAGAACATTGAAGGCGAGATCGACCAGCGGCACGTCATCTTCCAGTACAAGACCGTGCCCGAGGAGCTGAAGACCAAGTATCTCGAAGCGACCACCAACCTGACCCTTTCGGCTCCCGGCGGCCTGCGCAACCTGGGCGGCATGGGCGGCGGCGTGTCCGACTTCAGCAAGTTCCTGAAAAAATAACCCCGGGGCGGGGGTATGGAAAAGAGGGTGGAGCGGCCACGCGTGGCGCGCCACCTTTTTTTTCTGCCCACCCGGCCCTCCAAGGACCCATGAAGGCTCTGCTTCCCCTCTTTTCGCGGCCCAGCCACTATCTCGGCACCGAGATCAACAGCGTGCACAAGGACCCGGCGACGGTCCGTGCCCACGTGGCCCTTGCCTTTCCGGACCTGTACGAGGTCGGCATGTCCTATCTCGGCCAGAAGATCCTCTACGATATCGTCAACGCCGACGAGCGCTTCTACGCCGAACGCGTCTTCGCGCCCACCGAGGACGTGGCCGCGGTGCTGCGCAAGCACGGCGCGCCCCTGGCCACCCTGGAGAGTGACACGCCCCTGGGCAGCCTGGACGCCGTCATGTTCAGCATCACCCACGAGCTGTGCTACACCAACATCCTCTACATGCTCGACCTCTCAGGGATACCGCTGCGCGCGTCCGAACGCGGCGCAGGGCACCCCCTGGTCGTGGCCGGCGGCGGCTGCACCTTCAACGCAGAGCCCATCGCGGCGTTCATGGACCTCATGGTCCTGGGCGACGGTGAGGAGATCCTGCCGGAGATGCTCGCGGTCATGGCCCAGGCCAGGGAAGAGGGCGTCGATCGGGCCGGGCTGATCCGTCGTCTGTCGGTGCTCCCCGGCGTGTACGTGCCGTCCGATTTCGAGGACGACGGCAGCGGAGCCATGCGGCCTGTTCACAACGGGGCGCCCCGCGTGGAGAAACGCGTCGTGGCGGACATGAACCGCACGACCTTCCCGACCCGCCAGATCGTGCCCTTCGGCAAGCCCGTGCACGACCGCTTTTCCGTGGAGATCGCGCGCGGTTGCACGCGCGGCTGCCGCTTCTGCCAAGCGGGCATGATCTACCGCCCGGTGCGCGAGCGCGAGGTCGACGTCCTGGCCTCCATCATCGGCCGGGGCCTGGCCGATACGGGCAGCGAGGAGCTGTCCTTTTTGTCGCTGAGCACCGGCGACTTCAGCGCCCTGGAGGCCCTGTTCCTGTCCTCCTACAGCCACTGCCGCCAGGAGCAGGTCTCCATCTCCCTGCCGTCCCTGCGCGTGGGTTCGGTCTCCGAGGACCTCATGCGCCTCATGGGCAAGATCCGCCACACGGGCATGACCCTGGCCCCCGAAGCCGGCACCCAGCGCCTGCGCGACGTCATCAACAAGGGCGTGACCGAGGAGGAACTCCTCGACCACACCGGCAAGGCCTTCCGCCTGGGCTGGCAGCAGGTCAAACTCTATTTCATGATCGGCCTGCCCACGGAGACGGCCGAGGACCTGGACGGCATCCTGGACCTCTGCCTCAAGGTGGCGGCCAGCGCGGGCCGGGGCGCCAAGCGGCTGCAGATCACGGCCGCGGTCTCGCCCTTCGTGCCCAAGCCGCACACGCCCTTCCAGTGGGAGCGGCAGATCTCCATGGCCGAGATCGAGGAGCGCCTCGGCTACCTGCGCGGCATCTTCAGGCCTTACCGCAAGCTCAAGCTCAAGTGGCACCATTCGCACATGACCTGGCTCGAAGGCGTCTTCTCCCGCGGCGACAGACGGCTGGCCCCGGCCGTAGAGGGGGCCTACCGCAAGGGCGCGCTCTTCACCAGTTGGACCGACCACCTGCGCCTGGAGCCCTGGCTCGAAGCCTTTGCCGAGGCCGGCGTGGAAGCCGAAAGCTACCTCGCCGCGCGGGATCCGGAACAGCCCCTGCCCTGGGATCACCTGACTTCGGGCGTGAGCCGCAAATTCCTGCTGACGGAGCGCCGCCGTGCCCTGGACGGCTCGATCACGCCGGACTGCCGTTACGACTCCTGCCGGGCCTGCGGCGTCTGCACCCTGGACGGCCGCCCCTCGGAGTTGGCCGGCCAGGCCGCGGACCACGACATCGTGCCGGTCATCAACCGCGCCACGCGCGACCAGGAGGAGTCCGGCGAGGTCGAGGAGGCCCTGGCGCCGTCCGTGGACCTGCAGCACAAGGAGCAGCGCTTCCGGCTGTGGTACACCAAGACCGGCCCGGCCATGTACCTGAGCCAGTTGGAGCTGCAGCGCATCTTCGAACGGGCCTTCCGGCGCGCGCGGCTGCCCCTGGCCTTCAGCGGCGGGTTCCACCCCATTCCGCTCCTGTCCTTTGCCCGGGCCCTGCCCGTGGGCGTAGGTAGCGTGTGCGAATGGATGGACTTCTTCGTGCGCGAGCGGCTGGATGTCGAGGGGCTGCCGGCGCTCCTCAACGCGGAACTGCCTCACGGCATGCGCGCCGCGCGCGTGGACGAGCTGCCCTGCCAGCGGCGGGCGCCCATCTCGAACCGCGAGCGGTTTACCCTGTCCTTCGGCCAGGCGGCAGACGGCGAGCGGTTCGCGCAACGCCTTGCGCCGTTCATGGCGGCGCAGGAATGGAAGGCACCCAAGCTGACCAAGAAGGGCGAACCGGGTGAGGTCGACGTGCGGCCCATGGTCAGCTCCGTGGAGAGGACCGACGACGGGTATGTCATTGATTTTGATTGGCAGGCCTTGTACGTCAGCCCGGTGTTCGTGCTGCAGGCCGTGGATGCGGACTTTTCCCTGCTGCAGGGGCGCCTGGTGAAGACGGCGCAGTTCTTCGAGGTGGGAGAATGAGAAAGGGCGAAGCACTCGCTTCGCCCTTCCGGTGGTCTACTTCTTGACCCGTTTCTCCCAGAGTTTCATGTCCTGCATCTTCTTGCGGCGGTCACGAGCCAGGGACTTTGCCACCAGGGACGTACCCTTCTTGTAGCCCCATTTCTCCCGGTATTCCTCGGGAGTGAGGCCGTGGGTCGCCAGGTGGCGCTTGGTCAGGACCTTGAAGGATTTTTCGCATTCCATGCAGATGATGCTCTTTTCGCGGATGGCCTTCTTGGCGTCATCGGCGGAAGGAGCCTTGACCGGCTCGGGCTGCGTTCCTTCAGCGACATTCTTGATTCCTTCGGTCAACGAACGAACCATGGATGTCAGCTCTTCCTCGGTCATGTTGCGCACACTGGCTTGTGCTTTGACGATTTCGAGGGCTTGCTTGACATAATCTTCCATGTAAACCTCCAACTATCGCGTATTTGTAATGTGCAGTATTACAGTCGACAAATATTTTTGTCAACAATCCTCGCGATACGTATTCTTGCTCTGCTTTGCCGTACTCATAATTGATTTTTCACAGATGTTTTCATGATCACCAAGGTACAGGGAGAAGAAAATGGCTATTCCTCAAGATGCTCTGATCGACACGGCTAACGTTTTCCATTTCGAGTTCTGGCTCCGTTATTATTTCATCGAAGAACGGGACGGAAAACTTTTCATTGCGCTGACCGACGAGCAGCAGAAACAGATGCAGGCCCAGTTTGCGGATTACTGGGAACTCGTGGAGCGGGTGAAAGACCGGCCCCTTTCCCCTGAATTGTCGCAGCAGTCCGTGGTCGAATTTCTCCAGCTCAACCTGGAAGGCAAGAAATTCCCTGCCAACACCGTGATCAGGGTGCTGGACAGCAAGGAGTTTTCAACTGAGATGTATCTCTTCGATACGTGGGCCAACCTGCATGAGGAGCAGCTCATGCAGAAGATCTACGGTTTCGATTATTGGATGCACGCCTACGGGGAGTGGAAGGAGTCCGACAGGGCCAGACAGCTGGCGCAGTCCCTCCAGGTCCAGATGCAGGGCGAGCGCGGCACCATGAACTGACCGACCGTTTTCCGGTACGGAAATGACAGAACGCCCCCGGGAGCATGCTCCCGAGGGCGTTCTGTCGTCTGGGCCGGTTCGGGGCGCCTACTGGAACAGGGCGCCCTGGCTGGCGAAGAATACCTCGGCCTTGTTGGCGGTTCCCTGGGTGCTTTTTTCGGCAGTCAATTCCATGCGATAGCCGAAGGAGATGTAGAGGGGGCCCGATGAGCCGAGGGATTCGGGAGTGAGGTGGAATTCGAAGGGCACGCCTTTGTCGCGATCCAGCCCGGTCGGGAGGTAGAGGCGCAGGTCCTTGGCCAGGACCCGGCTGCTGTCGTCGGAAAGATAGATCTGCATCCAGAGGTCCTGAATCCATGTGGCCCACACCGGGATGGCATCGGCCACGGGTTTGGCTGTGCCCGTGACGATCAGCCTGTTGTCCTCCAGGCGGCTGGTGTAGGTGAACTCCCAGTAGCGCATGGCCAGGGTTTCCTGCTGGCCCAGGGTCCAGGGCTTCTTGTCCAGGTGAACGACGCTCAGGTGCGCGCAGGACGCCACCAGCAGGGTCAGCAGGACGAGGGCCGTCTTCAGGCGAGGATGCATGCCGGTCTCCGTGGTTTCACGATTTGGGTGTGCCTTGGACTATCATTTCGGCCAGGGTCAGATCAACCCGCGGCAGGGAACGGATTCTGGCCGGCCCCACGAACTGCACCTCGAGCTCCATGAGCCGGGTGTAGAAGGCCGTGCGGTCCAGGACGGGAAAGGAATCGGCCGACGCGCAAAGCTCCTGGCTGCGGAAGCAGCCAGGGAAATCCACGCTGCGCCCGTTGGGGTAGCGCAGGCGGTTGGGCACGCCGTGCAGCCTGCAGATCATCAGACGGTGCATGTACACGCCGCAGCGGCCGTCGTCGTTCAGGGGGCACATGATGTGCGGCCGCTCCCCCCGGGCCAGGGCGTCGCCGGCCTCGCGCACGTACGCGCGGGCCCGCTTCTCGTATTCGGCCCGGCGCTCGGGCGGCAGTTCGGACAGCCCCTGCAGGAGAAAGGCCCACTCGATGCGCGTGTGGTGCTGGAAGTAGCTCGTGCAGCAGTTGTCAGGACAGTTGTCGCAGGTCAGGCCCAGGGTCTGTGCGTGCCGGACATAGGCGTCCTGCATGTCGGCATACAGGGCGGCCAGCTTGCGGAAGGCCTGGGCGGGCAGAAGTTTCTTGGTCACGACGGGTTCTCGGTGTTTCCGGATAGGGCTTGGATGATGGCGGCACAGGTCTGGTCGGGGTCCTGGCCGTCGGTGCGCACCCGCACCTGGGCGTAGCGTGCATACAGGGGGACGCGCTCGTCGTAAAGGTCCCGGATAGTCTGTCCGGGCGCGATGGCCAGCCCCCGGGAGCAGGGGTTGGTCAGCCGGCCGGCGATGTCCTCGAAGGACGATTCGAGGTACACGATGCGCCCGAGGGTCGCCAGGTGCTGCATGGCCAGGGCGCTGTAGACCACGCTGCCGCCCGTGGCGATGACGCATTTTTTGAGGAAGGTGCGCCTGATCTGCTCGGCCTCGGCCTGCACGAAGGCGTCGCGGCCGAGGTGGTCGCTGACGGCCTGCAGCGGGGCGCCCCACCAGGCCTCCAGGAGCAGGTCCGTGTCAACGAAGGCCCAGCCCAGCTCCCTGGCCAGTCTCCTGCCGACGGTGGACTTGCCGGCCGCGGCCATGCCGATGAGGATGATGTTGTCGTAATCCATGTTCTGGTCCGCCAAAAAACGAAGCCCAAGCGGAGCGCCCGGGCTTCGTTTGAAAACAGGGTGGTGCCGGGCTCAACCGCCCAAGTATGCCTTCTTCACGTCGGGGTTGTCCATGAGTTCCCGGGCGTTGCCCGAGGCCACGATGGCCCCCGTGTCGAGCACGTAGCCGCGGTGGGCGAACTGCAGCGCGATGCGCGCGTTCTGCTCGATCAGCAGCAGCGTCATGCCCTGGGAATTGAGTTCCTTCAAGGCCCGGAACATGTCGTACATCAGAAGCGGCGCCAGGCCCATGGACGGCTCGTCGAGCATGATGAAGTCGGCCCCGGTCATCAGCGCCCGGCCCACGGCCAGCATCTGCTGCTCGCCGCCGGACAGGGACTCGCTGCGTTGCTTGCGGCGCTCCACCAGGCGCGGGAAGAGTTCGTAGACGCGTTCGTAGTCGCGGCGCACGTTGCCCATGTCCGTGCGGGCGTAGGTGGCCAGGGTCAGGTTCTCCTCCACGGTCAGGTTGCCGAAGATGTGCCGGCCTTCGGGCGCCAGGGCCATGTTCATCTTGGAGACGATCTCGTGCGGAGGAACGGGAAGCAGGCTCTGGCCCTTGTAGGTGATGTCGCCCTCGACGATCTTCGGCCCCTCGGGCGGGCCCAGGCGGGCGATGGACAGCAGGGTGGTGGTCTTGCCGGCGCCGTTGGCGCCGATGAGGGTCACGATCTCGCCCTTGTCCACGGTGAAGGAGATGCCGTGCAGGGCTTCGGTGTTGCCGTATCTGACTTTGAGATTGGTGACGGAAAGCATCAGATGTTCTCATCTCCCAGGTAGGCCTTGATGACCTCCGGGTTGTTGCGGATTTCCTCCGGCGTGCCCTCGGCGATGGTCGCGCCGAAGTCGATGACCTTGATCCACTGGCACAGGCTCATGACCACGGTCATCTGGTGTTCGATCATCCAGATGGCCAGGTCGAACTCCTTGTGGATCCACTCGACCAGCCTGATCAGCTCCACCACGTCGGTGGAGGGCAGGCCCGCGGCCGGTTCGTCCAGGAGCAGGAGCTTGGGCTTGATGGACAGGGCGCGGGCGATCTCGACCTTGCGCTGGGTGCCGTAGGGCAGGTTGGGCGGCACCTCGTCGGCCAGGTCGCGCATGCCCATGAACTCCAGGAGCTCCATGGCCTCGTGGTCGATGGCCTTCTCGCGGTCGGCGTAGCGCCGGGTGCGCAGCAGGGAGTCCACGAGGCTGTAGCCGAGGCGGTAGTGCTGGGAGACCTTGATGTTGTCCAGCACGGTCATGTCGTTCCACAGCCGGATGTTCTGGAAGGTCCGGGCCACGCCCAGGGACGTGACCTGGTGCGGCTTCATGCCGCGCGTGTCGACGCCGCCGATTTTGATGGACCCGGACGTGGGCTGGTAGAAGCCGCTGACCAGGTTGAAGACTGTCGTCTTGCCGGCGCCGTTGGGTCCGATCAGGGCGCACATCTCGCGGCCCTCCAGACGGACGGAGAACTCGTTGACGGCCAGCAGACCGCCGAAGCGTTGGGTCAGGTCGGTTATTTCGAGCAGGGCCATGTCATTTGAACCTGTAGAAGCGCTTGAGTTTGGGGAAGATGTCCGAAAGCTCGCGATTGCCCATAAGGCCCTCGGGGCGGAACTGCATGAGAACGATGAGAAGCATGGGGATGGCCACCCATTTGAGCTGCTCCAGGGGCTTCAGGAACTCCAGCAGGATGGTGAAGATGCCCGCCGCCAGGATGGAGCCCGTCAGGGAGCCCATGCCGCCCAGGTAGACCATGACCAGGCACTCGGTGGAGCGCAGGATGGTGAAGGAGGCCGGGTTCACGAAGCCGATGAGATAGGCGTAGAGGCCGCCCGCCAGCCCGGCCAGACCCGAGGAGAGCATGAAGGCCACGAGCTTCATGTGGTTGGTGTTGACGCTCATGATCTCGGCCGCGACCTCGTCCTGGTGGATGGCCATGACGCCCTTGCCGTAGGTCGAGTAGACGAAGCGGCGCAGCAGCCAGATCGTCAGCACCACGCCGATGAAGATCCAGACGAGCATCCAGGGCACGGTGAAGCTCTCCTCGATGGACAGCACAACCTTCTTCATGCCCATGAAGCCGCGGGGGCCACCGACGATCTCGATGTTCTCCAGGGCGCTCTTGACGATGTAGCCCGCGGCCAGGGTGATGACGGCCAGGTAGTCGCCGCGCGTCTTGAAGGACGGGATGGCGACCAGCAGGCCCACCAGGGCCGCGGCCGCGAAACCCGTGGCCAGGATGAGGGGGAATGCCAGGGGGGCGAGGCTCATGGGCAACAGCGCCGGGCCGAGGTGCTCGTCGCCGACGAAGAGGATGACGCCGACGATGGAGGCCGTGTAGGCCCCCACGGCCATGAAGCCGGCGTGGCCGCAGCTGAATTCGCCCATGTAGCCGTTGACCAGGTTCAGGCTGGCGGCCAGGATCATGTAGATGCCCATGGTGCACAGGAAGGTCTGCGCGTACTGGCCGAGGAGGCCGGTCTGCGTCATGGCGACGAGGCCCAGGAGCATGGCGCAGAGCGCCGCTGGTGTGGTGAGGCGTGGACTCATGGTTCAGATCTTCGTGGTTCTGGGCTTGCCGAAGAGCCCGGTTGGTTTCCAGGAGAGAATGCCCAGCAGGATGGTGAAGGAGATCAGGTCGCGCAGCTCGGAGCTGAAGGTCGCGGCCACGGCCACCTCCAGGAAGGCCAGCAGGAACCCGCCGATGAAGGCGCCGCGGATGTCGCCGATGCCGCCGACGACGGCGGCGATGAAGGCCTTCCAGCCCACCAGGGCGCCCATGAACGGGTCGAGGACCGGGAAGTTCATGGCGTAGAGCAGCCCGGCCAGGCCGGCCATGGAGGAGCCCAGGAAAAAGGTGAAGATGATGACGATATCGAGCGGTATGCCCATCAGCGGCACCGCGAACTTGTCGAAGGACACCGCGCGCATGGCCATGCCGATCTTGGTCCGCGTCACGATCCACTGCAGCAGGCCGAAGACCGCGAAGCTGGTGAAGATGGCGGCCAGTTTCAGGCTCGTGACCGTGGCCCCGCCGATCTCGAAGATGGCGCGGGGCACCAGGGTCGGGAAGGACTTGCGGGTGGCGCCGAGCATGGCCAGGTTGCCGTACTCCAGCACGATGCCCATCATCAGGGCCGTGATGACCACGTAGAGGCGGTTGGCGCCCTTCAGGCGCAGGGGCCGGTAGGCCACGCGCTCGATGAAGACGCCCACGCCCGAGGTCAGGAGCATGGTCAGGGGCACGGTCAGGGCCAGCACGATCCAGCCGGACATGCCGGCGTCGAGGACGCCGTACTTGCCCATGAGCGCCGTGGCGCAGAAGAAGGCGATGTAGGCGCCGACCATGAAGATGTCGCCGTGGGCGAAGTTGATAAGCAGGAGCACGCCGTAGACCAGGCAGTACCCCAGGGCGATGAGGGAGTAATAGCTGCCCAGCTGCAGGGCGTTGATGCCCTGTTGGATGAAAGTTTCGAGCATGTTCTGGTCCGGAATCGGTTGGAATGTCACAAGGCCGGAGGGCGGGTGCCCGCCCTCCGGAAGTCAGCCAGGGTTACGGGCAGACGGTCTCGTGGAACGTGAACTCGCCGGCGTCGTCGATCTTGACGATGACGGCGCACTTGGAGGGATCGCCGCTCTTGCCGTCGTAGCTCATGGTGCCGGTGATGCCTTCGAAGCCGGTCATGGAGGCCAGGGCGGCGCGCAGGCCGTCGCGGTCCTTGGCGAGGTCGCCGGACAGGGCGCCCATCTTCTGGATGGCGGCCAGGGCCATGTTGGTGGCGTCCCAGGTCAGGGCGCCGACGTCATCCGGGATCTGGCCGTACTTGGCGTTGAAGTTGTCGATGAATTCCTTGGTCGCGCCCTTGGCGCCGGCGGCGGCGTAGTGGGTCACGAAGTACTGGCCCTTGCAGTCGTCGCCGCACAGGCCCATGAGCTCGGCGGAGCCCCAGGAGTCGGAGCCGAGGATCGGGCCCTTGAAGCCCAGTTCGCGGGCCTGGCGCACGATGAGCGGCACTTCGTTGTAGTACTGGGGGGTGAAGAGGACGTCGGGCTTGGTTTTGATGATCTTGGTCAGCTGGGCCGAGAAGTCCACGTCCTTGGTGGTGAAGGTTTCGTAGGCCACGACGGCGCCTGCGCCGTGCAGTTCCTCGAAGCTCTTCTTGAAGAATTCGGACAGGCCCTTGGAGTAGTCCTGGGCCACGTCGAAGAGGACGGCGGCGGTCTTGGCCTTCAGCTGGTTGGTGGCGAACTTGGCGGCCACGGGGCCCTGGAAGTCATCCAGGAAGCAGGCGCGGAAGACGTAGGGGCGGTCCATGGTGGTCTTGGGGTTGGTGGACCAGGGGGCGAGCATGACGGTCTTGAGGTTGTTGGCCACTTCGCCCGCGGGGACGGCGCGGCCGGAGCCCATGGGACCGACCATGGCCAGGACCTTCTCGCCTTCGATCAGCTTGAGGGCCGCGTTGACGGCGGATTCGGGCTTGGTCTCGTTGTCCACGTAGACGAATTCGAGCTGGTACTTCTTGCCGCCGACGTCCAGGCCGCCCTTGGCGTTGACCTGCTCCTTGAGCATTTCGGCGGACTGCTTTGCCATCTCACCCACTTTGGGAATGTCGCCGGTCATCGGGATGTTGAAGCCAAGCTTGATGGTCTCGGCCCCCGCGGCCGCAGTAAAGAGCAGCACGCATACCAGGGTCAGGAAAACACGAGCAAATTTCTTCACAAACAACCTCCATGAGTAAGTGTTACAAAGTGACGGTTTTCTAAATGAGAAAACCAAAAAAAGAAAGGTATTTGAGGGGAGTGCGCCCTGTTTTGTAAGAAGTCGCGGCGCTTCGCAAAGAAGCGCGTGATTCAAGCCCCTTAGATGCGGTTTGATTGTGCAATCATCGTGCCTTCTGCGGTCAGGCGGAGGCGGAGAATTATCGACGGAGTTCGGAGCCGTTGCGCTGCGTTAATTCGCTCCAAGCCTGAGTTTACGAGTGATTGATTGTGTCACTGGTTCGGATTCCGAAATTGTCAAAGCTTCGCGGTTCGCGCAGCTCTGATTTTGCAAATTTGTATAATGCGCCGAAGGCGGTGGGGGAAGAAACCCTTGCCAAAGGGCAGGTGGGAACTTACAAACCATGGTCCTGTTCAAGCAATGAGGGGAGGGCCAGGCCATGACCGACAAGGTGCTGCGGATCATCACGACCCACGCGGAGGATGGAGCCGCGCTGCGCACGGCGTATTTCGCCGCTCACGCCCCCCAGGTCGCCGCCGCGGCCCGGGCCATGGCCCTGTGTCTCACGGGCGGGGGCAAGATCCTTTTCTGCGGCAACGGGGGCAGCGCGGCCGACGCCCAGCATTTCGCGGCCGAACTGGTCAACCGCTTCATGATGGAGCGTCCGCCGCTGCCGGCCATCGCCCTGACCACGGACACCTCGGCCCTGACGGCCATCGGCAACGACTATTCGTTCGACCAGATCTTCAGCAAGCAGGTTCGCGCGCTGGGGAGGCCGGGCGACGTGCTGGTCGGCATCTCCACGTCGGGCAGAAGCGCCAACGTCAACGAGGCGCTGCGGCTGGGCATGGAGAACGGCCTGGTGACCGTGGGGCTGGGCGGGGGAGACGGCGGGGACATGGCGCTGCACTGCCACCACGCCCTCATCGTCCCGGACACCAGGACGCCCCTCATCCAGGAGACCCACGCGGCCATCGGCCATCTGCTCTGCGGCCTGATCGACTACTATCTTTTCGAAGCGGTTGCCGAACTCGAACCGTTCCTGGGTTCGGAACAACCGTAAAGGAGGACATATGCCCATCTTCGAATACGTCTGCAACACCTGCCACAAGGAGTTCGAGGAAATCGTCCTCGGCGGCGAACAGCCCGTGTGCCCGGCGTGCGGCTCCGGCGACACCGCCAAACTCATGTCCCGGGGCGTCTTCCGCACCGGAGGGCCCATCGTCGCCGGCTCGCCCAGCGCGAGCGCCATCACCACCAGGGGCAAGAGCGGCTGCGGTTCCTGCAGCGGCGGCAACTGCTCCAGCTGTGGTTAACTTTCAAGGATCATTGATGAAGAATATTCGCATCGCCACCCGCGGGAGCAAGCTCGCCCTGTGGCAGGCGCACCACATTTCGGGCCTTCTCAAGGCCCAGTACCCCGGCATCGACGTCGAGCTGAACATCATCAAGACCAAGGGCGACAAGATTCTCGACGTCCCCCTGGCCAAGATCGGCGGCAAGGGGCTGTTCGTGAAGGAGATCGAAGAGGCGCTCTTGGCCGGTGAGGCCGACATCGCCGTGCACTCCATGAAGGACGTGCCCGCCGAACTGCCCGAGGGCCTCAAGCTCGGCATCATCCCCGAGCGCGAGGCGCCCACGGACTGTTTCCTGAGCGCGACCTACCCCGACGTCGCCTCCCTGCCGGCCGGCGCCCACGTCGGGACCAGCAGCCTGCGCCGCCAGACCCAGCTCATGGGCCTGCGCCGGGACCTGTGCATCGTCTCCCTGCGCGGCAACCTGGACACCCGCGTGGGCAAGCTCATGGCCGGCGAGTTCGACGCCATCATCGTGGCCATGGCCGGACTCAACCGACTGGGCCTTGGCGCTCCGCACATGCAGGAACTGGCCCCGCCGTCCTTTTTTCCGGCCGTGGCCCAGGGGGCGCTCGGCATCGAATACCGCACCGACCGGCCCGAGCTGGACGAGCTGTTGGCCTTCCTCGACCACGCGTCTACCAGGGCCTGCGTCGAGGCCGAGCGGTCCTTCCTTTTTGGTCTGGACGGCGGCTGCCAGGTGCCCATCGCCGGCTTCGCCACCCTGTCCGGGTCGACCCTGACCATGACGGGTCTGGTGGCCGACCTGTGCGGCGAGCGGGTCATCCGTCAGGAAGCCTCGGGCCCGGCCGCCGAAGCCGTGGCCCTGGGCGCCGGAGTGGCCCGGGCGGTTCTGGAGCGCGGCGGACAGGAGATTCTGGACGCGGTGTACAGGAGCGGCGCGGCCGTCTGAGCCGAGATGCTCGCGACATGAAAGGGCAGGCGGTTTTCCGCCCGCCCTTTTTCAATGTCCGGAGTCTACCCCGGCCGAGGAGAACGTGGCCATTTCGTTGTAGATGTTGGCCGCGCAGCGCAGGATGAAGACGGCCATGGCCGCGCCCGTGCCTTCGCCCAGACGCATGCCCAGGTTGAGCAGCGGGGCGCCTCCGAGGCCGTCCATGACCGCGGCGAAGCCCGGTTCGGCCGAAGCGTGGGCGAAGAAGGCGTATTCGGCCACGGCGGGGTGGATGGCCCTGGTAGCGGCGAAGGCGCTGGAGGAGATGAAGCCGTCGATGACGATCGCCATGCCCAGGCTCGCCCCGCCCAGGATCATTCCGGCCAGGGTGGCGATCTCGAAGCCGCCCAGGCAGGCCAGGATGTCGATGGGGTCGCCCGTGGCCACGACCGGCGCGTGCAGGGCCAGGGCACGCTCGATGACGCGGATCTTGTGGCGGATGCCTTCGGCGTTCAGGCCCGTTCCCGGCCCGGTGATGGCTTCGGGTTCCAGGCCCAGGAAGGCGCAGAACAGGGCCGTGGCCGGCGTGGTGTTGGCGATGCCCATCTCGCCCGTGCACAGGGTTTTCACCCCGTCTTCCCGCGCGGAGCGGGCCAGGCGCACCCCGTTTTCCAGGGCGGTCAGGCACTCCTGGCGCGTCATGGCCGGGCCGGTCGTGAAGTCGCGGGTACCGGGGGCGACCTTGCACTGCACCAGGGCCGGGTGCTCGGGGAAGGGCCCGCCCAGGCAGCCGGCGTCCACGACCTTGAGATCCACGCCGGCTGTGCGGGTCAGGACGTTGATGGCCGCGCCTTCACGCACGAAGTTTTCGACCATCTGTCGTGTCACGTCCTGTGGAAAGAGGCTCACACCCTGCGCCGCTACGCCGTGGTCGCCGGCGCAGGTGTAGACGCGGGCGGGGTCCACGCGAGGCGCATCGCCATCGGCCAGGGCCACCAGGCGGCAGGCGATGCGTTCCAGGGTGCCGAGGCTGCCCTTGGGTTTGGTCTGCGAGTCGAGATGGGCCTGGGCCTGTTCGAAATATGTCGGGTCGAGAGGACTGATGCGGTCGAGGGTGGATTGCAGCATGGACATGAAGCCTCCGGAATGTCACGATTTTTTTGGTAATTGCGAGCTCAACGGCTACAGGATGGAGGGCTGGATGACAAGGGACGATTTCCAGGAAAAAGGTCGGCAACCGCTGCTGGTCAGCGCCTGCCTACTGGGCGTGTACTGCCGCTACGACGGCCGCATGGAGACCGACGGGCGCGTCGCGGACCTGGCCTCGCGCTTCACGCTCATTCCCGTCTGTCCCGAACAGCTCGGCGGGCTGCCCACTCCCCGCGATGCCGTGGAACTGAGCGGGGACAGGGCCCTGGCCCGCAGCGGCGCGGACGTTACCGAAGCCTTTTACCGCGGCGTGGAGCAGGTCCTGCGCATCGCCTCCCTGACCGGCGCCCGGGCTGCGGTGCTGCAGCCGCGTTCGCCCAGTTGCGGCATCGGCGTGATCTACGACGGCACATTCACCGGGGTGCGCATCGAGGGCCACGGCATGCTGGCCGGGCGGCTGGCGGAAGAGGGTTTTTTCCTGTGCACCCCTGACGGGCTCGACCGCCTGGCCTGAAGCCTCTTTTCATTTCCCCGCAAAGGACTATAGGATCAGAAGAGATTCCTCCATGGCCATGGGGGGATGGGGAGGCAACGATGGAAGACGGTTCGCGGAACAGGCGCGCGTTCCAGCGTGAGCGCAAGGAAAACAGCGTGAAATACAGCAGGCTGGACAGCGACGAGTACTACGACGCGAGGCTCGTCGACATGGGCGAGGGCGGTCTGTGCATGGAAACCCGCTCCCCGCTGCGCACGGGCGAGATCATCTACCTTCAGCTTTTGAACCTTCACCCCGAAAAGCCGGGGCTGGCCGCACACCGGAGCTTCCAGGGCCGGGTGCGCTGGACCAGGGATCTGGGGTGCACCGACAGGACGCGCTACGGGATCGGCGTGCAGTACACCCGCCCCGTCTCGCACCCATGACACACCCAGGAAGGATCATGTCGACATTTGAACAGGAACTCGAGGCCAGCTCCGATCTGCTGAAATGCGGAAAAATTTCCAAGGAGCAGGGGAGGGCCCATGCCCGCTCCCTGGTCTGGTTCCGGGCGCACGCCCCAGAATTGGCCGAATCCGGCTGGAGCGTGACCGAACTCTACCGCATCGGAACCCTGTCCTTTCCCTATTCGGAATGGGGGCCCGGCTGGCTCACACTCTGGAACAACGAAAAATGCGAACCCCGGCTGGGTGCCCGGGGTTCCATAGAGTTCGTCCTGCATGAAGCCGGGGGGGACGTCGTGCAGACGTGCCGGCTCGAAAAGTCCTTCCTGTCCTGACTACTGCCCCGCCTCGGCGGGATCGCCCGACGTGGCGTTTCCGCCGGTTTCCGTCCACGGCTGGCGCGAGCGCTCCTCCACGGCTTCGGCGACCTTGGTCAGCAATTCACCCGCCTTGCCCGCGGCTCCGGCCCATTGCCGGTTTTCCTCGCTGCGGCGGTATACCCACTGCGCAAGATAGATGAGCTCCGAAGCGTCCAGACCCTGGGGGGCGGCCGAGCTGACGATGGCCTGCAACAGGCGTTGGCGCGAGATCTCCCGCGTCTGGATCGTGGTCTTGATGCGTGCGCTGGCCTCGTCGCGGGCCGCGGGCGACGCCTTGTCGCCCTGCAGGTTCCAGAAGGCCAGGTGGGCCTGGCCGACGTTGTCGATGTCCTGAAGGTATTTGGCCACCAGCGGCTTGATGGTGTCGGTCCTGGCCAGGACGGCTACGGTCTGGCCCACTGTGCGCAGGCGGGAGGCCAGCAGGGTCAGCATTTCCGCACGCTGCGCTTCGGTCACGGGCGCACTCTGGCCAGAGGCCAGGGTGTGGGTGGCGGTGCGCAGCGACTCGTCGAGGCTGTCCAGGAAGAGGGGCGTGTAGGCGGCGTGCAGGAAATCAAGGGTCGGGCCCTGCAGCACATGGCCGAAGATGATCTTGCGCGCGCCCAGCGTGTCGGCCGGGTCCACGTTCAGACCGGGGAAATCCACGCCGTAGCGGATGTTCACGGATTTGACGTTGAGGTCGAAGCGGCCCTGCACACCCGGGTTCTTTTTGGTGCCTCCGGGGAGGTAGCGGGCAACGAGGTACGCGCTGACATTCTTGACGAAGTCGTGCCGGACGATCTCGTCCACGGGCGTTTCGGGGGCCGTGGCGTTGGCCGTTGCGTTCGTCTCGACGCTGGCGTTCGTCGCGTTGGCGGGCAGCATGGCCGTGGCGTTGGACGGCTCCGTCACCTTGCCCGTGCCGATCTGCCACCGCTGGGGCGCCACTTCCCTGGCCTCGGGCTTGGGAAAGAGCCGTTCACGGTTCTGCAGGAACCAGTAGGCTCCCCCGGCCAAAATCAGGATGACGAGAACGATGAGAACGCGTTTCATGACCTATCCGCCTTGTTCGTGCAGTTGAACATGGATTGGGGCTGTCCGGTCGATTCCATCACGGACCGCCAATAGTTGGAGAGAATGTTCAGTTTGCGGCGCTTGGACGTGACCAGGTGCAGGGGCAGGTGGATGTAGCGGTCCTGGAGCTTGGACACGACCATGCCCGTCTTGCCGGCCATGGCGGCGTGCACGGCGTGCTGGCCGAGGAAGCCGCAATAGATGCGGTCGTTGGAGTTGGCCGGTATGGACCGGATGATGTAGCTCGGGTCGATGTACTTGAGCGTGTACGGAACGTTCAACTCACTAAAATATTTTTTGATTTCTCTGCGCAGCACGTCGCAGATGTCGCCGAGGATGGGGTTGCCCGACAGGTCTTGCCCGTTGTCCGCGCGGCACAGGTCCTGGCCTGCGCCCTCGGCCACGACGATGACGGCGTGCTGCCTCTGTTCGATGCGTTCCTTGAGCTTGGCCAGGAATCCTTCTGGTCCGTGCAGTTCGAAGGGGGCCTCGGGCACGAGCACGAAGTTGACCTCCTTCAGGGCCAGGCTGGCCTGAGCCGCGATGAACCCGGACTCCCGGCCCATGAGCTTGACCATGCCGATGCCGCCTGGCGCGCCCAGGGCCTCGACGTGGGCGCAGCGGATGGCCTCGGTGGCCTTTTCCACGGCCGTGTCGAAACCGAAGGAGCGGGTCACGAAATTGATGTCGTTGTCGATGGTTTTGGGGATGCCGACCACGCCGATCTTGAGCCCGCGCCGCAGGACCTCCCGGGTGACCATGTCGGCCGCCTTCATGGTCCCGTCGCCGCCGATCATGAACAGGATGGAGACGTTCATGCGCTCCAGGGCGTCGACGATCTCCTCGGGCGGCTGGGGCCCGCGCGACGAGGACAGGACCGTGCCCCCGAACTCGTGGATCTCGGACACACTCTCGGGCGTGAGTTCCATGATGTCGTTCTTGAATTTGGGGATGAAGCCCTGCAGTCCGTAGCGGATGCCGAAGGTTCCGGACACGTGGTAGTTGTGGTGGGCGCTCATGACGATGGCCCGGATGACGTCGTTGATGCCCGGACAGAGGCCGCCGCAGGTCACGATGGCGCATTTGGTCTTGGGCGGGTCGAAATAGATCATCCGCCTGGGGCCTGCCTCCTCGAACTCGCACAGCGCGTCGGATCCCGATGCGTCCTCGATGACGTCTCCTGACAGGAACATGCGCATCTTGGCGGTGTCGTCGATATGGTGGCAGTAGGGCAGCGGGTTGTCGACCTTGCAGGGGCCCAGGCTGGGGATGGCGGTGTCGAAGATGGGCGCGTTGTCCATGGCGTCTCCTTGGGGTGAGTGCGGACAGCCGAAAAAAGCTCCCTGTCTGGTAAGCCAGGGAGCCTCAAAAAACAAGGAGCACGGGTTCGGGGGCAAATCGGCGGCGTCAGCCTTTTTTCAGGGCGGGGACGATGTCGGCCAGAGCCCTGTCCAGATTCGGGTGTTCGAAGGCGAAGCCCAGGGCTTGCAGAGCCGCCGGGACGCAGCGCTGTCCTGACAGGAGCATGGCCGCCGCCTCCCCCATGACCAGCCGCAGGGCAAAGGGCGGGACGGGCAGGACGGCCGGGCGCTTCAGGGCCCGGGCCAGGGAGGCGGTGAAGCCGGCGTTGGTCACGGCTTCGGGCGCGCAGGCATTGAAGGCCCCGCGGGCCGCCGGGTTTTCCAGCAGGAAACTCATGGCGCGGACCAGGTCGCGGATGTGGATCCAGGGGAACCACTGCTTGCCGTTGCCGAGGCGGCCGCCCAGGCCCAGGGAAAAGGGCAGGTGCATCTTGGCCAGGGCCCCGCCGTCGCCGAGGACAACGGAGATGCGTGGCATGACCACGCGGTGCCCGAAACTTTCGGCGCGTCGGGCCTCGGCCTCCCAGGTCGCGGCCACGTCGGCCAGGAAGCCCGTCCCGCGCGGCGCGTCTTCGGTCAGTAATTTGTCCCCGCCGTCGCCGTAGTAGCCCACGGCGCTGGCACAGAGGAAGGTCTTGCCCGCGGTGCGCGACAGGGCGTCCACGATGTTGCGGGCGCTGAGCACCCTCGATTCGAGGATGCTCTTCTTTCCCGCTTCGTCCCAACGGGTCGTGACGGGTGTGCCGGCCAGGTTGACCACCGCGTCGAACCCCGCGACCAGATCCTGCCACGGGCCCGGCGCGGTGGGGTCGGCCTTGAGCACGACCACGGGCGGGGCGAAGCGCGCCTTTCCGGAGCGGGCCGCCACGGTCACCTCATGGCCGCGTTCCACGAGATGGGGCACGAGGTGCTCCCCCACGAAACCCGTCGCGCCGAAGGCCAGAATCTTCATGGCGGCCCTCCTTGGGGTTACAGTCCGAAATGCTTCTGGATGTAGCCGGACATGACGGCCTGTGCGTTCTCCTGGCACTCGCCGCAGCCCGTGCCGATCTTGGTCATCTCCTGCAGTTCGTGGAAGCTGCGCGCCCCCTCCAGCACGGCGTGCTCGATGTCCTCGTCCGTGACCTGCATGCATTCGCAGACGATCTTGGCGCCCTGGGTCTTGATGCGGTCCTCCATCCCGTTCCGGCGATAGTAGTCGTCGATGGCGGCCCGCAGGGCCTTGTCGCCGAGCACCGAGCAGTGCACCTTGTTGTCGGGGAGGCCGTCCAGCTCCTTCAGAATGTCCTTGGCCGTGATGCCGTAGGCCTGGTCCAGGGTCATGCCGATGACCATCTCGGACAGGATGGAGGTGCTGGCGATGGCGCTGGCGCAGCCGTACGTGCGCCACTTGCAGTCCGTGATGGTCAGCTTGTCGGGGTCGACCTTGATGTAGACCATCATCTCGTCGCCGCACTTGATGTTGCCCGTCTGCCCGATGCCGTGGAAATCGGCCTCTTTCTCCTCACGCAGGATGTTGCGCGGGTTCATGAAGTGATCCTTGACCTTGTCGGAGTATGTCCATTTGGCCATTTATCTTCTCCTGTACGCAGTGGACATGGTCCGTATGCGGTCGATGATGGGTGGGAGGTGGTAGAGCATGTACTGCACGTCTTCCATGGTGTTCTCACGGCCCAGGCTGATGCGCACCGAACCGTGGGCGTTCTCCACGGGCACTCCCGTGGCCAGGATGACGTGGGATGGGTCCAGGGAGCCCGAGGCGCAGGCCGAACCCGTGGACACGGCGATGCCGGCCAGGTCCAGGTAGAGGAGGATGGACTCGCCCTCGGCGCCGATGAAGGACGCGCTCAGCGTCCCGGGCAGGGAGTGCTCGGGGTGGCCCATGAAGAGCACGTCGGGGATGGCCTTCTCGATGCCGTCACGCAGGGCTTTCTTCAGGTGCAGGAGCCGACGTTCCTCGGCGTCCATCTCGATGGCGCGCATCTCGACGGCCTTGCCCATGCCGATGATGCCCAGGGAATTCTCCGTGCCCGCACGGCGGCCGTTTTCCTGATGGCCGCCCAGGATCAGCGGGCAGTAGGGCACGCCCTTCTTGACGTACAGGGCGCCGATGCCCTTGGGGCCGTAAATCTTGTGTGCGGACATGGTCAGGAAGTCCACGTCCAGGTCGCGCACGTCGACGGGGATCTTGCCCACGGCCTGCACGGCGTCGGTGTGGAAGAGGGCTCCGGCCTCGTGGGTGATGCGGGTGGCCTCCCGGATGTCCTGGATGGTGCCGATCTCGTTGTTGGCCATCATGATGGAGACCATGCCGACCTTGTCGGTCACGGCCCGTCGCAGGTCATCGAGGTCGATGCGGCCGTGCCTGTCCACGTTGAGATAGTGCACGCCATGCTTCCTGCGCCCCAGGCTGCGGGCGGTGTTGAGCACGCAGGGGTGCTCGATGGCGGTGGTTACCAGATCGTGACGTCCGCTCAGGGAGCAGGAGCAGGTGCCGCTGTCGCAGTTCAGCAGAGACAGGACGGTGTTGTTGGCTTCGGAGCCGCTGCCGACGAAGAGGATCTCGTCGGGCTTGGCGCCGATGAAGGAGCCGACCGATTCACGGGCTTCCTCGATCCTTTCCCGGGCCTCGCGGCCGAAGGAGTGCATGCTGGAGGGATTGCCGAATATCTCAAGCCCCTCGACCAGGGCCTTCTTGACTTCCGGGTGCAGGGGCGTTGTGGCGTTGTTGTCGAAGTAAACTGTGCGATGTTCCATGAAAAGCTCCTTTGTTCTCTATCAGAACGAACACTTTGTAATGTCTAATCCGGACCTGTCCACCCCGAAAAGAGCGGAATCATGCCCGGTGACGGCGGTTCCGGAATACTGCCGGCCTCGTGCCAGAGTTCGTCGTCCCAGTGGTAGAGCTGGTGGGGGGCGAATCCGGCCTTGTAGGCCATGCGCTCGCACCCCGGGACGAGGTACCCTAGATAGTAGTGCTGCAGCCCCAACCGTGCCGTTTCCCGGATTTCGCGCAGCACGCTGAAGATGCCGAGGCTCAGGCGCGAGACGTCAGGGTCGAAGACGAAGTACACGGAGCTCAGCCCGTCGCTGCTTCGGTCGAGGTATCCCGCGCCTACGAGGCGCCCGTCCTCCTCGTACCGCGAGAGCACCGCCGGACAGGACGGCGAGTGGAGGCTGGCGGCGAAATCCTCGAAACTGTGTTCTTGTCCGAAACGGACCAGCGAATGTCTCTGATATAGGTCAAAAAGCGGGCTTTCGTAGCGCAGGGGGCCAAACGACACGCGGATATGGGCGCAGCGGCGCAGGACCCGCTCCTGGCTTCGGCTCGGCCGGAAGCGGTCCACGGGCACGCGCAGGGGGATGCAGGCCCTGCAGCCCGGACAGGCCGGCCGGAAGAAGTTGTGGCCGAATTTGCGCCAACCCCTGGACAGCAGCCAGGTCAGTTCGCGGCAATCCAGGCTGTCTGCGTAGAAAGAGGCGTAGACCAGCACCTTCTCCGGCAGGTAGGGGCACGGCATGGGCGACGTGAGCTCGGGCCGCGTGTACAGGATCACGCCCGCCTCCGCCAAAAAAAAGAACGGCACGCCCGGTCCATCCCGTCCATGCCGTCCAGATCGTCCATTTCGTCCATCGCCTGCAGATGCTAGCCCGCCACCTTGGCCCAGGAGTCGCGCAGGGTCACCGTGCGGTTGAAGACCGTCCTGTCCGGCGCGTGGTCGAAGCGGTCGGCGCAGAAGAAGCCCTGGCGCTCGAACTGGAATCGGTCCTCGGGGGCGGCCTCGGTCAGGGATCGTTCGACCTTGCAGCCCGTCAGGGTCTCCAGGGAGGACGGGTTGATCTGATCCAGGAAGTCCGCGTCCTTTCCGGGGAACTCCGCGGTGAAGAGGCGGTCGTAGAGGCGCACCTCGGCCTCGGCGCAGTGCCGGGCGCTGACCCAGTGCAGGGTGCCCTTGACCTTGCGGCCGTCGGGGGCGTCGCCGCCGCGGCTGGCGGGGTCGTAGGTGCAGAGTACTTCCCTGACCGTGCCGTCGTCGTTCTTGACCACGCCCGTGCAGGTCACGAGGTAGGCCCCGCGCAGGCGCACCTCCTTGCCTGGTGCCAGGCGGAAGAACTTGGCGCAGGGGTTCTCCATGAAGTCGCTGTCCTCGATGAAGACCTCGCGGGAGAAGCCGACCTTGCGGCTGCCCATGTCCGGGTTCTTGGGGTGGTTGGCCAGTTCGAAGAATTCCTCCTGGCCTTCGGGGTAGTTCTCAATGACGAGTTTCACGGGCCGCAGCACGGCCATGGCCCTGGGCGCCGTGGCGTCGAGGTTCTCGCGCACGCAGTTCTCGAGCACGCCCATGTCCACGCAGCTGTCCGAGCGGCTCACCCCGATGCGCTCGCAGAAGTCCCGCATGGCCGCGGGCGGGAAGCCCCGGCGGCGCAGGCCCGAGATGGTGGGCATACGCGGGTCGTTCCACCCGGCCACCACGTCGCTTTCGACCAGGGTCTTGAGCTTGCGCTTGCTGGTCACGGTGAAGTTGATGTTCAGACGGTTGAACTCGTACTGCACGGGCCGGCTGGGCACGTCGAGCTGGTCGAGGAGCCAGTCGTAGAGGGGCTTGTGGTCGGCGAACTCCAGGGTGCAGATGGAGTGGGTGATGCGCTCCAGGGAGTCCGACAGGCCGTGGGCAAAGTCGTACATGGGGTAGAGGCACCATGCGTTGCCCGTGTTCTGGTGCTCCTGGTGCAGGATGCGGTACAGGGCCGGGTCGCGCATGTTCATGTTCGGCGAGGCCATGTCGATCTTGGCGCGCAGGATGTGCGCCCCCTCGGGGAATTCGCCGGCTCGCATGCGGGCGAAGAGGTCGAGGTTCTCCTCCACGGAGCGGTCGCGGTAGGGGCTGTTCTTGCCGGGCTCCGTCAGGGTGCCGCGGTACTCGCGGACCTCTTCGGCCGACAGGGAGCAGACGTAGGCCTTGCCCTTCTCGATGAGTTCCACGGCGAAGGCGTAGAGCCGTTCGAAATAGTCCGAGGCGTGATAGAGATGGTCGCCCCAGTCGAAGCCGAGCCAGTGCACGTCCTCCTTGATGGAGGCCACGTAGACCGGGTCCTCCTTGCCGGGGTTGGTGTCGTCGAAGCGCAGGTGGCAGCGCCCGCCGTAGTCACGAGCCAGGCCGAAGTTCAGGCAGATGGACTTGGCGTGCCCGATGTGCAGGAATCCGTTGGGCTCGGGCGGGAAGCGGGTGAAGACCCGTCCCTCGTTCTTGCCGTTACGTAGGTCCTCTTCGATGATGGCGCGCAGAAAATTGGATGGGGTGGATGGCGTGTCCATGGTGGTCCTTCAGTCTGTCGTGGTGGTGCGGGATGTCCCGGGTTCGTGTGCAGCCGCTGTGAATACGGTCAGGGGCATGGGTTGGCAAGACCTGCCCTGCAGGTGCGCCAAAAGCGCGTCGCGGGTGCTGGGAAAGGCCAGTTTCGACCAGGGGATTGCCTCGGGGGCGAAGAGGGCCAGGTCCTCGGTCTCCTCGCCGGGGCTGGGTGCTGCCTCGTCCAGGCGGGCGCTGTAGACGACGATGACCGGCGGCCACCCGGCGTAGGAAAAGACGCCCACCAGCCCTTCAAGCCGGACGTCGAGGTTCACTTCCTCCCGGATCTCGCGAACGGCGGCCAGCTCGACGGGCTCGCCCTCGTCCACGTAGCCGCCGGGCAGGAGCCATTTTTCCGTGTCGTCGGGGCGCTTGCGGCGTATGAGCAGGATCTTGCCCCCGATTTCGAGGACGACGCAGGCCACGACCTTGGGGTCGAAATAGACTACGCCGGAGCAGGCGGTGCAGATCAGGCGGTCCGGCCCGTCGGCGTGGACGCGCCCTGGTTCGAGGGGGGCGCCGCAGGCCGGGCAGAAGCGGTAGCGGTCATGGCGGATGGGGCCGGTGGTGGGGGTCATGCGTAGGTGTCGGTTTTGATCGTGCGATCCTTGAGGTTTTCGCGGGGATGCCCTTTGTGGGCCTTGGCCGGGTATCCGATGCTGATGATCGATTCAACCCGCAGGTGGGCCGGGATGTTCAGGATCTCCCGCACGCGGGCTTCGGCCGAGGCGGATTCGTCGCAGGCGCGCATGCGTATCTGCACCCAGCAGCTCCCGAGGCCCAGGCTCACGCCGGCCAGCTGCAGGATGATGGAGGCGATGGAGCAGTCCTCGACCCAGGTATCGGCTTTGCCCTCGTCGCCGAGGACGACAACGCCCAGGGCCGCGTCGCGCAGAAAGTGGGCGCCGTGGGGCTTGGCCGTGGCGAGCCTGGCCAGCAGGTCCTTGTCCGTGACGAAAATGAATTCCCAAGGGTCGAGGCCGCGGGACGACGGCGAGCGCAGCACGGCCTCCTTCAGCTGGTCCATGACATCGGCCGGAATGGGCTGCGGCGTGTAGTGGCGGACGCTGCGTCTTCTGCGCAGGATTTCGAGCATGTTTCCCCCTTCGTCGCCCGCTGTGGAGGCGGGTCGGCAGAGTTTCCCGCGCTTCTTGATCAGCGCGGACGCATACCGTATCAAAGCCGTCAGTGGGCGGCAATTGTCTATTCCCGGACCGCCCCGGAGGAATGATGGATGGACTGATTCTCGCCTTGACAGCACTGGCCGGGTGTCTCATGCCGGTCCAACCGGCCGTGAACGCGGTAACCGCCGTGTACATGAACAGTCCGTACCTGGCCTCGTTCTTTTCGTTCCTGACGGGCACCGTGGCCCTGGGCCTGCTCTGCCTGGCCCTGCGCCTGCCCTGGCCCGGCGGCAGGGTCGTGGCCGAGCTGCCGTGGTGGGCCTGGACGGCCGGCGCCATGGGCGCGTTTTTCGTGACCATGACCATCGTCGCCGTGCCCCGCCTGGGGACCATGAGCGTCATGGCCCTGCTCATCGCCGGCCAGATGGCCGCGTCCCTGGTCATGGATCACTACGGCTGGCTGGGCGTGGCGTCACAGCCCATCTCCCTGGGCAGGATCGCGGGCGCGGTGCTGCTTTTCGCCGGGGTGATCCTCATCCGCAAATTCTAAGGAGGCGGTCCGTGAAAACAGCCCTTTTCGTCTTCAACGGCGACCCCATGTGCTTCATCCACGTGCTGCTGAACGCCCTGGACCTGCAGGCCAGGGGCCACGAGGCGACCATCGTCATGGAGGGGGCTTCCGTGGCCCTGCCGCCGGCCTTGGTTAAGCCCGACCATCCCCTGGCCAGGCTTTTCGCCCAGGTCCGGGAGAAGGGGCTCTTGGCGGGCGCCTGCAAGGCCTGTTCCGTCAAGCTGGGCGTGGCCGCCGAGGTCGAGGCCGCCGGCGTGCCCCTCATCGGCGACATGAGCGGGCACCCGTCCATGGGCTCCTACATGGAAGCCGGCTGGCAGGTTGTCACTTTCTGAAGAGCCAGGCGATGAAGCTCAGCACGATGCTGATGAGTATCCCCGTGGTCAGCGGGAAGAAGAATTTGAAGCCCGGCCGGTCGATGACGATGTCGCCGGGCAGCCGCCCCAGGGGCAGCTTGCCGATGAGCGGCCAGGCCAGCCCCACGGCGAGGATGACGAGTCCGATGAGGATGAGGGCGCGTTGCATGGGTTCCTCCTGCCCGGTCTGTGGCAGAGGGGGCGAGGCTCTGGCAAGGGGCCGCGGGAGGTTTTCGTGATCATCAACGTCGGGTCCATGAACCCGGTCAAGCTCGGGGCCATCCGCGCCGTCATGGAGACGCGCTTCCCCGAGGCCGACTTCGTGCCCGTGAGCGTGGATTCAGGCGTGTCCGTCCAGCCCATCGGACTGGAGGAGACCCTGCGCGGGGCCAAGAACAGGGCCCGGGCGGCCTTTGCCGGGTGCGAGTTGTCCGTGGCCCTGGAATCGGGTCTGGTGCCGGTGCCGGAAACGGCCACGGGCTACATGAACCTTACGGCCTGCGCCATTTTCGACGGCGAGGAGATGCATCTGGGCCTGGGCCCGGCCTTCGAGCTACCGGCCGAGGTCACGCGTCTGGTGGTGGAGGATGGCCTCGAACTGGACCCCGCCGTGCGCCGCGCCGGACTGACGGACAACGACCGCATTGGCTACGCCCAGGGCATCATCGGCATCCTGAGCAGGGGGCGCGTGACGCGCATGGACTACAGCCGCCCGGCCGTGTCCATGGCCCTGGTGCGCATGGGCCTTTAGAATTTTCATTTCGCAACACTTACGACAACGAGGAAAGCATGTCCCGAGCATATCTGGTCTATCGCTGCAAGGAAGGAGAGGTGCTGAAGAAGCCCGAAGCCGTCATCAACCTGTGGGCCGAGGACGTGCCCAGGTTCTCCGAGATCCTGGACGAGGCCACCGCCTCCAGGGCGGACAAGGCGCGCAGGCCCGGCGAGTACTGGGAGATCGTGACCAAGGAGCAGGCCGACCCCTATGACTGGGAGAAGGTCGTGGGCCCCATCAAGAACAAGGAGCACGACCCACTGGGCGACATGTGGCGGGAAAAGGCCAAGATCGAGAAACTCATGGCCGAAGGCGCGACCCTGGAGCAGGCCCTGGAGGTCATGACGCCCTTCAGCCACACCTTTCGCTACGAGTCCGAGGGCCCCAAGAATCTCATCCCCAGCATTGACGACGTCAATTCCTAGCCTGGGCGGGGCCACGGCTCCGCCACGGAGGACCTCATGCGCTGGCTGTTTCTTCTCCTGTCCCTCATTCCCGCCGCGGGACTGTGCGGCGGGCCGGAGCTGTCCTCCGGGCAAGCCCTCTACGTGCCGGTCTATTCGCACATCTACACCGGCGACAAGGAGCGTCCCTTCAACCTGGCGGTGACCCTGTCCATCCGCAACACCGACCCGAGGTCCGGCTTGCGGCTGACGGCCGTGGACTACTACGACACCGAAGGGCGTATGGTGCGGAGCTATCTCGACGCGCCGCGGGAGTTGGGCCCGCTGGCCTCCATCCGCTACGTCGTGGCGGAGCGGGACGTCGAAGGCGGGTCCGGGGCCAACTTTCTGGTGCGCTGGGAAGCGGCGCAGCCCATCAACGCCCCGGTGGTCGAGTCGGTCATGATCGGGGCGCAGTCCGGGCAGGGCATTTCCTTCACCTCGCAGGCCAGGGAAATTCGTTAATTCTTCCAAGCTAAGGAGCGATCTTATGGAAAATTCGGTGGCGGAACTGGAAGCGTTTCTTGCGGACTGGGAGTCCTGCGACTCCAGGCAGGCCTTTCTCGCCTGCAGACAGGCTCTCGAATCCGTCGAGGGCGTGGTCCTGGGCTTCAAGGCCCGGCCGGGCATCACCTATTCCCTGCGCGGCACCCACCCTGCCCAGCAGGGGCGCGACCTTTTCGCGCTCATCGACGTCATCGACGACGACCCCGAGCAGCGCTGGCTGTCGGTCTGTTTCTACGATGACATGATCACCGATCCCGACGAGCAGGGCGACTGGGTGCCTGGAGGCCTCATGGGCGAGGACGCGCGGTGCTTCAATGTCGACGAACTCGACGAGGATCTGGTGGCATACGTGGCCGAGCGCATCCGCGAGGCGGGGACCAGCGCTACGAAGTAGGAGAAGCCGGGCTTGACCCGGCTTTTCGTTGTGACGGGCAGAGGGGAGGGGGCTGTCATGGCGACGATCCTGGCGGCGGACATAGGCGGCACGAACAGCCGATTCGGGCACTTCGAGGCGGTCCGGGGATGCGAGGCGGAACTCGTCGAGTCGCGGAGCTTTCCGACGGCTTCGGCCGGTTCCCTGCCGGAACTGCTGCGGATGCTGGCGGAATCGGGTTTCGGCCTGACACCCGCGGCCGCGGACCGAATCGTCCTGGCCGTGGCCGGTCCCGTGCTGGACGGAACCCGCTGCCGGCTGACCAACGCGCCGTGGGGCATCGACCTGGACGACCCGGCCGCCGGACTGCCCCGCGCCCGCACTGTGCTGATCAATGATTTCGTGGCCCAGGCCCTGGGCTGCGCGACGGCCCATGCGGCGCGGACCGCGCTGGACGTGCAGGCCGGGAATGCGCGCTCCGGAGAGGCGCCCCTCGGGGTCACGGCCGCCCTCGGCGCAGGGACTGGCCTCGGGCACTGCGCCCTCGTCCCCCTGCCCGGCGGCGGGGTTCTGCCCGTCCCCTCCGAGGGCGGACATGCCCCCCTGGCCTTCGTGGACGAGGAAGAGTTCGCCTTTCTGGCCTTTCTGAAGAAACGCACGGGACTCTCACACGCCTTCGGGGACATCTTGGTTTCGGGGTCCGGCCTCTCCAGCCTGCACGAATTTCTGACCGGCAGGCGCCTGACGCCGGCCGAGGTCGCCGCCGAGATCGGCCCGGACAGCGAGACGACGCGTTGGTTCGCCCGGTTCTTCGCGCGGGCCTGCAGGGCCTACGCGCTGCACGTCCTGGCCTGGGGCGGGCTCTTCCTGTGCGGCGGCCTGGCGGCCAAGAACCCGTTTCTGGTCATGAACCCAGAATTCCTGAGGGAATTCCGGGATTGCCCGGCCTACGGCGCACAGCTCGCCGGGATTCCCGTACGCCTCGTCACTGCGCCGGACACCGGCCTGCACGGCGCGGCCCGCCACGGCGGGATGCTTCGCGCAGACCAGCCGACATAACCCACGTTTTTGTCGCGTAGCCTGTGACGAAAATGTCGGGCAACCTTTCTTGAATCCCCAGTATTCCGGCAGGATGCATATGGCATGAGGTCTGCTTTGCTTCTCGCAACGAGGAGGCCGCCATGCCAATCATCATCACGCCTTACGGGCCCGTCGAGGCCCTGCCCGGAGCCGAGTTCCACCCGGACGGCTCCGTGCGTTCCTGCATCCCCGCCATCGCCTGCCCCCTGAACACGCCCCTTGGCGTCCTCGTTCCGCAGTTCACGGCCAACACCCAGCGCAAACGGCACTTGCCGGCCATGCTCTTCCATCCCGGAGGGAGGCTTCGCAACCTGCCGCTGGAGGAGCAGACCGTCGTGCCGACGCCGCTGGGACCGTTGCCCGCCGAGCAGGTCACGTTTTTCGAAAGCGGCGCCCTGAAGCGTCTCTTCCCCCTCAACGGTACCTTGAGCGGTTTCTGGACCCAGGAGGACGAGGCAGCCCTGGCCGCGCCCCTGGCGCTGGACACGCCCCTTGGCCCCGTGGAGACGGCGGTCATCAGCCTGAACTTCTCCGGGCAGGGCGGGCTGCGCAGCCTGACCCTGTGGCCAGGCCGGACCCTGGAGGTGCCGTGCCCCCTGGGCGCCGTGACGGCCCGCATCGGCGTGTCCTTTTACGACAGCGGGGCCATCCGTTCGCTTGAGCCCGCCGCGCCCACGGCCGTGCCCACGCCCCTGGGGCCGCTCATGGCGTTCGACCCCGACGCCGTGGGCATCAGCGGCGACTCCAATTCCCTGCGTTTTCGCGAGAACGGGTCCCTGCTGGGCCTCGTCACCGCGGCCCACGCCTTCGACGTCGTGCAGGAGAACGGCAGGGTACGGCGGATCGAGCCTCCCCTGCGGCGCAACCCGTGTGACGGGCAGTCTCTGGAGGTCGGACCTCTGGCTCTGGAATTCGCCTCCGGACGCGTTTCCATCGGCAGGCCGGGGCAGCCCAAAATTTCCGCTGCGGTCACCGACGTGACCGCGGTCCCCTTTCACCTACCGCTTCCCTCCATGCACCGCCTCTGCACCATGGGTGCGGGCGCATGGTAGGGCCGGCAGCAACGGAGAACGCATGAACGTCAATTGTCTGGAAAAAGTCGTCGAATACGCATCCATGCCCCTGCACGGCACCCTCTCGCGCAAGCTGCGCAAGGGCCTGAAGATTCAGATCAACGAAGGCCGGGTCTACGAAAAGGCCGCGCTCTTCCTGGGAACCGACTTCCTGCGCGTGACGGAAAAGGAGGACGGCCAAACCGTCAACACCTACTACGGCTGGGAGGAGATCGCCTCCATCCGCACCTTCAGTTCGGAGCCTGAGGAGTAGCCTTTCAGCCCGCCAGCCTGCGCAGGGCCGACAGGAAGCGTGAGCGCAGCTTTTCGCCCAGCAGGGCGCGTTTGATCGGTGGCAGTTTCAGAAAGCCGCCCACCAGGGCGCGCATGAATTCCTGGGTGCGGCTTTCGGGGTTGTCGAAGAGGAAGGTCTGAAAGGTGTCGCGCTCCAGGGCCTGGAGCATGACGCGCTCGAAGCTGTCTTCGGGGTGATGGACCCTGTTCGGGCGGGGATGGAGTTTGAGGGCCCCTGTGGGGCATTTCAGGGCGCAGACGCCGCAGCCGAGGCAGGACGGGTCGACCTGCGCGACCTTTGCGGGCGTCCGGGGAGCTGCTCCGGGCGCCTTGGCGCGCATGGTCGCGAAGGACACGGGGCAGGCCTTGGCGCACAGCCCGCAGCCGATGCACAGGTTCTCGTCCACCACGGCCACGAAGCTCGATGTGACGAGGATGCCCGTGTAGCCCGTGTCGCGCACGCCCTGCAGCAGGTTGCAGCAGCAGCCGCAGCAGTGGCAGATGAACCCGGCGTCGCGCCGCACGTTGTCGGCGGACAGGACCAGCCCCTCGTCGCGGGAGCGGGCCAGGATGTCTCGCATCTGCATCTTGTCGATGGGTTTGGCGAAACCGTTGCGGATGAGAAAGCGCGCCCCGGTGCCCATGGAGGTGCAGGTCTCCATGGGCGTGGGGCAGGGCGCGTGCCCGAGATGGTGCTTCTCGTGGCGGCAGGAGCACAGGCCAAGGGAAAATTCCGTGTGGTCCTCGATCAGGGCGGAAGCTTTCTCGTAGTCCAGGATCTCGACGTGTTCGCCCAGGGCCTCCTCGTGGGGCAGGGCGCGCATGACCGAGGTGCGCTGCCCGTCCCCGAAATTGGCGTGCAGGAAATCCTTCTCCCCGAACATGTATGCCTGGAAGAGTTCGGCCCAGCGGACGTGCGGCAGGTCCGGCCCCGTACGCATCATGGTGAACTCGAAGAAGCCGATGACGATGGGGCTGACCATGTAGAGGTATTGGCGGCCGTCCCAGATGTCGAGGACCAGCCCCTTGGAGCACAGGCCTTCGAGCATGGGGCGAAGGACGGCCTCGGGCTCGCCGAGCATGCGGCCAATGCGCGCAAGGCTTGCGGGCCGGTAGGGCAGCCTGGAGACGATCTCCGCCTCGGGCCTGGAGTAGAGAGATTCCACCAGTTCCCGAAAGACCGGAGTCCACGGCGTGCGCACCGGCGCCTGATCCAGGCGCCGGCCCAGTTTTCGGTAGATGTCCTTGCCAACGATGTGTCCCATGCCGTCCTCGCGTCGAGATTTTCCTGCGTCTGCACATTCATCGCCCGGCGCAGAATTGCAAGCTTCTTTGTGGCGATTTGCGAACAGGACATTGACAAGCGCGCCGGAGTGGTTCAGAAATTGGTCCTACCAATTTTGCTGGCCCCGGGTCATGACCGCGCGGCCGTCACCAGGGAGGAATCATGTTGGAAGTGCTGGCTTTGTATCTTGTCGTGGGCGCCATCGCCGGAGTGCTGGCGGGCCTGCTGGGCATCGGCGGCGGCCTCGTCATCGTGCCCATGCTCGTGTTCTGCATGGAACTGCAGAACCTTCCCAACGAGCTCATCATGCATCTGGCCCTGGGTACCTCCATGGCCAGCATCGTCTTCACCTCGGTGTCGAGCTTCATGGCCCACCATAAGCGCGGCGCGGTGGAGTGGGTCGTGGTCCGGCGCATCGTGGCCGGCATCCTGGTCGGCACGTTCCTGGGCACCTTCATCGCGGCGGGGTTGAGTACGGGCTGGCTCAAGGCCTTCTTCGTTTTTTTCCTTTACTTCGTCTGCTACCAGATGCTGTCCGGCAGGAAACCCAAGCCTTCCCGGCAGATGCCTGGCATGGCCGGGATGTTCGGGGCGGGGGGCGTCATCGGCGTGGTGTCGAGCCTGGTGGGCATCGGCGGAGGGACCCTCTCGGTTCCCTTCATGGTCTGGAACAACATCCCCATCCACAGGGCCATCGGCACCTCGGCCGCCATCGGCTTTCCCATCGCCGTGGCCGGAACCCTCGGGTACATCACCAACGGCTGGGGCGTGGAGAACCTGCCGCCCTATTCTCTGGGCTACGTGTCGCTGACGGCCCTCGTGTCCATCGCGGTCATGAGCGTGCTGACGGCGCCTCTGGGCGTGCGTCTGGCCCACAGCCTACCCGTGGACAAATTGAAGCGCGTCTTCGCCGTGATCCTTTTCCTGGTCGGCACCAAGATGTTCTTTTCCCTGTTCTGATCTTCGGGACACGCGGCAGCGCACCCGATGCGGCCAGGGCCGGCGTCCTCCACATGTCTGGAGCGCGCCGGCCCTGGCCGTTTGTGCGTCCGAAGAAAAGATGAAGCTACATGTACCAGCGCCAGCTCTGGCCGGCTCGGAACAGCTCCCGCAGGGTGAGGGGGGTGTTCCGGGCTATTTTTTTGGCCAGGTAGACGAAGAGGTAGGCGGTCTGCAGGGCGTCGCCCAGGGCGTCGTGGGCCGTGAAGCGGGGCAGGTCGAACTCCTCGGCCAGGTCCGTCAGGACGTAGGAGATGTTCAGGCTGAAGCGCTCGTAGTGGGCGGGGCTGCGCTTCTCGCGCCAGAGCATGGCCATGCGCATGGTGTCCAGGCAGGGGTTGGCCAGGGGCAGGCCGTGGCGCCTGCGGCAGGCACGGTTCAGGAAGGACATGTCCAGGCCGATGTGGTGCCCGACGATGAGGGTGCCTTTGCAGAACTTGATCAGTCCGGGCAGGACCTCCTCCAGCGGCGGGGCCTCGGCGATGGCCTCGGGCGTGATGCGGTGGATGAGGGTGCTGACCTTGGGCAGGGGAATGCTCGGCCGCACCAGGCAGGAGAAGCTCTCGCCCGGCACGATGGCCAGGCCCCGCACGCGCACGGCCCCGACGGACACGATCTCCTCCTTGCGGGCCGAGAGGCCCGTCAGTTCCGTGTCCAGGACGGTGTAGACGTAGTCGGTCAGGGGGCGGTCCTGGTCCAGCTCCCGGCAGAGGCGGTTGTTCTCGTCCAGGGCGGGCAGGTTCGAGGCTTCCGGGGCGAGGCCCAGAAGGCGGCGCAGGCTGCCAATTTCGAAAGGGGCCATGTCCGTCACCCCATGTTCAGGCGGAAGGTTTCGCGCAGCACGCCGTGCAGGGCGGAAATGACCCCGAAGGCCTCGCGCAGGGTGCGCTTTTCGAGGGACGAGAGGGTGCCGGGGTCGATGCGGTTGTCGGGCTTCGTACCGGCCTCCATCTGTTCGAGCTGGTGCATGAGGCGGGCGTGGAGCAGGAACTCGAAAGCCTCCCGCGCCTCGTGGTACAGGTCGCGCGAGAGGTGGCCAGCCTGGTGCAGGAGGTCGAGCCTGGTCAGGGTGCCGGTCTCGCGGATGCCGTGATAGAGGGACATGACGCGGGCGAAGTCCATGAAGGGCAGGAGCCCCCGGGCCTTGATGTCCAGAGTGTTCCTGTGCTCCCCGTCCTTCTCGACCATGAAGTTCTTGAAGAAGGTCAGAGGCGGGCGGGCGTTCAGGCAGTCTGCCGCCAGGTAGCGCAGGAAGAGGTCCTTGCCGGCGCAGGCGCTGGTGACGTGCTGGCGCAGGTTCTCGGCCAGGTCCTTGTGGCCGCAGACGCCGCGGAAGTCGAAGAAGACCGAGCTTGCCAGCACGCGCTGGGGCTCCGGCGCGGCGACCCACGTGTCGACCCGTCCCTTCCAGACGTCGAGGGTGCCGCGCCAGACGGGGTTGGAGGCCATCATTTCGCCTGGACAGCGCGGGAAGCCGCAGTTGATGAGATGGCCGACCATGCGCTCCGTGAAGGCCGAGAAATACGTCTCCGCCGCCCGCTCCAGGAAATCCACCCCGCAGTTCTCGATGATCAGAGCGTTGTCCTGGTCCGTGGCGAAGGTCTGTTCGCGCCGGCCCTCGCTGCCCATGAGCAGCAGGCAGAACTTGACCGGCGGCGGCCCCAGTTCCCGCAGCATGAGTTCGATCAGGCGCGTGATGATCTGGTCGTTCAGGATGGCGATCATGCGCGTGATGTTGCCGGCCTTGGCACCCTGCTGGACCAGGGTGCGGATGACCGGGGTGATGCTGTCGTGCAGGGGGTAGAGGCCGGCGATGGTCGTGCGCGAGGCGATCTCCCGGAACACGGACATGGGCGAGCGGCCCTGCAGGAGCATGATGTCGTGGGAGCTGATGACGCCCTGCACCTTGTTATGGCTCTTGACCACGAGGTGGTGGATGTTCCGGGACATCATGGTCATCAGGGCGTCGAAGCACACGGCCGATGCGTCGATGCTCTCCACGGGCGTGGACATGATGGTCTCGGCCGGGGCCTGCAGGTCCAGGCCCAGGGCCATGGCCTTGCGCAGGTCCGTGTCGGTGACGATGCCGCAGATCTCGCCCGACGGCTCCCGGAAGAGCAGGGACCCGGTGTTGTGCCTGATCATCTCCCTGGCCGCGGCCTGGATGCTGAGGCCAAAGGGCACGCTGACGGGCTCGCGGCTGACCAGGCCGCCCACGGGGTTGCTGAAGAGGTGCAGGCTGTGGTCCTCGTGCTGGGCCGCGGGCTTGCAGCGCATCTCCTCGAAGGCCTTGGACAGGAAGGTGTCGGCGAAGGACTTGAGGTAGAAGCGGGGGATGGAAGGGTTCAGATGCACGGCCTCGAAGAACTTGTCGCGCGGGATCTTGATGAGGAAGGTGTCCTCGACGGTCTCGGCGTCCAGGGCCGCCTTTTCGCCGTTGAACAGGGACAGGGCGCCCAGGGACGCCCCGTCGGTGCGGATGTCCACCAGGACGCCCTCGTCCTCGTGAAAGAGGCGGATGGCCCCCTTCTGGATCAGGTAGAGCCCGTCCACCTCGCTCACCCCCCGGCGCAGGAGCCGGGTCCCGGCCGGGAAGAAGTCCACCAGGCAGTGCCTGGCGATGCGGACCAGGCTCGGCCGGTCCAGTTCCGAGAAGGGTAGGGTGCCCTCCAGGAAGGTGATGATGCTGTCGTACCCCGCAGGCTGGATTCCCGCGTTCATGGCGCCGTCCTTGTCCGGGGGCCGGTCGCCCGGCCCCCGCGTCAAAGGTTAGTGGTCAACCGCGGCGCCGGCCCCGCGGGGGATGCGCACGCTTTCGACCATGTCCTGCACGGCGGCCGGAGGCGCTGCCGTGCACAGGGACACCAGGATGGTCACTGTGAAGTTGATGATCATGCCCACGGTGCCGATGCCCTCGGGGCTGATGTTCATGAACCAGGGGGCCACGCCCATGAACTTGGTCTGGACGATGTAGAACATGGTGAAACCGATGCCCGTGACCATGCCGCTGATGGCGCCTTCCCTGGTGGCCCGCTTCCAAAAGATGCCGAGCACGATGACGGGGAAGAAGGACGCCGAGGCCAGGCCGAAGGCGAAGGCCACCACCTGGGCCACGAAGCCGGGCGGGTTGATGCCGAAGTATCCGGCCACGAGCACGGCGATGCCCATCATGATGCGGCCGATGGCCAGGCGTTTTTGCTCCGAGGCCTCGCGGTTGATGATGCGGTAGTAGAGGTCATGGGAGATGGCCGAGGAGATGACCAGCAGGAGCCCGGCCGCCGTGGACAGGGCCGCGGCCAGGCCGCCGGCCGCCACCAGGGCGATGACCCAGTTGGGGAGCTGCGAGATCTCGGGGGTGGCCAGGACCATGATGTCGTTGTCGATGTACAGTTCGTTGGCGTTGTCCGTGGCCTCGTTCCTGAGCAGACGCTGACCGACGCTTCCGGTTTCGCCGCTGAAGATCGGTTTGCCGTTGAAGGGTGCGCCGGCGCGGTAGGTGATGACGCCGTCGTTGTTCTTGTCCACCCAGGCCAGAAGGCCCGTCTTCTCCCAGTTCTTGAACCAGGACGGGGCCGCGGCGTAGGTGGTGTCGCTCAGTACGTTGGTCAGGGTGTAGCGCGCGAAGGCGCCCAGGGCCGGGGCCGTGGTGTAGAGGATGGCGATGAAGATCAGGGCGTAGAAGGCCGAGATGCGCGCCGCCCGCACCGTGGGCACGGTGTAGAAGCGGATGATGACGTGAGGCAGCCCGGCCGTGCCGACCATGAGGCACATGGTGATGGCGAAGACGTCGATCATGGGCTTGGCTCCCGCCCCGAAGGCCGAGGTGTATTCGGCGAAGCCGAGGTCCGTTCCGATCTGGTTCAGGGTGTCGAGCAGGTATTTGCCTGAATGCGGGCCGTCGACCAGGGTGCTGCCGAAGCCGATCTGGGGCAGGAAATGTCCGGTCAGCTTGGCGGAGATGGCGATGGCCGGGACCAGGAAGGCCGTGATGAGCACGCAGTACTGGGCGACCTGGGTCCAGGTGATGCCCTTCATGCCGCCGATGCCGGCGTAAAAGAAAACCAGGACCATGCCGATGATGACGCCCGTGTTGACGTCCACTTCGAGAAAGCGGCTGAAGACGATGCCTACGCCGCGCATCTGTCCGGCCACGTAGGTCAGGGAGACGAAGATGGCGCAGATCAGGGCCACCACGCGCGCGGCCGAGGAGTAATAGCGGTCGCCGACGAAGTCCGGCACCGTGAACTTGCCGAACTTGCGCAGGTAGGGGGCCAGGAGCAGAGCCAGGAGCACGTAGCCGCCGGTCCAGCCCATGAGATACATGCATCCGGCGTAGCCCATGAAGGCGATCATGCCGGACATGGAGATGAAGGACGCCGCGCTCATCCAGTCCGCGGCCGTGGCCATGCCGTTGGCCAGGGGCGGCACGCCGCCGCCGGCCACGTAGAAGCCCTTGGTGTCCTTGACCCGCGCGCTCCAGGCGATGCCGATGTAGAGCGAAAAGGTCGCCCCGACGATGAGATAGGTCCAGATTTGCAGTGACATATGCGTTCCCCGTGATTGCGTAGGTTATTCGTGCACGTCGAATTTCTTGTCCAGTCGGTCCATGAGCAGGAAATAGGCGAGGATGAGGATGACGAATACGTAGATGGACCCTTGCTGGGCGAACCAGAAGCCCAAGGGGAACCCGCCGAGATGGAATGCGTTCAGTTCGTTCACGAAAAGGATGCCGAAGACATAGGAAACCAGTGCCCATATGGTCAGCAGGATGACCATGTAGGTCAGGTTCGCTTTCCAGTACCGTTGCATTGATGTCTGCATTTCGTCCTCCCTGCCTTGCGGCGTCGCTGCTTCGAAGTTGATGATGGTTCTTTCTGACACGCTTTTTAAGGTCGCGCATCCCATTTCCGGTGAATGGACATGGATTCCGGTCATTGGTTTGTCCGAAGGCGTCGCGTGCTACCGGGATGGGGGATCGGCCGCTTGGCGGCCGAATCGCGCCGCTTATCCGTCGGGTCATGGTTTGTCGTGCGCGCAGGCGGGGTGCCCGCTGATCCGGATCGGCTCCGGGATGAGCGGACCTGCAGGGAGCGTGGAGGTGGGAAATCACGGATGAGCGACGTTCAATGGGCGGTAAGCGGTCATGCGCACCGCCGTGCCTCCTTCGGCTAGAACATCGCATCGGTCAGGCTGCCGGAACCGCGGCAGGAGGATGTTCAATCGGAAAAAGCCGTTGCGACGTTTTGAAACTCCGTAATATTGGCGAGAAAGATGTCCACGATGGCCGGGTCGAACGCCTGACCCCTTTCGGATCGAATGATCTCCAAAACCTTTTCGAGGGGCATCGGCATTTTGTAGGGCCGCTGCGCAAGCATGGCGTCAAAGCTGTCGACAATGCTCACGATCCGGGCCTCCATGGGAATTTCAAGGCCTTTGAGACGGTCTGGATACCCTTTGCCGTCCCATCTTTCGTGATGGGACCGCGCAATGGTCTGCGCCAGCTGGATGAGCTTGAAGCGGCTGTTGGCAAGGCTCTGGGCACCGATGACGGTGTGGCTTTTCATGATGACCCACTCATCGGCGTCGAGCTTGCCCGGCTTGAGCAAAATGCTGTCGGGGATACCGATTTTTCCGAGGTCGTGCATGGCGCTGGCCAGGTAGAGCAGCTCGACGTGATCCGCGGGCAGGCCGCATTTGCGCCCCAGCAGCGCCGAGTATTCCTGAATGCGGCGAATGTGCATCCCCGTTACCTTGTCCCTGAGTTCGGCCGCCAGGCAGAGTCTGAGGATCGCTTCGTGCTGCACTTCATTGATTTCATTTTGCTTTTCTTGAATTTTTCTGGTGCGCTCTGCAACTTTGATCTCCAGGAGGTGGTTTTGCTCCCGGAGCGCGTCTTCCGCGGCCTTGAGCCGCAGGTGCGTTTTGATGCGCGCCCTCACTTCCTGGGATGAGATCGGTTTCGTGATGTAGTCGACGGCACCGATGGCGAAAGCTTTGCTGAGAGTGGCCGCATCTGATGCCGACGTGATGAACACAATGGGAATATCGCAAAAATTACCTTCGGACTTGATGATTCGGCAAAATTCGAATCCGTCGATCTCCGGCATGAAGAGGTCGAGGATGATCATGCTCGGCTTCTCCAACGCAATGCTTTTGAGCGCGATCGAGCTGTCCTGTGATGCTGAAATCTTGTAGCCATCGCCAAGACAGTAAGCGAGAATGTCGATGTTTATGCTGACGTCATCGACAATGAGAATCGTCTTTTTTTCATCAAGTGCATGTCCGCTTTTGTCGATGTTTGAATTTGCATTCTTGTCGCTTATTCTAGAATTTGAGTATGAATTTATCGAATTATCTGTTGTAGAATACATCAGGCACCCCTCCCTATTTTTTTGACTTGCTGTTGTCTAATTCATCAAAAAAGTGGATGCTTCCTCTGCGGAGTTCGTTGCAGCTATTCATGCCTAATTTTCCAAGGATATTCGATCTGTGTTTGTTTACAGTTTTTATGCTAATGTATAGTATGTCCGCAATATCTTTGCTTCTTTTTCCGTCGATTATGTATTTAACGACTTCTTTCTCTCTGGATGTGAGATTATGTAGTGCTGGTAGAGTTTTCCTCTGTCTGTTGACGAATAAATAATCTTTTACAATTATTTTTGCGAGTTTTGGGCTAATGAATAGTTCATCTGCCAATGCATATTTTATGGCTAGAAAAAGTTCTTCAGGGTTTGATCCTTTCAAAATGTACGCGTTGGCGCCATATTCCAATGTTTCATATATCAATTCATTGTCGTCGTATGAAGAAAGGATGATTATTTTTATATCAGGAATCGTTTCCTTAATTTTTTTCATCACAACAGTTCCTGGCTCGTCAGGGAGGTGCAAGTCGAGTATGACGACGTCCGGAGCGCTCTGCCTGCAAATCTGAACGGCTTCCGTGCCCGTTGCGACATGTCTTTCGACAGCATACTCTCCCTGCATTTCAAGCATCGATTTGAGTCCTACGCGCAGAAGGTTGTCGTCCTCGACGAGCAGAATTTTGTGAAGCATCACACATACCCCTCTTTGTATAAATGATTTTGTCGCGATTAGAAATGCTTTCCATGTTTCTTCATATCCGTAATGAATCTTTACGACATTCATGCTTTTCGATTAATTGAAATTATTAAGTATTTGTTGCTTTATTTACTAAGTATTTCTTTGTTTGTCTGTTTTGTTTAATGCTCATGCATGAGTAAATTTTGTTGTGTTGAGTACGCATAAGTGCGTATTTGTTTTTGAGTACAATGACGTTTCCCTTGACGATGCTTGATCGTTTTTCTTCGGAAATGATTTTCAATATAAATTCATATATTTATATATTGTGTCACAGGCGTTTTGCTGCCCACTCTTGCCGCAGACTCATGAAGCGCCCCCTCTTTTTCCTTCTGCATTTCCTTGATGACTGAGGATTTCATAAGAGTCTCGTCCCCTGAATTTCCTGTAAAAATCGCGCACGACCCAATGCGTCGTACCCGCGCAGGCAGGGTTCCGCATTGTTTTGGATGGTCAGCGCGGCATGAACTCCCGTCTTCATGGGGACGGCGAGTTTTTGCAGCGGCGTTCCATCTGGCTGGTCATGATGCACTCGGGTTTCTCTCCTCCCCCCTGCGTCATCGCCGCCGGCGCTGCTTCCATGTGCGCCCTCGCATTCCCGCAAGCTCCCTTTCTCTGCCCGTTTCGGATTTCCTGCGTATCAGACGCCGCTGTCTTGTCCGCCCCTGACGAGAGCCGGCCTTTTTTGCCGCGAGGCATGCGCGCATGTCCTCTCGGTGAGGCAGGAATGGCCTGGTTCGTTCGCGCGGGTTTTGCCATGGCGATGTCGTTTTGCTGTCGAAGCCTGGTGATTCCGCATCTGCCTCTGCGCGACGTTGTACCGATCATGTGTCATGTATAATGATGGCACGTGATATGCTTATTTTTTTATATTGGTGAATATGAGTATTTAATATTTAAATTTATACGTAGTATGTATTTATAAATTTGACATAGGCATATATGAAAATATGTACATGGAGGAAGCGTCATGGCTATGTCGGAGAGACTGTGCGCATGTTTGTGCTGTGTTGTCGTGGTTGCCCTGCCGTTGGCCGGGGTTGCTGGAGATATGCCGGTCTTGGGGGGCGGGGATGCCGGATTGATTTCGAGTCGGTCCAGAAACTGTCCTGACAACGTGGGTGGGCAGGGACGCAAGCCTGGCGGTTGGGTTGGGGCTGACGGCTCTTCAACCGCTGCCGCCATGGAGGTCGGATCCGCGGCCGTCCATTTTAGGCTTGCCGAGGAATTGTTCCAGGCCGGGCGTCTAGATGCGGCCCTTTCGAGCTATACGCTGGCCATCACTCTTGAGCCGAACCACGCCGGGGCGTTGCAGGGCCGGTGGAAACTGTGCTCGCGGCTTTCGCTGCATCGTCAGGCATTGAAGGATCTGAGCAGGTTGATCGAACTCATGCCGGGCAGGGCCGACTTTTATTACGAACGTGGACGGATGCTGCTGAAATTGAACAGCGTCAGGGATGCGTACCGGGACTTCCTGCGGGCCTATGAACTCGACCGGAGATATCCGCGCCCGACGCTGCTCGAGGACGAGGCACCGACGGGCAAGGTTCTGGTTGCGAAACGAACCCGTTGGACCGGGGATGCACTGTGGCCGGTTCCGAAATCATCCGGAGGGAGAACTCGATTCAGGATTCCCGGAAGAGCCTGTGCTGACGCGTGATGCAGGCGTCAATGCTGTGGTTTGTTCTGTGGATGAGCGCTTCGAGGCGTTGCAAGAGGTCTGCGCTTCGTCCCGGGGCGGGAGATTGGGTGCACGAAGACTCGATCTGTTTGGCCAGGGCATGGATATCCAGCGCCCCTATCATGGCGGAAGATCCTTTCAGACTGTGGGCGAGCCTGCGGCACTCCCTCGTGTTCGACTTGGCCGCGTTCAGGGTGAGGTCGTCAAGGAGTTTGCGGCTGTACTCCGGAAATGCGCGCAGTGTCGCAACGTACGACTGTTCCAGTCCCATGAAGTTTCGAATTCCGATCGGTATGTCGATGCCGTCGATTTCCGGATATTCCGGGTTTTCGGCCGGGGCTTCGACGTCATATCGTTCTTCGGATGCGGCGGCGGCCAGAAAATCGAGCACCTCGTCCGCTTGGAGAGGTTTGCTGAAAACGCGCAGCCGAGTCGCCGGGACCGGACTCGAACCATCGGGACCGCCGGCGGTAAGGAGGGTGATTTTCTCCGTCAGAGATCCGTCGAGGGCGATCATGATGCCTGCCAAGTCAATTCCGTTCACGTTAGGCATGAACAGGTCGAGCATGATCAGGTCGTAGCGGTTTTCGCCGACCAGGCGCATGGCATCATCAGGAACCGCCGCGAGATCGACGGTTGCTCCAAGGTGCGTCAGGATTTCGGCGGCCACAAGACGGCTTATTTCGTCGTCGTCAACGAGAAGGATGCGTCTGCTGCTTAGCGTCATGCCTGCTAACCCCATGTGTCCAACGGGTTGATCGGGAACTGGCCGTCATGGCTGCCGGCTATTCAGCCTGCTTCATGAAATCAAGCAAATACAACCCGCCCTGTCGCAATTCATTGAAATTGTGAATGCCGATCTTCTGCAGAATGTTCGAGCGGTGCTTGTCGACGGTCTTGATGCTGATGGAGAGCATGTCGGCTATTTCCCTGCTTTTTCTGCCGTCGAAAATGTACCTGACCACTTCCAGCTCTCTCGGGGTCAGGCATTGCAAAGTCGGGAAGCCCTTGCGCTGGCGTGTGGCGAAAAGGTAGTCTTTGACGATTGTTTTCGCCAGCCTCGGGCTGATGAAAAGATCGTCGTTCAGGGCGTATTTGATGGCGAGAAAAAGCTCGTCGGGATTTTCTCCCTTGAGAACGTAAGCATTCGTGCCGTACTCGAGCGTCTCGAAGAGCATTTCGTCGCTGTCGCAGGCCGTGAGCACGATGATCTTCACCGTCTTGTCCTTTTCCCTCAGCCTTTTGAGCACTTCGGTGCCGGGCATGTCCGGCAGGCGCAGGTCGAGCAGGACAATGTCCGCATGCTGCTGGTTGAAGGCCTGGATGCCTTCCCTGCCAGTGGCCACGTCCGCGTCGACGACGTAATCCTCTTTCATGCCGATCATGGATTTCAGTCCCATGCGCAGCAGATTGTCGTCTTCGATCAAGAGAACCGTGCTTTTCGGCATGATAGTTCGCCCCTGGATGGAGTGTGTTGAGGTTGCCGCAATCCCAGATCTACGGGGCCGTTGCGAGTCGGCGTGGCCGAGGTCCACGCCCGCTCGGCGTCAATCATGTCCGGCGCGTCTGGCCGGGGTAGCGGCCGGTGCCGTCCGACGTGTGGCCCCCTGTCGTCCCGCCGCAGAGGTTTCGGTGTCGCGCGATGGGGAATGCGGAGCGAGAGGCAACGCCATGTTCATGATGTGTACGGTCTGCCCTGTGGAGGCTGACTGAGCGGGCCGTTTTACGGATGTTCGGCAACCTGGGTGAACCAACCATCAGTCTGAGGCCGACTTCGAAGATGCGGGCCTCAGACTGATGGTATTTCTTGAGGAAGTAGCTGAGGGATGAGCGCTCAGCAACTGGTGTGATTATGTATTTTGGTGGGATCTTATAATGGAAGATGCGTATGCGGCTCGTGTTTGTTGGTGTGGATTGCCGAAATGTTCCTGTTTGCGCTTGTTGGTGCGTTTGTTGGAGTTAGTCTGTCAACATGTTGTCCAGAATGTACATTTTTCGATGGCGCAGGTCAGCCAAGCTGCTTAGCCCGAGTTTTTCGAGGATGTTCGAGCGATGCTTGTGAACCGTCTTGACGCTGATGAACAGCACGTCGGCGATTTCCTGGCTTTTTTTGCCATCGATGATGAGCCTGACGATTTCCTTCTCTCGCGATGTCAGATCGTTCAGAGGCGGCAGGGTCTTGCGCTGGCGGTTGACGAAGAGATAGGCGTCGACGATGACCTTGGCCAGTTTCGGGCTGATGAACATTTCATTCTGAAGTGCGTAGTGCATGCCCAGAAAGAGCTCTTCGGGCCCGGCGCCTTTGAGTACGTAGCAGTTGGCCCCCAGTTCCAGCGCATCGAAGAGCAGGTCGTCCTCTTCGTGGGCCGTGAGCACGATGACGGGGACGTTTGGCGCGGTCTGTTTCATGGTGCGCAGGACGTCGATCCCGGAGATGTCCGGCAGCATGAGGTCCAGAAGGACGATGTCGGGGCTGGTGGTCTTGAAGAGTCGGACGGCTTCCTTGCCGCTCCCCGTGTCGGCCTCGATGGCGTATTCCTTGCGGGCTTGCACCATGGCTTTGAGCCCCAGGCGCAGCAGATCGTCGTCTTCTATCAGAAGGATGCGTTTTTTCATGGCAGACTTCCCCCCTTGGGACGTCTGCCATGTAGAGCGTGGGAATTCAAGCCCCTATCTTTCGTGCAAAGCTCCCCTCGTCGTTTTGATGATGGGTTTCAAGATGTACTCGAGCACCGTCTTCTTGCCCGTCAGCACGTCCACCTCGGCCACCATGCCCGGAATGATGGGTAGTTCCTTGCCGTTCCTGTCCGTCAGCGAGGCCGTTTTCGTGCGCACTTTGATGAGGTAGTAGCTGAGCTTCTGCTGCTCTTCCGTGATGGCGTCGGCGCTGATGTGCTCGACGGTGCCGGGCATGCTGCCGTAGATCGAGAAGTCGTAGGCCGTGATCTTGACCTGCGCGTCCTGCCCAGGGTGCAGGAAGGCGATGTCCTGGGGCAGGACCTTGGCCTCGACCAGCAGGGTGTCCTCCCGGGGTACGATTTCGAGCATCTCCTTGCCCGCGCCCACGGCCTCGCCGATGGTCGTGACGAAGACCCGCTTCACGGTCCCGTCCACGGGCGAGCGGACGCTGGTGCGGTCCATCTGGTCCTCCAGGGCGGGGAGCTTTTCCTTCCGGCCTTCCATTTCGGCACGTACGGCGTTCATTTCCTTGAGGATTTCCGAGCGATGCTTGCTTTTTTCCTCCTCGATGCGGTGCGCCGCACCGTCCAGGGCCGCGGCCACCTTGGGGATGGCGATGCGTGAGTCGGCAATCTGTCCCGTAAGTTCCGTCAGTTGCCGGCGGGCGCGCAGCAGTTCCATGTCCGAGGCTGCCCCCTTGGCGACCATGGTCTGGATCATGTCTACCTCTTTGGTCAGCAGCGTGTACTGACGTTGCTGGAAGTCGAGCTTGTTGCGGAGTTCCTTGAGCTCCTGGGACCGCTGCTCTCTTGTCGTTTCCAGCACCGTCAGGGCCGAGCGGCGGTTGTCGTTGCGCGATCGAAGGAGCTGGCGCTGGCTGTCCAGCACATGGGGCTTCTCGTCCTTGACCTCGGCGGGAAAATCGATGTCGTTCTTACCGGCGAGTTCCGCTTCCAGCCGGGCGATGGACAGAACCTGGTCGAGGTAGGTCGACTGCTGCTCCCTGAAGCGCGAAGCCATCTGCGTCTGATCGAGGAGGACGAGGACCTGCCCCTTGGTCACGCTCTGGCCTTCGCGCACCAGGATTTCCTTGACGATGCCGCCCTCGAAGTTTTGGATCCGCTTGATCTCGGTGGACGGAATGACCTTTCCCGCGCCCCGGACGGACTCGTCCAACGGGGCGTTGGCCGCCCAGATCAGGACGACGGCGAAAAGGACGGCGATGGCGATGAGCATGAGGTTGGCGGAGATGCGGCTGCTGCTGGTGATGTCGTTCAGCTCCGTGGAGAAATTCTCGTACGGGGCCTCGGGACGTGCGCACGACGTGCCGAAGGAGGTGACCCCGGAATTGGCGTTTCCGCAGGTCTGGCCGCCGGAAGTCTGTTCCTGCTGCATGGGCCGGCCGGCCGCTTCCGGCCGTATTTCAGCGGAGGTGGTGTTCATGTTCATTGTCTGGCCTCCATGTTCTCGCGCGGAGTCTGGTTGGTGGAGATGCCTCCCGTCTGGAGTTGGCGCATGATCGCGTCCTTGGGCCCGTCGGCCACCACCTGTCCGTCGTCCATGACGATGATGCGGTCCACCAGGTCGAGCAGCGACGGGCGGTGGGTGATGAGCAGAAGGGTCCGGCCGTTCAGGAAGGTCTTGAGCCGTTGCACCAGGAGCGCCTCGGACTGGGAGTCCATGGAACTCGTGGGCTCGTCCATGATCAGGATGTTCGGGTCGCGGACCAGGGCCCGGGCAATGGAGATGGACTGGCGCTGCCCGCCGGACAGAGTGGCGCCCCGCTCGCCAACGTGCAGTCCGTAGCCCAGGGGGTGGGTGCGCATGAAGTCATGGGTGCCGGACAGTTGCGCCGCGCGCAGGATGTCCTGGTCCGAGGCCTGGGGGTGGGCCATGCCGATGTTCTGCCGTACCGTGCCCTGGAAGAGGGACACGTCCTGGGGCATGTAGCCCGTCCAGCGCCGCAGGTCCGCAGGGTCGATCTGGCGCAGGTCCGCGCCGTCCACGAGCACGGAGCCCTGGTCCGGCGCATAGAGGCTCAGGGCGAGCTTGCCCAGGGTGGACTTGCCGGACCCGGTCCTGCCCACCACGCCGATGCGTTCCCCCGCCTTGATGCGGATGCTCACGTCCTTGAGGGCGGGCAGTTTGGACCCGGGATAGGAAAAGGTCACGTTCCTGAATTCCAGGCTGCCTTCGAGTCTCGGCCTGTGCAGGAAGGCGCCCGTGTTCTCGCGTTCCACGGGCAGGGCCATGACGCGGTCCAGTTCCTTGTAGGCGCTCATGGTGTGGTGCAGGCGCGTGATGAGCTGGGCGATCTGGGCGAAGGGGCCCATGACCCTGCCGCTCAGGATGGAGCAGGCTACCAGTCCGCCGGTGGTCAGGTGGCCTTCCTTGATGAGATGGACGCCGACGATGATGATGATTACGTAGGCCGACTGCTGCACGAAGCCCGTCAGGTTCATGGCCAAGTGGGACAGGGAGCGGGAGCGTACGGCGTGCTTGGCGCTGTCCGCGGTGTCGCGCATCCAGCGCTTGCGCATGGCCGCCTCGCAGCCCAGCCCCTTGACGGTTTCGATGTTGCCGAGGGTCTCCACCAGCACCGCGTGTTTTCCGCTGCCCATGGCCATTGCCGTTTCGACGGAGTTCCTGATGGGTACGTGAATGGCCAGGCCGATGAGGATTGTGATGGGCAGCACGGCCATGAAGACGAAGGCGATGGGCCCCCCGATGTACCAGAACATGGCGATGAAGATGACGATGAAGGGCAGGTCCACGAAGCTGACCAGGGTCGCGGAGGTGAAGAAGTCGCGCAGCACCTCCAGCTCGCGCAGCAGGTTGGCGAAGGAGCCCACCGATGCCGGCCTGTCCTTGAGGTGCATGTTCAGCAGTTGGTCGAAGAGTCTGCCTTCCAGTTCGACGTCGATCTTCTTCCCGGTGTTATCGATGAAATGTGCGCGCAAGGTCTTGATGACGAAATCGAAGGTGAAAACGATGGCCACCCCGATGGCGAGCACCCAGAGGGTCTCCAGGGCGCTGTTGGGCACGACCCGGTCGTAGACGTTCATGACGAAGAGCGGCGAGGCCAGGGCGATCAGATTCAGTATGGTCGCGGCCACGGCGACCTGGGCGTACGCCTTCCCGTTTCGCAGCAGCGCGTCGCGGAGCCAGTGTCCCTTTTCCCTGAGAGGGGCGTCCTCGCGCGCCGTTCCGGTCCTGGCCGGCATGAGATACAGTACGTGCCCTTCATAGAGCTCTTCCAACTCATGCCATGGTACGGCCTTCTCCCCTCCGTCGAGAGCCGGGTGGGTGATCGTCGCCGTCTCCGCATGCATGTCGATGAGCACGCAGGTCTGGCCATCCTTGAGGAAGAGCACCGCCGGCAGGGCGAAGCGCGCGATCTGTTTGAGCGGACTGCTCACGATCCGGGCCGAGAGGCCGGCGTTTCGCGCCGCGGCCTGCGCCATACGCGGGGTCAGCCTCCCCTGTTCGTCGAGTGGCAGGCCGGCGAGGAGCGACGCCGGCGAGAGATTGCGTCCGTGGTGGCGGGCGACGAAGAGAATGCCCTGCGTGAGGGCGTCGGCGGCCGGCGCAACCGGGTCATGCCCGCCGTCCTGGACGTGGGTGCCGTCTCCCAAGGCTGTTTCCGTCAAGTTCAACATGAGTTCCCCCCTGTGTTTGTTCGTGATGATGCCGTGGCCTTGGCGCCCGCTCGGTCGAAAAGCCTTGGGGCTCGGTAGCCGTTTTCCGCGCATGACTACCTGCTACCGGAGAGAGGGTATGAGAATAATTCATAGTGGAACGTATTTTGGCAGGGTAATTATACTTAATTATGTACATAATATTTTTCGACATCGACCGAATATTGTATATATGGTGAGGCATAATCGTACGAAGTTCTTGCCCTGAACATGGGCATGGACGTTCAATGCACGGAACCGGGCCGGATTGTCGGCCTCCGTTTTCTGCCGTGTGACGGGCGTTTCGGGAGAAAGCTTAAGTGATAGAGCAAAGAAAATCGCGCGTGCTGCTGGTCGATGACTCCGAGTTCAATCTCGATGTCATCGGAAGTGTTTTGTCCGCAGCCGGAGTGGAGGTGGTGACGGCGGGAAGCGGGGTCGAAGCTCTGGATCTCCTGGCCTCCGCCCAGACCTTCGATGTCGTCCTTCTCGACGTGCAGATGCCCCGGATGGACGGCCGGGAAACGGTCAGAAGAATCCGCAGTGACGGTCGCTGGCCCGATCTTCCGGTCCTGGCGGTGACGGCCTCCACCGTTGAGGGCGAGCGGGAGAAATGCCTTGAGGCTGGAATGAACGACTTTCTGACAAAGCCCGTGAATTTCGAGGCATTGCTCGAGTCGCTGGCCCGGTGGACTCGAAGATAGCCCGACATGGCCGCAGGCTGCCATCGGGAGGGGCGCCGGGTCCACGGATGTGTTTTATCAGGTGGACGGTGGCTTTGCCCGCATTCGGTGAAGAATCTAATTTCCCTGTATATTTTCTCTGTTGCCGCTGCTCTGTCTGGACCGATGTATTGCAAAAGAGGTCCAAGGTAGTGTAGGGATATTTCGCGCCTTACATTTTTGTCGGGCGATCCTGCTCGCGCTTCGTCCGATCCTTGATATCAATCAGTTTTGTGGCCGTTTGACGTCTTACGCTTTCATCCCGGATGCAGGCCCAAAGGGCGCTTGCGAATGGCGTTTGTGAGCCTGGCAGGGACGGCTCCCTGCTCCGTGGGGCGTCAGCGGTGCTTCTCCAGACTGACCGGTGGCATTCTTCCTGAGGCTGTCGGCCTATATACGGATTTCCTCGTATGTTATCGCCGGTCGCGGTGAATGCTCATGCGCATTGACCGTGCGCTCCTCGGGCTGCAGTGGGAGCGGACCGATTGCAGCCTTCCTTTCCGAAATCGTGCAGCCCTTCGAAAGATTCCTGGAGGATGCCATGGCCGAACAATTCGTGACCCTTGATGTCGACGAGGCTTTGCAGAGGTTCAGCGGGAACAGGCAGATTTTCAGCCGGTTGCTGCTGCGTTTTCTCGAACTCAACGCCGATGTCGCGGGCAGGGCAGAGGATGTCGTCGGGCGCGGCCAACGCGACGAAATCGCGCTTTTCTTCCATTCCATCAAGGGCGGTGCGGCCAACCTCTCCGCCAAGAGGCTCGCCGCCAAATCGGGGGACCTCGAGCATTCCGCCATCAAGGGCGACATTGACGCCGTGAGGGCGGAACTGCCGGTGTTCACCGACCTCTTCGCGCAGTTGAGAGCCGTGGCCGCCGATATCGGCAATCCCTGAATGTCCTCGCGAAGCCGGAATGTGACAGGGTGGGGGAGGGCATGACCGCGCACGGATTCCTGTCCGCGCGCGTCCTGGTATTGGTTGCGCTCGTCGTGTGCTGGGCGCTTCCGTCCGCGGCCACGGGTGTGGGAATGTGCGTCCTTGAAGGTTCCGTGGAGGAGTACGACCTGCGGCCGTACATGCTCTTCCTGGAGGATCCCGGCGGGGACCTGACCATCAACGACGTCGCGTCTCCGGAACTGGCCGGCCGTTTCGGGCCGCCTCCCAAGGGCCACTTCAATTTCGGCTTCACCTCCTCGGCCCTGTGGTTCCGTTTCACCATCGTCGACGGGGAACCGGGCCTCGCAGGCGGCAAGCAGCCGCCGCTCTGGATTCTGGACCCGGGCTGGCATCTGTACGACACCATCCATCTCTACGTGCCGCGCCCCGAGGCCGAGGGCGGATGGCAGGTCTATGCCGTGGGGCGGCTGCTGTCCGTCCCGGGCGAAGGGGAGAAACGGTATTTCCAGCTTCCCCCGGCCTTAAGCGACCCCGTCACGTGCTACCTCCGCGTGGCCGGCATTCGGCCGCTCATGGTCGCCCCGACCGTCGCCACCCTCGACCGCACCCTGCGCGTTAACGGCTTCAAGACCCTGGGGACATCCCTCCTGCTGGGCTTCTTCGCCACCCTGGTGATCGGCAACCTGGCCATCTACCTCTATACCGGCAACGGCAAGTACAAGTGGTTCGTGCTCAGCAACCTGACTTTCGCCAGTTTCGTCGCCACCGCCAGCTACCAGCACCTCATCGCAATCAGAAACCTTCCGACCGTCATCATGACGATCGGTCTGGTGGGCCAGGCCATCGTCGCCACGACGGTCAGGACGTTTTTCGAGTTTCGTCGGCACAACAGAAGACTCAACATGGTCCTCCAGGCCGCCGTCTGGGCTGTCCTGGGGGCTGCCGCCTCCGCGCTCGTCCTGCCCGAGGAACTCCACCCGAAGCTGTCCATCTACGCGGTCATGCCCCTGACCCTGGTTGTCTTCTTGGCCTGTTTCGACAGTCTGAAACGCAGCCGTGTCCCTGCGCTTCTTTTCTTGTGCGCGTGGGGCCTGACGACGCTGCTGGCCTTCTCCTACAACTGGGCTCTGAAGGGCGGCCTTCCCTTTGCGCATCCCAGCTACATGTGGGTCGCCTTCGTGGGAGAGGCAATCTGCATGTCCATCCTGCTGGCCTACAACATCGAGACCATCTCGGCGCAGCGCCAGGCCGCCGAGGCCATGGCCAAGGCCCGGTCATCCTTCCTGGCCGGCATGAGCCACGAGATCCGCACACCCATGACCGCCATCCTGGGGTTCCTGAATCTGTCCCTGCAGCTGGGGGCCGGCGGGCAACTGCGGCAGTACCTGCTGCGGATCGAGGCCGCGGCGAAGCACCTGATGGACATCATCAACGACATCCTGGACCTGGCCAAGATCGAGGCCGGCAAGGTGGAACTGGAGGCCGGGCCCCTGGACCCGGAGGACCTGCTGCATGAAGCCGCGGACATCCTTGTCGCCCGCGCCTTCGAGAACGGCAACGAACTGGTGCTCTCGCTCGAACCCGGGCTGCCACGCAGCGTGACCGGGGACGCCCTGCGCCTGCGGCAGGTCCTGATCAACCTGGGCGGCAACGCGGTCAAGTTCACCCGGGGCGGCACCGTCCGGCTGGCGGTGTCCAGGGCCGAGGACGCCATGCCGCGGCAGGACCTTGTGCGGCTTCGTTTCGAGATCAGCGACACAGGCATCGGCATCGACCCGGACGTCCTGCCGCGCCTGTTCCAGTCCTTCGAGCAGGCCGACTCGTCCACGGCCCGGGTCTACGGGGGCACGGGCCTGGGCCTGAGCATCAGCCGGCGGCTCGTGCGGCTCATGGGCGGGGACATCTCGGTGCGAAGCCGGCCCGGGAAGGGCTCGACCTTCGGGTTCACGGTGCCCCTCGGTCTCGATCCCGACGCCGTTTTCCCGGAAGGTCCTCCGGCCCCGGAGCACGGGGCGCTGAAAGTGCTGGTCGTCGAGGACAACCCGGAAAGCCTGGCTTCCCTGGAGGCGATCCTGTCCGCCATGGGCCACGCGCACGCAGCGGCGGGCTCGGCGGCCGAGGCGTCTCGTCTGGCCGCGTCGGAGCGTTTCGACCTGGTTCTGCTGGATTGGGATCTGCCGGACATGGCCGCGCCGGAGTCCGTGCGTCTGTTGCGCTCTTCGGAGGGTACGGAGGGAACGCCGGTGGCGCTCATGACCAGCCCTGCACGGCCCGAGGTCGAGCAACTGGGCCTGGGCCAGCTGGGCGCCCAGGGAATACTGGCCAAGCCGTTCACGGCCTCGTCGGTGGAAGGGCTCTTCAGGCAGATCCTGGATGGCGGGGCGGCCGTCGCGGTTGATGCATGCACGCCGGCCGATGCGCCGTGCGATATGGAGCGCGCCCGTGGCCTGCGTATCCTGCTGGTGGAGGACAACCTGTTCAACCAGGAGCTTTTGGGCGTGATCCTCACAGAGGCCGGGGTGGAACTGGAGGTCGCGGACAACGGCGCCGAAGCCGTGCGCCGGGTGACGGAAGGGGAGGCCCCGGACGTGGTGCTCATGGACGTGCACATGCCGGTCATGGACGGCTTCGCGGCCACGCGGGCCCTCCGGGGCGACGGGCGTTTCGGAGCCCTGCCGGTCGTCGCCATGACTGCCGACATCACTCCCGAGGACAGGTCGCGGTGCCTGGAGGCGGGCATGAACGACCATCTGACCAAGCCGGTGGACACCGGGGAGCTTTTCAGCGTCCTGGTCAAGTGGGGGCGCCAGGCCCCGCAGGAGGCGCGTCATGAGTAGCGGTCCGACCCCTGCGCTCGCGGCCCGTGCTCCGCGCCGGGCGCTTTTCGTCCTGCTTGCGGGCCTGCTGCTCGTGCACGTGTGGAGTTCCCGGGCTTTTGCCGTCGGCGTGTGCGTGCTGGGCGGGGAGAGTGACGAGTACGACCTGCGGCCCTACATGGAATATCTGGAGGATGCGGACAGGCAGCTGACCGTGGATCAGGCGGCCGCGTCTGAGACCGATTCGCGGTTCGGCCCGCCGCCAAATGGGCGCTTCAATTTCGGGTTCAGCAACTCGGCCCTGTGGTTCCGGTTCACCGTCAGGGAACTGCCTTCGGACGGGGGCGGGCTGCCCCGCTACTGGATTTTCGATCCGGGCTGGAATCTGTACGGCACCATCGAACTCTTCGTGCCCGACTCGAGCGTTCCCGGCGGATGGAGAACATACGACTCCGGCTATCTGCTCTCGACCTCCGGCGACCAGGAACGTCGGCAGTTCCGCCTGCCTACGGGGCTGACGGCCCCGACCACCTGCTACATCCGGGTCACGGGCGTCCGGCCGCTGGTCCTGAGTCCGCACATCACGACCATCGACCGCGCCATATGGGTCAACGACGTGAAGGTTGCGGGCACGGGTTTGGTGCTGGGCTTTTTCTGCACGATGATGATCATCCATCTGGCCATCTACCTATACACCGGAAACGGCAAGTTCAAGTGGCTGGTCCTGGGCAACCTCTCCTTCGTCGGTTTCGTGGCCCTGACCAGCTATCAGCATCTTGTCACCTTCAGGGACATGCCGGCGGCCATCATGATGGCCGGCCTGGCGGCGCAGGGTTTTCTGGCCTGCGTGATCAGGGAGTTTTTGGAGCTCCGGAAGCACAACAGGAGGATCGATGCGGTCATGCTTTTCTGCATCTGGTCGGTTTTCGCGGTGGCCGCCTGCGCCTTTTTCCTGCCGCCGGGAATGCAGGGAAAATTTTCCATGAACATGGCCGTGCCCCTATCGCTGATGGGGGCGTTGGCCTGCATCGTCAGCCTGAAGCGCGACCGGGTGGTTCCAAGCATCTTCCTGATCGCATGGGGCGGAGCGGTCACCACCATTTCCTTCTATAACCGGGCCGCTCACGGGGCCTTTTCCTTCGCGCACCCGTCTCTCATTTGGGCCGGGTTCGTATGCGAAGGCCTGGCCATGTCCATCCTGCTGGCCTACACGGTCCAGAGCATGGCCGTGCAGCGCCAGGCGGCCGAGGCCATGGCCCGGGCCAAGAGTACGTTTTTGGCCAGCATGAGCCACGAGATCCGCACGCCCATGACCGCCATCCTCGGATTTCTGAACCTTTCCCTCCAACTGGAGGCCGAAGAGAGGCTGCGTCAATATCTGCTCAAGATCCGCGCCTCGGCCGATCATCTCATGGGCATCATCAACGACATTCTGGACCTGTCCAAGATCGAGGCCGACAAGGTGGCGCTGGACCTCAGGCCCTTCGATCTGGACGCGATGCTGGACGAGGTGGGGGACATCCTGGCGCCCAAGGCCTTCGCGAACGGCAACGAACTGGCGATCTCCGTGCTGCCCGGCCTCCCGTCCCGCCTGGTCGGCGACCCGTTGCGGCTCAAGCAGATTCTGGTCAATCTGGGCGGCAACGCCATCAAGTTCACCCATGACGGCACGGTCCGTCTGGCCGTTACGGGCGCCGAAGACCCGACGACGCCCGCGGGGAAGATCGCCCTGCGCTTCCAGGTCGTGGACACGGGCATCGGCATCGACGAGGCCGTGCTGCCCCGCCTGTTCGATTCATTCGTCCAGGCCGACGCATCCACCGCCCGCAACTTCGGCGGCACGGGCCTGGGCCTGAACATCAGCCGCAGGCTGGTGCACCTCATGGGCGGGGACATCGCGGTGCGCAGCCGGCTGGGCGAGGGCTCGACCTTCGAGTTCACGGCGGTGTTCGACCCTGACCCGGAAGGCCCGGCCGCGGGGCGTGCCATGGCCCCGGGCATCGGCCCTGTGCTGGTGGCGGAGAGCAGGCCCGCAAGCCGGGATGCCGCGGAACATGCGGCGGCGCGCCTGGGCCTTTCGAGCGTGTGCGCCGGTTCGGCGGAGGAAGCCGCCCGCATGGCGTCAACAGAAGATTTCGGCCTGATCCTGCTGGACTGGGACCTTCCGGACATGAGCGGACCCGAAGGCGCGGACCTCCTGCGCGGGGCGAAACCCGCGCCCCAGGCGCCGGTGGTGCTCATGACCAGCCTGGCCCGGCCCGAGGTCGAACGGTTCCGGCCCGAGGAGCACGGTGTCCGGGGCGTGCTGGCCAAGCCATTCACCGCGGCGTCTCTGGGAGACATGCTGCGGCGGGCCAGGGGTCTTGGCGGACCTGTTGAACGGGACATGAACGGCATGTCCGCCGAGGAACTGCGAAACCGCGAGCTGTCGCGCGGCCTGCGCGTCCTCCTGGCCGAGGACAATCCGGCCAACCAGGAACTCATCGGCCTGATCCTGTCCCAGGCCGGAGTGCTGGTGGACGTCGCGGGCAACGGCGCCAAGGCCGTGGACCGCGTTCTCGACGTGTCGCTTCCTCCCCTGGACGCCGTGCTTATGGACATCCACATGCCCGAGATGGACGGGTACGAAGCCACGCGGGCCATCAGGACCCACCAGCGGTTCGCCCGACTGCCCGTCATCGCCCTGACCACCAACGTCCTGCTAGGCGACAGGGAACGATGTCTGGATGCGGGCATGAACGCGCATCTGGCCAAGCCCGTGGACGCCGCCGAGCTTTTCAGAACACTGGCCGCTCTCGCGGTCCGACCCTCCTGACGCATACGTCGCCGCGCCTTCCGCTGCCGCATCCATATATTCCTCGCATGTCGTGTTTGAAATGTGATTGATTGCCTGACGCCCTTGAGGCTCGCCATCCGTCGTCGGCGCCCGTGACGTCGTCCCTTTCCCTCTGCCGTTTTCTTCTCTCCCTTTTTCGATCCCCGCCGCTGCCTTTCGAAGATGTGCCCGTCATGGCTTACGGGGGGCGTTTATTAGTGTAAAACCTTATGATTTTTTATTTTGCATGAGCTTATTGCTGTAGAATCTGCATTGAAAATTAGGTGCGCATTCGCATTATACTCTACTTCGAAAGCATCTATCTGTTTCGGAATGTTTAAATTGGTACAACTCGAATATGGGGGCAGGCCATGTTGAAGAATAAGGTGCTCGTTCGTCAGGCGGATGGTTCGATTCGTGAAGTGCATGTTTCCGATGGCGGCAAGGTGTCGTTGCGCGGCAACGAACAGCTGCTCATCGCGGCTGCGCCGGAGCAGGCCGAAGTACGGTCCGGCGGAGAGGGGAAGGTTGCGATCCGGCTGGAAGGGATCGGCGAGTTCACGGTTGAATCCGAGGGATTGCCACCCGAAGCCCTGGCCATGGGGCCGGACGAGTCCCCGGTATTCAGGGGGCAGCCTGTCATCGTGTTCGAGCGGGCCGGAGCAGGCGGTGAAGAAGGGGCCGTGACGCATGAGCCCCTGGGGGTTCACGAGGCGAGCGTAGCCGACACGACGTTTCTTGACCAGCAGACGGGCGAGGACTTCGGCATGGGACGACTGCTCGGCATGGCCGCCTTCAGTGCCGAGGCCGGAGGCGGGTTGGCGAAGGGCAAGGTCTTCGCAGGGAAGGACGAGGACGGCCTGCTGGCCGACGCACTGTCCGGGGATTCCGCCCCAGGCAACCTGAACCTCCCCCCGGTCATCGACATCAACAATATTCTCCTGGTTGATGACGACGCCATGGAGCCCCTGACGGGCCACCTGCGTGTCACGGACCGCGAGAGCGGCCCCGGTGACCTGCTGTTCAGGATCAGCCAGGGGCCGGCCTCCGGCACGCTGTACATCGACGGCAAGGAAGTGGAAGCGACCAAGGTCACCTTCACCCAGGCCGACATCGACTCCGGCCGGGTCACCTTCCGCTTCGATCCTCACGCTCAGGACGGGGTTCTGGTGCTGGAGGACGACACCTTCGTCTTCACGGTCACGGACGGCACGCATACCACAGGTCCGGCCACCTTTCACATCCAAAATTCCACGGTCCAGGTCTGGGGCACGGACGAGTCCGACGACCTGACCGGCGTGGCCCATTTCGACCGCGACGGCGTGAAGTTCCACGTTTACGGTTTCGAGGGCAACGACATCCTGCGCGGCGGCTCGGGCGCGGACACCCTGGACGGCGGCGGGCATTCGTCCACGGGTGTTTCCTATAGCGTGGGGACGGGCGAGTGGTGGGAAGCCGGCGTGACGGTTCCCGGCGCGACGCCAGGCGGTGACACCGTGGACTACGGCGCCAGCAATGCGGCCGTGGACGTGGATTTGCAACGCGCCAGGCAGTTAGGCGGCCATGCCGAGGACGACGTGCTCCGGGGCATCGAGAACGTCGTGGGCTCCCGCTACGCCGACACCCTGCGCGGCGACGGCGGCAACAACGTGCTGGCCGGCCAGGCCGGGGCCGATCTTCTCGATGGCCGTGGCGGGCTCGACACGGCGGACTACCGCCGGAGCGACGCGGCCGTGGACGTGGACCTGACCAGGACCGGCACCCAGTCCGGTGGCCACGCCGAGGGCGACACCCTGGTCTCCATCGAGAACGTCATCGGCTCGGCCTTCGCCGACAGCATCGCTGGCGACGTCGGCGACAACTTCCTCGACGGCGGCGCGGGCGATGACACCCTCCTGGGCGGCGCTGGTTACGACACCCTGCGCGGCGGGTCCGGGGCCGACTCCCTGGACGGCGGTGCCAATAACCGCGATCTGGCCGACTACAGCACCAGCGACGGCGCGGTGAACGTTGACCTTACCAGGACCGGCGCCCAGTCCGGCGGTCATGCCGAGGGCGACACGCTCGTCGGCATCGAGGACGTCTTGGGCTCGCGATTCAACGACGTCGTCACGGGCAATGACTCGAGCAACCTCCTCTTTGGCGGCGACGGCGACGACACCATCTTCGGCGGGGGGCGCAACGACACCATCTCTGGTGGCGCGGGCAACGACTGGATCGCCGGCGGCACCAGCGAAGACGACTTGTACGGCGGCGCCGGCAACGACACGATCTTCGGCGGCAACGGCTACGACACCATCTTTGGCGGCGACGGCGACGACTATCTGGTCGGCTACAATCCCGACGGCAGCGCCGACACGGCGATGGATTTTCTCGTCGGCGGCGCGGGCAACGACACCTTGGACGCCAGCCACGAGACCCGCGGCAGCAGATATAAGTCCACGCTCATCGGTGGCATGGGCGCCGACATGCTCATCGGCAACGGCACGTCCACCATCGCCAGCTACGAGCTGACCGGGCACGTCAACTACGAATTCAACTTCGGGCCGGGCGTCTATCTGGACCTGCGCCGCCAGGGCAAGGACGCGGACGGCAACTGGCTGGCCCAGATCGACCCCGAGGGCCGCGAAACCGACGCCGTGGGCGACACCCTCATAGGCATCGTCAACGTCATAGGCACCTGGACCCACGACACGCTCATCGGCAACCACCAGGACAATGTGATGTACGGCCTCGACGGCAATGATCTGATGATCGGCAACGAGGGCAACGACACCCTGTGGGGCTATGACCACAACGACACGCTGGAGGGCGGCGCGGGAGCGGATTACCTGTGGGGCGGCCAGGATTTCGACATGGTCAGCTACGAGCACGCGTCCCAGGGGGTCAGCATCGACCTGCGCAACCAGTCCAACTACGGCTTTCAGTCCGGCGCTCCCGGCGGCGAGGAGGTCGGGGACCAGCTCTGGTACGTGGACGGCGTGATCGGTTCGGCCCACGATGACACGCTCATCGGCAGTTCCGTGGGCGATGATGAAGTTGCCGCGCAGTACGGGTACAGGCCGTTTCGGTTTGCGGCCAACCGGCTGGAAGGCGGTGCGGGCGACGACCTGCTCATGGGCCTCGGCGGCGCGGACACCCTGGACGGCGGCGAGGGCAAGGATACCGCGGATTACAGCCTGAGCGAGGCCGCGGTGTATGTGGACCTGAACCTGCAGGACAGCCACACGGCCCAGACCGGCGGCGGCGCGGTCACGGTCACTCCGTCCACCATCGACGACGGGAGCAACCCGGGGATCCTCTACGGCGGCAACCATGCCTATGGCGACGTGCTCATCTCCATCGAGAACCTCACGGGCTCGGCCTATCATGACACGCTCATCGGCAACGGCGAGGACAACGTGCTCTCCGGCCTGGCCGGGGACGACAGCCTGATCGGCGACGGCGGAAACGACACGCTGATAGGCGGAGCGGGCAATGACACGCTCCAGGGCGGCGATGGCGCCGACCTGATCCGGGCCGGCGCGGGCGACGTGGTGGACGGCGGCGCGGGCCATGACGTGCTGGTGTCCGAGGACGAGTACCTCGACGTGAACTCTTCCACAACCATCACCGGCATCGAGCGCATCGACCTGGCGGGCGCGTGCAAGGGGCTGACCGTGAGCGGCGCCGCCATCCTGTCGAACGGCGTGGCCGACCCGGCGGGCAGCGGGCTCATGGCCCTGATGGTGACCGGTGACGCTGGTGACTCCGTGGCCAGGCTGGCGGACGGCGGCTGGACCTGGACCCAGGCCGCCCCGGAAGTGACCGTCGATGGACAGACTTATGTCCTGTACGAAGCCGCGAAGGACAGCCAGACGGTGCGGCTCTACGTGCAGACCGGCCTGAACGAGGCCGAGGTCGCGGGCGGCGTGATCCAGATCTGGGGCACGGAAGGGGCGGACGATCTGACCACGGCCTGGGATTTCAACGATCCCCGTTACACGTTTCAAGTCTACGGCCTGGACGGCAACGACACCATGCGCGGCGGCTCTGGCGCCGACACCCTGGACGGGGGCGGGCACGCGTACGCAGCGCTCACGCCCTGGCTGTACACCCAGGAAGGCGGCGACACCGTGGATTACGGCGCCAGCACCGCGGCTGTGGACATCGACCTCACCCGCGCCACCCAGTCCGGCGGCCACGCCGAGGGCGACGTGCTCATCGGCGTCGAGAACGTCATCGGCTCGGGCTACGGCGACAGCATTACCGGCGACGCGGCGGCCAACCTTCTTGCCGGCCTTGGCGGCAACGACACGCTGCTCGGCGGGGATGGCAACGACACCCTGCGCGGCGGGGCCGGGGCCGACCTGATCGACGGCGGCCTTGGCCTGGATTTCGCCGATTACCGCGACAGCGCGAGCTGGGTGGCCGTGGATCTGAACATCCAGGACGGGACAACGGCCCAGTCGGGCGGCGGGACGGACAACGACGCCCTTGGCGATACGCTGATCGGCATCGAGCATCTCATCGGCAGCAACAACGCTTCCCACGGCGACGTGCTCACGGGCAACGCCGCGGGCAACCATCTCATCGGTCTGGACGGCGACGACACCCTCGTCGGCGGCGCGGGCAACGACACTCTGGTGGGCGGGGCCGGGGCCGATGTACTTTCCGGCGGCTCTGGCACCCGCGACCTGGCGGACTACAGCGCCAGCACCGCCTGGGTCAACGTGGACCTGACCAGGCAGGACGGGACCGCGGCCCAGACCGGTGGCGGCGCGGGCAACCACGCCGAGGGCGACATCCTGACGGGCATCGAGGACGTCAACGGCTCGGCGTACGCCGACTCCATCCTCGGCAACACCGCCATCAACGTCCTGTACGGCTACGGCGGCAACGACACCATATTCGCCGGAAACGGCAACGACACCGTCCATGGCGGCGATGGCGACGACTTCATCGACGGAGGCCGCCACGCGGACGAACTGTTCGGCGACAGCGGCAACGACACGATCTACGGCGGCGACAGCATCGACACGCTCTTTGGCGGCGCGGGCGACGACGTGCTCTACGGCTACAGGTCCGACGGCGGCAGCGACGGCAACCAGGACCTCCTCCTCGGCGGCACGGGCAACGACACGCTGGTCAGCCTTTCCACAGTCCGCAGCAAGCTTGTCGGCTGCCAGGGCGCGGACCGCATCATGGGCGGCGGCATCGACTATGTCAGTTACGAGCTCACCGGCGACGACTTCACGGTCAACCGCGGCGAGTCCGTGTACGTCGACCTGCGCATCCAGGACGGTGTCACGGCCCAAAGCGGGGGCGAGGATGGCAACGACGCCATCGGCGACGTCCTGACGGGCATCCGGCACATTCTGGGCACGTACGGCATGACGGGCGACACGCTCATCGGCAACGACGAGGCCAACGAGATCTACGGCCTGGACGGCCATGACCTGCTTGTCGGGGGCGGCGGCAACGACACCCTGTGGGGCAACGACCACAACGACACCCTGGAGGGCGGCGCCGGGGCGGACATGCTGTGGGGCGGCATGCACTACGACATGGTCAGCTACGAGCACGCGTCCCAGGGGGTCAGCATCGACCTGAGCAACCAGTCCAACTACGGTCTCCAGTCCGGCGTGTCCGGCGGCGAGGAGGTCGGGGATCAGCTCTGGTACATCGACGGCGTCATCGGTTCGGCCCACGACGACACGCTCATCGGCAGTTCCGTGGGCGACGAGGCGTTCGCCCCGCTGGACTCGTGGGCGTGGCGCGCGGCGTCCAACCGGCTGGAGGGCGGTTCGGGCGACGACCTGCTCATGGGCCTCGGCGCTCCGGACACCCTGGACGGCGGCGAGGGCATCGACACCGCGGACTACAGCCTGAGCGAGGCCGCGGTCTATGTGGACCTGAACCTGCAGGACAGCCATACGGCCCAGACCGGCGGTGGCGCGGTCACGGTCATGCTGTCCACCATCGACGACGGGACGAACCAGGGGGTCCTCTACGGCGGCAACCATGCCTATGGCGACGTGCTCATCTCCATCGAGAACCTCACGGGCTCGACCTATAATGACACGCTCATCGGCAACGGCGGGGACAACGTGCTCTCCGGCCTGGCCGGGAACGACAGTCTGGTCGGCGGCGGGGGGGATGACACCCTCGTTGGCGGAGCGGGCAATGACACGCTCCAGGGCGGCGACGGCGACGACCTGATCCGGGCCGGCGCGGGCGACGTGGTGAACGGCGGCGCGGGCCATGACGTGCTGGTGTCCGAGGACGAGTACCTCGACGTGAACTCTTCCACAACCATCACCGGCATCGAGCGCATCGACCTGACGGGCGCGTGCAAGGGGCTGACCGTGAGCGGTGCCGCCATTCTGTCGAACGGCGTGGCCGACCCGGCGGGCAGCGGGCTCATGGCCCTGATGGTGACCGGTGACGCTGGTGACTCCGTGGCCAGGCTGGCGGACGGCGGCTGGACCTGGACCCAGGCCGCCCCGGAAGTGACCGTCGATGGACAGACTTATGTCCTGTACGAAGCCGCGAAGGACAGCCAGACGGTGCGGCTCTACGTGCAGACCGGCCTGAACGAGGCCGAGGTCGCGGGCGGCGCGATCCAGATCTGGGGCACGGAAGGGGCGGACGATCTGACCACGGCCTGGGATTTCAACGATCCCCGTTACACGTTTCAAGTCTACGGCCTGGACGGCAACGACACCATGCGCGGCGGCTCTGGCGCCGACACCCTGGACGGGGGCGGGCACGCGTACGCAGCGCTCACGCCCTGGCTGTACACCCAGGAAGGCGGCGACACCGTGGATTACGGCGCCAGCACCGCGGCTGTGGACATCGACCTCACCCGCGCCACCCAGTCCGGCGGCCACGCCGAGGGCGACGTGCTCATCGGCGTCGAGAACGTCATCGGCTCGGGCTACGGCGACAGCATTACCGGCGACGCGGCGGCCAACCTTCTTGCCGGCCTTGGCGGCAACGACACGCTGCTCGGCGGGGATGGCAACGACACCCTGCGCGGCGGGGCCGGGGCCGACCTGATCGACGGCGGCCTTGGCCTGGATTTCGCCGATTACCGCGACAGCGCGAGCTGGGTGGCCGTGGATCTGAACATCCAGGACGGGACAACGGCCCAGTCGGGCGGCGGGACGGACAACGACGCCCTTGGCGATACGCTGATCGGCATCGAGCATCTCATCGGCAGCAACAACGCTTCCCACGGCGACGTGCTCACGGGCAACGCCGCGGGCAACCATCTCATCGGTCTGGACGGCGACGACACCCTCGTCGGCGGCGCGGGCAACGACACTCTGGTGGGCGGGGCCGGGGCCGATGTACTTTCCGGCGGCTCTGGCACCCGCGACCTGGCGGACTACAGCGCCAGCACCGCCTGGGTCAACGTGGACCTGACCAGGCAGGACGGGACCGCGGCCCAGACCGGTGGCGGCGCGGGCAACCACGCCGAGGGCGACATCCTGACGGGCATCGAGGACGTCAACGGCTCGGCGTACGCCGACTCCATCCTCGGCAACACCGCCATCAACGTCCTGTACGGCTACGGCGGCAACGACACCATATTCGCCGGAAACGGCAACGACACCGTCCATGGCGGCGATGGCGACGACTTCATCGACGGAGGCCGCCACGCGGACGAACTGTTCGGCGACAGCGGCAACGACACGATCTACGGCGGCGACAGCATCGACACGCTCTTTGGCGGCGCGGGCGACGACGTGCTCTACGGCTACAGGTCCGACGGCGGCAGCGACGGCAACCAGGACCTCCTCCTCGGCGGCACGGGCAACGACACGCTGGTCAGCCTTTCCACAGTCCGCAGCAAGCTTGTCGGCTGCCAGGGCGCGGACCGCATCATGGGCGGCGGCATCGACTATGTCAGTTACGAGCTCACCGGCGACGGCTTCACGGTCAACCGCGGCGAGTCCGTGTACGTCGACCTGCGCATCCAGGACGGTGTCACGGCCCAAAGCGGGGGCGAGGATGGCAACGACGCCATCGGCGACGTCCTGACGGGCATCCGGCACATTCTGGGCACGTACGGCATGACGGGCGACACGCTCATCGGCAACGACGAGGCCAACGAGATCTACGGCCTGGACGGCCATGACCTGCTTGTCGGGGGCGGCGGCAACGACACCCTGTGGGGCAACGACCACAACGACACCCTGGAGGGCGGCGCCGGGGCGGACATGCTGTGGGGCGGCATGCACTACGACATGGTCAGCTACGAGCACGCGTCCCAGGGGGTCAGCATCGACCTGAGCAACCAGTCCAACTACGGTCTCCAGTCCGGCGTGTCCGGCGGCGAGGAGGTCGGGGACCAGCTCTGGTACATCGACGGCGTCATCGGTTCGGCCCACGACGACACGCTCATCGGCAGTTCCGTGGGCGACGAGGCGTTCGCCCCGCTGGACTCGTGGGCGTGGCGCGCGGCGTCCAACCGGCTGGAGGGCGGTTCGGGCGACGACCTGCTCATGGGCCTCGGCGCTCCGGACACCCTGGACGGCGGCGAGGGCATCGACACCGCGGACTACAGCCTGAGCGAGGCCGCGGTCTATGTGGACCTGAACCTGCAGGACAGCCATACGGCCCAGACCGGCGGTGGCGCGGTCACGGTCATGCTGTCCACCATCGACGACGGGACGAACCAGGGGGTCCTCTACGGCGGCAACCATGCCTATGGCGACGTGCTCATCTCCATCGAGAACCTCACGGGCTCGACCTATAATGACACGCTCATCGGCAACGGCGGGGACAACGTGCTCTCCGGCCTGGCCGGGAACGACAGTCTGGTCGGCGGCGGCGGAAACGACACACTGATCGGCGGCGACGGCAACGACCTGGCCGTCGGCGGCTTCATGGATTCCGTTGACGGCGGAAACGGATTCGACACCTTCCGCCTGGATGGCCACGCCGGCACCGGCAGCGCCCTTGACCTGACGGCCATGAACGTCGCGGGCCGGATCACGGGTTTCGAACGCATCGACATCGCCGGCGATGCCGACGACGCCAACACCCTGACCCTCAAGGCCTCGGACGTGCTGGACACCACGGGCGGCACCGACACCCTGTGGGTGCACGGTGACGGGAACGACACCGTGACGACCACGGATACCGGCTGGACGCATGTCGGCGTGGAGACCGGGGCCGACGGGCAGCAGTACGACCATTACTCTGGGAACGCGGGTTCGATCCTGGTCAACCTGATGATCGACACGGACATCGCCAACCAGAACGTCATGCACGCCTGATCGCGGTCCCGGTTTCCGTCGGGAAAGGGGGCGTGGATGGAGCGCGGGGGAAACAGGCAAATCGTGGAGTTCGGGTCGCGCAGCGACGAAGGGAACGGGAATTCGAAGGGTCGGCGGACCCCTTGCGGAGATCCAGGCCTGGATTCTCCGAGAAATTGGGAGACGCAGAAGAAAAACTCAGGGCCGACGGGGGGAGCCCCCCGTCGGCCCTGTCATGGGTTGAGCGTGACCGTTCGGAAGGTCGGCTCCTGGACGGTCATGGCGCTCTGCGCCGCCCTCGTGGTCCTGGCCTGTCCGTCCATGACCAGGGCCGCCCCCCGCGTCGCGTGGATTGCAGAGTCCGAACCGGACCCAAAACCCCCTGTGTCCGGGGAGTTGCTGGTGCTGGAGGCGTCCCCGCCGCCCGGTCAGTCGCTTCTGGCTCTGGGGCCCTATCTGGAGGTGCTGGAGGACGGAACCCACACCCTGAAGGAAATCGGGCAGGTGGCCGGTTCGCCTGCCTTCCGGCCTGTGCTGGACACGTCCTTCAATCTCGGCATGGCGGACTCCGTATGGTGGTTCCGCTTCACCCTGCGGCTCGATCCCGGCACGGACTGGTATTTCGACCCTGACTGGGCCTACGTCCGGACCCTTGATTTCTTCTCCCCGCTGCCACGGCCCGGCCCGGACGGCAGCCTCTGGCAGCGCACCTCCCACCGTTTCGGGTCCACCGGCGAGGGTCGGCTCATCCCGCTCATCGCCGACGGGCAAAGCCACACCTACTACTTCAGGGTCTTCAGCGAACGCGTGACCTTCGTCAGACCGTCGCTGTGCGAGCGCAACCGCTGCCTGTCCGAAAACAATCTGCGCAGCCTGGCCTTCGGGGCCTTCGTGGCCGTGCTGTTGGCCATGATCGTCTACAACTTCGTCATCTTCCTCTACCTGCGCGACCGCTCCTACCTCTGGTTCGTGGTCTTTCACGTCGCCCTGCTGGGCTACTTCTCCAACAAGATGTGGACGCCGTTTTTCAGCTACGAAGGACAGGCCCTGGTCGCGGCCACGTCCATCAACATCTGCGCCATGGCCATGTGTCTGTTTCTGCGGGATTTTCTGGAGACGCGCCGGGACCATCCCGTTTGGGACAAGGTGCTTCTGGCCTGGGCCTTCCCCACGGGCGCCCTCGTCGTGCTCGGGCCGCTGCTGCCCTCCTCGCACATGCACACGATGTTCAACCTCGTCTTCAACGTGGCGGTCTTCCTGATGGGCTTCGGCGTCAGCCTGTCCAGCTGCTTCAAGGGGCGTTGGCCCGGATGCATTCTGCTCATGGCCTGGAGTCTCGTTTCCGTGCTTTTCTTCATTTTCGCCGCCACGGTCGTCGGATGGAGCAGCCTGGGCTATTCCATGGGTTTCAATCTGGCCCTGGCGGCCGAGGCAGTGCTCATGTCCCTGCCCCTGGCCTACCGCATCCGCCAGCTCAAGCTGGAGCGGGAGGCCTCGGCCCTGGCCGCTCGGACCAAGAGCCTTTTCCTGGCCCGCATGAGCCATGAGATCCGTACGCCCATGACCGCCATCATGGGTTTCACCGATATCGCTCTGAACGCTTCTTCTCTCGGCCAGATCCGGCAGTGCCTGGCCAAGGTCAAGACATCGGCCGCCCATCTGCTGGGGCTGATCAACGAGATTCTCGATCTGGCCAAGATCGAGGCGGGCAAGCTCGACGTGGAGCGGAAGCCTTTCGATCTGCTCTGCCTGATGCGGGAAGTGTGCGAGATTGTTGCGCCCACGGCACGGAAGAACGGCAACGAGCTGCTTCTCGACCTGGAACAGAACATGCCCGTCCAGGTGCTCGGCGATCCCATGCGCTTGAGGCAGATTCTGGTGAACCTCGCGGGAAACGCCGTGAAATTCACCGTGAACGGCGAAGTCTGGATCAGGGCGGGCCTTGTTCCCGGGATACAGGGGGACGCGTCCGGCGGGCGGAGGTTCCGTTTCGAGATCGCGGATACGGGGCCGGGGATTCCGGCCGCCCTCAGACCCCGGTTGTTCGAGCCGTTCGAGCAGGGCGGCGGGGATACGGCCAGCCGATTCGGAGGGACCGGGCTGGGGTTGAACATCAGTTCCAGGCTTGTCGGCCTCTTGGGCGGGGTGATCGGGGTGTCGAGCGAGGAAGGCCTGGGCTCGACGTTCAGGGTCGAACTGGATTTGGGCCTGGACGGGAAGCCTGTTTCGGCAAGGCCGGAACTCCCGAAGGAAATGCAAGGCCTGGCCGTTCTCGTGGCCGACGACAACCCGGCGGCGCGGGGCAATCTCGCTCTTGCCCTGGCCGGCCTGGGCTTTGCCTGCGAGGCTGTGGAATCGGGCCTGCAGGCGGTGGCGGCAGTGCAACGCAATCCCGATCGTTTTTCTCTGGTTATCCTGGACTGGGACATGCCCGGCCTGGACGGGCCCCAGACGATGGAGCGGCTGCGGGCCGCGGGGTTGCCGAAAGACGTGCCGGCCCTGTTGGCGGCGCTTCCGTCGCACGAAGACCCACAGGGACGGGACCCAGAGGATATCGGAGTGGCCGGTTTCGTGGTCAAGCCGGTCACGGCGGACGGAGTCCTCGATGCGGTAATGGCGGCCATGGGCCGCTGCAGGGACAGGGGCGACAGAGAGGCTCCGGAGAAACGGGATGCTTTGCCCGGCAGCGTCATGAGGGGCCTGCGCGTGCTGCTGGTCGACGACAATCAGTTCAACCAGGAGGTGGCGCGGGCCATCCTCGACGAAGTCGAGGCGGACACGCAGGTGGCCTGCAACGGGTTGGAGGCGTTGCAGCGGCTGGAAGAGACCGAAGAGGCGTATGACGTCGTGCTCATGGACATGACCATGCCGGTCATGGACGGGCTCGAAGCCAGTCGCCGTATCCGGGCCATGGACAGGTACAGGCAGTTGCCCATCATCGCCATGACCGCCAACGCCATGAAGGGCGACCGGGAAGCGTGCATCGCTGCCGGCATGAACGACCATCTGGCCAAGCCCATCGATACCCGGGAACTGTTCGGCGTCCTGGAAAAGTGGGTCGGCGGCGCGCAGGGGCGCCATCCGGACGAGCCGGCCTTAGGCGTCTGATGAGTCCGGTACGAATCGAGGGTTTTCGGGGAGGTGAATACGCATCATGGAGTACTTGAAGGGTGCCAGTCGGTGCCGGATTAAGTAAGTATAAGTACTTAATATACATGGGGGTATGGATTCAAAGGACAGCGTTTCCTCCACTAAACAGGACTCAACCGAGGTTGCTCAATCGAGGTTGCAGTGTGGAACCGGGCGGAGCCGGATTTTCCGGGGGCCCGATAACGAAGGGGGAGACGAGATGAACGGACTGGGGATCGCATACCGTGGCGTTTTGTGGGTGTTGTTCGCGCTGTTGCTGGTGCCGAAGGTCGGACTGGCGCAGGGGTTTGACACAGGCAAGGCGGGGATGAGTCCGATCGGGGCGTCGGGCGTGGAGGCCCTGCTGGATGACGTGTCGGGAGGCGAGGTGTCGCTGAAGGCCGCCATCCAGTCGGCCATGGACGACAATCCCGAATTTCTGAGCGGCAAGCACGCCGCCGCAGTGTCGCACGAGGCCTATCTGCAGTCCTACGGGGCGCTGCTGCCGCAGTTGGATTTTGTCGCCCGCGGCGGGTACGCGTTGCGGCACAACGACACGACGGAGGCCATGTATTCCGGCGGCGACGGCGACGCGTGGACCAACGAGGAGCGCGTGGTGCTGTCACAGCTGCTTTTCGACGGCGGCCTGACCTCTTCCAAGGTGGCGGCGGACAAGCTGCACTCCGAGTCCCGGCGCGAGGAACTGTTCAACACGGCCGAGGACGTGGGACTGAGCGCGACGCAGTACTTCATGGAGGTGATCCGCACCCGGGCCGTGGTCGAACTCTGTCTGCGCAACATCGCCGAGCACGAGAAGCTGGCGGAACTGACGCGCATCCGCCAGGAAGGCGGCGGCGGCACCCAGGCCGACGTGACGCAGGCCCAGGCGGCCCTGGAAGAGGCCCGGTCGCGCCTCGTACAGGCCACTCAGGCCGCGGAGGATGCCGAGGCCGGATATATCCGCTTCTTCGGCGCCAAGCCCGGCGCGCTGGCCATGCCCGACCGCCCCGCCCATGTCGTTCCGCAGGGCGAGGACGCCGCGGTGAGCCAGGCCGCTGCCGGCAATCGCGCCCTGAAGGCGGCGCGCCTGGCCGAGCAGCAGAAGGAGCGCGAGGTTGATTCGGCCAAGGGGCGGATGATGCCCAAGGTGCAGGTCAAGCTCGCCGCCGGGCGCGCGGACAACACGGGCGGCTACACCGCGGATTACTACGACGCCTCGGCCATGCTGGAACTGAGCTTCAACCTCTTCAGCGGCGGCTCCGACGCGGCGGCCATCCGCAAGGCCAAGGCCGACAGGCTCAAGGCGGAGCAGGATGCCCTGGGCGTGCAGCGCGAGGTGGAGGAAGACATGCGCACGGCCTGGAGTTTCTACCGCGCGACGGGCAGGCTGCTGTCCGTGCTGCGCAGCCTCACCGACGAGAATGCGCAGGTGGTGACGAGCTACACCGACCAGTTTCGCATGGGGCAGCGCTCCCTGGTGGATCTGGTCTCTGCGCAGAAGAGCCTGTTCAGCTCGCAGCAGGTCTACCTGAACGGCATGGCGGCGCACACCTTCTCTCACTACCGGCTGTGCGCACCCGCTTCCCGGCTCATGGAAACCCTCGGCGTCGATCTCAGGGTCGAGGAGATTGCGGATTGAGGGCCGGCTGCTCGGGCGCCCGATCCGTCCGACTCTCCCGGCGTCCCGGCTTGGGAGGATCGGACGGATCGGACCGGGGATGACGCGAGGATGGGCTTGACGCAGCATGAAAGCGACGCGTTCCGGCTGGTGCAGGCGATATCTGGAACAGGAAGGTGAGCCGGTTCCAGCCCCGGATTCCGGACGCGACCACGGCTCGACAGAATGACGCCGGTGAATGGCTCAACGACGATGCGGACACGGAGGCAGAATGCGCATTCTTTTCGTACACGTGAATTTTCCGGCTCAGTTCCGCAATGTGGCCGCGTTTCTCGGGCGCAACTCCGCGAACGAGGTGGTTTTCCTCACGCAGGAAGACCGTCCTGATTGGGAGATACCCGGTGTCCGCAAAGCGATTTACGCTCCGGACATGAAGACGGCCGATCCCATGGGCGGTCTGATGGGGAACTCGGGAAACGTCGCCCGGCATGCCGGGGCGGCCATGCGCAGGGCCGTGCGGCTGCGTTCCGAAGGGTTCGTGCCGGACGTCATCTGTGGCCATTCCGGGTGGGGACCGACCATGCTGCTGCAGGACGTCTTTCCCGAGGCGGCCTTTGTCGGGTATTTCGAATGGTTTTACGGCTCCGACAGCGCGGACATGCGTTTTTCCGGGCAGCCGTCGACTCTCAAGTCGAGAACTTCGGTGCGTGTCAACAATCTTCCCATCATCAGCGACCTGCTCGGCTGCGATCTGGGCATCTGCCCGACCCGCTGGCAGCTCGAACAGTTTCCCGTGGAATTGCGCTCCAAGATTTCCGTGGTCCATGACGGCGTGGACACGGAGTATTTTTCCCCCGATCCGGCCGCCCGCATGACCCTGCCGGGCCTGGACCTGTCGGACGCCACGGAAATCGTGACCTACGCCACGCGCGGCATGGAGCCGTACAGAGGCTTCCCCCAGTTCCTGGAGGCTGCGGTGGAGGTGGTCAGACGCCGGCCCCAGTGCCATGTGGTCATCGGCGGAGAGGACCGGACATGCTACGGCTCACCCCCGGAACCGGGCAAGACCTGGAAGCAGGTCCTGATGGAACGCCTGCAACCGGACCCCGAGCGCATCCATTTCGTCGGGACCCTGCCGTACGGCCAGTACCGTACGCTCCTGCGCGCCTCATCCGTTCATGTCTACCTGACGCGGCCCTTCGTGCTGTCCTGGTCCTTTCTCGAAGCCATGTCCTGCGGCTGCCTGCTGGTGGCCTCGGACACGGAACCGGTGCGTGAAGTGGCAATCGACGGCCATAACGCCCTCCTCACGGATTTCCATTCCCCAAAGGCCATCGCCGAGCGCACCATCGAGGCGCTGGAGAATCGCGACCGTTTGCAGGTCGTGCGCGAACGGGCCAGGCAGACCATCATCGACAATTACGATCTGCAAAAACTCCTGCCCCGCAGGCTCGCCTTGCTGGGGGAGGCCGTCAGAAGACGACGCCAGAAAAAGGCGAATTCATGACCGTGCGCGCTCGATGCCTGGATGCGTATCGATCCCGTACAATCGGACGCGTACGCAAGCGCAAGCCATGCTCCTGAAGTTGCCTGGAGCGGACGTTCCCGATTCCGAAAGCAGTTGATCGGTCCGCCACCCGAGAATGCATCGCTTTCACGCGGCGCGCGTTCAGCCACTCCTGAACGCGCGCCGCGTTTTCTCGTGACCAGCCGCTTTGGTCCCGTTCACCCGGCATTGACGGTCGATCTCATGGCCTATGTTGGCATGAGACGGCGTCGCCTCCATTCCTCCTGTCCGCATGATCTCTCCTGCCTTGAAACGGGCCCGGTGCAGCCTCGGGCTCCAGGCGATCAGCCCGCACGCCTTCTGAAATCCATGGTTATCGGCATGAATGAGGCGTTTGGCGTGCGTGATGTACGAATTTGTTGGTGATTCCTTTTCGGGTTACCCCTTAAATTGAGTAGGTATTACATACGTAAATTATTCAGGCGTGCGTATTACTCGGCACATGGAATCTCGCTAGGTTGGGCTCGAACTCTAGTACCATAACAAGCTTGAGGAGTAATTCCATGTACGCAATCAAGGTGGGCGTTCGTCAGGGCAGTGGCGGTTTTCTGGAAAGGCATGTGGCCAACGGTGGCAAGGTGAATCTTGCTCAGGGTGAGCGTCTGGTACTCTTCGAACCTCCCGAAAATGTCGAGGTAACGCTCGGGGCGCATGGGGAATACTCCGTACGCCTGAAGGGAGGAGGGGAACTTGTCGTGGCTTCGGCAGCCTCCTTGCCGGAACTGGCCGTGCCGGGTTCCGAAACGAAAGAGTCCCTGATTGTTTTCGCGCCCCAGGCAGCCGTCGAGGAGGGGGACGCGCATGTCGGCGAACCTCTGTCCATCCACCAGGCCAGCGTGGCCGATACCGGCTTTCTGCATCGGGATGCCGGCGGAGATTTCGGCCTGGGTCAGCTCCTTCAAATGGCGTCCTTCAGTGCCGAATCCGGGGAAGGCTTGTCCGCCAGCAAGAATCCCGACTTTTCGGAATGGGAGGCGCCGGCGCCGGTCATGAACGGAGATGACGGGGGGGAGGCAAACAACGTCTCGCCAGTGGTGGACGGTGTCGTAGACCTGGGTTCCATGAGCGAGGACGGCAGCCTGAGCATCACCGCTGCGGAGCTGCTGGCGCATGCCTCGGACATCGACGGCGACGCCCTCTCGGTGACGGGCCTGACGGTGGCCTCGGGCAACGGTGTCCTGACCGACAACGGTGACGGAACGTGGACCTTCGCGCCCGCGGCCGACTGGAACGGGGCCGTATCCTTCGACTACACGGTCAGCGACGGCCAGGGCGGCACTGCTCCGGCCACGGCGGCATTGACGGTCGATCCGGCCAACGACGCACTGGTGGTTGCCGGTTCCGTAGATTTGGGTTCCATGAGCGAGGACGGCAGCCTGACCATCACCGCCGCGGAGCTGCTGGCGCATGCCTCGGACATCGACGGCGACGCGCTCTCGGTCACGGGCCTGACGGTGGCCTCGGGCAGCGGCGACCTGACCGACAACGGCGACGGCACGTGGACCTTCGCGCCCGCGGTCAACTGGAACGGGGCCGTGTCCTTCGACTACACGGTCAGCGACGGCCAGGGCGGCACGGCCCCGGCCACGGCGGCATTGACGGTCGATCCGGTCAACGACGCGCCGGTGGTTGCCGGTTCCGTAGATTTGGGTTCCATGAGCGAGGACGGCAGCCTGACCATCACCGCCGCGGAGCTGCTGGCGCATGCCTCGGACATCGACGGTGATGCGCTCTCGGTCACGGGCCTGACGGTGGCCTCGGGCAACGGTGTCCTGACCGACAACGGTGACGGCACGTGGACCTTCGCGCCCGCGGCCGACTGGAACGGGGCCGTATCCTTCGACTACACGGTCAGCGACGGCCAGGGCGGCACTGCTCCGGCCACGGCGGCATTGACGGTCGATCCGGTCAACGACGCACTGGTGGTTGCCGGTTCCGTAGATTTGGGTTCCATGAGCGAGGACGGCAGCCTGACCATCACCGCTGCGGAGCTGCTGGCGCATGCCTCGGACATCGATGGCGACGCGCTCTCAGTCACGGGCCTGACGGTGGCCTCGGGCAGCGGCGACCTGACCGACAACGGCGACGGCACGTGGACCTTCGCGCCCACGGCCGACTGGCACGGCTCCGTGTCCTTCGACTACACGGTCAGCGACGGCCACGGCGGCACGGCCCCGGCCACGGCGGCATTGACGGTCGATCCGGTCAACGACGCGCCGGTGGTCGAGGTCAATTCGCTCCTGCTGGTGAACGAACTGGCCGCGCGATCCCTGACGGGTTCGCTCTCGGCCACGGATGTGGACAACGCCGCCTCTGATCTCGGGTACACCATCACTCAGGGCCCGGCCAACGGCGTGCTGCTGCTGGACGGCGTGGAAATCACCGACTTCTCGCAGCCGGTCTTCACCCAGGCCGACCTCGACGCCGACCGCGTCTCCTTCCGCTTCAACACTCCGCAGATCGGCGACGAGATCCGGGTCATCGAGGAAGATTCCTTTGTCTTCACCGTCGACGACGGCAGTCTGAGCACCGGCGAGGCGACCTTTCATATCCTGAACGGCACGGTGCAGGTCTGGGGCACGAACGAAGCCGACGACCTGACGGGCGTGGCGAATTTCAGCCGCGAGGGCGTGACGTTCAAAGTCTACGGTCTGGACGGCAACGACACCCTGCGCGGCGGGGCCGGGGCCGACCTGATCGACGGCGGCCTTGGCCTGGATTTCGCCGATTACCGCGACAGCGCGAGCTGGGTGGCCGTGGATCTGAACATCCAGGACGGGACAACGGCCCAGTCGGGCGGCGGGGCGGACAACGACGCCCTTGGCGATACGCTGATCGGCATCGAACATCTCATCGGCAGCAACAACGCTTCCCACGGCGACGTGCTCACGGGCAACGCCGCGGGCAACCATCTCATCGGTCTGGACGGCGACGACACCCTCGTCGGCGGCGCGGGCAACGACACTCTGGTGGGCGGGGCCGGGGCCGATGTACTTTCCGGCGGCTCTGGCACCCGCGACCTGGCGGACTACAGCGCCAGCACCGCCTGGGTCAACGTGGACCTGACCAGGCAGGACGGGACCGCGGCCCAGACCGGTGGCGGCGCGGGCAACCACGCCGAGGGCGACATCCTGACGGGCATCGAGGACGTCAACGGCTCGGCGTACGCCGACTCCATCCTCGGCAACACCGCCATCAACGTCCTGTACGGCTACGGCGGCAACGACACCATATTCGCCGGAAACGGCAACGACACCGTCCATGGCGGCGATGGCGACGACTTCATCGACGGCGGCGGCCACGCGGACGAACTGTTCGGCGACAGCGGCAACGACACGATCTACGGCGGCGACAGCATCGACACGCTCTTTGGCGGCGCGGGCGACGACGTGCTCTACGGCCACAGGTCCGACGGCGGCAGCGACGGCAACCAGGACCTCCTCCTCGGCGGCACGGGCAACGACACGCTGGTCAGCCTCTCCACCGTCCGCAGCAAGCTCATCGGCTGCCAGGGCGCGGACCGCATCATGGGTGGCGGCATCGACTATGTCAGTTACGAGCTCACCGGCGACGACTTCACGGTCAACCGCGGCGAGTCCGTGTACGTCGACCTGCGCATCCAGGACGGTGTCACGGCCCAAAGCGGGGGCGAGGATGGCAACGACGCCATCGGCGACGTCCTGACGGGCATCCGGCACATCCTGGGCACGTACGGCATGACGGGCGACACGCTCATCGGCAACGACGAGGCCAACGAGATCTATGGCCTGGACGGCGATGACCTGCTTGTCGGGGGGGGCGGCAACGACACCCTGTGGGGCAACGACCACAACGACACCCTGGAGGGCGGCGCGGGAGCGGATTTCCTGTGGGGCGGCATGCACTACGACATGGTCAGCTACCTGAACGCGGCCCAGGGGGTCAGCATCGACCTGCGCAACCAGTCCAACTACGGCGTTCAGTCCGGCGCTCCTGGCGGCGAGGAGGTCGGGGACCAGCTCTGGTACATCGACGGCGTCATCGGTTCGGCCCACGACGACACGCTCATCGGCAGTTCCGTAGGAGACGAGGCGTTCGCCGCGCCGGACTCGTGGGCTTACCTCGCGGCGTCCAACCGGCTGGAAGGCGGTGCGGGCAACGACCTGCTCATGGGTCTCGGCGCTCCGGACACCCTGGACGGCGGCGAGGGCATCGACACCGCGGACTACAGCCTGAGCGAGGCCGCAGTCTATGTGGATCTGAACCTTCAGGACAGCCACACGGCCCAGACCGGCGGCGGCGCGGTCACGGTCACGCTGTCCACCATCGATGACGGGACCAACCCGGGAGTCCTCTACGGCGGCAACCATGCCTATGGCGACGTGCTCATCTCCATCGAGAACCTCACGGGCTCGACCTATAATGACACGCTCATCGGCAACGGCGGGGACAACGTGCTCTCCGGCCTGGCCGGGGACGACAGCCTGGTCGGCGGCGGGGGAAACGACACGCTGATAGGTGGAGCGGGCAATGACACGCTCCAGGGCGGCGATGGCGCCGACCTGATCCGGGCCGGCGCGGGCGACGTGGTGGACGGCGGCGCGGGCCATGACGTGCTGGCGTCCGAGGACGAGTACCTCGACGTGAGCTCTTTCACGGCCATCACCGGAGTGGAGCGCATCGACCTGACGGGCGCGTGCAAGGGGCTGACCGTGAGCGGCGCCGCCATCCTGTCGAACGGCGTGGCCGACCCGGCGGGCAGCGGGCTCATGGCCCTGATGGTGACCGGTGACGCTGGTGACTCCGTGGCCAGGCTGGCGGACGGCGGCTGGACCTGGACCCAGGCCGCCCCGGAAGTGGCCATCGATGGACAGACCTATGTCCTGTACGAAGCCGCGAAGGACGGCCAGACCGTGCGGCTCTACGTGCAGACCGGCCTGAACGAGGCCGAGGTCGCGGGCGGCGCGATCCAGATCTGGGGCACGCCGGAGTCTGATGACCTGACCACGGCCTGGGATTTCAACGATTCACGCTACGCGTTCCACGTCCAAGCTCTGGACGGCAACGACACCATGCGCGGCGGCTCTGGCGCCGACACCCTGGACGGCGGCGGGCAGTCGTACGCCGTCAACTGGTTGTACACCCAGGACGGCGGCGACACCGTGGATTACGGCGCAAGCAGCGCGTCCGTGGACATCGACCTGACCCGCGCCACCCAGTCCGGCGGCCACGCCGAGGGCGACACCCTCATCGGCGTCGAGAACGTCATCGGTTCGGCATACAATGACAGCATCGTCGGCGACGCATCGGCCAACCTTCTTGCCGGTCTGGCTGGCGACGACATCCTGCTCGGCGGGGATGGCAACGACACCCTGCGCGGCGGGGCCGGGGCCGACATGATCGATGGCGGCCTTGGCCTGGATTTCGCCGATTACCGCGAGAGTGCGAGCTGGGTGGCCGTGGACCTGAACATCCAGGACGGAACAACGGCCCAGTCGGGTGGCGGGGCGGACAACGACGCCCTGGGCGATACGCTGATCGGCATCGAGCATCTCATCGGCAGCAACGACGCTTCCTACGGCGACGTGCTCACGGGCAACGCCGCGGGCAACCATCTCATCGGCCTGGACGGCGACGATACGCTCATCGGCAACTCGGGCAACGACACCCTGGTGGGCGGGGCCGGTGCCGACAGACTGAACGGCGGCTCGGGCACCCGCGACCTGGCGGACTACAGCGCCAGCACCGCCTGGGTCAACGTGGACCTGACCAGGCAGGACGGGACCGCGGCCCAGATCGGTGGCGGCGCGGGCAACCACGCCGAGGGCGACATCCTGACCGGCATCGAGGACGTCAACGGCTCGGCGTATGCCGACTCCATCCTCGGCAGCACCGCCATCAACATCCTGAACGGCTACGGCGGCAACGACACCATATTCGCCGGCAACGGCAACGACACCGTCCATGGCGGCGATGGCGACGACGTCATCGACGGAGGCGGCCACGCGGACGAACTGTTCGGCGACAGCGGCAACGACACGATCTACGGCGGCGACAGCATCGACACGCTCTTTGGCGGCGCGGGCGACGACATGCTCTATGGCCACAGGTCCGACGGCGGCAGCGACGGCAACCAGGACCTCCTCCTCGGCGGCACGGGCAACGACACGCTGGTCAGCCTCTCCACCGTCCGCAGCAAGCTCATCGGCTGCCAGGGCGCGGACCGCATCATGGGTGGCGGCATCGACTATGTCAGCTACGAGCTCACCGGCGACGACTTCACGGTCAACTACGGCCAGTCCGTGTACGTCGACCTGAGCATCCAGGACGGTGTCACGGCCCAAAGCGGCGGCGAGGAGGGCAACGACGCCGTCGGCGACGTCCTGACGGGCATCCGGCACGTCCTGGGCACGTACGGCATGACGGGCGACACGCTCATCGGCAACGACGAGGCCAACGAGATCTATGGCCTGGACGGCGATGACCTGCTTGTCGGGGGGGGCGGCAACGACACCCTGTGGGGCAACGACCACAACGACACCCTGGAGGGCGGCGCGGGAGCGGATTTCCTGTGGGGCGGCATGCACTACGACATGGTCAGCTACCTGAACGCGGCCCAGGGGGTCAGCATCGACCTGCGCAACCAGTCCAACTACGGCGTTCAGTCCGGCGCTCCTGGCGGCGAGGAGGTCGGGGACCAGCTCTGGTACATCGACGGCGTCATCGGTTCGGCCCACGACGACACGCTCATCGGCAGTTCCGTAGGAGACGAGGCGTTCGCCGCGCCGGACTCGTGGGCTTACCTCGCGGCGTCCAACCGGCTGGAAGGCGGTGCGGGCGACGATCTGCTCATGGGCCTCGGCGGCTTGGACACCCTGGACGGCGGCGAGGGCATCGACACCGCGGACTACAGCCTGAGCGAGGCCGAGGTGTATGTGGACCTGAACCTGCAGGACAGCCAAACGGCCCAGACCGGCGGCGGCACGGTCACGTCCACGCTGTCCACCATCGACGACGGGACCAACCCGGGGGTCCTCTACGGCGGCAACCATGGCTATGGCGACGTGCTCATCTCCATCGAGAATCTCACGGGTTCGGCCTATGATGACACGCTCATCGGCAACGGCGGGGACAACGTCCTCTCCGGCCTGGCCGGGGACGACAGCCTGATCGGCGGCGGGGGAAACGACACGCTGATCGGCGGCTTCACGGATTCCATTGACGGCGGAGCGGGGTTCGACACCTTCCGCCTGGAAGGCCACGCGGGCACCGGCAGCGCCCTTGACCTGACGGCCATGAATGTCGCGGGCCGGATCACCGGCATCGAGCAGATCGACATCGCCGGCGATGCCGACGACGCCAACACCCTGACCCTCAAGGCCTCGGACGTGTTGGACACCACGGGCGGCACTGACACCCTGTGGGTGCACGGTGACGGGAACGACTCCGTGACGACCACGGATACCGGCTGGACGCATTTAGGCGTGGAGGCCGGGGCCGACGGACATCAGTACGACCATTACACAGGATATGCTGGCTCGACCCTAGTCAATCTGATGATTGATACGGATATCGCTGTGCAGGACATTGTCCATCCATAATATCGATTCGAATCTCCGGCATCTGCCGGAGCTTTTCCCGAACGACGCGAAAGCAAGGCGTGTCCGGTCTGCTTGGCCGGACACGCCTTTTGTGTCCGTTCGCCGGGTTGAGCGGTCAGCGGGTTGTCCTGTGTGTTCCTCTTGCATAGCGATACCAATTTGTTTGGGGTGGCTACGGGTAATAATAAGTAGATAGGAATTTCAAATATACATTGTGCTCTGAATTCAGACTGTTGGCTATGCGCCTTAAGAGACTGTCAGAGAGGATATGTAGTTTGTTGATCAAAGAGGTTCCGCCCCATTTCGGTGCATAAAGGAGGAAAGGAGATGAAGTTCGGAAAATTGAGCAGGGATGTTTTGATGTGGATGTCTTATTCGCTTTTCGTTCTGTTTGCGCCGAGCCTGTCCTTTGGCCAGGCTGTCGTGATTGAGGAGCGTGGTCCGGGCATCAAACCGCTGGGGGCCGCGGGCGTTGAGTCGCTTCTGAACGATGTGTCCCGCGGTGGGGCGTCGTTGAATTCCGAGATTCAGGCTGCCATGGACAGCAACCCTGAATTTTTGAGTGGCAAGCACGCCTATGCCGCGTCCCACGAGGCATACCTGCAGAGCTACGGAGCTCTTCTGCCGCAGCTCGATTTCACCGCCCGGGGAGGATACGGGGTGCGCCGCAACGACACGACCGTGACCATGTATTCCGACGGCCAGGGCGAAGGGTTGAGCAATGAGCAGCGCCTTGTCCTGTCTCAGCTGCTTTTCGACGGTGGGTTGACGTCCTCCAAGGTGGCGGCCGACAAGCTGCATTCCAAATCCAAGAGGGAGGAACTCTACAACACCGCCGAGGACGTGGGCCTGAGCGCAACGCAGTACTTCATGGACGTTCTCCGCACCCGGGCCCTGGTGGACCTGTGCCGGAGCAACATCGCGGAACACGAGAAGCTGCTCGACCTGACGCGCATCCGGCTCAGCGGCGGCGGCGGGACGCAGGCCGACGTGACGCAGGCCGAGGCGGCCCTCGAGGAGGCCCGTTCCCGTCTCATCCAGGCAGACCAGGCTCTGGAGGGTGCCGAGGCCGGTTATGCCAGGTTCTTCGGTTCCAAGCCCGGAGCCCTGACCATGCCTGACCCTTCGCTACATACCATTCCGCAGAGCGAGGCCATAGCCCTTGAACTGGCTCGCGACGGGAACCGGGCCCTGAAGGCGGCCCGTTTTGCCGTACAGCAGAAGGAAGAGGAGATCGAGTTGGCCCAGGGTCTGTACATGCCCAAACTTTATGCCAAGGCTTCGGCCGGCCGTTCGGATAACACCGGCGGGTATGAGTCCACCTACCACGACGCTTCGGCCATGCTGGAGCTGAGTTTCAACCTCTATAACGGTCGTTCGGATGAGGCTGCGGTGCGCAAAGCCAAGAGCGACAAGCTTCGGGTTGAACAGGATGCCCTGAAGGTTGAGCGAAAGGTGGATGAGGACATGCGCACGGCGTACAGCTTCTACAAGGCGACGGGCAAGCTCATCCCGGTGCTGCGCAATCTGACGGACGAGAATGCGCAGGTGGTCACGAGCTACACGGACCAGTTCCGCATGGGGCAGCGGTCCCTGGTGGATCTGGTTTCGGCGCAGAAGAGCCTGTTCAGTTCCCAGCAGGTCTACCTGAACGGCATGACGGCGCACACCTTTTCGCGTTACCGGCTGTGCATGCCCATGTCCCAGTTGATGAACACCTTGGGCGTGGACTTGAAGGTCACGGACCTGAGCGAAGAGAAGAGCAAATAACCGGTCGTAGCTGTAGGGAAGCCGGGTGGAAAGAATATTTCCGCCCGGTGGGTTTATCCGTCATTCGGTGGCCGGTCACCCTACGTTCCGGCCGTGGAGAGCCGGAATTATCTTGGAATGATGTCATTTAAAAAAGTCGTCATGCCCTTGGAGAAGGGGCTGGCGACTTTTATAATGATTTGAAAAGAGTAGATTCCAGCCCTCTGGGGAATGACGCATGGGCTCGTTTGAGATTTTTTGCAGTGACTTCAAGGAATGATCCATTTTATGCACAAATTCCGAGAGCCCTCACGGATACGTGTGTGCATCTTCGAAGCGTCGGCTGAAAATTTGGAGATATTGTCTCCGCGATTCTCGGTTGCGACGGGGTGTTGCTGGAAATATGGATCATCCATGTTGAGGGTCCATGAGCCTGTAAGCCGCGACAGGTCAACTCTGGACGCGTTCGAGCAGGATGAATCAATGTGGAATCAGTCATTGCGAGGAGTCTTCGACGCGGCAATCCAGTTTTTCACGGTCTTTTCCGGTCGTATTCCAGTGTACGTCGAGGATGGATCTCGCGCGTTGCCCGACTAGGCCGCGCTGCGCTCGCGATGACGGGTCACTTGTGGTGATGCGCTTGGATCAACCTTCAACGACGTCAGTGGGCATCCGATGACGGCCTGGACGCTCTAAGCGGAAGAGCCGGAAAAATGCTGTTGAAACTGGGGTCAGCGCAGGAGAAATTGCAGTTCCTCTCGGGACAACAGTTTTGCGTACGTGCCGCTGGCGCATTTCAGGGGGCGGACGGGTATGTCCTGCTGTGTTCCCGTGGTCAAGAGTTGCTTGACTGCCTGGAGGAAACGTTCATGCCGGATGCGTTCCTCTTCGGAGGCATGGTCGATGGATGCATCGGATGCAGATTCGGTGACGGTCATGAATGTTTGTTAACGGGCTGGTGAGGTGCGGCAGCCGGGCCCGGGCCGGACTGTCGAATTCGGAGCCGCACGCTGATTGTCCAAACCGTATGTAAATTGGTGTATGCTGGGAACTGGTACGGATATGAATTTTTGTGCACCGGTGGGGGGTGGGTAAACAGTATGCCGGTGGCGTGTGATTCGGCGTGGCGTCACCCTCAAGCGCGCGGGCTGATTCAGGCTGGCGCTCAGGATGTTTGAGCAGGGCCGTGGGTTGCACTCCGGCAACGTTGCGGCCTGGAGGAACATGGGCCGCTCCATGGCGGCGTCCGACGCGTTCAGGCGGGCGGCGCGACCGAAGTCGGCAGACGTTGAAATAGTTTTCTTCGTCAGAGGATTGGAACAGCTCGCAGGTGGGCTCCCCGTCCAGTTTTCAGAAATTTCTGATCCGAATTCGAATGAAGGGCAGCAGAAAACAACCCCTTGAAAATTTTCAAGAGGTTCTGTTCATTTTGCTTCTTCTGGTGGGGAGGGATAGATCGTAGGCTGGCCCCTTCTGGGGGAGCCAACTTTTTTGTTTGGCGGGGGAAAACAGGAAAGCCGCCCTTTCGGACGGCTTTCAAGCGGCATTCAAGAATCATTTGAAGCGTTTATAAGTGGTGGAGCTGGACAGGATCGAACTGACGACCTCTTGAATGCCATACCTCAATAAATAAACCATATTATTGATATTATTAGATCTTTAGCCAAAACTGAATGTCATTTTTTGGCTGTATTTGGTCGAACAGTGGCGGGTCTGCCAATAGGCAGCCAAAGAGCCGCCAAAACATCTATATCAGTGTCGAGATGACACAGTTACGACCTTTATTTTTTCCGAAATAAAGCATTGCGTCTGCCTCCTTTATGATCTCATCTATGGATTTTTTTGGATCAAACGCGGAGACCCCAAGAGTCATTGTTACTTTCAGTGTAATGGTGTCAAAAGAAATTTCTTGGTGTTCAATTGCATTTCGTACTTTTTCAGCAAGAGAAACGCCGTCTGCTAAATCACAGGATGTGCCTAGGATAAGAAATTCTTCACCACCCCATCTAGAAATACTGTCTTCATTTCTAATATTTTTAGACATTATTTTCGATAGTTGTTTGAGGACGATGTCGCCGCACCCGTGTCCATGAGTGTCATTAATAACTTTAAAATGATCAATATCCCCAAGTATGATTACAAAGCTAGAATCATTTCTTGAACATCTTGAGTATTCCTCTGTAAGTCGTTCATACATTGACCTTCTGTTCCATAAGCCTGTCAAGTAGTCGAGGTATGCTACGTCTTTAAGTTTTCCAAAAGCTTTCTCGACCTTGTCCTTCTCTAGTCGTAAAGACTTTTCTTTAGCTTCTATTGTTTCAACATACGAACTGATCAGTCCGTTAATGTGCTTTTCAAATGCAACAAGAAAAATAAATGAAATTACAAGTATGCAAAAAATAACAATTCCAAGAATTTGAATTTGATTTTTATGCGTCTTTTCCATAGATTGTTGTTCATTAATTATTAAATTATCTACATCATCAAGATAGACGCCGGTTGCAATAACCCAGTTATAAGGTTTGTATAATTTTGCATATGTTAATTTGTGCGAAATTTGATCTGTATTCATTTTTTTAAAGTAATAATCAAAATATAAATCACCGTTGAGCTTCACCCCGTCGAGTTCAGTCTTGTATGGAAAATTTCCATTAATATCTTGTGTTTTCGTTGAAAGTTTAAGCCCTTCTGTATGCGGAAGATTTGGATGGACAAGACGAATTGCATAATCGTCCCCACCGTCATAATTGATTATTTCATTGATCCAGATATAGCCATCGTCTCCAAGTCGGACTGCTCGAATAAGATCTTTGATACGATTTTTTACATTTGTTTCAAAAGTGTCCCTAGAGACAAAGACATATATACTAAAGCCTTCATTCGAAACAACTGTTGCAACAGCAGGATAAAGTTCCCTGTTATTTGCATTTGAAGATACTGTTCTTGCAAATATTTCAGCTGCATTATCCTCTGAAGAACCAACTACTTGTGAATTTTTCGTATCGTAAACTATGAAACTTATGATATTATTTATATCTTTCCTGGTTGAATCCTGAATGCGCTCATTTTGAACATTCAGCAGAGACTCATCGAGGATCGGCCCCTTCCACGCATGTGAGCTAGACAAGAAATTAGAAACTGCGGCACAAATCTCGTTGTATTCTCGAGAAGTGTCTGTCTTTATAAATTCAATTTCTAAAATTGTTCTGTTTACCACATCGTACAAATGACGTTTTTTCTCTGAAATAATGCTTTGAGAAAGTTGCTCAATCTTTGACTGGTACTCTTTTTTCAAATTCAAAAAATAGGGCACACTCATTGACGCTGCAATGAATATTATCGCAACTATACCGCTGAGATAGTAATAAAAACGAATTTTTTGGCGAGCTATTAGTTTCATTTTTTGTTGCTGTTTTCCATAGGCTCAACTGTCCGTGACGGGGCATCCCAATTTGTCCAAATATCCAAACAGTCTGTTACCTAACAGTCCGAATTATTTCTTTCCGTATCGAACATTGCCCACACCTCGCACCTTTTGCAAGTACGAAATGGACGCCTGATTGTATCTCAAGCGTCCTTCAAGATACGTTAAGGCTAACCAGCAACCACGGCTGGCTGGAACTGAATTTTTAGGAAAAGGGGGAGGCGGATTCACAGGGTCCTGGGAATCCAGGTCGCAATTCTGTACGATCTCTACCGTTTTTCGAGTTCTCTTGCCTTGAACTGGTCAAACGAGATCATGATGTGATTGGATGAACGGCCAAATAGCCGTCCCCTATGATCATTTTTTATAATCTTTTTTAAAACTTATTATTTTCTATTTTTTTTAATCATTTCTTCGTAGATGCCTTTGCAGATCATGAACACAAGATGCGGATTGATTGTTAAAATTTCTTCGATTTCAGGTTCAAGCTCAATAATTTTGCGCCAGTTGTCTTTGATTAATCCGTAATTTTCTTTTCCATATTTATTCAGGCGAGGATAAAACTCGTTCTTAATTGCTTCAAGAGTCATGAAATACTGAGACTCAATCGGAGCTTCAAATACTTCTCCAGAATGAATGCAAGTTATCATTTTTGTTTTGGGGTGATTAAATAAGATATGCTTCTTATTTTCCCAGTCTTTTTTTAACTCAGTCGGTGTCACCAAATGAGCTACAGGAAGATAATACATTACAGTGCAATCAAAACAAAAAGTTTTCCAAGAATGTTTGGCTTCAACTTCAAATTCTTTTCCACAAATCCAGCACTTAATAATAACGTTTGGGATCATAGCAATCCCTCCTTAGGAGCTTCATCAAGAAGCTCCTTTTAATTGTTGACACGATTTCACAAAGAGATTTCTGGTAACAAGTTAATAGCTCTTTCTTTTTCTCCCTCCATGTAATGATAATAGGTGTCAGCGGTCATTTTCACCGTTGAATGGCCCATAAGTTTTGAAACTGCTGCTAAATCAGCATTATTTGTTAGCATTGTTGTGGCGAACAAATGACGAAGATCGTACATGCGAATTGGGTAATCAATTCCAGCAAGATCACATGCTGTCTTGAATGACTTTCTGATAGTTGTTACGGATTTTCCTCGAAATTCAATTATGTATTCCGAAGCTGCATGAGCTTTCATCATTTTGAGCTTTTCGAGAAATATTGATTTGACTGGAACGATCCGATAGGTGTTAGTTTTGCTAGCATAAATCTTCACCGTGGATCTTTCGAAATCTACTTGGTGCCACTTCAACGACAGGAGTTCAGACGTTCCAGGTCGTGTTCCCAAGTTAAAGCAGACTTCCATCGCCCACCGTACATGTGGTTCAGCGCAAGCCATGATCCGCTTCATGTCATCCACGGTCAGTTGAACTTCCCGTGGTCTTTCGCGAATTCTTTTCCTCATTTTCATTGGGTTAGAATTCATCAAACCGTTCTGGCAGCCGAAGTTGAAAATCGCATCAAGGTAATCGCAGTATCTGTTGACGGTTACTTTTGACCGTGGTTTGCCTGTCTGGGGACTATCTGCTTGAAAGTGCTTGATGAATGGCAGTATGTGATCGATGTAGGTCATATCATTCACAAGTGTATCCTTACCCAGAAGGGCAAAGAATGAATTCTTCAGCAGGACGGCAACGTTTTTGATGTGCTTCTCGGTTTTCCCAGAGGCCAGGAGATGATCCAGATGCATCCTGGAAAGTCGCCCAAACGTAATTCCTGTTGGACCAGTCTTTCCAATCTCCTCCTCCGGTTCTGATGTTTCTGGAGCAACAATCGCGTTGCCCAGAACCATTCCCGCCTCAACGGTGCATTGACGTGCAGCTTGATCAAACTTTTCAGCTTGCAGCTTCGCATCTTCTCCCCTTCCGAAAGATTTATCCCGCCTTCTCCCTTCTTCGAACCAATAAACGAGCCATCTACCATCACGTTGGTAAACTCCCATAGTTCCTCCATCAATATGAGTTATAAAAAGAATGGGGCTTATTCAGCCCCAGTTTCAAATCGTATGCATCAGGATTTCTTCGACTTCTTCTTCTTTTATCCCAAGATAACGTCGAGTTATCGATGGAGAAGAATGGTTGAGTCTCTTTGCGAGCACCTCCCAGCTTGTTCCGTGGATTTTCCTTTGTTGATAGCAAAAGGTCTTTCTTAATGTATGCGCCCCAACATGTGTTTTAATGTTGAGTTTTCTGCACCAATCTTTGATGTAGTTCATCACAGCATATGTTGTTAATGGAGCATTCTTTCCTTTTCGACTCTTGAACAAATAATGTTCTGGTGTTTTCGGAATATCATTCAGGTAATCCTCAAGTGCGCTGAAAATTTCAGAGTTGATGATTATGACATTGTCTTTTCCTGTCTTTTTCTCCTTGATTGAAATTCTTGATCCAACCTTGCACTCAAGCACGTCGCCTATTTTTAAGGCGAGAATGTCTTGTGCACGTAGGCCGGTGTTGATGCCTAAAATGAACAGCAAACGATCACGAGAATTGTCTTGCAACATTTTTTTGATACGCTTTATGTCTTTCGGTTCTGTTATGGCTTCAACTTTCATGTTTAATCTCCCAATTATTGTTTTCTAAAGAAAACCAAACGAAATCTGACATTCAAAACAAAGCTCAATCACCAAGAATATTCCTGGGACTTCTTATCCGCTTAATATCCTTGAAGATTGAGCTTGTATTTTATCGAATGTAAGTTTTTATGGAAAATCTTACATTTAAAATTGTATATCTTTATAGTTTTGTTGAAAATAACATGACTTCAACTTGCTCAATAAAGGAAAAGAAAAATGCCATGTTTTACCATGGCATGTTAAAGAAGGCTTCATTAGAGCTTTTCAAGGATGATTCGATTATCTTCAGAGTATACAGAGAACTCATCGTCTTCCTTGAATTCAAAATCACCCAAATCGTAATTCTTAAGAATCAGCTTGATTGTTCCATACTTTGTAACCTTCGCCTTAGAAGAACTGTTCATGTAAAGACCAGGAATTTCGTAAAATTGCTTGTCAGAACTAATCAGTTTCAAAACGTACTGCTTCAAAGTTTGCTTGTGCTTGATGTCCAGAATCTTCATGATTTGAACAGCATTGTTTCCGCCTTTAATTGCATCGCGTAACTTTGCTGCGTTGTACTTGCTTTCAATCCTCTTTTTCTTGGTCGTTGCTTCAGCTTTGGATTCGCCCATGATATTTCTCCTTATATGTTGGTGTAGTAAGGATAAATATCTGTATTTTGACCTCAAAAGTGACAGCTTTGAAGACACTTCACTAATCTTGAAGAAGGCTTTTGGGAGAATTCGCACAGAAATGGCCCAAGACGGGCTGTTATGGCGGTGGGTAGGTGTAATCCTCAGATTTTACTTCGGCGGCCCTCAGAATCGAAATATGGACGTCCAGCTTTTCACAGGCTCCTGTAAATTTTGGGCACAAAAAAAGCTCCCTGATCACTCAGAGAGCTGCCGTTATTCAATTCTAACATGACAGCCGCCCATGATTTCCAAGAATGATCCTTTGGAAACCATGGGCCATCGGTAGAATGGTCTGTCACCAGCCAAGCCCCGAATCACAACCGGACGTGCGGTTTTCCCGCATCCGGCTATCCCGAAATAACAACCCCAAAAACAATGTGTTCGAAAGAAAGACTGAATATATGTCGAATTTTGATTAAGCCCAAATTCAGGGGCATCTATAATTACAAAATTTTGATGTGTTTATTATTTGATAGAAAATACTTCTTCATCATCTTAATCGTCAATTTCTTACATTTATCTTTCCGAGGGTTGTTATTTCGGTGTACTCCTTACAAGTACTCAGCCACCCATTAAAAATGGGCTTCCCTTGGTCATTGTCGAATCCATTCAGAATCATCCAGCATATAATCGCTTGCATACATCCGTAAAAGGGATTGGTCTGAACCTTTTCCTGTGTTGAATCATAGATTCAACGACTTCAACTTGCCATGAGTCTCGTCTTATGTATGCGCCACCGTGATGTAGGCTAATTCCTCAGTCTCAGCCCCTCCCCCGTTATCGTTTCCTAAAACGGGTTGGCTGTTCTTCACAAAAAAGAACTTGGTATTTTTTGACTTCCATTCGTTCAGATACGAATGGTCCGCACAACAGCGGCACTTGGACTGGATCAACTGCAAGGCACCCATGACAAATATACTGTCTGTGATGTTTGAAATTGTCTTTCAGATAATGTTTCTGGTCTTTTGATCAAACAAAACGCCAAAACTTCTCATTATATGAAAGAAATATCTGTATCAAACGAATGAAAACTCTTCTCTTGATCAAGAAATGAATGTCAAAATAATATAGATATTTTTGAATCAATCATTGATTTGTTCAGTATTGTCGCGATTCGCCTTCCCCTTTATCGCCAAAAGCTCCGGTTACTTGAACGGCACAAAAGTTATTCAAAATCAAAAGAGTATGATTGTTATCAAAACTTGATTTGAACTTTTCTCAGTCTTCGCAGGTGACGCAGCTAAAGCAGCTAAATTTTCATGTATTTTTTTAATTTTTTTCAAAAATAATAAATAAATTGCTTGTTTTTCACCTTCGATGCCTGCTTCACCTGCGTTGACCATTGAAAAGGGAGGGGGGGGCTGAAGCCAATAATGACCAAGGGAAGGAAAAAATGAAATGCTCAACGAAAAAGGGGCCATTAAGACCCCTTATTTTGTACTTTCGATTAATCTTCAATAATGTAGTCGATGTAGTCTGTTGAATCATTGGTTGTAATGCGTCGAATGAAGTACTTCCTGCCGTTGCTGCCGTTCGATCCTGACATAACCTGAAGATTTGCTTGTTCAAGAATATCTTTGCAATCCTTCAAATTTCTGGACAAAATTGAAGGGTTTGAATTCACCAAATGAGGATCATCGGCTATATCCATAAGCTCGTTTTGAAGATCAATCATAGTTCCTTCCCAAAACTCGTTGTTTTCCATGAATTTGATCACAAGAGAAGCAACAGGGAAACTCTGTAATTTCAAAATACCCTTGGTTCTTAAATTGTTGGTCAAAGCTGTTTCGAATTGTTCTCTGGTGAATCCGAGTGCTTGAGCGGCGGCAATGCCTATTCTCTGGAAGTCTGCAAGTCTAATGTAGTCAGAAACTTCGATATCTCGATATGTTCTCAATGTTTCAACGGCAGCATCAAGGATTCCGCCAATGATCCTCGGCTTTTTTTCCTCAAATGCCTTCATGAGCATTTCTTCAGGAATTGTTTTTCTATCATTTTTGCTTTTTTCAATGACAATACACCTATCAAGAAGATCTGAAGCCGGATTTCCTAAAGAAATTGAGGCAAGAATGATCGGTTTTTTGATACTAAAGGTGAAGTCATCGTCATTGGTGTACTGCTTTCTTTTCGTAAAGTCTGTTCCAGTGAATGCAGCACAAAGCAGGTCAGATATTTCGATGTTAATCTTGGTGAAGTTATCAAAAAAAGGAACGGCGTGATGGTCAATGACCTGGGCCATCTCGCTTGTATTCCGGTACATGAAGTTGCCCCTGGAAACAGGGTCGATCAGTTTTTTGAGGCTCAGCGCCAGGGTAGTTTTTCCCGATCCCTTTTCTCCTACGAACCAAAGGTGGGGACGGGGCATGTTCGTAAACAGACTTGATACCAACCAGGTGCCGATCAGGATTTGCTCATCGGGATTAGTTATAGAAAAGATTGAAAACAGATCATCAAGACTTCCACCAGTTACCGGAGTTGGGATGCTGGTTTGGTGGGTAAACCGTTTGAAGATTACAGGGCTATTCTGAGTGATACTCCATTCTTCCGGTGTAATTTTGATGATGTCATCATTGGTGTTTTGTGTCTCAATGAAAATATCATCACCAAGTCGACCAATCCTATTATAAACCTCTACCTGTTTGCCATTGTTTAGCGCGAGGAGATTAAGGATTGGAATAAGATTTTTAATATCACTTTGTTTCAAGACTTTATAATATGCAGTTTTAAAATATGTTTGTACAAACGCGATGAAGTCTGATGATTCAATGGGCTTCCACTTTTTCTTATTTTGAATTTCTAGTTCGCAATACACAGTTTTATTCTGATCATAGCAATAATTCATCTGCTGAATGATCGTGCAGACATCATTGCTGTTCAACTTCGTAGAAGTTCCGGGTGCCGGCGGCATAATTTGATTAGGGATATGATTGTTATTTGTGTCCATGATTATCCTTGGCTTGACTGCCTATAAATGGGGGGGGCAGTGTTCGGCCCCCGGTTCGTTTGTGAGAAAAAATTCCCAGAGGTCTGTGAAATTTCTCTGGATGTTTAGAGGACAATTCCTTCCGAAATGTGGATGTCGGTTATAATCTGACTCAAATCGTTATAATAGACGGCATTTGCCAGCTCGCGGGAGAGCCCGGCTTTCAGTCCGAGGAAATCATCCATGGTCAAGTCCAGGCGTGCCTTTGTGAATGATTCAAAAACATCCAGATACTTGTAGTCATAGCGGGAGATCGTCCCATTCCGTTTTTGATCGAGGTAGTCCGGGAAGTAGATGATGTCGGTCTTGTTCTGTCCCTGCCGTTCAGGATTCCAAAACCTCACAACCCCTGTAGTTGCATCATCAAGCCATGACTTTGAATCGCATGAAAAGGCTGGACAACCGGCCAGCAAATCAAATTCCGTGATGCCAAACAGATGTACCTTCGCTCCATAATTGTTAAGATAATATACGGCAGGAAACAAATTACTCGGATTCGTTCGGCCTTTACACTGCCCGATAGCAATGTATTCAGGGTTATGTGACAGGTATGCTTCAATTTCACCATTGTTAAGGTTATGAATCACTGGTGCCACATCAATGCCCAGTTCTTCCATATCGAGAAAGTGTTCGTAATTCTTTTCGAATCCATCTGGACCAAATTCAAAATCTGGGCTGAAGATAATTTGATAACGATCTTTATGCTTCTCGCAGTGCTTCTTGAATTTGTGCAAAAGTTGACCTGTCGTCATTCCGATGTTCGAATTCAAGGCTGAAAACGCTCCATTGTCGAGAATAATCGTGCTGATGATTGATTCAAAATTCTTCAAAAACGCTTCATAGTTATTTGGCAAGATCGCCATGCTTACAAGGATATTCAGCCGAATTCCTTCGCATCTTAACATCAATTCCTGCATAAGCCTCTCTGAAGGCGAAGATAAATATACTTTCATTTTAGTATCCTGAAGCCCTCCCGATTTGTCGGGAGGGCTATTCTATGTTACTGCTTCAGTGTTTCTTTAGATGCTGTAAAGTTCTGGCGCAAAGCGGCCAGCGTATTGATAAGGGCATCAAGCTTTTCAAGGTCAAGATTGATCTTGGAAGGGGGGATGGTTAAAGCTTTAGATACGGTCTCACTCAGCTTTGTAATTTCTGCATTGACGTCCCGAATCTTTGGTTTATTGCTCTCGCTGCTTGCTTCAATAGTGATTGGATTGTTGTATTCACTATCTTTGTCGATATACTGGCGATAATCTACGCCGCTATTTTTCATCTCGATCATCTTGTCGATATCCTTCTTGTCAATTGACCTGCCATCTGCCAGTACAGACAAGATGTCGTTCATTGTAATTTCGTCAAGTCCAGATTTTTTAACTCTATAGTGCAAGATCGCTGCTTCACATTTTTCAGTGAAGTCATGAGCCACTCCCGTTGCCATGGTTTGATTGTCAATAGCGTCAATTATATCCTTGATGGGGTCTTCGTCATGAATCATTCCCCTTTTTTCAATTACACCTGCGAGCTTTCCAAGTCTGTCAATTCCAAGATGAAGATATGCTGCTACGTTATTAATTTGAGCAACTTTCGTATACACAGCAAGCGTATTTGGATGGATGTGTTTATCGAATTTTTCACGACGATACTGCAGCCATGCCTTCTTGCTAAGGTTGTTCATAATCACATCTTTTTTGATCAAATTTACAATTATACCAAGCTGCAAACCGACCGTGGCGATAAATTTTTGAGCCTTAGTGATATTGAACTGCGTCTTGTTGTGAACATCGACAAATTTATTGTACTTTTCATCCATGCTCATCTTGGAAACAGACTCATATAGAAGATGCATGGCCTTGACAGGGGTCACTTCCTTGGTCAGTGCTTCGTCGACGCTAGTAGGAATGCCGCCGATGCCGCCTGACCCTCCAATCATCACCTCAATAATTTCACGGTCGTTGTTGCGCAGTTCCTTTTCCAATGCTTCTTTGAAAGGATCAGTGTACGAAGGATGTGAGTCGGGATGAACGTGTGACTCTGATGACGGAGTGTTGCCAGGGCCTCCAGTAGACCCAGGCATGGAGAGGGGCGGGGCAAAAGGGTTCAGAAGGGCTGTAGGGGTGGAAATTTCAGAATCCATAAATACCTCCATAGGGTGGCGCGTCTTCCGGGATGGAAATGTTTGCGCCGTTAATAAACCCTAAAAAGGCAACCACCGTGCCAACAAAGGATGCGGTTATAATATGCAGATATTAAAGGTTTTTTAAGATTGAGGGTTGAGGAGAACCATTCTCTTCGATGGATTTTTGTTTGAATTTCGAAACTTTTCATCTACTTTTCGAAACGTTTTGTTTTTTGAGATTGACCCTTTTTTTCGACCAGCTATGTTGCCAACTTTTTCCTGCGTTGCTTTTCCGTTCCTCAAATGATGAAGGATTGTCTCGAAGTATAACTCCTCGAGGTCGTCCAAGGAAATTTTGTCTATAGGAATTTCTTGGCTTTCAAGATGGTTGATTTCTACTCCGTAAAAATGATCCAGAAAAATGTTGTCTTTGTTAGACGCATGCAAGTCTTTAAGTTGAAACTGCTCTGTAAGATTGATATGTTTTATTTTTGTTAAAAATTTAAGTGATTCGCAAAGACCTATTCGAAGGCACTCAGTCCATGTATAGCTGAGTTCTATGTCCGATTCATAAAATTCAAAACATGATTTTGAGTAGAGTGCTAAAATCATTTTTTTGTTTTTTAACAATTCTTTTTTCGTTTCATTGTCATAATTATGCTTATTTGGGTGTCCATTGCTCAGCGCATAGTCAAAAATTTTATCGGGGACATCTTTGTCGACATTGTCCGTTAGCAATATGAATGAATATAATCCATATATGTGAAAATGAAAGTAAAAATCATTATTGTAAGAATATATGTACAGAAGTGTCTTTTTTAAATCGTTAGAAATTTCTTTGCTAAAAGGAATGTCGTTTCTTTTTAATATTTCAAGGATGCCAGTCTGACCTCTCCGCTTTTCTATTTCCTTGCTTGTATGTTCTTTCATGTCAAAAATATCGTAGTTTGACTCTACATCTTGAAAGAACAATTTGCAAAAAATCAAAAAACCAGAATAGATAGTATTAATTTCAAGTATCTTTGAGCTTAAAAAATATTCTCCATACGTTTTCGATGATTTCGTAATTAACTCTTCAAATTCAAAATCCTTTCCAAAACCTTCTTTGTCATCATTCAAGCTAAGACCACTCGATAGCCAACACATTTCAAGATTTTCTATGTCGACTTCACTAGTGGCAAGTTTTTCTTTAAATATTTCTATATTGTTTAAATTTAAGTCTGTAAAATTTTTTTGTAATGAAAAGAATACACGTTGATCATAACAATCGATTTTTAAATTTTCTGTTAAAAAATTTGTGTTAAGACTATGTATTTCATTAAATATATATGATGCGTTTTGAATCAGTCCGCTACATACTTTTTCGATCTCCCGAACATTACCTGGCCAATTATAGGCCAACAGGCTAAATAGCATTTTGGGACTAAGAATATGTAAAATTCTTTCATTAAAGAATTTCATATAGTAAAGGATGTCAATTCTTCGCTTATGAATTGCTGGTATGGAAACACTGTCAAACCTGTACCATAAGTCATCCCTAAATTTTGTTTTTTGTACATTTGTTGTTGCGAGTATTTGGCACTCGAGTTTTATTGGCGTGACTGAGCCTAGTTTAGAGAAAATTCTGCTTTCTATTGCCAACAACAATTTTGCTTGCAGATGTTTTGGCATTTCTCCCATTTCTTCTAAAACGATTATTCCGTCCTTTACAGATTCAAAATATCCAATTTTATTTTTATCTGCTCCTGTAAATGCACCCTTAGTGTGTCCAAACAAAAGAGAATCAATTAGTGCCGAGGGTAATGCTGCACAATTTATATATGCGATATTAGGAGTTTTGCCTTTTATGTTTGTATATATAAATGCATAGTAGTCGACAAACATGCTTTTTCCTGTTCCTGTTGGCCCATGTATAAGCAATGGTCGACTGTCATTGTTAATATTGTTGATGCATTGAATTTCAAATCTTTTGATTGTCTCCTCAAGCCCTGGAGGGATGAGCCATGTATTTCTTGGTTTCCAGGGCAATCCATATTCTGTATCTTTGTTTTGAGTGACCATATTATGCTCTTGAAATAGTACTGTTTTGTTCAAAAATCAGGTTTTTTAGATTCATACAATGGATCATGAAATATCAGCAACCATTGGCTCTACCAATACGCATGGTTTAGAAACGGGCCTGTGGGTAAAATCAAATGACTAATGTTCCAGGCAACTGGTAAACAAAAAATGGTGTTTCGGTGCATGTATTCCCAGCACCTAATAACGATACGTTTGATGCGTTCAACGGCATCAATTTTTTCTTTGGTCTGTGAATTTTTCTGGTTCATGCCCATATCCTGCTAGTAGCAAGGAAAATAGGGGTTTGCCAAGTTGGCAAGCATCAAATCGATGAAATTTGAGTGGATTCAGAAAAGGTGATCCGGAATTCACGGGTGTCTGTGAATTTGAGACGGGAAAAATAAGACCAAAATGGCCAGTTTAGTGAAACTGGCTGAAATTTCGACTAATTTTACGATTCCGGTGGGGTCGTGGGAGATTTTTGGTCTTTGTTGGATTCTGATTGGTCCTGGCAGCTAGCACCGCAACGGTATTGTCTTGCTATTTCCATTGAAGGGGCTGTTTTTAGGTGTGGATGTCTCAAAACCGTAGGTTTTGACTTTTGGTTTTACCACTTATGGGGATAAATCAGCTATGATGTCACTGAAAATTACCACAATGAAGAATTGTTCGAAGGTGCAGATTAAAGAAGGGTTCAAAAAATCCCCCAATGGGGCGTCTGATCTGGAATATTCGCCAGATTGTCTTTGTAATACGGTCTATGTCTATCCCTGGATTAGTTGAAGCGCCATTTCTGGCAGGGCGTTGGCCTGAGCCAGCATAGCCGTTGCCGATTGTGTCAGGATCTGGCTTTTCACGAACTCTGTCATTTCCGTAGCCATGTCGGCGTCAGAGATGCGGGATTCAGCGGCCTGAAGGTTTTCTGCCTGAATCTCAAGGTTGGTGATGGTGTTCTCAAGGCGGTTTTGGGTAGCGCCAAGGGATGCTCGAATTTTGTCCTTATAAATAATTGCTTCTGTAATTTTATCCAGTGATTTTTGTGCTGATTCTTGTGTCGATATTTCAACATCATTAATCTGCATTCCTATTGTTGACGCGTCATATATTTTTATATGATATGAGTCGTTTTCTGTGTTTAATTTTCCAAAATGAATATTTATTTCTGTGCTAGCAGATAGTGAATCTCCTATTCCAGTATATAAAGCTCTTATTTCTTCGTCGTTAAGCCCTCTTGCGTATATTCTGACGTCATCAATTTTTCCATTCCAAAAAGATTCGTAGAATCCTCCTGTTCCTATATCCATCCTGCTTGATGAAAAGCTAAGTGTACCAGATACATCTCTTTCTGCAACAAGATTTCCGTCGTAGTAAATTCTTGATGTCGTTCCGTTGTTCGTGCCAACAATGTGGTGCCATTCATTGAATGTGACTAGGTCGCTGGACGTAGCTAGTCTGTCAGGTGGGAAACTTGAAAAAGCATCAAACATGATTGACTGGTATCCTCCAGGCCCAGTAGCATCTCCAACTTCGAGTTGAAATCCGAATGGGCCATTTACAATTTGATCATTATGCCCCTGTGATAATTGTTGTACCCATGCACTAATTGTTATTGCGGAATAATCCATGCTAAAGTTATTTACTTCAATTCCACTGTCAATTCCATTGAATAAATATGCGCTATCTGGATTATTAAATCTATCAGTTGTGAGTGTCGCGTTTACAACATTTGTTGGAAAGCCGTTCGATCCTGAATCGTCAGCATTTCCATTGAATTTTCCCCAAAAATGTAAATTACTGTTGAGATCAACACCGTTGACAAATAAGCTCCCCAGAGTCGGATTTTGTACTAGTGGGTTTGTATTATCGTTTATTGAAAGTAATTTTATTCCATTAAATTCTGTCGACGCTGCAATTCTTTCAATTTCTGCCTTCATTGCCTGAAATTCATCGTTGATGATTGCACGCTGGTCGGCGTTATAGGTTCCTGTCGCGGCTTGGGTAGCCAGTTCCTTCATACGGATCAGCTTTTCGTCGATAACCTGGAGTGCTCCATCCGCCACCTGGATCATCGAAATAGCGTCGTTGGCGTTTCGAATTCCCTGGCCGAGGCTTGCAATATCTGCCCTCATAATTTCACGAACTGCTAATCCGGCGGCATCATCCGCAGCAGTGCCGATTCGCAGCCCTGATGATAGTCTTCGGGTTGAAACCCCGAGGCTCCCATAGTGGGTAGATAAATTCCTGGCTGTGTTGATCGCCATCAAATTATGATTGATTGTCAGTGACATACAGCAAGTTCCATTGATTTTATGCTGATCTGTTTTTATGATGCGTTTTTTTCCTTTGGCTCACAGGAAACCTTTGTGGCCAAGCGGATGCGTCAAAAAACGCACTATAGCTGCTATTTTAGAGCAAAAAGTAAACCATGGTTGCTTAAAAGAAATTTTTACTGGGCATAAGCTATCCAAAAAGGATGGTCTTATGGTCAATCTTCTTGAATTATTTGGGAAAAGAATTCGAGGACTCAGACGCGCGAAGGAGTTGACCCAGGAGCAGCTGGCGGAAATTGCCGGGATATCCCTGCAGAATATGGGAGAGATCGAACGAGGCAAGGGGAATCCGACCTTGGTTACTGTGGAAAAACTTTCCGCCGCCTTGGATGAAGATCTATCCAGCATCTTTGATTTCGGTAGTTCTGTCCTGACGAAAGAAAAAGCCGTTCAAGAATTGGAGGACCTGCTTTCAGGTGCGACCAGAGAACAGGCCCAGGCAATTCTTGTCGTGGCTCAGATTATTCTTCAGGAGAAGTAGTCTGTTCCGGCGGGGTAGACCTAACCATCAGCCCTAGCCGTTCACGGAACCTCGCCGTTAAAACCATGCCTATCTCTGAACAAGCATAGACAAGCCTTTCCTCCCTTCCATCAACAGAACCCATCAACAAAAACAAATCTTCCAAAGAACGCAGACAACCAACCAAATCATCATAGCAAGAAAGCTTATCAAAATTTTGATTGGTCATTTTAATCATCCTCTGGAAGCATAATCGTCATTACTGGTTCTCGATCATCTCCTGGGCCAACATGAGCAATGATTGTTGGTCTGTCATATCCGCCTGATTCATTCAGAAACAAAACTTCGAAATATACTCGGTCAGAATCTTTGCTGTTTTGAGCAGCAAGATATGTCATCCAAAGAAGATCATGAAGACGACCCTCGAAGGATTGCCCCATATTTTTTAATTTTTCTGATGGTTCAAGGTATCTACCTAGGAGTGTTGCAGTAACAGCCGTAGGAAGGCGGAAGCCCCTTTGGGAAGCAAAGGCGGTGATGTCTATTAATACGCCGTCTGCAATTGCTTCATTTCTGCTGTAGCTGCTGATCAGCACCCATTCTTCGTCCATGTTGTCCTCCAATGATAAAAAGTGGTGAGATTTCGGAGAGATAATCTGGCTCATGGGGAAGGGTCACGGTGTCCAAGGGAAAAATCCCAGGACCCTGGAAATCGTACATTCCGAGTCTCCTGAGATTTTGGAGCCTGGGACTGCCCAATCATGGGAAACGGGGGGATCGGCCCAGGAAGGGGCTGTTTTGTCCCAAGGAGGGGGCTGGACGATGGTGCCGAAGTATTCAGACCCTAGTTCTAGGGCATGAATGATTGAAGTTTAAAACCAGAATTTTCATCATCTTCAAATCGATGATTTTATTATGAAGATAATCTGGTCAAGAGCCTGCTTGCCATGTCATCTGTTAATATGTATATTTGATAATGCGTAGTAATTGAAGCTAAAAATTCAAACATGAAGTGATGGAGGTTTGACATGGCTAAGGACACTCAAAAAAAAGAAGACAAAAAAAAGAAAATTGAAGAGATTGGAATAAAATTGCTTAAATTTGCACAGGAGAATTCGTCTGACAAAAAAGAGATCGATGTTTCCAGAGCAAAAAAAGAATTTAAGTGTTTTAGGAATGTCATACTTGAAGCATACGCGTTCGGACCAGTAGAACTCAAAGAGTACAAGATCATTGAAGGCAAGTCGCCTTCGCCATTAAAAGAAGTTGAGCCTCCATGCTTAAGTGGCAAGGGAACGATTACCATTAAGAAGTATTATGTTGACGAGTACAACGAGAAGTACTCAAACAATCAAATTAAACGTGAAAGTCCACTTGATGTAGCTTTCGAGGATGGAAAGATAATTCTTTCAAAAAAGTAGTTGTAGTTAATCAATTTTTAATAGTGCTGGGCTCCTTGTTGCTGTAGGCTGATTACAAATCGGGCTTGGTGGAATTCGTGGAATCCCGTCGAATTATCGAAAAGGTTATTGTCGCGCTGTTTCTAGAGACTCAATTACTGAGCATCTTTTTTTTGAAGGGTTAAATTTGAGATGTCTTTAAAAAATAAATTTATCATTTTTCTGAAAAATAAATTTAGTCCAAGTTCTATTAACAGGATTAAGGATTATTGCAGTTATGTGTTACGTGCTTTGTGGTTCGCTATGTATCCATATGCACGCTTTGTGTGCACACCATTAAATCTGCTCAAGAACAAAAGAAAAGATGAAAGAAGATTAGAAATTGGTCCGGGGCCAAGGCGTATTCCTGGATTTGAGACAATCAATGTTGTCTGGGGGAGAGACGTTGACTATATCGGCGATGCTTCAAAAAAGTTGCCATTTGCATCTGGAACGTTCGATCTTATTTATGCTAGCCATGTTCTCGAGCATATTCCATGGTATCAATTGCCGTCTGTTATTAAGGAGTGGGTGCGTATCTTAAAGTCGGGTGGATCTATTGAAATATGGATTCCGAATGGACTTCTAATTGCGCAAACATTTGTCAACGCAGAGCTTGGGATTAAAAATGAAATTGATAACGATGGGTGGTTTAAGTTTAACGAAGGGCGTGATCCATGCGTCTGGGCAAATGGTCGTATATTTTCATATGGGGATGGTACTGGTCGAAAAAATGATCCCAATTGGCACATGGCTGTTTTCTCGCCACGCTACTTGCGATCATTACTCACGGACTCAGGTCTGATTAATATTGACGAACTGAACAGTTCTGAGGTGCGGGGATACGATCACGGTTGGATAAATCTTGGCATGAGGGGATATAAGCCGTGAACTATCGGTCTGTCGCAGATTTATCGCATACCATACGCGAAAACCTGTACAAATTACCTTGTGATATTGATTTGGTTGTTGGCGTGCCTCGAAGCGGGATGCTGGCTGCGAACATGATTGCGCTTTCTCGTAATCTCAAACTAACCGATCTTGCAGGCTATCTGTCAGATAGCCCTTTAAAAATATTCGGGCGTACCCGTGAATGCCTGTTCGCCGAAGTTTTAAAACCAAGTGATGCCAAACATGTTTTAATTGTTGATGATAGTATCTGGTCCGGTGGTTCGCTGGAGAGAGTTCAGGCTCTGATTGCAGAACTCGGAAGGCCGCACGATCTCACCTATTGCGTTGTATATTCGACAAAACAATCCACTCACAAACCAGATATTTTTTTTGAAGTTGTGGAATTGCCAAGATTGTTTGAGTGGAATGTGATGCATAGACAGTTTTTGGAAAAGTGTTGCCTTGACATTGACGGCGTGCTCTGTTTGGACCCAACCGATTCTGAGAACGACGACGGACCGGCCTATATTCAATTTATTCACAATGTTCCTCCATTGGTTGTTCCTAGTTATCGTGTTGGACACCTTGTTACGAGTAGGCTGGAGAAATACCGCCTCGATACTGAACAGTGGCTTAAAAAGCATGGCTTTGAATATGGGCAGCTACATATGTTAAATTTGCCAGATGCCAAAACTAGGCGCAGATTGGGTTGCCATGCATCTTTTAAAGCCGAGATTTTTCTTAACCTTAAAGAAACCGAACTCTTTATCGAGAGTGAAGTCAGCCAAGCTGTAGAAATTGCTAATATGGCCGGCAAGCCTGTTCTTTGCTTTAGCACACAAAAAGTATATTACCCTTGTGCTTCCTATGCTTTAGTCGAGAATAAGGTACATACATTCGCAAGAAGAGTTTGCAATAAACTCATAAGAATCGCAAAGCGAGTGTCTCGGTTATGACCGAAGATAAAATAACGACTCGGCATGGCGTCACTTGGGTTGGGGTTTCACAGGTTGGGAAGGTGTTGATGCAGCTTGTGAGTATATTCACCTTGGCGCGGATCTTGCCGACCGAAGACTTTGGATTAATGGCCTTGGCGGCAACTGTTACCGCATTTGCTGGACTGATGCGAGATATGGGTACCGGAGCAGCCATTATACAGAAGCAGGATTTAAGTTTCGATTTGATAAATGCTGTTTTCTTATTCAACGTGCTGCTCGGTATTATAACTACAGTAATTTTGATAGCGGTTTCATCGTTGGTGTCAATTTTTTTTAAAGAGCCACGCTTGATTGATATTTTATTTGTTTTAGCACCTGTTTTTACAATCACATCACTTGGCACGGTCCACCAATCACTGCTTGAACGTGATTCACTATTCAAACATATTGCTAAAATTGAACTGACTTCTGGATTATGTGGACTAATTTTTGCAATAGTTGTAGCATGGCAAGGCGGTGGAGTATATGCGCTGGTAGTTCAAAGTATCGTGACAGCATCTGTAAGTACCATATTTCTGTGGATTGTCTCAGATTGGCGGCCAGTTTTTAAATTTAAATTTATGGCTTTGAAAGAGATATTTGGATTCAGCTGTAATATATTCTTGTTTAATTTTGTGAACTATTTTCATCGAAACTCAGACTCAATGCTGATTGGAAAATTTTTAGGCGTGGTAGATTTGGGTTTTTATAATGTTGCCTACCGTATTTTGCTTTTTCCTGTGCAGAATATTACATTTGTTATCAATCGCGCCATGTTTCCTGCTTATAGTCGTAAACAGAACAGTCGCTCATTAATTGAAAAACATTATATGGAAACACTTGAAACTATAGCCTTCATTACTGCACCGCTGATGGCCTTAATTTGGGCACTACGTGAACCGCTTGTCAGTGTTTTTCTCGGTGATCGCTGGTTACCTGCTGCGGATGTAATTGCTTGGTTAGCGCCTGTTGGATTCTTTCAGTCAATGGTTAGCACAAGCGGTTCTGTTTTGAATTCAATAGGGCGATCAGACGTATTACGCAATCTCGGGTTGATTGGAGTGCCGTTTCTGACAGCATCTTTTGTTGTTGGTTTGCCGTGGGGCATAGAAGGAGTCGCGGCAGCTTATTGTATTGCAAGTTTTTTTTGGATTTATCCTGTTATTAAAACCGTTCTTAAGTTGCTATGTGGTTCGTTTTTGGAGTTTGTCTTTGTCATTTTTAAGCCAACATTTTTGTCTATTTTTGTAGCATTGTTTGTTTGTTATTTTATAAGAAATATAATGACGAAAAATGATTTACATTTAGCGCATCTCTTTGCTGGAATATTTATAGGACTAGTCTCGTATTTGATATTATCATTATTTTTTATGCGAAAAACAGTAATTAGAATTTTTTTTACATTTCAAAAAAATTGTAATGAAGTTTTTTCATCTGTGAATAAATATATTTGTAAAATTTTGGTAAACTTGATATAGAAATATTATATCGTCAATTGGCAAGTAGTGAATTTTCCAACATAGAATATATAAAAAAGTGAATATTAAAGAGTTTTTGTTATAATTTTGGCAAGCTACACCAGTCTCAAGTCAGGTGGCAAGGTTTAGTCGATTAAAAAAAACAGGTTCCTGAGAGTATTATAGATGTACACGCATGCGACGGAGGGTGCTGTGAAGATAGAAATACAGTTTCAACATAAGTATGTGCAAGATTCTCTAGCGTAGATGGCGATGGCATATTTAATAGGTAGTTACACGATGAATGCAATTATGGGTAATTTATGAAGGTGTTGCATATTGTTGCTGGAGAGTTGAGTGGCGGCGCTGCAAGAGGTGCATACTGGTTGCATTGTGGATTGCGAGAAATCGGTATTGAGTCAAAAATACTTACTAATAGCCGCACAACTTTGGGCGATAATGGTGTTGTTTCTGTAACAAAAAGCAAAAAAGATAAAGCTTTTAATTTTTTTCGTTCTCATTTTGACCACATGCTTGCCGCTTTTTATGCAAAAAGGGAAAAGTTTATATTTAGCAGTGGTATAATTGGATATGATTTTACCAAAAATAGAGAATATGAAGAGGCGGATATTGTGCATCTTCATTGGATTAATGCTGGTTTTATAGATATGCAGCATTTGAAAAAAGTGAATAAGCCTATGGTATGGACTATGCGAGATATGTGGCCGATGACAGGCGGGTGTCACTACGCAATGGGTTGTGAAAACTATAAGATAGGCTGTGGGAACTGTAAGCAACTAAGAAGTGAATCAGGCTTAGACCTTTCGCGCTTTATTCTGTGGAGGAAGAAAAAATTCTTGCCTAAGTCAATAAAAATAGTTGGCATTAGTAATTGGTTGA